>CAVTSL010000011.1:0-576750 GCA_963737405.1 uncultured Actinomycetes bacterium
ATTCCAACAAACAACAAGACACCCGACACCGTGCCGATGCCGGGTTTCCGTGTACGAGAGCGCAGTACTGCAACTGCCCCTCGCGTGCCACCAGTCGCGGCCCGCGTGTAAGGGCGGGAGGGTGGTTCGCTCGTCTTTGCCAATGACGCTCAGTCCGAGCAAAGCGTCAGTAGGAGCCACGAGAGTGGAAGAAAGCGTAAGGGTGATTTAGCGTTCCAACGACACTTTATATTCTCAAGAGTTGCGTGGCGTCCGCGCTTGCTTTCTTTTGCTGTTCGCGGAGGCGATCGAACCCGTGCTTGCGTGCGATAGACTTAACGCGAAACTCGGGTTTCAGAGCCGTCGATCAATTCCAGCGCATCGTACGAAAGAATAATGTAAGAGTTGGCATGGGCTACTCCTCCTTAAGGGGCGGAGTGCTACTCGGTGCGCCATCGAGCCAGGCCTGCGTTTTGCAAGCGCGTTCCAGGCTTGCTCCATGCGCTCGTATCGCCGCTTCGAAACTTCATCTTTGGCCGTGGCAGCGAGGTCGGCACAATTCTCAGCATTTTGTCGTAGGTCCTGGGATTTGTTCATGACCGCCTCCCCGGTCAAATACGCTCGTCGTCCCGCCCTTTAACCGCGAAAAAGCTATACCGTTCCTATGTTCGGGACCGACGTTGCCGCCCTCCCAAACTTCGTCTTCTTGCCCTCTAAAATGCCCTGTGGCGCTTACTACGGGGCATTTTGGTACCTTGGGTACGGGAACGGGCATTAGGCCTAGGTCGTTGTTCCACAGGAATACGACCCTAAGGAGCTACCCATGACCTATCAAAACGACCCGAACCTGAACCGGAATATCAATGCTCGCAGGGCAGACCCGAACTCCCGCAATGACACAACGATGTGGATTGCTGGTGCGGCCGCTCTCCTGTTGGTGTCCCTTGGCATGATCGCCTTCAGCCTCACCAACAGGTCAGAGGTGGCGACGAATGCCCCTCGCACTCCGGTAACGGAATCGCGTACCACGACTGGTTCCGGTGCGACTACCATCCCAAACAATCCGAACGGCACGACGCCGCAGAAAGATATGAGCAAACCGGCGCAGGTACCGACCACCCCCACAGCGCGTTAGTAAAATCCAATCCGGGAGGTGTTAGCTTCGCGGTAGAGCACTACCGCTCTATGGACGGCAGGATGGTTGTTAAGCGCGAAGGCCGCGCCGCACACGCCGTCTAATCCCGGCATTGCCGCTTCGACCACGCCGCCCTCTAGGTCGATGGAAGCTGGCAAGCGACTAAATTAACCGGGTTGGAACGGACAGACCGCCGAAGCATTACCCCCTCTCTCGTAGCTCGCTAGTGTCATTGGGGAAGCTCAATCCAATTAGAGAAAGACGTGGGAATAACTGCCCTCCCGGTTCACCGCCTTGCGGCCGCGACTAGGCAGAGGTGCCTAACAGCGCGCTCTAAGCGAGAAACCCGGCACTTCAGTGTGCCGGGTTTCTTGTTATGGGAAAGCCTGTGCTCCATCATGCTCCCTCTTCTCAAGCAGCTGTTTGGTCAGAAGAGCGGGTGAGGGCTGGATCTCGCAAATGCTATGGCCCGGCAGAGCCGACTGTCTGTCCAACTAATATAGGAACACATGGGTGAACCTTCAGCCCGTGACGCCGGGCTTTGACCGGAGCCGACGTTTTTCTCTCGAGTATTTGCGCTTACCCAATCGATGATTAGACGGGAACTCGTCGCAAATAGTCGCGTTGAAGGCGCGCTATGGAACGCGTGCTGGAATTTCTGCCGACAAGGCCGCAGCCGGTGCTCGTTCGCTACGGAACGACCTTGGTCATTATGACCTTGTGCTGCTTGCTGCAGTATGGGGTGTATCAAGTCAGCGGTTACCCCGGTTTTTTCCTCCAGCTTCCTGGGATATTTTTGGCCGGTATTTTGTTTGACCGCGGTTCGGGCTTTTTAGGAACGCTGGTCGGCATGGGGATGGCAGCATATCTGCTACCCGTAACGGCGTCGTTGAGTTCGCTCGTTCCCCTACTCACGTTCCTAGTGGTGGGGTTCATAACGGCTTTGTCGAGCGAGACGCTTAGGAAGCTTCTAGAGCGGCTCTCGGGCGCAGAAGAGGCGCAAGTGGTTCTATTGCGGGAGCTAGACCACCGAACCAAAAACAACATGATGAACATTGTCGCGCTGCTGCACATGCAACAGGTGGCCTCCCGCAATCAAGAAACAAAAAATGCTCTTGAGACCGCCGCAAGCCGTGTCCGTCTTATGGCAGATGTGCATGGATTTCTCCTGCCACAGGACAGCCACCGCTCCGTTGACATGAGGCAATTTCTGACCGCCTTGGTCGCCAAGCTAGGAGACTTCCGGGCCGATACTAGCGTTGCCCTGCATCTGGAATGCTCTAACATCTCGTTGCCCGACACTCTTGCGTTGCCAATCGCGATCATCGCCAACGAGATGATTACCAATAGCCTGAAGCACGCGTTTCCTAACGGGAACGGAAATATCTTCATCCGGCTGTACCAGGATGGTCAGGTTATTCTTACAGTCAGAGACGACGGCATAGGCTGCGGCGGCGCGGAAGCAAAGCCGGGGATCGGGTCCCGGCTAATGCAGCTTATGGCGCAGCAACTGGGCGGCACTCTCGGCCGTGAACCCGGAAATCCCGGATGTATTGCAACCCTGCGCGTTGACAATCCGTCTGGCAAAACGCTTACACCCCGCGCCGCAAAGGTCGTCTCTGAACAAAGCGGCTATGCGTCCCGATAGTGTCCTCTTAGTAGGGCGCCGCTCGTTAGGTTCTCTTCGTCGCCTCTGTGAATGCCAGTCATCGCTCATTAAAAGAGAATGTTTCACCATATGAACTTAAGCCCATCTGCGCTGGATCGCGCGGGTCGCGTAGGAGGTTTGGGCATGATGGTTATTTCTGATCCCCGTTCGAGTTGTTGTCGTGTCCGCGTCCTTTAGTAGGGCTAAGCGGATGTGTGCGCTCGCGCCGTAGTCCTTCCGGCACGTCGTCGGCAGGATCGACGGCGTCCGAAGGCTGCCCTGCCGCTTGTCTTCCCCCGAGAGGCCTTGCGCCTGCTCGCCGGGTTTTGCCGGGCCCTTCAGATCTTGATTGCGCGGTGCGTAGGCCGCGCCGCCCTCCGCCGCTGTGTTCTGTTGCGCACGCTTCTTGTCGGCGGGCTGGTCCTGGCCTCGCTCGTCCTTCACGATTTTCTGGTCTTGGGACATGAAACCCTCCGTCGGGGAACAACGGGCGGGCGACTGATGTGTTCCGGAACGACCAGAAATGGCGTCAGCGGCCGCAGGGTGCGCAGGACGGGTCGGGGCAAGTTACTACAGGCGTCGGCGAGCTGCCGGTGACGGCCTGAGCCTAGTCGCGCCAATGGTCACGGTCCTTCCGAAGATCTTCGAGCTGTGCATGAACCGACAAAAAAGAATTCTTCCATTTGCAAGCCGTTGCGCACGGTCCCACGAGGTGCAAAAAGTCTCGATCCCGAACCGTGCGGCTTTCATTGGGTCAATCGTGTCCTCATACAGCGCGATTGTTTTGGGGTGATCGGTACTCGCAATTTCCTATGTAGGGCCCTGAATGCTAAAAATCATGCATGTGATGTAGCGGCAAACGTGAATATGAGAAAGGCCACCAGGGTTCGTGACATTGAGATAGCTCGAATGTGGGAAACCGAGCTTCCCCTTGAACGAAGGAACCATTTACGCCCAAATAAATTATCCGCGTGGAAATCTGGAGCTGCAATATGCCAAAAAAGAACACTGCTTCGCCGCGTAAAACGGCCCCATGCCAAGTCTGCGCCGGTGAAATGATTTACCTCGCCACCATTCCGCCAGCTCGGAAGCTACCAGCGCTGCACACATTCAAATGCCGACTCTGCGGGGCTCGCCGAACGGAACTGCACGAAGAAACTGAAATGGAAGACGCTGCTTAAGTTACAAAAAGCCCGCATCTCGGATCACGCGTGGTGCGCAACCACGTCGCGTTTCAGGCAATGAGTTAGACGTCGCCCTTGTCGGGCCGACAAACGGGACGCGTCTGTGCCCAGTCCCACGAGAGGGGTCATAGAAAAGGAGAGTTTGATGACTCGCTCGACGTTCAATTAACGCGGCTCCGGGCTCTGGTTTCCTCTATGACAACCTACCCGGCACATAGGAAGGCCCCGATGCCATGATCCCCGGGACCTCTAGAACTGAGTTGATTTGACCTTTTCAACATTGAATTAACGCCCCGCCGGCCGGTGAGTTTCCCCTGTGGCAACACGGCCTGTCGCGCATTGGGTCATCGAAGGGCCCTGTCGGGGCCGCCGTCGCTAATCTTTGCCCGCCATGCCTGCGAAAACGAGCAACTTCTCTACGTCAACTTCCCAAACCAGACTCAAAAAAACCACGTCTTCCCTATATCTGCTTTGGGCCGGGGAAACGGGCGTGAGGTGCAACAGTAAGAGGTGAAAGGTGACCACGAAAAAAGAAGCCCCAAGGGCCATTACAAAAGTAGACGACCGAGAGCGCAGTATCGAAGTAGCAATGGCTGAGTATCGAAAAGAACAAGAAGCCATTAGCAAACGGACGGCTCAATTGCGAGAGCTGAGGCTTGCCCACGAACGCAAGCATGGGAAAGCCTAAACGCAAAGGCGACGCTCGTGTGGCTCAGCCGACCATCCTCGCCGATTGGTATGAGGGGCAAAAGAACGCCGAGAGATACCTAGGCGCGTTTGCCTTAGGGTGCAGCTCCGCGATATCAGCCGACTTCTGCGGCGCTCTGCCCCAGCGCCGCTTTAAGATCGCGGGCTGCGTCAATTCCTGTGTCGGCTTTCCCACGATGGTCTCGCCGGCCTCAAACTTGCGCCCCGGATTGAGCGCGGTTAGCAGCGCCTCGCTCATGTGGAATTTCTCGGCGAGCTTCTCGCGCACGCCGGTGTAGGCCAGCGCGGGCAGCTCCTTCATCGTCTCCATCTTGGCCGGGATCTTCTTGGCGAACGGCCCGCGCAGGTCGTCGTCGGAGATAGTGTATTCCTTGACCACGGGGTCCTGCGACGATGCGATGGTGATGAACTGCGACCCCAAACCCACCAGTTGGAACGTGTACTGGTCAGTGAAGGCGGCGCCGCCAAGCAAAAATCCAACGCGCGTTGGCTCACGCAGGTTCGCGTTCATTTTTTGGACAGCTGGAACCGCCGCGTGCGCGCCCGGGAGTAGACGGGCCAGCCCCACTTTGAAACTGGCCGCGAGCCGCACTGCATTAGATCAATGATGCCCGCCCGCGCGATGGTGTCGCGCTTTTATGGCTTGTAGCCGCGCGCCCTCGGGCAGTAAGTTCAAACGTCGCGTGGGCAAACACACGCCCGCGCGGTGCAAGCCACCGTGACTATCGCCCCGCCCGAAAGGTCGGGGCATCTTTTTTGCCGGCTCAGATTTAATGTCAGCGGCCGCGCGGCACGGCGGAGCGTCGGCATCCGGCACTGAAACAAAGAACAAATTTCCACCGGAAACATTTCGCTTCTAATCGAATTTCCCGTTCGACCCCAAGGAAGCAATCAATGGTCGAATACGCTACTATATCGGTGATCGCTCTGGTCCTCGGCTTTGTTCTTGGCTACGCAGTTCGAGCAGCAATTTCAGCCCGCAGGCGCCGTAAAGCTAACCGATACTATGCGAGGGAATGGCAATCCTGGGCGGATGCGCGCCGCCCTTCCTGATCTCCTGGACGCAGGGTCGTCGGTGAGACGGGTGATCGAGGGGTCGCTGGGAGAATTTTCCAATCTCTCCATCAGTGGAGGGGAACTTCTTCCTGTCAGTGAGGCAGCGGGAACTTACCTTCAAAAATCCACTACAGCACATTTTTTGGATATAGATCGGCCAAAGAGTGGGAAGACAAAGAAAGCGGTGACAGTTGTGCAGGCACGGCCGCGTAGCCAGAGCCACGCGCACGTGATTGGCATCGATCTCCCTAGGATCTGGTGAATGGTGAACTCTTCTCGCCGATCATTGTTTTGAATGTAGGCATCGTCTCTATTGAATTGGCGATGGCTGTTCTACCTTAATTCGAACCTCTGCGTGGCAACCGATTTAGTAGAACAATTTGGCCGTCAAGACCTAAAACTTGTGGCTTGCCTAGCTCGTGCAGTGCAGAGGGCCCACACGTACTCCTTCTTGCGGAATGCAGACCTCTTAAGCGACGCTCACCGCCCCGTCCGTGCCGTTGGACCTAAGACGCGAGGGTTGTGCAATTCTGACCATGACGAAGCCATCCACATGCCAGAACTGCGGGCAAACTTCAAAGCTCTAGCCGAAACCGTCATCACTGCACGTGACCATCTTCGAATGTAGTGGTGTCATGTCGTTTACTTCATGAGGATCATGTCCCCGTTTAGCCCAAATTCAGCCGCCAAATCCGGCAGGCACTTGGCAGAATTTAAGAAGCTCTGAGCTCGGGCTTCATAGTTTTAGTGCTATCGGAAAGCAATAATTTCAATGAGTGAAAGACTTCCGATGAGCTTTCTACGTCTTCGGTCTTAGTGATCAATCGTTCGGTATCAAAGACGAATACACCAAGGCGGCGAGGAGCGAGGTCCCGCTGCGCACGCCGCCTCAAAAGGTCGAGCTGGGTCCGTGTGACACCACCAACCGTAATGATGGCGACGTACTTGATAGGGCCTTCGCGCCTATCTGCAATGGCACTGATGCCCGTTAGCCCGCCTGGGGAGGCGCAGGTTGACGTTTCGTGTCCAGCCATGCGCGCGGCCAAAACAAACAATTCACCTGCTGCCTGATCAAATGAGCCGCGCCCGGGTAGAACGACGATACGCGCTTCTGTGGCGGGCAATTTTGGTCGGGGCTCCATCTTTTTATCGTTCCGCATTTCGACCATATCTTTGCAGAGCTCAACGAACTCTTCGATTGACTCTTTCAAATCGATCAGCTGCTCCCGGCGCAATACGCCGCTATTACTGTCTTTGGCGGCAATCGACAAAGCAGGGATCGCGACTTCCTCCAAGTAATCTTCAAATGAGCGACTATCGAGAAATTTCGCAGCCTCTTCAGCAGCTTCAGATGCGTCACCGGCAAGCAGCAGGTGGTACAGTCTTTGTTCGGAGGTGAGAGCTGGATTATTGCCGAGTAGTGTCCTCAAGAATGCCAAATGCGGAATGTGTTCGCCAAACACCACGAGCCCGAGCGTCAGCGGCAATGCCAAGATGAGCCCCACCGGGCCCCAAAGTGTCGTCCAAAAAGCCGCAGCAATTAATACGGCCAGCGGCGACAGCCGTGTTTTGGTGCCAAACAGTAGAGGCTCGATGATGTGAGCGACGGTGAATTCCGCGGCTGCAATTGCGGAGGCTGTTGCAATTAATTTCCCCCAGCCTGGTTCGACCGAGGCAGCAATTAAAAGTGGGCCTACCGCCGCGACCACACCTCCAATATAGGGAATAAAGCGCGATACAGCGGCGAGCGCCCCCCACAGCGCGGGGTTGGGCAAGCCGATCAACCAGAGAACAATCCCGACAGCGACACCGAATGACAGGTTGAGGCCGGCTTGCAAACGAAAGAAACGAGAGAGATCAA
Source organism: uncultured Actinomycetes bacterium (assembly GCA_963737405.1). Lineage (GTDB taxonomy): Bacteria > Actinomycetota > Thermoleophilia > Gaiellales > Gaiellaceae > JACCTU01. Next base: position 7,572 of record CAVTSL010000011.1, read on the forward strand.
GAGCGGCTTCATTGAGAGCTTGCGTGGACCGGCCGATTTCGGTGGGACCCATAAGGTGAACAATACGATCCCGCAGATCATGGTACTGCAGCAATATGAAAACGGTGAATAAAAACGTTAATCCAATTGTAGCCAGCGGAGACAATGTCAATTGAACGTAAGCAAGCAGCGCGGCCAGCGGGCGCGTCTCTTCTGCTCGAACTTCAACTTTCAGTGGCGGGGCTTCGGTCGACGGAGTCTTGAGCTCGCCCTCCACGCGCTCAAGAACTTTTGACGCATTGTGCCAGACGCCGACGCTTTGAAGGGTCTCTGCCGCGGTCTTCGCCTTTTCCCGCAAATTAGCTTCATATCGCGGAAGTTCGGCCGCCAGATTGGAAGCCTCGCGTGCCAAGAAAATGCCTGCCAAACCGAGCAAGCATGTCGTCACCAACACAACTGACAAGACAGCAAAGGGTCGAGGCCACCGGCGGTCGTCGAGCCATTGAACCAATGGCTGCAAGATGAAGCTTAGGAAGCCCGCTAGCGCCAGTGGGATGAGGAAGTCATCGGCATAATGCAGGGCCGCAATCACCAACGCGATGATCGTCAGGCCGGCTGCACCGTTTACGAGGCTAGAAGGCGACGAACCGGGCCACATACAACAACTTTGGTTAAGCTCGCTTTTCTTCAAAGCGGCCGTTAAAGCGACCTCACGGGCGGCTGAGATTTGCTGTCCAGGAGCGTGAGAACAACGTTGCGCAGTGTTTTTTGTTCCGAATACAGTGCCTTCCGCGTTTCCGGATAAAAGGTAAGCTACTCGCACCCCCGTCCGTACCCGATACTCGTGGAGGGACTGGCCATGAAACTTCGCCGCCGAATTTCTGCATCTTGCCGTTGGCACTGCCGCGCTGCCGGCTGTATCGCGCATCGCATGGGCGCAGTCCTATCCGTCGCGGCCGGTGCGGATAGTTGTGGGCTTCGCGCCCGGAGGTGCCAATGACACCCTCGCGCGCCTGATCGGCCAATGGACTGGGCGTTGAGGGCTGCTAATTTTTCCGGATATTTAACCTGCCTAGGTATTTACGCCTCATACACATTACAAAACGGCCTTAGAGGAACGTCACAAGCGAGCCAAGTGGGTTTGCAGGATGTCCATGACCACGCGACATTGGCGAGCAGAACGATAAGGCCCGAAAGGTGACTTCAAGCATCTGCAAAGTGACAGTTGGGACGATAGCAAGTTCGCTTGAGGTTAGAGGCGCAGGCTTTGAGCAGCACCAAAGCTCCCACGCACGGACACTGCAATAGAACCGAGGCATCCTAGGCGGTTGGAGTGAAGCGCCCAGCCGCCTCGACGCCCGCTTTGGAAGGTAAGCGGACAGCACCCAGCGGGACGCAATGTCGCCTTTGCCCCAAAGCGGACACCGGACTGTCGCGATCCCCACGCTAGGCGCGGCGCGAGCTGCCCATTGCGACCGTGGACTTGCGGTTCTCGCCGAGGTTCGGCTTTTCGCCAGTGATCCTCGCCTTGGCAAATTCAATCGCCGCGACGACCGAGCTTGACGGACCGTCCCAGAGCTCCGCCGTCGCGGGCCGGAATTCCAGTACGCGCACGTTCGGATCGTCGGGGCCACCCGACCACCAGGCGTCGTCGGTCCTTTTCCAGATTCGACCTGCGATGTCGCGGTCGCGAATGATGATGGCGTGGCCGCTGATCGAAAGATAGGCCTTGCCCTTTGGCTCGATTACGATGAAGCACGCGTCAGGCGCGGCTTCGACTTCATCGTCCTTCGCACCCCGGATGTCGGTGACGAACCTGATGACGCCCGCCACGCGATCCAGCCGCGGCTCCAACGGCCGCGCGCGCAGGCCGCCGTCGAACCGCGTCGTCAGCATGCCGACGCCGACTTTCTCGACGATGTCCCAAACCCGGGCGATGCTGTCCGGCATCCGGACTAACCGCTAAACCGAATTCGGGTTCCGGAGTTGGTCTTCTCATGGGCTGCGGCTTCCTACATAGAGCCCGACCAGGCTGGGCGATGAGCCATGATCTATGTCCTCGCTTTCTTCGTGCCGCATCGCGATCTACATGAAGCGCGAGGACCGCTATTTGGGCGCTGGTGTGTTCAGCGAATTTTGCAGTCGACCAAGTTGGTCAAGCAGCTCTTCTGAACGTGCGGTGACACGTTCGTACAATTCCTTGAGACCTGATTCGATGGGATCAGTGGCCTCGATTTTTGCAGCGGCTAGGTCGAGGGCGCTGTTCAATTCACCAGTCAGAGACTGAAGCTCAAGCACCGTTTTCTTCATCGCGGCTTTAATATCGGCATCCGCCATCGTACTGCATCGAAGCTCCAGGCTTCGCTTTCGCAAACTCAATCCTCGGACTTCGACTTTTGTTCCGGGCAGGCGGGAACGCCAGTGCCATTCCCGCCAATCAAGGAACGAATAGCGGCAGTCTGAGTTGCAATAGCGTTGCGGCGTAAAAAAAGCGGCCCCGGCACCCTCACCCCCCCGAGAAGCCGGGGCTGCTTCTTTTCCAGCTCAGAAGCCGGGCGAGTACGGGAGCTTATGATCAATTGATGGACACTAGAGCCGTCACCTTCACGCCGAGATATCCATGACATCAATTCGATTGATTCTGCTCGCAACAACCGCGATCTCCGCCATTCAAATCACATCTCTATTGGCTCATGCAGAGGCCGCATCGTTCCTTATAGCCCAAGCCGCGCCGCAAGAAGAGAAAGCGCCTGGGGGGCCGCCGAAAACCCGCCGAAAACACCGCCGAAGGCCGCACCGCCCGCCCACCTCCGCCAGCACCGCCTCGCGCTGCTCCTCCGCCCGCACCGCCGGCGGCCGCACCACCTCCGCCAGCACCGCCTCGCGCTGCTCCTCCGCCCGCACCCCCGGCGGCCGCACCACCTCCGCCAGCACCGCCTCGCGCTGCTCCTCCGCCCGCACCCCCGGCGGCCGCACCACCTCCGCCAGCACCGCCTCGCGCTGCTCCTCCGCCCGCACCCCCGGCGGCCGCACCACCTCCGCCAGCACCGCCTCGCGCTGCTCCTCCGCCCGCACCCCCGGCGGCCGCGCCACCTCCGCCAGCACCGCCTCGCGCTGCTCCTCCGCCCGCACCCCCGGCGGCCGCACCACCTCCGCCAGCACCGCCTCGCGCTGCTCCTCCGCCCGCACCGCCGGCGGCCGCACCACCACCTCCAGCACCGCCTCGCGCTGCTCCTCCGCCCGCACCCCCGGCGGCCGCACCACCTCCGCCAGCACCGCCTCGCGCTGCTCCTCCGCCCGCACCGCCGGCGGCCGCACCACCACCGCCAGCACCGCCTCGCGCTGCTCCTCCTCCCGCACCCCCGGCGGCCGCACCACCACCTGCGACCCCGCCTTCGCCTGATGCCACCCAGCAAGGTCAGCCAACGCGAAGGCGACCCGAAAACGCTCCTCAGGTGCCACCGGCCGTTCGTGACGTACCGTCGGCCCCCGCCTCGCCGCCAGCCCCGGGCCAACCTTCTGCGCCCGACCACTCCACCGTCGCCTCCCGCTGCACCTCCCCCTGTGCAACCCGGCGGGGCGACAGGTACACCTACGCCTCCTGGTGCTGCATCTCCTGGCCAACCCGTTCCTGAGCGATCCCAGTTAGGGGGCGGAAACCGACGTGGCTCCCAACAATCCGGTCCGCCACCGGGACTTCCGCCGGGCACACCAACTGCACAGCCAGCGCCTGCAGTCGCAGCGCCGCTACCTCCCGCGCCAGCATCTGCAACGACGCCTCTTTCTGCTAACGCTCCGCCCCAAAGCGCGAGACGTATGGATGAAATCCGTTCCCAGCGTCAGCAAACACAGGAAGGTGGGCGAACAGTTATCCGCGAGCCTGGCCGCATCATCATTCAGGATCCGAACGGGCAATCGTTCATCCGACACAGTGATGCCGATCGCTTCCGCATCGGTGCTCGCGATATCCGCGTAATCCGATCGGGTAATGACACACGCACCGTGGTGATACGTCCCGATGGCTCACAGGTCATTACGATCAACGATCGTGAGGGACGGTTGCTGCGTCGTATTCGTCGTGATCAACGCGGCCGGGAGATTATCATTATCGACAACAGTTTCCGCGGTCCGGGTGTAATCGGTAGTTATTACGTAAACCTGCCGCCGCCGGTGCTGCGCATGCCCGCCGATCGCTACATCGTCGAGGCCGAAAACGCGCCTCCAGAATTGATCTACGAAACGCTGATCGCGCCTCCGGTAGAGCGGATCGAACGGCGCTACTCCTTGGATGAAATCCGCTACAGTCCGGCGGTGCGCCAGCGCATGCCAAGCATCGATCTGGACACCGTTAACTTTGAAACCGGTTCAGCGGAAATTTTGTCGGACCAAGCGGCGAAGTTGCAGGCGATTGCTGACGGCCTAAACCGGGCAATTCAGCGTAACCCGCGCGAAGTTTTCCTCATCGAGGGCCATACCGACGCGGTCGGTTCCGATGTCGATAACCTTTCGTTGTCGGATCGTCGTGCGGAAGCGGCGGCTGCGCTCCTAACGCAGCAATTTCAGGTGCCCGCAGAAAACCTCACATCGCAGGGTTACGGCGAGCAATATTTGAAAATTCCGACGGATGGACCGGAGCAGCAAAATCGACGCGTCACCATCAGGCGAATTACTCCGCTCCTGAATGGCGGCGTAGCGTCCTTGCCTCCGCCGCCGCCCGGTATTACTCCGAGGCGCTAGCCTGTCCATTGCGAATTCGTAAATTCTCGCACTAACGGAGCGGTCCGGTTGTGTATACCGAAAATTCGATTCGACGTAGCGCGGGAACGGACGAGGTGCTCGCGGCCTAATGACTAATCTGCTCAAGCTAATTTGGTGGCTTCGCTCTGCGGGAGGGTTAGCCCGGCGCGCCGAGCGGTCTGGAGACAGCCGCTTTCGCTGCAGCTCGTTCCAATTATCAGTTCGCAAACAGAGAGGTTCCGACTATATGATCGGCCGGCGCCTCTCCGTAATAGCTTTCCTAACCTTCCTCGGAAGCGCAGCAAAACGCGCAAGAAAATCTTGGGAGTTCGAGCAACTTGCTCTCACTTCCGCGTAATAGCGGCGGAGACGCTCGGTAATGATCTGCCGTACTATTTTTTTCTTTAACTCTGGGTCCATAATCTGCAACGCGGAAAACGGCCTAGCGGTTCCGACCATCTAGGCTTCAGAAAGTCCTAGGCCTTTCGTCACGGCGTCATTCGACTTCTTCGATGACTCGCTTCTGATAGGCCATTCCGAGCGCGGCTGCGACCGCAAGTCCCGCCACGCCGAGCAGAACCTTGTCGCGCGGCTGGCTCGAGATGTAATCGCGGCTGGAGTTTAGAATCTGGTGCCCAACCTGCCGGCTCGTCGCCGAGGCCCGCCCGACTTGATCCGACAGGTCGGACACAGCTTGCCTAGCACTCAGCGCCGCCGATTCCGTCGCCGCGGACACCTGCGATCCAACCTTTGCAGCCTGATTGGTCAGGTCATGCCGGGCGCGCCGGGCGCCCGCCGCAATCGATTCAGCTTTTTCTTTGACCGCAGTGCCGACGGAAGCACCCGCCGCAGCCACGGTATCAGCCGCGTCGCGCGACCATTCCTGCACGCTTTGCTTTGCGGCATCGACCATCTCGCCAGCCTTCTCCGAAACCGCTTGGCCCGCCTCGGAGGCGGCATCCACCGCGCTGGCGCCGAAGTCGCTCGCCTGCTCGTACAAGCGCTCGCGGCCTTGCTGGAGGTAGTCCCCATTGACCGGGTGAACGGCGTTGGTATGCCAAAGGCCATAGAGCCCGGCCCCGATCAATCCCATGGCGATCGGAGGATTTCGCACGAAATACCAAGCGATGCCCGCTCCAATGGCCAGAGTCGCCGCGGGGTTGGCCGCGGCCTTCGCCTTCAGGTCGTCAACGATTGAGTCTTTGGCGTCAATCGCGCTCTCCTTCAGGCTGTCCGTAAAGGAGTTCAGCGTTGCCGGGGAGCGCAGAATGGAGAGGTCCTGAGCAAGCCTTGCACGGGCTTGTTCAACGTCGCGTTCGCATTGCGCCAATGTATTTTGCATAGGTCCCTCTAGCTTGCATAGGTCCCGCCGGTTCGCGCCTGTTACGGCTGTCTCTGTTCTCACCGGCTGGATTTACGTTCGACCTGGCCCACCCGGCCGGTTGGATGACGTCGAGCCACCGCCGCTCTGACTGCCGTGCGTGCTGCGGTCGCTGGTGGTGCCGCTCGTGCCGCCGCCGCTCAGGCCGCTGGCCTTGCCACTGCTGCTACCGCCACTTATGCCGCTGCCGCTTGGGCTGCCGCCCGTCCCGCTGCCGCCGAACGCGCCTGCGACCTCCGTGGCAACTTTCGTCGCGGCATCCTTGAGACCTTCAGCATTAAGACCGCGCTGATCGATCGCGCTCTTGAGCGTTTCGCCCGCCCTGCCGGCGGCTTCCTTGAGTTGATCGCCGACTTCATACGCCGCGTCGGTCACCTGATCGCCGATCGGACCGAGGTGCTCGCGTTCGAACGTGGTAGCCGGAAATGCCGCAGCGACAGCCGCACCGGCGGCGACGCCCGCAATCGCGATCGCGAGAGGCTGATCCTGCAGGATGCGGCTGACGGTGCCTTCAAATGTCGACTGAGCTTGTTGCGCAACACGCGACGATTGTTCGCCAACCGCGCGGCTGGCCTTGCTAGCGTAGTCCGAAGCCGTCGACGCGACCGACCCGACCGTATCCATGGTTCGGTCGGCGATGTCGCCGGCATAATCCTGCGCGCCCGACAGAGCCTGGGAAAAGCCGCTGCGTCCGCTTTGTTCTGAACGTTGCGAGCCCGAACTGTGGGAGCCCGAACCACCGGAAGAGGACCGGTTCGACGAGGAATGACCGGCAAACAGCGCCTTGCCACCGGTCTTGCGCAGCAAGAGACAGGCCCCAGCCGCGAGGAGAAGGAGACCTTCAGGATTTTGCTTCACGGCACCGAGCAGCCAGTCACTTGTCCCGGTTGATGATTGTCGGCTCATGAAAGTTGCTCCTTGGCTATCGCGATATCTTGTTTGACTTGATGAATGGTGCGGTTCGGCGTGAGATCTTCAGCGGCATCGGCACGACCCTTGGCGAAGGCGGCTGCGCCCACGGCAGCGAGGACTGTCGCCACGATCAGACATGACCAATGCATTGCGAACCCGAAGGTGGCGACGGCAAAGACTGCGGCCTGCACGACCAGTATGACTGCAAACAGCGCAAAAAATGCAGCTGCCGCCATCCAGACGCCGGCCCAGGCCTTGATCGAAAGCTTCTCCGACAACTCAGCCTTGGCGAGTCGCAATTCCTTCTGGAACAGGTCGGCCAGATCCGCCACCACATCGGAGAGTGCGCGAGGAAGCGCTTGGTTTTTTAGGTCAACCATGGCGCCTGCCTTCGCCGTGGCGCCTGACCTCGTTGTGGTCCTGCACCGGCTGGATGGACGGCGCGCTCATCACCGAAGCGCTCTTGATGGTTCGGAATATGAAAAAGCCGGCCAACGCCGCTAGCCCGAACACCAGGGCGGGCTGCCGACGCGTAAAGTCAGAGACGGTGCGGGCGAGATGATCGACGGTCTGATATTGGAATTCGTCCTTATAGATTTCGACTTTGTCGCCGAAATTGCGGACCAGGCCTGCTAGAGCAGGCGATTCCCGCTCCAGGCTGTCGGCCGCGAGCTTCACCGAACTCGCAAAATGCCCGGCAAGGTCAACGCCCTTGCCGATCTGCTGATCGAGCAGGTCCTTGACGTGATCGGTCAGGTTCGAGGCGGTGTCGGAAGCCGCCTGCTTGACTTTGGAGCCCGCATCGCGCGCGGCGTCCGATGCCTTGGCGAAGACGTCGGTCGCGGCTTTGGTCGTCGAAGATGTCTTGTTTCGCGAAGCCGCCTGGTCGCGGCCAAAGTCTTGATTTGTCATGAGCTGCCTCCGTTGGCATCCCAACCGGCGGAACGGTGGTTGGTTCCGCTTCGGGAACATTCCTGGAAGGAACCACACCGGCGCGAAACTTGGCCGCCGCCCAGCGGCAGCGTGCCAGGCATGCTAGGGACCGAGTCGGCGAGGCTGTTCTATCGGTCGCAGTCCCGACTCCGCTGCCTGCCTCCCTTTGCGACCTTCGTGCTGGCCCGCGCCATGATGTGATCAAATAACGATCGTTTGCTGCGGCGCATTAGTCGATGCTGGAACTTCGCGGATATCCAGCCCAGTCGCCCGATGTCCGCTTTCGGGAGGTAAACCGGACATGGTCCGGATTCCACGCCGTTCGTGAGATCCTCATCGCTCATGTCTTTTCACACAAGCGTACGGAACTGCGGCGATTGAAACGTGGCAACAACGAGGTTGTGTTGCGCAGAGGCCCCAGGAAGCAAGATTTGTGGCGCAAGCGAACAATTTGGCATTGCACAGCTTCCCAACTCGAGTAAGTTTAGAGCAGCTGATCTTCAATTAAAGGGCGCGTTACATGAGTAATCAGACCTCGAATCCGTCCGCAATTGTTGCCTTTCCGAATAAAGAAGACGATTTGGACAAGGTCGGGCATGCCGCGTCCGATTTGATTCACCAAGCAGCCAGCAGGGCAGAACAACAGGCCCAACAGGTTATGGCGGTGGCCCACAAACTTTCGCTTCAGCTTCGAGCCGCTGAAGATCGATTAGCAGGCCTCGAAGCCGAGGTGAAACATTATCGCCATCGGGCTGATCGGGCAGAAAAATGGCTCCACCGGATTGCGTTAGAGATCCAACACACGTTCTTTTCTTCGAAAAATGGGAACAGCCAAACGGTTGAAGAACTGGAAAATCTTCAAAAGTACGCACCTAAGCAGCGGCAGATTTCATAAGCCTCCACCTTCGCCTGAAGCTGCAACGGAGTCAGCGTCGAGACGGCGGGAGGGAGTTCGCGCATCTGTTTGTTGAAAGGTCCGCGCATTATCCCTTGCGCGCGTGAGGCGGCGAAACCTCTACAACGTCACGGAGAGAAAATGACGGATCTTTTTTCCCTAAACTTCATGCACGCAAGGGAGTGGACACACTCGGCCTATGGCTCTGAGCCGCTTCGCTGCGTGGTCTTCTGCGTTTTCTAAACCCACATCTGAGCGTTGGGCTACACAGGGGCTGGGTGGTAAAGGCCACCCTCATCCTACGTCCTCTGTCCCACTGACCGACTTGCGGGGCGGTAATAGTCGTGTCCAAAAGTCTGAGACATATTCAAACTAAAGCGCGGTTAGCGATTGGCTCGGGCCAGAAGGCCGTTCGAAGTGGATCGTGTCACCCGGTGAGAGATCGCCACTTGCTCGCACAATCCCAAGCACTCCCGCCCGAAAAGTTACGCCGTCAGCAGTCCTGACGATCATTGCGCGCTTCAACCCCTTGCAGAATTTGTCGATGTAGCCGCAGGGAGTGCGCACCCCCGTCAATTCTACGATAGCGGTATTGCCTAAATGAAGTCGCGTACCAAGCGATAGGCCGAGGAGATCAATATCTCGAGTTGTGATATTTTCTCCAAGCTCTCCGGGACCGACGTCGAAGCCCAGCGGCCTTAACTCCTCAAACAGCTCCGCCTGTATGAGATGGATTTGGCGGTTGTTCGGAATCTTGGAATCGTGCTTGGCAAGATAGCGGTGCTGAATGAAAGCGCCGGCATGCGCATCGCCCTCGATGCCGAAACCTTCAATCAGCCGAATAGTCCCTTTGTTGGGCTTGCTGAAGTGGTGCGCGCCATCGCAGCTGACCGCAACGACCGCGCCTTTGGCGGAGGAGGCAAACATCGGAAAACTCGACGGCAGGACGCTAGTTCGGATTGGATCACGCGTCCGCCCGACACTTCTTTAGGAAGCTTGCTTTGGCCGCTCCCGACAGGGCTTTGCCGTCTGCACTGACGGCTTTCGTCGAACACGTTTCAGTCTTGCACTTTTTGAGAAAACTGGTTTTGGCAGCGCCATGCAGTGGTTTGCCCGCTTTTGAAAGGGCTCTACTTTCGCAGGTTTGGGCAACCGCACTGCCTCCCGTAAAGATCGTAACTAAAATAGCGAGGGCGAGGCTTTTCATCATGATCCTCCTGTTTCGAGGGGCTAGCCGCCGGAATAACCGCCGATGATTGGCAAAATTTCGCCGGTGATGTAGCTGGAGCAACTCGGTGCTGCCAGAAAGACAAAGGCGGGCGCGATTTCTTCCGGCTGTGCAGGCCGTTTCATTGGAGTGTCGCTACCGAACTTCGATACGCCCTTGGCATCACGGTCCGCTGGATTGAGCGGCGTCCACACCGGACCAGGAGCGACCGCGTTGACGCGAATACCTTTGTCGACCAGATGAGTCGCAAGTGAACGAACGAAGGCATGAATGCCACCTTTCGTCATCGAATAGTCGAGCAACTTTGCATTGCCGAGAAGCCCCGTGACCGATCCTGTCATGACAATCGAGCTTCCCGGTTTCATATGGGGAACGGCGGCTTTCGCCATGTAGAAATAGCCGTAGAGATTGGTCTTAAGCGTGCGGTCGAAGTGCTGCTCCGTCAAATCCTCAAACGCAGCAACGTGTTCTTGAAATGCTGCATTGTTGACGAGGATGTCGAGGCCTCCGAGTTGCTTGACCGTGCGGTTGACAGCTTCCTGACAAAATTTCGGGTCGGCCACATCGCCTGAGATCAGGATGCAGCGCCGGCCTTCTTTCTCAACCGCCGCTTTGGTGGCTTCCGCGTCCTTATCTTCATTGAGATAAGCCACGGCAACGTCCGCGCCTTCGCGGGCAAAAAGCACAGCCACCGCGCGCCCAATGCCAAAATCGCCGCCGGTGATCAACGCCACCTTGTCTTTGAGCTTTTCCGAACCCTTGTAGTACGGGGCTTCGAACATCGGCGCCACCGTAGGTGTGCTTCCTGGCCAGGCTTGACGAGGTGCTGCTTTGGCAACGGCGGGGCAGGGTAGCGGCGGGCTCCAGCCTGCATTGCCGCCTTCGACGGTTTTCTTTTGGGTTTGAGCCGTTCCTTGCTGTCGATCCGTCTTTGGATGGCTTGTTGGGCCGCGGCTACTACTTTCGCGGCTTCGGAAAAACGATCTTTCTGCCTGGCTCCCATTCTGTCTCTCCTTCGGATAGCTCTCTGAGAAGCAAGAAGGAGCCTTGGAAGTTCCGACGCAATTGATCAGGTCTGCGGTGACGGCCCTCCGCGCGTAGATCGGAGATCTTCCAAAATTCGAGGTATTTCGTCGGGGATCTCTCGTGCGAGGAAGCCCACGGAGCCGCTCTTTCTGGTCAATCGCTGACCGGCCTCGCCGTGAATATAGACGCTCCAAAAGGCTGCCTGCTCGGGCTGCGCACCTCGGGCAAGAAGGCCCGCCATAATGCCTCCCAGCGTGTCGCCCGATCCGGAAGTCGCCAGCCCGATGCAACCGTGGTCACAAAGCCAAGACTTTCCTGAGGGGCTGGCAATATGGGTTCATTGGAGAGTCCTTAGGGCTCTCCATTTTTTTGCGAAACGGGCAAGTTTGCTAGGACCCATTGGTGATTGGCATCCTCCGCTAAAATACGGTTTGTCCTAGGCTAATCCGGTCTCGGAAATTGTGAAGTAAGGCTTAACGAGGTGAACGTAACCCCAGTGACCTGCCTTGTTGATTGACTTATCCGCTGAAGGAGAAACGCGCGTCGGACCACTGCCGTCGATGTGCGGTTGGAGGGCGCCGGAGTATTGCGACGCCGGAGGGCTCTTCAGTTACGGCGCCACCAGCGGGCCACCCATTTGCGGCTCGCAATTTATGCCGACAGATATTCCGTAGTGAAAGTGCCGCCTATCTTCCGGTTGAGCAGCCAACCAAGTTCGAGCTTGTGGTGAATGTCAAAACGGCAGAGGCCCTAGGTATCGAGGTTCCGACATCGATCCTGACCCCCCAATAGCGGACATCGAGCCGGCTTCATTCGATCAAGTAGTCGGCGACGGCCAATCTGGTCGAGGCATTCCGGCCGAACGATTGATCATCGCGCACCGATCTCACCTCGCACAGTCGCGCCGGCAACGAGCAAGCGTTGAGTGCGCCGCACCATAATAGTTTCGGAACCTTAAATGCGCTTGTCCGTTACGGCTCCGCGGTTAACCCCTGCCGGAGGCGGATATGGCGACACCAATTGCGGTAGCGACAGTTGAAGAAGAAGTAGGCCTTGTTTCTTGGGGAGCGGTGATTGCGGGCGGGATAGCCGCAGCGGCTATCTCCCTTGTACTGCTGGCATTCGGCATCGGTGTCGGCTTCTCGGTGGTTTCTCCGTGGGCTAACGAAGGCGTATCTGCCACAACTTTCCATGTTGGAGCGGGCATCTACCTTGTCGTGGTTGCGATGCTCGCCTCCACGGTGGGTGGTTATCTCGCGGGTCGAATGCGCGGCCGTTGGGCTGTTCATCGTGATGAGGTGTTCTTCAGAGACACCGCGCACGGCTTTCTTGCGTGGGCTTTCGCAACAGTGCTGACCGCAGCCGCGCTGGGCACTGCCACCACGAGTATCCTCAGCGGCGCCACGGCTGGTATCGCGCCGGCGGCTGCCACAGCAGGCGTGCAGGCCGGGCAGAGCCCCCTCATCGAGGGTTACGTTGATCAGCTTTTCCGCGCCCCTACTGGATCCTCCCCCACACAGCCGCAACAGCCCGCGGCTGACATGCAAACCAGTCGAGCAGAGGTCGGTCGCATTTTCACCCGTGGTCTGCGACGGGGCGCTGACATTTCGGCTGGCGACCGCACGCACCTCGCCCAAGTCGTATCTGCGCGCACAGGGATGCCGCAAGTCGAGGCGGAGAAGCGGGTGAACGAGGTGGTGACGCAGGCCAAGCAGGCCACCGATGAGGCTCGAAAAGCGGCTGCAAAGTTGGCGCTGTGGCTCGCAGCTTCCATGCTTGCAGGAGCATTCGCGGCAAGTCTCGCGGCGACAGCCGGCGGCGTCTACCGCGACGAACGCTGGTACGAGCCCGGCTGGAGGCCGAGCGCGACTTTTTGATCAAAACCATCCCAAGGAGGAAGCTATGCCGGTTCTCTTGTGGCTTTTGGGTGTTCCCCTCAGCCTCATCATTCTGCTGATGATCCTGCGCTAAACGAAACCCCGGCATTTAGCCGGGGTTTCCATTGGTTCCAACCTTATTACGCCGCGTCGCGTTGGGCTTCCTGGTTGACACAGGTTTCCGCCAGCTTGCTCAGTGCCTCGTCAGTGCTCTCTTCCTCGTTGAGCGTAGCCTTGAGAAGTTCCGCACCTTCGCTATTCCCGAGCTCGTCGGCCCAGGTCGCTAGCGTGCCGTAGCGTGTGATTTCATAGTGCTCGACGGCTTGGGCTGCCGAGATAAGGCCGGCATCAAGGGCGGGAGAGCCCTTGTACTCGTCCATGATCTCCTTTCCTTCATCTAGGATACCTTCGATTGCCGCGCACTTCTTGCCTTGCGGCTTCTCGTCGATCGACGCGAAGACCTGCTCGAGCCGCGAAACCTGCTCTTGGGTCTCGCCGCGGTGTTTCTCGAAAGCAGCCTTGAGGTCGGCATTCTGCGCGGCCTTTGCCATCTTCGGCAAAGCCGCAAGAATTTTCTTCTCCGCGTAGTAGATGTCTTTGAGCGTATCGTGGAAAAGATCGTCCAGTTGCTTTGGTTCTTTGGCCATGGGGAACTCCCGTTGGTGGATGGACGGACAACTGATCCCAACTCGTGAATGTTCCAATTGCGTGAGCCTTTAGAAGCGGCATGTGTTGTTTGACATCCGCGCGTGTGATTGCGCCGGAACAATTGGAATAGGGGCGGAGTAGTACGCAGGTGGTCACAAGCCGACCAAGCCGCGCTTCCTGGGGGAAGAAACCAGAGTAAGTCGGGCGGCTTTTTATTGGGGGCTCCTTCGCCGGAGAGGGTAGTCGCCCTTCGGCAGCTTCGTTCGCCAGTCCAGGTTCGCCCATGGCGCAGTTGTGGGCGCCGTCGGCAAGTAAGCCGCGAAGTCTTTCGCAGGTTTTTGAATAACGCTATCGCTGAGAGCTGGACTGATCTGCGGGACGAGGAACGTACCCGCCATCAGTAGCGCGAACATTTTCTGTGTCATGCTACCTCCGCTGTGATTGAGAATTGAGTCGAAGAAATCCACCGGCTCGAGCAGCCGCTGTTCCGCAGCGCAGCAGCACCAGGGAATTTTGGAGCGGGCGGGTCAGGCTCACGCCGGAAATCGACCCGCACGACGTTGCGCTCGCGCGCGATGACGTAACGGTTGCCCGTCACAGCGCCCCCTAATGAAGCGGCCTGCCTTGGTCGGTATCGTCATCGGGCCGCCCTCTTCGATATTTCGAGCGCATCCCGAAGGAGTGTCGGTACTTCAGCCCGTTCGCCTGCTTATCCAGGGAGCGAAGTGCTTCCATGATGTCATCGAAACGGACTGGAGCTTTGGGACCGACCCTCAATGATGGCGCGGCCTCCACCGCACACGCGTCGGAAGCCCATGACGCGAGAATGGCGCGCTTTTCGTTGAGGGTCAGATCGGGGTCGTTCACCACTTCCGAGGGGTGGCTGAACGCTTGGGCTGGGTGAAGCAGCTCGTCCAATTCAGGCACACGAAACTTCTGGGTCATAACCTCCTCCCTTAGAAAGGGGGTGGGCCCGTGTGAAGCGGCCCACCCCGCTCCTATCCGCTATATGCTTAAGCGGCTTTTCCGGTTCCCTTTGTTTCAAGCTTACTGACGTTTCCGATATCGATCCGACGGGGCTTCATCCTGTCCGGCACGCGTCGGATTAGATTGATATGGAGAAGCCCGTTCTCGAATGAGGCGCTCTCCACCTCGATGTAATCGGCGAGATTGAAACGCCGTTCGAAGGCGCGCGCTGAGATCCCCTGGTACAGGTACTCAGTCTCGTCCTTTTCGGGCTTCTTGCCGGTTACCGTAAGTTGGCTGGCCTCGGACGTGATCGAAATGTCGTCGCTAGAGAAGCCGGCCAATGCCAAGTTGATCTGGAAAGCGTCCTCGCCCTTCCGGACGATATCGTAAGGCGGGTAGGTCTCTTGGTTTTCGTGGGACCGATCATTGAGTCGGTCGAACAGGGTCTCGAAGCCGATCGCGTTACGTGCGAACGGGGAGAAGTCGAAAGTCCTCATAGCCACATCCTCCGTGAAGCAACATGGGTACGAAGCAGCACCGGACACCGCCGGCGCCCGCATCGGGCCCCTCTTGGGCACCCGACGGCGGAAAATTTAGAAAGGCCTTATCCCATTTCAAGGGGGTATTCCGCCCATTGGAATGGGGACGGCGGTGTCATGCCGGGTGCCCTCCCTCGTCATTCAGGAACAGGGCAGCCAGTGCCAAAATTGGCGAAATTAGCGCCGCCCACATGAACAGTTCAGACGGTGCCAAGGTCATGTTTACCTCCGTTAATGATCCTCCTTTCCGGACGGCGGAAAAATTAGAAAGAACCGATAAAGTTTCAAGGGGGGAGAAGAGCCTTTTTTCGAGCAGCAATAAAATTACTGAAGAAATTTGATGGACGGTGCGATTGCCCTCTTAACCTATCTCCCGCGACGTCCAGGCTTATCAGCGACAGGATAGGCACCGTCCGCCAGATCGGCGGGCTGTAACTCGAACTCATGCACTGTCCTCTCAAAGCCTTCTTGCAGGCTTTTGATGCGGTACTTCCTGTCGGAAGCTCCATCCTCTTCCGGCATATGCCGGATGACCTCGAATAGGCCCGCTACCTGACCCATCGGCCTATATTCTACGGCCTGCCCGATAGAAAATTTGAAGGCCATTCCAACTCCCGCGATAATGTACGCATGCTTTTTCGGTTGTGGGTGCTCGACGGTCCCTAAGCTACGGGGAGGACTGCTACATTCCGCGCACGCCCCGCGGCGGGACGTAATTAACCCGGCCGCTGCTGCGGGGAGCTAGGACGCTTCTTCGAGCGCGCCTTTTCACCCTCCAGCCAATCTTCATTTTCGGAAAGTGATTTCAGAGCGGCCGCGCGCTTCTTATTAGTAGCCCGTTCTTCAGCAGTGCCGCCGTTGCGGCTCTTACGCAACTCGCTTGCCGCCCTGTTGCGAAAATCGTTTGCCCTCTTCAACATTGGCTCTCTCCCGCGGAAAACGCGATATAAATGCCGAATCAGGCACCGGGTTCCAAATATCTCCCTTCGGCGGCCTCTCTCTCACCCAAGGTAAGAGCGGTAAGGCGACACTGCGGAATCTGGGAAACGTATCTCGTGCCGCTGGGCGGCGTAAGTCCTAGATGATCCAGGAGGAAGGAACCAAGCCTTCCGAGTTGAATTATATGCACTCAGAACTCGGAGGGATTGATGCCCAAAAAAAAGACTGCGCCGTCGCTGAAAACGGCGCCATGCCATGTGTGCGCAGGCGAAATGGCTTATGTCGTTACCATACCCGAGGCCGGCAATTTACCCCCGCTCCACACGTTTAAGTGTCAGGTTTGCGGAGTTCGTCGGACGGAGTTGCACGAACGGACGGAATTGTTGGAAACCGCCTAGCGCGTCTTCCGCTCTTCCAGCGAGCCGCCCCCCTAATCGCCAGCACGGCGCGGAACGTCGTCATGAGTAAGCGACGCCGTGTGGTCCCATCCCAGTTGGGAAATTCCCCGGAGATGGAAATCGCATCCTATAGCGGTTTAGCGCGAGATGAACTTTCTGGCGCGTTGCTGGTTACCCTGGGTCCCCTCTCTTTAAAAGGTGCAATCCCCGTGGATAGGATCGTATTGAAGGCTCGGCGCAACAGGCCAAGGGTGCGGTGAAGGAAGTCGCAGGAAAAGTCTCGGGTGATGTAAAGCTCGAATCTGAAGGTAAGGCGGATAAAGTCGCTGGAAAGGTACAGAACGCCATTGGCGGACTAAAGGACAGTCTCCGCGGCAAGTAGAAATCACCGTGGTTGATTGCCAGTTTAACTGGGGGAGCAAGACTGCTCCCCCTAACTCATATTGAGTGATGGAAAATATTCGTTCCAGGGCAGGTTTCCCGATCGCAGGCTCCGCCTTAACGACGGTGCTACTCTTCGTGGTCGTGATCGGAGCACTTTATTTTGCCCGCGAAGTTTTGGTCCCCATTGCACTCGCGCTGCTGCTCAGCTTTGTACTTGCGCCCCTGGTTCGAACTTTTCGGAACTGGTACGTACCGCGCTCTATTGCGGTGATCATTTCAGTTCTGATTGCGTTTGCGGTTATCTTGAGCTTGGGCGCTATGATGGTTTCGCAAGTTAACCAACTTGCGAGTGACCTACCGCGGTACCAATTCACTTTGCGCGAGAAGATACAGAGTTTGCGCGGTGCCGCCGCCGGCACCGGAACGCTGGAACGGGCGTCTGAAGTGCTGCAAAATCTCGGCAAGGAACTCGACAAGCCGCAAATAAGCGGCTCGACGTCCGTTCCTGTGAGCGTGGACACGGCCCAGCTAATAAACCAATCCCGGTTGAAGTGAAGCAGCCCGACCCCGGCGCTCTTCAAACCTCGTGGCTTTAATAACACCTTTGATACATCCACTCACCACGACCGGCATTGTAATTATCTTCGTCATCTTCATCCTCATGCAACGTGAGGATTTGCGAAACAGGATAATCCGCCTGGTGGGAGAGCAGGACCTTCAGCGGACAACCGCAGCCCTGGACGATGCGGGCCAAAGGCTCAGCCGTTTATTCCTGACACAACTCGCACTCAACGCCTGTTTCGGTCTAATCATCGGCGCGGGCCTGTGGTTGATCGGCGTTCCCAGCGCCCCCCTGTGGGGCATGCTGGCTGCGATTTTAAGGTTCGTCCCCTACATCGGAGCACTGATTTCCGCGATTTTTCCCTCGTTCTCGCAGCCGCCGTGGGATCGGACTGGAGTATGGTGGCTTGGACCGCAGCCTTGTTCGTCATCGTCGAACCGCTCGTTGGTCATGTTGTCGAGCCGCACCTGACGGGCCAGAGCACTGGCCTTTCGCCTGTTGCGGTAGTCACCTCTGCGGCATTCTGGACTTGGCTGTGGGGCCCCATCGGGCTCGTCCTGGCGACTCCGCTGACGATGTGTTTGGTGGTGCTCGGCAAGCATGTCGATCGATTAAAGTTTCTCGACATTATGCTTGGCGACAAGCCAGCCCTCAAACCGGAAGAATTGACCTATCAGCGCATGCTGGCAGGCGACCCGATCGAGGCGACTGAGCAGGCTCACCAGATTTTGAAGGAGAAGCCGCTGATCGAATACTATCAAGACGTTCTAATAGAGGCGCTGAAACTTGCGCAGGCGGATGCCGATCGTGGACTATTGGATGAGGAACGTAAGCAACGCATTCGGGACGTGGTTGCGGAAATGTTGGAGGATCTAGAAGAACACGACGACAAACCCCAACTCATTCCCGATGCAAACGAGGCAGCGACACCCCTGCTTCCCGATATCAAAGACGATCAAGCTAAGGTCGCGATAACTGACGTGCCCGACCAGCGGCCAATTAAGAAACGGGTTTTGTGCATACCTGGACGTGATTTGCTGGGTGAGGCATTCGCACTCATCATTGCTCAGCTTGTTTCCAGGGAGGGCATCCCAGCGCGCGCTGAGCAGAGTGATGCATTGTCGATGTCGCGTATCGTCAGCCTGGATACTCACGATGTGGAGCTGATTTGCCTGTGTTTTGTGGGTAACGCCTCCGCAGCGCAAGTCAGTTATGCCGCCCGTCGCCTTCGCCGGAAAATGCCTAAAGCATTCGTTATGGTCGCATTGGTCGGCGGCTCAGGCGGCTCAAATGAAGATTTCAAATCCTCTGCAGGCATAGAAGCCGTGCAGAACACATTGGTCGGAACGCGTGACGAGATTCTTAAAACGATAAGAAATTCTAGTGGACTGATTCAAGATCGCGCTGCATTGCCTATGGTGGGATAAACGCGAACTGTATCAGTCCAGAGTGTAGGAAAACAATGGAACTACTTTTGAAGTTTGGTGCGGAGCAGTGACGCGAGGAACATGAGCTGTTAACAAAAATTTGCGATCGAAAAGGCTAGCCTTATTGCGGCATTTCTTTTCGTCCAGGCTCGAGTGCGCGAAACGCATGTCTCCGGCGCCAACTGCCCAGCTAACCTTTGGCGCTTTTCTTACGACGAAGGCTTACTCCGTCGCTTAGATGATACCCGTTTAGGCCGTGATGACTGAAGATCGCGCAACGTGAGTAGTTCCTGGCGCTCTTGCTCAATCTGGTCGCGGGTCCGATAGCCCAGGTTGCGCAAAGTTTGAATGGGCAAACTCCATCCCTGGACAGTGTTTTGCAGCAGGTTCGTCATCGGGGCGGTTAGCGTGAACCAGCGTTTGCTGCGAATGGTACGGGTCGACGTATCGACAGCAGCTAACACAGCGGTCTTCTTCTCCATGAAGCGCTCGATATTCCATTCACGGTCAAGCTGCCGCAAGCGAATGCCGATGAGCTCCGGATGTCGCATGTAATAGGATATCCGCATCTTCATCTGACGCTGAACGCGCTCATCGTCAGCAGGGAAAGCATGCTCCGGAAGGAAGTCGGACGTCGTCGGTACGCTCATGATTTCCTCCCAAATACCCAACATATCATAATTTCCGGTCGTTCCGGATCGGCGCACGTTTGAATGCGGAAAGTGCGCTTACCACCCTGGAGGTACAGATTCGTTAGCCTCCGCGGCATGATTGAACCGATCTCTCGAAAAAAAATAATTCGGGCCTACTGACGCCGAGGCAAGTTGCCATCTGTCAAGCAGAGCTATTATCAATTTGTGTCCTTGAACCAACACCCAACCGAATGGCGCGGAATTGCCGGTGAGGTGGCCGGCTATCCGGCCTCGCCCGCTTCGCCGCGCGACATCCAGCGGTCGATAATTCGTGGCAGAATCCAGGGCCACGCGAAGCTCGTCAGCACCGCAAAAAACGCCCCATTCAAAACTCCTTGGTAGATATAGGGGGCAATGTCCTGTTTCGGCGAGATGAAACCGCCGACAGCGCCGCCGAGGATCATCCAGAATGCGAACCATACCCCTGCGAAGAGGGCGGTGCGACCCATGACACGAACTCCTCCTTCACTTCGATAAGTAAAAGAGTGGGATTTGGGTTCCGGAGGGGTTCGGATCAGGGAAATAAGCTTCTATGTGGACCGTAATCAGGGACTGAGGACGGCGAGAGCGAGCGCCGCGCTTGAGGAAGCTCCATCGCGACTGCTGACTTTCTTCTCAAAGCAGGGGCACTACGTAGCAGATGCTGAATAGTTGGTTCACAGATGGATCGAACGCCCTCCCCGCTCATCCCGGTGACTTTGACCCGTCCCAAACGGCAACGTGCGAAGTGCCGCTGTGAGCCCGCCTGGATGGGCGTGCTGCCCGCAGGCCGTCTTGCTGCCAGCGTAGGCATAAATCGATGCGATCCCGTTGCTAAGTATCTTTCAGAGAAACCTTCCTCGCCCTGCGCCGTTGTACGGAATGGTCATCGGGGTACTTCATGGCTGACACCAATACACTCCCCAGTATCGCGACACACGGTGCTGAACGGCTGCCTTCGGTCACGGTCGACAGCTACAACGTCGAACTGAAGGATGACGAGGGCTTCATCGGCGATCGCGCCAGCAAGGGTGCGTTCCGCGACATGATCGAGAACTGGCGCAAGCCCCTGCGTAAGGCCGGTGACGACCCATTCGGGGATACGCCGAGCGACGAGATCACTAAGAAGGAACTCGATGGGCTCCTCGCCAAGGGCGACCCCGAGGCGGCTGGCATCGTGCAAGGTGCAATCGAGAACTTTTCGCAGGAGCTCGCGCTGGTGATCCGACGCTATCTCAAGCTGAAGGGCTGGAAGGATACCGAGCGCATCGTGGTCGGTGGGGGGTTCCGCGCGAGCCGGATAGGCGAACTGGTTATCGGGCGCACTTCTGTGATCCTTAAAGCGGACAAGGTCGCCATCGAGCTCGTTCCGGTGCGCAATGCCCCGGACGAAGCCGGGTTGATCGGCGCCGCGCATCTCGCGCCAAAATGGATGTTCAAGGCGCACGACGCGATCATCGGGGTCGACATCGGCGGCACCAATATTCGCGCCGGTGTGATCGGCCTCAACCTGAAGAAGGCGGCCGATCTCTCCAAGGCGTTCGTCTGGAAATACGAGCTATGGCGGCATGGCGACGAGAAGAAGGTGAGTCGCGAAGATGCAGTCAAAAAGCTCACCGCGATGCTGGAGGCCCTGATCGAGAAGGCAGTGAAGGAGAAGCTAGCGCTGGCGCCGTTCATCGGAATTGGCTGCCCGGGTATCATCAACCAGGACGGCTCGATCGAGCGCGGCGCGCAGAACCTGCCGGGCAACTGGGAGGCGAGCAACTTCCATCTGCCTGCAGCGCTGCACAAGGCCATCCCGAAGGTTAATGACGAAGATACCGCCATCGTAATGCATAACGATGCCGTGGTGCAGGGGCTCAGCGAGGCGCCATTTATGACCGACGTTCAGCATTGGGGCGCACTGACCATCGGCACTGGTCTCGGCAACGCGCGATTCACGACCCGCAAGGATGACTAAAGATGCGGACACGGGCGGCGTACGGCCCAATCATTGCAGCTTTGGCTTGATCCGAGCACGTAGTCTTACGACAAGCAGGAGATTTGATCACATTGCCACCGCTAGCGGGAGAGGCACAGGATCACCAATCAGCAAGAGAGGCGAGACGACCCAATCCAAATACAAGTTCCTGACGATGACTCCGTTGTCGAGAGTGTAATAGTACATACACCAGACGAGACATCCAAACTGGCGAGCCTTCCAACACAACGTCATTGGCGGTGGAACGCCGGTGCCACGTCGCGCATTGGTCAGGTACTCGTAGCTCGCTAGTGATGCCGGGGAAGCTCGGTGCAATTAGAGAAAGACGAGAGCTGTTGTCCTCCCGGCCCACCCCCCGACAGGGGTCGCAGTAGACGACAGCATTGCAACAGAAGCCCGGCTCTCGAGAGCCGGGCTTCTGCCGCCACAGCTTCGCAACGTGCGTCCTATGAGGAACCCATTTGGGTCAGCGTTGTTTACCGATCGCCGGCTCGCTAGGAGTTGCAATATGACAGCGCCTATTTTGATGCACGCCGTGCAGATCGCGTGGATGAGGCTTTTAAGGCGGGAGCAAATCACCGGAGCGAATATTGAGACTGCGCCACTACGCCTGCTCTCTGCAATCATGGAAGGCTCCGCTAGTGGCGAGCAAAATCCGGAAGCGCTTGCGGAGATGGCGCTTAATCGATGGAACAGGGAGCCAAGCGTATTGGTCCACTGACCGGCCAATGAACATGATCGTCAGCATCTAATTCGTCAGCGACGGCGAACCGCACACCCTTGGAGAAGGAACCTTTATCGCGTGCGGCTTGTTCAATCCGGAACCAGGAGTGTTCGATGAGCCGCGGATTTCCCTCCATGACTGCCCTGCTCGGATTGCTGGCAATCGCTGGCTACCAGAACCGTGACAAGATTGCGGAAATGCTGGGCGGTCTGAACAAGCCCGGCTCGTCCGGTCAAGGCGGAATTGGTGGTTTGCTGGGTCAACTGAGCAGCAGTCTCGGCGGCGCTAGCACCGGTGGCATTCTTAGTGCCGGCCTTGGGGAACTCCTCGACCGTTTCAAGCAGAGCGGTCAGGGCGACACAGCGGAATCTTGGGTGAAAACAGGCCCAAACAAACCATGCACTGCTGCTCAGCTCGAAAAAGCAATCGGCCCAGAAGTGTTAGAAACTTTGACCAAGCAGACAGGGTTTTCGCGAGAAGAACTTGTATCGCGACTGTGTCGCGAACTCCCCGACGCCGTCGATAAGTACACGCCCCAAGGACGAATTCCCTCCGAAGCCGAGCTTGCGCGTTCTTGAACAAGGAGCGATGGCTATGGCTACCAAGGCGGATTTTACGGCAGAAGAGTGGGGCAAACTTCTTGGTAGTCCGATGGTCGCCGGCATGGCCATTACTGCGGCCGACCCCAGTGGGGTCTGGGGTTTGATAAAGGAGGGCATGGCTGGAGGCTGGGCACTTGTCGAAGCCCGCCAGAACGCGCAAGCGAACCCCCTGGTAAAAGCTGTTGCCGAGGATTTCACCACTGGTGACGGGAGGACCGCGGCTCGGACTGAACTTCAAGCACGATTTAGTGGCGTAAACATTGACGTGCTGAAGAATACTGCGTTGTCCGAATTGCGATCTGTATCAAGGATACTCGGTGCAAAAGCTCCGAGCGACGCCGCAGCTTTCAGAACGTGGCTGCAAGGCGTGGCGCAAAAGGCGGCAGAAGCTGGCACCGAAGGAGGGTTTTTGGGATTTGGAGGCGTCGCAGTGAGTGATGCGGAGAAAGCGACGTTGTCAGAAATTTCGGCAGCCCTCTCCCCGACATAAATTTGCTTGGCCCTATTCTCTGCTTCTCAACATTGCAACGTTCTTCGCTCCTGTCGCCGACCTACGGCATTGGAGTACTGAACCTTTTTCGGACCTTGGGGTTGTAGCTCCGGCATACAGGAGGCGTCCATGGGTATTCTTTTGACCATTATTATTGGATTCGTCGCGGGCATCATTGCCAAATTCCTCTATCCCGGCCCCAACGAACCGCAAGGCTTTATCCTCACAACCATCCTCGGCATCGTGGGTGCCTTTGCAGCGACGTTCATCGGCCAGGCCTTGGGCTGGTATCAGGCCCATGAGGGCGCTGGGCTAATCGGTGCAGTCGTCGGCGCTGTTTTGGTGCTTTTCCTCTACGGCTTGGTGGCGAACCGGCGAGCTTAAATGCCGCCCACACCGCCCCGCCATGCTCGCACGCAGCGCAAGGTCGAGAGTGGTACTCCCGAGGACGAGCAATCAATGACAGATCGTGAGGCGCGCTCGAAGAAGAGTGCCCTCCCCATGGACGCCCGCGCTCGGAACGTCTCGCGCGCCACTCTCGCGGTCGTTTTGGTGATGCTTTCGTTATGGGTGGCGCGAGAATTTCTCGCTTCGGTAGGCTGGGCTGCTGTGATTGCTGTGACGGCATGGCCGCTCTATGAGCAATTTGCCAAGCGCCTTGGACGATCCTCGCGTTCCGCCGTGGCACCTCTCGTGTTTACTCTTTTGGTTGGAGTGGTTTTGTTTCTTCCCGTTGGACTTGCAGCGCATCGGGCTAGTCAAGACATCCAAGCTGTTTCTTTGTCAGTTAGCCATTACCGGCAGCACGGAATACCCATGCCCGAATGGCTTCCGAACACTCCTGTAATCGGCACTGCCGTTGCGCAATGGTGGAAAAATAATTTGAGCGATTCGAGGGTGATCACCGAGTGGATTGGAGCACCAGACGTAAAGAACGACGCCGCGATGACGAGAACTTTAGGAGTAGAGTTTCTTTATAGGTTCTTTCACTTCATGGTGGTCCTTATTGCTCTGTTTGGTTTCCTGAGAAATGGCGCATGGATAGCGAACCGCATTCTTGATACCGCCGATCGCCTGCTTGGTGATCCAGGTGAGCAACTCGCCAGCCGGATGGTCGACACCATTCGTGGGACAGTCAACGGGACGATTCTAATAGCGGTCGTCGAAGGCGCGTTGATCGGCGTTGCTTACTTTGCCGCAGGCGTACCTCACGCGGTGCTTTTCACGCTCCTCACAATGGCATTTGCCATGGTTCCGTTTGGAGCCTGGGCAGTGTTCACCTCGGCCAGCGTCCTTTTGCTTTTCCATGGTGGGAGTGCCGCAGCTGCGGCGACCGTGTTCGTCGTAGGCGCCGCTGTCATGGTTATTGGGGATTTGTTTGTTTGGGCTGCGCTTGTAGGAGGCGCCTCGCGGTTGCCGTTTCTGCTGGCATTGATAGGAATTTTTGGCGGTCTGCAAACCTTCGGGCTCATAGGACTATTCCTTGGCCCTGTAATCCTGGCTGCACTTCTGACGGTCTGGAAAGAGTGGCTGATGCCTCGACCGAGCTAAATGGTACTGCAGTAAAAATTGGAGTTCCCCTATTAGGGACGAACCTACTAGTTTGACTGTGTCATGAATTTCTGCGCGGCGACGGTGTTGCGATTGCAGCGTTGCAGCACGGACATCGCGGCAGGCTTCTGACGAGCGCGACGATCAATCGCCGGCGCATGGTTGCGACGGAGTTCGGGATGTGGCGTTCAGGCCGCAAGGGCGGAGCCCCTGGGTCGGTAACCGTCGGGTACGGCAAGTTCCGGGAACAGCGTGGCGGGACGAGGTCCTGAGGGGGGAATTGTCTCCCGCTCGGAGATCAGAAATCCGTAAGCCGCGATGCACAGCGTGGCGTGATGATGGAAGCCGCGCCACCCGCGCCCTTCAAAGTGGCCGAGCCCGACCTCCTGTTTGAGGTCCTGATAGTCGCGCTCGATGCGCCAACGCAGTTTGGCGATGTCAACCAATCGGTGGAAGGGGATGTTCTTGGGAAGGGTCGAAAGCCAATATTTGGTCGGCTCGTTCTCGCCCTTTGGCCACTCGATCAGCAGCCACTCTTCCGGCCGGCCTTCGGTGAGATTGTAATCGCGATGCGCCACACGAACGCGCATGCGCGCAAAGCGCGAGGACAGGTGCTCGGCCGCACCCTCCCGCCACTTGACCGTCGCCAAGCGCGCTTTGGCAGGCCGAGGGCGAGTTGCTTGACTGAGATCGGTTGATGCTTGCCGTCCCGGCGGGTGAGCTTTGGCGGTCGCCCGCGGCCCGACCACTTTTCCGGCGGCAGCGGCCCCGTGCCCGATGCCCATACAGACGTCTGCGGCAAGATGCCGGCGACATAGCTCAGCGCGAGCGCGCTGACGCCAGCGCGCAAATCTGTGTTGCAGCCATAACCCGCGTCCATCAGCACCACGCCGCGAGGAAGGCCGGCCGCACAGGCCCAGCGCAGCTGCTCGATCGCGATCTCCGGCTTGGTCTTGAAGCCGATGTCCTCAGGAACGCCCGCTTTGCGCCGGCGTTGGCGGTCCTTCGCCCAGTCTTGCGGCAGATACAGGCGATAGGCCACCGGCAGGCTTGCGGTGATTGGCAATCGACAGCGAGACCGCAACCTGACAATTGTCCAGGATCGGCAGCGTTGCGAAGCTCAGGAGTTGCAATGCAAGCCGCCCGGAGCCGTAGACGGCAACTTGCCGGAAGAGCGTTCTCAGCGCCTCCGTCCAGAGCCGTGAGTAGATCGCGGCCATGTGCGCTCCTACTGCCTCGAGCGAGTGGTAACGGCGAACGACGTCCGGGCCCCGCGAGCCGAGCTCTTCCCGGCGCTTCGGATCGCGGACGAGCTCACGCAACACGTCCAGGATCGTGTCCGGTGTTGCGCTCACGATCGGCACCTCGGCCCACTCAGGGTGGTGCGCGGCGAAGCGCGGATTCAGGTAGCAGAGGACCGGCCGGCCGAGAGCCATGCCCTCGAGTGCGAACTGACCATAGGCGCCGATCAACAGCTGATCGACGACGATGTCCGCCCGCTCGTAGATCTCCCGGGTCGCATCGACGGGCACCCCCTGGACGAGCGCGAGCTCGACGGGTCACCTTCGGCGCGCAGCTGCTCGACAGCGTCGACGATGTGCTGAGTGCCCTTGTACTCGGGGTGATTCGGCGCATGCACGATGCGGACGACGTCGTTCTGCGTCAGAGGCGCCTGGGCCTGCCATCTCGTCGACGTCGATCGGAAGGTGAAAGAGCCCGTCCAGGCGCGGCAGGTCTTCCACGAGGTCCGCGCATCCGAGCATGACATCCGCCCAGCGGCCGAACTCCGCCAGCCGCGCCGCTACCTGTTCCTCTATGCGGTCTTCCTCACCGGGCGCGGATCTCGCTATAGGCATGCCACCCCTCGATCGCGCGTGTGCGCCGACGTAAGGCGGGAATCCGCGCCGTACGGGTACACGACGACCTTCTTGCCGGTCCTTCGAAGAGCGGCAGCTCGACCCGCCAGGAAGGGGTCTCACCGAGCAGGCCGCCGTCGAAGAAGAAGACGAAGAGTCATAGCGCGCGAGCGCCCAGAGGAAAGCGCCGTACGGGAGATGGCCCAATGACCAAGGAATCCGGATCAACCAGCCAGGTCTCATCGAACAGCCCGCGACGCGTGCGTCCCGTACGTCCGGTAGACGAGGGTGTCGCTCCGGAACCGGCAGCCGCTCGGCGCTTGGCGGCGTAGTGGATGCTGATGATCGGAAGGGCCGCGCAGAATCGCGAGTCCGGCGACGTCGCTTCGCCGCCGCGCCACGCGAGGGCGCCGATCGCAACGAGAGCCCGATCGTCGCCCGTTTCGCAAAGAGGAACCACCCGCTCCGCCGTGACCACCCGAGACGCTCGATGTCAAGCGCGGTCGTACTCGAGCGTCACCTCGCCGCCGTCGACACGGACGCGGCCGACGTCCGGCACGGCGCGCCGACGGCGATCGAGTGGGCGGCACGTCGCGGTTCACGAACGAGCCGGCGCCGACGACGCAGTGGTCGCCGATCGTGACCCCTTTCGCGACGACCGCGTTCGGGCCGAGGTAGCAGCAGCTCCCGATTCGACCGGCGCCCGCTCGTAGGGCGCGTCGCCGCCGGAGACGGCCCACTCGACGGTGTCGTGCGTGTAGATCTGGACGCCGCTCGAGATCTGCAGTGTCCCCGATCTCAGCCCGCCGGTGCCGTCGAGCATCGTGAAGGGGCCGATCCAGGTTCCTCGGCCGACACGCACGTCGCCGTACACGTAGCTCGAGTGGTAGATGCTCGTGCCCTCGCCGAAGCCCAGCTCACGCGCGCGCTCCCAGCGGTCGAAGAGCAGCTCGTCGAGCGGCAGGTCGCGATCCCAGCGCTCGCGCAGCTCCGTCGCGCAGGCCGTCCGTAGAGGCGACGGGCTCGCCGCGCAGGCGGTCAGTTCGTCGTGTCGGCCTCGGTGCACCGGGCGAGGATACTCGCGGACCGGAGCCCGGGCGGATACGATCCGCCGATGCTGATCACCTCGCCGCACTTCGACGAGACCGAGGTCGAAGCAGCTCCGCGAGTGCCTCGCGTCCGGCTGGGTGACGCAGGGGCCGCTGACCGAGCGGTTCGAGCGAGCTCGTCGGCGAGCTGCCACGGCGCCGGCACGCGATCGCGACGACGTCGGCGACGGCGGCGCTCCACCTTGCCGCCTGCGGCGCTCGGCCTCGGCCCGGGCGACGAGGTCGTCGTGCCCGCGTTCACCTGGATCACCTCGGCGAACGCGCCGAGTACGTGGGCGCGCGGGCGGTCTTCGCAGACGTCTCCCCGGAGACGTTCAACGTCGACCCGGCCGCGCTCGAGGCCGCGATCACGCCGCGGACGCGCGCGATCGTGGCAGTGCACCTCTTCGGGCTCGCCGCCGAGATGGACGAGATCCTCGCGATCGCCCGGCGGCACGGCCTTGCGGTGATCGAGGACGCCGCGTGCGCGATCGGCACGACCTACCGGGGCGTGCCGGTCGGCGTGTTCGGTGACGCGCGGCTGCTTCTCGTTCCACCCGCGGAAGGTCGTCACCACCGGCGAGGGCGGGATGGTGACGACGAACCGCGACGACCTCGCCGAGCGCATCAGCGTGCTGCGCAACCACGGCACCACGGGCCTGCCCGATCCCCGGACGTCGAGCCGCACGGCCGTGGACGATGGGGCTCTTCGACGAGCTCGGCTTCAACCTCCGCTTCTCGGACATCCAGGCCGCGGTCGGGATCGCGCAGATGGCGAAGCTCGCCGGCCTGCTCGCGGAGCGCCGGGCGTGCGCGCGCGCGCTACGACGAGCTGCCTCGCCGATCGACGGGCTCCAGGCTCCGACCGCGGGGCCCGTCGACGGCCACAACTACCAGTCCTACGTCGTGCGCGTGCTCGAGGGCGGCCGCGAGCGGCGGAACAGGATGATGGAGGCAGCTCGCCGAGCGCGGACATCCAGACGCGGCCGGGCACGCACGCAGTGCACCGGCTCGGCTACTACCGCGACAAGTACGGCCTCGGCCGCGAGGACTTCCCGAACGCCGCGCTGTGCGAGGACACGACGATCACGCTTCCGATCTTCCCCGGCATGACCGACGGACAGACAGGAGCGGGTCGTGGCGAGCGCTCGTGCGGGCCGCTCTCCGCGCGCGCGAGCGCGCCGTCCGTGCTTCGATGCGCAGCGTCGCTCCTCGGATATCCTCGGTCTGACCCGGTGACGCGGCGACCCGCTGACGGCTCGATGGTCGGCGCGGGCCGTACGGGCGACGAGATCGCTCGCAGCGGCACGCTCGACGCCGGCGGAGGGTCGCCTCGTATCCGATCGGCGCCGGCGATTCCCGCGCTTCGTGCTGACCGAGGACGCGGGCCAGCGGCAGACCGGGTCGAGCTTCGGCTACAAGTGGACGAAGCGCGACTCGTTCGGCTCGGAGGGGATGCGGACGGAGCTGCACGAGTGGCTGATCGCAGCGCTACGGGTTCGAGTCGGCCGAGGAGATGCGCGCGTACTTCGCGCGAGGCGGCGCGACGCTCGACGCGGGCTGCGGCGCGGGCTTCGCGACCTCGGCCTGGATGAGCGACGGCTGGTCGCGACGGCGGCGCCGAGTGGGTCGGCGCCGACATCTCGGCCGCGATCGACGTCGCGCGCGAGCGGCTCGGCGCGCTTCCCGGCACGCACTTCGTCCAGGCCGACGTCTCCAGCTGCCGTTCCGCGCCCGAGAGCTTCGACGCGATCATCTCGGAGGGCGTCCTCCACCACACGCCGTCGACGGAGCGCGCGATGAAGGCGCTCGTGCCGCTGCTCGCGCCGGGCGGCGAGCTGATGTTCTACGTCTACCGGCGCAAGGCGCCGATCCGCGAGTTCACGGACGACTACGTGCGCGAGCGGTCGCGGACATGTCGCCCGAGGAGGCCTGGGAGGCGCTGCGGCCGCTGACCCGGCTCGGCCAGGCGCTCGCCGAGCTCGAGACCGAGGTCGAGGTGCCGGAGGACGTGCCGCTGCTCGGGATCAAGGCCGGCCGCTACGACGTCCAGCGGCTCGATCTACTGGCACGTCGCGAAGCTCTTCTGGAACCCGAAGATGACGTTCGAGGAGAACAACCACCTCAACTTCGACTGGTACGCGCCGACGGTACGCGCACCGGCACACCGAGGACGAGGTGCGCGGCTGGTGCGCCGACGAGGGGCTCGAGATCATGCACTTCGACGTCCACGAGGCCGGCTTCACGGTGCGCGCGGTGAAGCCCCGCTGAAGTCGACTGCGATGTGAGCACGATCCTCGCCGCGATCGTCAAGTACGTCCGGCTCGACTGGCCGATCGCGATCTTCGCAGTGTTGTATCTCGCGCTGTTCGCACCGCTCGTTCCACGCAACGCCGACAACCCGGACCTGCTCGCCGCCTACTCGAACGACGAGCCGTTCCTGACGATGGCGCTAGAGGCAACGCTCGTCGCTCCCTACGGCAACCCCGGCGCGTACTTCGATCCGACGAAGTCTGCCGCGAAGGAGATTCCTGAGCGTTGGGGGGAGAAGCGATACTTCAACATCACCTATTACGGAGGCGCGCTCTTCCAGCTCACGTTCCCGGTCTACGCCGGGCTTCGCTCGATCGGGCTGCCCCCGTTCCCGACCGGGCCGATCCTTCTCCGCATCGTGACGCTGCTTGCCGGCCTTCTCGCACTCATCTTGCTCTACAACATCGGCAGGGAGCGTGGGTCTCGGCTTGCCGGGCTGCTTGCGGTGGTGTTCGTTGCAACCGACGTCTCGTTCCTCTACTACGCGAACTTCATCCATCCCGACACGCTGCAGATGCTGTTCGGCCTCGGCGTGCTGCTCGCGGCGGCCGCGCACGCCCGATCCGGCAGTACTCGGACGCTCATTGCGCTCGGCCTGCTCTGCGGCGTGGTGCAAGGCACCAAGTCCGGCGGTCCATGGACGGTTCCGGTAGCACTGCTCGCGGTCTGGCTCGGCGCGAGAGCCTCAAACGCCTCGAGCGGTTTCCGACACGGTCCGGCTGCTCGTTTCACGCTTCGCGCTGTTGGGCGCTGCAGCACTCGCCGCCTTCTTCATCACAACGCCATACGCGTTCCTCGACCTCTACTACGCCAGGTCGCTGCGACTCGCCTACGACATCGTCAGCGCCGACAGCCTGCAGCAGGAGGATCCGACCTCGCTCCGCACCTGGACGGAGGCCGTCTTCCGCTATATCGGACCCGTCGGCCGCTGCGCTCGTCGCCGTCACGGTTGCGCGGGCTATCTGGTCGGTGTTTCGCAGACCGTCGGATCACATGCTGACGCTCGGCGTGGTGCTCGCGTTGTCGCAGTTCCTCTGGTATGGCGTCGCTGGGCAGCTCTGGCACGTGGTCGGATACCTGATCCTGAGCTTCGGGCTGATCGCGCTGTTCGCGTTCGAGACACTCCTGCTCGGCCTCCGTAAGGTGATCGCGCGCGCTCCCCGACTTCGCGAAGACGTTCGCTTGCAGCGCGTCGCTTGGATCGCGGCGGTCGTCGTCGTGTGCGGTGCGGTCGCGGTCCAGCGCTGGTACGCCCCGGTCGATTACGCGCTCGAGCAGCATGCCTCGAGCCGAAGCTCGATGAGGGCCGCCAACGATGGGCCCTCGAGCACGGCGTTTCTTCCGACGCTGTGATCGTCCTCGATGACCTCGCCTACTTCGACCCGGCCCGATTCCCGAACGCGCAGCTGCACGGCGGCGTCCTCACCTGGCTCGATGTGGAGAAACGGCGACCCGACTACATCGTTCTCTCCTCCTCGCTCTTCGGCGCCGATTGGATGCAGAACCTGATCCCGACCCAACGGCTCGAGCGGGACGATCCGGACCCGTTCAACGTCCGCGTCTACCAGGAGCTCCTGCCGACGACGTCTCCCGGGCCGACGCGTGTTCGCGGGTCGCGCTCGCCGAAGTCGTGCGCCCGAGCGTGCAGTCGTCGGACTGCAGCGGGATCCTCGGCTGCGTCGAGGCCGTCGAGCGACGGCTCCGCTCCCTCCGCAGGGACGACGAGGGGCCGCTCGCGGGGCCCGAGATCCGGATCTGCCGCCGTCGACCCGTCGTTTCGCCTCGACGGCCAGACTACCTCGTAGAGCCCCGCCATGCGCTCGCCGAAGACCCGAGCGAGTGGTCGCGCCGGACGTACTCGGGCCCGCGTGCGCCGAGCTCCTCGCGGAGTTCGCGTCGAGCACGAGGCCGCGCAGCTCGTCGTGCGAGCGTGTCCGGGGTCGCGCTGACGATCGGCGCGTCCCCCCACTCCGGGTGGTACGGGGCGAAGCGCGGGTTGAGGTAGCAGAGCACCGGCTTGCCGAGCGCCATCCCCTCGATCGCGAAGAGCGCGTACGCGCCGATCAGGAACTGGTCGGCGACGACGTCCGCGCGCTCGTACTCGCGCCGCGCCTCCTCGTTCGAGAGACCCTGCACCAGCACGAGCTCGACGCGGCAGCCCCTCCGCGCGCAGCGCGGCGACGGCTGCCTCGAGGTAGCGCGTGCCCTTGTAGTGCGGGTGGTTCGGCGCGTGCACGACGCGCACGACGCCGTCGTCCGGCCGCCGCGACGGGTCGCCAGCCGCGTCGCGTCGAACGGGTACGGCAGCACGCCGTCGAGCCGCGGCAGGTCCTCGACGAGGTCGGCGCAGCCGAGCACGACGTTCGCCCAGCGGCCGAACGCCGTCGAGGTGCGCGCGCACGTCGGCCTCGTCGCGGTCCTCCGCGCCGGCCGGCACGTCGCTGTAGGCGTGCCAGCCGCCGCGCGCGCGCGTCGTCGACGGGAAGGCGCGCGTCGCCGCCGTACGGCCAGACGACGATCCTCTTGCCGGCGAGCCGCAGCAGCGGCAGCTCCGAGCCGCCAGAACGGCGTCTCCGCGAGCAGGCCGCCGTCGAAGTAGAAGCAGAAGACGTCGAAGCGCAGCCCCGCCCAGACGAACGCGGGGTACGGGCCGAGCTGCCGCAGCCCGGGATACGGCCGAACGGCTGCCAGACATGGTCGAACGCCGCGCGGTCGGCCGGGTGGTAGACGCGGTAGACGAGCGACTCGCTCTCGTAGCCCGTACAGCGCGGTCGGCCGCGACCGAGTTGCGCAGGTTCGCGATCGGCGTCGTCCCCCAGAGGATCGCGCGGCCGCTCGCGCGCGTGCGCAGGCGCGCGAGCGGCGCGACGACGACTGCGAGGCGCGCGAGCGTCGGCACGCGCGGCCGCCGACGTGGAGCGCGAGCCGGGCGCCGCGGCGCAGGCGACGCATCAGCCGGGTCGAGACGCGCGGGCGCGCGACTGCCGCGTGCCAGGCGCTGTGCCGTGCGGCGGGCTCGCCGTCGACGAAGAGCCGGTTCCACCACTCGAAGCAGAGCAGCGACCAGATCAGCAGCCGGTGGTTGCCGCGGCCCGCGAGCGTGCTCCTCGAGGACGCGCTGCACGCCGCCGGCTGGAAGTAGCCGCGCTCGAGGCGTCCGCGGGTCGAGCAGCAGCTCGCGGATGTAGTCCATCGTCGGGCCGCGGTACCACGACTCGTCGGGCGGGCTGAAGCCCTGCTTGCGGCTTCTCGAGGATCTCGGGCGGCAGCAGCGCCGCGCATCGCGCTCGCGGAGGAGCGCTTGCCGTCGCCGCCGCCGTGCTTCAGGCGCGACGGGATCCGCCGCGCGAGCGTCGACGAGCGCGTTGTCGAGGAACGGCACGCGCACCTCGAGGCTGTGCGCCATCGAGACCCGGTCCTCGACGACGAGCAGGCCGTGGAGGAACGTCTTCGCCTCGAAGTAGAGGGCCTTCGCGAGCGGGTCGAGCCCGGCGGCGGGCGCGAGCGCCTCGCGGAAGACGTCGAAGGCGGCCGGTCGCCGGCGTGCGCCGCGAGACGTCGGGCGTGAAGAACGCACGCGTGCTCGGCGTCCGGGACGAGCCGGCTCCAGTAGTCGAAGTAGCGCGCGCTCGAACTCGTCGGCGCCGCGCAGTCCGGCGACGCAGCTCGTAGCGCCACGGATAGCCGGCGAAGAGCTCGTCGCCGCCGGTGCCGCGCGAGCGCGACCTTGACGAACTTCGACGCGAGCCGCGCGATGTAGTGGTTCTGGTAGCGACATGCCGACGCGCAGGTCCTCGAGGTGCCAGACGAGCTCGGGCAGCACCCACGCCATGTCGCCGGCGTGCATGACCATCTCGTAGTGCTCGGTGCGGAACGTGGCTCGCGATCGCGCTCCGCGTCGGCGCGCTCGTCGAAGACGAGCTCGAGGCCGGTCGACCGAGCTGAGGTCGAAGCCGCCGGTGAAGGTCATCAGCCGCGGGCACGTGCCGCGACGCGACGGCCGACGATCGAGGCGGAGTCCATGCCGCCCGAGAGGTAGCTGCCGACCGGCACGTCGCTGACGAGCTGGCGCGTCGACCGCCTCCTCGAACGCGCCGCGGATCGGCTCGACCCACTCGTCCTCGGACACGCGACTCGTCGGGGTCGAGCTCGAGGTCCCAGTAGCGGCTCGAGGCTCGAGCCGCCCGCGTCCGAGACGGCAGCGTGTGGCCGGCCGGGAGCATGCGCACGCCGTCGAAGAGCGTCAGGTCGCGAGAAGACGTTCTGGAAGGTGAAGTACTCGACGAGCGCCTCGGGCGAGACCCGCGCGCGGGAGCCCCGCCTCGAGCAGCGCCTTCACCTCCGAGCGCGAAGACGAAGCCGTCCGTCGTGCGAGCGCGTAGTAGAGCGGCTTGATGCCGAAGCGGTCGCGCGCGAGCAAGAGCTCGCGCCGTCGCTCGTCCCAGATCGCGAAGCGCGAACATGCCGTTGAAGCGCTCGACGGCAGTCCGGCGCCCCACTCCTCGTAGGCGCGCAGGACGACCTCGGTGTCCGTCTCGCGAGCGGAAGCGCGTGGCCGCGCGCCTCGAGCTCGCGGCGCGAGCTCGCGGAAGTTGTAGAGCTCGCCGTTGTAGACGAGCACGCAGCGAGCCGTCCTCGTTCGCCATCGGCTGGTGGCCGGCGGCGGTGAGGTCGATGATCGCGAGCCGGCGGTTCGCCAGACCGACGCCCTGCGTCCACGTAGCCCCGTCGTCGTCCGGGCCGCGGTGGCGCGATGAGCGTCGCTCATCGCGCGCAGCTCCGCGCGGTCGACCGGCCGGCCGCGAGGTCGAAGATGCCGGCGATGCCGCACATCAGGCGACCGCCTCGACGGCGACCGTGCGCCGAAGGCCCTCGGCGAGCGGGACGAGGTCGGCGGAGCTCGAGCAGCTCGTGCAGCCGCTCGTTGTCGGCGACGACGTCGCCCGGCGCGTCGCGTCGCCCGGCTCGAAGACCGGCTCGCGCCCGACAGCCTCGCCGATCAGCTCGGCGAGCTCGCGGATCGCCGACCGCCTCGTCGCCGGCGACGTTGACGACGCTGGTGGCCGTCGAGCTCGAGCGCGCGCGACGACGCGCGGACGGCGTCGTCGACGTAGATCGGGTTCATGCGCGGGCTGGCCGCCGTCGTTGAGCGTGACCGGCCGGCCGTCGCGGACGCGCTCGATCAGCGCCGGGGATCAGCCGCGCCCGTCTGGCCCGGGCCGTAGGGCGCGACGAGCCGCAGCGACCGTCGTCCCGACGAGACGCGCGCGTACGCGCCGACGAGCTGCTCCGCCGTCGATCTTCGTGGCCGCGTAGAAGTCGTCGGCGCCGAGCTCGGTCGTCCTCCGCGAAGCGGCGCTCGCCGAGCCCGTAGACGCGAGGCCGACGAGGCGTAGACGAAGCGCGCGCGCGCCGACCGGCGCGGGCGTGCTCGAGCAGGCCGAGCGGTCGCTGGCCGTGTTGACGGCGAAGAGCTCGCGCGCGCCGTCCGGGAACGGGACGTTCGCCTGCGCGAGGTGCACGATCGCGTCGACGCTCGGCAGCGCGTCGGGCTCGAGCGGTCGCGCGAGGTCGACTCGACGAGCGTGCTCGCCGTCGCGCGCGGCGATGCGCGCGGCGTCGTGGCGCGAGCGCGACGACGTCGTGCCCGCGGCGACGAGCGCCGGCGACGAGGTGCGCCGCCGACGAAGCCCGGTCGCGCCGGTGACGAGCACCCTCATCGCGCGCGCACGCGACTCGACGACCTCGCGCAGGCCCTCGTCGAGGTCGAGCTCGCGCCTCCCAGCCGAGCAGCTCCTTCGCGCGCGTCGCTCGAGCCGACGCGCCGCGTCATCGAGCACGCGCTGCGCCGTGCGTCGTACTCGGGCTCGACGTCCGCGCCGGTCAGCTCGAGCAGCTGCTCGACGATCTCCCGCACGCTGACCTCGGTGCCGCTGCCGACGTTGAACGCGTCGTCGCTCACGTCCGACGCCATCGCGTGCACGTTCGCGTCGGCGACGTCGGCGACGTGGACGAAGTCGAACGACTGCGCTGCCGTCGCCCGTGATCATCGGCGGCTCGCCGGCGAGCAGCCGCCGCGTGACGCCGATCACGAGCCCGCCGTCCTGGCGCGGGCCGTAGACGTTCATGTAGCGCAGGGTGACGTAGTCGAGGCCGTACGCGTCGTTGAACGCGCGCAGGAAGTACTCGCCGGCGATCTTGCTCGCGCCGTACATCGTGCGCGCGTCGAGCGGGTGCGACTCGTCCATCGTCTCGTCGGTGTCGCCGTAGACCGAGGAGGCCGAGGAGAAGACGACCTTCTCGACGCCGGCGTCGCGCGCGGCCTCGAGCACGTTGAGCGTGCCGCCGACGTTGACGTCGAGGCAGAGGCGCGGGTCCTCGACGCACGGCGCCGAGCGGCAGCACGGCCATGTGGAAGACGCCGTCGACGCCCTCGAGCGCGCCGCGCGACGGCCGCCGGGTCGCGTGACGTCGCCCTCGACCGACGCGCACGCGGCCGCTGCCGCGCGCGCCTGCGAGGTTCTCGCTCGCGGACGCGGTGTCGAGGACGACGACCTCGCCGCCTCGGCCGCGACGAGCGCGTCGACGACGTGCGAGCCGATGAACCCGGAGCCGCCGGTGACGAGGAAGCGTGAGCCCGCCAGCTGCACGCGGGCGATCGTAGCGACGTCTCTACAATCGGGGCCGATGTGCGGGCTGTGCGGGATCGTCGCGCTCGGCCGTCCGCCGGAGACCGCGACGGTCGCGAGCACGATGGCCGCGCGCGCTCGACCACCGCGGCCCCGACGGCGACGGCGCGTTCGACGACGAGGGCGTCGCGTTCGGCTTCCGCCGGCTCGCGATCATCGACCTGAGCGACGCGGCGATGCAGCCGTTCGCGAGCGACGACGGCGCGCTGCGGCTCATGCACAACGGCGAGATCTACAACTACCGCGAGCTGCGCCGCGAGCTCGAGGCGCGCGGGCACCGCTTCCGCTCGCAGACCGACACCGAGGTGATCCTCCGCGCGTACGAGGAGTGGGGCGACGACTGCGTGCGAGCGCTTCAACGGCATGTGGGCGTTCGCGCTCTGGGACGGCCGGCGGCGCCGGCTGTTCTGCTCGCGCGACCGCTTCGGCGTCAAGCCGTTCTACTACCGCTGGGACGGCGGGCGGTTCGCGTTCGCGAGCGAGCTCAAGGCGTTCCGCGCCGCGGGCTCGCTCGAGCCGCACCTCCCCGCGGTGCGCGACTACCTCGAGCAGGGCTACGTCGACCACACCGACGACACGTTCTTCGCCGGCATCCGCAAGCTGCCGCCCGCGCACTCGCTCGTCGTCGACGAGCGCGGGCTGCGGCTCGCAGCGCTACTGGTCGCTCGAGCCGCGCGAGGCGCCCGCCGACGCGGCCGACGAGGTGCGCGAGCTCTTCCTCGACGCGGTGCGCCTGCGCCTGCGCAGCGACGTCCCGGTCGGCACCTGCCTCTCCGGCGGGATCGACTCGTCGGCGATCGTCTGCGCGGTCGACCACCTCCTGCGCACCGAGGCCGAGAACGCGCGGCCGGTCGGCGACCGCCAGCGCACGTTCACCGCGTTCTTCGAGGAGCGCGGCTTCGACGAGCGGCCGTACGCGGAGGCCGTCGTCGAGCGCACGCGCTCGCAGCCGCACTGGGTCACGTTCGACTCGCGCGAGCTCGTCGACGTGCTGCCGTCGATCGTGCGCACGCAGGACGAGCCGTTCGGCTCGACGTCGATCGTCGCGCAGTGGTTCGTGATGCGCGCGGCGAAGGAGGCCGGGCTGAAGGTGATGCTCGACGGCCAGGGCGCGGACGAGACGCTCGCCGGCTACCACGGCTACTTCGGCCCCTTCTTCGCCGACCTGCTGCGACACGGGCAGCTGCGCGAGCTCGGCGCGGAGCTGCGCGCGTACCGCGCCGCTGCACGGCGCGGGCGTCGGCACGACCGCGGTCGCGCTCGCGCGCCCGTTCCTGCCCGAGCGGGTGCGCTGGGCCGCGCGCGGGCGCGTGCGAGGCGGCTCGGCGCTCGTCCATCCCGACCTCCCGCCGAGCGCGGCCGGGCACGCGAACGGCTTCGACGGCGGCTACCTCCGCCGGCAGATGCACGCTGATCCTCACGCGCCGCGGCCTGCCCGAGCTCCTGCACTACGAGGACCGCAACTCGATGGCGCACTCGCTCGAGGCGCGCGTGCCGTTCCTCGACTACCGCCTCGTCGAGCTGCTCTTCTCGCTCGGCTCGGCGGAGCTGATCGAGCGCGGTCGGACGAAGGCCGTGCTCCGGCGCGCGCTCGGCGACCTGCTGCCGCCGGTCGTCCGCGACCGCGTCGACAAGCTCGGCTTCGTGACGCCCGGAGGCCGCGTGGCTGCGGAACGGCCTCGGCGAGCTCGCCGCGGACGTGTTCGCGTCGCAGCGACTTCCGCGAGCGCGGCTTCGTCGAACGCGGCCGCCGCGCGGCGGAGCCTCGAGCGCCACCGCTCGGGCGAGCGCAGCGCCGGCTTCGAGCTCTGGCGCGCGCTCTGCGTCGAGCTCTGGGCGAGAGAGTTCCTCTAGGCTCGAACGCCGTGACGACGCAGCAGCAGGTCCGCGAGTGGTGGAGCCGGAACCCGATGTCGTACGACGTCGACGACCCGATCCCGTACGACGAGGGGTCGCAGGAGTTCTTCCGCGAGATCGACCGGCGCATCTTCCATCCGCGCTACATGCGCCTCACCGCCGACGAGAGCGGCAAGCCGTTCTCGCTCTTCGTCGACTTCGACTCGCTCGAGGGCAAGGACGTGCTCGACGTCGGGATCGGCAGCGGGATCGCGACGCAGATGCTCGCGGAGGCCGGCGCGAACGTGACCGGCGTCGACCTGACCGACTGGGCCGTCGAGACGACGCGCCGCCGGCTCGCAGCGTTCGACCTCGAGGCGGACGTCCGGCAGGCGGACGCCGAGCAGCTGCCGTTCGACGACGCGAGCTTCGACCTCGTCTTCTCGTGGGGCGTGATCCACCACTCGAGCGACATGGACCGGGCGCTCGCCGAGCTCGTGCGCGTGACGCGGCCCGGCGGCGAGATCGTGCTGATGGTCTACCACCGCCGCTCGCTCTTCTTCTTCGTCTACCGCGGCTTCCAGCGGTTCCTCCCGCTCGCGCGACGGCTCGGGCTCCACTTCGAGGGCGCGCGCGCCGGCGAGACCGAAGGGCTGATCGCGCGCCACTTCACGGTCGACGAGCTGCGCGAGAAGCTCGTCGGCGCCGGTCTGACGAACGTCTGGATCAGGCCGTACGGCCAGGACGCCGAGCTGCTGCCGCTCCCGCGGCGCGTCCGCCTGCCGATCACCGAGCGGATCCCGAACGACGTGAAGGACCCCGATCCTTCGGCGCCTCGGCCACCAGCTCGGCGTTCGCGCGACGAAGCCGGAGAGCTAGCTGCCCCGCCTGCTGCTGCTGACCCCGGCGGAGTTGACGCGGGACGTCCGCGCCGTGCGCGCCGTCCGCGCGCGCACAGGCGAGGGGCTACGAGGTCGTCGGCCGTGTCGGGTCAGATCTCCGGCGAGAGCGCCGTTCCGCTCGACGACGTCGAGATCGTCCGCGTCGGGCGCGCCGGCGCGGATCAACAGGCTCTGGCTCGGCGCGGCCGCGGACGCGCGTCCGAGGGACGCGTGCTGCGGGAGCTCCGCGCCCTCTCCCGGCTCGCGCGGATGCTCGTCCGGTCCGCGCGGATCGCGCTCGCGGCGCGCGCCTTGCCGCTCGGCCCTCGAGTCGTCCACGCCAACGACCTCGACACGCTCCCGGCGGGCCTCGTCGCTCGCGCGGCGACGCGGCGCGCGCCTCGTCTACGACGCGCACGAGCTCTACTCGGAGTTCGAGGCGCCGCCGCCGCGGCTCGCGCGGCGGCTCATCCTGTGGCTCGAGGGCGCGCTCGCGCGCCGGGCCGACTCGGTCGTGACGGTGAGCGACGGCATCGCCCGCGAGCTGCAGACGCGGCTTCGGCTTCGCCGCGAGCCGCTCGTCGTGCTCAATGCGCCGCCACGCGCCGAGGTCGAGCCGTCGCCGCCGAGCGACGGACTGCTGCGGGTCGTGTACCAGGGCGGGCTCGGACCGGGCCGCCCGCTCGACGACCTGCTCGACGCGGCGTCCGCCGAAGGCGTCGAGCTGACGATCCGGATCCGGATGGCGGACCCCGACGAGCTGCGCGCCACGGTCGCGAGACGAGGCCTCGGCGACCGCGTCCGCGTTGCTCGATCCGGTGCCGCCCGCGGAGGTGCTCGACGCGCTCGGCGAGCTTCGACGTCGGGCTGATCTTCGATCGGCCGCGGAACGCGGAACAGCGACGCTCTCGACCCCGAACAAGTTCTTCGAGTACCTCATGGCCGGGCTGGCCGTCGTCGCGCCGCATCTCGAGACGCTCGGGCCGCTCGTTCTCGACGAGGGCATCGGAGCGACGTACGACCCGGATCGGCCGGCCGCGCTCCGCGCGACGCTCGAGGAGCTGGCGCGCGACCGCCGAGCGCGTTGCCGCGATGCGACGGCGGGCGCGCGAGCTCGCGCTCGGCAGGCTCAACGCCGAAGCCGCGGCCGAGACGCTCGCCGCGGCCTGGGAGGGGCCGTGAGCGTCGCCGACTACCTCGAGGACACGGTCCGCGTCTGGCTCGGGCTGCGGCGCGGCGCCGCCGACGCGCCGTCGATGCCCGACGACCTGGCGCGGCTGTTCCTTCGCTCGAGGAGTACGAGACCGACGTGCGCGACCGCTGGGGCTGCTTGGACTTCGCCGCCGCCGACAACGCGCGCCGAGGAGCTCTCGGAGTCGCCGAGGTCGACCGCTGGCTCCTCGCACGCACGGCCGAGCTCGAGCGAACGGTGCGCCTCGAGCCGCGGTGGCCGGAAGGACGGCGCTTCGCGATCTGCCTGACGCACGACGTCGACGTCGTGAGCACGCGCTCGACGCCGGCGCAGGTCGTTCGCGACGCGCGTGCCGCGTTCGGGCCCGACGGCGGCTCGGGGCTCGCGGTGCGCGCCTTCCGCCCGCCCGTTCGGTTCGTTCGCGGGCTCCGACGGCTCGCGCGGGCTCCGTCGCTTGCAGACCACGCTCGAGCGAAGCGTCGCGCTCGAAGCCGACCGCGGGCTGACCGCGTCGTACTTCTTCACCGTGCCGCCCGCCGGGACCTTGACGCGCTGGGACTGCGTGTACGCGCCCGGCGACAGGTGCGAGTTCCGAGGGAAGACGCAACGGATCGCCGACGTGATGCGGACGCTCCGCGACGAGGGCTTCGACGTCGGACTGCACGGGAGCTACGAGTCGGGCCGTGCGGCCGGGCGTGCTCGCAGCGCGAGCGCGACGCGACTCGAAGCCGAGCTCGGTTCGCCGGTGAGCGACGACGCGCCAGCACTTCCTGCACTGGGACGTCCGCTGGACGCCGCGACTGCAGGAGGAGGCCGGGGTCCGAGCCGACTCGAGCGTCGGCTACAACCGAAGCGTCGGCTTTCGCGCGGGGACGTCGCTCCCGTTCCGGCAGTTCGATCTCGCCTCGCAGCGCGCGCTCGACGTCGTGCAGGTCCCGCTCGTCGTGCAGGACGCCGCGCTCCTCGGCCCGATCGCCGCCGGCGATCGACGCGACGATCCGCGCGAGGCGGTGCGGCGTCTCTTCGAGGAGGTCGCCGACGTGGGTGGTGCGATCACGCTCGTCTTCCACCCGGACAAGCTCGTCCGACCCGGAGTGGCGCTCGCTCTACGAGTGGGCGCTCGACCACGTCGGTCGAGAGCGGCGCCTGGGTCACGTCGGTCGCAGGGCTCGACGAGTGGTGGCGCGACCGCGAACGGTCGATCCTCGAGCGATGACCGAGATCCTCACCGTCGCCGGCCTGGACGACGAGCGCGTCCGCTGGGTCGCGGACCTCTACGGCAACGCCGATCCGAAGTACCGCGACCGCGCGTTCCTCGAGCACCTGTTGCTGCGGAATCCCGTCGGCCCGAGCCTGCACGCGTTCGCCCTCGACGGCGAGCGGCCCGTCGGCCACTGCTGCGTGATCCGGACGAGCGCGCGCCTCGGCGACGCGGACCTCCCGTCCGGGAAGCTCGAGGCGCTCTGGGTCGAGGCGTCGCATCGCGGCCGCGGAGCCGACGGCGAGACCCTCGTCCGGACCTTGCTCACGCGCCTCTACGCCTTCTCCGACGCGAACGGGATCGGGCTCGTGCACGCGCTCGCGACGCCCCGGATCGGCCGGGTCATCGCCTTCACCCCGCTCCGGCCGGTCGGCGAGCGCAGTCGGGTCGGCGTCGTCGCGGGAGGCTCGCTCCCGGCGAGCGCGCTCGGCCTGGCCCAGCGGGCCGCGCGCGAGGCCGGAGCAGCGCCGGTCGGCCCGGTCGCGCTGCGGCCGGCGGCCGTCGAGGACGCCGACCTCGCCGAGATCCCGACGCCGGCCGCCGGACGCTGGGCGATCGTCGGAGACGGCGCGTGGGACTGGTATCGAGCGTCGCCGCTCATCCGCGTGCTCGAGGTCGGATCGAGTCGCGCGCTCGTTCAGCTGCCGGCCTCGCCGCACGAGCCGCTCCGCGTCGTCGGGTGGCGGTCGGACCGACCCGGCGTTCGAGAGGGGCTGAGGGTGCTCGCCGCCGCGGGACGGCTCGCGCGCGCGAACGGCGCGTCGACCATCCGCTTCCAGCCGTGGGACGGACGGTCCGGCGACGGCTCGCTCGCTCGCGCCTGCCGCGTCGCCGGGCTCGTTCCACGAGACGACCTGACGACCGTCTGGGTGCACTCGCCCGATCCCGACCTCGTTCGACCCGAGGCGGCCGTGTCGACGCCGTTCCTCTACCTCGGCTTCTGAGGCGCCCACGGGCAGTAGCGTCCGCGCGATGTCGATCCGCGTGCTCCACGCCCCCGCGGCTGTCGGCGGGCAACCCGAGCGGCCTCGCGGCGGCCGAGCGCGAGCTCGGGCTCGACAGCACCGTCCTGACCCTGCACGAGCCGCCGTTCGGCTACGCGGTCGACCGGGTGCTCGCTCCGGCAGGGACGAGCGTCGCCGTGCGCGAGTGGCGGCGCTGGCGGGCGGTCGCTGCGCGCGCGAGCGCTACGACGTCGTCCACTTCAACTTCGGCTCGTCGCTCGCGCCCGCTACCACGGCTCGTCCGGCCGAGGCGGCCGCGCGTACGGCCTCTACGCGCGCCTGCTCGAGCAGCGCGACCTGCCGCTGCTCCGCGGGCAGGCGCTCTTCGTGACCTTTCAGGGAGACGACGTGCGACCCTCGGGCGACGCCGACGACGACGCGCGCAAGCGGCGGCGGCTCGAGCGGTTCCGGGGCTCGGCGGACGGGCTCTACGTGCTGAACCCGGACCTCCTCGAGCACGTGCCGGGCGCCGAGTTCCTGCCGTACGCGAGCGTCGACCCTCGCACGTGGACGCCGGTGCCGCCCGGGGACGGCGCGACGCTCCGGATCGTCCACGCGCCCAGCGACCGGGCGCGCAAGGGCACGGACGACGTGCTCGCGGCGCGTCGACCGCCTGCGTGACGAGGGCATCGAGGTGGAGCTCGAGCTCGTCGAGGGCCTGACGCGCGCCGAGGCGCGCCGGGCGCTCGAGCGCGCCGACGTCGTCGTCGACCAGCTCGTCGTCGGCTGGTACGGCGGGGTCGCCGTCGAGGCGATGGCGCTCGGCAAGCCGGTCGTGGCGAGGATCGACCGCTCGGCGCTCGAACGCATCCCCGCGCCGATGGCGCGGCGACCTCCCGGTCGTCGACGCCGACGCGCAGTCGCTCGCCGACGTTCTCCGCGGTCTCGCAGGCCGGCGCGACGAGCTCCGCGACCTCGGTCTGCGGGGCCGCGCCTTCGTCGAGCGCTGGCACGACCCGCTCGAGATCGCACGCCGCGTCGTGGCGGACTACGAGCGCGCGCTCGACCGACGACGGGCGCGAGGCGCCGACTAGGATCAGCCGCTCGTGACCGCGATCCTCGGCCTGAACGCCTTCCACGGCGACGCGGCCGCGGCCCTCGTGATCGACGGCGAGCTCGTGAACGCCGTCGAGGAAGAGCGGCTCAACCGCGTCAAGCACTGCGCCGGCTTTCCGGAGCTGGCGGCGCGCTGGTGCCTTCAGGACGCGGGGCTCGACCCGCGCGAGCTCGACCACGTCGCGATCGGCCGCGACCCGCGCGCGAACATCGGCGCGAAGGTCGTCCGCACGATCCTCAACGCGGCCGTCGCCCGCGCTACGTCATGGAGCGCTTCCGCAACGCGACGAAGGTGCGCGACGTGAAGACGCAGGTCGCCGAGGCGCTCGGCGTCCCGACCGACGACCTGCGCGCCGAGCGTCCACAACGTCGAGCACCACCTCGCGCACGCCGCGAGCGCGTTCTTCGTCTCGCCGTTCGACGAGGCGGCGGTGCTCACGCTCGACGGCTTCG
The DNA here is from genome assembly GCA_963737405.1 of uncultured Actinomycetes bacterium. Classification (GTDB taxonomy): domain Bacteria; phylum Actinomycetota; class Thermoleophilia; order Gaiellales; family Gaiellaceae; genus JACCTU01. The sequence goes on from CAVTSL010000011.1 coordinate 52,057, forward strand.
GCGACTTCGCGTCGTCGATGCTCTGCCACGGCCGAGGGAACCGGCTCGAGGTGCTCGACCGCGTGCTCTTCCCGCACTCGCTCGGGATCTTCTACACGGCGGTCACGCAGTGGCTCGGCTTCCCGAAGTACGGCGACGAGGGCAAGGTGATGGGCCTCGCGCCCTACGGCGACCCGGAGCGCTTCCTGCCGAAGATGCGCGAGCTCGTGAAGCTCGACGGCGACGGGTTCGAGCTCGAGCTCGACTACTTCGTGCACCACAAGGAAGGCGTCGACATGACGTGGGACGAGCAGACGCCGACGATCGGCCGGCTCTTCTCCGACCGGATGGAGCAGGCCTTCGGCCCCGCGCGCGAGCCGCGGAGCGAGCTGACGAAGGAGCACGAGGACGTCGCCGCCGCGCTGCAGGCGATGCTCGAGGAGGCGTACCTCCACCTCGTGCGCGCGGCGCACCGGCGGACCGGCTCGAAGAACCTCTGCCTCGCCGGCGGCGTCGCGCTGAACGCCGTGGCGAACGGGCGCATCCGTCCCGAGACGGAGTTCGAGGGCGTCTACGTCCAGCCGGCGGCCGGCGACTCCGGGATCGCGGTCGGCGCCGCCTACTACGTCTGGAACCAGGAGCTCGGCAAGCCGCGCGGCTTCGTGATGGAGCACGCGTACACGGGCCCGCAGTTCGGCGACGCCGAGGCCGAGGCGGCGATCCGCGCGGCCGGCTTCGAGCCGAGCGGCTGGACGACGACGCAGCTCTTCGACGCACGTCGCCGAGCGCATCGCCGAGGGCGACGTCGTCGGCTGGTTCCAGGGGCGGATGGAGTTCGGCCCGCGCGCGCTCGGCAACCGCTCGATCGTCGTCGACCCGCGCCGGCACGACATGAAGGACATCCTCAACGCGCGCATCAAGCACCGCGAGCACTTCCGCCCGTTCGCGCCGTCGATCCTCGCGGAGACCGACGGGCGACTGGTTCGAGCAGGACTACACGTCGCCGTTCATGGTGCTCGTCTACAAGACGCGGCCGGAGAAGCGCGACGAGATCCCCGCCGTCAACCACGTCGACGACACGGGCCGGCTGCAGACGGTCGAGGAGCGCGTGTCGCCCGCGCTACTACGGGCTGATCAAGGCCTTCGGCGACCGGACCGGCGTCCCGGTCGTGCTCAACACGTCGTTCAACGAGAACGAGCCGATCGTGATGACGCCCGAGCACGCGGTCGAGACGTTCGCGAAGACGAAGATGGACCTGCTCGTGCTCGGGAACCTCGTCGTGCGGCGTGGCTGACGAGCCGATCAGGCTCGCGCGGCCGGACGTCGGCGTCGAGGAGGCGCGCGCGGTCGCGGAGGTGCTCGACAGCGGCTACCTGACGATGGGGCCGAAGGTCGCCGAGCTCGAGGCCGAGCTCGCACGCGCCTGCGAGGTGCCGCATGCGGTCGTGGTCTCGTCGGGGACCGCCGCGCTCCACCTCGCCGTGCTCGCGCTCGGGATCGGGCCCGGCGACGAGGTGGTCGTTCCTGCGTACACGTTCCCGGCGACGGCGAACGTCGTCGCGCTCGTCGGAGGTCGCCGCCCGCCTCGTCGACGTCGACCCCGCGACGATGAACCTCGACCTCTCGCAGGTGGCGCGAGGCGATCGGGCCGCGCACGCGGGCGGTGATCGGCGTCCACCTCTTCGGACGGCCGCTCGACTGGGAGGCCCTGCGCGAGGCCGTCCCCGAGAACGTCGTGCTCGTCGAGGACGCCGCGGGCGCGCTCGGCGCGCGCGCGCCAGGGACGTGCGTGCGGCAGCCTCGGAGCGCTCGGCTGCCTCTCGTTCCACCCGCGCAAGATCGTCACGACGGGCGAAGGCGGCGCGGTCACGACCGCGGACGACGAGCTCGCCGACGCGATCCGCCGCATGCGCCACCACGGGATCGAGCCGCGCGGCGACTTCGAGATCCGCGCGCCCGGCCCGAACTACCGCCTCGCCGACATCCTCTGCGCGGTCGGCATCCCGCAGGTGCGCCGGCTCGACGAGCTGCTCGCCGCGCGCTCCCGGATCGCCGCGGCGTACACCGAGCGACTCGCCGGGCTCGTCGAGACGCCGAGCGCCGACGAGGGCGACGTGCACGGGTGGCAGGCGTACGTCGTCCAGCTCGAGCGCCGCGACGAGGCGCTGCGCGGGCTGCGGGAGCAGGGCATCGAGGCGCAGATCGGCACGTACGCGCTCCACCGCCTCGCGGCGTACTCGGATCAGGGGGCGTTCCCGGGCGCGGACGCGGCCTTCGAGCGCGCGCTCGCGCTGCCGTTCCACACGCGGCTCACCGACGCGGAGCTCGACCGCGTCGCCGACGCGCTACGCGCGTTCGCCTGACGCGTCGCGGTACGCGGCGATCGTCGCGTCGGTGACGGCGTCCCAGGAGAACCGCTCGCGGACGCGCTCGCGGCCTGCCTCGCCCATCCGGCGGCGCAGCTCGCGGTCGTCGAGCAGCCGCTGCAGCGCCGCGCGCAGGGCGTCGACGTCGCCGGGCGGCACGTGGATGCCCGTCTCGCCGTCGGCGACGAGGTCGAGCAGCCCGCCGACCGCGCTCGCGACGACGGGACGCCCGTGCGCCATCGCCTCGGCGCAGACGACGCCGAAGCCCTCGCGGAACGACGGCACGGCGACGACGGCGGCGCGGTCGTAGAGCTCGACGAGCTCCTCGTGCGGGACGAAGCCCCGCGCGCGCCGGCAGCGCGGTCGCGCAGCGGCCCGTCGCCGACGACCACGAGCGGCATCCCGTTCGCCGCCTCGACGAGCTCGAGCACGCCCTTCTCCGGCGAAAGCCGGCCGGCGTAGAGCACGAACGGCGGCTCGTCCTCGTCGCCGACCACGTCCGGGACGTCGACGCCGCTCGGGATCACCCGCACCTCGCGGGCGCCGAGCGCGCGCGCGTCCGCGGCGAGCGCGGTCGAGGGCGCGACCACGATCCGCGCGCGCCGGAGGATCGCCCGCGCGAGCCACGGCAGCCGCCGCGCGAGCTCGACGTCCGTCCCCCAGACCTGCGCGATCGTCGGCCGGCCGCGTCAGCAGCCCGACCGCCGCCGAGGGCAGCCAGTGCGCGTGGACGATGTCCGCGCCGCCGCGCCGCGCTTCGCGCCGCCCGCGAGAAACGAGAGCAGGAAGAGCGGCAGCAGGAGCGACCCGCCAGGGCTCGCCGCCGCAGGTTGCCGACGATCCCCGCGCCGTACGCGAGCCCGAAGTGGCGGAAGCCGGCGGGCGAGACGACCTCGACCTCGAGCCCGCGCGCGCGGAGCCGCTCGACGGCCTCGGCGATGAACCGCCCGGCGACGTCTCCGGGCGCCCGCGGATACGACGTCGTGAGGACGGCGACCTTCACAGGGCGATCATTCTGCTCGACTACCATCGAGTCGGCCTCGATGGCCACCGCGATCGCCCCGCAGGAGCGCGTCGCCGCCGATCCCTACGCCGAGCTCGTCGCCTTCTTCGACCGGTTCGCCGAACGAGGAGCCCCGGTGGAAGCGCCGGAACTCGACGTACCACCGCCTCGTCGCGCCAGCTGATGCGGTTCCACGTCCCGCCAGGGCGCGCGCGTGCTCGAGATCGGCTGCGGATCGGGCGACCTGCTCGCCGCGCTCGAAGCCGTCGCGTCGGCGTCGGCGTCGACGTCAGCCCGAGGATGGTCGAGCGCGCGCGCGAGCGAGCACCCGGAGCTCCGCTTCGAGCGCGGTCGCCGGCGAGGAGCTCGACCTCGGCGAGACGTTCGACTACATCGTCCTCTCCGATCTCATGCCGTACGTCCACGACCTGCTCGCGCTCTTCGAGCGGGTCGCGGCGCACTCGCACGAGCGCACGCGCGTCGTCGATCAACTCGTACAGCCGCGCCTGGCGCCCGATCGTCCGGCTCGCCGAGGCGCTCCGGCTGAAGCCGCGCAAGCCGCTCCGGAACTGGGTCGTCGCCGCACGACGTGCGCAACCTGCTCGAGCTCGCCGGCTTCGAGACGGTGACGTCGCACTCGCGGATCCTCTTCCCGAAGCAGGTGCCGCTGCTCTCGACGTTCCTGAACGGCGTTCGTCGGAAGCCTGCTGGCCGTTCAGCCTCCTCTCGCTCACGTACTGGATCGTCGCCCGCCCGCTGCCGACGCGAGCTTCCGGCCGACGAGCGTCTCGATCGTCTGCCCGTGCCGGAACGAGCAGGGCCACGTCGCGCAGCTGATCGAGCGCGATCCCCGACTTCGGCGTGCCGACCGAGCTGATCTTCGTCGAGGGCAACTCGACCGACGACACGCGCGGCGAGATCCTGCGCCAGATCGACGCGCACCCCGAGCGCGACATCCGCTTCGTCCCGCAGCCCGGCAAGGGCAAGGGCGACGCCGTGCGCGTCGGCTTCGAGGCCGCGAAGCACGACGTGCTGATGATCCTCGACGGCGACCTCAGCGTCCGGCCCGAGGATCTCCCGAAGTTCCACCGCGGTCTCGTCGACGGGCGCGCGGAGCTCGTGAACGGCTCGCGGCTCGTCTACGACATGGAGCCGGGCTCGATGCGCTTCCTGAACATGCTCGGGAACCGCACGTTCGCGCGGCTGCTCAAGTGGATCATCGGGCAGCACGTGAAGGACACGCTCTGCGGGACGAAGGTGCTCCTGCGGAGCGACTACGACCGGATCGCCGCCGGCCGCTCGTACTTCGGCGAGTTCGATCCGTTCGGCGACTTCGACCTGCTCTTCGGGGCGGCCCGGCTCAACCTGCGGATCGTCGACCTCCCCGTCCGCTACCAGCCTCGCACCTACGGCGAGACGAACATCAGCCGCTGGCGCCACGGCGTCCTCCTCCTGCGCATGACGCTCTTCGCGTTTTGGAAGTTCAAGGTCGCCCCCTTCTCGCGCCGCGGAGTCTGAACCGGCGCGCCGCCCAGGTGTGGGCGCGGCGCTGGGCGATCCTCGCGTTCGCCTCGGTCCTCACGCTCGCGGTCGTCTTCGTCGAGGCGCAGCCGGTCCGCTCGCCGTGGTGGACCTACGCCGACGCCGACGCGATCGTACACCGCCTCGGGCCTGAACATGATGCTCGGCCGGCCGGTGCCGTTCGTCGACCACCCCGGGCTGCCGGTGACCGAGGCCGTGGCGATCGTCTCCGGCGTCGACGCGCTCCGCACCGAGCACACCCTCGCCTGGACGGCGCGCGAGCGCTACGTCGACCGCGCGCTGCTCGACCTCGACGGCTCGCGCTGGCTCTTCCGCGGGCTCGCGGTCGGCTTCTACCTCCTCGGCGCCGGGCTCGCGTTCTTCCTCGCGCTGCGGCTGTTCGGCCACTGGACCTGGGGCCTCGCGAACGGCCTGCTCTGGCTCGCGGCGCCCGGCCTGGCGGCGATGTCGATCCAGCTGCGCCCCGACGTCCTCCTCGCCGTGCTCTGCCTCGTGTTCGGCTTCGCGATCGCCCGCGGCGTGGAGCGCCGCTCGGTCGGCTGGTTCGCCGCGGCGTCGGCGACCGTCGGGTTCGCGACGATGGTCAAGCTCCACGCGCTCGCGCTGCTCGTTCCGCTCGTCGTCGCGGCGGTGTGGCGCCCGCCGCCGGACGACGCGCTGCCCGAGGCCTGGTCGCAGGCGAGGCGATCCCTGCGCGCGCACCGGGTCGCCTGGGGCGTGTTCGCCGGTCTCTGGCTCCTGCTCGCGGTGCTGCTGAACTGGGAGCGCTTCCCGTTCCGCCCGACGGCGTCGGAGCTCCGCGTCACGCTGCTCGTGCTCGGGCTGACGGCCGCCGCGGTCGGCGTCTCGGAGGCCGTCCGCCGGCTGGACGCGCCGGGCTGGGCGCGCCGCATCGCGAGCCGCTTCCACGCGCTGCTCGTCGTCTCGTTCACGGCGGGGCTCTTCGCGCCGATCACGCTCGACGTCCAGGACGGGACGAACGCGCTCGTGCGGATCGTCAAGAACATGACCGGCCAGGGCGTCCAGGAGGGGATCGAGCCGTTCTCGACGCCGCTCTCGGCCCTCGACGACATCGTCGGGACGTCGATCGTGGTCGTGTTCCTGATCGCGCTCGTCGCAGGGATCGTCGGCGCCGTCCGGCGCGAGCCGGTCCCGGTCGTCTGGGCCGTGGCAGGCGCTCGCGGCGGGCGCGTTCGCCTACGCGCGCCCGCCGAACGTCCACTACTTCGCGCCGGCGTTCGTCTTCGCAGCACTCGCGATGCTCTGGCTCCTGCAGCGCGAGCCCGCGCGCGCATGCCGCTCCTCGGCTGGGTGCTCGTCCTCTACGTGCTGCATGCCCGCGTGGGACAGCCGTGCTGAACACCGGCAGCCGAGCAGGAGCGCTTCGCCGCGCAGGTCGCGCCCGCGAAGCAGTACGTCGACGCGAACCTGCGGCCGGGCGAGGTCGCGCTCGTGCCCTCGTACTGGCCGTTCGCCGATGCGCGATTACTTCGAGCTCGTGCAGATCTACGTCGACCACACGCCCGACGTACCCGTACCGCTACCTGCCTGCGACCTCGGCGGTGCGCTCGTTCGAGCAGCGGCAGCAGCAACCGACCCGCCCTCGCTTCTACGTCGGACCGCTCGCGCAGGACCTCACGAAGCACGACAGCAGGTGGAGCTCGGCGATCTCGGCACGGTACACGATCGCTCCGGCCGAAGGGCTCGTCGCCGAGATCGTCGCGCGGCCCGGGGGTGACCGAGCCGTGGTGAGCGACCGACCGCTACGCGGCCGAACGCCGGCAGGGCGAGCGTTCGCCTCCGGCGAGCTCGAGCAGGCGTGGGGCTGGTCGAGCGAGGCCGGGAAGGATCCGCGCCGAGCGCCGCGCCGCGTTCCTGATCGAGCGCGCGCGGTCTCGGCCCCCGGCGTGCGCTGCCTCGAGCTCGGCTGCGGCACGGGCGAGTTCACGCAGCGCCTGGTCGAGTCGGGCTGCGCGCTCGCGCCGTCGACATCAGCGAGGCGAGCGTCGGCGGTGCCGCGAGCGCGTCGGCGACCGCGCGGAGGTCGTCGTCGGGAACATCGAGACCGGCGAAGGCCTCGAGGGCCTCGAGCGTTCGACGCGATCGTCGGCGTCACCGTCCTCCACCACGTCGACCTCGACGCCTGCTTCGCGCAACGTCTTCCCGCTGCTGCGTCCCGGCGGCCGCTTCGCGTTCAGCCGAGCCGAACATCGCGAACCCGCAGGTGTGGGCCGAGCGAAACGTTCGGGTTCCTCCGCCGCATCCGCCACGTCCTCCCGCACGAGATCGCGTTTCGGGCCGGCGAGCTGCGGCGCGCGCTTCGAGGACGCCGGCCTCGAGGTCGAGGTCTGCCGAGCCGTTCGAGTTCCTCCACCCTGCGACGCCGACGCGCCTGATCGGCGCCGTCGAGCGGCTCGAGCGGCTGCTCGAGCGCGACGCCCGCTCCGGGCGATCGCCGGCTCGATCGCGGATCGCCGGCCAAGCGCCTAGATCCGCTCGAGGACGACGAGGCAGCGGAAAGCGGCGAGCCGGCCGAGCAGCGGCGCGACAGCGCGCTCGAGCGCGCTGACAGCGGACGGTACGCGGCTGCGGGCAGAAGCGGCCGCTTCGAGTGAACCCGCCCGAGAGCGGGTAGACGAAGAACGAGAACAGCGCCTGCTCGACGAGCGGAAGCTCGGGCCAGCGACGGTCGAGCGCCTCGCGCTGGCGGAAGAACGCGACCGTCGTCTGCGCGAGGTTGCGCCTCGAGCGGCACGTCGGCGACTCGGTCTCCGTGAACGCCATCGCCGCCGAAGCTCGACGCCGCTCGTGGTGGAAGCCGGTACGCGACCGCCGACAGCGGTGAGACAGTAGCGGCTCGAGCATCACGACCCGCCCGCCGGGCGCGAGCACGCGCGCAGCCTCGTCGAGGAACGACGCGCGGGTTCGGCAGGTGGTGGAAGACGTCGAGCAGACGAGGTTCGCGACTCGGCCGTCCTCGTACGGCAGCGACTCTGCGTCGACGACGAGCGTCCGCCCACGGCGTCTGCTCGACGTCCGTCTCGACGAGGTCCGGCACGACCTCGCGCAGCTGCCCGATGCCGGAGCCGAGCTCGACGGTCGGCCCCGGCACGTCCGAGAGCCGCGACGCCATCAGCTCGAACCAGTCGCGGTAGATGCGGCGCAGGAGCGGGCGCTCGTTCCACGCCCGCTCGTGGTCACGCAGCGTCTCGACGAGCTCCAACGGTCACCACCGGCAGCGCGAGCGCGAACAGCGCGAGAACGAAGAAGTAGTAGAACGACATCGTGAGGTAGAACGCGTTCGCCGCCAGCGTGCCCGCGAGCGCAGCGGTCAGTCCCCACGCGAGCCCCGGCTCCGTGAGGCGCGCGTCACGCAGCCGCTTGAACATCCACCAGACGAACGCGCCGAACAGGATCGTGCCGACGAGCCCGGTCTCGACGAGCAGCGCGACGTAGAACGAGTGCGGGCCCCAGTTGTCCTTGCCGGTCACGAACTCGTAGTAGACGCTGAAGTTGTTCAGCCCGAGACCGAAGAACGGGTGTACCGCGAGCACGTTCGGGATGAACTCGTACACGCCGAAGTGCGCGGACGTCGAGGAGTCGCCGGTCGCGAAGCGGGAGCGGATCACCTCGAGGAAGAAGTCCGCGCGACGGACGACCACCCAGGCGAGGAACGCGGCGACGACTGCGAGCGGGATCGCGATCGCCCGCGACAGCAGCTCGCTGCGGTAGTGCGCGAGCAGGACGACGAAGCCCACGGCGAGCCCGACGAGCCCGCTGCGCGAGAGGGTCGCGAGCTCGACGACGAGGAGGAACGCGAGCAGCGCGCCGAGCCAGACCTGGCGTCCGCGGAGGTAGAGCGGCGTCAAGGCGAGCAGCGGGACGAGCAGCATGATCCCGAGGTGGTTCGGGTCGCCCGTGAGCGCGTTCGGCCGGTAGACGCTCTGCTCGCCGCCGACCGAGCCGTAGACGTTGATCTGGCTCGCCCCGCGCGTGAGCGGGCTCAGCACGAGCGTGTCGAGGTTGATGCCGGCGCGCGCGGCGGCGAGCTGCACGATCCCGTACGCGGCGTTCGCAGCGATCCCGGCGACGAAGACGCCGAACGCCGTCAGCGCGAACCGCCGGTCGTGGCGTGCGAGGTATGCGATCCCGGCGGCGAGGAACCCGAAGTGGAGCACGAACTTCACGAGCCCCTTGCCGAACTGCGCGATCCCCTGCGTCGTGTCGAGGTTGTAGAAGCCGATCAGGTAGACGGCGAGGAACGCGCCGGCGAAGGCGAGCGCGACGAGCGCCGTCCGGGAGAGGCTCCAGTCGCCGGCGGCGATGCGGTCGACCACGAACGAGCAGAGGAAGAGCGCCGTCAGCACGTCGGCGAGCGTGAGCGTCCCGCCGACAGACCAGTGCACCTTCTCGAAGGTGACGCAGAAGATCGTCGCGAGGAACAGGAAACGCGTCATGTCACGTCCCGCAGCACGCGCGCGAACTCCTCGGCGCGCGTCCGGCGGTCGAGCTTCGTGCGGAGCTCCGGCGCGAGCGGCGTGCCGTCGAGCGACCCCGCGCTCCAGCGCGCGTGCAGGTCGCGCAGCGCGGCCTCGATCGCGTCGACGTCGTCGGGCGGGACGACCGTGCCCGCGCCGGCCTCGCGGACGAAGTCGGCGGTCGCGCCGTCTGGAGGCACCGCCGCGATGATCGGGCGCTCCGCCGCGAGGTACTCGAACACCTTCGCCGCGATCACGCCCGAGCCGCGCCCCGGAACCTCGGGCATCAGCAGGAGGAGTGCCTCCGAGTCGCGCTGGAACTCGAGCGACTGCCTGCGCGGCACGTACGGGTGGACCTCGAGCCGCTCGCCGAGCTCGAGCTCCTCGACCCACTCGCGGTCGGCCTGGCGGAAGTCGCCGACGAAGCGCGCGACGGAGCGGTCGAGGTCTGCGCGGGCGAACGCGGTGAGGAACGGCCGCGGGTCGCGCTTGCCGAACATCGCCCCCGTGTGCGTCACGCGGAAGCGCCCGTTCGGGCGGTAGTCGATCCCCGCGAAGTCGTCGAAGTCGGCGCCGTTCGGGACGACGCTCACCGGGCCTCGCGGCGACAGCGAGCCGATCTCGTCGGCGTAGGAGTCCGCGACGACGACGGTCGCGTCGGCGTAGCGCGCGATCAGCCGGGCGATCGTCTCCTGCGTGCGCTCCTTCGCGCGCGCGGCGAGCCGCTCGACCGGCCGGTCGGCGTTGCGGAGCATCGAGTCGCGCACGTCCGCGACCCAGCGCACGCCCGTCGCGCGCTTCGCCGCCGCGCCGATCAGGTGGACGGAGTTCGGCGGCGACGTCGTCACGATCGCGTCGATCCCCTCGGCGCGGATGATCCGGATCGCCGCCGGGATCGCGGTCGTGGTCCAGGTCACGTTCTCGTCGGGCACGAGCACGCGCCGGTACGTGAGGAGCGCCATCTTCGTCGCGCGCTCGAGCGCGCCCGCGCCGTGGAGCTCCTCCGCGGGCCGCCGCCCTTTCGGTCCCACGTAGCGCGCGCGGTGCACCCACGCCTGCGTCGGCGCCTGGAGCTCCTCGTCGCGGTGGATCCACTTCGAGTCGTCCGGCGCGAGCACGTGCGTCTCGATCCCGAGCGCAGGCAGGTGCGTCGCGAACTTCAGCGGCCGCTGCACGCCCGCGCCGCCGGCGGGCGGCCAGTACATCGTGACGAGGAGGACCTTCACGTCAGCGCACCGCGCGAAGCATCACCCGCGCGGCGTGCACGAGCGCGGGCTTCGGGTCGTCCCAGGCGAGCGTCGGCTCGACGAACGGCGGCCGTGGGACGAGCGGCCGCTCGTTCGGCATCAGCACGAGCGCCCACTTGCGGCGGCGGCCGTTCATGCGCACGGGCTCGACGCGCTCGCCGGTGAGGTCGCGGTACGCGATCAGCGGCAGGTCGACGCCGGACGCCATCGCCAGCGAGTGCCACTGCCAGAGGCGCGGGTTGATCTCCATCAGCTTGAAGCGGCCGTCGCGCGGGTCGCGCTTGAACTCGACCTGCGAGAGCCCGTTGCAGCCGAGGTTGCGGAGCAGCTCGATCCCGCTCTCGACGACCTCGTCGACCCAGACCGCCTCGCCGAGGCGCGCGACGCCGATCCCGGGCGGCGTCTGGACGAGCTTCCGCCCGCAGAAGAGCCCGAGCGGCTCGAGCGACTCGCTCAGGTACGCGCCGAGGGTGTACAGCTCGTCGTCGCCGCCGGGGATGAGGTCCTGCACCATCGGCTCCCAGGGCTCGGTCTTCGCGTACGCGTCCTCGACCTCGGCCGCCGCGTGGCAGACGACGGCCTGCAGCCCGTACTGCTGCCGGAACCCGACCGGCTCCGACGGCTTCAGCAGCACCGGGTAGCCGATCTCCTCGGCCGCGGCGACCGCCTCGGCGGCGCTCTGCGGATAGCGCGTGTCCGGGATGTCGCGCGCGGCTTCGAGCTGGACGCGCTTGCGCTGGATCCGCTCGAGGTCGCGCGGGAACGGGCAGAGGAGCCCGAGCTCGTCGCGATGCCGTGCGACCGCGCGAAGCCCCTCGTCGTGCGTCGCGAACACGACCCCGGGGCCGATCGCGCGAAGCGCCTCGACGAACCCCTCCTCGTCCTCGAGCGGGTTGGGCGCCGTGACCTTCGTCGCGAACCGGGAGCGGAAGCCGAGCGCGCTCGACCGGTGGTCGACGGCGAACACGCGCACGCCCGCGCGTCCCAGCGACCGGATCGCCGAGAGCCCGTTGACGAAGCCGACGTCGACGACGATGGCCGGAAGTCCCACGGCTCAAGAGCGTAGTCGCGCACGCCGATACGACTGACGTGGGCGTGAACGCTCCTCCTCCCGTGGAGCGCCGGCGGCCGGGGCGCCCCTGGGCAGACCGGCCGCGGCCGCTCCGCGTCGCCGTCTTCACGACGTCGTACCCGCGCGACGAGCACGACCCGTCGGGCCGGTTCGTCTCGGACGCGGTCGAACGGCTGCGCGAGCAGGGCGTGCTCGTCCGGGTCGTCGCGCCCGAGCTGCCCGGCGAGGGAAGCGTCGTCGCGAAGCTCCGCCGCGCGCCGTGGCGGGCGCCGGGGTTCCTGCTCCGGTCGGTGGTCGCGCTCCGCCGCGCCGACGCCGACCTCGTCCACGCACACTGGCTGCTCGCAGGGCGCCGTCGCGGCGCTCGCCGGCAAGCCGTTCGTCCTGACCCTCCACGGCTCCGGCTCGGCCGGGCGCTTCTCCGACCTCGAGCTCGCCCGTCGCGCGCCGCGGCTCGTCGGCGCGATCGTCTCCCGCGCGCGGCTCGTGATCGCCGTCTCCGAGGTCCTCGCCGAGGCCGCCCGCACCTGCGGCGCCCGCGATGTCCGCGTGATCCCGAACGGGATCGCCGTCCCCGTCCAGCGGGGACAGGAGGCCGAACCGGCCGAGGTGCTGTTCGCGGGCCGTCTGAGCCCCGAGAAGGGCGTGAACGAGCTTCTGGAGGCCTCACAGGGGCTCAACCTCGTCGTCGCGGGAGACGGCCCGCTCAGGCCGCTCGTCCCCGGCGCGCTCGGCTTCCTCTCGGCCGACGAGCTCTCCGATCGCTACCGCCGCGCAGCCGTCGTCGTCTGCCCCTCGCGGAGCGAAGGCTTCGGCGTCGTCTGCGCAGAGGCGATGGCCCACGGGCGCCCGGTGGTCGCGACCGCCGTCGGCGGCCTGAAGGAGCTCGTCCGGCACGGGCGAACCGGCATCCTCGTGGAGCCCGGCGACCCGGCCGCCCTGCGCGCGGCGATCGACATGCTGCTCGCCGACCCGGCGCTCCGCCGCCGGCTCGGCCAGGCCGCCCGCTACGACGTCGCCGATCGCTTCGCGTGGCCGGCGGTCACCCGCGCGACGATCGACGCGTACCGCGCCGCGCTCGGGATCGAGGCTCCGGAGCCCGCGCCGCTCGAGGCGGTCGCCTGATGCTGAAGCTCCGCAAGGCCCCGGCGAGCTACGACGAGCGGTTCATGGACACGATGGCGTCCGAGTACCTCGAGCGCACGCCCTGGACGGAGCTCCGGCTCGAGGCCGTGCGAGACCTGCTCGACCCTCAGCCGGGCGATCGCATCGTCGACCTCGGCTGCGCGGCAGGCGCGATCACGCACTACCTCTCGACCTTCGGCGCCGAGCCCGTCGGCGTCGACCTCGAACCGCTCGCCATCGCGCGCGCACGCGAGCTGTTCCAGGGGCTTCGCTTCGAGGTCGCCGACGCGACGCGCCTCCCCTTCGACGACGCGAGCTTCGACAAGGCCGTCGCCGCCGACTTCGTCGAGCACATCGAGGACGACACGTTCGTCGCGATGTGCGACGAGCTCCGCCGCGTGCTCGTCCAGGGCGGGCTGTTCGCGATCTACGCGCCGAACCCGCGGCATCTGATCGAGCGGATGAAGGAACGCGACTTCGTGCTCGCGCAGAACCCCACGCACATCGGCCTGCGCGACGCCGATCACCTGCGCCGCGTGCTCGAGCAGGGCGGCTTCAGCGTCGTCCGCAGCGAGTGGCGGCCGAGCTTCTTCCGCGGGCTCCGCAGCGTCGAGAAGGTCGCGGGCCCGAAGCTCGAGCTCTTCCGGTACCGCGTCTGCGTGCTCGCTCAGGCGCGCTGAGCGTCCGCCCGGCGGAGTAGAAGTTGCCCGTGCGGACAGCGTTCGTCGTTGCGTTCGCTGCGCTCGCCTTCGGTACTGCGGCCTCGAACGATGCCCATGCGCCTCAGGTGAGCGGCCTCGTCGTCTCGAACGGCGGCACGCGCTATCTCGGCGACCGCGCACTGCTCGCGACGATCAGCCCGAACCGCGACGGCTACCGCGAGAGCGCGCTCGTCCGGTTCCGGCTCGACGAGGCGGCGACGGTGAAGCTGACCGTCGCCTCGCTCGGCTACCGCGGCCGCAAGGTGTTCGATCGCACGCTGCGGCTCGGGCGCGGGCGGCACACGATTCGCTGGGCGCCGCGCGCATGGATCCAGCCGCGCACGTACGTCGTGCGGTTGACGGTTCGCGACCGCAACGGCAACGTCGGCACGTACGGCTTCTCGCGCGGCTCGCGGAAGGCGGTGATCCGCGTCCTCGGCATCGACGCCGCGTTCGAGCACGAGAGCTACGCGCCGAACACGTCGGCGGAGCTCGTGCTCGAGAGCGACCAGCCGACGCTCGCGCTGCAGCTCTTCCGCGCCGGGTCGGAGCGCGTCATCAGCGAAGGCGAACGACACGATGAGCGGCGAGCCGATGACCGAGCCGGCGCACATCGCGCGCGGCGACCGGCGCGACCGGCCGCGCCGCCTGCGCGTCTGGATCGGCGACTGGCCGAGCGGGGTCTACTTCGCGAAGCTCACCGGATCGGACGGCCGCTCCGGCTACGCGCCGTTCGTCGTCCGGCCGCGGCGGCTCGGCGAGCATCGCGTCGCGGTCGTGCTGCCGACGTACACGTGGCAGGCGTACAACTTCCGCGACGAGAACGGCGACGGCTACGGAGACACCTGGTACGCCGGACGCACGCACCGCACGCTCCTCGGGCGCGCCTACCTCGACCGCGGCGTTCCGCCGTTCTTCCGCGCGTACGACCTGAACTTCTTGATCTGGCTCGCGCGCGGCGAGCGGGCCGGCAAGGACCGGGCGGTCGACTTCCTCGCCGACTCGGACCTCGCCACGGCGCCGAGCGCGTTCGAGCTCGCGCGCTCGTACGACCTGCTCGTCTTCCCCGGGCACCACGAGTACGTGACGAGGCGCGAGTACCTGCTCGTGCGCGAGTTCCGGAACCGCGGCGGCAACCTCATGTTCCTCTCGGCGAACAACTTCTTCTGGCGCGTCGACCGCAAGGGCCGGACGTTGACGCGGGTCGCGAAGTGGCGGGACCTCGGGCGGCCGGAGGCCGCGCTCCTCGGCGTCCAGTACCTCGCGAACGACCACGGCGACCGCAAGGCGCCCTTCGTCGTCCGCCACAGCCCGCACAACGAGTGGCTGCTCGCCGGCACCGGGCTCGCGCAGGGCTCGAGGTTCGGGCTCTTCGGGATCGAGATCGACCACATCACGCGGCGCTCGCCGCGCGGCACGTCGGTGATCGCCGAGATCCCGAACCTGCTCGGCCGCGGCAAGACCGCGCAGATGACGTACTACGAGACGGCGAAGAGCGCGAAGGTGTTCGCGGCCGGCGCGTTCACGCTCGGCGGGTACGCGCGCTACGCGCCGGTGTCGCAGCTTCTCGACAACCTCTGGGAGCGGATGGCGAAGCCCTAGGCGCCGGTTCGGCAGAGCGTGTAGCGCGCATCGCCGTAGACGGGTGCAGGGCACGCCTTGTCGCCTACCCGCTGCCGATCGAGCACCAGCCAGTTCGACGGGCCGGGCCACGCTTTGCCGCGAAGGAACGCGTTCCAGTCGCGCACCCGCTCGTAGGGCCGGTTCTCCTTCGTGTCGCCGACGTGCGTGGGCGGAGCGACGCCGATGTAGACGGGCACTGCCGCGGCGATCCAGTACGACGTCTCGGGATCGGCGAGGACGATGTCGCCGGGCTCCGTGTGCGTGCGCAGCGCCTCGACGAGGCCCGGCGTTGAGCTCCTGGTGCGGATGCGGGCGCGACCAGCCGCCTGTCACGACGAGCGGCGCGACGAAGAGCGCGCAGGCGGCGGCCGGGAGCCAGTCCGTCCGCTCGTACGTGGGGAGCCGCTTGCGCAGCGCGAACGGCGAGCACGACCGCGAGGAGCGCCCCGCCTGCCGCGATCCACACCGGGAGCGTCGGCCCGCCCTCCTTCAGCCGGTAGCCGAAGTCGCCCGGCCAGGCCCACTCGAGCAGGATCCCGGCGGCGAGCGCGACGGGCAGGAGCGCCCACGAGAGCAGGCGCGCGAGCACGGCCGCCCCGCCCGCGAGCGCGAACCCGATCGGCAGGAAGCCGGCGAGCCGCCGGGCCTGCGAGAGCGACACCGCGTCGGCGAACGGCGCGAAGACGTGGTCGAGCAGCAGCACGCCGAGCACCGCGAGCGTCCCGCCGAGCACGAGCGCCGCCCAGCGCCTGCGCACCGCGAAGAGCGCGAGCGGCACGAGGCAGAGCGCGGCGAGCGGCACGGGCCCCGCGCGCGTGATCACCTCCGGGTTCAGGTGGAACCGGCTGTCGGAGCTGACGATGAACTGCCCCGGGTAGCGCTCGAACCCGTGCTGCTTCGACTGCACCAGCTCGCTCGACGGCGTGAACGAAGCCGTGTCCTGCACCGTCGGGAAGAGCCACGCGAGGAAGACGAGCGCGCCGACCGCGAGCGCGCCGCCCCCCAGCGCGAGCGTCCGCAGCTCGCCGGGCGCGACCAGGAGCCGGACGACCGCGTACCCGCCCAGCACGAGCAGCGTGAACAGTGCGTACGTCGGGTGGACGACCGCGAGCACGAGCCCCGACGCCGCGACGAGCACGAGGCGCCCCCGGCTCGGGTGACGCAGGTACGTGAAGACGAGCGCGATCGTCGCGGGCACGAGGAGGGACCGTCCGCCCGCGGTCGCCGGCAGCGACAGCAGCCGGAGCGCACCGCCCGATCCCGACGCGAACGCCGTCAGACCCAGCGTGCCGGCGAGCGTCGCGACGCCGAGCCAGCGCGACCGGAACACCGCGGCCCCCGCCTCGTAGACGACGAGGAACGCGAGCGGCGTGAGCACCGCCGGCTCGTGCACGACGACGTCCGTCGGGTCGACGCCGGCGACCTTCGCGACGAGGGCGAGGAACGCGTGCCAGAGCGGGAACGCGTAGCCCGGATGCAGCCCGCCGTCCACGAACTCGTCGACGGCGTTCAGCGAGAGGTCGTCGAGCGCCCACAGCTTGCGGACGCGCGCGAGGTGGAAGAGCGCGTCGCCCGACGGGTCCGGCAGCACGCGCCAGAGCAGGAGCCCGACGAGAACGCCGACCCCGAGCACGGCGAGCCAGAACCGGTCGGGCCGCGGGCGCCCCCGTCGAAGCGCGGACGGCAGCGCGGCGACGCCCGCAGCGATCAGCAGCCAGAGCGCGAGCGTGATCGACGAGCCCGTCGCGAACACGACGACCATCGCCCCGAAGAGGAGCGCGAGGCTCGCGACGAGCGCACCGGACGCGGAGCGGGCGAGGAGCGCACCGGGCGCCAGGAGCAGCAGCGTCGCCCCCGCGAGCCGCAGGTAGAGCTCGATCACGGGCGCAGCAGACCTCGCGCCGCCTGCCGGTAGCTCCGCCCGCGCTCGCCGCGGAACGCGAGCCCGCGGAGCGCGAGCGAGACGATCAGCAACGCGCGCGTCAGAGCGGCGGCGCCGGCGCCCTGGTGCTTGCGCACGAAGCGCACGTGGCTTCGCACCTGCGCCGTGAACATGCGACCCCAGTCGCGCCGCGTCGCATCGCCGCCGACGTGCACGACTTCTGCGCCGGGCCAGAAGACGACCTTCCAGCCAGCCTCGTGCATCCGGTACTGCCAGTCGGACTCCTCGTTGAACATGAAGAAGCCCTCGTCGAGCCCGCCGACCTGCTCGAACGCCTCGCGCCGGACGAGCATCGCCGCGCCGCTCAGCCACTCGACCTCCCGGACGCTCGCGTGGTCCCAGTTCGCCGCGTAGAACGAGTTCAGCGCGCGCGACCGCGGCGCGAGCTTGCGCAGGAAGAAGAACTCCGTCGCGAGCCGCCACGGTGTCGGGAACCCGCGCGCCGAGCGCTGCAGCGTGCCGTCGGTGTTCAGGAGCTTCGGCCCGACGAGCGCAGCCTCGGGATGCTCGGCCGCGAACTCGAGCAGACGAGCGAGACCGTCGCCGAGCACCCACGCGTCGGCGTTCAGCAGGAGCACCCACGGCTCCGTCGTCTCGGCCAGCCCGCGGTTCCACCCCGCTCCGACTCCCGCGTTCGCCTGCTCGACCACGCGCACGTGCTCGAACTTCCTCGCCGCCTCGAGCGTGCCGTCGGTCGAGCCGTGGTCGACGACGACGGTGGGGTACCCGGCGACGCTCGCGAGGCTCCGCTCGAGCCACGGCATCGCGTCGTACGTCACGACGACGACGGCCGCGCTCATCGGCGGAGGTTCTCCCACGCGAGGATCAGCAACCCCGGGAGCGACAGCAGGACGGTCACGAGGAAGAAGAGGAAGCCCGCCGCGAAGGCCTGGTCGCCGGGCACGCCGAGCTTGCCGAGGAAGCTGACGAAGAACGCCTCGCGCACCGCGAACCCGTTCAGCGTGAACGGCACGAGGAGCACGAGGAAGAAGAGCGGGCCCATCACGTAGAAGACGCGCACGGACAGGTCGATGCCGACGGCCTCGGCGGCCGCCCAGATCGCCAGCACGCGCACCGACTGGATCGCCAGGGTCAGCACGAAGACGCCGAACAGGAGCCGCGGCGTGTCGCGGTAGGAGTGGATCGCCTCGTAGACGGCCCGCACCGGACGCTCGAGGCGCAGGCGCCGGAGCAGCGGCACCGATCGCGCGAGCAGCGGCCGGAGCGAGCGCGAGAAGAGGACGGCCGCGAGCACGATCGTCCCGACGAAGAAGAGCGCCTCGATCCAGAGGTACGCGCCGACGTCGTAGTTCCCGATCGCGAGCACGAGCCCGACCGCGCCGAGCGCGAGCGTCGCCGCGCCGCCGAGCGCCCGCTCGAGCAACACGGAGCCGGCGACGGGTCCGCCACGACCCGGATGGCGCCGCGTCGTCTCGAAGATCCGCATCGCGTCGCCGCCGATCGACGTCGGCAGGATCTGCCCGGCCGCATACGCAGTCAGGTAGGCCCGCGTCAGCCACCGCACGCGGTCGTGGATGCCGTGCGCGTCGAGCAGCTTCTGCCAGCGCCACGCCATCGGCACGACGGTCACGAGCATGATCGCCGCGGAGAGGAAGAACCACCCCCAGCTCGCGTCGCCGAGGATCCGCAGCGCCTCGCCGACGTCGACCTTCCAGACGATGTAGGCGATCGCGAGCCCGGTGACGACCAGCGTCCCGAGGACGCGCGAGCTTCTCTTCATCCAGCGAAGCGCTCGTGCACGCGGCGAAGCGCCGCGATCGCGTCCTCGACGTCGTCGTCGGAGTGCGCCGGCGAGAGCGGCAGCGAGAGCACCTCGGAGCCCGCGCGCTCCGCGACGGGCAGCGAGATGCCGGGTTGGAGCTCCCGGTAGTACGAGAGCCGGTGGACCGGGAGGAAGTGGATCGACGTCCCGATGTGCTCCTCCGTCAGCGCCTCCTGATACTCGTCGCGCGTCGCGCCTGCACGCTCCGGGTCGACGCGGACGACGTACAGGTGCAGCGCGTGGACGTCGCGCGGGTCGCGCACGAGCGGCGTGATCCCGTCGAGCTCTGCGACCGCCGCGTCGTAGAGCGCGACGTGACGCTCGCGGATCTCGCGGTGCACGTCGACCTTCGCGAGCTGGACGAGCGCGATCGACGCGAGCACGTCGCTCAGGTTCGCCTTGTAGCCGGGAACGCCGATGTCGTAGAGCGTCCCGTGTCCGCGGCGCATCAGCCGCCGCTCGCGGATCGCCTCGGCGACGTCGTCGCGGTCGGTCGTGACGATCCCGCCCTCGCCCGCGGCGATGTTCTTCGTCGCGTAGAGGGAGAAGCACGTCGCGTCGGCGATCGCGCCGACCTTTCGTCCGCGATAGAACGACTCGGCCGCGTGCGCCGCGTCCTCGATCACGGGGAAGCCGAGCTCGAGCAGCGGATCGAGGTCGGCCGGCTGCCCGGCGAGGTCGACCGGCATGATCGCCTTCGTCCTCGGCGTGACCGCCGCGCGCGCGAGCTCGGGGTCGATGTTCAGGTCGTCGTCCTTCACGTCGACGAAGACGGGCGTCGCGCCCGCGTGGACGATGACGTTCGCGGTCGCGGGCCACGTGATCGGCGTCGTGATCACCTCGTCGCCCGGCTCGATCGCGAGCGCGAGCAGGGAGAGGTGCAGCGCCGCCGTCCCGCTCGAGAGCGCGACCGCGTGTCTGGCGCCCGTGTACGCCGCGAAGCGCTCCTCGAGCTCCGCCGTCCGCGGGCCGGTGGTCAGCCAGCCGGAGCGGATCGTCTCGGCGACCGCCTCGATCTCGTCCTCGCCGACGGCGGGCGGTTGGAACGAGAGGAAGGAGGTCCGCCTACGCGAGAGCTTTGGCGTCGACATCGGCGGTGACGAAGCGTATGCGGTCCGCCGCGGCGGCGGCTCGCTCGAGCGCCTCCTCGCGCGTGTCGCCGACCGCCTGCACCGCACCGGCGCGGTCGCTGCCGACGCGAAGCTCGCCGAAGCGCCAGCCCGGCGTGCGGTAGATGCGCACGCGAAGGACGCCGTCCATGCGGGCGGCCTCTTCGGCTCCCTCGACCGACGTGAGCGCGCCCGGGCGGCGCCGTCAGGAAGCGCGTGACCGCACCGCCGACGGGGTCGAGCGGCGCGAGCACCTGGCGCGGGATCGCCTCGCCGAGCGCGCCAGCGAGCGCGAGCTCGTTCAGGTCGACGCCGAGCGCGGCCTCGCAGAGCTCGGCGTCGTGGCCGCCGCCGAGCCGAGCGGCGAGCTCGACGACCTTCGCGCCGGCGAGCCCGACGACGACCTGCGTGTACGTCGGCCCGTTCTCGATCCCGAGCGCGGCGGCCGCCTCGCGCGCCGCCTCGACGGCCGCGCCGACGTGCGCGGACGAGAGCGCGCTCGGCCAGACGTGTGCGAGCGCGACGCCGAACGCCGGCGGCTCCGCGCGGACGCGGTCGGTCACGGTCAGCGGGTAGAAGCGCCCGTCGAGCGAGAACGCGTTGACGGTGACCTCCTGCCCGTCGATCAGCTCCTCGACGAGGCAGGCGTTCGACCGGGATGCCTCGAGCGCGGCGTCGACGGCGGCGGTGAGCCCCGATTCGTCGCGGACGAGCGCGAGCCCACGCTGGCCCTGGCGGTCGGGCGCCTTCACGACGCACGGAAACCCGAGCCGTTCGACCGCGGTGCGCGCCTCGCCGAGGCTCTTGCAGAGCTCCGTCTGCGGCTGAGGCACTCCCGCCTCGGCGAAGCGCTCGCGCTGACGGACCTTCGAGGTCGTCAGCTGCGCGACCT
The DNA here is from genome assembly GCA_963737405.1 of uncultured Actinomycetes bacterium. GTDB lineage: Bacteria > Actinomycetota > Thermoleophilia > Gaiellales > Gaiellaceae > JACCTU01. Next base: position 72,920 of record CAVTSL010000011.1, read on the forward strand.
CCGGCGTGAGCGGATGCGGGAGCGCGAGCCGCTTCGCGACGCGCGCGGCCACCGCGACGGGCCAGTCGATCCCCGGCGCGATCACGCCGTTGACCCGCTCGGCCTCGGCGAGCCGTTCGATGCCCGGCTCGTCCTCGGTCGAGATGATCGCCCTGCGGTCGGCGAGCGGGAATCCCGGCGCGGCGGGATCGCGGTCGACCGCGATCACGAAGAGGTCGAGCGCACGGGCCGCCTCGAGCAGCCCGAGCTGCGCCGCGCCGGCGCCTAGGACGAGGAGGCGCCTGCGACGCCGCTCGGGCGAGCCAGAACCTCTCTCCACCAGGCCTCGTTCTCGCGGTACCAGTCGATCGTGCGCGCGAGCCCCTCGTCGAAGGACGTGCGCGGGCGGAAGCCCGTCAGCCGCTCCATCTTCTCGGTCGACCCGATGTGCCGGTCGACCTGGCCGAGCCGCTCGGGCACGTGGGTCGTCAGGTCGTGCGGCTTGTCGAGCGCGTCGAGCACGCGCGCCGCGATCTGCGACACGGAGATGTCGACGCCGGTCGCGACGTTCAGCACCTCGCCTGCGACGTTCTCGAGCGGCGCGGCGATGATCGCCTCGATCGCCTCGCCCGTGTCGTCGACGTAGAGCCAGTCGCGCGAGGCGTGGCCGTCGCCGTGGATCGTCAGCGGGGCGTCCTGCAGCGCCTGCGTGATGAAGCGCGGGATCACCTTCTCGGGATGCTGCCGCGGCCCGTAGTTGTTGAACGGGCGGACGATCGTGATCGGCAGGCCGTAGGTGACGTGGTACGAGTACGCGAGCCGGTCGCCGCCCGCCTTCGTCGCCGCGTACGGCGAGCGCGGGTTGAGCGGGTGCTCCTCGTCCATCGGGTCCGACTCCGCCGTGCCGTAGACCTCGCTCGACGAGATGAGGATGAAGCGCTCGACGGGTGCGCGGCGGATCGCGTCGAGCAGGATCTGGGTGCCTTCGACGTTCGTCGTCACGAACTCCGAGCCGCCCTCCTCGATCGACTTCTCGACGTGCGACTCGGCGGCGGCGTTGACGATCACGTCGACGTTCGCGACGACCTCGGCGACGAGGTCGGCGTTGCGGATGTCGCCGTGCACGAACGAGAGGCGCTCGTGGGCCATCACGTCCTGCAGGTTCGCCGGGTTGCCCGCGTACGTCAGCGCGTCGAGCGAGACGACCTCGTACGGCGTCGCCCGCAGGAGGTGATGGATGAAGTTGGCGGCGATGAACCCGGCGCCGCCGGTGACGAGAACGCGCTTCACGGGCTGCTTTGTACCTGTTCCCGGCGGGCGCCGAACCTGTCTACAGCTCGCGCTCGATCGTGTAGAGCGGGCGCCCGCTCACGTCCCGCTGGATCCGCGCGAGGTACTCGCCCACGAGCGCGAGGATGAAGCCCTGGATCCCGAGGACGAAGAGCACGGCGACGCCGCCGAGGAGCGGCCCCGGGAAGTTCTCGCGGTCGACCCACCACCAGATGCCGTAGATCCCGAGGGCGAGCGCGAGGAACGTGCAGACGACGCCGAGCGCGATCCCGATCCACTGGATCGGCTGCGGCCAGAACCCCGCGAGCACGTGCAGCGCGAGGCCGGTCAACCGAAGCGGCGAGTAGCGCGAGCGGCCCTCGCGCGGCGCGTGCGCGACGTCGACCTCGACCACGCTCGCACCGCCGGAGAGGATCAGCGCCTTCGTGAACTTCTGCTTGCCGATCGCGCCGAGCATCGGCTCGACCGCCGAGCGGCGGTACGCGTTGAACGCACAGCCGAAGTCGGTGATGTCCACGCGCGTGAAGCGCCGGAGCATGCCGTTGATCATCCGGCTCGGCAGCGTCCGCCCCCACGAGTCGTGCCGCGACGCGCGGCGCCCGCTCGCGACGTCGGACCCGTTCTCGACCGCACGCACGAGCTTCGGAATGTCCTCGGGCGCGTTCTGCAGGTCGCCGTCCATCGTCACGAGGATCTCGCCGCGCGCCCGCACGAGGCCGGCGTGCATCGCCGGATGCTGGCCGAAGTTCCGCTTGAAGCGGACGACCCGCACGCGCGGATCGGCATCGTGCAGGCGCTCGAGCACCGCGAACGTCCCGTCGCTCGATCCGTCGTCGACGAAGATCAACTCGAACGAGACGCCGTCCGCCTCGAGCGTCTCGATCGTGCGCCGGTACAACTCGTCGACGCTCGCTTCCTCGTTGTAGATCGGCACGACGAGCGAGACGTGTGGCGCGGCCTCGAGCTCGGCGTCCGCCGAAGGAACCGCCAGCACCTCGGGTTCGGCCATCGTCGGGCGGAGCCTACACTCACGCCCCGTGGCCGAGTCGTTCGCGCCCGGGCACCCGATCGTCGTCCGTCACACGCGTGGCGACCGCACGTTCCTCGTCTGGTCCGCGAACGTCGTGTCGGACACCGAGGAGCTGCTCGCGCTCTGGATCCCCGCAGGCGCGCCGTGCCTTCGGCCGGCGGTGCGCGACGAGCTGCCCTACGAGCAGGAGCTCGTCGAGCGCCCGTGGCAGGCGCCGGGCGTGCTCCAGCTCTGGCCCGCCGGCGCGGCGCACGCGATCTGGCTGCTCGGCGAGGCCTGGTACGTGAACCTCCAGGAGCCGTTCAGACGGACCGCGCTCGGCTTCGACACGGCCGATCAGCTGCTCGACCTCGTCCGGACGCGCGACGGCGAGTGGCGCTGGAAGGACGAGCACGAGCTCGCGAGCGCGGTCGAAGAGGGATTCGTCTCGGCAGACGAAGCGGCCGCGATCTACGCCGAGGCCCGGCGCGTGATCGCGGCCGATCCGTTTCCGACGGGGTGGGAGGCCTGGGAGCCGGACCCGAGCTGGCCGCTCCCAGGCCTGCCGCCGTCTCTCTAGGCGGCCTCCAGCGCAGGCTCGCCGACCTGCTCGGCCTGCTTGCGGCCGGGGATCGCGAGCGCCGAGACCGCGCCGGCAGCGACGACGACCGCGCCGACCCAGGTCGCGACGACGAGGCCGTCGTTGAACGTCTCCGCCGACTCGTACCCGCCGTAGCGCGAGAACACCGACGCGAGCACCGCGACGCCGAGCACGCCGCCGACCTCGCGCACCGCGTTGTTCGCGCCGGACGCCTTGCCCTCCTCGGCGGGCCTCACCGCGCTGAGGATGACGTACGCCATCGGCGCGAAGAACAGCCCCATCCCGATGCCCGAGACGATGAACGGGCCGACGAGCGACGCGTAGCCAACCGTCGCAGTCGAGACCGCGGCGATCCAGGCGAGGCCGACCGCCTGCAAACCGAGCCCGGCCGCGAGGATCGGGCGGGCGCCGATGCGTTCGGAGAGCGCTCCGGCGATCGGCGCGACGATCATCGGCATCGCCGTCCAGGGGAGGACGCGCAGGCCCGCCTCGAGCGGCGAGTAGCCCTGCGCCGTCTGGAAGAACTGCGTCAGCAGGAAGATCGAGCCGAACATCCCGAACGACATCGCGAGCGACGCGCCGTTCGCGGCGGAGAAGCCGCGGTTGCGGAAGAAGCGCATCGGCAGCATCGGCTGCTCGGTGCGGAGCTCCCACATGACGAACCCGACGAGCAGCGCGACGCCGGCGGCGAGCGACGCGACGATCGACGGGCTCGTCCAGCCGTCCGCGTTCCCGTTCACGAGACCCCAGACGATGCCGAGCAGTCCGCCGCTCGCGAGCGCGAGGCCGGGCAGGTCGAGCGCCTTGTCCGGGCCGAAGCTCTCGCGGAGGCGCGCGATCGCCAGCGGCACGAGCAGCAGCCCGACCGGCACGTTGAGCCAGAAGATCCACTGCCACGAGATGCCCTCGATCACCGCGCCGCCGACGAGCGGGCCGCTCGCCACCGCGATTCCGCCGATCGCGCCCCAGATCCCGAGCGCGACCCCGCGCCGCTCCGCGGGGAACGCCGCCGACAGGAGCGTCAGCGTCAGCGGCATCACGAGTGCGCCGCCGACGCCCTGAACGGCGCGCGCCGCGATGAGCGCGCCCATCGAGGGCGCAAGCGCGGCGGCCGCCGAGGCGGCGGTGAAGATCCCGAGCCCGAGCGCGAACATGCGCTTGCGGCCGAACCGGTCGCCGAGCGCTGCGCCCGTGAGCAGGAAGACGGCGAACGTGAGCGTGTACGCGTTCACCGTCCATTCGAGCTCCTCGATCGACGCGCCGAGGTCGACGCGGATGACCGGGAGTGCGGTCGAGACGACGAGGTTGTCGAGCACGACCATGAAGAGTGCGATCGACGTGATCGCCAGCGTCCAGAGCGTTCGTGCGCGTGACACCGGTGCCTCGCTTTCCATGGTGTGAGTAGTCACTATCTTCAAGACGAAAAAGAGAGCCCGTTCTTCCCTAGTGGCCGTCCCGGCAGCCCTCGAGCAGGCGCTGCGCCCACGGCTCGTCCGAGTTGAGGAGATCCATCGCGGCGACGACGTTCAGCAGCATTCCGTAGGCGAAGAAGCGGCTGACCTCCGCCGGCGGCAGCCCCGAGACCCGCTCGGTCCAGCTGAAGAGGTCGCCGTAGCCCTCGCGGACGACCGCGCGGATCTCCGGGTCGTCGCAGGAGGCATAGGCCTGCATCTGCGCCATCAGCCGGCTGCGGTCGGCCAGGAGCCCCATGTACGACTCACCCATCGCCTCCAGCGCCTCCTCGCCGCGCTTCCCCTCGGCCGCCCGCATGAACGTCTCGAGGGTCTCGCGGAAGCAGCGCCGGACGCTCGCGAGGAAGAGCTCCTTCTTCGTCCCGAAGAGCCGGAAGAGGTACGGCTGCGAGATCCCGGCCGCCTCGGCGATCGTCTCCGTCGACGTCCCGTGGTAGCCGGTCGACGCGAACTCGTCCCGCGCGGCCTCGAGGATCGCCTCGCGGCGCTCGTCGGCGGTCATGCGGGTCGCGGTCGGGCTCATGCCCAGAGAGAGTAAGTGATCACTTACTTCCTGTCAAGAGCCTGCTGCGGTACCAGGCGACCGTCCGGCCGAGACCCTCGTCGAGCTCGACGGCCGCCTCGAACCCGAGCAGTTCGCGCGCCTTGTCGACGTTCGGGATCCGCAGCTCGACGTCGGTGTAGTGCAGCGGCCGGAAGACGATCTCGCCCGGGCATCCGGTCAGCCGCTTGATGCGCTGCGCGAGGTCGTAGATCGTGACCGCCGAGCGCGCGTTCCCGATGTTGAAGCTCTCGCCGACCGCGTTCGGGTGCTCGAGCGCGAGCAGCGTGCCGTTCACCATGTCGTCGACGTAGCACCAGGCGCGGATCTGCGACCCGTCACCGTGGATCGTCAGGTCCTCCTCGGCGAGCGCCGACTCGATGAACGCGCGGATGGCGCCGCCGCCGATCTGGCCGGGGCCGAAGACGTTGAACGGGCGCACCGACGTCGTCGGCAGCCCGAGCTCGGCGTGGTACGCGTGGGCCATGTGCTCGCCTGCGAGCTTCGAGACCGCGTAGGTCCAGCGCGCTTCGCCGACGGAGCCCGTCACGGTCGCGCTCGTCTCGGCGACGCGGAACGCCTGCGAGCCGAAGACCTCGCTCGTCGAGAAGTCGACGAGGCGCTCGAGCGTGTCGATGGTGGCGAGCCCGGCCTCGAGCACGTTGTACGTCCCGATCACGTTCACGCGCATCGTGCGAACCGGGCTCTGCAGCACCGTGTCGACGCCCGCGATGCCAGCGCAGTGGACGATGTGGGTCGCGCCGCGCGCGAGCTCGCGAATCAGGTCGGCGTCGAGGACGTCGCCCTGCTGCAGCGTGAAGTTCGGATGGTCGGCGAGCTCGGTCTGCGACAGCGCGTCGCGGTGGAGGTTGTCGACCGCGACGATCTCGTTGCGATCGACGAGCTCGCGCGCGAGCGTCGTGCCGATGAAGCCCGCGCCGCCCGTGATCAGGACGCGTTTGCCTTCGAGCGCCACCGCGCGAGTCTAGCCTGGGTACCCTCCGGATCATGTCGGCGCTCGCGGCCGCACTCACGGCTCTGACGATCACGATCTGGCCGCAGGGCATGGACGGGGCGTCTCAGCGCTCGACGCTTCGCTGCGGACCGCCCGGCGGCTCCCACCCCTCGCGCACCGCTGCCTGCACGAAGCTGCTCGCGACGCCGAACCCGTTCCGGCCGGTGCCGAGGGGCTCGGTGTGCACCGAGATCTTCGGCGGCCCCGACGTCGCGATCGTGACCGGACGATTCCGAGGCGCGCGCGTCTGGGCGAAGTTCCAGCTCCGGAACGGCTGCGAGATCTCCCGCTGGAAGCGGGTCGTGCCGCTCCTGCCGTCCCTGGACGCGTAGCGTTTCGCCGTCGTGAAGACGGTCCTCTTCGTCGGCGCCGGCCGGCACCAGCGCCGCGCGATCGCGCAGGCCCGCGCCCGCGGCCTGCGCGTCGTCGCGGTCGACCGCAATCCGGACGCGCCGGGGCTCGCGGAGGCGGATGTCGCGGAGGTCGTGGACTTCAGCGACGTCGCGGCCGTCGTCGAGGTCGGGCGCCGCCACGGCGTCGACGGCGTGCTGACGATCTCGGCAGATCGCGCCGTGCCGGTCGTCGCGGCGGTCGCGGAGGCGCTCGGCCTGCCGGGGATCGGCACCGAGACCGCATACGTGATGACGCAGAAGATCGCGATGCGGCGGGTGCTCGCCGAGGCGGGCGTCCCGCAGCCGCGGTTCGCCGCCGTGCGGAACGTGCACGAAGGCTACGCCGCGCTCGAGCGCGTCGGGCTGCCGGCGGTCCTCAAGCCCGCGGACTCGGGCGGACAGCGAGGCGTCTTCCGCCTCGAGTCGGCGGACGACCTCGAGCGTCACCTGCACGTCGCGCTCGCCGAGTCGCCGACCGACGAGGCGATCGTCGAGGAGTACGTCGAGGCGCTCGAGCTGAACGGGCTCGTCGTCGTCCGCGACGGCGTCGCGTTCCCGCTCACGCTCTCCGACCGCCTGCGCCCGCCGGGCGTCGGCTTCGGCGTCGGCTGGATCCACGTCTACCCGGCGACGATCTTCGGCGACCAGCTCGAGGAGGCGGAGCGCGTCGCGGTGCACGCGGTCCACGCGCTCGGGCTCGAAAACGGGATCGCCTTTCCGCAGCTCCTCGCGACCGACGACGGGCGGGTGCTCGTGATCGAGGTCGCCGCGCGCATCCCCGGAGGCCAGATGGCGGACCTGGCGCGGCACGCGACCGGCGTCGACCTCGTCGAGGTCGCGCTCCGGCAGGCGCTCGGCGAGGAGGTCCCGGACGAGCTCGTGCAGCCTGCCTTCAAGCAGCCGCTCGCGATCCGCTTCCTCACCGCGTCGCCGGGCCCGCTGCCGACCGGCACCGTGACGTCGATCGGCACGCTCGACAAGGTGCTCGCGTTTCCGGGCGTCGTGCAGGCCGACCTCTACCTGACCGAAGGCGAGACGATCCGGCCCGTCCGGCTCGACGGCGACCGGCGCGGCTATGTGATCGCGGTCGCCGACACGAACCTCGAGGCACTCGAGCGGGCCGAGGCGGCGGCGAAGCTCGTCGACGTGGAGGTCGCGTGAGCGCGTCCTGCGGGTTCGAGCTCGAGCACTACGGCGAGCTGCTCGAGGCGGCGACGGCGGGCGGCTACCGGTTCGCGACCTTCGACGGCGCGCCGGCGGCCGGCGACGTGATCCTGCGGCACGACGTCGACCTCACGCTCGACGCGGCGCTCCGCATGGCGGAGCTCGAGTCCGAGGCCGGCGCTGTCGCGACGTACTTCCTGATGACCCGGAGCGTCTTCTACAACCTCGCGTCGCACGAGGGCGAGCGCACGATCGCACGCCTGCGCGAGCTCGGCCATCGCGTCGGGCATCACGCGGTGCACCCGCACGTCGATCTCGACGATCGCTTCGACCGCGTGCGTCGCGTGGCACAACCCGGATCCCGAGTTCATGCGCGCGCCGCTCGAGGGTGCGGTCAACGTGATGGCGGAGCCGTGGTTCTCGCCCGAGCACTATCGATCCGACTCGAACCGCCACTGGCGCTCCGGCTGCCCACACGAGGCGCTTCGCCGCGGTGAGCTCGAGTGGCTCCAGCTGCTGACGCATCCCGAGATCTGGGTGTATCCCGGCGCGTCGATGGGCGAGACGATGCGCGCGATGCTGGAGGCGGAGCGGGCGCGCGACCTCGAGCGGCTCGCCGACGACCGGATCGACATGGCGTGAGGCCGCTCACCGTCCTCCTCACCGCGGCGGGTGTCCCCGGCGCGCCGGCGCTCGTTCGCGCGCTGCGGACGAACGGCGAGCGGGAGATCCGCGTCGTCGGCACCGACATGTCGGAGCTCGCCGCGGGCCGACATCTCTGCGATGCGTTCCACGTCACGCCGGGCGGCGGCGATCCCGCGTTCGTGGACGCGCTGCTCGACGTGTGCGCGCGCGAAAGCGTCGACGCGGTGATCCCGCAGTCGTCGTACGAGCTCCTCACGCTCGCGGAGTCGCGCGATCGGTTCGACGCGACGGTGCTCGTCGCGTCTCCCGCAGCCGTTCGCCGCTCGAACGACAAGGCGGAGACGTACGCGCTGCTCGACGCGATCGGCGCCCCGGGGCCCTCGTGGCGGCGCGCCCGCGGTCGCGACGAGGTCGCTGCCGCCGCGCGCGAGCTGGGGTATCCCGGTGAGGACGTCGCGGTGAAGCCGCTGGAGTCGTCCGGGTCGCGCGGGTTCCGGGTGCTGTCCGCGTCTGCCGACGCGCTCGAGGAGCTCCTCACGAACCGGCCCGGCGTCGCGCCGGCGATGCGGCTCGACGAGCTCCTCGCGCTCCTGCCCGACGAGGGCGGACCGGAGCTCCTCGTGATGGAGCTGGCGCGCGGCAAGGAGCGGACGATCGACGGGATCGCGCGCGAGGGGCGCATCGTCCTCGGCCACCCGAAGACGCGTGAGGCGATGCGCGCCGGCCTCGCGATGTACTTCGAGACGCTCGACGACCCGTGGCTCGTCGACGTCGCCCAGCGGATCGTCGGCGAGCTCGGGCTCGACCACTTCTTCAACATCCAGCTCGTCGGCGACAAGGTGATCGAGATCAACCCGCGGATCTCGACCGTCGTCTACCAGGACGACCTGAACCTCCCGTACCTCGGCGTCAAGTTCGCGCTCGGCGAGCTCGACGAGGAGGAGCTCGCCGCGCACGCGTCCAGAGTCCGCCCGACCCGCCGAGCCCTGCGCTACTTCGACCAGGTCGAATGGGACGAGTGACCCCGCGCGCCCGGTGGTTCGCCCCCACCCACTCACCCCCCACCCTCCCAGAGGGGGAACAAGGGGACTCGGTTCGAGCCTACCCGCCGAGGTGTGACGCGGCTGTGTCGGCTTCGTGCCGGGTTCGGGGCGATTCGTGAACAGGCCGCTGCGGGTCACGCACGCGCCCGTGAACATGGCCGGCATCGCCTACAAGAACGTCGAGGCGCTCAAGCGGCGCGGCGTCGACGCGCGGCTCGTCGTCTTCAGGCCGCAGCCGTTCCGTCCGACCGAGTTCGACGTCAACCTGAACCGCCCGGACGGCTTCCTTCGTGCCCAGCTCACGCAGTGGCGCGCGCTCGCGCGGCTGCTGCCGAAGACGGACGTCTTCCACTTCTACTTCGGCCTCACGCTGGTCCCGCGCCGCCTCCAGTTCCCGATCCTCCGCGCCACCGGGCGCAAGGCGGTCTTCCACTTCGTCGGCTCGGACATCCGCGGGAAGACGCCCGAGCAGCTCTCGTACGCACGCAAGGCCGACGCGCGCGTCGTCGGCTCGTACGACGCGATCCGCTGGGTGCCCGACGCCGAGGTGATCCCGCCGGGGATCGACCTGAAGCGCTACGTGCCGTCGCCGGGGCGAGCCGAGCAGCGACCGCTCGTCGTCCACGCACCGTCGCGCAAGGCGAGCAAGGGCACCGAGTTCGTGGAAGCCGCGTGCGCGCAGCTGCCGGTCGACCTCGACGTCGTGCACGGCGTGACGCACGACGAGGCGGTCGAGCGGTACCGGCGCGCCGACATCGTCGTCGACCAGCTGAACGCCGGCTGGTACGGCATCTTCGCGATCGAGGCGATGGCGCTCGGGAAGCCGGTCGTGACCTTCCTGCACGACGACGCGGTCCGCCGCACGCAGGACGCCTTCGGCGTCCCGGTGCCGATCGCGAACGCGACGAAGGAGACGCTCGTCGACGTCCTGCGTCCGCTCGTCGAGGACGAGAGCGAGCGGCGGCGGCGCGCCGAGCAGAGCCGCGCGTACGTCGAGGCCGTCCACGACGACGAGAAGATCGCCGACCGGCTCCTCGCCCTCTACGCACGTCTCTGACCGTGCGGATCCTCGTCACGGGCGGGACGGGCTACCTCGGCCGTGAGCTCGTAGCGCGGGGCTGCGACGGCGTCTCGACCCGCGACTTCGACGTGCGCGACCCGGATGCGGTCGGCCGGGCCGTCGCGCGGTACGACACCGTGATCCACACCGCCTACCGCCAGGACCCGCCCGACGCGTGGAGCGTGAACGTCGACGGCGCGCGCGTCGTGGCCGAGGCCGCGTCAGCGGCCGGTGCCAGACTGATCCACATGTCGACGGACGTCGTCTTCAGCGGCGCGCGCGGCCGCTACGTCGAGGACGACGAGCCAGACCCCGTGACGGAGTACGGCCGCGCAAAGGCGGCGGCAGAGCGCGCGGTCGCTGACGCACACCCCGGCGCGCTCCTCGTCCGGACGTCGCTGCTCTACGGCGGCCCGGTGCCGGGACGCCACGAGCAGGACGCGCTCGAGGCGCGCTTCCCCTTCTTCACCGACGAGCTCCGCTGCCCGACACACGTCGGCGACCTCGCGGACGCGCTCCTCGAGCTCACCCGACTCGCCGTCTCGGGCCCGCTCCACGTCGCAGCCGACGAGGCCGTGAGCCGCTGCGACCTGGCCCGGCTGATCGCCAAGCGCGACGTCCCATGCACCTCGACGACCGAGGCGGGCCTGACGCGCCCGCTCGACTGCACCCTCGATTCGTCGCGCTCGCGCTCGCTCCTGACGACGAGGCTGCGGAACGTCCGCGAGGTGCTCGCGTGATCGGCGCGCAGCTCCGGCGACTCGGCAAGCACTCGGCGATCTACGGCCTCGGCGGCCTCGTCTCCCGGATCCTGGCGGTCCTCCTCCTGCCGCTCTACACGAGCTACCTCACGCCCGCCGACTACGGCCGCGTCGAGACGCTCGTCGCGCTGAACGCGATCCTCGTCACGCTCCTCCGCGCGGGCATCTCGACCGCGTTCTTCCGCTTCTACTTCGACTCGACCGAGCCGGCGCAGCGACTGAAGGTCCTCCGGACGTCGTTCTGGTTCACGATGGCGACGTCGACGGTCGGGCTCGTGCTCGGCTGGGTCTTCGCGCACGCCGTCTCGGAGTTCCTGAACGTCCACGACGACACGCTCGTCCGTGCGTCGTTCGTCGGGCTCTGGGCCCAGATGAACTACGAGCAGCTGACGTCGCTCTTCCGCGTCGAGGAGCGCTCGGTCGCGTTCGTCGCGGCGAGCCTCGCGAACGTGCTCCTGACGATCGGCACGACGATCCTGCTCGTGGTCGTCCTCGACGAGGGCGCGCTCGGCGTCGTCGTCGGGAACTTCACCGGCACGCTCCTCGTCTACCTCGCGCTCCTCGGCTACCGCCGCGAGCAGCTCGGCCTCCAGTTCGACCGCGAGCTGCTGAGGCGCATGAACCGGTTCGGGCTCCCGCTCGTGCCGTCCGGGCTCGCGCTCTGGGCGCTCAACTTCAGCGACCGCTTCTTCCTCGCGCGGATCGCGGGCCAGGAGGACGTGGGCCGCTACTCGCTCGGCGTCCGGATCGCCTCCGCGATGGTGCTGCTGCTCGTCGCGTTCCGGATGGCCTGGCCGGCGTTTGCGTACTCGATCGAGGACGAGCGCGAGGCGCGCCGCACGTACGCGTTCGTGCTCACCTATCTGCTCTACGTCTCGTGCTGGCTCTCGCTCGCGCTCGGCGTGCTCGCCCCGTGGATCGTGCGGGTGCTCGCCCGGAACGAGGCGTTCTGGCCCGGCGCCGACGTCGTCGCGCCGCTGGCGTTCTCCGGCGCCCTGTGGGGCGCGTACACCGTCGTCGCGATCGGGATCGGCCGGCTGCGCCGTACGCAGTTCAACTGGGTGATCACCGGCTCGGCTGCGCTGATCGACGTCGTGCTCAACCTGCTGCTGATTCCGCCGTACGGGATCCGCGGCGCCGCAGCCGCCGCGCTGACCGCGTTCGCCGTCATGTTCGCGGCGATGGCCGTGTACTCGCAGCGCCTCTACCCGGTCCCGTACCAGTGGCGCCGCGTGTGCACGGTGCTCTTCACGGCGGCGGCGCTGACCGTGATCGGCCGGGTCGTCGACCGGCTCGACGTCTCGATCGCGCTCATCGTCGCGTACCCGCTCGTGCTCCTCGCGCTCGGCTTCTACTTGCCGGTCGAGCGCGCCCGGCTCGCGCGGGCGCTCGTCCGCCACGCGTAGCCGAGAGCGGTCAGGCCGAGGAGCCCCCAGCTCATCGGGTCCTCGAAGAACGCGTTGTAGAAGAGCGAGTGCACGAGGATCGTCACGAGCGCGAGGCCGAAGCAGAGGGACGCGCGTCCCGCGAAGCTGTGCGACACGCGACGGAACGCCAGCCAGAGCGCCGTCGCGACGAGCCAGCCGAAGAGCAGCAGGCCGGGCAGGCCGGTCTCCGCGGCGACGGTCACCGGCGTGTTGTGCGAGGCCGCGCGCGCAGGGTCGGCCGCGCGGAAGCCCACGCGCTCGCCGTAGGCGCGCTTGAACCCGCCGAGCCCGACGCCGCCGAGCGGATGGTCGACCGCGATCCTCGTCCCCTCGCGCACGAGGCTCGAGCGGTTGCCCGTCGCCCGGTCGGTGTTGTCGAGGATCTCCGCCCGAACCGACGGGACGACGAAGCCTGCGGCGAGCAGGGCGACCGCGGCACACGCGAGCGCGATGACCGCCCGTCGCTGCCACGCGAGCGCGATCGCGCCGACGACGCCGGCGATGAGGGCGACGAAGCTCGACTGCGAGAACGAGAACAGCAGCCCGACCCAGAGTCCGACGATCGCGACCGCGGCGTAGATCGAGTCGCGGCGCTGCCCGTACAGCGCGACGACGAGCGCGACCACGATCGCGACGACGAGGAAGCGGCCGTAGATCGACGGATCCCAGAACACCGAGTTCACCCGGAAGAACGGCGCGTAGGCGTTCGAGACGATCACCTTCGGGTTCCAGAAGACGTCGCGCGTCGCCCACTGGTAGACGCCGATCGCCGCGAACGCCGCGGCCATCGCGACGAGCTCGATCGTGAGCGCCTTGAGCCACCGACGCTGCCACGGCAGGCGCGCGACCATCAGCGCGAGCAGCCCGAACGGCAGGAAGAACGCCGCCAGCGACACGGCTCCCTGGCGCGGCCCGTCGCTCCAGAGCAGCGACACGCCCGTCCAGGCGAGGAACGCCGCGAGCGGCCACGACAGCAGCCCGAGCTCGCGCGATCGCACGTCGCCGCGCCAGAGCTCCCACGCCAGCGCGACGACTCCGCCGCTGACGACGACGTAGAGCGGGAGGAGCAGGCTCGCCTCCTCGCCGCCGATCTTGACCGGCACGCGCGCCGGCGCGCACGCGAGCGCCGCCATGGGCAGCAGCCACGGCCAGCGGACGAACAGCGCGCCGAGCAGGCCGGCGGCGACCGCTCCCGCGACGGCCGCCGCTGCGATCAGCGCGTCGTTCCCCTCCGGCCGGAGCGTGACGACGAGGATCGCGCCGCCGACGAGCGTCGCGCCGAGCGCGGCGAGCCGCAGCCAGCGGCCCGGGAGCACGATGAGCGCGGCGACCCCGAGCGCGCCGATGATCCCGCCGGCGATCACGGCCGCGGCCTGACGAAGACCGGGATCGCGCTGCTGTGGCCGTCGTACCCGACCGCGAGCGTGTAGCGGCCGGGCCGCTGCGGCGCCCGGAGCACCAGCACGTTCGCCGACGACGACCCGCGACGCCCGCCGAGCTGCCAGCGGTAGCGCCTGACGTCCGTCGAGACGCGTACGCCGAACCGGACGCCGGCCGGAACGACCATGCGCGACGGCGCGATCTCGATGAACCGAAGCCGGACGCGCACAGGCGCCGACGGCCGGGCGACGTTCCCGGCGAGGTCGCGTGCGCCGAGCGTCACCTCGTACGTCCCTTCGCTCCGACCCCGCCCGTACCAGTCGAGCTTGCCCTTCAGGCGCGGCGGGCTCTCGACCGCCCGCTCGCCGTCGACGAGCAGCAGTACCGACGCGCGCTCCGAGACCGAGTAGCGCGCGTGCACGGCGTCAGCCCTCCCGTCGCCGTCCGGCGAGAACGCCCGCGGCATGACCGACTCGACCGTGAGCACCGGCGGGGTCGTGTCGAGCCGCATCGTGTTCGGGATCACGATCGTGCGGCGCGCACGCGCGAGGTGGACCTTCGCGCGGTACTCACCCTCGTCGGCGCCGCGGCCGTCCCACGTGAACCGGACGGGCCCCGCCTGGTGCTCCTCGCCTTCGGTCAACGTCGCGACGGTGTCCCCGTCGGCGTCGACGATCGTCACCGTCAGCCGATCCGGGTCGCGCAGCCGGAAGCGCACGAGCGCGACGTCGGTGGCGCAGTCGCACGCCGGAGAGAACGACTCCGTCACCTTCGGCGCGATGATCGGCGAGGGGACGAGCTTCAGGCGCTCGGTGACCGCGAAGGCAGCCGACGTGCCGACCAGGAGGCCGACCACGAGCAGCGTGGAGAGGACGCGCGGCAACCCGCGCGCGAGGCTATCCGAAGACCTTTGCGCGCCTGGGGCGAACGCGCACGCGCGCCCCTTCGACCAGCTCGAGCCGCTCCGCCTCCTCGCGCGTCACCTGCGCCCAGAGCTCCTCGCCGTTCTGCAGGCGCAGCTCGACGCGAACCTCGAACCCGAGGTGGACGATGCGCTCCACGCGGGCCTCGTCGCCGTCACCGAACTCGACGTCGTGCGGCCGCACGAACGAGCGGCCCATCTGGTTCACCTCGCCGACGAACGTCATCACGAACTCGTTCGCGGGGTTGTCGTAGAGCTCGCGCGCACCGCCGACCTGCTCGATCCGCCCGTGGCTCATCACCACGATCTGGTCCGCGAGGTCCATCGCCTCTTCCTGGTCGTGCGTGACGAAGATCGTCGTCACGTGCACCTCGTCGTGCAGCCGCCGGAGCCAGGCGCGGAGCTCCTTGCGCACCCGAGCGTCGAGCGCGCCGAACGGCTCGTCGAGGAGGAGGACGTTCGGCTCGACGGCGAGCGCGCGCGCCAGCGCCATGCGCTGCCGCTGGCCGCCGGAGAGCTGCGCCGGATAGCGGTCGGCGAGACCGCCGAGCTGGACGAGCTCGAGCAGCTGCGTCACTCGCTCCTTGATCTCCCGCTTCGGCCGCCGCCGGATCTCGAGCCCGAACGCGACGTTCTTCCAGACGGTCATGTGCTTGAACGCGGCGTAGTGCTGGAACACGAAGCCGACGCCGCGCTTCTGCGGCGGCTTCGACGTGATGTCGTGGCCTTCGATCAGCACGCGGCCGGAGTCCGGCTGCTCGAGCCCGGCGATGATCCGGAGGAGCGTCGACTTGCCGCTGCCGCTCGGGCCGAGCAGCGCCGTCAGCGAGCCGGCGGGGACGTCCACGGAGACGTCGTCGAGCGCGACGAACGACCCGAACTGCTTCGACACCGAACGTGCCTCGATCATCTGCCCTCCTTGGGCTTGAAGACGCTCATCGCGACGAGCGTCGCGATCGCGAGCAGGGCGAGCACGACCGACGCGGCGTACGCGCCGACGTAGTCGAACGACTGGAAGCGCTCCTCGACGTGCAGGGTCAGCGTGTCGGTCTTGCCGACGATCCGCCCCGAGACGACGCTGACCGCTCCGAACTCGCCGAGGGCGCGCGCGGTCGTGAGGACGACGCCGTACGCGACGGCCCAGCGGATCGCGGGCAGCGTCACGCGGCGGAACGTCTGCCACGACGACGCGCCGAGCGTCGACGCCGCCTGCTCCTGCTCGGTCCCGATCTCGCGCAGCACGGGGACGACCTCGCGGACGACGAACGGCAGCGAGACGAAGATCGTCACGAGCACCATCGACGGCAGCGCGAAGATCACGTCGAACGGCACGTCGGCGAACCAGCCGCCGGTGCCGAACAGGAGCAGGAACGCGAGCCCGATCACGACGGGCGAGAGCGCGAGCGGCAGATCGACGACCGCATTCACGATTCCCTTGCCGGGGAAGCGCTGCCGCACGATCGCGATCGCGCAGGCGATCCCGAAGATCGTGTTCGCGGGAACCGCGATCAACGCGATGACGATCGTGATCAGGAACGCGTGCTTCGCCTCGGGGGTCGTCACGGCGTCCCACGCGGCGCCGACCCCGTCCTCGAACGCCCGCCGGAAGACCATCGCGACGGGCAGCACGAGAATCAGCGCGAGGTAGCCGAGCGCCGTGAAGCGGAGCGCGTACCTACGAAGCACGGTCGTGCCTCGTCACGCGGCGGCGCAGTCCGCCGATCCCCAGGAGCGTCGCGAAGGAGACGGCGAGGAGGACGACCGAGACGGCCGCTGCCCCCGCCGGGTCGCCGCTCTCGATCCGCCCGAAGATGTAGACGGACGCGACCTCGGTCTTGAAGGGGAGGTTGCCCGAGATGAGGACGACCGAGCCGAACTCGCCGATCGCGCGGGCGAACGCAAGCGCGACGCCCGACAGCACTGCGGGAAAGAGGTTCGGGAAGACGACACGCCGGAAGATCTGGATCGCGCCGGCGCCGAGCGAGGCGGCCGCCTCCTCCATCTCGCGGTCGAGCTCGAGCAGCACCGGCTGCACGGTGCGGATCACGAACGGGAGCGTCACGAAGAGGAGCGCGAGCACGATCGCCGCGCGCGAGAACGCGACGTCGATGCCGAACGGCCCGTTGGGCCCGTAGAGGGCGAGCAGCGTCAGGCCCGCGACGATCGTCGGCAGCGCGAACGGGAGGTCGATCAGCGAGTTCACGAACGACTGGCCGCGGAAGCGGTCCCGCACGAGCACCCACGCGATGAGCGTTCCCATCACGGCGTTGACGAGCGCGACCGCGACCGACGCGAAGAACGTGAGCTTGAGGGCGGCGACGGCCTGCGGCTCGGTGACGGCGTCCCAGAAGCTCTGCTCCCCCTGCGTCGACTTCCAGACGACCGCGGCGAGCGGCACGAGCACGATCAGCGTCAGGTACGCCGTGACGAGGCCCTGCGAGATTGCGGCGCCCGGCCGTGAGACGGCGGCCGGGCGCGCGGGAGCTTCTGCGTGCGTGCTCAGCTCGACGTCCCGCTCTCTCGCTGGATCTTCGTGACGATCCCGGTGTTCGGGTCGAAGAAGCGCTTGTCGACCTTCGCCCAGCCGCCGAGCCACTTGATCGAGAAGAGCTGCGGCCGGACCGGGAACGAGTAGCCCTTCGCGGCTGCGGGGACGACCGGCCGGTAGCCGTTCTCGGCGAAGATCTTCTGAGCGGGCACCGTGCGCAGGAAGCGGAGGAACGCGTTCGCGGTCGTCTTGTTCTGCGACTTCGACGCGACGGCGATCGGATTCTCGATCCGGATCGTCGCCTTCGGGATGACGTACGGGACCTCCTGGTTGTTCTGGTTGGCGAAGATCGCCTCGTTCTCGTACGCGAGCAGCACGTCGCCGCGGCCGGCGAGGAACGTCTGGAGGGCCTCACGCGCGCTCTTGTCCTGCGAGACGATGTGCTTGTAGAGGTTTCGCAGGTACGCGACGGCCTGTGCGTGCGTCTTCTTCTTGCGAAGCTGCGCGCCGTAGGCGGCCATGATGTTCCACTTCGCGCCGCCGGAGGTCTGCACGTTCGGCGTCACGACCTGGACGCCCGGCTTCACGAGGTCGCTCCAGTCGCGGATCTTCTTCGGGTTTCCTTTGCGGACGGCGAAGACGACGACGGAGCGCGTGACGATGCCGCCCCACCTGTCGTTCTTCCAGGTGCGAGGGACCAGGCCCTTGTTCACGAGTGCCGTGACGTCGGGCTCGAGCGAGAGCGCGACGACGTCGGCCTTGAGCCCCGCCTCGACGGCTCTCGCCTGCTCGCCCGACGCGCCGTAGCTCTGCTGGAACGACGTGTCCTTGCCCGCGGGCGTCTTCTGGAACGCCGGGATCAGGTCGGCGTACGCGGCGCGGGGCGTCGAGTAGGCGACGAGTGCGATCGAGCCGCTGTTCGTTCGAGCCGAGGCGCCGGCGACGAGCGCCAGGGCGATCGACGCGAGCACGGGCAATGCGAGAATGCGTCTGGGCACGGAGACCTCCAGATAGGCGGAACTAATAGCGCGTATTAGGGATGTCTATCTAAGGCTCCGTGCCCAGTCAAACGAGAACCGAACGGGGCTACGGCGTGGCGCAGCCGGGATCCGCGTACTGCGGCGAGAGCTCGCCCATCCGCTTGTGGGCAGCAAGGGCGTAGGGCAGGAGCTCCGCCGCGAGCTCCGGTGAGGCGCCGAGCAGCACCGCGCCGAGCGTGAAGCGCCGGATCGCCAGGCACTCGACCTTCGCCTCGACCCAACGGTTCGGCCAGCGACGCACGTGGAGCGCCTCGTGCACGAGGACGAGGGCGCCGAGCGCGCGCTCCTCCGGGCGGAGCCGCGGGTCCGAGATGCCGCGCGAGCCTTCGCAGACGTCGGGCGCGAGCACGATCTCGTCCGTGAACATGCGCGTGTACCCGAGGACACGCTCGGGGGCCGCCTGGCTCGAGACGAGCGGGTCTTCCGTCCACGCCAGCTCGGTCGGGCAGAGGATCGTCGGTCGGCGGTGCGAGAAGAACGCCGTCGCATCCCCGAGCCGGTCCGACTGATCCGAGGCGCGTCCGCCGGGAGCGAGCAGGAGCGCGAGCAGGAAGAGAGCGACTGCGGTGAACGCGAGCTGTCGAGCGGTGCGCTGGTCCATGCCGCGACGATGCGCTCCGCGCCCAACGAGGCGGCCTGTGCGGCGCTAAAGCGAGCCTAAGCGGCCGGGTCGGGCGCGAGCTGCGGGCGTCGGGCGACGAACGCGATGAGCGCAACGCCGCCGGCGAGCACGAGCGGGAGGAGGATCGCGGGCGCCCCGAGCAGCTTGACGCCGCTCAGCGTGAGCACGGTCGCAAGCCCGACCCGGAGGATCCGGTCCGGCAGCTTCACGGTCACCTGGCTCCCGACGAGCACGCCGGGGATCGAACCGAGCAGGAGCCAGCCCATGGCGCCGAGGTCGACGTTGCCGGCGACGAGGTGGCTGGCTCCGGCGACCCAGAGGAGCGCCGCCGCGTGGAAGATGTCGGTGCCGACGACCTTCACCGCCGTGAGCGGGAAGACGAGCAGCATCACGAGCCCGAAGAACGTGCCGCTCCCGACGGACGTCAGGCCGACGACGAACCCACCGGCAAGCCCGAGTGCGAACGCGATCGCCTTGTCGCGACGCGCGAGGATGAACGGCGCGTCGCTCTTCGCACGGCCGGTCACGAAGGTCTTCAGCAGGAACCCGAGCCCGCCGACGATGAGTGCCGCGCCGAGGATGTGCGCGGCGACGTCCTCGAAGCCGTCGCCGTAGCGGTGCTCGAGCGATGTCGCGAGCGCGACGCCTGCGATCGAGGCCGGCGCGCTGCCGAGCAGCATCCACAGCGTCAGGTGCGCGTGAACGGTCCCAAGCTTGCGGTGACGCCACGACCCGAACGACTTGAAGATCGCGCCGTGGAGGATGTCGGTGCCGATCGCGACCGACGGCTTGAAGCCGAACACGAGAACGAGGAGCGGCGTCATCAGCGATCCGCCGCCCATGCCGGTCATCCCCACGAGCAGACCGATCAGGAGACCGGCGAGCGAGAGCTGCCAGTTCAACGGGCAGGCTGCGGCGGCAACGGGCAGGAGACGAACGGCCGGCCGGTCAGCCGGCAGGCGAGCTTGTAGGCCTCACAACCCGTGCAGAAGCCCGTGAGCGCGGCGATGAGCGCGAGCCCCGCGACGAGCCCGCCGAGCGCCGCGCCGACGATCGACCAGCCGCTCGCGTAAGCGAGCGTCGCCGAGCCGAGCACCGCGAGCCCGACCATGTTCGCGACCCTCGGCGGCCGCGCGTCCTCCAGCGAGCCCTCTCCGACGAGCGGCTGGACGAGCTCGAAGTACGCGACGCACGGCAGGCAGAACCGCCGTCCGAAGGTCAGGCCGACGGCGAGCTGCAGCGCGAGGAGACCGAGCAACCACCACCAGCCGGTCGCGACCGCGACGATCGACAGAACGCCGATCGTCGCCTGGTTGAACCGGGGTGCCCGCGAGTCGATCACGTCGGTGTCGCGATACGGATGGGCGGCGGCGGCCCTCGTCCTCACGACCGATATGCCTCGATCAGCACCGCGGCCACCTCGGGCCGCGTGAACTCCGTCGGCGGCACCTCGCCGTTCCCGAGCAGCTCGCGCACCTTGGTGCCCGAGAGGAAGACGTGCTGCTCCTTGTCGTGCGGACACGTCTTCGCGCTCGCCATCGAGCCGCACGCGCGGCACCAGAACGAGTGCTCGAAGAACATCGGCTCGATGTCGAGCTCGTGGGGCTCGAACTCGTCGAAGATCAGCTGCGCGTCGTACGTGCCGTAGTAGTCGCCGACGCCGGCGTGATCGCGTCCGACGATGAAGTGCGAGCAGCCGTAGTTCTTGCGGCAGATCGCGTGCCAGATCGCCTCGCGCGGACCGGCATACCGCATCGCGGCCGGGAAGGCCGAGAGCAGCACCCTGTCCTCGGGGTAATAGTCCGCGAGCAGCGTGCGATAGCAGTCGACGCGCACGTCCGCGGGGACGTCGTCGCCCTTCGTGTCGCCGACGAGCGGGTGGACGAGCAGGCCGTCGACCGTCTCGAGCGCGACCTTCGTCAGGTACTCGTGCGCGCGGTGGATCGGGTTCCGCGTCTGGAAGCCCACGACCCGCCTCCAGCCGCGCTCGGTGAACGCCGCGCGCGTGTCGCGCGGGTCGAGCGCCAGCTCGGGGAACTGCGGCTCCGGCCGATCGAAGACGGTGACTCGGCCGGACAGGTAGTTCGGCTTCTGGCCGTAGAGCCGTGCCACGCCGGGATGGGCTTCGTCGGTCGTGCGGAACACTTGTTGCGCTTCCGTTTCAGTGGCACATGGGTACACATGGCCCACCTCGAGCACCGCGACCGTTCGTCCGTCCTCCGTGGCCAGGGCCACGCGGTCGCCCTTGGGCGCCTCGTCCACGGCCAGACAGACCGGGATCGCCCAGGGAAGCCCGTTCGCGAGCCGCATGTCCTCGAGGACGGACTCGTAGTCGGCCTTGTCCATGAAGCCCTCGAGCGGCGAGAGCGCACCGGACGCGATCATGCCGAGGTCCGACAGCTCTCGCGAGGTCAGCGTCACCACCTCGAGCGTGTCCAGATCATCGGGCCGCTCCCCGGCCCGGTCGACGAGCGCGCCGCCGTGCGGCGTGATCAGACGGTCCGTCGCGACCGCCGTCACGCCCGGACTCCCGGCTCGACGAGACCGAGCTCTTCGAGCTTGTCGACGATCAGCCGCGCAGAATCCTCCGGCTCGTGCTCCTCGGTGTTGACGACGAGCTCGGGGTTCGTCGGCTCCTCATAGGGATCGTCGACTCCCGTGAAGCCGGTGATCTCGCCCTTGAACGCCTTCTCGTAGAGACCCTTGACGTCGCGCTTCGCGCATTCGTCCACCGACGCGTCGATGTGCACCTCGACGAACGTGCCCCACTCCTCGACCATCGCGCGCGCCTTCCGACGCGTCTCCTCGTACGGGGAGATCGCCGCGGCGATCACGGCCCCGCCCTGCCGCGTCAGGCGCGAGGCGACCCAGCCGATGCGCTCGATGTTCGTGTCGCGATCCTCCTTCGAGAATCCGAGGCCCTTCGACAGGTGCGTGCGAACGGTGTCGCCGTCGAGGTACTCGACGACGTGTCCGCGCCGCTCGAGCTCGGGCCCGACGAGGTGCGCGATCGTCGATTTGCCCGCCCCCGAGAGCCCGGTGAACCACAGCGTGAAGCCGCCGTCGCGGCGGCTGTCCGACTCCGGGTGCTCGTGGGCGTAGATGTGCTCAGTCATTGCTCTCCTTGAGTAGTGGCGCGTTCACGTGGATGCCGCACTCGAGCTTGTTCGACCCGGCCCAGCGCCCCGCACGCTCGTCCTCGCCCGCCGTGACGGGCCGCGTGCAGTGGATGCAGCCGATCGAGGGATAGCCCCGGTCGTGCAGCGGGTTGTACGGAATCTCGTTCACGGCGATGTAGGCGTCGACGCGCTTCGAGTCCCAGTCGACGAGCGGCTGGATCTTCCAGACGCCGTAGCGCTCGGACCACTCGACCTTCTGCGCGTCGGCGCGCGTCGGGGACTGCTCGCGGCGGATCCCCGTGATCCACGCGTCGTACCCGGCGAGCGCGCGCTCGAGCGGCTCGACCTTGCGGATGCCGCAGCAGCGGTCCGGGTCGGTCTCCCACAACCGGTCGGGCGGATCGATCGGCCGGAACGACTTCAGCTGCAGGTCGTAGTGCTCCACGAGCCGGTCGCGGGTCGCGTACGTCTCGGGGAAGAGCACGAGCGTGTCGAGCTCGACGACGTCGACGCCCAACTCGAGCTCGCTGACCATGTGCACGAGCGCCGAGCTCTGCCGCTGCCAGGAGCAGGTCAGGCACAGCCGATCGCCGAACTCCTCGTGCGCCCAGCGCAGGAGCTCCTCCGCCGACATCGCCTCGAAGTCGAGCTCAGGAAGCGCCGGCGCGCTCGCCAAGGAGCACCTCCTTCAGCGTGTCGCCGCGCAGGCCGCGGCGGAGCGTCTCGAGCGGGATCACCTCGTCGGGCGGGATGTTCCCGAGGTTGACCTCGGGGCCGAGCGCCTTGACGAACCACGCCTGCGCGGCCTTCGTCGGCGCCTCGAAGATGACGTTCGCCGGCTCGACCGCATCGGCGATCTCCCCGATCAGCTCGGTGCGCATCCCGCCGGAGGAGTCGAAGATCCCTGCGGTGCCGCCCTCCCGCGCCTCGGTGATCACCTTCCACGCGCCGGCTTCGAGCTCCTCGCGGAGCCACGCGGTCCACTCGTCCGCCGTGTACTCGACAGACGAGTCCTTCGAGCCGACCTCGGAGAGCACCGTGAAGTCGCGCGCGAAGTCCGCGATCAGCTCGAGCTTGCGGTCGCGCGGAATCTCGACCGTCCCGTCCGACAGCTCGACATGCGTGAGCCCGAGGTCGCGAAGCCACGCCTTGTACTCCTCGATCTGATCCTTCACGTAGACGACCTCGAAGAACGTCCCGCCGATGACGACGGGTTTCTCGCGGAGCACCTCGAGCTTGCGCTTCAGGTTCGGCGTGACGTACGCCGTCCCCCAGCCGAGCTTGACGATGTCGATGTACGCCCCGCTCGTCTCGAGGACGTCCTCCCAGGCGCGGGGCCCGAGCCCCTTGTCGATCACGTGCGTCAGCCCTGCGCGGCGCGGCTCAAAGTCGAGCAAAGAGCTCCTTCAACTTGTCCTGCGCCCGTGACTGCACGTCGTGGTAGAGCGAGTTCCCGTGCGCGTCGATGCCGACTGTGAGCGGCCCGAAGTCCTTGACGCGGAACTTCCAGAGGCACTCGGGCATGAGCTCCTCCCAGGCGACCTCCTCGATCTCCTCGATCTGCGTCGTCTCGAGCGCGGCCGCGCCGCCGACGATCGCGAAGTAGACCATCCCGAGCCGCTGCATCGGCTCGATCGCCTCGTCGGGGAAGCCGCCCTTGCCGCAGATCGCGCGCACGCCGTACTGCTGCCCGAGCGGCTCGGTGAACCGCACCATGCGGGCACTCGTCGTCGTCCCGATGCAGACCTTCTCGTAGCGGCCCTCGGCGACCTTCCGCACCCCGGGCGCGGTGTGCAGGAGGAACGCGCCGCTCAGGTCCATCGGTGGCTCCTGCCCCTCGTCGAAGATCCGGATCTGCGTGCGGTCGCGGATGCCGATGATGTGGCCCTGCACGACGACCTCGTCGCCGGCGCGCAGCTTCAGGATCTCCTGCTCGTCCGTGATCGGAAATGTGACCTCGTGGGTTGCCATCAGAACTCCCGGTCGAAGTCGGTCGCGCCGTCCGGCCCGATGTGCGCCGAGGCGCGCCGCGCCGCCCAGCACTGGTAGTTGACCGCGACGGGGTTGAGCGTCATGTGCGTGTCCGCGTGCTCGATGTGGCACTGGAGCACCGTGACGTCGCCGCCGAGGCCCATCGGCCCGATTCCCGTCTCGTTCAGGAGCTCGAACAGCTCGTCCTCGAGCTGCGCCACGACGGGATCGCCGTTGCGCGTCCCGATCGGCCGCATGATCGCCTCCTTGGCGAGGTGCATCGCGTAGTCCGCCGAGCCGCCGATGCCCACGCCGACGATCCCGGGTGGGCACGGCTTGCCGCCGGCGCCGACGATCGACTCGAGCACGAACTGCTTGATCCCCTTCACGCCGTCGGCGGGGACGCACATCTTCAGGAAGCTCATGTTCTCGCTGCCGGATCCCTTCGGCACGCACTTGACGTCGAGCCCGTCCCAGTCCGCGATGAACTCCCAGTGCACGATCGGCAGCCGGTAGCCGATGTTCGGCCCGGTGTTCTCGCGCGTGATCGTGTGCACCGCGTTCGAGCGGAGCGGGTGCTCGATCGTCGCGCGCGCGGTGCCGTCGCGCAGGCCCTCGTAGATGCGCACGGGATGGAGCGGGAAGTGCTCGCCGACGCGGCAGTGGTAGACGGCGATGCCGGTGTCCTGGCAGACGAGGTTCTTCTCGTCGTCGGCGATGTTGATGTTGCGGTGGATCGTCTCGAGCACGCGCTTGCCGGGCACAGACGTCTCCCGCTCGCGCGCCGCCGCCAGCGCGTCGCGCAGGTCCTGCGGGATGTCCTTCAACGCCCAGACGTAGAGGTGCGCCGCGGCGTCCTCCACCGTGTGCTGCAGGTCTACGGTCGTTATCGCGCTCATACCTTCGCTTTCTCCGCCGCGGCCGCTCCTGCACGCCGGCCGAACACGGTGCACTCGAGGAGTGAGTTGCCCATCATGCGGTTCCGCCCGTGCGTGCCCCCGGCGATCTCGCCGCACGCGAACAACCCTTCGACCGTCGTCTCGGCGCGCTCGTCGATCACGAGGCCGCCGTTCTGGTAGTGGAGCACCGGATAGGTGAGGATCCGCTCGCGCAAGGGGTCGATGCCGCCGCTCCGGTAGCGGCGCAGCATGTACGGCAGCGAGATCTCCGCGTCCTCTTCCGCGATGCGCGTCGTGTCGAGGTAGACGGCGGGCCGCCCGTCCGGCGTCTTCACGCCCTTGCCCTTCTCGACCTCCTCCACGATCGCCTGCGAGACCGCGTCGCGCGGGCCCAGCGAGTCCGTGAACTCGTCGCCGTCGGCGTTCAGCAGCACGGCACCGTACGCACGCGTCGTCTCGGGGATCGAGTAGCCCTGCATCTTCTCGGGCCACGCACCGCCGTTCGGGTGGTACTGGAGCGCGTCGAGGTCGCGCGACTCCGCCCCGATGTCGAGCGCGATCTGCGTCACCTCGCCCGTCGCGCCGGGGTGGTTCGTCGAGAGCTCGCCGCGCTCCTTCGCGACGCGGAAGCACCGACCGCCCGCCGCGAGGACGACCGTCGACGCCTCGAGCTCGTGCTCGCCGACGCGCGCGCGCCAGCCGTGCTCCGTCCGAACGAGCTCGGAGAGCGGCGACTTCGGGTAGAGCGCGGTGTCGGACGCCTCGACGGCATCCCGCAACGCCTTCGTGATGGCGTGCCCCGTCCGGTCGCCGACCTGGAGCAGGCGTTTGCGCGTCGCGCCGCCGCAGCGCGCGAGCCGGTAGCCGCCGTTCTCGCGCGTGAACTCGACGCCGAGCTCCTCGAGCCAGTGGATCGCGCCCGGCGCCTCCGTGGTCAGCACCTCGACGAGCCGCCGGTCGGCGGTCTCGTGGCTCGAGCTCCAGACGTCCTCGGCGTGCTGCTCGGGCGAGTCGTCCTCACCGAATGCGGCCTGGATGCCGCCCTGCGCCTTCGCCGAGTTGCACGACTGGAGCGATCCCTTCGTGGCCAGAGCGACGCGCGCCCCCGCACGCTCGGCGGAAACAGCGGCGGCGAGGCCGGAGGCCCCGCTGCCGATCACGAGCACGTCGAACGGCACGCGATGACTGTATCACCGCCTTTGTAATCCGTCGCATTAGCGACGCTTATCTAGGTCGTCGCCGTCTCCGCCGTCGGGGAGCGGCGCAGCACGGCCGGCAGACCCTCCTCGATCGCGAGCGAGGCGACCGCGCAGAGCGCGCAGACACCGGCCGCCCCGAGCCACAGGAGTGCCGGCGACGTCGCGAGCGCGAGGGCGCCGAGCGCCGGGCCGAGCGCGAAGCCGAGCTGGGCCGTCGTCAGCCACGCCGCCATGTAGCGCCCGCGGAGCTCGGCCGGCGCGAGATCCGACACGAGCGGGCCCTGCACGACGCCGTGGATGCACTCGCCGAGCGCGAAGACCGCCGCGGCGACGAGCAGGAACCCGGCCGCGAGCGTCGTCCGCGACGTCCCGCCTGCCGCGAGCGCGAGCACCCAGCTGAAGGCCCAGATCCCGCCCATCACGGCGAGCGCCTGCATCCGCCGTCGCCCTTCGAGGATCCGCGTGACCGGGAACTGCGCGACGACGATCGTGATCGTGTTCACGACGAAGACGAGGCCGATCACGCGCTCGCCGACGCCGACGTCGTTCTTCGCGAACAGCGGCAGCACCGAGTTCAGCAGCGCGACGCCCGCGGTCACGAACGCGAAGTTGACGGCGATCAGCGCGATGAAGGTCCGGTCGCGAAGGACCGCGCGGTAGCGGCCCGAGGACTGCTCGCCGACCACGGGCTGCACCGCAGGGACGAACGCCAGCGCCGCGGCGAACACGAGGCTCGTCGCCGCGTTGAGGACGAAGATGATCGTGAACGTCCCGGGATCGGAGACCGTCACGAGCAACCCCGCGGCGAGGCTTCCGATCGCGAGCCCGAGGTTGCCGCCGACTCGCTGCACGGCGTACGCCGACGGCCGCAGCTCGGGCGGCGTCACCGCGGCGAGCAAGCCGGAGTAGCTCGGCCAGAACGCGCCGCGCCCGGCACCCGCGATCGCCGCGAGCACGAGCGCCTGCCAGACCTCGCGCACGAGCGGGAAGAGCCCGAAGCCGACTGCGAGCAGCACGAGCGCGACCGCCGCAGTCACGCGGCCGCCGAGCCGGTCGAACAGCGCACCCGCCGCGATCCCGCAGACGAGCGCGGTGACGAAGTGCACGGTCGGCACGAGGCCGGCGGCGCCGAGCGAGAACCCGCGCACGTTGTGTAGGTAGATCAGGAGGAACGGGACGATCAGCCCGTTCCCGACCGAGTTCACGGCGAAGCCGAGGTTGAGGATCCAGACCGGCCGCGGCAGTCCGGGGACGGCGACCCGGAATCGATTACCCACCGACTACATGCTGCCAGGCGGCAACTCGCGGGACAAGACCGTCACCAGACCGAACGGAGCAGCTCGGTCACTTCCTCCGGCGTCGCGGGCCGGGGGTTCGCCTGGTTGCCGGCGCGCGCGGCGGCGGTCGCGCCGAGTCGCGGGAGGTCCTCCTCGGGCACGCCCAGGTCGCGCAGCCGCGTCGGGCCGGCGAGCGCCGCGAGCTCGGTCACCTTCGCAGCGGGATCGTCGGGCGCCCCGATCGCCTCGCCGAAGCGACGCACGGCGTCCGGGACGAGCCCTGCGTTGAAGCGGAGCGCCGCCGGAAGGCAGATCGCGTTCGACGTTCCGTGCGCGACCCCGTAGGTCCCGCCGACCGCCTGCGCCATCGCGTGACCGAGCGCGAGACCGGCGATCGAGAGTGCTTCGCCCGCATGCGACGCACCCTCGAGCAGATGTGTTCGCAGCTCGAGATCGTCCGGCCGTTCCAGCACACGGGGTAGCAGGTCCGCGATCAGCTGCGCTCCCTGGAGCGCAAGCTCGTCGCCCTCGGGCGTGTGCCCCTTCACGTAGAGCGCCTCCGCCGTGTGCGCGAGCGCGTTGAGCGCGGTGCCGCCGGTCTGCACGCGAGGCAGCTCGAGGGTCAGCCGCGGCTCGTAGACGATCCCCGCCATGCGCGCGCCGCCCCCGCCGCCGACCATCTTCCGTCCCGGATCCCGGATGCCGAACGTGTGCGCCCACTCCGAGCCCGAGTACGTCGTCGGCACCGACACGACGGGAAGACCGCGCGCAGCGGACGGCGCCTTGGCGGTGTCGATCGCACTCCCGCCGCCGACCGCGAGCACACCGTCGACGTCGTCCGGCGCCTCGATCGTGTCGGACGGCACCTCGTCCCACCAAGCCGCGTGTGGGATGTCGAGTGACGACCACCGGGGGCTCGCGACGAGCAGCGGCCTCTCGATACCGGCCTCGCTGAGGACCGACGGGAGCTCTTCCAGCCCCCAGCGGACGATCACGCGAGGCGTTCCTTGCCGAACGCGACGAACGCTTCCGCGACGCGCGTCGGCGAACGCCGCGCCGCCCGCACGAGCGAGACGTCGCGCACGAGGTTCAGTCCGCGAACGCGCGCCTCGGCGAGCGTGCCCCCGGCGAGCTCCTGCTCGACCGCCGAGCGCGAGATGAACGTGACGCCGTAGCCCGCGAGGACTGCGCTTCGGACCGACTCCTGCAGGCCGAGCTCGAGCGGCACGTCGAAGTCGCGCAGCCGCTCCCCACTCTTTCGCAGCTCGTCCTCGAGCAGCTGGCGCACGCCGCCGCCTTCCTGCATGACGATCAGCGGCTGGTTCCGCAGCTCGTCGAGCGTGATCGTTCGCCCGGCGAATGCGTGGTCGGGCGGCGTGGCGAGGATCACCTCGTCGCGGAAGAAGGGCTCGAACGAGACGCCGCGCTGGCGGCGTGCCGCGCCCACGATCCCGAGCTCGAGCTCGCGCGCCGCCACATGCTCGACGACCGCGTGTGTGTCAGCGACCGTGAGCGACACCTTGACGCCGGGGTTCTCACGCTGGAACTCGCAGAGGAGCAGCGGCAGCACGATCGCCGCCGGCCCCGTCGACGCGCCGAGGTCGAGCGTCCCGGTCAGCTCGCCCTCGCCGACGGTCGCGACCTCCTCGAGAAGCTGATCCTCGAGCGAGAGCATCCGCTGCGCGCTCCGGTAGAGTCGTCGCCCCGCCTCGGTGGGCTCGACCCGGCGCCCCGAGCGATCGAGCAGCTGCTTGCCGAGCCGCTTCTCGAGCGCGCGGATCTGGAGGCTGACAGCGGGCTGCGTGACCCCGAGGCGCTCCGCCGCCTGTGAGAAGCTCTTCCTCTCGACCACCGCGCAGAATGCAGCCAGCTGGCGCGTATCCATAAGCATCCATTATGACTGAACGCCCCGACTCACTCGCGGAGCGGTACGCGCGGCTGGCCCGCGAGTCGCCCCGCCGCGGTCCGGACGTCGCGATCAGGGCGCTCGACATCGCGTTCTCGCTCCTGTTCTCGCTCGTCGCGCTTCCGTTCGGGCTCGGGGTCGCGGTCGCGATCCTCGTCACGACCGGTCGGCCGATGCTCTACAGCGGCGAGCGCGTCGGCCGCGCCGGGCGGGTCTTCACGATGCACAAGTTCCGCACGCTGAAGCCAGACGCCGAGAGCCGGCTCGGCGGCTACCTCGGCCCGGAGCTCGTCGAGCGCACGCGCGACGAGGTGACCCGCCTCGGTCGCTGGCTCCGCGCGACGCAGCTCGACGAGCTGCCGCAGTTCTGGAACGTCCTTCGCGGCGACATGAGCTTCGTCGGCCCGCGCCCGATCCGCCCACGCTTCTTCGAGGAGCTCGCCGAGCAGCTGCCGGCGTACTGGCAGCGCCTCGTCGTCCGGCCGGGTCTGACCGGCCTCGCGCAGGTCCGGCGCGGCTACGAGACGTCGATGTCGGACAAGCTCGCGCACGACCTCGAGTGGATCGCCGATCGGTCGGTGCGCCTCTACCTGCGGACGCTCTGGTCGACCGGCTGGCGCGTCGTGCGCCAGTCGGCGCGCGGCGTCGTACACCCGGGCGACTAGTCTCGGTCGAGCCGGGCGTCCTCGAGCGCGATGTCGCGGAGGACGCGGTTCATCACCGCGTCCGAGATCCCGCCCTCGCGCCGCATCTCGACGACGGCGTGCTCCTCGGCGCGCAGGAGCTCGCGCCGGAGTCGCTGATACGACCCCGAACGCTCCTCGATCCCGCCGTCGCCGTGGCCGAGGCGCTCGGCGAACCGGTCGATCCGGAACCGGTACAGGCCACGCGAGCGCTCCAGCGTGTCCTCGCGGACCCATCCCTCGCGCTCGATCTCGTCGAGGCGTTCGAGCGCCGCCATCGCGGCGCGCTTGCGGGCCCTCGCGTCCTCCTCGGCCTCGAGCCCGTCGTCCTCGAGGCCGAGCCGCTCGATGAGCCACGGCAGCGTGAGGCCCTGGACGACGAGCGTGAAGAGGATGACGCAGAACGTCAGGAAGATGATCAGGTCGCGTGCGGGGAACGGCGCGCCGGAGTCGGTCTCGAGCGGGATCGCGAGCGCCGCTGCGAGCGAGACCGCACCGCGTAGGCCGGCCCAGCCGAGCGTGAAGGGAATCGACCACGGCGGATACGGGTCTCGCGCGCGGATCCGGGCCGAGAGGTACCGCGGCACGTACGCGAACGGGAACACGAGCGCGAGCCGGATCAGCACGACCGTGGCGACCACCGCGACGCCCGCGGTCGCGACCTCCGAGCGAGACCAGCCCGTGAGCCCGTCGAGGATCTGCGGCAGCTGGAGCCCGACGAGCGTGAAGAGGACCGCATTCATGATGAAGACGAGGATGCGCCAGAACGCCTCGCCCTGAAGGCGCGTGTCCGTGGTCGTGAGCTCCGGCGTGTACCAGCCGAGGTAGATCCCGCTGGTCACCGCGGCGAGGACCGCGGAGACACCCAGCGCCTCGGCCGGCAGATACGCGAGGTAGCCGGTGAGGAGCGCGATCGTGATCTCGGTCGGCGCGTGATGGATCCTCCGCCGGATCTGCCGAATCACGTATCCCACTGCCAGCCCGATCGCGACACCCGCGACCGCGTTCAACACGAGGCGGCCGCCTGCTTCCCAGAGCGAGAACGCACCGGTCACGGTCGCGACCACGGCGGTGCGGTAGAAGACGAGCGCGGTTGCGTCGTTGACGAGGCTCTCGCCCTCGATCACGGTGACGAGCCGCCGCGGCACACCGAGACGGCGCGCGATCGTCGTCGCCGCGAGCGGGTCCGTCGGCGAGACGACGGCGCCGAGCACGAACGCCGCGGGCCACGTGATCTCGTCGATCACTGCATGGGCGACGACCGCGACCCCCACCATCGTCGCGCCGACGAGACCGACGGCGAGGAGCGAGATCGGCCTGATGTTGGCGCGGAGGTCGCGTAGCGACGTGAAGAACGCCGACGCATAGAGCAGCGGCGGCAGGAACGCGATCAGCACGAGCTCCGGCGGCAGCTCGAAGTCGGGCAGGCCGGGCACGAACCCGAGCGCGAGGCCGCCCAGCACGAGCAGGATCGGGTACGGGATGCTGAAGAACGACGCGAAGACGAGGAGCGCCGTCATCGCGACGAGCAGCCCCGTCAGCTGCCACAGCTCCTGCGAGTGGAGCTCCACGCTGGGACGATAGTTTGCTCCTCGTGTGTGGGATCTGCGGAATCGCGCGCCGCACGGGCGCCGTGGACCGGGCCGAGCTCGAGGCGATGGCCGCGACGCTCGAGCATCGCGGGCCGGACTCGGACGGCTTCCTCGTGGACGCCGAGGTCGGACTGGGCGCACGCCGCCTGTCGATCATCGACCTCGACGGCGGCGACCAGCCGATCGCGAACGAGGACGGCACGGTCCACGTCGTCCAGAACGGCGAGATCTACAACCACGAGGAGCTGCGCGTGGAGCTCGAGCGCGCAGGCCACCGCTTCCGGACGCGCTGCGACACCGAGGTGCTCGTGCACGCCTACGAGGAGTGGGGCGACACGTTCGCGCGTCGGCTGCGGGGGATGTTCGCGATCGCGATCCTCGACGCGCCTCGACGGAGGCTGCTCCTCGCGCGCGACTCCTTCGGGATCAAGCCGCTCTACTACCGCGTCGACGGCGACGGGCTGCGCTTCGCGTCGGAGCTGCGCGCGCTGCCGCGCGGCGAGGTCGACCCCGACGCGCTCGACGCGTTCCTCGCCTTCAACTCGATCCCGACGCCGCTGACGATCTTCCGCGAGTCGCGGAAGCTTCCGGCGGGGCACGTCCTCGTGTGGGAGGCCGGCGAGGCTCGGATCGAGCGCTTCGCACGCCCGGCGCCCGTCCAGGCCGACGCGGTTCGCGAGGACGACGAGGCGGAGCTCGTCGAGGAGTGCCGCGCGCGGCTGCGCGACTCGGTGCGCGCGCACCTCGTGAGCGACGTGCCCGTCGGCGTGCTCCTCTCGGGCGGCGTCGACTCCGGCGTGCTCGCAGCGCTCGCGGCCGAGGAGAGCGGCGAGCCGCTGCGAACGTTCTCGATCGGCTTCGAGGAGAGCTCGTTCGACGAGCTCGCTCAGGCACGGCGTGTCGCGGAGCGGTACGCGACCGACCACCACGAGCTCGTGCTGCGGCCCGACGCCGCACTGCTCCTGCCCGCGCTCGCCGAGGCGTTCGACGAGCCGTTCGCCGACTCATCGGCGCTCCCGACCTATCTCGTCTCGGAGCTCGCCGCGCGCCACGTCAAGGTCGCGCTCTCCGGCGAAGGCGGCGACGAGCTGTTCGGCGGGTACTACACGTACGCGGCCGACCTGCTCGCGCTCCGCTTCGGCCGCGCCGCGCGTCTGGCGGCGCCGCTCGTCGAGCGGCTGCCGAGCTCGAGCGCGAAGGCGAGCTTCGACTACCGCGCGAAGCGCTTCGTGCGGGCGGCGCACCTCCCGCCGCTCGAGCGCCACCACGGCTGGAAGGAGATCTTCTCGCCGGAGCTCCGCGCCGAGCTGACGGGCCGGCGCAACGGGTACGACCCGCTGGACAGCTACCGCGACGCGTTCGCCGAGACCGACGGCGCCGAGCTGCTCGCGCGCCTGCAGGACGTCGACCGCTCGGTGTACCTCGTCGACGACCTGCTCGTGAAGACCGATCGCGCATCCATGGCGCACTCGCTCGAGGCACGCGTGCCGTTCTGCGACCCCGTCGTCGCAAGCTTCGCGCACGCGCTGCCGACGCGGCACAAGGTGCGGTCGCTCAGGAAGAAGGTGCTGCTGCGCAAGGCCGCGGAGCCGCTCCTTCCGCGGTCGATCGTCTCCGGCAGGAAGCGCGGATTCTCCATCCCGGCTGCGGCGTGGCTCCGCGGCGAGCTCGAGCCGTTCGCCCGCGAGACGCTCTCGCAGGACACGCTCCGGCGACAGGGCTACTTCGACCCGAGCGTCGTGTCGCGCCTGATCGACGACCACGTGGAGCGACGCGAGGACCGTTCGCGCCAGCTCTGGGGCCTCCTCGCCTTCACGCTGTGGCACGAGCACCACGTCGAGCGCGTGCCCGGGCGGCCGCGGATCGCGGAGACGATCGCCGCGTGAGGGTGTGGTGCGACATGACGGCGAGCGCGCACGTGCTCGTCTTCCGGCCGCTGATCGAGATCCTGCGAGGCCGCGGCGACGAGGTCGAGATCACCGCGCGCGAGTACGCGCAGACGTTGCAGCTGCTCGAGCTGCACGGGCTCGAGGCCGAGGTGATCGGCAGGCACGGCGGGCGCTCGCGCACGGGCAAGGCCCGCGCGATGTGGTCCCGCATCCGCGCGCTCCGCCGCTGGGCCAAAGGACGCGACTTCGACGTCGCGCTCGCCCACGGCTCGCACGAGCTGACGATGACGGCGAAGCGACTCGGGATCCCGAGCTCGACGACGTTCGACTACGAGTTCGCGTGGCTGCAGCACCAGCTGGGGTGCCGGGCCGCGACGAAGGTCGTGGTGCCCGACGCGATCCCGCCCGAGCGGCTCCGGCCCTACGGCGTCGACGACGAAAAGCTCCTGCAGTACGAAGGGTTGAAGGAGGAGTACTACCTCTCCGATTTCGAGCCCGACCGAAGCGTCCTCGACGCGTGGCGGCTCGACCCGGCGCGTGTGCTCGTCGTCCTGCGCCCGCCGCCCGACGTCTCGCTCTACCACCGCCACTCGAACCCGCTCTTCCCGCAGACGCTCGAGTTCCTCGGCAACCGCGACGACGTGCACGCATTCGTGATCCCGCGCACCGACGAGCAGCGAGCGTTCGTCCGGAGCCTCGAGCTGCCCTCGGTGATCGTTCCGGATCGGGCCGTCGACGCGCAGAGCCTGATCGCGTTCGCCGACCTCGTCGTCTCCGCCGGCGGGACGATGAACCGCGAGGCGGCCGCACTCGGCGTGCCCGTGCACACGACCTACGGCGGGCGGCTCGGCGGCGTCGACGAGGCGCTGATCCGCGAGGGGCGCCTCGTACCGCTGACCGATCCGCGCGCGCTCGAGCTTCGCAAGCGCGATCCCGCAGGCGCCCGTGTCAAGCGGGATCCGCACGTGATGCTCGATCTCCTGCTCGCGGCCTGTTAGAACACCCCGGTCACCAAGTCTTCACCAGGGGAGGGAGGCACCGTGAAACGCCTGATCTTGTCGGCGCTCGTGCTCTGCGCGGCGCTGGCCGTCTCAGCGGCTGCGGCTGCGGGCGACAACGACTCCGGCTTCCAGACCTCGACACCGGCGATGCTCACACCGCTCGCGCCGGGATCGAGCGTCAAGCCGATCATCTCCGTCGGCGACACCGTCGGCGGCTACACGTTCGAATCGATTCCCGACGGGATCTCGCTCACGACGAACGGTCGCGGCACGACCGACGTCTACGTGAACCACGAGACCTCGAAGGTGCCGTTCCCGGCGACGCGGAGCGACTTCACGAACGCGATGGTGAGCAAGCTCCGCCTGAATCAGCACAGCGCCGGCGTGCTGAAGGGGGACGTAGCGATCCCGTCGAGCGCGGGGTACCAGCGGTTCTGCTCGAACTTCCTCGTCGGACCCGCGCAGGGCTTCGACCGTGAGCTGATCTTCACGAACGAGGAAGCGCGCGACATCGTGCTCCGGCAGGAGAACTCGTGGCACCCGCCGGCCGTGTCGCCGACCGAGGCGGGCGCCGAGCAGGCGGGCGTCGTCGTCGCCTACGACGTGAAGTCCGGCTCGTTCCGGTCGATCTACGGCATGGGACGGCACAACCACGAGAACAGCGTCGGGATCCCGGGGTACGGGCATCCGGTCGTGCTCTCGGGCGACGACACGTTCGACGCACCCGCGTCCCAGCTCTACCTGTACTCCGCGGCGAGCGGCAACGCGGTGTGGAACGACGAGGGGACGCTGT
This sequence comes from uncultured Actinomycetes bacterium, assembly GCA_963737405.1. Taxonomy (GTDB): domain Bacteria; phylum Actinomycetota; class Thermoleophilia; order Gaiellales; family Gaiellaceae; genus JACCTU01. Next base: position 108,100 of record CAVTSL010000011.1, read on the forward strand.
ACGCGCTCGTCTCCGACAACGCGGCCGTCAACGACTACGGCGACCTGACGCAGGGCGGGCCCGGCGTGTCGGCGCACTTCGTGGCGGTCCCGAAGACGATCGCGACCGGCAAGAAGGCCGACGGCACGGACGTCACCTCGGCCGACCTCGGGTTCCCGGCACCCCCCGCGGGCTCCGGCATCCCGGATGGGCCGCAGTGGGTGCTCGAGTACTGGAGCCACAACGTCGCGAGGGCGTTCCAGTTCATCCGCGTGGAAGACATCGCGTACGACCGCAGCACCTCGAACGTCGTGTACTTCGCCGACACCGGCGAGCCTCGCGCGATCCCCGACGGCGCGGGTCGCCTCCGCCGCGGTCCGTCCGGCACGCGCGGCGAGTTCCCGAACGGGAGGATCTTCAAGCTCGTGCTGGATCCGAGCAACCCGCTCGCGGGGACGCTGTCCGTGCTCTGGAACGCGGATGCCGGCGGCTACAACAACCCCGGCGCGATCCACCAGCCCGACAACGTCGAGACGACGCCGACCGGGCTTCTGATCACGGAGGACCCGGGGAGCCACAACCAGGGAGCGGTGAACGGCTACGCCAAGATCTGGCGGCTGCCGCTGCCGTCGGGCGTGCCGGTTCCGGTCGCCCAGGTCAACCAGTCGCTGCGGCCCGATCTCCCGATCGGCTCGTGGGAGTCGAGCGGGATCGTCGACGCCTCCGAAGCGTTCGGCCCCGGCGCGTTCCTCGTCGACGTGCAGGCGCACGGATACGAGATCGCAACGGCGCCGAGCCCGTTCCCCGGCGTCACGTACATGCGCGAGGCCGGCCAGCTGATGCTCTTCAGGCTGCCCGGCTCGTAGGCTCGACCCGCCTCGCCGCCGGGGCTCAGGCTCCGGCGGCGACGGCGGCGAGGACGTCGTCGCCGTAGCGCTCGAGCTTCGTCGGGCCGACGCCCGAGACGGCGCCGAGCTCCGCCAGGCTCCCGGGCCGGCGCGCGGCGATCTCCGCGAGCGTCGTGTCGTGGAAGACGACGTAGGCCGGCTTGCCCTCCTCCTTCGCGCGGTCGCGGCGCCACTGCTTGAGCGACGTGAGCAGCGGGTCGTCGGGCGCCACCGGCGGTGCCGCGCCGACGCCGAGCTCGGTCAGGAAGCGGCTCGGCTTCGCCGACCAGGTGAGCGTCAGGTGCCGCCGCGCACGTGTCAGTCCGACGTAGAAGAGGCGCCGCTCCTCGCCGACCTCGTCGTCGGTCTTCGCCCGCCGGGACGGGAGCTCCCGCGATTCGAGGCGCGGCAGGAAGACCGCGTCGAACTCGAGGCCCTTCGCACGGTGGTACGTGAGGAGGTGCACGCCCCCCGCGGCCCTGCTCGCGAAGCGCGAGCGGAGCTCCGCGACGTACTCGCCGACGGTCGCTTCCGGCAGCGAGCCGGCGATCCCGACGAGCAGCCGCAGGTCCTTCTGCCGCGTCTCTTCGCGCTCGCCGAGCCGCGGCGGAAGGGCGTCGAGCAGACCCTGCTCGCGGGCGAGCCGTGGGACGCGCTCGCGCGCGAGCTCACCCTCACGGCCCCGCAGGCCCTTCAGCAGCTGCCGCGCCGCATCGCGCTCGAGGAGCGCAGCGCCCTGGAACGGGATCTCGGCAGCGGCGAACGCGAGCTCGAAGTCGGCCGAGCGCGCGTTCAATCGGTACAGCACCGCCATCTCCTCGTACGGGACGCCCTCCCCGTGAAGCGCACGCACGCGCTCGACCACGAAGTCGAGCTCGTCGGCGAGCGAGCCGAGCGGCCGGACGACCGGTTCCGGCCCGGGCGAGCAGGTCGTCCGAAGCGTCTTCTCGGCGCCGCCGAGCTTCGGCACGAGCCGGTTCGCGAGCGACAGCACCTCCGGGGTCGAGCGGTAGTTCGCCTCGAGCCGCACGACGACCGCGTTCGGATAGCGGCGCGGAAGCTCGAGCAGATGCCGCGGCGTCGCGCCTGTGAACGCGTAGATCGCCTGGTAGTCGTCGCCGACCGCGCAGAGGTCGTCGCGCTCGCCGAGCCAGAGCTCGAGCAGCGTCTGCTGGAGCAGGTTCACGTCCTGGTATTCGTCGACCGTGAAGGCCCGGTACCGCGCCTGGACGACCCCGAGCGCGTCGCGGTCCTGCTCGTAGAGCTCGACCGCCATCACGAGCAGGTCCTCGAAGTCGACGTGGCCGTTCGCCTCCTTGCGCTGCTCGTAGTCCCGGAAGACCCGCTGCATCAGCTCCGCCGGAATCGGCGGCTCGTGCTCCTCGAGCCCGTCGAGGTACGTCGCCGGTGTCAACCGGCGGTTCTTCGCCCACTCGACCTCGGTCGCGAGGTCCACGGCCGGCGTGAACTTGTACGGCATCGGGAGCGAGTTCCCGATCCAGCGGAGCGGCAGCGCCTTCGAGGCGAGCACGTTCAGCTGGTTCACCTTCCCGAAGAACCTGAGCTGCGCGAGTGCCGCGGAATGGAACGTCGCGGCGCGAACGCGCTCGACGCCGAGCCGCGCCAGCCGGGCGCGCATCTCGCCGGCGGCCTTGTCGGTGAAGGTGACGGCGAGGATCTGCTCGGCGATGAAGGCGTCGGTCGCGACCTGGTTCGCGATGCGGTGCGTGATCGTGGTCGTCTTGCCCGAGCCCGCGCCGGCGAGGATGCAGACAGGCCCGCGCACCGCCTCGGCGGCGAGCCGCTGCTCGGGGTTCAGCGTTCCGAGGATGGCGCCCGGGTCCATGGGACGTCCAACCGTAGAGAGCGCGCGGGACGGAGCCGCGCGGAAGCTGTTACCCGGGTGTGACGGGCGTGGAACGAGTCTGTGCCGAAGCGAGCACAGGGGCCCGGACGATCGTCGCGAGCCGCGAGACGAGCTCGAGCGTGTCGCCCTCGTCCACGAGCTTTTGCAGCTCGTTCAGCTCCTCGGAGAGCCACGCGGCGTCGACCGGAGCACGGGTCGCCCGCGAGATCTTCGAGTGGGCCGTCGGGTGGACGGTCTCCCCGTCGTTCCAGAGCTCCTCGTGGAGCTTCTCGCCCGGGCGGGTGCCGACGAACTCGATCTGGACGTCGGTCTGCCCGGAGAGGCGGATCATGTTCTCGGCGAGCTCGACGATCTTCACCGGCTCGCCCATGTCGAGGACGTAGACCTCGCCGCGGCCGCCGATCGCCCCGGCCTGGACGACGAGCGACGACGCCTCCGGGATCGTCATGAAGTACCGCGTCATCTCCGGGTGCGTCACGGTCAGCGGGCCGCCGCGCTCGAGCTGCCGCCGGAAGATCGGCACGACCGAGCCGGACGAGCCGAGCACGTTGCCGAAGCGCACGGCGACGAACCGCGTCGGCACGTCGGTGCGGTGGCCGTACGACTCGACGACCCACTCGCAGAGCGCCTTCGACTGGCCCATCACCGTCTTCGGGTTCGCGGCCTTGTCGGTCGAGACGAGCACGAAGCGGTCGGCGCCGAACTCGACCGCCGTCTCGGCGACCGAGCGCGTCGCGAGCACGTTGTTCCGCACGGACTCGATCGGGTTCGCCTCCATCAGCGGCACGTGCTTGTACGCGGCCGCGTGGAACACGACCTCGGGCTTGTACCGCTCGAACACCTGCCGGAGCTTCGCGCGGTTCCCGCAGTCCGCGAGCACCGGCACGCTCGCCGGGAACTCGCGCTCCTCGACGAGCTCGCGCTCGATCTCGAACAGGGCCGTCTCGGCGTAGTCGACGAGGACGAGCCGCGCGGGCTGGACGCGCGCGATCTGGCGGCAGAGCTCGGAGCCGATCGAGCCACCCGCCCCGGAGACGAGCACGGTCTTGTCGCGCAGGTACGACGCGACCTCGGCGAGGTCGACCTCCACCTGCTCGCGGCCGAGAAGGTCCTCGACCTGCACGGGGCGGATCTGCGCGAGATCGACGTCTCCCGTGATCAGCTCGTGCAGCGACGGCAGCGTCTTGACGGGAATGCTCTCGACCCGCGCCGCCTCGACGACGCGGCGCCGGAAGTCACCCGACGCGGACGGTGCCGCGATCAGCACCTCGTCCGGGCGCCGGTCGCGCAGCACGTGCGGGAGGTTCGCGGTCGTGCCGAGCACGCGAACGCCGTGGAGGCGCATCCCGCGCTTGCGCGGATCGTCGTCGATCAGCCCGATCGGCGTGTAGTTCGGGATGCTCGCCCGCTGGAGCTCGCGCACCGTCTGCTCGCCGGCGTTCCCCGCGCCGACGATCAGCACCTCTCGCCCGCGCGCGACGATCCCCGTCTTCGGCCGCTCGATCACCGTGCGGGCGAGGAGGCGCGAGCCGGCGACGAACGCGAGCAGGAGCAGGGGATCGACGAGCGCGACGCCGCGCGGAAGCCGCAGGCGCTCGACGGGGTAGAAGAAGTAGACGGCCGCGATCGCGAGCACCGACGCGACGGCCACGCCGATCAGCGCGCGCCACATGTCGCGCGTCGAGACGTAGCGCCACCAGCGCTGGTAGAAGCCGAAGGCGACGAAGACCGCGAGCTGGATCGCGACGACGAAGAGGATCGTCTCGCGCAGCATCGTCTCGTAGTACGGCGGGACCTCGAAGTCGAAGCGCAGCTGGAACGCGAGCCACCAGGCCGCGGCGATCAGCGCGGCGTCCGCTGCGACCTGCCACAGCCGGTGCCGCGTGATCGGCATTACACGCTCACACCGACGGCGGACCGAACGACGTCCACGACGCGCGCCTGGATCGCGGGGTCCATCCCCGGCCAGAGCGGCACCGAGAAGTTCTCCTGCGCCGCGCGCTCCGTCTCCGGCAGCGATCCCGGCTCCCAGCCGAGGAACCGCAGCGCCGGCTGGAGGTGGAGCGGCGTCGTGTAGTACGTCGCAGAGGCGATCTCCGACTCGCCGAGCGCCGCACGGATCGCGTCGCGCTCGGGCGAGCGGCAGACGAAGAGGTGGTACACGTGCGCCGGCTCGTCGACGGGCAGCTCGACGAGGTCGCCGAGGCCGAGCTCCGCGTAGCGCGCCGCCGCCTCGCGGCGTCCCCGCGTCCACTCGTCGAGGTGCTCGAGGAAGAGCCGCAGGAACGCGGCCTGCAGCTCGTCGAGGCGCGAGTTGTAGCCGACGAACTGGAAGTCGCTCTTGTCGCGCGAGCCGTGGAACGCGAGCATCCGCACGCGCTCGGCGAGCTCGTCGTCGTTGAGTGCGACGAGGCCGCCGTCGCCGAGGCAGAAGAGGTTCTTCGTCGGGTAGAAGCTGAACGTCGACGCGACGCTCGTCGCGATGCCGGGAGAGCCGAACGCCTGGGCGGCGTCCTCGATCAACGGCACACCGAGCCCCTCGAGCTCGCCGATCGCCGCCGGCCGTCCGAACAGGTGCACGGGCATGATCGCCTTCGTGCGCGGCGTCAGCTTCGCCGCGACGTCCTCCGGGTCCACGTTGAGCGTCGCCGGGTCGATCTCGGCGAACACGGGCGTCGCACCCCGCCTCGCGATCGACTCCGCCGTCGCGTAGAACGTGAACGCCGGGCAGATCACCTCGTCGCCGGGCCCGATCTCCATCGCGTCGAGGACGAGCACGAGCGCGTCGGTCCCGTTCGCGACGCCGATCGTCCGCTGTACGCCCAGATACGCGGCCGCTTCCTCCTCGAAGGCGTAGAAGTTCGGCCCGCGGATGAACTCCCCCGACTCGAGCACGGCGTCGAAGCGGGCCCGGAGCTCGTTCAGGAGCGGCGCGTACTGCGCCTTGACGTCAATGAGAGGCGTCGGCACGGCGAGAAAGGCTACTGGAGCGGCGACGGCGAATCAGCAGATACGCGACACCGGCGATGATCGCGGCGACGATTGCGTAGTCGAGGTAGTGCAAGCGCTCGTGGACGGACTCCCACTGGGTGCCCGCCGCGTAGCCGGCACCGGCGAACGCGATGCACCAGAGCGTCGAGCCGATGAACGTCAGCACCGTGTAGCGGAGGAGCGGCATGCGGAAGACGCCGGCGGGGATCGAGATGAACGACCGCGCGATCGGCGTGATCCGGCCGATCAGCACCGCCCAGTCGCCCCAGCGGTCGAACCAGCGCTCGGCGCGCTCGAGCTTTTCGTGCGAGAGGTGGAACCAGCGTCCGCGCCGCTCGAGGAACGGTCGCCCGCCGTAGATGCCGATGGCCCAGCCGATCAGCGAGCCGATCGTGTAGCCGATCGTGCCCGCGAGGACCATCGCGACCCATGCGCCGAAGCCGCTGTCGAGCTCGTTCCCGAACAGCACGACGCCGGAGGCGAACGCGCCGGCGGCGAGCGCGCCGGCGTAGAGCATCACCAGCTCGCTCGCAGCGGGGAGGACCGCGTCGACGAGCATGAGGAGGAAGACGGCGTAGAGCCCGTGGTTGCCGAGGATCTCGGTGATCCTGTCGGTGATCACCGAGGTGACGGACGCGACGATCACTAGCGGCTGAGCGTGAACGGAGAGGTGAGCGACACCGTTCCGATCTCGTTCTGCGCGGTCACTCGGAGCTGGTAGCGGCCTGCGCGCACCTTCGAACCGTATGCGCTCCGCGTGTTCCACGTGAGCGCCTGCTGCCCGGACGGGAGGCTCCGCCCGGGCAGGGCACGGAGCGTGGCGCCCGACGCCGTGAGCACCGTCGCGCGCACCTGGGACGTGCGCGTGAGCGCGAACGTCGCGCGGACGGTGCCGCCGCGGCGCGCGCTCGTCACGGCGAGCGTCCCGAGCGTGTTGTTGACGAAGAACGAGCGCTCGGCCTGCGAGGTGCGCCCGAGGTCGTCGGTCGCATCGACGACGAAGCGCCAGAGCCCTTCGGGCGCGCTCTCGCCCCACTGCGAGCGGTACGTGCCGAGCGTCGTCTTCGCGCCGGAGTCGACAGGACGCTCGCTGCCGTCGGGCGCGATCAGCCGCGCGTTCACCGTCGACGGGCGCACGATCTTGTACGCGAGCGTCTGCCGCTCGTTCACGTTGTCGCCGTTCGGCGAGACGACGTCGACCGGCAGCTCCGGCGCGTGCACGCCGTAGTAGAAGAGGCTGAGCGACTCTGCGATCGGGCGCTCGCCCGTCGGGTCGGACGGCCGGCTGAGCAGCGCGCCTTCGAAGGCCATCGTCGCGGAGCCGCCGCCGTCGACGGCCGCGCCGGTCCACGCGCCGAGGCGCATGAGCAGGAGCGCGAGCTCGAAGTTCGTCATCCCGACGCTGAAGCCCGGACGCCGGCCGTCGACCGTGACGAGGATGAGCCGACCGTCCTGCGTCTGTCCCACGGCGCCGCGCGGCTGCCGCGGGACGAGCTGGTCGACGGTGAAGCCCTCGTTCGAGCGGAAGACCGGCCGACCGTCGCGGACGAGCACCGGGCCGCCGCCGATCGCGTCGACGAGCCCCGACCAGTCCGGCGTCAGCGTGAGCCGGACGGTGACGTTCGAGCCGACCGGCGCCTCCGACGCGATCTTTCCCGCGCCCGTCGCACCGCGGCCCACGAGCACGGCGCCGCCGGGCGGGATCGGCGTGCCGCCGCCCTGCTTCCCCTGAGCGACGGTGCCGACGAGGTCGCGCAGCGGCTGCGCAGCCGGGAACGGCGTGAGCACGAGCTCGACCGTCTCCGTCGACGCGGGCGTCGTCGGCCCCCACGCCGGGGTGTAGAGCACGACGCCGCCGGGGGCCGGCTCCTTGTTCAGCAGGAGCGGACGCCGCTGGCCGGTCCCCTGCCACGTGCCTGCGAAGCGCACGCGATCGACGCGAAGCGTCCCGTCGGCCGCGATCCCCGTGCTCGAGCGGTCCGCGTTCGGCGGAGACGCGAGCACGCCGTTCATCAGCAGCATCCCGCTGGGGAAACCGACGTTCCAGTTGAAGAGGTCGCCGTTGATGCCCGCGACCGTTGCGCTCGTCGAGACGCGGCGCTGCATCTGCGTCACCTTCTCGCGTCCGACGATCGCGTCGTTCGAGAGGATCGGCTTGAGCGCGTAGAGGCCGACCGGGCGCGGGCCGCGGAGGACGTGCACGACGACCGGTCCGTGCGGCGTGAAGTCGACGTCCCGCTCGTACGAGACCCCGGGCATGAGCAGGCGCGCCTGTGCGAGCGACGACGGCGCGAGGACGAGCGCCGCCAAAGCGGCTGCAATCACAGCCTTTCCGAGCACGACCCGCGCAGACGGTAGCGCAAGGCCCGGCCGGGGAGGCCGGGCCTTTACGCGTTGCTTACGTCGCGGCGAGGAGCGCCGCGTTAGTTCGTCGGAACGGTCACGTCGACCCAGACCGAGCGGTGGTCCGAGGTCGGGAACCCGCCGACCGCGATCCAGGCGAGGTCGAAGACGCCCGTCAGCCGCGAGAGCGGGTCGCTCCGCACGGGCCAGAAGACCCCGCTGTCGACGATCTGGAGGTTCTTCCGCGGGAGCACGTAGTCCGCGTGGAGGTTCCCCGGCGCACCGTCCGCGAAGTCGGCGGTGTCGAAGCGCGGATCGCTCCGGTGCGTGAGGTTCGCGCCGCCCTGCAACGCCGAGGCCTCGACGGCTCCGGCGCTCTCCGGCGTGACCTTGGTGTTGACGAGCGGGTTCTCGGTCAGCTGCTGGATGGCGCCCGGGATCGAGTCGCCGTCGAGCGGGTCGGAGTTCTGGTCGCCCGCGATCACGAACAGCTCGCCGGGCTTCAGCCCGCCGTGGACGCCCGAGTCGTCGTAGATGTAGTCCGACCGACCCGGCGAGATGTAGTCCGCCCAGAAGCGGATCTCGTCGAAGTTCCGCCGGCCGTTCCGATCCTCCGGACCGTCGAAGACGGGCGGCGTCGGATGCGACACGAGGAAGTGCACGGTCTTCTTGCCGACCTGGATCGGCAGATCCCAGTGGCTCTTGGACGAGAGCCGCAGGATCGCGACCTCCTCCGGCGAGTAGAACGGCGTCGGGATCAGGTTGCCCGGCATGTCCTTCCACTTGAAGAGCTGGAAGGTGCGGGCCGCGCTCGTGTCGATCGGGTACTTCGAGTACACGACCATCCCGAACTGGCCGGGGAACGCGCCGAAGCCGAACGCGTCGTCGCCGTAGCCCGGAGCACCCGGTGTCGTGACGATCGCGCCGTTGTTGTTCAGGTCGAAGCCGGTCGCGATCCCCGTGTTCGACGGTGCGATGTACGCGTACGGGAACTCGATCGGAGCCGCACCGTTCTGCGAGACCTCGAGGAAGTTGTCCCGGAAGAGGTCGACGGCGGCCGGTGCGAAGTCGTACTCGTTGATCAGCAGCACGTCGGGCCGCACGCGCTGGATCACCTCGGCGACGTTCTTCGCCTGCCGGACGAAGACGGTCGTCGAGTCGGGGTTGGACAGGTCGGTCACGAGCTGTCCGGCGACCGGCCGGTTCAATGAAGCATTGAAGGTTGCGAAGCGAACGTCGGCGTCCTTCGCCGACGCGGCGGGCGCAAGCACAAGCGCGCACGCTATCGCGAACAGCAGTCTTCTCATCGGCTCTCCCCTCCTGGTTGTCGGCGCGGTGTCTACCGCTTTCGCGGCCGGACCGCAACCGGCTTCACCGCTTCAGTTCCAGACTTTCACGTCCCGGTACAGCGTGTCGCGCTGCACCGGCGTCTTCCCGAGCGCCTTGATCAGATGGACGAGCTCTTCCGTCGACGTGCGGTGCGTCGTCCCGGCGGCGGAGACGACGTTCTCCTCGATCATCACCGAGCCCATGTCGTCGGCGCCGAAGCCGAGCGCGACCTGGCCGATCTTCATCCCCTGCGTCACCCAGGACGACTGGATGTGCGGGACGTTGTCGAGGTAGATGCGCGAGACCGCCTGCGTGAGCAGGTAGTCGAAGGAGGTCGGCATCGTGTCGCGCGGGACGAGCGCGCCGAGCCGGTTCCCGTCGTCCTGGAACGTCCAGGAGATGAACGCGCGGAAGCCTCCCGTCTCGTCCTGAAGCTCGCGGACGACGCGCATGTGCTCCACGCGCTCCTCGAGCGTCTCGACGTGGCCGTACATCATCGTCGCCGTCGTCGACATCCCGAGCCGCTGCGCCTCGCGCATGATCCCGAGCCACTCGCGCGACGTCGTCTTCTTCGGGCTGATGATCTTGCGCACCCGGTCGACGAGGATCTCCGCGCCGCCGCCGGGGATCGAGTCGAGCCCTGCGTCGCGCAGGCGCGAGAGCGCCTCCCACGTCGTCAGCTTCGAGCGCCGCGCGGCGTGCTGCACCTCCGAGGGCGAGAGCGCGTGCAGGTGGATCGGGTAGCGCGCCTTGATCGACGAGAAGAGATCCTCGTAGTACTCGACGCCGAGGTCGGGGTGGTGGCCGCCCTGCATCAGCAGTCCCGTCCCGCCGATCGCGAGGGTCTCCTCGATCTTCTTGAAGATGACCGCCTTCGGGAGGAGGTAGCCCTCGTTCGTGTCGCCCGGCCGCCGGTAGAAGGCGCAGAAGTCGCAGTCCGTGTAGCAGACGTTCGTGTAGTTGAGGTTCCGGTCGACGATGAAGGTGATCCGCGCCGGGTCGGCCTTGCGGCTGCGAACGGCGTCCGCCGCCCGGCCGACGGCGACGAGGTCGCGCGACCGAAGCAGCGTGAGCGCGTCCGGCTCCGAGATCCGCTCGCCGTCGTAGACCTTCTCCAGCACGTCGGCGACGGGCCGGGAGCCGAGCAACGGACTGGTACTCGCGCTCACGAGCGCACCGCCTCGGGCTGGACGAACCGAAGCTCGGGCACCTCGTCCAGCTCGCCCGCATCCCGCGCGAGCTCGAGGAACGTGATCAGGCCGGCGCGCTCGCGCGGCCCGAAGCGGTAGCGGAGCTTCTCGAAGTACCGCGCGAGGAAGCCCGCCGGGTAGCCGTAGCGCGCGCTCGCCTCGTGCGCGAGCTGCTCGGGCTCTGCGCGCGCGAGCCGCACCGACTGCACGAGCGCCTCCTCGAGCTCGACGAGCCCGTCCGCGACCGGCTCCGGCGCGGCCCAGACCGCGAACACCATCGGCAGCCCGGTGCGCTCGAGCCACAGGCGTCCCAGGTCGTAGTGCGGGGTCGGGTCCTCGAAGGCGGACTTGAGCGCGGCGTCGCCGATCAGCAGCTTCGCGTCGGCCTCCTCCCCGAGCGGCACGTGCGCGGCCTCGGGGAGCAGCACCTTCGTCAGGACGACCGAGGTCGCGCTCTCCGGCGTGACCGCGACCGTTCGCACCTGCTCGAGCGGCTTGCGCGAGACGAGCTGGATCGAGTCGACCGCCCCCTCGCTCCCGACGCACAGCCGCGGCAGGATGCGGAGCCGGTCGGCGTTCCGCGCGTACTCGATCGACGAGATCGGCGCGAGGTCGATCTCGCCGTCCACGAGCCGCCGGTTGAGATCCGTCGGCACGCCGGTCACCTCGTCGACGTCCGCGTCGAGGCGGTGGAAGACCGGCGCCATGTTCACGTACGAGATGCGCCCGAGCCGGATCATTCGGACACCCGGAGGAAGAAGGTGACGAGGTTCCCGTCGAGGTCGAGCGTCGCGAACTCGCGCGTCCCGAAGTCCGTGTCGTCGACGCCGTTGCGCGAGACGGGATGCAGCACGTCGCGCGCGCTCAGCTCGTCGTAGAGCTCGTCGACGCCTTCGACCTTGATCCGGCAGCTCGCGGTGCCGGCGATGAACGACTCGGCGCCGGAGCAGACCGGCTTCTCGGAGTCCAGCTTCGCCCGCCAGTCCTCGTCGCCGGCCTCCCAGAGATGGATCACGGCGTCGTCGCGGGAGAGGACGGCGAAGCCGCCGTCGTGGTGGTCGATCTCGAACCCGAGCCGATCGCGGTAGAAGTCGACCGCAGCCGCGACGTTCCGCACCGGCAGCGCAGGAATCGTCTGGCCGAGCTTCACCAACGCCGCAGCTCGTGGTAGAGCGTGTCGCGCTGCACCGGCGTGCGTCCGGCCTCGCGCACGAAGCGCACGAGCTCGTCGACCTTCTGCTCGGTCGCGGTGAGCGCGCCCGCGGCGTGGAAGATCTCCTCACGGACGACGGTCCCCTGGACGTCGTTCGCGCCGAAGTGGAGCGCGACCGCCGCCATCGGCATGCCCATCATGATCCAGTACGCCTTGATGTTCGGGATGTTGTCGAGCATCAGGCGCGAGACCGCGATCATCTTCAGGTCCTCGGCGCCGGTCGTGTGCCGGAAGCCGCGCCGCTCGAAGACCGTGTTCTCGGGATGGAAGGCGAGCGGGATGAACGCGAGGAAGCCGCCGGTCTCGTCCTGCTGCCGCCTGAGCCGGAGGAAGTGGTCGACGCGCTCCTCGTACGTCTCGACGTGGCCGTAGAGCATCGTGCAGTGCGTCGGGATGCCGAGCCGGTGCGCGGTGTCGTGCGTCAGGAACCAGTAGTCGGGATGCTCCTTCCCGGGCGCGACGAGCTTCCGCACGCGCTCCGCGAAGACCTCCGCGCCGCCGCCCGGCAGCGACCCGAGCCCCGCGGCCTGCAGCTCGCGCAGGACCTGCTCGTGCGAGAGGCCCGAGAGCGTCGTCATGTGGTGGATCTCGCTCGCCGTGTAGCACTTGAGGTGCACGTCCGGCATCGCGCCGTGCAGCTTCGCGATCGTGTCGACGTAGAAGTCGAAGCCGACGTGCGGGTTCTCGCCGTTCACCATGTGGATCTCGGTGAACCCCGTCGCCTCGCGCTGGCGCAGCGCGTCCTCGACGAGCTCGTCCGGCGTCATCGTGTACGCGTCGCCCTGCTTCTGGGTCTTCGCGAACGCGCAGAACTTGCACTTGACGCGGCAGACGTTCGTCTGGTTGAGGTAGAGGTTCTGGACGAAGTAGACGTCATCGGTCCCGCCGCGCACGCGGCGCGCGAGGTCGGCGAGCTCGCCGAGGGCGAGCAGGTCGTCCGACTCGAGCAGTGCGAGCCCGTCCTCGAAGTCGAGCCGATCGTTCGCCTCGACCTTCTCGCGGATCGTCTCGAGCGTGCTGATCTCGACGACTGCCACCTGGTCCTCAGCGCTCCCGGTCGATGACGATGTGTGTGAGAGCCTCGAGCTCGGGCTCTCCCGCGAGGAACCCCCTCGCTTTTCTAGCGTAGTCGAGCGCGACTTCCCTGGACCGCTCGAGCGCGTCGGTCGCGCCGACTCGGAGCAGCGCGCCGTCGAGCGGCCCGCCTGCGAGCGCCTCGCGGACGACACCGTCCTCCCGTGCGGCAAGAAGGAGCGGGAGCGTCGGCGTCCCCTCGCGGAGGTCGGTGCCCGCGATCTTCCCCGTCTCGATCGTGTCTCCGGAGCAGTCGAGGATGTCGTCGACGATCTGGAACGCGATCCCGAGCGCGAGCCCGAACTCGCCGAGCCGCTCGTCCCGCGAGCCGAGCAGGCAGGCGGCCTCGAAGAGCTTCCCGCTCTTGAGCGCGATCCGCTCGAAGTACGCCTCGACCGGCGTGTCGGGGTCGTGCAGCTGCGTGCGCTGCAGCGCCTCGCCACGTGCGAGCGCCAGGCAGGTCTCGGAGAGGATGCGCACTCCTTCGAGGTCGCCCGCCTCGGCGAGCTCCGCGAACGCCCGCGCGAAGAGGTAGTCGCCGGCCGCGCGCGCCGCACCGGCGCCGTGCGCGTGCCAGACGGCTGCACGGCCGCGTCGCAGCTCGGCCCCGTCGATCAGGTCGTCGTGGACGAGCGTCGCGGTGTGAACGAGCTCGACGGCGACGCCCCCGCGCATCGCGCGCTCGCGGTCGTCGGAGGTCAGGTACACGAGCAGCGGCCGCAGGCGCTTGCCGCCGGCGTCGAGCGCGTCGCGTCCGACCGTCGAGACCACGCCTGGGTAGCGGGAAGTCTCCTCGCGGAGGCGCTCCTCGAGCTCGTCGAGGTACGGCCGCGCCGCCTGAAGGACGGCCTGCGCGCTCACGCTCGCTCCCCGATGTGCAGCGCGACGATGCCGCCGGCGAGGAGCCTGTAGCGGACGTCCTCGAACCCGGCGCGGCGGAGCGCGTCCGCGAGGTCGTCGGGTCCGGGAAAACGCCGCACGCTCGCAGGAAGATAGGTGTACGCCGACCCGCCCGGCAGCACCTTCCCCGCGAGCGGGACGAGCACGTCGAACCAGAGGCGGAAGAACGGCCGCAGCAGCCCGCTCGGACGCGTGATCTCGAGCACCGCGAGGCGTCCGCCGGGGCGGAGGACACGCGCGAGCTCGCGCAGGCCGCCTTCGAGGTCGGACACGTTGCGGATGCCGAACCCGATCGTCACGGCGTCGAACGTCGCGTCGTCGAACGGAAGCGCCATGACGTCGCCCTGCACCCACTCGATCGTGCCGGACTTCGGCCGGGCACGCTCGAGCATGCGCTCCGAGAAGTCGAGGCCGGTGACCGTGCCGCCGGCGCGCTCCGCGGCGAGCGCGAGGTCGCCGGTGCCGCACGCCGCGTCGAGCACGCGGTCTCCGGGTTTGACAACGCCCGCGGCGAGCCGGCGCCAGCGCTGGTCGAGCCCCATCGTCATCACGCGGTTCATCACGTCGTAGACCGGTGCGATCCGGTCGAACATCGCGCGGACGCCGTCGGGCGAGAGGGTGCCGCTGCGGACGGTCACGTGACCCTCCCGGTCTCGTTTCGACCCCAAACACCGGAAGGCGTGGCCGGGAGGGTCGACGTAGACCTGCCCCCACCGCCGCACGCCCTCGCGGTCGAGCCCGATGTGGTCGAGCGCACGCTCGACGACGAACTCGATCAGGTCGTCGACGCTCGACCAGCCGTGGTAGAAGCCCGGCGCCGCGAACAGAATCGTCGCACCCGCCTGCCGCAGCGTCGTCAGCCCCTGCAGGTGGATGAGCGACAGCGGCGTCTCGCGCGGGACGAGCACGAGCTTCCGCTCCTCCTTCAGCGCGACCGAGGCGGCGCGGTGGATGACGTTCGCCATCGCCCCGGCCGCGAGCGTGCCGACGGTCGACATCGAGCACGGACAGACGACGTACGCGTCGACCTTCGCCGAGCCGCTCGCGTACGGCGCCTTCCAGTCGTTCTCGGCGTAGATCCGCGCCTCGGTCCCCTCGGTGAAGCGAGACGCGATCTCGTCTCGCGGCAGCGACGGGTCGCCGTAGAGCTCGGTCGCGAGCACCTCGTAGCCGGAGCGCGAGATGCAGATCCCGACCTCGCAGTCGGCGTCGGCGAGGCGGCGGAGGAGAAGCGACGCGTACGGAGCGCCCGAGGCGCCCGTTATGCCGAGGAAGACGTGCATGGGCACATCATCACTGCTCGCCCTTGGAGGCTTCGAGGAAGGCTGCGATCGCGGCCAGGTTCTCCTCGCCGAGGTTCTCGAACGACGGCATCACGTTGTTCCCGAACTGCGACGGGTTCGCGACGTACCGCGCGAAGAACGCTGCATCTTGACCGGACGAGCCGATGTTCGACAGGTCCGGTGCGCCGACGTTCGACGAGCCGGAGCCGAGATAGGTATGGCACTGCAGGCAGCCGACCTGCGCGAAGACCTCCGCTCCGCGGTGCGCCTCTTCGGAGAAACCGCCCTGCCGCTGCGACCAATCGTCGACGGCCGCGACTGCCTCGCTGCCGAGCGACTCACGCGCGGTCGCGCCCTTGTAGGTGAGCACGCCCATCGAGACGGCGGTGATCGCCGCGGCGAGGATCGCGACCGGCCGGCGGAGCAGCCGCCGTTCGCGGCGCCGGTCGATGAACGGGAGCCCGATGAGCAGGATCATCAGGATCGTCGGGATCCCGACCGTCCCGAGGATGACCGACTCCGGCCACTTGAAGATCCGGAGGAGGTAGAAGAGGAAGTAGAAGTACCAGTCCGGCCGCGGGATGAAGTTCGTCGTCCCCGGGTCGGCCTCGTCCGCGTACCAGGGCCCGATCGCGCCGGCCTCGGTCCCGTCCGCGGTGAAGTACCAGACGGACGCGAGCCCGATGATCACCGCGACGACGACGAGGCTCATCACCGTGTCGTGGAACATCGCGTACGGGAAGAAGGGCTTCCCCTCGCGCTCGACATCCTCCTTGTAGCGCTTGAAGTAGGCGCGCTTCTCGTCGACCGAGCTCATCGCCGCCGCCCTCGCAGCAGCCCCCGGCGGCCCTGCGGACGGACGACGGTGCGATCGCGGCCGGCGGCCACGCGCGACCACGGCGGCGACGAGACGCCGAGGCGCACGACGAGATACAGGTGGAGCCCGATGAGCGCGAACAGCGCGCCGGGGATGAGGAGCATGTGCAGCGCGTACCAGCGCGACAGCGTGTCGGTTCCGATCTCGGCGCCGCCGCGAAGGAACTGCGCGAGGAACGGGCCGAGGAACGGTGCGCTCGCGTTGATGTTGATCCCGACCACCGTCGCCCAGTACGCGGTCTGGTCCCACGGGAGCAGGTACCCGGTGAAGCCCTCGAGCATCCCGGTGATGAGGATCAGCGCGCCGACGATCCAGTTCAGCTCGCGCGGGTACTTGTACGCGCCGAACAGGAACACGCGCGCCATGTGGAAGAACATCAGGATGATGAAGACGCTCGCTCCCCAGCGGTGCATGCCGCGCACGAGCCAGCCGAGCGTGACGTCGTTCGTGATGTTCTCGATCGACGCGTACGCCTTGTCGGGGTCGGGCTTGTAGTACATCGCGAGGACGACCCCCGTGCCCGCCTGCACGAGGAATGCGGTGAGCGTCGCCGAGCCGAGCGTGTGCCACCAGCTCGAGTCGCGCGGGACGTTGCGGAAGAGGAAGTACTTCGTGCCTCCGACGAGGCCCGAGCGCTCCTCGAGCCAGTCGAGCGGGTAGTTGACGAGCGTGACGAGCTTCGACTGCTTCCGGCGGCGGGGCGGGGCGGCGGTCGCCATCAGTGCGGCGGCTCGAGCGGGTAGAGGACCTGCTCCGGGCCGTCGACGTGGACGCTCGGGTTCACCCAGTCGTACTTCGTGATGACCGCGTCGGCGCCCTCGCCCTCGACCTCGCCGACCGAGTACGTCTCGATGAGGACGAGCCGGCCGTCCCTGATCAGGAAGCTGTAGCGGTCGAGCGCGCGGACGGGCGGCCCGGCGGTGCGGTTCCCCTCGGTGTCGTACTGCCCGCCGTGGCACGGGCAGCCGAAGCCCGAGGCGGCCTGCGTCGGCGTCAGGTCGACCGGGAGGCCGTCGGGCGGGACGTGCAGGCTCTTCTTCTGGTCCTCGAGCGTGAGCCCGTTCACCTGCACGGGGCAGCCGAGGTGCACGCAGCGGTTCGAGAGGACCGTGAAGCTCGGCCCCTTGTCGGTCGGCCCGTTGTAGCGGATGTACGCGGTGCGCCTCGAGACCTCGCCCTGCCCCGGGTCGAGCAGGAAGGTCGTGATCACGAACTGGCCTTCCGGAAAGTCGTCGATCGGTCCGACGTCGATCTCGTCGTGGCCCTGGCCCACGAACGGCGGCGCGACCGCAAACACGGTGACGGGGATCGCGACGAGGCCGGTGATCACGCCGCCGAGCCCGAGCGTCGTGACCGAGAGGAAGGTGCTCCGGGGCATCGCGTCCTCGGCGTCCTCGTCGTCTTCGACAGCGGGCCCGCCGACCGGCACGGCGACGGGCAGTGTGGTCGCCGGCGACTCGGGCGCCTCCTCCACTTCCTCCTCCGGCGCCTCTCCCGTGACCCGTGACGACGTCGCGCGCCCAGATGAACCCGAACGCGACGAGGAGCACGCCGCCGACGGCGACGGTCGCCCAGTTGCCGATCACGAGGCCGACGAGCGCGACCGTCAGACCGATTGCGAAGCCGAGCGGCCACAGGCTCGGTGCCGGCCCGTGCGGCGGCCCGGTCGGGCCCTTCGTCTCGACCACTACACGATCACCCGCGGCGGATGCTACGCAACTTCCCGGGCAGGATGCGACCCCTGCTGGTGCCGTTCGTCTCGATCGGCAGCTCGATGCCGTACTCGGACCAGCGCCGGTCGACGAGCGCCCGGACCTCGGGGGTCATCTCGATCAGCTCGGGCCACTCGCGGGTGCCCTCGAGCTCGCCCTTGTGCGTCGCGTCGATCCCGATCTTGCCCCCGTAGAACTGCTGGGTCGGCGCGTGGTCGAGGTGGTCGAGCGGCCCTTCGGTCAGCAGCACGTCCCGCTTCGGGTCGACGTTGGCGCCGACCGTGAAGAAGACCTCGTCGTAGTCGTGCACGTCGACCCACTCGTCGACGACGACGACCGCCTTCGAGAGCGAGAGCATCCCGAGCCCCCAGATCGCGTGCATCACCTTCTGGGCGTGGCCCGGGAAGGCCTTCCTGATCGAGACGATCACGCAGTTGTGGAACGCGCCCGCGACCGGGAGGTCGTAGTCGACGATCTCGGGCACGGTCATCCTGATCGCGGGCAGGAAGATGCGCTCGGTCGCCTTGCCGAGCCAGGCGTCCTCCTGGGGCGGCTTGCCCACGACGATCGACGGATAGATCGCGTCGCGCCGCATCGTGATCGCGCTCAGGCGAAAGACGGGGAACGGCTCGGGCGCCGTGTAGTACCCGGTGTGGTCTCCGAACGGCCCCTCGAGGCCGACCTCGTCCTTCTCGATCGTGCCCTCGAGGACGATCTCGGCGTTCGCCGGCACCTCGAGGTCGACCGTCTTCCCCTGCACGAGCTCGACGGGCTCGCCGCGCAGGAAGCCGGCGAGCATGAACTCGTCGATGTGCTTCGGAAGCGGTGCGCTCGCCGAGTACGCGGTCACCGGATCGAGCCCGATCGCGACGGCGACCTCGATCTTCCCGTCGGCGGCGAGATAGTCGGCGCGCCCGTCCTTGTGCAGCTGCCAGTGCATGTAGGTCGTGCGCGGATCGACCTTCTGCATGCGGTACATGCCGACGTTGCGGACGCCCGTCCGCGGATCCTTCGTGATCACCGCCGGAAGCGTGATGAACGGCGCCGGGTCGCCCGGCCAGCAGCGCTGGATCGGCAGCAGGTCGAGGTCGACGTCGTCGCCGGTCAGGACGACGTCGTGCACGGGCCCTGAGCGAACCGTCCGCGGGCGCGAGTCGGCGATCGACTTCAGCTTCTTCAGCCCGCGCACCTTCTCGACGAGCCCCTGGGGCGGCTGCATCTCGAGCAGGTCGCCGAGCCGCGCCGCGACGTCGTCGAGCCGATCGACCCCGAACGCCATCGACATCCGGCGCTCGGTGCCGAACTGGTTGATCAGCAGCGGGTGGCGCGAGCCCTTGACGTTCTCGAAGAGCAGCGCCGGGCCGCCGGACTTGACGACGCGGTCGTTGATCTCGGTGATCTCGAGGTCCGCGTCGACCTCGGCGTCGACGCGAACGAGCTCGCCCTCTCGCTCGAGCAGCGCGATCCAGTCGCGGAGGTCGGCGGGCGGGGCCATCGCGGTCAGTCTAAGGAGCGCGCGCGAGCTCCACGGCCTCGTGGAGGCTCATCGCCGCCCCGAGCCGCGACTCGCCCTCGAATGTGTCGTCGCCGAGGGCGTCGCGCGCAGCGCCCATGGCTTCCTCGAGATGGGGCGGCCGATACGCGACCTCGAGCGGTACGCTCATCGACCTCCAGAGCGCGTCCGCAGCGCCGCGCAGTCGAGCAGCCCTGAGCGGGTTGTCCGTCGCCGCTGCGACCGCGGCGAGATGGTCGAGACAATTCGCGAGCGGTTTCCACTCCTCGGACTCGTAGGCGACGGTCACTGCGGCCTCGAACGGCTCGCGAGCCAGCTCCCAGCGCCCTAGACGACACTGCGCGTCACCGATGCTGAAGCGAGCCCACACAGTCCCGTGCCGATCGCCGGTCGACTCGTACACGTCGAGCGATCGCTTCGACCACCGGAGCCCCATGGCTGCATCGCCGTGCTCCAGCTCTGCCGCTGCCCGGTACCAGTAGAGCCTGCCGACTAGCGACTCGTCGTTGAGCACTCGGGCGAGCTCCACACCCTCGGCGGTGATGCGGTCCGCCGCGGTGGTGTCGCCGCGCCGGCGTGCGAGCAGCGAAGCCACGGGGAGCGCCCTCGCGACGGCTCGCGGATCGCCCACTGTCCGTGCAAGCGCGACATGCTCGGCGCTATAGGCATCGGCCTTCGTCAGCTGTTCGGCGTCCATTGCGAAGAACGCGAGCGCCCCGAGCGCGTCGAGGCGGAGCTGCAGCTCGAGGTCCGGCCGGTAGAGCTTTTCCAGCACCCCGAGCGGTTCATACGGCGACCGCGCGTTCCAGAACGGGCCGAGATCAACCGCGACGCGAAGGGCGCGGTCGGGATCCGACAGCGCAACATGTGACAGCGCCGCGCGGATGTTCGGCAGCTCTTGAGCGACGCGCGCGATCGCGGGGCCGGCGTCTCGCCCCTGGAGGTTCGGAACTGCTTCGGCCGCCAGCCGGAGGTAGTAGTCGCCGTGACGGTCGCGAAGCTCCCGCGCGCTACCCATGTCCTCGGCGCGGTCAGTCGCGTACTCGCGGACGGTCTCGAGCAGGAGCAGCCGCGAATTGTCGAGCGCCTTCGCCAGCGCCAGGTCGACGAGTGCCGAGAGCGACTCGAGGTCCGCGTCGCAGATCCGCTCGGCCGCGTCGAGCGCAAACGTTCCTGTGAAGACCGAAAGACCCGTGAATACCCGCCTGGGCTCGTCACCGAGCAGGTCGTAGCTCCACTCGATCGTCGCCTTCAGCGTGCGTTGCCGCTCGGGCGCATCGCGCGCGCCTTCCGTCAGAAGCGGGAGCGCATGGTCGAGCCGCTCGAGAAGCGCCTCCGGGGCCAGGAGCCTCGTCCGCGCTGCCGCGAGCTCGATCGCCAGCGGAAGTCCGTCGACCCGACGGCAGATCGCGTCGATCGTGTCGCCGGGATCGATCTTCCGCCCGACGCTGCGTGCTCGTTCGACGAACAGCGTGACCGCGTCCCTCGGCCGCAGCGGCTCGAGTGGGTACTGGAGCTCGGCCACGACGTGGAGCGGAGCGCGGCTCGTCACGAGCAGACGCAGGTTCGGCGCGCCGGCAAGCAACTCCGCGATCCCGGATGCGGCCGCAACCACGTGCTCCGCGTTGTCGAGCAGCAGCAGCATCTCCTTCGCGCGAAGGTGCTCGTCGAGCCGACCACCGGCCCCGATCGTCTGCGCGATCGTCGGAAGGACGAGGTTCGGATCGGCCACCCCCACGAGCGGCACCCAGAACACGCCGTCGACGAATGACCCAGTGAGCTCAGCGGCGGCCTGCAGCGCGAGGCGCGTCTTGCCGGTGCCGCCCGGGCCGGTGATCGTGAGGAGACGCGTCCCGTCGTGCAGGAGCCCGACGAGCTCGTCGAGCTCGCGCTCGCGGCCGACGAGCGGACTCGCCGCGACCGGAAGATTCGTCGCGTTGAGCGTCTTCAATGGCGGGAACTCGGTGTTGCCGAGCTGGAAGAGGTGCTGCGGCGCGGTCATGTCCTTGAGTCGATGCGGCCCGAGGTCACGCAGCACGAACTCGCCGCCGACGAGCGCGCGTGTCGTTTCCGAGACCAGGATCTGCCCGCCGTGCCCGGCGGCCATCACCCTCGCCGCCCGGTGCACGTCGATCCCGACGTAGCCCTCGGCCGTGAGCTGCGGCTCGCCCGTGTGCACGCCCATGCGAACGCGAACAGGGCCGGTCTCGAGCGCCCCTTGAGCCTGTGCGGCGGCAGCGAGTGCTTCGCGGGCGTCCGCGAAGGCGACGAAGAACGAATCTCCCTGCGTATCCACCTCGACGCCCGCGTGCCGAGCGAACGCGTCGCGCAACGCGCGCCGATGTTCGGTGAGCACGTTCGCGTACGAGCGGTCACCGATCTCGTCGAGCAGACGCGTCGACCCTTCGATGTCGGTGAAGAGCAGCGTGACGGTGCCGGTCGGGAGGTCCCGCACGCGGACAGGATCTCGCGAGTGGCGCCGCCGGTCTAGTAGTCGTCGCGGCGGCGTTCCAGCACGTACTTCGTCAGCTCGCCGAGCGCGATCACGCTCACGAAGACGAGCCCGACGAGCAGCATCGCCGTGATCACCTTCTTGCCTTCCTCCGCGGCGTCTTCGGCGAAGACGAGGAGGAGCGTCGCGAGCAACGTCATGGCGCCGAATCTATCCGACGAGCCGGGCGTGCGCGGCGAGTGCGTCCTCGCGGGCGGAGTCGTCACCGTCGCCGTCCAGCCGGCGCGCGGTGTCGGCCCACGCCTCGCCGTCGCCGGGCTCGCCCTCCGCCCGAAGGTGGGCGCAGCGCGAGATCAGCTCGGCGAGCTCCTGCACCGCGTCGACCCGGCCGAGCTCCGCGATCCGCACGAGGCCGTGCGCGTAGAGGTAGTCGCCGAGCAGGAGCGCTGCATCGTCGTCGACCGGCGCGAAGAGGCGGGACCGGCCGTAGTGCACGAGGTAGCCCTCGTAGATCGTCTCGAGCCCGAGCGCGTACCGCGCGTCGGCGAGCGTCGAGAAGACCGCCTCCTCTTTGCGCTCGTCGCCGCTCCTGAGCGCCTCCTGCCAGAGCGGGCTCTCGCCCGACGCCTCAGCCGCGATCGTCGCCCAGAGCCCCACGCACCGCCTCCACGGTCCGCTCGATCTCCTCGTCGCCGTGCGCGAGCGAGACGAACATCGCCTCGTACTGCGACGGCGCGACGTAGACGCCGCGCTCGACGAGCCCGCGGAACAGCTCGTCGAAGCCCGGCCGGAAGAGCGTCAGCATCGCGCCGACACGCTGGACTGCGCCGAACGGGCGCAGGCCGCGCTCGAGCTTCGCGCCGCGCTCCTCGAGCCCCGCGTACACGGACGGATCGCGCAGGCGACGCAGCACCGACAGGCCCGCGGCGGTCGCGATCGGGTTCCCGGAGAGCGTCCCCGCCTGGTAGACGTCGCCGATCGGCGCGAGTCGCTCCATCGCGTCGGCGCGCCCGCCGAACGCGGCGAGCGGCAGTCCGCCGCCGAGGATCTTCCCGAGGATCGTCAGGTCGGGCTTCACGCCGAACCGCTCCTGCGCACCGCCGCGCGCGACGCGGAAGCCGGTGATCACCTCGTCGAAGATCAGGAGCGCGCCCGAGGCGTCCGCGAGCGCGCGAAGCGCTTCGAGGAAACCGTCGCGCGGCGGAACGACACCCGTGTTCCCGGCGACGGGCTCGACGATGATCGCCGCGAGCCCTTCGCCGTAGCGCTCGACGGCCGCAGCGGCGGCATCGACGTCGTTGTACGGCGCGACGATCGTGTCCTTGGCGGCACCCGTCGTCACACCGGCGCTCGCGGGGATGCCGAGCGTCGCGAGCCCGGAGCCGGCGCTCGCGAGCAGCGCGTCCGCGTGCCCGTGGTAGCCGCCCTCGAACTTGAGGATCCGGTCGCGCTTCGTGAAGCCGCGCGCGACCCGGATCGCGCTCATCGCCGCCTCGGTGCCCGACGAGACGAGCCGGACGAGCTCGATCGACGGGAACGCGTCCGCGATCTCCTCGGCGAGCTCGACCTCGCGCTCCGTCGGCGCGCCGAAGCTCGTGCCGTCGCGTGCGGCGTCGGTGATGGCCTCGACGGTCTCGGGATCGGCATGCCCGAAGACGAGCGCGCCCCAGGACATCACCCAGTCGACGTACCGCTTGCCGTCGACGTCCTCGAGGTAGGCGCCTTCGCCGCGCCTGACGAAGAACGGGTCGTCGTCGCCGACGGCGCGCCAGGCACGGACGGGCGAGTTGACGCCGCCGGGAATCAGGCGGCGCGCGCGGGCGAAGAGCTCCGAGCGGGTCCCTAGAGCCACGCGGCGAGCTCCTTCGTCCAGTACGAGAAGACGAGGTCGGCGCCGGCACGCTTGATCGCCGTCAGCGACTCGAGCGCGGCCGTCCGCTCGTCGAGCCAGCCGTGCCGCGCGGCGCCCTTGACCATCGCGTACTCGCCGGAGACGTTGTAGGCCGCCACGGGAGCGTCGTACCGGTCGCGCACGGCGCGGATCACGTCGAGGTACGGCAGCGCGGGCTTGACCATGATCACGTCCGCACCCTCGGCGAGATCGAGCTCGCACTCGCGGAGCGCCTCGCGGACGTTCGCGGGATCCATCTGGTACGAGCGGCGGTCGCCGAACGACGGCGCGGACTCCGCGGCCTCGCGGAACGGCCCGTAGAACGCCGAGGCGTACTTCGCCGAGTACGCGACGATCGGCGTGTCCGGCAGCTGCTCCCGGATCGCGGCGACGCGGCCGTCCATCATGTCGCTCGGGCAGACGGCGTCGGCACCCGCCTCGACGTGCGAGACGGCCGTGCGCGCGATCAGCTCGAGCGACTCGTCGTTCGCCACCTCGCCGTCGCGGATCACGCCGCAGTGGCCGTGCGACGTGTACTCGCAGAGGCAGACGTCCGTGAGCAGCAGCAGCTCGGGGAAGCGCGGCCGGAGCTCGCGCAGCGCGCGCTGGACGACGCCGTCGTCGTCCCACGCGCCCGACCCCTCCTCGTCCTTCTCGTCGGGGATCCCGAAGAGGATCACCGCGCCGACGCCGAGCGACGCGAGCTCGTCGACCTCGCGCGACAGGTCGTCGACCGAGAACCGCCCCATCGGCGGGAGGTCCTCGTTGACGCGCGTGTCCGGCCCGACGAAGAGCGGCATCACGAAGTCGTCGAGGTCGAGCTTCGTCTCGCGGACGAGCGAGCGGAGCGGCCCGGTGCGGCGCAGCCGTCGCAGCCTCGTTGCGGGAAACGCGTTCACTCGTCGGATCTTCGCAGCGCGGCGGTTAGCCGCGCGCTGCCTTCGGCGGTTCCAGCTCGACCTCGACCGGGACCGTCGGGTCTCCGTCCTCCCACGACTCGAGCTTGACCCTCGTCCCGAAGAACTCCCAGATCGCGCGGCCGGCCGCGAGCGTCGGCAGTGCGACGAGGACGCCGGGCAGCCCGTAGATCTCACCTCCCGCGAGCAATCCGAAGATCACGAGCAGCGGGTGCAGCCGGAGCGCGCTGCCCATCACCTTCGGGATCACGATGTGGCCCTCGATCTGGTGGATCGCGAGGAAGAGGAGCACGACCCAGACGGCCGACAGCGGCTCCACGACGAGCGCGTACAGCACCGCCGGAATCGCGCCGAGCCACGGCCCGAGGTACGGGATGAGCTCGGCGACCGCGACCCATGCCCCGAAGAGGATCGCGTACGTCTCGAACCCGGCGGGCAGCCAGCCGATCGTCCCGAGCAGCCAGAGCGCAACGCCGGCGCTCGCACCCATGATCGCCGACACGAGGAGCTGGCCCTTCACGTAGCCGCCGACCGACGCCTCGATGCTCGGCAGCAGCGACGGGTGGCCCGGCGGCGGCGGGAAGCGCCTGTCGATCGCCCGGTGCAGCCGGTTGAAGTCGAGGAGCATGTAGACCGACACGACGAGCACGAGCACGAGGCCGAAGAGGAACGCGAAGATGCCGAGCGCCGCGCCTTCGGCCCAGTCGATCACGGTGCGCGTCACCTTCTCGACGTCGCCGCTCCCGAGCTGGTCGACGAAGTCGCGGCCCTGCTGCTCGATCTGGATCCGCCCGAGCCGGTGCGTGTCGAGCCAGAGCTGGAGGCGGTCGACGTCGCGCTCGGCGCCGGTCGTGCCGGTCTGTCCGTTCTCGACCGTAAGGTAGTCGTCGATTCGATTGGACGCAGTCTCCGTCTGGTCGACGACGACGGTCGCAAGCCCCACCACCGCGATGACGAGAGCCGCGGCAAATGTGAGGTACACGATCGCGACCCCGAAGCCGCGAGGGATCCGCATCCGCCCAAGGGCGCGAACGAGCGGGTTCAGCAGGAGCGCGACGAGCGCCGCGACGAGAAAGAGAAAGACGGCGTGACGCACCGCCCCCGCCACCGCCCAGGCCAGGAGCAGGACGACCGGAAGGCCGACGAGCTGGATCCAGCGCGGAACCTCGATCGGGGCCGGCTGGCCCCGACCACCCACGACCGGGGGCGGCGTTTCGGCCATGCGAGCGATGGTACCGCGCCCCTCCGCGGGGTCTCCGCACCCGACTGGGACTGGTCGTTCACCGAGGACGGCAACCTCGCCCTCGACCGTCACGATCTCTGGGACGAAATCCCGGCGGCACCGACGCTCCGTCTGTTACAAAGTCCCGCCGTGTCGGCCTCCTTGCAGCCACCACCTGCGTTCGTTACCGTCCGCGCGATGTCGCCCCGGGCCCCTGGGCACTCTCGCCGTGCGCGGCGAGCGCAGCGCCGTGCCGCACACCGCCTCCGCCGGTTCGCCGGACTGACCATCGTCGTCGCCGTCGGCGTCGTCACGCTGCTCGTGACCGCGTTCGGGCCGAACTCCGCGACCACGGTCGCGAGCCGCGGCCCCGCGCCCGCCGATCGCCTGCTTCCGACGGGCCCGCCCGAGCCTCTCGTCGTCGCGACGCAGGGTGCGCTCCGCCTGCAGCTGCCGATCGAGCAGAACCGCGTCACCGCGATCGGCTACCACGCCGCTGGCGACGGCGCGCTTTCGCTCCGTCCGCTCGGGCGACGCGGCAACCAGGGACTGCTCGGTCGCATGATCGACCGCGTCTTCGGCGCGGGTGACTCCAGCCTCACCTGGTACCAGCTGCGCGGCGGCTCCGGTCCCGCGACGTCGGCGCTCGCCGTCGGTGCCGCGCCGACGACGGACGTCTACGCGCCGGTCGACGGCACGATCGCCGGCATCACGCCGTACGTGCTGAACGGTGCCGAGCGCGGCATGCGCATCGACATCCGTCCGCTGACTGCGCCCGCACTCGTCGTCTCCGTCACGCGGCTGCAGCCCGACCCGTCGCTCACGGTCGGCTCCGCCGTCGCAGCGGGACGCAATCGGATCGGTGAGGTGCTCGACCTCTCACGCGTCGAGCGCCAGGCACTCGCGCGCTACACGCGCGACGCCGGGAACCACGTGACGGTGCAGGTCTTCCCGGCCGCAGCACTCTCGCTGCCCTGATCATCCTCTTCATCGCCGACGTCGTCGGCCTCCCGGGCCGGCGCGCGCTCGAAGAGCGTCTTTCCTCCATGCGCGACGAGCTCGACGTCGACATCTGCATCGTGAACGGCGAGAACGTCGCCGACGGCGTCGGGATCACGCCGAAGCTCGCCAGGAAGCTGTTCGAGTTCGGCGCCGACGCGATCACGCTCGGCAACCACACGTGGCGCCGGCCCGAGGTCGTCGGCTGGATCGACTCGGACGAGCGCGTGGTCCGTCCCGCGAACTTCTCGAAGCACGCTCCGGGTCGTGCGCTCACGTTCGTCCCGGCGCGAGACGGGACGACGGTGGCGGTGATCAACGTCATGGGCTACCTCTTCCTCGAGGTGGCGTACAACCCGTTCGAGGTGATCGACGACCTCGTGGACGAGGCGCGCGCGCAGACGCCGGTCGTGTTCGTCGACATGCACGGCGAGGCGACGAGCGAGAAGGTCGCGCTCTCGCGCTGGCTCGACGGGCGCGTGACCGCAGTCATCGGCACGCACACGCACGTCCAGACGAACGACGCGCGCGTGCAGGCCGGCGGCACCGCCGCGCTCACGGACGCGGGCATGACCGGCCCGCACGACTCGGTGATCGGCGTGACAGCGGAGCAGGCGATCTCGCGCATGCGCACCGGCCTGCCGGTCCGCTTCGAGACCGCGCAGGGAGGCGTCCGGATCGAGGGCGCGCTCGTCGAGTGCACGCCGGACGGCCGCGCTACGCGCTGCGAGACGGTCCGCGTCGAAGTGACCTAGCGAGGACCACGAGCAGCGCGACGAGGACCAGGTCGCGCACGAGGACGAGCCACGAGGCGAGAGGGTCGAACTCGCGCACGAGGTCCCAGTAGCGGAACGGGAACCAGAGCTGCGTCAGGACGAGCGCGGCGAGCAGCAGCGCGGTCGCCGAGAGCCGACGCGCGAGCGGCACCACGGGCACGAGCCAGATCAGGAACTGCGGCGAGAGCACCTTCCCGAGCGCCACGAACGCCGTCAGCACCGTCGCGGCGTAGGCGGCGAGCTCGTACCGGGAGGGCGCGCGCTCGCGGGCGAACCGCGTCCAGAGCCAGACGAGCACGGCCACCTGCGCGACCGAGAGCAGCACCGCGAGGACGTCCGGCGCAGCTCCGGCGAGGTTCTGCGACCCGTGGCTCGAGTGCATCTCGATCCCGACCCCGAACGCGTCGTGCGCAGCGAGCAGGACCGCCGAGCCGAGGCTCTCGATCTGGAGCGGGCGCGACAGCTGGCGGCCGATGCTCGACGAGCACGCCGCCCGGTGCGAGGAGCAGGAACGGGAGGTAGACGGCGACGACAACACCGACGGTGAGCGCCGCGCACACGAGCGCCTCGCGGCGGCCGCGCCGGCGCCACACGTAGGCGACGGTCAGCGGGAGGAAGACAGCGGGGTAGAGCTTCGCCGCGATCGACGCGCCGAGCAGGACGTGACCGAGGCGAAGCCGGTCGTAGAGAAGCGCCGCGAGCGCGAACGACGCGAGCATCGCGGGCCAGAGGTCGAAGCGCGTGAGGACGACCGACCCGATCGCGAGCGGCGAGAGCGCGACGAACGCGAGCGTCCCGAAGCCGAGCCCGAGCTGCCGCGCGGACAACGCGACTGCAACGATCAGCCCCCCGCCGCAGAGCGCCATCAGCCACTCGAACGCGCCGCGGTAGTCCACGTCGGCGAGCGCGGGAGCGAGAAAGACGGGCAGCGCGCCCGGCGGGTACTCGACGCGGAAGTCGCGGTACGGAACCTCGCCGTCCGCCATCGCCTCGCCGTAGGACTCGTACACCGGCGTGTCGACGATCTGGTCGCGCTCGTAGAACCCGAAGTGCAGCAGGGTCCACGAGAGCGCGAAGAGAACGAGCGCCGCCGCGACCTGCGCGAGGTCAGGCTTCCGAGCGGTCACGTGCGAAGAGCGCGAAGGCCACGAAGGGGAAGAACCACGGGATGTAGAGATAGAACCAGTGCGTCAGCACGAGCTGGAACGCGGCGACGAGCGCAGCGGTGAGCGCCGCGAGCTGGAGCGGCGACTTCCGGCGCGGGAGGAACGCGGCGACGATCGCGCCGGCGACGACGAGGGCCTGCACCACCCGGTGCGGCACGTGCAGGTCCGGGATCCCGCGCGCGTGGTACTGGCCCCAGTCCCAGATCGAGAACGGCGACTGGCGGCCGAGCTGCCAGCCGAGCGTGCGGTCCCAGAACGTGCGCGCGGCGTCGAGCACGTTGGGCTCGAGCAGGAGGACCGAGAACGCGAGCGCGGTCGCGACGACGAGCCCGACCAGGAACCGGAGCACCGTCCGCGTCCGCCACTCCGGGTACGTCGCCCACAGAGGCACCGTCGTGAGCGCGGCGAACTTCGTCCACCCTGCGAGCGCGAGGAACCCGCCGCGAAGCGCCGGCTGCGCCGCGAAGAAGAAGCCGAAGACGAGGAACGCGGGCAGGATCGCGTCGTTCGTGTTCGACATCGACGTGTACTGCGTGAACGGGTACGCGGCCCACGCGAACGGCAGCGTCGCGGCGAGACGCTGGCCGCCGTAGCGCCAGCCGACGAGCGCGAGGCCGAGCATGCAGAGCACGTCGAACGCGAGCGAGGTGAAGTGCGCCGCCGGCAGCTTGTCCCACTTGCCGGTCCAGCCGAACAGGGCGTACCCGGGAACGTACGAGAGGTACGAGACCGGCCCGTACGTGTCCCCGCGGTCGTTCGACGCCTCGCAGCGGCCGTTCGTCTGGATGCGCTCGCGGATCTCACCCTCCGCGTCGGCGGGCCCGCACGGCTTCAGGTCGTCCTGCACGGGAAAGTGCCCGTACGGGGACTCGCCTTCCACGATCCGGTTCGCGCCGATCACGCCTGCGTAGCCGACGTCGATCACGTTCGACGTCTCGACGTTCAGGCCGATCCGGAACCCCGCGAGGAACACGGCGGCCGCGACGAGCACCCAGACGGGCCAGACGGGACGCGACGGCTTGACGCGCGCCGTCCCGCCGATCCAGGCCATGCGGGCGATCACGTAGAGGAGCGGCGGGTAGGCGAGCGGGACGCTCGTGAAGATGTCGCCCTCGTTGAAGTACCGGAGCGAGATCGAGAACGAGAGCAGCGCGAGCAGGTCGAGGTTCCGCAGCGAGAGCGGCCGGCGCAGGTCGGCGAGGCCGACGAGGAACGCGAGGCAGAAGCCGATCCAGACGAGCGGCTTGTTGATCTCCCGGCCGCCGAAGGCGCCGGCACCGCCGCGCGCCATCTTCCAGGCGACCTGCGGCCCCGTCCACGCCTCGGTCACGGCGCCGGTCTTGTCGTCGACGCGGCCGTCCGCGATCTGCCCGGCGTCGCCCCACCAGACGCGGATGTGCCACGCGCCGTGATCCTCCTCGTACTCGCCCTGCACGACGCGGTCCTTGCGCGGGTACCGCTTCAGCCAGTCGCGAACCTTCGGGTGCTGGAGGAAGATCCGCTGCGCCCGCCCGTCGCTCAGCCGCGCCGGCTCGGGCGCGGGGATGAACGGCGTCTGGACGAGGTTGCCGCGACCGTCGAAGACCGGCGCGGTGGGCGGCGGCGACTCTGCGGCGAGCGCGGCGCCCGGTGCCAGGCACGCGAGCGCGCCGAGCAGGACCGCGAGCCGACGAACGTCCCTCAGGACCTTCGCCGGAACGTCCAGAGCTTGTTGCCGACGAAGTTGATCGGCGTGACGAGGACGATCGCGATCGCCTGCGCGGCCACCTCGCCCAGACCGAAGGCGATCAGGAGCTCGAGCACGACGAGGTTCGCGACGAGCGCGAGCAGCGCGACGACGAAGAAGCGCATGCCCTGGATGCCGACGTGCCCGCGGTCGCCGTGGAAGGTCCAGAGCCGGTTCCACAGGTAGTTGTTCGTCACCGCGACGAGGAACGAGCAGATCGCGGCGACGCGGTGGTCGACGTCTCCCCACAGCACCAGAACGGAGAAAACGGCGAGGTTGACGACGTATCCGCTCGCGCCGACGGTCGTGAACTTCGCCAGCTGGATCCAGTTGTGCGGGCGGCGAAGAGCTCTTCCGGCGCGCGTGCGGGCGAGCGCGGCGGCGACGCCGGCGGAGGTCGAGCGCTCCACGACGGGGGCGAGCCTAGCCGCTCAGGAAGCCGCCCGGACCCTCGAGCCGCTCGGGAGAAGCTTCACGTTGTCGCCGTAGTCGAGCTCTTCGGATCCGCGCTCGGTCGCGACGACGACCGCGGAGACGCCGCCGTCGTGCTCGATGCGGAGATCTTCGAGCTCGCCGACGAGCTCCCGGGCGCGCACGACGTCGGAGCCGACGATCGCCCGGAACGTGCTCCCGCGCTTCGTGTAGAAGGCGAGCTCCGCGGCCTCGAGCATGACGAGCGGCGACGGGATCTCGACCTCGTCGTCGTGGATCGTGGCGACCGCGAACGGCAGGAACCGGCGCTCGTCGTCTCCGCACCGGACCTCGAACCCGAGGGCGCGCCTGCGCTCCTTGTCGAGGACGAGGTCGACCGGCCGGCCGAGGTGGATGCCTCGGAGGCGGATCGGGAGGCGCAGCACGTGTTCGACGGAGACCCCTCGCACGGCACCGAGATTCTGCCTGGCGGGGCAGCCGTCAAGACGAGGTCAGCCGGAGAACCCCTCCTCGCCGACCAGGGGGACGAACCGGCAGGGGACGGAGCGGACGATCGCCGGGCCCTCCGGGCTCCGCACGATCAGCTGGAGCCGCTGGCCGCGGCGGCCGCCCACGGGGACGACCAGCCGGCCCCGCTCCACGAGCTGCTCGTAGAGCGTCGAGGGCAGATCCGGCGCGGCGGCTGCGACGGCGATCGCGTCGTAGGGCGCGTGCTCCGGGAGGCCGAGCGTCCCGTCGCCCACGTGCACGTGCACCCGGTCTCCGTACCCTGCGGCCTCGAGCGTGGCGCGCGCTTCCTCGGCGAGCTCCGGGATCCGCTCGATCGTGTGGACCTCGCGCGCGAGCTCGGCGAGCACGGCCGCCTGGTAGCCCGAGCCCGTGCCGACGTCGAGCACGCGCTCCCCGCCCCGCAGCGAGAGCGCCTCGCAGATCCGGGCCACCATGTACGGCTGCGAGATCGTCTGGCCCTCGCCGATCGGCAGCGCCGCGTCGTCGTACGCGCGTGCGGCGATGCTCGGCGGGACGAACTTCTCGCGCGGCACGCGCTCCATCGCCTCGAGCACGCGCGCGTCGTCGATGTCGCGCCTGCGCAGCTGCCGGTCGACCATCGCGAGCCGGTCGGGCGATCGGTCAGCCGACATGCGACAGCGTCCGCGCGTAGACCGGCCGCTCGACGCCGAGATGGTCGAGCAGCATCGGTGCGACGCCGGTGATCGTCGGCGGCGGCGCGCCGAGCCCGACGGTCAGCATCGGCACCTCGGAGTCGCCCGCGACGAGCGAGCCGTGACTGCCGCCGCCCGCGTGGTGGCGACCTGCCAGGTCGGCGAACTCGAAACCGGGCGCGGCCGAGACGAGGACGTCGCCCGAGTTCGGGTTCCGCAGCGCGCCCGTGGCACGCGCGAGCCCGTCCGGGTAGGAGGCGAGAACGTCGAGTCCCTCGCCGCCGTCGCGACGGGCGACAACAGCGTCGTCCTCGAGGAAGAGCGTCACCTCGACGCCGGGCGTCCCGTCGAGGCGCTCAGCGAGCTCGCGGGCACGCCCGCCGCGGAGGTCGTAGACCATGCCGGCGCGGTTCGACGCGGTCACGACGACGTCGTCCACCGCGGAGAACGCGGCCTGGAGGGAGACCGCCTGCTCG
Source organism: uncultured Actinomycetes bacterium (assembly GCA_963737405.1). Lineage (GTDB taxonomy): Bacteria > Actinomycetota > Thermoleophilia > Gaiellales > Gaiellaceae > JACCTU01. The sequence goes on from CAVTSL010000011.1 coordinate 140,478, forward strand.
ACGTGCGTCTGCCCGTGGTCGGAGCAGACGACGACCGCGTAGCGCTCGAGCAGCTGGTCGATGCCGCCGGCCGCGTCGACGAGCGCGCCGACCGCGTCGTCGGAACGGGCGAGCGCCTCGTGCGCGGCGTCGGGGCCGGCGGCGTGCGACGCGTAGTCGTAGTCCGGCAGGTAGTAGACGAGCAGGTCGAAGCCGTCCCGGGTGACGAGCCAGCGGCCGACCGCCGCCGCGTAGCGGTCGTTCGCCCCGAGATGCCGCGCTCCCATCCGGAACGGCGCGCCCGTCGGGTCGGACTCGAAGAGGTTGAAGTAGAAGAAGCGGCGCGGGCCGTACGCGACGCGCGTGACGCCGGGGATGCGTGCGGTGTGCGGCGTGCGTCCGCGGTACGCGACGATGTTCACCGCCGCCGAGACGAGCCCCGCGTCCTCGAGCGACTCGTAGAGCGTCACCGCACGCTTCGACAGATGCTCCGCGTTCATGTTGTAGATCGCGTCGACGATCCCCTGGCGGGCACCGGCGCGGCGGAGCGCTGCGAACGACGAGCCGTACTCGACGATCCGCTGCTCGCCGCGGTGATACCAGACGAGGTGCGGAATCTCGTGCACGTCGGGGTATGCGCCCGTGACGAGTGACGACAGGCAGACGGGGGTCAGCGAGGGGAACACCGTCGAGGCCCGCGCATACGAGCCCCGCTCGAAGAGCTCCGCGAGCGCCGGTGCGGTGCGCCGCTCGACGGCGTCCTCGAACATCGCGGGCGTGAGCCCGTCGATGACGATCAGCAGCGTCTTAGTCGCGGGCAAGGATCCGGAGGCCGGCATGCCGCTCCCCCTGCCGTCTCCGCAGGCGCAGGCCGAGGACGGGGAGCACGAGGGCGATCAGGTACCCGAGCACCGGCACGAACGAGAGCGCTGCGAGGACGATCGCGGCGCCGCCGACGAGAACGGCAGTGCCGCCGCGGGTGCCGCCGCGGGCGAGCGCGCCCCGGACCGTCGGTGTCGCCCCGAACGCGCCGAGCACGCCGCCGACCCCGCCCGCGATCGCGCCGGCCCAGTCGCCCAGCAGCCAGCCGACCACGGCGCCGAGGATCACCGCAACCGGGAGCGCGATGCGAACGTCGCGCAGCACCCCGATCCCGAGCACGCCGAGCGCCGCGCCGAGGCCCGCGCACACGCCGATCCAGTACCAGCTGCCCACCGCGTTCGAGTGTACTGACGGCGTTTGTGCATGCCGAGTTGCGGGTACAGGAGGCTTCCCCCGCAGGACCCACGACGGACCCCACAACCCACCAGGAGGAAGCACGTGACCCAGGACACGAGGCCGCTGCTCGTCTTCTTCACGAGCGAACGCTCGGGCCCCGCGCGCCGAATGGAGAGTTTGCTCGCGCACCTCGCCCGCAAGGAACGACACCGGCTGCGAACGGCCCGCGTCGACGTCGACGCGCAGCCCGAGTTCGCTGAGCGGTTCAAGGTCGAGAGCGTGCCGACGCTCGTCCTCGTGAAGGACAAGTGCGCGGTCGCCCGGCTCGACGGCCGGGTGAGCGCACCCCGGATCGAGTCGATGCTCGACCCGCATCTCGAGCCGATCGCACCGCCGCTGGCGACGGCGCGACCCGTCACCGCCTGAAAACCGATCCCTCCGGCATCTGGTAGGACCGCCGAAGAGGGTCCTCGGGAGAAGGAGGGGAAACGCATGCGGAAATTGGTGTTGGCTCTGATGCTTCTGGTCGGAGTCGCCTCCACGCTCGTCGTCGCGGCACTGGCGACAGCGGACGGAGGCTCGCGCAACATCAGCGCCACACGGAGGCCTCACGCGGGTATCAGGAGGCCCCGGCGACGATCTCGACGACCGGCGGCGGAACGTTCAGGGCGAAGATCGCCAATGACGGCCAGTCGTTCTCGTGGACGCTGAGCTACGAGGCACTCGAGGGAGCCGTGCAGCAGGCGCACATCCACTTCGGGGCTTCGGGCCTCGCGAACGGAATCGCGGTCTTCCTGTGCACGAACCTCGGCAACGGGCCGGCAGGCACGCAGCCCTGCCCGGCACCGCCCGCGACGATCAGCGGGACGGCAACGGCGGCCGACGTGATCGGCCCCATGCCTCAGGGCATCGAGCCCGGTGCGTTCGGCGAGGTCATCGCCGCGATGCGCGCCGGCGTTGCATACGCGAACGTCCACTCGATGAAGTGGCCCGGGCGGAGAGATCCGCGGCCAGCTCAGCGGCGGCGAGCGACGATTAGCCGACGTCGTTCGGGGAGTCCGGCCTAGCCGGGCTCCCCACCTTCGAGCCGGCGGATCACGTCGAGCCCGAACTCCGCCGCCCGCTTTCCGTCGAGCGCGCGGTGGTCGAACGTGACCGAGATGTGACCCATCGGGCGCGCCACGATCGCGCCGTCGCGAACGACGGGTCGCTCGGCGATGCGGTGCACGCCGAGGATCGCGACCTCGGGCTGGTTGATGAGAGGCGTGACGAGGACCCCGGAGAACTTGCCGGCGCTCGTGACGGTGAACGTCGAGCCGCGGAGCTCCTCCGGTTTCAGCGTTCCCGCGCGTGCGGCTTCGGCGAGGCGCTGGACCTCGGCGTCGATCTCCTCGACCGAGCGCGAGTCGCAGTCGCGCACGACCGGGACGACGAGGCCCGCGTCGGTGTCGATCGCCACGCCGAGGTCGTAGCGGTCGAGCTGCACGATCGCGTCGCCCTCGAACCGCGCGTTCAGCTCGGGGAATGCGCGCAGCGACTCCGCGACCGCCTTGAGGACCGTCGGCAGCAGCGTCTTCAGGTCGACGCCGCCGAAGTCGCACTCCTCGACCCACGTCACGGCGGGAATCGACTGCGCCTTCGTCATGTGCTCGGCGATCACGCGCCTCACGCCGCGCAGCGGCTCGCGGCGCTCCGTTCCGGCGACGGTGACGGGACTCGCCTCGCCGCTCGCCGCACGCACGTCGGCCTCCGTCACGCGGCCGCCCGGGCCCGACGGATCGACCGTCTCGAGGTCGACGCCGAGCTCCTGCGCAAGCCGCCTGACGAGCGGGGTCGTCCGTACCTTCGCGCCCTCGGCGCGCGGGCGAGGCGCGGGCCGCTCTGCAGGCTCCGGCACTGTCCCCTCCGGGACGCCGTCGCCGCCGATCACGACGATCACCGTTCCGACCGGGACGACGTCGCCCTCGCCCGCGAGAAGCTTCGAGACGACGCCGGCCGCCGGCGACGGGATCTCGACCGTCGTCTTGTCGGTCTGCACCTCGACGAGCGGATCGTCCTCCGCGATCACCTGACCCTCGGACACGAGCCAGCGGGCGATCTCGCCCTCGGTCAGGCCCTCGCCGAGATCCGGCAGCTTGAACTCGTACGCCACGGCGCTGACTTCTACCCGATCGCGTCGTCCCGCAGGACCGCGTGCACGCCCTTCACGCCGTTGACGATCTGCGTCACGCGCAGGTCGACCACGAGGCTGGACAGCGCGAGCGCGTAGCCGCGGTCCCAGCCGCGCTCGCGCTCCATCAGGTCGAGGATCGTCGCCATGGCCTCCTCGGCGGCGAGGTCGAGGTCCTCGTCGAACCCGAACGCGATCCACGCGTCTGCCGTCCGCGCGATGGGCGAGCGGAGCTCGAGGTCGGACAGCTCGAGCGTCAGCTGGGCCCGCTCGACCGGACACTCGATCGCGGTCCCGGACGCCTCGCCGTCGGCCTGCACGCCGTGACCGTCGCCCGCCGAGAAGAGCGCGCCGTCCACGGCGATCGGGAGGTAGAGCGTCGCCCCCGCGACGAGCTCCTTGCAGTCGATGTTCCCGCCGAACCGCCTCGGCGGACCGGTCGGGTGGCGCCCAGGCTCGTCCGGCGGCATCCCCATCACGCCGAGGAACGGCGCGAGCCGCACGCGCGTCCCGTGCTGGTCGACCGCGAATTCGTAGTCGAGCAGCCAGTCGACCTTCGTCGGATGGTGCCCGTACGTGACGCCCCACGATCCCGGCCGCACGTCGTCGACGTGCACGACGAGCGTCTTGCCCGCCTTCGCGCCGCGCACCTCGACGGGACCGATCAGCGCGTGCCCCGCATCGAGCTCCTCGTCGTAGGGCTCGAAGCGCTCGCCGGGGTCGAGCTCCCAGCCCGCGTTCGGGCAGGCGAAGGCGATCGACTCGCCGGGATCGATCGTCAGGATCGGCTCGAGCTCGCGCGAGAAATGACCGTGGAGCGTGCGCCGCTCGAGCGGGATGTCGTGGATCACGCGCGCGGCGTCCCGATCCAGGCGTCGGGCGGCGCGATCAGCACGCGCAGCCCGCCCTCGACCCGCCAGATCGAAACGGCCTGCTCGTCCCCCGTCAGCTCGCCGGCGTCCACAGCGGGAACGTACCCCGCCTGGAGGGTCCGCTCCTCGTTCCAGATCGCGACGGCGTTCGGATCGTGCTCGTTCTCCGGCTCGGCCACGAGCGCCAACCGACGCCCCGGATCGAACGACGGATCGTCGACGTTGCCCGGCCTGAACGTCACGCCGGCGACAGGGACGACGAGGATCCGAGGGTCCTCCCAGCGCACCGGCTCGCCGGTGGCGGCGTCGCGCAGGAAGTACCCGCGCTCGCCGCGCTCGAGCCAGAGCCGGAGCCGCTCAGCCACGCGCCCGCTCGTACGCGACGATCGAGAGGGCTCCGAGCGCTCCGTAGAGCGCGACGTCGACGGGGGAGTCGTTCACGAGGAGCGAGACGACGAGCGCGACGAGCATCGCGTCGAGCGTGCGCGGCCGGCGCCCGAGCCGGGCGAGCGCGATCAGCCCCGCAACCGCGGCGACGACGGCCAGCGCCGACGCCCAGGAGACGGACACCGAGGCGGCCGACAGGTGGAGCCGGTCGAGCAGGTCGTCGAGCAGCGTGCCCGGCCCGCCGCCGACCGCACGCGTGACATGGCTCGTTCCACCCGCTGCAGCGTCGACGCCGACGACGAGCAGCGCGAGCGCTGCCGCGCCCGCGAGCGCCACACCGGCGCGCCGCCACGAGAGCGCGAGGTCGCTCCGCAGAACCGCGAGCGCGGCGAACGCGGCGGTGAGCACGACCACCCCGCCTCCGTCGGCCCCCGTCCAGCTCGAACCGACGGTGAAGAGCGCGAGCAGCCCGATCGCGACCGCGACCCAGACGCGCGACCGGTCGATCGCGAGAATCACCGGGCGCGAGCAGGAGCGTCTCGACCTGGTTCGTCACGCCGTAGAAGCGGACGCCGCCGTCCGGGTGCGGGCCGACGACCCCGAGCGCCGCCGTCTCCGGCCAGAGGGCGAGCACGAGCGCGTAGAGCACGAGGAAGCCGACGACGACCGGCACCAGCCGCACGGCCGCGCCGGCGAGCGCGAGCGCCGGCATCGCGACGGCAAAGCCGGCGGCGAGGACACCCGACCGGGTCGGCCCGAGCGCGGAGAGCAGCAGCGCAGCCGTCACAGCGGAAGGCCCCGCGAGCACGGCGGCGCGCGCCGCGAACGCCGACCGCCGCGCAAGGCCGATCGCGGCCGCGAGGACGATGAACGCCACGAGCACGACGTTCGCGGCTGTGCGCGCGTCGTGCGCGGCCGACAGCCGCCGGTCGAGCGAGCGGAGGTCCGATGCGGGATCGTCGGCAGCCTCGGCGGTCACGATCGGCTCGCGCCCGCGGGCCAGCGCGACCGCGGTCGGCGCGAGGTCGGCGATCCCGACGAGCCCGGGCAAGCCGGGTCGCCGACGACCTCAGCACGCCGCGGTACCCGGGGCCGACGATCGCGACCGGGTACCGCCGCACGTTGTGGCTCTCCCCTTCGGGCGGGAGCGCGACGTAGATCGTGATCGCCGCCGGCTTCCGCGCGAGCGTGATCGACGGCTTCCCGCCGACCGTCCCGCCGAGCACGGCGTTCCGCACGCGTCCACGGACGAGCGCCGCCCGAGCTCCCTCCCGCGTGACCGTCGGCCCCGCTCCGGGCACGAGGAGCCCGGCCGCGCCACGCGCCCCCAGGTCGCGCACCTCCGCGGCCGGGGCGACGACCACCGCAACAGGTTGATCGGCGGCCACCTAATCCGCGCAGGATTCGCGCATGCCCGCAAGCGCCTCGAGCACGTCGCCGCGCGTCACGTCGAAGCGCAGCTCGACGGGCCCGGCGCGCCGAACGCCGAGCCGGAGCGTCCCGTCGTCCCCCGCGCGCACGCAGCCGCGCGACGCGTGCCAGTACGGCGACGCGCGGATCGCGATGCGGTAGGTGCCGCGACCTCCGACCCGCAACCGCACCTGCGTCTGCGTGAGCGCGACCACCTCGGCCCGGCTCGGGCCCGTGACGATCGGCGACGCATCGCGCACCTCGAAGATCGTCACGCGCGGCGTGCGGCTCACGACGCGCAGGCCGGAGCGCCCGCTCCGCAACAGCAGCTCCTCCCGCTTCGCGCTGTAGTCGCGCGGCGCGTCGGGCAGCACGACGTACTTGACGCCGAGCCCGCGCAGCCACTCGCGGTACGCGAGCGGGTCGTAGCGCTCGTACAGGATCCGGTTGAACGGGAAGTCGTCCTGGCGGAACCACCCGCGCGCGAGCGGCACGCCGGCCTTCGGCAGGTAGACGGCGCCCCAGTGGCCCTTCGTGTCCACGACCTCCACGCGGTACGACGGCGACGAGTGCTCGCGCAGGAACGCGATCACCGGCTGCCAGAACGCCGCGTGCGACGTCGGGTCGCTCGGATCGCGGACGACGCTCGCGGCGAGCGGCGAGAGATTCCACGTCCCCGCGACGACGAGCGCGATCCACGAGACGGCGAGCGGCCGCCAGTTCCGCAGGGACACGGCGAGCAGGGTGAGTGGGATCGCCGCGAAACGCAGGCGGGCGACGTTCTCGCCGATGCCCGACGGAACGACGAAGACGACCGCCGCCGCCAACAGGTAGACGAGGAAGAGCGCGTGCAGGATCCGGGCGCGCGGCACACCGGCGGTCAGGACGGCGCCGCTGATGCAGAAGAGGCAGAGCACGGCGAACTCGCCCGCCGGGAACGGGAAGTGCCAGCTGCTCGGAAAGAGCCGGTGCAGCACGAGCTCGCCGAGGACGATCGCCCCGAGCGCGACCGTCGGCAGGAGGTTCCGGCGCAGGATCGACCGCCGGCCCGCAACCGCAGCGACGAGCGCGACGCCGAGGAGCAGGAACGCAGGCGGGCTCGCTGCGAGCGTCAGCGCAGCGAGCGCGGCGAACCAGAGCCGCAGCCCACGCTGCATGGCCGCGAGCGCGAAGAGCCCGGACGCGACGCCGAGCGCGAACGGGAACGCGGCCGAGAAGACGATGCTCGGCCAGACGAGCGCGAAGGCGAGCGTCGGCAGCCGCGCGTTGTCGCCCCACTCGCGTCCGGCGACGAGCGCGAACCCGAACGCGGCGCCGGCGACCGACACGACGGCGAGGAGCGGAATCCCGAGGACCGCCGCGAGCGGGTAGTAGACGAGGCTGTAGGTGACGAAGCTGTAGCGCCCGGCGTACCAGAAGTTGTCCCAGAGCGCGAAGCCGTGGTCGACGAAGACGTTCAGCTGGTACGCGTGCGCCGCGAGGTCGCGCCCCGGCGGTCCCAACCACGCGAAGAGCGCCGCGATCGCGCCCGCGAGGACCGCTGCTGCGGCGGCCTGTCTGCCCACAGCCCGGCTAATACTCGAGCAGCTTCCGGACCCCACGTGCGACACGCTCGACCGACGGCATGTACTCGTCCTCGATCTGCCAGTAGGGATACGGCACGTCGTATCCGGTCACGCGAAGCACCGGACCGCGCAGGTCGAGCATCGCCTTCTCGGCGAGCACTGCAGCGAGCTCCGCGCCGTACCCGGCGGTGCGCGGCGCCTCCTGGACGATCACGACCCGGCCGGTCTTCGCCGCCGACGACAGCAGCGCCTCCTCGTCGAGCGGCTTCAGCGTCCGCACGTCGAGCACCTCGCACGAGCACTCGTCCGCCATCGCGTCGGCGACCTGCTCGCAGAGCGGCACCATCGAGCCGTACGCGACGAGCGTCACGTCCGTCCCCTCGCGCGCGATCCGCGCCTTGCCGAGCTCGACGACGTGCTCGCCCTCGGGCACCTCGCCGCGCATCGTGCGGTAGTGGAGCTTGGGCTCGAAGACGACGACCGGATCGTCGCTCCGGATCGCCGCGGCGAGCAGGCCCTTCGCGTCCGCGGGCGTCGACGGGATCGCGACCTTCACGCCGGGAGTGTGGACGTAGTACGCCTCCGGCGAGTCGTCGTGCAGCTCCGGCGCCCGCACGCCGCCGCCGTACGGCATCCGCAGCGTCAGCGGGAACGTCATCGTCCCGCCTGTCCGCCAGCGGTACCGGCCCACGTGGGTGATCAGCTGGTCGAGCGCGGGATAGGAAAACGCGTCGTACTGGAGCTCGCACACCGGTCGCCACCCGGCCATGCAGAGCCCCACTGCGGCGCCGACGAGCCCGGCCTCGGCGAGCGGCGAGTCGAAGCAGCGCTCCTGCCCGAACCGATCGCGCAGGCCGGCCGTTGCACGGAAGACACCGCCTGCGCGGCCGACGTCCTCGCCCATCACCATCACGTTGTCGTCCCGTCCGAGCTCGACGTGGAAGCACTCGTTGATCGCCTCGACCAGGGTGAGCTCGCGCCCCTGGCCGTCGCCGGCTCCCGCCGGGCGAAGCCCGGCTCCGCCGTCGCCTCGCTCGCCTGGCGGCACGGCGCCTTCCGGGCCCGCATCACTCATGCTGTTCCCTCCGGCGCCGCACCGCCAGACGAGCGCCAGGAACCCGAGCTCCGCTCAGCCACCGCGAAGCTCCCTGAGCTCGTCGCCGAACGACGGCAGCGGCTCCACGTACGCGTGGTCGAACACGAGCGACGCGTCGGCCGGCGGCTCCGCCTCTGCCTCGGCGATACCGGTGCGGAGGATGTCGGCGGCCTCGGCGCGCACCTGCTCGGCCGTCGCCGCGTCGAGCACGCCCAGCCGCTCGAGGTAGCGCTCGTAGCGCCCGACGCACTCGTTCTTCCTCTCCAGCTCGACGCGCTCGAGGTCGATGTACGCGCTCGGATCGTCCGCGGTCGCGTGCGGCGCCGCGCGGTAGGAGACCGCCTCGATCATCGTCGGCCCGCCGCCGGTGCGGGCGCGCGCGACTGCCTCGCGCGTCACCTCGTAGACGGCGAGCACGTCGCCCCCGTCGACGCGGATCCCGGGGATCCCGTAGCCCACCGCCTTGTCGACGAGCGCCTCCGCGCGCGTCTGCGCCGAGAGCGGCGTGGAGATCGCCCACTGGTTGTTGTTGCAGAAGAGGACGAGCGGCGCGCCGGTCACGGCGGCGAAGTTCGCTCCCTCGTGGAACGCGCCCTCGGACGTGGCGCCGTCGCCGAAGTACGCGATCGCGACCGCCGCCTCGCCGCGCAGCTTCTTGCCCCACGCGAGCCCGGCCGCGTGCGGGACGTGCGTCGCGATCGGGACGCAGATCGAGGCGACGTTGTAGTCGGCCGGGTTCCACCAGCCCGACGGGTGACCCCGCCACCACTGGAGGATCACGCGCGCCGGCATCCCACGAAGGAGCCCGATGGCGGACTCGCGGTAGCTCGGGAAGATCCAGTCCTCGTCCTCGAGCGCGTAGACCGAGCCGGCCTGCATCGCCTCGTGGTTCCAGAAGATCGCGTAGGTCCCGATTCGACCCTGCCGGTGGTAGACGACCGAGCGCTCGTCGTAGGTGCGCAGGAGGACGAGCGAGCGATAGAGCTCGAGCAGGTCGTGCTCGGTGAGCCCGTCGACCTCCCCGTCGGGGACCGCATCGCCGTCGCCGATCACGCGACGAAGGTCGCGCTCGGCCGGAAGCACCTGCGCCATCACCCGGATTATCTATGAGCGGCTGGTCCGCTCACCCGAGGTGGGCGCTCAGGAAGCTCCCGAAGAGCTCGCGGTTTCGAGCGTTTGCGGCCCCGGTGACCAGCTGGTAGCCGTGGTCGACGCCCGGGACGATCTCGAGGCGCTTCGCGGGGGAGGCCGATCGGGCGTGGAGCGTCCTCGCGGCGTCGGCGAAGCCGGCGTCGTCGCTCGCGGCGATGAAGAGCACCGGGATCTGCGTCGCTGCCACCGCCGGCTCCGCGTCGAGGCCGCGATAGCTCGTCGGCCCGGAAGCGGCGATCACCGCGTCGACCGGCGGCCTCACCCGCGCCGCGGCGACGAGCACTGCCGTCGCTCCCATCGACCCTCCGACGAGGGCCACACGCTGCACGCCCCGGCGGCGAAGCTCGCGTGCGCCTGCCGCGATGTCGAGGTCGTACCGAAACACGTTGGCGCGCGGCTTCGGAGACGACGCGTTGCCGCGAAGGTCCAGTGCGAGAACTCGGAAGCCCTGGCGGGACAGACCGCGGGCGTAGGGCATCCAGTTGCAGAGCCCGCCGCCGGCCTCGTGCGCGATCACCACGCCGCGTCGTGCGCGCGAACCGCCGAGCACGACGCCGAGCACGCGCGGGCCGTCGGACGCACGCAGTGCGACGGCATTCCGCCGCTCGGCCTTCGTCAGGCACCAGTCGTCGAGCTTCGGCGGGCGCGGCTTCGCCGCGGCCGCGCTCGTCGCGCAGACCGCCGAGATCAGGACAACCGCTACGAGACCCCTCGTCACGTCGACCCCTAACCTACTCACACGTCGGACACGAGACGTCCTTCCCGGCGGCGAGGTCGGCGACCCAGTCCCGGAGCGGCACACCGTCCACGCGCAGGCTCGAGAACTCGGACGTCGGCAGCGCGCAGTGGCCGTCCCCGCAGGCGAGGTACGACCGGTAGTTCGGCAGCCGCTTCAGCCGACGCTCGACCGCGCGCAGCCGGGCGGGAAAGTCAGCGGGGTCACCGCCGAGCGCTTCGTAGAACTGCTGCTGGACGTCGTCCGAAGCGTGGTTGAAGCGGGCGAACGTGATGTCGGGATAGGCGCGCGCGAGCCGCCGCTCGAACTCCTCCATCGTCCACCTCCGACCGCCGACGCGGAAGAAGGACGGGAAGTGCGCGTTCGCGCCGAAGTCGCCGAGCTGGATCGGCCGGTGGAAGAGAAACGCGAGCGAGTCCCCGAGCTGTGCAACGCGCGCGTCGGGCCACGCGCGGATCACGTCCTCGACGTGCCACGCCGACCCGACGCTGCCTGCGCTGCAACCTGCGACGAGGACGACGTCCGGGTCCCACTCGCCGAAGGCACGCACGAGCGCCGCATGCGCGTTCTGCCACCCGCGCTGCTCGACGACGACGCTGCCGTAGGCGACGCGTGCGTCCCCGACGTGCACATCGCCGTTGCACGACGGGATGTAGACCCAGGACCAGTCCCGGAACGGGTTCTCGGAGTCGGCGAGGTCGAGCATGCCCGACTGGAATCGCGGGTCGTCCTCGGCGTCGACGCGGTCGTCGAACCACGGGCTGCCCTCCGCGCAGCTCCGCTCGTCGAAGCAGCCACCGCCGCCCTGGAAGAAGACGACGAGCTTCTTCGGGTCGCCTCGGCGGAGCCAGTAGGCGTACTCGCCGCCGCGGGCGCACAGGGTCTTCCCTCCCGGCTCGACGCGGTTCCACGACCCCATTGCCACCCTGTCGTCGCCGCCGCCCGCACAGCCCGCCAGGCCGACGCATGCGAGCAGGAGCGCGGCGCGTCTCACCCGCCGAGGTGCTTGGCCAGAAACTCCTCGAACAGCGCCCGGTTCGGCGCGCCGTCGGCGCCGAGCACGAGCTCGTAGCCGTGCCTCATGCCCGGGACGAGCACGAGCCGCTTGTCGGTAGACGCCGTGCGCTCGTAGATCGTGCGCGTCGAGGTGGGGAAGTCGCCGTCGTCGGTCGAGGCGATGAAGAGCGCGGGAACGCGGACCGAAGGCGCAGCCGCCCCCGCGTCGAGATCACGCACCGCGAGTCCCGGCGAGGCCACGATGATCCCGTCGACCGCCGGCGTGATCCGAGGCGCGGCGGCAACGGCCGCCATCGCGCCGAGCGAGCCGCCGACGACGGCGACGCGGGTCACGCCGCGGCGGCGCAGCTCCCGCACCGCGCCGACGACGTCGAGGTCGTGCCGTCCCTGCCGCACCCGCGTCCGGGGCGAGGAGACGAACCCGCGGAGGTCGAACGCGAGGACGCGGTAGCCGAGCCTGGCGAGCCGCCGGCCGTACGGCATCCAGTTGCAGAGACCGCCTGCCCCCTCGTGCGCGAACACGACGCCGCGCCGCGAGCTTCGTGGGCCGAGCGTCAAGCCGAGCAGCGTCGCGCCGTCCGAGGCCTTGAACCGCAGCGCGTTCTTCTTCTCCGCCTTCGTGACGCAGTAGTCCTGCAGCCTCGGGGGCCTCGGCTTCGCCGCATTCGCCGTCCCGGCCGCGAGAACCGCCGCCAGCACCACGATCGTCACTCCCCACTTCATCTCGTCCCCCCTTGTCCGAGTGCAACAGCGAGCGCCGGATCGCGGCCGGCCAGCCAGTCCCTGCTCGAAGCCTCGACGAGGACCGCCGGCGAAAGTTGGGCGCGCGTATCCCCCGGACGGCCGCTCTGGACGTACTCGGTCGCCACGAGCGCCTCGAGCCCCACGTGCGGGAGCGTGACCTCCGTGAAGTCGCCCCACTGGCTCGGCGACCCACCCGGCGGCTCGCCGACGATCCTCGTGCGCGTGAAGCGCTCGACGTCCGCGGCGAAGTTGCCCGCGGCGGAGAACGTCGTCCGGCTCGTCAGCAGCACGGGCCGCGTGTGCCTGTTCACGAGCTTGCCCGCGAGCACCTCCAGGAGGGGCGCGTACTTCTGGTTGTTGCCGCCGCCGTTCTGGCGGATGTCGACGACGAGCCGGCGGAACGCCTTCCTCCGCGCCAGGCGCAGGATCCGCTGGGAGAGGTCGTACGAGTCCGTCGTCTCGGTGTACGCGACGTACACGACCCGACCGCGCTGCGCCGTCGTGACGGCCTGCGCGGTCCCGCGATAGCGAACCCACAGCGGACGCGGCGCGCTCGTCGGCGGGGCCGGCGGCTGCCAGAAGTACGGGAACTCGGAGGCGTACTGCCCGGCCGGAACCGGCGCGAGCGCGACCTCGCGCCGGCCCTGCGCCGACTCGAAGGTGAACGTCGCGCGCGCTGTGTCGCCGAGGCCGAGGCCGTGCAGCACCTCGGCGCACGCGAGGTAGTACGGAATGCGCTCGCGGAAGCTCCACTCGTTGTCGCGCGTGATCAGCGGGCGCACGCGCGCGACGACGTCGTCGATCGGGACGCCGCCGATCGCGACGAGCTTCGACCCCGAGGTCGACGTTGCGCCCGCCGACGACCGTCAGGCCGTCGGAGAACCAGTACACGCGGACCGGGTAGAGGTGCATCGGCTGTGGGTGCGGATGGAGCGTGTAGATGCCGGAGTGTCCGTCGCGCTCGCCGAGCAGGCCCATCAGCCGCATGAGGCCGACGATCAGCTCGTCTCGCTCCAGACCGTCCGCCTGCGCCGCGAGCTCGTCGACGCGGCGGCGGAACTCCTCGCGCGAGACGGCGTGGTACGGGTTCGGGTGGATCCGCTCGAGCTCGTCGGCGAGCAGGCGCACGTCGGCCGCCGCGCCGGGGACCGAGGGCTCCGCGGCGCCCGTGCCACACCCCACGACGAGCGCCGTGAGCAGGATCAGCATGAACCCGCGACGGCGTCTGCGTCTCACGGGTGGTCTCGGCGAAGCCCGCGCAGCACCCAGTCGGCCCACTCGAGCTCGAGCTCGGCGTGCTGGATCCCGTAGCGGAGGAGGAAGTAGTGGTAGTAGTCCGCTCCCTCTTGCGAGTTCGTGCCGTCGATCGCGCGCAGCTCGTTCAGCCACTCCTCGACCTCCGCCCGGAACGCCTCGACGTGGCGGATCAGCACGTCGTCGTTCGTGAGCTTGCCGACGAAGAGCCGCAGATGGAACGCGTCTCGGTCGCCTGGGTCGACGGTCTCGAGCCAGGCGCCGAGCGCCCGTTTGCCCTCGGCGCTGATCCGGTAGAGCGTCTTGTCGGGGCGGTCGGCCTGCACGACTGCCCGGCTGTGGGCGAGCCCGTCCTTCACGAGCCGCGGCAGCAGGGTGTAGAGCTGCGAGCGCGCCGGCGACCAGATGTAGCCGATCGCCTGCCGGGCGTACTTGAGCAGGTCGTAGCCGGAGTTCTCGCCCTCGAGGGCGAGGAGGGCGAGCACGGCCGCCTCGGTCGTGGTCAACGTCCGGGTCGACGTGCGGGTCGAGGGCACGGTTGACGATCATAGTCCACTCCGGAATACTCCGCAACGGATGAAGACTCTCCTCCGGGCCGCCGTCGTCGCCCTCACCGTCGCTGTGTCTGGAGCTGCCGGGGGCACGACGGCGGCCGCCCCACCGGGGGTCGCGGCCGACATCGAGCACTACCTCGTCGAGCTCGAGCGCATCCACCCGAACCCCTACCACGCTGTCTCGAAGGCGGACTACCGCGCCGCCGCCGACCGGCTGATCGCGCGCCTCCCGTCGCTCGGCGACGACGAGCTGCTCGTCGAGCTCCTCCGCCTCGTCGCGTATCTCGGAGAGCGCGACGGCCACGCGAACATGAACCCGCTCGGGGGTCATCGCCGCGTGCTCCACTTCTATCCGATCGCGACGTACGAGTTCGCGGACGGTGTCTACGTCGTTGCGGCGCCCGGTCGCCCGCAGCTCGTCGGGCGTCGGCTCCTCGCGATCCAGGGGCGTCCGATCGCGGACGTCCTGCGCCTCGTCGACCCGCTCGTGACGTACGACAACCCGCTCTCGCTCGCCGCGCACCGCAGCCCGTACCTCGTCACCGCCGAGCTCCTCCACGGGCTCGGCATCACGCCGACGACCGAGCGCGCCACCTTCTCGGTCGACGGGCTCGCCGACGTCGAGCTCGCGCCCGTGACGCGCGGCGAGTACGTGACGGCGATGCGTCCGTCGTACCCGCTGTTCCTCGACGGGATGCCGAAGCGGGCGAAGCCGCTCCTCGCGTCGCACCGCGGCACGTCGCAGTGGGTGACGACGATCGACCGCGGGCGCGTCGTCTACTTCCTCTACAACACGGTGCTGAACGACCCGACGCGGACGGCGGACCGGATCCTCCGCCTCGCGCGCCGCCCGAAGACGCGCCGGATCGTCGTCGACCTGCGGAACAACGGCGGCGGCAACATCCACACGTATCCGTACCTCCTCGATGTGCTCAAGGCCCGCGCGATCAACCGCCCCGGGCGGCTCGTCGTGCTGATCGGCCGGACGACCTTCTCCGCGGCGGTGCACTTCGCGACCGATCTGGACGAGGGGACGCGGGCGATCTTCGTCGGCGAGCCGACCGGCGGCAGCCCGAACCACTACAGCGACACCGACCCGGTGCCGCTCGACGTCAGCGGCTACACGATCAACGTGCCGCGCATCTACTTCGAGAAGCAACCGGGTCGGCCCGGGCTCCAGCTCGACGCCGACGTCACCGTTCCGCTGACCGGCCGCGACTTCTTCGCCGGGCGAGACCCGGTGCTCGCGCGGGCGCTCTCGCTGCGCTAGACGAGGACCGTCACGGCGTCGCGCTCGGCCTCGAGCACGACCTCGCTCACGTCGCCGAGGTCCTCGCCGTCGGACTGAAGCGGCAGCGGCCGGTCGCAGACGATCTCAGCGCGGTCGAGGTCGTGGGCGTACAGCACATCGCGCGCGCGTTCCTGGCCGCGCCCGCGGAGCACGTACGTGACGAACCGAGGGAGCGCGCTCGGCGTGAGCCGTCGCGCGCCGACGACGTCGAGGCCACCTTCGAACGTCGCGAGCGGCGCGACGTGGAGCGCGACCCTGCCCACATACGTGTACGGATCGCAGTTCGCCGCGAGCGCGAAGGCGGCGCGGCCGTGGCCGCGGACCTCGAGGACCGGCTCCAGCCGGAAGCGGGCCTCCGCGAGCACCCGGAGCGCGGTCGCGGCGAACTGCACGTTGCCCGCCCGCCCGCGCTCCATCGTCCGCCCGAAGGCGTCGACACGACGCACGAACTCCGCGTCGAGGCCGACCCCGGCCGCGAACCCGAACCGGCGGCCGTTGACGCGCCCGAGCCCGATCCGCCTCGTGCGTCCTTCGAGCAGCCGGCGCGCGGCCGCCACCGGATCGCGCGGCAGGCCCAGTGCGCGCGGGAGCACGCTGGCGCCGCCTCCCGGGATGAACCCGAGCGGCGTGCGACCGTCCGCGCCGTTCAGCACCTCGTTGAAGCCCCCGTCGCCGGAGAAGACGTAGATCGCCTCGTGCCCGGCGCCTTCGCGCGCGAGCTCCGTCGCATGCCCCGGACGTTCCGTCGTGCGGACCTCCACGTCGCCGAGGACCCCGACGACCCGCTCGACGGCCGCATCGGTGACGCGGCTGGCGTACGGGTTGACGATCAGGAGCGCCCGAGACATGGTGGCGGAGCATGGCACGGCTCGACCACGTCGCCCTCGAGTGCGCCGACCCGGACGCCGTCGCGGCGTTCCTCGAGCGCGTCCTCGGCGCGCGGATCGTCCGCACGAAGGGCCATCCGGTGATGGCCTACCTCGACCAGGGAGCCTTCGCGCTGCACGAGCAGGGAGCCGGGTTCCACGTCGGGATCCGGGTCTCCGACGACGAGCGCGCCGTCATCGCCGAGCGGGTGGACGGACGGGAGCGCGACCACGGGCTCGCGATCGGTCTCTTCTTCGACGACCCCGAGGGCCACACGCTCGAGGCGATCACGTACCGGAAGTAGCGCGAAGGGGCCGGCGTCGCCGCCGGCCCCTTCGCTTCGATCGAACTACCTCGCGAGCGTGATCACCGGCGAGGTCCACGTCTCCGTGTGGCCGGGCGTGTTCACGTCACCGAGCGCCTTGAGCGCCGTGAAGCGGAGCACGTAGCGGCCGTTCGGGACGACCTTGCGGTGGTCGCCGTTCCCGTTGCCGTTGTCGTGGGAGCGCATGCCGTCCCACGTGAACGCGAAGAACGACGCGTTCGTCGAGTTCCGCGGCAGGTACTCCTCGAGCGGCTCGGCGTCCGAGAACACCGGATGCACCTTGCTGCCGTCGGCCTTCAGCACCTCGATCCTCAGCCACCTCGTCGGATGGTTGAGGTGGTAGAGCACGACCGGGACGTCGTTGCCCTGCATCGTGTACGTCGCCCCGGAATCGCGGCGCTCGAAGTTGTTCAGGCCGGCACACGCAAATGCGCCGCCGGCACGGAACTGGACGAGCGCCGGGTAGTTGCACCCGCCGGCGTTGAGCGTCGGAAGCGACTGGTAGTCGCCCTTGAAGCCGGCGAACGGCACGCGGAGCACCTGTCCGCCGCCGCGCGGCGTGAGGACGACCCAGCCGCCGTACAGCGCCTTGTCCGGCAGAGCGGCGTCGGGCGTCAGCGTGAAGCTCTTCGTCGCCGTCCCGCCCGCGGGCACCTGCAGCACGAGGCTGTCGATGGTCAGGTGGGTCGTGCCGAAGCCGAGCCCGAACCCGAACGGGTAGACCTGCGTGGCGATCGGGAAGGCGTCGAGCCCCTCCACCGTCGCGATGTCGTAGGTCACCGCGGCCGAGCCGCCGTTCCGCACCGTGATCGACGCCTGTCCGCCGTTGCCCTCGCCGAGCGAGAGCTTGCTCGGCGTGACCGACGTCGCGGCAGTGATCGCCTTGTCGACCTGGATCATCCCGGCGCCCTGCCGGAAGGTCGACTCGAGCACGCCGAGGAAGCCGGTGAAGCTGATCGGGCGCGCCGTGTTCTGGAGCGCGGTCCGGATCGTCTCCGCGGTCGCGCCCGGATGCGCCTGGAGATACAGCGCGGCCGAGCCTGCCACGTGCGGCGACGCCATCGAGGTGCCGCCGATCGTGTTGTGGCCGGCGTACTGCTGGTGCGGCCAGGTCGAGAAGATCTGACCGCCCGGTGCCGCCACGTCCGGCTTCAGGTCGAGCTCGGCACTGGTGCCGTACGAGCTGAAGCTCGACGTCGTGTTGCCGGTCGAGAGCGGCGTCTCGACCACCTGGTCGGTCCAGGTCAGGATGCCCGGAGCGGCGGCCGCGATCTCGTTGCCTGCGGCGAGCGTCACCGCGACGACCGGGATCGTGATCGGCACCGGTCCCTGCACGGTCGGGTTGATCGGCCCGGCGACGTTGTTGAACAGCACCACTGCGGCCGCGCCGGCCGCTTGCGCCGTCGCCGCCTTCACGTGGAACGTGCAGGTTCCACGCTGGATCAGGACGACCTTGCCTGCGACGTCGTTCGTGAGCGGCGTGCAGCCGTTCAGCGGGCTCGCCACGACGAGCGTGTTCGATCCCGCGAGCGGCGGATCCGGCGCAGCGGTCGACCGCTGGTAGCCGTACGTCTTGCCGCCGAAGCGGAACGCCGGCAGCGTCTCGATCACGTTGTCCACGGCGGCGCTCGCGATCACCTTGCGGCCGACGCCGGGAGCGCTCGCGGACCAGAGGCCGTTCGCGCCGCTGTTGCCGGTCGACGTGACCACGACGACGCCTGCGTCGACGAGGTTGTCCGCCGCCACCGCGGTCGGGTACTGCGGCCAGGTGACGAAGGCCGCGCCGATCGACATGTTGAGCACGTCCGCGCCGAGCTGGAGCGCGCGGTCCATCGCCGCGACCATGATGTCCGAGTCGGTCGAGCCGTTGCAGCCGAACACCTTGAGCGCGATCAGGCTCGCCTCGGGGGCGACACCGGTCACACCGCCGGGAACGGCTCGGCCGTCGGCCGCGGCGATGCCCGCGACGTGCGTCCCGTGACCGGCGTTCGAGACGCCGGCGCCCGGCTGCGTCGCGCGTGCGTCCGCGACGAGCGGGTTGCACGGTGCCGGGTCGGGATCCGGTGCGGGCGTCGGGTTGAAGGTCGAGTCGGCGTCGTTCGAGTCGAAGTCGTCGCCGACGAAGTCCCAACCCGCTCGCACCCGGCACGACGGGCCGACGCTCGCGCAGCCGCCGAACTCCGGCAGCGTGTAGTCGAGCCCGCTGTCCATCACGGCGATCGTCACGCCGCGACCGGTGAGCCCGAGCTCGGTCCGCGCGACGTTCGCACCCGTCATCCCCGTCGCGTTGTTGATGTCGGGGTCGGCGGTTCCGCTCGTCGCCGGCGGTAGCGTCGCCTCGACGACGGGATAGATCGCCTTCACGCCGGAGACCCCGGCCAGCTTCGACGCCTGGCCGCGCGCGACGCGCACCGAGACGCCGTTCCAGACGCCGGTGTAGTCGAAGCGCTCGGTCAGCGAGACGCCCTCCGACTTCGCTGCCGCGCGGAAGGCGGCGTGCTCCGCGCGAAGCGCGTCGGTGTTTCCGCCCTTCGCCGTCGGCGCCCCGCGCAGCTCGACGAACCACGCTGTGGCGGTCTCGTCGTACGCGCCGGTCGCAGCCACGACCGTGCCGACGTCGTTCAGGGCCGCGCCGGCGATCGTCGCCGGCACGAACAGGCTCAGTGTGACGGCAAGGCCGACGACGAGCCTCAAGCTCCCACTCTTCATGAATCTCCCCTCCGGTAGCTCCTCGCGCCCACCTCCCCCGGGGCGCCGGAGGGGAATCTAAGACTTCTCTACTTAGACTTCAATATCGAGGTTCAGCTATCCGATCAGGTCGATCTTGAAGCTCTTGACCGGAACGACCTCGGGAGCCCAGGGCGGGGCGGGCGGAAGGCCGCCTGCGAAGCGGCCGTGCTCGAGGATCGGCGGCGCGGCGCCGGCGCCGGGCGGCACCGCGAACGCGCCTGCCAGCACCGCGAGGACGAGAAACCGCCGCACACGGGCGACGCTACCGCCTCGATAGACGGAAATCAATCCCGACTTGCATATCCTCGGACGCCGTCCACGAGCACCGCGTGGAAACCGTCGGCGAGGGCGTCGGTGTCCCGGTCGGGCGTGAGCCAGGTGTACGCCCAGTTCGCCGCCGAGAGGACGAGGAGGGCCGCGGTCGAGTCGTCGAGGTCGCTCCGGAGCTCGCCGAGCTCGCGGCCTTCCCGGAAGAGGGCGCGGAACCGCTCCTCGTACCGGCGCCGCTCGGCCACGATGCCGTCGCGCCGCGCGCCCTCGAGGTAGCGCCACTCGCGCATGAAGACCGTCGCCACGTCGAGCTGCGCGGCCACCGTCCGCAGATGGGCCCGCAGCGCAAGCCGGATCTTCTCGACCGCCGGCAGCTCCTCGGGGATCGCGTCGAGGCCGGCATGGAACGCCTCGGCGCCGTCGCGCATCGTCTCGAAGAGCAGGTCCTGCTTCGAGTCGATCCAGGTGTAGACGGTCGCCTTCTGGACGCCGAGCGCCTCGGCGAGGTCGCCGATCGACGTCCCGTGGTAGCCGCGCTCCGCGAAGAGCCGTGCGGCCTGGCGGGTGAGCTCGGAGCGGCGGGCGGAGATAGACTGAGCCTAACGATCGTTCGGTAGGGAGGCCAGATGGACGCGCGCAGCCAGGAGTTCGCCGAGTTCGTGCAGGGCGGCGGTCAGGTCGAGACCGGGGACTGGATGCCGGACGACTACCGCGCGAAGCTCGTCAAGTTCATCGAGATGCACGGCAACTCGGAGCTGATGGGCGTCCTGCCCGAGCGCGAGTGGATCCTCCGTGCGCCCACCCTCCAGCGGAAGCTCGCGCTGACCGCGAAGGTCCAGGACGAGGTCGGGCACGCGCAGCTCATCTACCGGGTCGTCGAGGACCTCGGCAAGCCCCGCGCGCAGTGCCTCCAGGACCTCGTCGACGGCAAGGCGAAGTTCCACAACGTCTTCCACTACCCGACGAAGACGTGGGGCGACGTCGGCGTGATCGCGTGGCTCGTCGACGCGGCGGCGATCATCTCGCAGAAGGCGCTCCTCAAGTGCTCCTACGCGCCGTACGCGCGGATCATGAAGAAGATCTGCTGGGAGGAGTCGTTCCACATCCTCCACGGCCGCGACGTGATCCTCACGCTGATGAACGGCACCGACGAGCAGCGCGAGCTCGTGCAGGAGGCGCTCGACCGGTGGTGGGGGCCGCTGATGACGTTCCACGGCAACCCGATCGCGGCGGAGGACGATCCGATGGTGTTCTGGCGGATCAAGTCGCAGGCGAACGAGGACGCGCGGCAGCAGTTCCTCGACGGCTACGTCCCGCAGATCTGGGAGCTCGGGCTGACCGTGCCGGACCCGAAGCTGCGAAGGAACGACGACGGCGTGTGGGAGTACACCGAGCCGGACTGGGACGAGCTCAAGCGCGTCGTGACGGGCCACGGGCCGAAGACGGCCGAGCGGCTCGAGTTCCGCCGGCGCTTCCTCGAGCAGGAGGCGTGGGTGCGAGAGGTCGTGCTCGCGGAAGCCGCCTGACGTGATCTTCGAGGTCTTTCGCCAGGAACGCCGCGGGCAGGCGTTCGCGCACGCAGGGTCGATCGCCGCGCCGGACATGGAGTTCGCGGAGGCCTGGGCGCGCGAGCAGTACGGACGCCGGCAGGAGTCCGAGGCGCTCTGGATCGTGCCGCGCGACTCGGTCCGTGCAGTGCACGACTTTCCCGACGAGCTGAACAAGACGTACCACCGCGTCGACGGCTACTCGCTGAAGGCGAAGCTCAAGGAGGCACGTGAGCGAGCGGGCACAGCGGCTCCTTGAGCTCGCCGACGACGAGCTGATCCTCGGCTGGCGCGACTCCGAGTGGACGGGAATCGCGCCGTCGCTCGAGGAGGACGTCGCGTTCTCGTCGATCGCGCAGAACGAGATCGGGCATGCCCGTGCGCTCTACGAGCTCGCCGCGCGTGACCTCGACACGACGGCGGACGAGCTCGCCTTCGACCGTGATCCGTCCGAGTACGTCAGCGCGCCGCTCGTCGAGCTCCGACGCATGGACTGGGCACACACGATCGCGCGGCACTGGCTCTACGAGACCGCCGACGAGATCCGGCTCGACGCGCTCAAGCGCTCGGAGGACGGGGAGGTCGCGGGGCTCGCGGCGAAGATGGACCGCGAGGAGGCGTACCACCGCATGCACGCGGCGATGTGGGTCGGCCGGCTACGCGGCGACGAGCGGTTCGAGAATGCGGTCGACGACCTCTGGCCATATGCGCTGGGCGTGCTGCCCGAGGAGCAGCGCGGGGAGCTCGTCGAGCGGGTCGGGCGTCCGGCGGTCGACGCGATCGAGCGCGGGGGACACTCCGACGAGCTGCGCGAGCTCTGGGAGGAGATGACGATGGTGCGCCGCAGCGTGCCGGGCGCGACGTGGTGACCGAGGCCGCAGTCTGGGACGCCCTCGCCGAGATCCCGGATCCCGAGATCCCGGTCATCTCGCTCGTCGACCTCGGTGTGGTGCGCGACGTCGCCGTCCAGGGCGACCGCGTGCGGGTCGAGTTCACGCCCACGTTCCTGGGTTGTCCAGCGCTCGAAGTGATGCGCGACGCGATGGCCGCAAAGGTGCGCGAGCTCGGCGGCGAGCCCGACGTGCAGGTGATCAACGACGACTCGTGGTCGACCGATCGGATCAGCGCCGAGGGACGCGAGAAGCTGCGCGAGTCGGGATTCGCTCCGCCGGCGCCGCGCGGCGAGTCGAAGCCGACGCTCGTGCAGCTCCAGTCGGCGGTGTTCCGCTGCCCGTACTGCGGCTCGACCGACACGAAGCTCGAGAACATCTTCGGCCCGACGCCGTGCCGGTCGCTTCGTTACTGCGCGAGCTGCCGCCAGCCGTTCGAGCAGTTCAAGACGATCTAGACCTCGACGCCGTCGGCGACACGACACGTCCTTCGACATGGCTGGATGGACCGACAGCAACCAGCACGACCCCGGCGTGACCCTGCTCGAGCTGCTCGGCTGGGTCGCGGGCGTCCTCGCCTTCGCGCTCGGCGTCTACGCCTACCTCCGGTACCGCAGATCTCGCGCGGACGATCGGCCCTAGCCGGGCTCGCACTCGACTCAGCGCGCGATCACGCGACTACGGCCCGCCGCCTCCGCCGCTCGTCGTGGTCGGCCCCTTGCCGGCGTTCTCGGCGACGTACGCCGCGACGGCCTTGATCTCGGCGTCGCTCAGGCGGCCCTGGAACGCCGGCATGCCGCCGCCGCCGTTTCGCACCTGCTGCTCGACCGTCGCCTCGTCGGGCTTCAGCTGGTCGAGGTTCGGGCCGACCGTGCCCGTCGTCCCTGCTGCGCCGAGCGTGTGGCAGCTGCCGCAGTTCGACGTGAAGACGGACTCTCCGCTCGCCTCTGCGCCGGTCGTCGTCCCGGACGTCGTGGTGCCGCCGCCCGCCGTGCCCGTGGCGCCGAGGCGGTAGGCGATGATCATGGGCCGCTGGTCCTTCGTCTGCGGGAAGCTCGCGGCGGTGATCAGCGTGTCGCCGACGATCGCGACCGTCGCGTTCGTGCCCGCCGGCATCTGCTTCTCCCAGACGACGGTGCCGTTGTCGCGGTCGAGCGCGACCAGCTTGCCGTCGAACGTCGTCGTGAAGACGAGATCGTTCGAGACGGTGGCCGCGCCGTACGCGGGCTGCGAGAAGTCGCGCTTCCACTTCACGGAGCCGTCGCTCACGTTGAGCGCGACCATCTCGCCCGTCCCCTTCGCGATCTGCAGGTCGAACTTGTTCTGCGCCTGGAAGACCGTCGGGATGTCCACGATCGGCGCGTAGACGACGCCGTCCTCGACCGCCATCTGCGTCTCGACCCCGCCGAGGATGCCGGGGAGCAGGGTGATCGGCAGCTTCGGCATCTGGTCGTAGTCGCCCTCGAGCGCGATCTCGTTGTCCTTGTCGTGCCCGCTGTGCTTGCCGACCGGCTGCTTCCAGACGAGCGAGCCGTCCTTCGCGTCGACCGCGAACACGTAGCCGAGCTTCCCGGCCGCGAGCACGAGGTCACGGTCGCCGTCCTTCGTCAGGATCGGCGGCAGCTGGAGATCCCAGTCGTAGACGTCGTGCGGTAGAACCTGCCGGTACCACATGACCTTGCCGTCGTCGGGGTTCAGCTTGACGACGCTGTTCGTGTAGAGGTTCGGGCCGGGTCGGCTCGAGCCCCACGGAAGGTCCGGCGTGCCCGGCCAGGGTGCGGGGTTCGCGACGTCGATGTAGACGTTGCCGTCGTCGTCGAACGCGGGCGGGTGCCAGAGCCCGCCGCCGCTGTTGATGTCGGTGTGCTCGTTGCTCCAGAGGTTCTCGGGGACGGTCCAGAACTTCCACTTCTCCTTGCCCGTCTCTGCGTCGAGCGCCCAGAGGACGCCGGCACCGTTCCCCTTGTAGAACGACTTCGTGTTGCCCGGGGACGGTGGAGACGTAGAGCGTGCCGTCGAACACGGCGGGCGCCATGTCGATGCCCTCGTTGGCGTTCCGGACGAGCTTCTGGGAGCGCCAGACCTCCTGCCCGGTGTCCTTGTCGAGCGCGAACGCGAAGTCGGACCGTCGCGCCGTACACCTTGTCGTAGCCGATCGTGACGCCGTTCGGGCCGACGGTGGGCGAGTTGTAGTTCTTCGTCCACTTGACCTGCCCGCTCTCGAGGTCGATCGCCTGGACGTTGGAGGTCAGATCCTGCGTGTACACGACGCCGTCCGCGATGATCGGCGTGGACGCGTAGTTGCCGAACGTGCCGCCGCCCGTGATCGGCACCGTCCACGCGACGCCGAGCTGGTCGACGTTCCCCGAGTCGATGTCGCTCGTCGCGACGCGCCGGTTCGCCAGGTCGCCGTTCGGCGTCGGCCACTCGTCCGCGAAGTCCGAGGCTTCCTTCGGCGCGCCCTCGGGGACACCGTTGTCGCCGCCACCGCCGCCGCACCCGCCAAGCGCGACGATCGCGAACAGGTAGACGAGGAGCCGGGACGCTTGCGCGCTCATCTTTCTCATAGATAGCACAGATCGTGCAGTTCTAAACAACGCCCTCCGTCCGGCCCGAGGCCGTAGGGTTGAGCGGTGGACTGGCTCTGGCTCCTCGGCGTCCTCGCGACGATCGCCTGGATCGTCGCGATCGTCGACATGGTCCGGCGGCGGGCCTCGCTCTCGCGCGGGCAGCTCGGCGCCTGGCTCCTGATCGTGATCATCTTCCCGATCCTCGGGACGATCCTCTACTTCGTCCTGGGGCGAAAGCCCGCGGTCTAGGAGGGTTTGGCGGGACGGGCCTCGTCGTCGGGGTGCGATGGGTGGTGCGAGGCAAGGACGCAGGGAGCGTTCGTATCCAGTGGATACGGGCGCGACTGAGGACGCCGCATCGCGCCGCCCAGCGCGGCCCGGCGGCACAGCGCCCGTCTTGCCAAGCCCTCCTAGGCGGCGATCCGGAAGCCGGGCGTGGCGATCCGCTCGGCCGCGAGGAAGAGCGGCGCCGCGGCGTAGCGCAGCGAGCGTGCGGCGAGCGGCAGCGCCATCGCGTGCGCCGAGTTGAACGACAGCCCGTACTCCTCGCGCAGCCGGCCGGGTAGGAGCGCCGCGGTCGAGAGGCGGTGCGCGGGCGCGATCAGGCGCATCGGCGCGGGGAGACGCGCACGAAGGATCTCCGCCGCGACGTCTCGTGCGGGAGGCGTGACGACGATCGGGCCGTCTGCGACGGTCTCCGCGAACCACGCGCGGAAGTCCGCGAGGGTCGGGGGCAGCACGCCGCCCGGGGTGCCGAAGATCCGGGCGACGAGCGACATGTCGCGGTAGTAGCGCTCCTCGTCGTCGTCGGTCAGGCGGGACACGAAGCGCGTGTACACGCCGAGCGAGCAGTCGACGAGCGTCGCGTGCACCCAGAGCATGAGCTCGGGATCCTCGGCGCTGTACGGCGTGCCGGCCGGGAAGGGACCGAGCGCCGTCGTCGTCCGCCCTCGCACCCGCGCGTGCACCGCGCGGACCGCCGCGCCCGCGGCCTCTCCTTCGGCCTTCGTCCCGTACGCGACGAGGTACAGCGCACGGAGCGTGTGGAGCAGCCGCTTCCACAGGTCGCGGCGGTAGTCGGAGTGCTCGACGACGCCTGCGGCGACGAGCGGGTGCGCGACCTGGAGGAGCACGGCAGGACCGCCGCCGAGCAACGGGGTCAACGGTGAGTTGCCCACCCTCCGGATCACGCTCTCCGGCGGGAACCAGCCGTCCCGCGAGGCGACCCGCTCCGCGTGGGTGCGTGGTCGAGCCACCCCCACAGGATGGCCGATGGCGCGAGGTACGCTGCCGCCGTGCGCGTCGAGATCCACTACTGCCCCGTCTGAAGCGGCTACGACCGCCGGGCCGCGAGTCTCGCGGCCGAGATCAAGCGACGGACGGACTACGACGCGGAGATCGTCGAGGGCGCGAAGAGCCAGTTCGACGTGCTCGCCGACGGGAAGCTCGTCTTCTCGAAGCAGCGCGAGGGGCGCTTCCCCGAGCACGACGAGATCCTCGCGGCGCTCTGAGCCCGCGCTACTGCTGCTTGCCGATCAGGTGGTGCCAGGGGCGCCACCAGCGCGTCAACCGAGCGTGGTCGCTCCCGCCCTCGCGGGCGATCGCGAGCATGTCGCGGTGCGTCGGCTGGCCGAGGCGCTCGTGCGTCCAGACGATGACGGCGTCGTCGCCGTCGAAGTAGCAGAAGACGCGGCCGCCGGGCTTTCCGGGGCCGTGCATCCACGCCAGCTCGCCGCCCCAGAAGAAGGCGTTGCACTTGCCGCTGTCCCTCTTCACCTCGGAGCGCTTGCGCAGCTCGCTGTTGTAGGCCTCGGCAAGCGCGACGGAGTTCGGATAGGTCGACACCTGCCAGCGGTCCGGCACGCCGCTCGGCGGTAGACACACTGCCGTCTCGTCGGCGTTCGGCTCCGCCACCGTCTGCACCTGGCACGCGTTCCAGATGTCCGCCGGGATGAGCGCGCGGAGGCCGGCCGCCGATGCGGTGGGCGCCGCGGCTCCGCCCGTCGTCGCCGTCGTGTCCGGCGCTGCAGCGCTCTTGTCTGCGCCGCTCCCTGTGGTGAAGTAGACGACCGCGACTGCGGTCGCCGCTGCGATCAGCGCGACGAGCAGGGCGAGTGGCCACGTGAGCGACCGCCGCGGCTTCCCGAAGAACATGAACGTCCACCGATTCCGCGGCTGCGCGTCGAGCTCGGAGTAGACCTTGTAGACGTGGACCGGGTCGGAGATGTTCTTGAGGCGGACGCGGCCCCGATCGCTGTAGTGGAGGCCGCCGAGGCGTCCGGCGAGGCGCGACGTCGCCTCGCTGATCATCACCTCGCCGCCGTGGGCGCGGCCGCAGAGCCGCGCTGCGACGTTGAGCGCGGCACCGCGGAAGCTTCCGTCGGGGAGCCGCACCGCCTCACCCGAGTCGATCCCGATGCCGACCTTGATCGGCAGGTTCTCGTCCGCCTCGGTCGCCGCTTCGAACTGCCCCTGGAGGTCGACCGCGGCCCGGATGGCCTGACGGGCGGACTCGAACACCGCGAGCACCTCGTCGCCCCTGATCTCGACGAGCTCGCCGCCGTGTGCGTCGACCTCCTCCTGGACCAGGCACGTGAACCTCGCCGTCAACTGGGCGGCTGCCTCGTCACCGAATTCCTCGGTGAACCGCGAGTAGCCGCGGACGTCGGCGATGAGGAACGTCCGGACGCCACCTGCCTCGTCGCTCAAGGCCTCCGAGTATGCGCCCGTCGTTCCCGTCTTCAAATGGCGATTGGACGGTTTCTGCGCCTGCCTATAGCATGATCGCTATGGCCAGGGCCGACAGGAAGCCGGCGATCGAGCGCCTGCGCGAGCGGGCTGAGCAGGCGATCGCGCCGAAGGAGGGCTATCTCTTCGCCCAGATCGCCGACGACGTCGCCACGCGGCGCGGTGAGCGAGGGCTCTCGCAGCGCGAGCTCGCCGAGCTGACGGGCACGACGCAGTCCGCGATCGCGCGGCTGGAGCGAGGCGGCCGGCCGCCCAGGATCGACACGCTGCTGCGGATCGCCGAGGCGCTCGACTGCGACCTCCGCGTCGAGCTCAGGCCCCGCTGAAGCTCGGCGGGCGCTTCTCGAGGAAGGCGTTCACGCCTTCGCGGAAGTCCTCGGTCTGGGTCGCGGCCGACTGGAGCTGCGCCTCGAGGGAGAGCTGCTCGTCCAGCGTGGCGCGCTCCGCGTGGTCGAAGAGCCGTTTCGTCATGCCGATCGCCTTCGTCGGCAGCGACGCGTAGTTCGCTGCGAGCTCCGCGACGCGCGGGACGAGCGAGTCGGCCTCGACGACCTCGTTCACGAAGCCCCACTCGGCGGCCTCGGCGGCGGTGAGCCGCCGGTTCGTCGTCATCCAGTGGAACGCGCGCGCGACACCGAGCAGGCGCACGATGAAGTACGAGCCGCCCGAGTCGGGCACGAGCCCGATCCCGACGAAGCCGGGGACGAACGTCGCGCTGTCGGCGGCGATGCGCAGGTCGCACGCAGCCGCGAGTGAGAGGCCGGCGCCGGCAGCAGGCCCGTTCACCGCGGCGATCACCGGCTTCTCGAGCGCACGGATCGCGCGGATGTTCGGGTGGTACGTCTGCTCGAGCCGCTCGCGGATGTCCGCGGCGACCTCGCGGAACTCGGTCAGGTCCTGGCCGGCGCAGAAGCCACGACCGGCGCCGGTGATCACGACCGCGCGAACGGCAGGGTCTCGCGCCTCCTTCAGCGCAGCCGCGAGCGCTGCATGGAGCGCCGCGTTGAACGCGTTGAAGACCTCCGGACGGTTGAGCGTGATCGTCAGCACCGCGCCCTCGCGACTCGTCTCGACCTCCGCCACGCTCGTCTCCTCTCCTCTGGAACGACCGGCGCCATCTTGGCGCATCGGGAACGCCCTCCGCGGCAGCCTCGGGGCTCCGAGCTACCCTCGCTGGATGTCAGGCCTCACGTTCCTCGACGGGCTTCCGGAGCACAGCCGCGGCGGCGCGTCCGAGCCGCTCCCCGACGCCGAAGCGCTCGACGCCTACTCGCGGGTGGTGACGACCGTCGCCGAGCGGCTCGGGTCGTCGGTCGCGAACCTGCGCGTCGCGCGCCGCGTGCGCGGCGGGCGGGTGCTCGAGGGCGGCGGGTCGGCCGTCGTCATCACGCAGGACGGCTTCATGCTCACGTCGGCGCACGTCGTCCAGCGCTCGGCGCGCGGAAGCATGGCGTCCTTCGCCGACGGGCGCGAGAGCGAGGTGGACGTCGTCGGCGCCGATGCGCTCTCCGACCTCGCGGTGCTGCGGACGGACGCCGCCGAGCTCCAACCCGCAGAGCTCGGCGACGCGGAGACGCTCCGCGTCGGTCAGCTCGTCGTCGCGATCGGGAACCCGCACGGATTCGGCGGCTCGGTGACGGCCGGCGTCGTCTCGGCGCTCGGCCGCTCGCTCCCCACGCGCTCCGGCGCGATGGTCCGCTTCGTGGAGAACGTCGTGCAGACCGACGCTGCCCTCAACCCCGGCAACTCGGGCGGCGCGCTCGCGGACGGCCTCGGCCGCGTGGTCGGGATCAACACCGCCGTCGCAGGCGTCGGCCTCGGCCTCGCCGTGCCGATCAACACCGCCACCCGACGCATCATCGGGGCGTTGATGACCGAGGGCCGCTACCGGCGTGCGTACCTCGGCGTCGGAGGCGGCGTCCGGCCGCTGCCTCCCCGCGTTGCGCGCGAGCTCGGCCGCGAGTCGGCGCTCGAGGTCGTCGAGGTCGTCCCCGAGGGGCCGGCCGCGCGCGCCGGCGTCCGGCCGGAGGACCTCGTCGTGGCCGTGGACGGGACGCCGATCACGACGGTCGACGACCTCCAGCGCCTGATGACGTCCGATCGGATCGGGGTGGCCGTCCGGCTCGAGCTCGTCCGCAACGGGCGAATGCTGATCCTGGAAGCGCTCCCCGTGGAGCTCCCGGCCTAGGAGGGCTTGGCGGAACGGGCCTCGTCGTCGGGGTGCGATGGTCGTTCCGAGGCAAGGACGCAGGGAGCGTTCGTATCCGCTGGATACGGGCGCGACTGAGGACGCCGCATCGGGACGTCCAGCGCGGCCCGACGGCACAGCGCCTGTTTCGCAAAGCCCTCCTAACGGCCGCGGAACTCCGG
Source organism: uncultured Actinomycetes bacterium (assembly GCA_963737405.1). Taxonomy (GTDB): domain Bacteria; phylum Actinomycetota; class Thermoleophilia; order Gaiellales; family Gaiellaceae; genus JACCTU01. The sequence goes on from CAVTSL010000011.1 coordinate 170,240, forward strand.
CTTCCGCTTCTCGAGAAACGCGGCGAGGCCTTCGCGCCCGTCCTCGGACGAGAGGGCGAGCGCGAACGCCTGACGCTCGTACTCGACGCCCAGCTGGAGCGGGCCCTCGTAGGCGCGGTTCACCGCGTCCTTCGCGAGCCGCAGCGCGACCGGGCTCTTCTCCGCGATCGCGTGCGCGACCCGGCGCGCCTCGTCGAGGTAGGCCTCCCTCGCGGCGATGCGCGCGACGAGTCCGCCCGCGAGCGCCTCGCGCGCGGTCAGGAAGCGCCCGCTCAGCACCACGTCCATCGCAACCGCCTTGCCGACGGCGTGCGTCAGCCGCTGCGTGCCGCCCGCGCCGGGGATCACGCCGAGGTTGATCTCCGGCTGTCCGAACTGCGCCGTCTCCGACGCGACGATCAGGTCGCAGAGCATCGCGAGCTCGCAGCCGCCGCCGAGGCAGTAGCCGGACACCGCGGCGACGATCGGCTTCCCGATCTTGCGGATCGCGTCCCAGCGGGCGAGACGCTGCGACGTGGCGGCCTCGACCGGCGACGTCCGCGCGAGCATCGCGATGTCGGCGCCTGCGGCGAACGCGCGCTCGTTGCCGGCGATGACGATGCAGCGCACGGCGTCGTCCGCGTCGAGCTCCTGCAGCTGCACGACGAGCGCCTCCATCAGCTCGTCGGACAGCGCGTTCAGCTGCTTCGGCCGGTTCAGCACGACGACCGCGATCGCGGCGTCGCGCTCGACGAGGACGAGCGGCTCGTCAGTCACGCTTCTCGAGGAAGCGGCGGACCGCCTCTTGCGGCTCCTCGGTCGCCATCGAGAGCGCGAGCCAGTCGCGCGCGTGGTTGATCGTCTCGTGCCACGCGAGGTCCTTCCAGAAGTTCAGGTGCTGCTTCGCGTAGCGCGTCGTCTGCGGCAGCTTGCGCTCGAGGTTCTCGACGACGGCGTCGACCTTCGCGTCGAGCTCGGCAGCGGGCACCGCCCAGTTGACGAGACCCCACTCGGCGCACGTCGCCGCGGGGATCGGCTCGCACATGAGCACGATCTCGCGCGCACGCCGCTCGCCGACGAAGAGCGTGAGCCACTGCGTGGCGCCGCCGGCCGGCACCGAGCCGTGCTCCGGGCCGACGTGGCGGATGAACGCGTCGTCGACCATCACCGCGAGATCGCACGCCATCTGCAGCTCGTTGCCGCCGCCGACGCAGATCCCGTTGATGCGCGCGAGTGTCGGCTTCCCGATCTCGCGCAGCCGGTCGTGCGCGTCCTTGAACGCGCCGAACCACTTCCAGTACTCGTTCGGCTTGCCGAGGTACTCCTCCGCCCAGGAGCGGAGATCGGCGCCGACGCAGAACGCGCGGCCTGCGCCCGTGAGAACGACGACGCGGATCTGGTCGTCCCACGACGCGTCCTCGCACGCGCGCGCGAGCTCGCGCAGCATCTGGAAGTCGAAGGCGTTCAGCCGCTCGGGCCGGTTGAACGTGATCGTCGCGCGCGGATATGCCTTCTCGTAGACGATCCGCTCGAAGCCGAGCTCCGCGGGGTCGACCGGGGCGGGACGCGTGGGCTGGCTCACTCGACGTTCGCGAAGTGGACGTGGAACGGGATTCCCATCTGCATCGCGTCCTTCCCGGTGGCCGTGAACTCGTCGGTGCGCGCGGCCGCCTTGAACGCGTCCAGGTCGGCGAACTCCCACTCGGCGTAGTACGGGAACTTCGGCTCGCCCGTCGGGGCGCCGAACACCTTGCCGTGACGGAACGTTCCACCCGGAACCTTGCGGCACAACTCGGCGTGCTGCTCGTACGCGGCCGGATCGGGCTCCTGGTCGTACAGCATGAAGACGCGAACCACATGACCTCCTTGACGGTTGACGGTAGAGCGTAGATTGCCCGCCGTGTCCGGAGGAACCGCACTCGCGGTCGCGCTCACGGCCGTCGCGGGTCTCGCCGGGTCGGTGCAGGTCGCGCTGATGAGCCGCTTCGGCGAGCGGATCGGCGTCGTCGAGGCGCTCGCCTTCTCGACGCTGCTCACGGCGGTGCTGTCGTTCGGCGTGCTGCTCGCGGCGCGTCAGTCGCTCGCCGGGTACTCCGACGGGCTGCGCGCGCCGGTCTGGCTCTGGGCGGCGGGCGTGATGGGCCTGATCGTCATCTTCACGATCACCTTCGCCACGCCGCGGATCGGTGCGACGGCGACGATCGGGCTCCTGATCGCGGGCCAGCTCGCGATGGGCGCCGTGATCGACCGCTTCGGGCTGTTCGGGCTCGAGCAGATCCCGATCGGCTGGGTGCGGCTGCTCGGGATCGCGCTGCTCGCGCTCGGCGCCGCGCTTTCGCTGCGGCGCTAGGTGTCGGGCAGGCGGCCCAGGAGCGCCCACCCAAGGAGCGGCGCGACCGCCGCCACGCCGAACCCGAGCCGCCAGGAGCTGGCGTCCACGACCGACGCGAAGAGCGGCGGGACCACGATGCCCGTCACGGACAGCACCGTCTGCTGGAAGCCGATCGCCGCGCCGCTTCGCGCTGCGCCTGCGAGCTCGGCGGCTGCGACGAACGAGAGCCCGTTCCACGCGGCCGAGAGCGCCGTCGCCACGACGAGCAGAGACACGACGACCGCGTTGGGTGCGTCGAGCAGGATCGCGGCGGCCGCGAGCGCCGCCGTCGTCGCGATCCCGATACGCCGAAGCGGCACGATCCGCGAGCGGAGCACGTCGGACCAGCGTCCGACGCCGACGCGCAGGAACACCGCGACCACCTGCGCCGCGGCCAGCACTCCGGCGGCACCCGCCGCGCTGAAGCCGCGCTCGTCGTGCAGGTACAGCACGAGGAAGCTGAAGAGCACCATCTGCGCGGTCACGTAGAGCCCGCTCCCGCCGGACAGGACCCAGAGCCGGCGGTCGCGGAGCGTCGACTCGACCTCCTCGACGTCGACCCCCTCGCTCGGCAGGTCGCGCACGACCGCATAGCCGATGACCGCGGTCGCGACGCAGAACACGCCGAGGAAGAGGAACGACGCCTCGACGCCGTGGGAGTTCGCGAGCGCCGGCAGAACGAGCGCGCCGATCACGCCGCCGAGCGGCACCGCGGTCTGCCGGACGCCGAACGCGAGCCCACGCTCGCTCGGGCCGAACCACTGCATGACGGCGCGACCGCTCGCCGACTGGACGCTCGCGCCGGCACCTGCAGCGAGGGCGAGCAGCGCACCCGCCGCGAGCCCGGAGTTCGCGAGCCCGATCAGAGACACCAGCACGCCGCAGACGGAGAGGCCGCTCGCGAGCGCCCGCCGCTCGCCGATCCGATCGGTGACGAGCCCCCACGGGAGCAGCGCGATCGTGAGGCCCACCCACTCCGCCGCGATGAAGAGGCCGACGCCCTTCAGGTCGAGGTCGTACGCCTCTCGGAGCGCCGGCGCCATCGCGGGCAGCCCGAGCGTGATCGTCGAGAAGCTCGCCTGCGCACCGACGCCTGCCGCGAGAACGGCCCAGCGGTAGCGCGACGCGCCTACAGGCCGAACGGGTTGTACGGCTTCGGTGAGGTCGAGACGAGCACGCTCTTCGTCTCGAGGTAGAGGTCGAGCGTCTCGAGCCCCAGCTCGCGGCCGAAGCCCGACTGCTTGTACCCCCCGAACGGGATCCCCGGGAACGCGGTGTACGGCGTGTTGATGCCGACCATCCCGGACTTGATCTGGCGTGCGAGGCGGTGGCCGCGCGCGGGGTCTCCTGTCCAGACGGTCGCGAAGAGCCCGTACTTCGTGTCGTTCGCGATCCGCACCGCGTCCTTCTCGTCGGCGAACGGGATGATCGTCACGACCGGCCCGAAGATCTCCTCCTGCGCGACCTCCATCGCGGTGTCGACCTTCGCGAGGACGGTCGGCTTGTAGAAGGCGCCCTTGCCGTTGCCGGGCTCACCGCCCGCCACCACCTCGACGCCCTCTTCGCGCCCGCGCTCGACGAAACCGTGCACGCGGTCGCGGTGGTTCGTGCTGATCAGCGAGCCGATCTGCGTCTCGGGATCGAGCGGGTCGCCGACCCTGAGCGCGCCGGCCTTTTCGGCGAACTCGGAGACGACGTCGTCGTAGATCGACTGCTCGACGAGCAGACGCGACCGCGCCTCGCAGCTCTGGCCGGCGGAGTAGTAGATCGACCACACGGCGCTCGGGATCGCATCGGCGAGGTCGGCGTCGGCGAAGACGAGGTTCGGGCTCTTGCCGCCGAGCTCGAGCGTCAGCCGCTTCAAGGGCTCGGAGCAGAGCCGCATGATCTCGCCGCCCGTCTTCGTCGAGCCGGTGAACGCGATCTTGTCGACGCCCGGATGGCGGACGAGGTGCGCACCGGCCGTCGGGCCGTCGCCCGGGACGATGTTGATCACGCCCGGCGGGAACCCGATCTCGGCGGCGAGCTCCGCGAGCCGGAAGGCCGTGAGCGGGGTCTGCGGGTCTGGCTTGAGCACGACCGTGCAGCCGGCGGCGAGCGCGGGCGCGAGCTTCCAGGCGGTCATCATGAACGGGTAGTTCCACGGGACGATCTGTCCGCAGACGCCGACGGGCTCCTTGAGCGTGTACGTCAGGAGCGAGCCGCCGACGGGGTTTGACCGGCCGGCGATCGACCCGATCGCAGAGGCGAAGAAGCGGTAGTGCTCAGAGGCGAGCGCGAGCTCGGCCTTGACGGACGAGATCGCCTTGCCGACGTTCCGCGCCTCGAGCTCGGCGAGCTCCTTGCGGTTCGCGACGATCGCGTCGGCGAGCGCGTGGAGCAGCCGCGAGCGCTCGTTCGGCGGCGTCTTGCCCCACGGGCCCCCGAGCGCCTCGCGGGCGGCGTCGACCGCGCGGTCGACGTCGGCCTCGCTCGCCATCGCGGCACGCGCCAGCGGCTCGCCCGTGGCAGGCTCGAGGAGCTCCCGGAGCTCACCCGAGGCCGGCTCGACCGACTCCCCGGCGATGAAGAGCCCGAACTCCCGCTCGATCGCGACGGCCATCGTGCGCAACCCTAACCGAGCGCCGGGTTTGCACCGTCCTGGATCCAGGGTAGGCTCGTTTCGTGGCCGAACCCGTCCATGTGACCGCAGCTCGGATCCCAGATCGGGATCGCCTGCTCAAGAGCCTCGTCGACCACGGCCTTCCGGCGAAGCCCATCGGCGAGGTCGAGATCGAGGTCCCGCTCGAGGACGGCGGCCTCCCCGAGGGCGATCGCGTCTTCGCCGAGGTCGAGAGCGTCGTGATGACGCTCGGCGCGCCCTTCGTGCCGATCAAGCACGAGGACGTCATCTACGTCCGCCCGCCCATCGCCTGAGCCCTGCGTGAAGGCTGTGGCGCTTGCCCTGCTCCTCGGAGCGACGGCGTTCGCAGCCACGGCCTCCCCAGCTGAACCGGCGCCAGATGCGCAGTCGCTCACGAAGCGGCAGGCGATCGCCGCGGTCCGCACCGTGCTGAACGCCCACCGGATCGACTGCGGACACCGTCTGGTTCGTCTCTCGGCGAGGCGCTCGGGCGTGCGCTGGCGAGTGGACGCCGTTCTCGGCGGCGCGCTCAGTGGAACCGCGCGGTGGCTCGTCGCGAGGACCCCCGCACCCGCCAACGCGCTCGCGCGCACGATCTCAGCCGGCTGCCCGCCGCCGGCGCCGCCGCCGCTTCCGCCGCCGCTGACCGGACCCGGCGCTCCGGCCACGTTCGTCTACGGCGCCGAGCTTTCGGAGCTCGAGCGGTCGCGCGTGGAGCGGGGGCTGAACGCCGGCGCGAGGTATTACCGGACGATCCTCGGCCATGAGCTGCCTCCGTTCCGCGTTTGGGCATACCGGGACCTCGACGCGCTCCTTGCGGCGTACGTCCAGAACGAGCCGACCTTCTCGCTCGACCAGGCGCGTCGGCTGTGGGAAGGCGGACAGGTTGCGCACGCGACGACGCGCAAGGTCTGGTTCGGGCCCTCCTACTTCATCCCGGGTCGGTCGGAGGCAGAGCTGCTCCGGATCGCGGCGCACGAGGCGTTCCACCTCTTCCAGTACGAGCTCGCGGGCTGCAAGGGCGCTCGGGGTCTCCACGCTCGACGAGGTTCCGGCCGCGGGCCCCTGGTGGATCTCCGAAGGAACCGCCAAGTACTTCGCCGACCTCGCGATCGTGCGCGAAGGCGTGCTCCGGCTCGAGGACGTCCGTGGCGAGTGGATCCGCCGCACGAAGGTGAACACGACGTCGCTCGCCGACCTTGCGACGCTCCGCGGACAGCGGGAGACGGCGAACCCGTACGAGGTCTACACGCTCGCGACAGAGCTGCTGCTGCGCGACCGCAGCCCGACCCTCGTCTTCGCGTACTACGAGGCGATCGGGCGCGGCGTCGCGTGGCGCGATGCGTTCGCGTCGACGTTCGGCCGCTCGATCGACGCGTTCGTCGCGGAGTTCGAGGCGTACCGCCGAACGCTTTAGCGCTCGGGTTGCTCGGCCGACTCCTACAATCCTTGTCGGTGACCCCCGACGTCGGCCAGCTGACTGACGAGGGCCGGCGCGCCCTCGAGGCTGCACGCTGGGACGAGGCTCGCGAGGCCTTCGAGTCCGTGCTCGGAGCGGAGGAGACGCCGGATGCACTCGCCGGCCTCGGGCTCGCGCTCTGGTTTCTCGGCGAGGTGACCGCCGGCGTCGCCGCACGCGAACGCGCGGTCGAGGCGTACGTGCGCACGGGACGCTGCGACGAGGCGGCGCGCGTCGCGGTCTGGGTCTCGCATCAGCACCTGGTCGCCGGACGGGCGTCCGCGGCGCGCGGGTGGCTGGCGCGCGCCGAGCGCGCCGTCGAGGGAGCGGGCACGTGCGCCGGCCAGGGCTGGGTCGCGGTCGAGCGCGCGCGGCACGCCGAGACCGTCGAGGAGTGTGCGGCGCACGCGCGCCGGGCGATGGAGATCGCGAGGGAGACGAACGCCGACGACCTCGAGGTGTTCGCCGTCAGCCTCCTCGGCCGCGCAGAGGTCAGCGCGGGGCGCCGCGAGGAGGGAATGCGATTGCTCGAGGAGGCGATGGCCGCGGCCTCGGCTGGACGCGTGTCCAACGTGCACACGCTCGCCGAGGCCTACTGCAACCTGATCGCGGCGTGCTCGAGCGCCGGCGACTGGGAGCGCGCGACCGAGTGGTGCGAGCTCGTCGACGACTTCGCCCGCGAGCACGACGCGGCGCCGCTCTACGGGTCGTGCCGGACGATCCACGCCGACGTCCTCCTCGCGAACGGACGCTGGGAGGACGCGGAGCGCGCGCTCCAGAGCGCGCTCGACGTCCACGCCCGCTACGTCCCGCAGCTGGCGGCACCGACGGTCGCGGCAATGGCCGAGCTCCGGGTGCGCCAGGGCCGCTTGCCGGAGGCCGAGCAGCTGCTCGTCGGACGGGAGGAGCACCCGGAATCCCTGCGCGCGCTCGCGCACCTTCGCCTCGCGCAGGGGCAGCCGCAGGTGGCCGAGGCGCTGCTCGAGCGCGGCCTGCTCGTTGCGGAGGACGACGCGCTGCAGAGCGAGCAGCTGCTCGCCCTGCGCGTCGAGGCGCAGCTCGCACAGGGTGACGTCGAGTCGGCCGACCGCGCATCGCAGCTGCTCGCGCAGGTGGCCGACGGCTCGGGCAGCGCGATCGGCGCGGCGCGCGCAGAGCTCGCAGGAGCCCGGGTGCACCTCGCTGCGGGACGGCACGACGCCGCCGCCGAGGCGGCCCGCCGCTCGCTCTCACGGTTCGGCCGCCTGACGATGCCGTACGAGGTCGCGGAGGCGCGGCTCGTGCTCGCGCGGGCTCTTGCGCAGGGGAGCCCCGAGCTCGCCGTCGAGGAGGCGCGTGCTGCGTACGCGACCTTTCGCGGGCTCGGCGCGTCGCGTGCGAGGGACGAGGCAGCGGGGCTGCTGCGCGAGCTCGGTGCGTCGACGCCCGGCCTGCCGCGCACGAACGGCGAGCTCACCGCGCGGGAGCACGAGGTGCTCGGGCTCCTCGCAGGCGGGCTGTCGAACGCGCAGATCGCGGAGCGTCTCGTGATCAGCGAGAAAACCGCCGGGCACCACGTGAGCCATATCCTCGCGAAGCTCGGCGTGCGCAACCGCGCGGAGGCAGCGGCCGTCGCCGGGCGCGTCGCCACGAGATAGGGAGCCCCGTAGGGAGTTCTCCCGATGTGCGCCGCGTCGCGAGGACGCACAGTTCGTGGAAACCGCGAGATCGGAGGGAGAACACGATGACGACTCAGCTCGCCGACACGGAGCTCAAGGCACGGCATCGCGCGATGTGGGGCTCCGGCGACTACCCCTTGATGGTGGAGACGTTCCTGCTGCCGATCGGCGAGCGGCTCGTCGACGCGTGCGGCATCGGCCCGGGCATGCGCGTGCTCGACGTCGCTTCCGGCACGGGCAACGCCGCACTCCCGGCCGCCCGGAAAGGTGCAGACGTCACGGCCAGCGACTTGACCCCGGCGCTGCTCGAGGCCGGCCGCGAGCACGCCGAGTCGGAGGGCCTTCGGCTCGAGTGGGTCGAGGCCGACGCGGAGCACCTGCCGTTCGAGAACGAGTCCTTCGACGTCGTGATGTCCGCGATCGGGGTGATGTTCGCGCCGCACCACCAGGAAGCGGCCGACGAGCTGGTGCGCGTCTGTCGTCCCGGAGGGAAGATCGGTTTGCTCAGCTGGACGCCCGACGGCATGCTCGGCGCGCTCTTCCGCATGATGAAGCCCTTCGCGCCGCCTCCCCCGCCCGGCGCGCAGCCGCCGCCGCTCTGGGGCGGCGAGGAGCACCTGCGCGGCCTCCTCGGCGACCGCGTGACGTTCGACACGGTCGAGCGGGGCGTGCTCGAGATCACCGCCTTCCCGCAGGCGCGCGACTACGGCGAGCACTTCAAGAGCCTACTACGGGCCGACGATCGCCGCGCGCGCGAACGCCGAGCGCGAGGGGCGGGCGGCGGAGTTCGACGAGGCTCTCGACGCGTTCTGCGAGGAGTGGAACCGCGGCACGGCCGACGCGGCGCGGTTCGAGAAGGAGTACCTGATCGCGGTCGGCACGAGGAGCTAGAGCGCTCGAAGAGCGCAGCCTGGCCCTGGCCGACGCCGACGCAGAGCGTCGCGAGGCCGTAGCGCCCGTCCCGTCGCCGGAGCTCGTGCAGGAGCGAGACGACGAGGCGGGCGCCGCTCATTCCGAGCGGATGGCCGAGCGCGATCGCGCCGCCGTTCACGTTCACCTTCTCCGGGTCGAGGCCGAGCTCGCGGATGACCGCGAGGCTCTGCGACGCGAACGCCTCGTTCAGCTCGACGAGATCGAGGTCGGCCACCCCGACGCCGGAGCGCTCGAGCAGCTTGCGCACCGCGGGCACCGGCCCGATGCCCATCACCCGCGGGTCGACGCCGGCGACCGCGCTCGCGACGAAGGCACCGAGCGGCTCGGCCCCGAGCTCCCGGGCGCGCTCCTCGCTCGCGATCACGAGCGCCGCCGCGCCGTCGTTCACGCCGGACGAGTTGCCGGCGGTGACGCTCCCGCCGGCGCGGAAGGCGGGTTTGAGCGCTGCGAGCTTCTCCGCCGTCGTGTCGGGCCGGGGGTGCTCGTCGCGCAGAACGTCGCCGACCGGCACGAGCTCGTCGTCGAAGCGACCCGCCTCGACGGCCGCTGCGTGCCGTAGCTGCGACTCGAGCGCGAACGCATCCTGCTCCTCGCGCGACACGTCCCAGCGCTCCGCGACGTTCTCACCCGTCTCGCCCATCGACTCGAGCGGGAACATCGCCTCGAGCCGCGGGTTCGGGAACCGCCAGCCGAGCGTCGTGTCGTACACCGTCCGGTCGCCGCGCGGGAACGCCCGGTCCGGCTTGGCCAACGCGAGCGGCGCGCGGCTCATCGACTCGACGCCGCCCGCGACGAAGAGGTCGCCGTCGCCCGCAGCGATCGCGTGGCACGCGGAGACGACGGCGGAGAGCCCTGACGCGCACAGGCGGTTGACCGTCACGCCCGCGACGGACTCCGGGAGCCCGGCGAGCAGCGCAGCCATCCGGGCGACGTTGCGGTTGTCCTCGCCTGCCTGGTTCGCGCAGCCGAAGTACACGTCCTCGATGCGGTCCCGCTCGATACCCGCACGCTCGACCGCGGCGGCGATCGCATGGGCGGCAAGGTCGTCCGGACGCACGTCGGAAAGCGCGCCGCCGTAGCGACCGACGGGAGTCCGAACCGCCGCGAGAACGACGGCGCGCGCCACTACTCGACGAACTCGACGCGCACGGGGCGTTCGTAGACGCCCAGCTGCTCGGCGCGCGAGAGAAGCTCGTTCACGGCGAGCCGGCCCTCGTCGCCGTAGTCGCAGGTGTAGTCGTTGACGTACATGCCGACGAAGCGGTCCGCGAGGCCCTCGTCGAGCCCGCGGCCGTAGCGCATCGCGTACGCCATCGCCTCGGACCGGTTGTCGAGCCCCGCCTGGATCGAGTCGCGGAGCACGGTCGAGAGGTCGCGCAGACGGTCACGCCCGATGTCGCGCCGGGCGACGTTCGCACCGAGCGGAAGCGGCAGACCCGTCTCGAGGAGCCACCACTCGCCGAGGTCGACGCACTTCTCGAGCCCTTCGGCCCGGTAGGTGAGCTGACCCTCGTGGATGAGCAGGCCCGCGGCGGCGCGGCCGGAGGTCACCTCGTCGAGGATCTGGTCGAACGGCACCTCCCGGTAGCGGAACTCGCCGAGGAACATGCGCAGCACGAGGAACGCGGTCGTCATCTTCCCGGGGATGGCGATCTCGACCTCGCGCAGCTGCTCCGGGGTCAACGCCTTCGGCGCGACGACGATCGGCCCGTAGCCGGAGCCCATGCTCGCCCCGTGCGGAAGCAGGACGTACCGGTCCTGCACGTGCGGATAGCTGTGCAGCGAGATCGCGGTGACCTCGAGCTTCCCCTCGAGCGCCCACTCGTTGAGCGTCTGGATGTCCTTGAGCACGTGCTCGAACTCGAAGCCGCGCGTGTCGACGCGGTCCTCGGCGAGCGCCCAGAACATGAACGCGTCGTCGGGATCCGGACTGTGTCCGAGTTTGATGAGAGTTCGACTCATGGTGAGCCTTCGTCGCCGGGGTGCGATGGACGCACGCGAGGCAAGGACGCAGGGAGCGTTCGTATCGATGAGATACGGGCGCGACTGAGGACGCCGCATCGCGTCGTCCAGCGCGGCCCGGCGGCACAACGGGTTACCGTGAGTCGAGCTCTTGGCACGCGGGGGGAGGCTAGCGGCCGCTCGACGACGTGCGCCCGAAGAACCAGCGCTCGAGCGGACCGAGCAGCTCCTTGCGCGTGAACGGGCGGACATGCTGCGGCCGGCCGTCGTCCTCGGAGACGCGAAGGTCGTCCTCGAGGACCCCGTTCGCCTGCTCGAGCGCGTCCTCGAGCTCGTGGCCCTCGAAGACGTAGTCGTCCCGCCTCGGCTCGTCCGACGAGCGGTGCTGCGGGTTCACGGCCCGGCCGACCGCCCAGAGCGCGCCTTCGCGCCGCTCGATCCAGACCACGATCCGCTCATCCGTGCCCTGATCGTCGAAGCCACGGATGGTTCTCTCGGCGAATCTGCCCGTCGTGGTCCTCCGCCTCACAGGTCGCATACGATACGGCCAGTGGCGAAGCTCTCGCAGCTCTTTCGCAATCCGCTCTCGTTCCTCTTCGAGCGGTCGAGCCAGGAGGATCGCCTCGCCGCCTACGTGATCCGCGAGCACGATCGCGGGCGTTCGCTCGAGGAGATCCTGAACGACCGCTACATCCTCAACCGCACGACGCCGCAGCAGCTACAGCGGCTGCTCGAGAACCCGGACGTCGTCCGCACGCTCGGGCAAGACACGATCGAGTCGGTGCGGATGTCGATGTCCTCCGTCGGCACGCGCTAGAGAGAACGGCCGACTCCGCGCTCGCGCGCTCGCTCGATCGCGACGGCGCCGATCGCGACGTCCCACGCAGCGATCCCGTTCGACTTGAAGACGACGATGTCGTCGTCGCTCTGGCGCCCGCCCACCTCGCCCGCGACCACCTCGTGCAGCTCGTGCACCTCGAGCCAGTCGAGCACGCCCTGCGCGACGGGCTCGATCAGGTCGCCGGACTCGAGCCTCGCCTGCTCGCGCGAGTCGACGCAGACGAAGGTCGCGCGCTCCAACACGGCGTTGTCGAGCTCCCTCGCGCCGGGCTCGTTCGCTCCGACGGCACAGACGAGCGCGCCCGGCCGGAGCCACTCGCCGCGGAGCACGGGATCCTTCGACGTGGTGACCGTGACGACGACGTCCTGCTCGCCCGCGTCTCGGTGCGTCTCGCCGGGCTCCGCGCCGACGCGCTTGCAGAACTCCTCGAGCCGGCTCTCCGAACGGCAGTAGACGACGACCCGCTCGATGGTCGGGACGGCCTCGCGGATGCAGGCGATCTGCGTCTCGGCCTGCCAGCCGCAGCCGATCACGCCGAGCGTCGTCGCGTTCGACTTCGCGAGGTGCGCCGCGGCGACGCCGCTCGCCGCGCCGGTCCTGAGCTGCCCCATCTTGTCGGCCTCGATCACGGCTGCGAGCTCCGCGCGCTCGACGTCGAACAGCACGACGACGAACGGTGTGCCGGCGGGAGCCCACACGTACGACTTGAGACCGGCGAGCCTGAGCTCGGCATCGCTCGCGGCCATGAGCGCGAAGACACCCTCCTCGACCGGGATGCGCGTCCGTGGCCGGTTGTCGATCGCGCCCCGCGCCTGGCGGATGAAGCACGCCTCGACGGCGTCGAGCGCGTCGCGCGGCGTGAGCAGCGCGCCGATCTCGGCCTCGGTCAGATAGAGCGGCACGTCAGCTCCCCTTCTTGATGAAGCTGAACTGGCCGCTCGTCTCGAGGACGCCCCACTCGATGTCCTCGACGTGCGCGATGCCCTGCTGGATGCGTGCCTGCGCAGCGACCTCCTCCAGCGTGATCCGGTTGCGGCGCAGGTTCTTCTCGACCGGCTTGCCGCGCTCGACGACGATCACCGGGTCGCCTTCGAGGATCGGCTGGAGTGCGGAGAACCGGAAGCCGAGCCACGACAGCAGCACCGTCATCAGCGCGAACGTGCCGCCCGCGAGCATCGCGCCGGTGACCGAGAAGTCGTTCTGCGTCACGCCCTGCTGGATCAGGTCGCCGAGCACGATCAGGAGGATGAGGTCGAACGGCTCGAGCGTCGAGAGCTCGCGTCGGCCGACGGCCCGCGTCACGAGCCAGATGAACAGGAACAGCGTGACTGCGCGGAAGACGACGTCCATCTACGGGAAGACCGTGATCGTGCGGTCGACGGTTGCGAGCACCTCGTCGCCGTCGCGGAGCTCGACGTCCTGGCTCCGGCGTCCGACGTTCGTCGGGTTGACCTGGAGGTGCATGTAGAGCACGTACTTCTGGCCGGCGGGAACGTGGCCGAGCTCGAGGACGAGCCGGCCGTTGTCGCTCCCCTCTCCGACCGGCGACGGCTCGATCGTGTTGATCGTGATCGCCTCTGCCCAGCCGGGGTCGAGGACGAGCGTCGCCTTCGCGATGTCCTCACGGGCGCGGATCGTGAACCGCGCCATGTACAGGAGGCCGCCGCGGACGCGCGTCGGCGCGTAGATCTCGAGCGAGCCTGCCGAGGCCGCGGCGACCGTGGTGTCAGGGCGCTGGCCGAACGCGTTGAGCGCGCCGAGCACGACGATCGCGAGGATGATGCTCGCGCGACACGCGGCGCACGTAGAGGTCCCACGCGCCTTCGCGATCGCGGTTGTGGCGCAGGCTCAGATAGTCGGGGATGTCCGCCACGGGACCGAGTTCGTCGGTCTTCCGGCCGCTCCTACCTCGCGCTAGGGGCGCCGGACGAAGAAGCGCTCGACGACGCGGCTGCCCGCGGCGTTGTGGCTCGCGCCTGCGGTCCGGCTCCCGCCGACGACCCAGACCGCATCGCGGAAGAGCACGGCGCGCGCGTAGTTCCGCGCGGTCGGCATGGACTTCGCGGGCTGCCATCTCGTCGCGCCCGGCCGCAGGCGCAGCACGCGTCTTGAGCGTGCGCCCGGTCGCCTGCGACTCGCCGCCGAAGACGTAGAGCGAGCCGCGGTAGACGACCGCCCCGTGCGTGCCGCGCGGGGGAATCGACGGACCGCGCGTCCACCGATCGCCGCCTGCGTCGTAGATGTCGACGTCGCCGTAGTCGAGGTTCCCGCTCCGCCCGCCGACCGCGTAGATGCGACCGCCGAACACGACTGCGGCAGGACTGCCCTTCGAGCGTCTCAGCGGCGCGAGCCTCGACCAGCGGTTCGTCGCCGGGTCGTAGACCGAGTGGTCGGCGAGGGTCGAGACCTCGTTCCCGCCGCCGAGCACGTGGATCTTCCCGTCGAGCACGACGGCCGCGTGCCCGCCCCGCGGTGCCGGAAGCGGCGCCGCCCGGCTCCACGACCTGCTCGCGGGGTCGTAGACGTCGACGCGGTCCGTCGGCACATTGCTCGTCCCGTCGAAGCCGCCGATGACGTAGATCTTCCCTCCGAGCACGACCGCTGCCGGCGCGTTCACCCCAACCGGGAGACGCGTCTCGACGGTCCACCGCTTCCCGTCGAAGCGCTCGACCTCCGTCACGGCGCCGCGTGCCCCGGACCCGCCGAGCGCGTAGACCGCGCTCCCGGTCGAGACGACGGCGTGCGCCGAGCGGCTGAACCGCATCGACGGCTGCTTGCTCCACGTCCCGGCCGAGGGAGCGGCGAGAACGGCCGCCAACGCGAACAGCACGAGCTTCACGACTCGTTAGACGACGGCTCGGCCGCGATGTCGGGCTCGCCCGCCATCGTTCATGCACCGATAAGCGAGTGCGCCCGGCACGATTCGAACGTGCGACCTCTGCCTCCGCAGGGCAGCGCTCTATCCCCTGAGCTACGGGCGCGAGGGAGGTTCAGTGTAGCCGCCGTCTTCAGTGCGCCTACGCTCGGGCGAAGGCTGCCGGGCGCCGCAGAAGAGAGCCGAAGTTCATCGTGGCGCGAATCACCGTGGTGTCGGCGGTGAAGCCGCTCTCCCGCGAAACAGCGACAGTGACGAGACTCCGCTCGATGCCGACCCAGAGTTCGTCCCAGTCAGCCGAGAAGAAGACGCCTCCGACGCTCGAGCGTGACGACGGGGAAGCCGAAGAGCTTTCCGCCATCCGCGCCGTCCCGCTGGAGGGCGGCATAGCTGTCAAGGGTCCGACCATAGCGCACTCCGACGAAATCCGTATTCGCTGTCGGAACGCGAGTGAGGCCGTCGAAGAAAGCGCGGTTGATAATCCAGCCCGGGTCGCGAAGCGGGAATCCCTGAACAGCCTGCACGAGTCCGCGCAGACGCTGCAGCTGATCGGCAATCGCGAGCTGGAGTCGGCGCCACTGTCGCGAGAACTGACTGTCGAGCTCGCCGGCAGGTACTCGGCCAGATCGGCCTTGAACGGCGTCTGCGAGCTCCGGATGATCCGCCAACTCGCGTGCCGGACCTGTTCGGCAGCGTTGACTCGTACATTCACGCTCTGCGCTTGCGAGTCCAGGACGAGATTCCGAGCGGCAACGTGCCAGCGAGGAACGGCCCGAGCACAGGAACGTCGCGGTTGTCCTCAGCTGAGACGACAGTTGCTCCGAGACGGATGATGGCCGAACGTTCGGTGACGAGCTCGGAGACCTCGGCGCTCCAGGCTTCGCCGGTAGCGTCGTCGGCGCCGCCCTTCAGGCCGTACGGCTTCAACCCATACGGCTTCAACCCATACGGCTTCAACCCATACGGCTTCAACCCATACGGCTTCAACCCATACGGCTTCAACCCATACGGCTTCAACCCATACGGCTTCAACCCGTACGGCTTCAACCCGTAGGGCTTGAGCCCGTAAGGGCGAGCACCGGCCTCGCTCTCGAGCGGGGACTCCGGGTCTTCCGACTCAGTGCCGTGGGGAGTCAGGTGCATCTCCTTCGTTGGCAGAAGCGAGTCTAGTAGCCTCGTGATGGCTGTTACAAGCTCGCCGAGCTACGCGACGAGCAGCCCCCCGACCTCGCTCAGGTACGCGTTCGCCTCGACCTCGCGGTAGAACGCGAGTGCCGGTCCGAGTTCGACGCGGGCCTCGTCTGCACGGCCGGACTTGAGCAGCCGCCGCGCTGCGTACACGTGAGCTTGGGCTTCGTCCGGCCTCGACCCGATCCTCGCGAAGAGCTCCGAAGCCCGTTCGAACTCCGAGGTCGAGAACGCGACCGCCGCGTAGAGCCATGTCGTCTTCGCTACAACGCCCTCGACCGCGTCCGCGAGCTCGTTCACTCGACCGATCAGCTCGAGTGCGACGGCCACGTCGACTATCCAGGCCGACGCCGGGACGACGTTCAGCCTCGGTCTCCAGAGCGCAAGGAGCTCGTCGGCAGTCTCCGCTGCGGCCTCCGGTTCATCGGTCGCCGCGAGTACCCGGGCGCGAAACGCGAGCGCCGGGAAGAGCATCTGCGGCTCGTTCGACGCGCGGGCCTGCCGCAGGGCGATGACGGAGTCCTCGAGGGCGCCTTCGACGTCACCCCGGCCGAGCCGTATTCGCCCGCGCATGTGGCGGCAGTAGCTCTCCATGAAGTGCGGCGCGGCCTCGACCTCGCGCAAGAAGGCGTCGGCAAGGGACAAGCCGTCCTGCCATTCCCCGGTCCAGTAGTGCTCGGCGATTCGCTCGGCGGTCAACCAGCGGATGTAAGCCGAGTGGCCGAATCGCTCCGCGTGGAGACGAGCTCGATCCTGCAACGCAAATCCACGCCTCAGATTCCCGAGCGTGTTCTCGAGCTCGGCGAGCATGCCGCACGCCTGAGCGCTGAGATACGAGTCGATCTCCTCGAGGATCGCGATGCTCCGCTCGACATCGCGGCGTCCTTCCGAATCCCCAGACAGCCCGCGGGACATCCCGATCGTGTAGAGCGCGCGTGCCTGGAGCTCCCGCAGGCCGAGTGCCTCGGCGTCGCGAAGCGCCTCGTTCGCGAGACGGATCGCCTCGTCGTGCTCGGCAGACATGTTGAGGAGCTGGCTGAGATCGGCCAGCACCTCGACTCTCGCGCGCGAGGGGCCAAGGCCCTCCACGAGCTCACGCGCGCGATTCGCATGCTCGAAGACACGCTCTTGAGGCTCGCCGTGCGCGTGGGCGATCCCGGTGAGAAAGGTCTCCGCCTCGGCCGCCGTCTCCCGGTCGCCGAGCTCCAGCAGACCCTGCTTCGCCTCCTCCAGGACATCCGCTCCCTCGGCGTCGGCATAGAACAGCGCTTGGCCGAGGCGGAAGAGCAGCAGCGGCCGCTCGGGATCGTCCTCCGGCCAAAGGTCGAGTGCCGCGCGAAAGTACCGAGCCGCCGCCGAAACCGAGTGAAGCGAGAGCGCCCGTTCGCCTGCATTGCGAAGCGACATGCGCGCGCGTTCCGTCAGCTCGGCCGTCGCGGTGCCGGCCGCACGACCGAGCTGGAACGCGGCCCGGTAGTGATGGGCGAGCATTTCCGCTCGGTCGGCCGCACGATCCGGGCTCAGCGACTCGAGCCATTCAGCGGTCCGGCGATGGGACTCGCTCCTCCGCGCGCGTGGGATCTGCCCGTATGCGACGTCGCGGACAAGCACGTGGCGAAACCGGTACTCGCTCTCGCGTGCGACCGAGGACGGGCGTTCGCGGGTGAAGAACTCCTTCTGCTCGAGCTCGCGGAGATGCCCCTCCACAGCGCGCCGGGAGCGTCCGCCGATGGCGGCGAGCGCGCCCGGCCAGACGATGCGGCCGACGACCGCGGCGTCGTGGATCAAGGCCTTGTCCTCCGTGGAGAGCGCGTCGAGCCGCGCGGTGATGACCGCCTGGACCGACTCGGGCATTACGAGTGCGACCTCTGTCTGGGTCACCCCGCTTCCGTCGCGCGCGCGGTCCTGCAGCATCCGCGCGAACTCGACGGCGTACAGAGGGTTTCCGGATGCGGCCCCGACGATGGCCTCTACGGTCGCCTCCGGAACCACCTCGTCGGCGAGGACGTTGACGAGGTCTGCGGTCTCCTGGTCGGACAACGGCGAGAGCAAGATCGTCTCGGCGCTTGGTCCTGTGCCCCAATCCGGCCGATGGGCGAGGAGCTCCGGCCGTGCCGTGGCCAGGATCAACAGCGGTGAGCTTCGCACCCACTCGAGCATGTGTTCGATGAAGTCCAATAGGCCGTCGTCGGCCCAGTGCAGGTCTTCGAACACGAGCACGAGCGATCGCTGCGCCGCGAGCGCTTCGATGAAGCGGCGCCATGTCGCAAAGTTCGCGTCCCGCTGATCTCCCTGGCCGTCGTCGGCTCCGCCGAGACCGACGAGCGGTCGCAGGTTCGCGACGATCCGCGCCCGCTCGGCCGGATCGGAGACGAGGTCTTCCACCGCCCGTTCGAGTTTCATCGCCGCCGCCGCGGCTCCGTCGTTCTCGAGGATCCCGGCCTGTGCTTTGACGATCTCTCCGAGCTCGGAGAAGGTTGAGCCGCCGCCGAAGAGCGAAGAGCGCCCTTGGCGCCAGTTGACCAGCCGATCGGGACTGTGCTCGATCCGACGGAAGAGCTCGAAGAGGAGTCGGCTCTTCCCGATCCCCGGCTCACCGACGAGCGTGAGGAGCTGCGGTGCGCGACGCTCCTCTGCTCGGTCGAGTGTCTGGAGCAAGAGCGAGACCTCGTCGGTGCGGTCGATGAGCGGGCCGTCTTCCCCCTGTGTGAGGTCGAGGCCGCGACGTGCGCGCGCAGCAAGCGCCTGCCAGACGACAACAGGCTTTTCCTTTCCCTTCGCGCTGATCGGCTCGACTTCCGCGTACTCGATCACGCGATTCGTCACGCGGTAGGTCGTGTCGTCGACGAGGATCGAATCCGTAGGCGCCGCGGACTGGATCCTGAATGCAGTGTTCATGACGTCGCCCCAGGCCATCCCTTCGCCCTCGATCGGCTTCGCCCCGGGCTCGACCATTGCCTCGCCCGTCGCCAGCCCGAGTCGGATGTGGAGGTCGAGGCCCGGAGTCTCCTCGTTGAGATCGGCGACAGCGTCGCGAATCGCGAGCGCGGCGCGAACGGCGCGCTCGGCATCGTCTCCGTGCGCCCGAGGGGCGCCGAACAGAGCGAAGACCGCGTCACCGATGAACTTCTCGACCGTTCCACCGAGGCGCTCGAGCTCTTTACGCGCCTTCGCGTAGTACGGACTCAGCAGCCGGTGTACATCTTCCGGATCGAGGACCGCCGCCCGCTGCGTGAAGCCGGCGACATCGCAGAAGAACACGGTGACAAGCTTCCGCTCGTCCTCGCGACCGACCGGTTCGGCGAGCAGCGCGCCGCACCCGCCGCAGTGTCGGAACCCGGCGGGGCTCACAAAGCCGCATTGCTGACAGACCATCCCCAGACGGCATAAACCTCGGGTGCAGGCGTGTCAAGCACGGCAACACCATTGACGCGGCTCAATCAGGCTGTGACAGTTGGTTCCGTCTCCACGGAGGGATGCGTTGGCAATCAAGGCCGTCCTGGTCGGCGTCGACAGGTATGAGCGGTCAGACGTTCCCCGGCTCGGCGGCTGCGTCAACGACGTGGCGCTCGTTCGTCACATTCTCAAGAAGTACTTGGAAGTGCCGAACGACGACATCCGTATCGTCGTGAACGAGCGGGCAACGAAGGCGAACATCATGCATCGGCTCCGAACGCTGATCGATCAGTCGGAGGCCGGGGACGGGCTCGTCTTCTTCTTCTCCGGTCATGGGTCGCAGATCAGGGACCGCAATGGCGACGAGCTGACGGACTCCCTGGACGAGATCATCTGTCCATACGACATGGACTGGGACCGCGGGACATACATCCTCGACGACGACCTCGACGCGCTGTTTGACCGGCTACGCGAGGACGTTCTGCTCGAGGCGTTCTTCGACTGTTGCTTCTGGGGTGTCGATGAAGTCGACCGCGACCTGTCCCTCTCAGCTGGCCCGTCGAGGACGAACGTGAGGTTTCTCGCTCCTCCGCTCGACATCGCAGCCCGCACCGAGGGCGACGAGCGACAACTTGCCTACCACGCCCTCTCCGGATGCAGCTGCTTCAAAGACCAGAATGTCTTGTGGGCGGCGTCCCAGGAGGGGCAGCCGTCCTCCGAGGACTGGTTCGAGGGCCGGATTCACGGCGTCTTCACCTACTGGGGCTGCAACTTCATTGAGTCGAGTTTTCAGAGCGGCAACGTGCGGAGCCGCGAGGAGTTGGTCGAGGAGTTGCGCGAGTTCGTCCGCCAGCTCGGGTACGCACAGCTCGCTCAGCTCTCAGCTCCCGGCGAGCTCGGTGAGATGGCACCGCTCGTACCACCGGCGCTGTGGGAGGCATGGGCCTCCGAAGCCCGCGCCGACGCGACCGCGGCGAACGCCGAGTGGTGGAACTAGGCCGCTAGCCAGGCGTCGGCACCGCCGACGCTCAGCACCGCATCGTCGGGGACCTCGCTGCGGACGTAACCGAGCGCGATCCCGTCTGCGACGCTCGTGATGCGGCCGACGTTCTTCGAGCCGTAGACGATCTCCGTTTCCGGCGCCGCGGGAGCGGAGAGCTCGAGCACGCGGAGCCGCCGGTTGAGCTTGCCGCGGTAGTGCTGGCGCGCGATCGGCTCCTGTCCGGGATAGCAGCCCTTCGTGAAGGAGACCGCGCGCTCCGTGAGGCCCGCTTCGGCAGGCAGCACGCGGTCGTCGATCTCGCGGCCGAAGCGCGGCGTGCCGGCTTCGATCCGCATTCGCTCGAGCTCGTCGTCCGCGACTTGTTCCCCTTCGACGTCGACGTCGAGCACCTCCCAGGCGTCTCGCCCGAACTCGTCGTTCGCGATCGCCCCGTCCGGGCGGGAGCCGAAGACGAGGGTCGACGTGTGCACTTCGAGCTCGATCTCGGCCTTTGCCGCGAAGCGCATGCGAACGAGCTCCGCACGCACGCGCTCGCCGAGCTCCGGCTCCGTCACCAGCAGGAAGTCGTCGTCCGCTCGGCGCAGCACGCGAAGCGGCGCGATGACGCGCGCCTTCGCCGTCAGCAGGAGCGCCTCGCAGCTGTCGCCGACCGCGAGCGCCTCGACGTCGTTCGAGACCATCCGCTGGAGGTAGTCCGCAGCGTCGGGACCCGCGACACGGACGAACGAGCGGGGGCGCGGCGCAGTCAGGATCGGCACCCTGGCTAGTGTAGGCCGCGTGTTCAGGGGCAGAGCGGAGCGCAAGGTCGCGGACGCCGGGTACGACCCGGCGCGCCTTCCTCCCGGCCAGTACCTGACCGACAAGTGGCCGGTGCTCCACGCCGGCACGGTGCCCGACACCGACCTCGCGACGTGGGATTTCAAGGTCTTCGGCGAGGTCGAGAGCCCCGTCACGCTGTCGTGGGAGGAGTTCGACGCGCTGCCGAGGTCGGAGAACGTGCAGGACATCCACTGCGTGACGAGGTGGAGCCGCTTCGACGCGAACTTCTCCGGCGTGCACTGGCGCGAGGTCGCGAAGCTCGTCCGGCCGAAGCCGAGCGCGCGCTTCGTCGTCGCGCATGCGGAGCAGGGCTTCACGTCGAACGTCCCGCTCGAGTTCCTCGAGGACGACCTCGCGCTCCTCGCGACGGAGGCCGACGGGGAGCCGCTCACGCCCGAGCACGGCTGGCCGCTCCGACTCGTCATCCCCGGCAAGTACTTCTGGAAGAGCGCGAAGTGGCTCCGCGGGATCGAGCTCCGCGCGACGGACGAGCCGGGCTTCTGGGAGCGCTACGGGTACCACAACGACGCCGACCCCTGGCGCGAAGAGCGGTACGGCTTCTAGCGGGTCGCTCGCATACGCGCGCGGATGTTTGCGTCCGTCGGGTCGCGGGAGTAGACGCAGGACGGGAAAGCAACAAAGGGGGAGAGGCATGAAGCACCTCATGCTGGCGGTTGCCGCGTTCGGCGCCGCCGCGATGTTCGCTTCGGTTGCGACAGCGGACGTCAAGATCACCGACCGCACGTACGTGCGCCACGACGGCGGAACGGACGTGACGATCGCGTCCTGCAACGACGACTCGCCCGGCGTCGCCGCAGGAGGGGAGCGGCAGCAGAACGAGCCGACCGCGGCGATCGACCCGATGGCCAACACGCGCATGACCGCGGGCGCGAACGACTACTGCTCCGTGCCGACGACGACCGATGCGTACGGCGGCTTCTACTGGAGCACCGACGGCGGTGCGAGCTGGACGGACAGCTTGCTGCCGGGGTATCCGACCGACACCTCGGCCGAGGGGAGCAACTGCGACATCAGCCCGCAGCACTGCCTCGTGATCAACACCGGCGACCCGGTGCAGGCATTCGACCGCTTCGGTCACGTGTTCTACGGCGTGATCGGCTTCAACCGGACGAAGCCGGCGAGCGGCTCGATCCTCGCGGCCCGCTACGACTGGCCGATGCCGTCGACGGTGCCGGACTACCGCTGGACGGCGCTCGTCGCGCGAGGCACGCCGACGCCGATCTTCAAGGGCCACTTCAACGACAAGATCGAGCTCGAGGTCGACCGCGGCGTGAACAGCCCGTATGCGGGCGACGCGTCGCGACCGTGGGGGAACGTGTACATCTGCTGGGCCCGCTTCACCGCGAGCGGTCCGAACAACGGCGTGTTCTTCAGCCGCTCGACCGACGGCGGCCGGACGTACAGCAACCCGACGAAGATCTCCGACGGCGTGCACGGCAGCCAGTTCTGCGACATCGCCGTGACGTCGAACGGGACGGTCTACGTCGCGTGGCGGCAGTTCGCGTTCCAGCAGCAGCAGTCGGACGCCGTCGTGATCGCGAAGTCGACCGACGGCGGCGCGAAGTTCGACAAGCCGCGCGAGGTCGCGCAGTTCATCCCGTTCGACAACTCCGACATCGTCGGGAGCCCGGAGCGCGGCGATGCGGAGCACGAGGCGTGCCTCGCCGGCGACCTGCCCGAGCCCGAGGCGTGCGCCGCGAAGGAGAAGGGCGGCGCGCCGAGACCGCAGAGCCCGGCGCGCGCGACTGCGGCGACGGGCCGTTCGTGTGCGAGTCGGGCTACGTCTTCTTCCGGCAGGACAGCCAGTCGCGAATCGCGGCCGACCCGACCGACACCGCCGCCCGCAGGCGGCGTACATCGTCTTCAACGCGAGCGTGCCGGGGAGCCTGACGCCGACGGGCACGAGCTACGGCACGATCGAAGAGGGCGTCGGCAGCCAGGGGCAGGTCTACTTCCTGCGGACGCTCGACGGGTCGAACTGGTCGAGCGCCGGCGCGCATCACGCCGGCGCAGGCGAAGGGACATCAGTTCTTCCCCGACATCGACGCGAACGCCGGCCGGTTGCACGTCGTCTGGCAGGACAGCCGGAACGACAACCCGCTCGGCCCGCCGACGACGCCGAGCGGCGGCGACTTCCGGACGGTTCCGATCTCGAACCGCTGGGTGTCGAGCAACCCGCCGGGGGCGGTCTCGACCGGCACCGGCGTCGGCGTGCAGTCGTTCTACGCGCGCTCGACGAACGCCGGGGACGAGCTGGACCGAGATGCTCGCGTCGTCGGTCGGGCAGATGCCGTCGTACGAGCAGTTCGGCGGGCGCGACGACCCGTTCTTCGGCGACTACAACTACATCTCCGCGGTCGGCGACCGGGTGCTGATGAACTGGACCGACCAGCGCGAGACGGTTCCGGGAACGGACCCGCGCTACACGAACGGCGACGGCACGGACGGCTTCGACGTCCTCCAGTGCCGCGCGGCGAACCCCGACGGCACCTTCGGCGCGGACACCTGCCCGAATGCCGGCGGCCTCGACGAGAACATCTTCGGGGTGGTCTTCACGGGGTAAGTCGCAAATCACTCGAACGGGGTAGGGAGGGTTTTGCCTAGGCGCCGATACCTGGGTTGACCCACCTCCCCCACCCCTCGAAGAGACCGGCCCCCTCGCCGGTCTCTTTGCTTTTCAGGGGATGAAAAAGGGCCGGCTCGCGCCGGCCCTTTCCCGTTCCTGCGGAGCGCGGGGCTCCTACATCATCCCGCCCATGTCGCCCATGCCGCCGGGCATGCCCGCGGCTCCGGCCTTCTCGGGCGCCTCGGCGACGATCGCCTCGGTGGTGAGGATGTTCTTGGCGATCGACGCCGCGTTCTGCAGCGCCGAACGGGTCACCATCGTCGGATCGATGATCCCGGACTTGACGAGGTCCTCGATCTGGCCCGTGACCACGTTCAGGCCCTCGCCCGGCTTGGCCGAACGGATCTTGTCGACGACGACCGAGCCCTCCATGCCCGCATTCTCGGCGAGCTGCCGAACGGGCTCCTGGAGAGCTCGGACGATGATCTGCGCGCCCGTCCGCTCGTCATCCTCGAGCTCGTCGGCCTTGATCGCGTCGACGGCGTTCAGGAGTGCGACGCCGCCACCCGGGCCGATGCCCTCTTCGAGAGCGGCCTTCGTGGCCTGCAGGGCGTCCTCGACGCGATGCTTCTTCTCCTTCATCTCCGTCTCGGTCGCAGCTCCGACCTTGACGACCGCGACGCCGCCGGCGAGCTTCGCCAGCCGCTCCTGCAGCTTTTCGCGGTCGAAGTCGGAGTCGGTGTCGTCGACCTCGGCCTTCAGCTGCTTGATCCGGCCCTTGATCGCCTCCGGGTCGCCGGCCCCGTCGATGATCGTGGTCGAGTCCTTGTCGATCACGACCTTGCGTGCCCTGCCGAGCTGGTCCAGCTTTGTATTCTCGAGCTTCAGACCCAACTCCTCGGTGATCACCTCGCCGCCCGCGAGGATCGCGATGTCCTCGAGCATGCGCTTGCGGCGGTCACCGAAGCCCGGAGCCTTCACCGCGACGGCCTGGAACGTGCCGCGCAGCTTGTTGACGACGATCGTCGCGAGCGCTTCGCCCTCGACGTCCTCCGCCACGATCAGCAGCGGACGACCCGCCTGGATCACCGCTTCGAGCACCGGGAGGAGATCCTTGACCGCGCCGATCTTCTGGTTCGCGATCAGGATGTACGGGTCCTCGAGCACGGCCTCCATGCGCTCGGCGTCGGTGATCATGTACGGCGACAGGTAGCCCTTGTCGAACTGCATGCCCTCCGTGAACTCGAGCTCGAGGCCGAATGTCTGGCCCTCCTCGACGTTCACTACGCCGTCCTTGCCGACCTTCTCGATCGCGTCGGCGATCACGTCGCCGATCTCACGCTCACGCGAGACGACCGCGCCGACCCGGGCGATGTCTTCCTTGCCCGAGACTTCCTTCGACTGCGACTTCAGGTGCTCGACGACTTGGTCGACAGCGCTCTCGATCCCGCGCTTGAGACCCATCGGGTTCGCTCCCGCGGCAACGTTCTTCAGACCCTCGCGAACGATCGCCTGAGCGAGGACGGTCGCGGTCGTCGTGCCGTCGCCGGCGACGTCGTTCGTCGACGTGGCGACCTCGCGCACGAGCTGCGCCCCCTGGTTCTCGAACACGTCCTCGAGTTCGATCTCACGTGCGATCGTGACGCCGTCGTTGGTGATCGTCGGAGCGCCGAACTTCTTGTCCAGCACCACGTACCGACCCTTCGGGCCAAGTGTGACCTTGACCGCATCGGCGAGGATGTTGACGCCGCGCTCGAGCGCGCGCCGCGCATCCTCGTTGAACTTCAACTCCTTGTGAGCCATTCGATCCTTTCCCTCCCTACCTACGCGTTTGCCATCTCGCGGTCGCCGACGACCTTGGCCAGGACGTCCGACTCGCGCAGGATCAGGACCTCGTCGGAGCCGAGCTTGATCTCGGTCCCCCCGTACTTGGAGAAGATGACCTCGTCACCCTCCTCAACGTCCATCTTGATGTACTCGCCGTCCTCGTCCCGCGGGCCCGGCCCGACCGCCAGCACGCGACCGCGCTGGGGCTTTTCCTTGGCCGTGTCCGGCAGCACGATCCCGCTTGCCGTCATCTCCTCTTCATCGAGGACCTCGACGATCAAGCGGTCACCGAGCGGCTGGAGATTCATACGCATTCCCTCCGTCTTTGGCGACTTTGTGACACGTTCGGCACTCTCTAGGCTTGAGTGCCAGTCCATTCTAACGGGCCTCGAGGGGATTCCGCAAGCGACGGGCACCACGGTGTTACAAGCACGCGATGAAGCGTGAGTTCTCGGCGGGCGGCGTCCTCGTCCGCTCGATGGCGGGCCGGGAGTGGCTCGCAGCGGTGCGGCCGGGAGGGAAGCCGGAAGGAGTCTGGGCGCTCCCGAAGGGGCTGATCGACCCGGGCGAGGGGGCCCGGGAGACCGCGCTTCGGGAGGTGGCGGAGGAGACCGGGCTCGAGGGTGAGCCGGTGGGGAAGCTCGGCGACGTCCGCTACGTCTACACCTGGGACGGCGAGCGCATCTTCAAGATCGTCAGCTTCTTCCTCGTCCGCTACCGGCGGGGCCGGATCGGCGACATCCCGCCCGAGCACCGGCACGAGGTGGCCGAGGCGAGGTGGCTTCCGCTGGAGGACGCGCCTAGGCTGCTGGCCTACAAGGGCGAAAAGGAGATGGCGCAGAAAGCGCTTATGATGCTCGCGGCCGGCGACCCTTCGTGAACACCATGTATGCACTCAACTTCTACTCGCCGATGGTCGCCGACCAGCTGCGGAGCCATCGCAAGACGGCCACCATCCGCCTCGGGGACAAGTCCTCGAAGTACAAGAAGGGCATGGTCGTCTCGGTCCTGACCGGGCGTCCGGTTCGGGCCGCGCGAGAAGGTCTTCGACGCCGTGATCGACAAGGTCGAGGTGAAGCAGCTCCAGGACCTCTCACCCCGCGAGATCGAGCACGACAACCCGGAGATCCGCCGCCCGGAGGAGATGGCGACGTTCCTGTCGCAGCTCTACAACCGGGAGGTCGCGCCCGAGAGCACGGTGACCGTGATCCGGTTCTCGCAATCGTCACTCGCCTTAGCTGCGCAAGTCGCGAATCCGCTTGCGCGGATCCACGACGCGCGAAGATCCCTGAAGGCGGCCGCTTCGCGGCCGCGATCGCAGTGATTCCTCAGCCGCCAGGGCGCGATCTGGTCCCGAAGAGCTCGGCGGCCGGAGCGCCGTGCCGCACGACTCGCACTCGGTCGCGAACGCCGAGGAGAAGCGGGCGCTGCACGCGGGGCACTCCGCGCGAACGGGGCCGCCGCACTGCGGGCACTCCGTCGGGAGCTCCTGCTCGAGCTCCTCGAAGTAGCGGAGCGCGTGCCCGCAAGAGAGGCAGAACGCGGCCCAGTGGCCGAGCGTGTTTCGACGCTCCTCGATCAGCCAGTCGGGCGGCCGTCGTGCCCTCATCCGGCTCAGGCTAGTCGTTAGAGTCCTTCCGACCAGTCCATCGACGGGGGTTTGCGCATGGCAATCAGAGAGGCCGAGCCGGTCGCCTCGCTGAACGAAGTACGGGAGGCGGGCCTCGACCGCGAGGACCTCCTCCAGATCTACCGCAACATGGTGCTCACGCGCGGGATCGAGGAGCGCGGCCACATCCTCTACCGCCAGGGCAAGATCCCCGGGTCGTTCTACACGGGCCGCGGCAACGAGGCCGCGTCCGTCGGGGTCGCGATGGCGATGACCGCCGAGGACGTCGGCACGCCGCTCCATCGCGACATGGGCGTCCACGTCACGCGCGGCGTCGAGCCGTGGCGGATCTTCGCGCAGTACATGGGCCGGCGCGACGGGCCGACGAAGGGCAGGGACGGGAACGTCCACATGGCCGATGCGCGCCTCGGGATGATCGCCATGGTCAGCCACCTGCCCGCGATGCTCCCCGTCGCGACGGGCTGCGCGCTCGCGTTCCGCATTCGCGAAGAGCGGCGCGTCGCGGTCGGCTGGTTCGGCGAAGGCGCCTCGGCGCGCGGCGACACGCACGAGTCGATGACGTTCGCCGGCACGCGCCGGCTGCCGGTCGTCTTCGTCTGCGACAACAACCAGTGGGCCTACTCGACGCCGACGCACCTCGAGTACGCGACGGAGCACGTCGCCGACCGCGCCTCTGCGTACGGCTTCGACGGCGTCGTCGTCGACGGCACCGACGTGCTCGCGGTCTACCGCGAGGCGAAGCGCGCGATCGAGAAGGCGCGCGGCGGCGGCGGACCGACGCTCCTCGAGTGTCAGACACTGCGCATGGAGGGGCACGCCGTCCACGACGACGCGTTCTACGTGCCGAAGGAGCTCTTCGAGGAGTGGGCGAAGCGCGATCCGCTCGAGCGCTTCCGCGTCTGGCTCCAGGAGCACGCGAACATGACGACGGAGGAAGAGGAAGAGATCGCCGCCGGCGTCAAGCGGCTCCTGAACGAGGCGCTCCAGCGCGCGGAGGAATCCCCGCTGCCGGATCCGTCCGAGCTGCTCGAGGGCGTGTACGCGACGCCCGAAGACCTCGACACGCCGCACCACAAGTATCTATGGCCGAGCGCACCTACCTCCAGGCGATCTCCGACGGGCTCCGGCAGGAGATGCGGCGCGACAAGCGCGTGTACGTGATCGGCGAGGACGTCGGCGTCTACGGCGGCGCGTTCAAGGTCACGCTCGGCTTCCAGGAGGAGTTCGGGCCGTGGCGCGTGATCGACGCGCCGCTCGCGGAGACCGCGATCGTCGGCTCGTGCACCGGCGCGGCGATCATGGGACTGCGGCCGGTCGCCGAGATGCAGTTCGCGGACTTCGTCTCGTGCGCGTGGGACCAGCTCGTGACGGTCGCGGCGAAGCAGCGCTGGCGCGTCGGGACGCCGGTACCGATCGTCGTCCGCTGCCCGTCGGGCGGCGGCTTCTCGGGCGGGCCGTTCCACTCGCAGAACCCCGAGTCGTCGTTCGCGCACATCCCGGGCCTCAAGGTGGTCTGCCCGGCGACCCCGGAGGACGCGAAGGGCCTCCTCGTCTCGGCGATCGAGGATCCGAACCCCGTGCTCTACATGGAGCACAAGCACCTCTACCGGCGGATCAAGGCCGAGGTGCCGGAGGAGCGCTACACGGTTCCGATCGGGAAGGCGCGCACGCACCAGGAAGGCGACGACGTCACCGTCGTCACCTGGGGGGCGATGGTCTACACGGCGGAGGAGGCGGCGAAGCAGCTCGACGACGTCTCGGTCGAGATCCTCGATCTGCGCTCGATCCTCCCGTGGGACAAGCAGGCCGTGCTCGAGTCGGTCCGGAAGACCTCGAAGGTGCTCGTGCTGCACGAGGACACGCGCACGGGCGGCTTCGGCGCCGAGATCGCCGCGACGATCGCGGAGGAGGCGTTCGAGGATCTCGACGCGCCCGTGAAGCGCATCGCCGCGCCGGACACGCCGGTCCCGTTCTCGCCGCCGCTCGAGAAGGCGTTCATCCCGCAGGTCGAAGGCGTCGCCAAAGAGTTGAAGGAGCTGATCGAGTACTGATGGCCGTCGCAGGCGCAACCGACGTCGTGATGCCCCAGATGGGCGTCTCGGTCTCCGAGGGGACGATCACGAAGTGGCTCAAGCAGGTCGGCGAGACGATCAACGCCGACGAGAGCCTGCTCGAGATCTCGACGGACAAGGTCGACACCGAGGTCCCCTCGCCGGCGACGGGCGTGCTCGCCGAGATCCTCGTCCCGGAGGGCGAGACGGTCGAGGTCGGCACGAAGCTCGCGGTGATCGCGCCCGAGGGCGCCGAGGTCGCGCCGGCGCCCGCGCCGAGCGACGGCGGCGTGCCGGAGCCCGCGACCGCACAGGCAGCGGCCGAGGCCAATGCCGCGAGCGACGCACCCGCGACGACACCGACGGCCGAGACGGTCGACGAGGCGCGACCCGCGCCGGCTGCTGCGTCCGAGACGACGACCGACGCGAGCGGCAACGGCAAGAGCTTCGTCTCGCCGGTGGTGGCGCGCATCGCGTCCGAGCACAACGTCGACCCCGGCCAGGTCGAGGGCACCGGCCGCGGCGGTCGCGTGACGAAGAAGGACATCCTCGACTTCATCGAGCAGGGCCCGCCCGCGCAGGCCGCGCCGGCGGCACCTGCTGCGCCTGCACCGCCCGCACCTGCACCTGCCCCCGCGGCCGAGCCGGCCGCTCCCGCCGCTCCGGCGCCCGCGCCCGCGCCCGCGCCCGCGGCGAAGGCTCCTGCGCCCGCGCCGCCCGCACCGGTCACCGCGCAGGTCGGCGAGAAGCTCGAGCCGATGACCGCGATGCGCCGCGGCATCGCCGAGCACATGCGCCGGTCGCTCGACACGTCGGCGCACGTCACGAGCGCGATCGAGGTCGACATGTCGCGCGTCGTCCCGATCCGGGAGAAGCTGAAGAAGGAGTTCCAGCGCGACTACGGCGTCAACCCGACGTACCTCGCGTTCGTCGCGCGTGCCGTCGTCGACACGCTCCGCGAGTACCCGTGGGTGAACGGCGAGATCCGCGGCGACCAGATCGTGACGCGGCCGTACGTCAACCTCGGGTTCGCCGTCGAGCTCACCGACGGCAAGGGGCTCATCGTCCCCGTGCTGAAGAACGCCGAGACGCTCAACCTGCTCGGGATCGCGAAGGGCGTCGCCGACATCGCGCAGCGCGCCCGCGACAAGAAGCTCAACCCCGACGAGGTGCAAGGCGGGACGTTCACGATCACGAACCCGGGCGGCTACGGCACGTTCCACGGCACGCCCGTGATCAGCCAGCCGCAGGCGGCGATCCTCGGCACGTACGCGCTCGTCAAGCGGCCGTGGGTCGTCCAGGACGAGATCGGCCAGGACGTGATCGCGATCCGGCCGATCATGAACCTGACGCTCACGTACGACCATCGCCTGATCGACGGCGCGCTCGCCGGTCGGTTCCTGCGCGACCTGCGCAAGAAGCTCGAGACCTGGGGCGAGTCGGACTACTAGCGGCGCTCGCCGCCGCTGCGGTCGTGCTCGTCGCCGTGGTGGCGCTCACGCGCGGCGACGGGACGGAGAGCGCCGCGACGCGCATCGAGCGCTGCGGCGACCGGGCTGCATGCCTGCGCGCCGTGTACGACTCGGCTGTCGAGGACGGCGACGTCGTTCAGGTGCTCGACGCGCTGCAGAAGCGCGGCGGGGACTGCCACCTCGAGGCGCACCGCCTCGCGCATGCGGTCTACCGCGACGTCGGCGACGTCGAGCGCACGTTCCTGCTCGGTGGCCCCCAGTGCCGGTTCGGCTACCTGCACGGTGCCGTCGAGGCCTCCGGCGCCGTGGCGACGTCGTCGGCGCGGTCCGTCGAGGGAGTCGCGGTCCCCCCGTGCGACCGCTTTCGCAACCCGGTGCAGGAGCGTGCGTGCGCGCACGGGTTCGGACACGCGTTGATGCTGCGAACTCGCAACGACCTTCGCTCCTCGATCGCCGGATGCGACCAGGCGGAGCAGCGATACGGACTGTCGGCCCCGTCGTGCCGCGCGGGCGTGATGATGGAGAACAGCCTCCGGTACTCGGGCCGGCAGGAGTTCGCCGCGGCGTCCGCGAGGGGATGCCGCGCGGTTGCGGGCTCGAAGCCGCTGACCGAGCTCTGCTTCGACAACGTCGGGATCGTCGCGGCGCTCGCAGTCGACCATGACGTGCAGCGCGCGACGGCACTCTGCGGTCGTCTCTCGCAGGCCGATCAGCGCACACTGTGCGAGGCCGGTGCGAAGGGGGAGATCGCGGAGGCTAGATGACGGCCTGCGTCTGCGTGACGCGGGCGACGTGCTTGCCCTCTGCGTCGCGCACATCTGTCTCGACGACGATCGTCGTTCGGCCCTTGTGAAGCACGCGCGACGCGGCCTCGACGTGGCCCGAGGAGACCGGCCGGAAGAAGTTCGTCTTCGACTCGATCGTGGCCGTGGCGTTCGCTCCTTCCGGGAGGTTGAGGTAGGCGAGGATTGCGCCCGTCGAGTCGGCGAGCGTCATCAACGCACCGCCGTGGAGGACCCCGCCGGCCGTGCAGCGCCGTTCGTCCCAGGCGAGTCGCGCCCGCACCTCGTCCGGCGATGCGTCGACGAGCTCGATGCCCAACTCGACGGCGAACGGCATCGCGGCCAGAAGATCCATCCGGGTACGCTGGTTCGGTGGGCAGGGGCGCGTACCTCCTGAACCTCGGCGAGACGCCGTACCTCGAGGCGTGGGAGCTCCAGCGCTCGCTCGCCGCGGCGGTGTCGCAGGGCGCGATCCCCGACACGATCGTCATGCTCGAGCACCCGCCCGTGATCACGCTCGGGCGACGGGCCGAAGAGGGTGAGCTGCACGTGCCGGACGGCGCCGAGGTCGAGCTCGTCGAGACCGATCGCGGCGGCAAGTCGACGTACCACGCGCCCGGCCAGCTCGTCTGCTACCCGATCCTCGACCTGGCGCGCCACGGGCAGGACGTGAAGCGCTACTGCCGCGATCTCGA
Source organism: uncultured Actinomycetes bacterium (assembly GCA_963737405.1). Lineage (GTDB taxonomy): Bacteria > Actinomycetota > Thermoleophilia > Gaiellales > Gaiellaceae > JACCTU01. Next base: position 202,391 of record CAVTSL010000011.1, read on the forward strand.
GCGGGCGCTCGTCGAGACGCTCGAGCCGTTCGGGCTCGAGGCGCAGACGATCGAGGGGCTGACGGGCCTCTGGCTGACGCCGCCGCCGCGCAAGATCGCGAGCATCGGGATCCACATCCACAAGTGGGTGACGACGCACGGCTACGCGCTGAACGTCGACCTCGACCCGGCGCCGTTCACCGACTGGATCACCGCGTGCGGGCTCGACGGCGCCGCGTTCACGACGATGGCGCGCGAGCTCGGGCGGGCGGTGACGGTCGACGAGGTGCGTCCGGCGGCAGCCGCGGCGCTCGAGCGGGTCTTCGACCTCGAGCTCGAGGCGATGCCGGCGGACGAGGGCGCGGGCCTCTGGGCGCAACCCGTGCACGCCCGCTTGAGCGAACGGTCGCTCACCTAGACTGGCGGCGATGGAGACCTCGCTGCCGGTTGCGGAGCGGCCCCGCCGCCCCGAGTGGATGAAGGTGCGCGCGCCGAGTGCGAACGGCCGCTACTTCGACGTGAAGAAGCTGATCCACGGCGCGAGCCTCCACACGATCTGCGAGGAGGCGCGCTGCCCGAACATCGCCGAGTGCTGGGGGCGCGGCACGGCGACGTTCCAGATCCTCGGCGAGACGTGCACGCGCGCCTGCCGCTACTGCTACGTGCACTCCGGCCGCCCGGAGGCGCCGCCCGACCCGCTCGAGCCGCTTCGGCTCGCGCAGGCGGCCAAGCAGATGGGCCTCAAGCACGTCGTCGTGACGTCGGTCGACCGCGACGACGTGGACGACCGCGGCGCCGGCCACTACGCGGCGACGATCCGGGCCCTCAAGCGCGCCGTCCCGGCCGCGTCGGTCGAGATCCTCACGCCCGACTTCCTCGGCGTCGAGGAGCAGGCGCTGACGACGATCCTCGCCGAGCGGCCCGACGTCTTCAACCACAACATCGAGACCGTTCGCCGACTCCACCGCCGCATGCGCGGCGCGAAGGCGAGCTACGACAAGGCGCTCTGGCTGCTCCGGCGCGCGAAGGAGCTCGCCGACTACCCCGTGCTGACGAAGTCGGGGATCATCGTCGGCCTGGGGGAGACGAACGACGAGGTGGTCGACACGATGCGCGACCTCCGCGCGCACGGCGTCGACGTCGTCACGATCGGGCAGTACCTCCAGCCCTCGCCGAAGCACGCGACGATCGACCGCTGGGTGCACCCCGACGAGTTCCGCTGGTTCCGCGAGCAGGGCGAGGCCCTCGGCTTCGGGTCCGTGTTCTCGGGGCCGCTCGTCCGCTCGAGCTACCGGGCAGACGAGCAGCGCCACGCCGCGGAGACCGGGCGTGGCGCCGTCGCCTACTAGTTAGCGCGAACTAGCCCGCGTCGGGCCGGTTCGGGTTCGTGATCCAGGCGAGGACGGGCGACCGGTCGAGCCGGTACGAGAAGTCCTGGCCCTTGCACTGTGCGTTCCTGCCGAACGACGTCACCGCGGCGATGATCCGCGTGCCCTCGAAGAACACCGGGCCGCCGGAGTCGCCGTTGCACGTGCCGCCCTTGCCCTGCGACGGGTTGGCGGTCGTCTTCAAGTTGAACTCGGTGACCGGCGCCTGGTTGTTGATGAGGTACGAGGTCGCCATCAGACGCTCGCGGAACGAGACCGGGACGGGATCCTGGTCGGACAGCCCGTACCCGCTCACCGTAAACCGTGCGTTCTGCTTCTTCTGCTGCGCGTACGCGTCGATCGCGCCGGCGCTCGGCAGCAGTCCGAACTGGCCCGACGGCGGCGTGTACGGCGTGTCGAGCACGACAACGCCCACGTCCCCCGTGTCGGGGTAGCCCGCGAGGTAGCCGAAGTTGTCGGCGCGGCTGAACGTCGACGTGTCGGGCGGCCCGAAGTCGAAGTACGGGTACCCGGTCGTCGGGTCGCCGCCGAGCCCGCCGAACGCGTTCGGGTCGTAGTTCGGCGCCGCGGACTGCGCCCAGTAGATGCGACCCTCGTCGACGCCCGTCGTGCAGTGGCCGGCCGTGACGACGATCGTCGGCGAGATCAGCGTCCCCGAGCAGCGGTGGCTGAAGATGTCGCCGGCCTCGTTCGGCTCGGTGTAGAAGACGACCAGCCCGACGTAGTCGTGGACGAAGTCCTTCTGGTAGTTGCCCGTGATCGCCGTCGCCGACGGCACGAGGAGTGCGAGGACCGCCGCGCAGGCAGCGGCCAGCGTGAGCAGCTTCTTCATGTGTCCCCTCTGTTGTTCGATCCCCTTAACGCGGCGCGGAGCCGCGATCGAGGATCGTATATCGAATCAGGCCGATCGTCCAGCGACCGGACCGCTCGACTACCAGAAGAGCACCTCGATCTTGAAGGAGATGAACTGGAAGACGCCCGGAGAGGGCCGAGGCCGCAGTCAGGACGAGAACGGGAAGGAGCCGCTTCATGGTTCTCCAGGGGCGCGGGGGACCGAGGCCGCATTGTTCCGTGCGCAGGGCCGACGATCAAGAAGGGGCCGCCGAGCGCGGCCCCTTCTCATCGACCGATCAGCGTTCCTACTTGAGCGGTGTAGACCGCGGCGTGCGCGATCTCGGCGCCGCCGCCGACACCTCGATGCCACGCGCAGGACGTCCACGATGGTGAACCCACGCGGTCGACGTCCAGTTCGCGGCGACATCGTCGACGTGGTGATCGTGGTGCCAGCGTCAACGTGGCTCGGGGAGAAGGTGTACGTGGCCACCGCCGGCGAACGGGTCGTCGACGAGAACGTGGAGGTCGTGGTCGCCGCCGTCAGGTTCTTGAGGGCGATCTCGACCGAGGTTCGGGTCTGGCCGGAGCCCGGAGGGCACGCTGCCGAACGCGATGCTGACCGGGTCGAGCGCGATGCTTGGCGTTGACCGCCGTTGAGCAGGTTCTCGCGACCCGCGCCGACGATGTTGACGTCTTGTCACGACGGTCGTCTTGTCGACGTTGCAGAGTCCTTGATGCACGCTCTGCTCGGCAGTGTTCACGATCGCCGAGCGAACGTCCGCTGCGGTCCAGGACGGATGCTGCGCGAGCATGACAGCCGCGGATCCCGCGAGGTGCGGAGTCGCCATCGACGTCCCCTGGAAGAACGCCCAGCACGGCGGCGTCGCGCAGGATGAATGCGCCGGCTGCGAGCTGAAGACGTTGACGCCGGGCGCGATCGACGTCGGGCTTGACGCGGAAGTCCACGTCGGTCGGGCCCTCGGATGCTGAAATCCCGCCACGGATGTCGTCGTTGGTCGGTCGCGAAGTACGATGGTCGTCGAATCGGATCGTCGTCGACTTCGCCGTTCGTGGCCTTGAGCGCAGTCGCGGTGCTGCAGCGCGACCATGTAGGCGGGGATCGTCGGCTGGTTCGGCGATGCCGTCCGAGGCCCATCGCGGTCGGGTCGCCGGCGACGTTGTTCACGACGAGAGTTGCGACGGCGCCGGCATCCTGCGCGTTACGGATCTTCATCGGAGAACGTGCACGTACCGCGGGAGACGAGGGCGATGTTGCCGGTGAGGCTGCCCCGGCGCGGAGCGCCGTGCAGGCCGTGCTGAGCGTCGTCGCCGGACGAGGACGACGCTGAGCGGCGACGGTCGAGGTCCGCCGTGACGGTCTCTCGAACCGTCGCGAAGTCTGCCGCGGCAGCTGCGACGTGGCGCCGTCGCACGGTGACAGGCGAACCGACGAAGTGCGCCGACGCGTGCTCGCGCCGGCGGTGAGGGCACGCGGCGGCCAAGCCCGGCGACTCGATCGGTGAAGTCGCCCGGGCCCGGTGTTGCCGGCCGCCACCGCGACGACCATGATCGCCTCGGTCCGACGTTGTCGACGGCGTGGGCGAGCAGGTCGCTGAACCCGTGCGAGCCGCCGCCGAGGCTCATGTTGGCGACGTCGAAGCCGAGCTCGAGCGCAGCGTCGAGCGCGTTCAGGATGTCCTCCGAGCGAGCGTCTCGCGACGTCGGCGGGGAAGACGTTGAAGTTGCCGAGCTTCGCCGCCGGGGCGACGCCCGGACGGGTCGTACGGGATGTCGAGCGGCGCCGTTGACCGTCGCCGGGCCCGTGCGGAAGTTGCACGCGACAGTTCCGGCGACATGCGTGCCGTGCCGTTCGAGGTCGGCTGGGCGTGAAGCCCGACTTCCGCGCCTTGTTGTTGAAGACGCTCGGCGAACAGATGACCTTGTCGTTCGTGCAGACGTCGGGTTGCCGAGTGCGTTGTGCGCCGGGTAGCCAGAGTCCGCGAAGCACGGATGCTTCACGTCGATCCCGGTGTCGATGATCGCGACCTTGATGCCGCGCCCGCGTTCGGTTGCGCCGCCGGCGGCGGCTGCCAGGCCTCGCATCGGCGCCTGATCGATCGCCAAGGTCGGGATCGTCGTGCCTAGCGGGTGGTAGAGCCACTCGATACGTCGCGCGGCCGCTACCATGCGGAGCCGACGGGAGTCGTTCGCGAGGCGCGTCGCCGTTCAACTCGACGGCTGACGGCGTTCAGTGAGATGTCGAACTCGCCGGTGACCTTGGCGCCTGCGGCGCGTTGTGCCGGAACCAGGCGCTTGAAGTCGTTGCGAAGCGCCGATGAGCTGCGCGCGGTACGACTTGGAGGCGTTGCTCGTGAAGTCGAGCTTCTTGCCCTTCGCGGGCTTGGTCTTCTCGGCTGTCGCGAGCGGCTCGCCCTTCAACTCGACGAGCGCGCTGCCTTGGTCGACGGTCGGCGCCGTGGTGCCGCCGTCACTCTCCGCCCGTGTTCCCGCTGTCGCGACGGCCGTGAGCAACGCGGCCGCAAGCAGGACGCCGAGCGGCAAGAGAGCGATTCTCCTGAGCACTTTCCCCCCTCGATTTGGTGACCACCGCATCGCGCTCGTGCAAGCCGCGCGATGCATCCTCGGAGCGCGGCGCAAGCTAGCAACGCTACGGTGCGCCCGGCAATGGCGGGGTCTCTATATGCAGCGGGGTATCGAAGATCCGAGGCACCATGTCGGGGTGAAGGTCCTCGCCCTCGTCGGAGTGCTCCTCGCTGAGCGGCGCGTCGGCTCGACCGACGCTGCGTCCGCTGGACCTGAACCCACTGACGCTTGCAGGCTCCGGATTCCGTGCGAACGAGCGCGTGACGCTCCTCGTCGCGGTGCCGCCGGTGGTGAAGACGACGAAGCTCCGCGCGAACGCGCGCGGCAGGTTCCGCATCGTCTTCCGCGTCAAGGTCGGCCGCTGCGATGCCGCCGTCGTGCAGGCGATCGGCGCGCGCGGAAGCCGCGCGACCTTCCAGCACGACGCGCTCGACTGCGCCGAGCCCTAGAAGGGAGTGGAGGCCCCCGCCGAAGCGGAGGCCTCCAGCTCTTGTCCTACGGCGTGACCGACTGGACGATCACGTCGCCGGAGCCGACCAGCACGTTCTGATCGGTCCGGACCTCGACGTTCCCGTACAGCACGCGACCGGAGGCCGGCACGGCGTTCGCCGTCACCGTCGCCGGCACCGTCCAGCTCGTGCCGGCTGCCCGGAGCGCGTTCGCGTCCGTGACGGCGATCGTGCCTTGCGCCGTCGCCGTGCGGAACACGTCGATGTACTTGTACGTCGTCGAGCCCGCGGGCACGTTGAACCCGTCCACGAGGACGAGCCACGCACCTGCGGCCGGGTTGTTGATCGTCACCGACTCCTCGGAGTCTCCGTCAGCGGACTGCCCGGCGAGCACGCAGGTGCCCGAGGTGCAGTTGAAGACGAAGAGGTCGAGGTCGGCAGCAGGATCGGACGGGCTCCCGATCGTGGCGCGGAACGACGTTGCGCCTGCCGGGATCGTCGTCTGGAACTGCTGCTGCGCGAGATGAGCGATCGTCGGCGTGTCGATCCGTGCACTGCCGAGCGGCGTGCCCACCGCCCGTCCGGTGAACGCACCGAACAGGTTCGTGAGCGTGTAGCTCCGGGCGACCGGCACCCCGAGCGTCGCCGACGCGATGATGTCGGGGTTCGGCGAGACGCTCGCCCCGAGGATCGACGCCGTCAGCGTGAACGTTGCGCGCCGGTCATGTTGTCGGAGTTCCGGCGCGCGTCCACCGAGACCTCCCACACGCCCGCCTGCGGGTTCGTCACCGACCGGCTCGTCGAGCTGCCCGTGCTGCAGGCAAACCCCGTGCCGATGTAGCAGTTCGACACCGCGTTCGAGTCGACGCCCTGACCGAACGGATGCCAGCGCAGGAAGCGAATCGCCCCGGCGCCGGCGGCGTCCCCGCCGCCCGCCAGGTCGACCTTGAACGCCGGCGCGCCCGCCGGCACGCGGAAGAAGTAGTGCTTCGTCTGTCCGCGTGCGATCGTGCTCGTGACGGACTGCGAGTAGCTCGGCGCAGAGAACACCATCGGAGCGATGACCGTGTTCATGGTCGCGTAGTCGATCCCGGTCGTCGACGGATCGTCGAGCGTCAGGATCGCGGAGTGGTCGCCCGCTGCGGGGTTGACCGTCACGACGAGCGTGGCCGGCGAGCCCTTGCCGAGCGTGATCGACGACGGAGCGGAGAACGTCCCGTCGTTGCCGACCCAGCCGACGTTGTAGGTGATCGCGCCGCCGGGACCGTCGTTCCGCGTGAACGTGTACGTCCGCGTGTACGACGGTGCCGGCGTTCACACCCTCACGGTCGTAGATCCCGGTGCCGACGCCCGCCGGCACGAGGAAGCCGCTCAGGATCGTGTTCGTCGGAACCGTGCCCGTGATGTCGACCGTCTTGATGTTCGTCTTCAGCAGGTCCCAGGCAGCCTCGACGTCGATCAGGCCCATGCCCTGGTCGTACGCCTTGAACCGACCGCTCGGTCAGGTAGCGGGCGGACGAGATCAGCGCCTGCCGGATCTGCGCCGGCTGGTGCTGGGCGCCGGCCTGCTTCGCCGCGCTCACCAGCAGCGCCCCGACGCCGGTCGCCTGCGGCGCGGCCATCGAGGTGCCGTTGAAGAGCGAGTAGCCGGGCGGCAGCGCGTACGTGCCCGCGAGCGGGCCGCCGAGCTGCCACATCGGCGTCGACGAGATCGCCGCGCCGGGCGCGACGAGCTCGGGCGAGAAGCCGCCGTCCTCGCGAGGACCGCGCGAGCTGAAGTAGTGCAGGTTGTCCGTGAACGGCTGCGGGGCGCCGTAGTCACGCTGGTACGTGTCGGACGTGATGTACGCGCCGAGTCCGAGCACCTTCCCGCAGAGCCCCGGGTCGCCGGCGGTGTTCACGCCGGGCCCGTCGTTGCCCATCGAGATGAACATCTGCACGTTCGACTGCTCGATCAGCCGGTCGTAGAGCGCGCAGCGCGCGTTCTGGCCGGCGTTCAGCGCCGGCAGGCCGCCGATCGACATGTTGATCACGTCGACGTTCTTCTGCTTCGCGACGAAGATCATGCCCTCGAAGAGCGCGTGTGCCGTGCAGCCCGCGATGAAGAGGCACGCGCGGGACGAGACGATCTTCGCTCCCGGCGCGGCGCCGCTCATCTGGCCGCCGAACAGCTTGTTCCCGGCCGCGATGCCCGCGACGTGCGAGCCGTGCGCCCCGGCGACGATGCCGATGTTCACGTACTTGTTCTTGCCGTCGGTCTGGACGACGAACGGCAGCCGCTCGGCGACCGGCGTCGCCGCGTTGTCCGTTCCGAAGTAGCCGACGTCGAACCGCTGAGCGTAGTCCGTCATCGCCGACTGGTCGGCGAACGACCGGTTCTGGTTCGTGTCGACCCAGACGTCGTTCGTCGATGGTGTTCCAGAGGATCGCGAAGATCCCGCTCGAGCCGGCCGGGTTGCCGTCGCGGTTCAGATCGTTGCCCGAGCTCACCGCCGAGACGCGGGTCGCGCTCGTTGATCGTGCCGATCCGGTAGCTCCCGGCAGCCGGCGCCGTGTACGTGACGCCGTTGAACGTGAAGCTCGAGCCGCTGACCTGCGCGGCCATGTTGACCCACGTCGGGTCGGGATCGGTGAGCGGATCGGTGCCCGTCACCCAGTCGACGATCTTGCGCTCGCCCGTGCTCGTCGTCGTGAGGCTCGGGTGATCGAGCGAGATGCCCGTGTCGACGATGCCGATCGTCACGCCGCGGCCGTCCCACGTCGGATGCGCGTTGACGAACTGCGCGGCCTTCGTGTCCTGCGTCGGCATGTACGGGTTCACGCGCGGCGTGCCCGCACCGGGTGCCGGCTGCGGCTCGACGGGGCTTGCGCCCTCCGGCCGCGGATCCGGCAACGGGACGGTCGTGTCCACATCGGCGGCGGCGACGCCCGAGAGCGCAGCAGCCTTGTCCACGTTGGCGACCGGGACGGTTGCGCGGACGTAGCCGAGCTGGTCGTCCCGGTAGCCGACCTTCGCGCCGAGCGCTTCCAGCCCGTCGACGACGGTCTTCGCCTGACCCGGCTGCGTCGCGAACAGCAGGATCACGCTGTCCTTCCCCTCAGCGCGCGCCTTCGCGACTGCGGCGCGCTCTTCCTTCGACAGCCTCCCGCCGGGTGTGCCGGCCGGAGCGGTCGCCGCTGCCAAAAGCAGCAGCACAGCGCCCGCGGTTGTCAACACCGCGAGCGGCCCAAAGACCTTCTTCACGCTCTCCCCTTTCGAAGTTGACCTGGACAACGCGTCTTTTTGCGGCCCCACGCGATGCCCGCCCTCGGAGCCGGCGGAACCTAACACAGTCGCTGGAAAAACGCTGAATAGACGAGTCGATATCCCAGCGACTCTTCCTGGGCATAGGAAGGGCCGCCTTTCGACGGCCCTTCCTGTGTCCTATTCGACCGATGCGCGCGCGCGCCGCATGTAAAGTGGCCGTGCCCGCGACGCACACGACGACACCGGCTCGACGCTGGCCGCCGCGACGAGACGCGGCGCGGCGCCGCCGAAGGGCGAGCCGAGCGACATGTGATGACATCCATATCGTTGCGACGGCCCACGATGGCACGACGGGACGTCGGTGGAGCCTCGCAACCAAAGACGCGCACGCGTAAAGGTCGGCCTTCGGCGCGACGCCGGGACCGAGCAATGTGCGAGGACAGAAGCATCGTAGGTTGTACGTGGGGCGACGGGAGGCGGCGTGGGCGACTGGTGGTGATCGAGGGTGTCGGGGGAGGAGGGGGGAGAGGGGGGCTACGGCCGGTCGATCGTGAATGCCGGCGTCGTGAACGTCTCCCAGTGCGCGGGATTCGCCGGATCGCCAAGGGCCTTCAGCGCCTTCAGCGTCAGCGTGTAGCTCCCATCGCCGACGACCTTCCTGTGGTCGCCGTTTCCGCCGCCGTTGTCCTGGCCCCGTGTGCCGTCCCACGGGAAGACGAAGAAGCCGGTCGCGGTGTTGTTCCGCGGCAGGAGCTCGTCCTCGATCGCGTTCGAGAAGACCGGATGCACCTTCTCCCCGGCCGCCGTTCGGATCTCGACCTCGAGCTTCTGCACCTGGTGGTTGAAGTGCACCGCGATGTACGGCACCTGGTCCGGGCTGGCCAGCGTGAACACGCTGCCCGCCGGTGCGAGCGCGAACCCGCCCGGCACGACCTGCCGCGCGAGCGCGGTGAGCCCGGTCAGGATCTGGATCGCCTGGTAGTCGCCCTTGAAGCCGACGTACGGAACGCTGAACTGCGTGCCGTCAGAGGCTCCGACGACGAGGTAGCCGCCGTACATGCTCAGGTCGGCCAGCGTGAGCGACGGGGTGATCGTCGCCTCGACTGTCGCCGAACCGCCAGCCGGGATCGTCACGGACGACGGGCTGAACGTCGCGGTCGACGCCGGCACGAGGTACGGGTTCGCCGCGAACGTGTTCGGTCCCGTCGCGGCCGCACCCATGTGGCTGAGCGAGTACGTCTTCGTCGACGAGCCGTTGTTCTGGATCGTCAGCGTCCGGGTCCCACCTACACCCTCGCCGAGCGAGATCTTGCCCGGTGAGACGTACGTCGTCGCCTGGATGGCGTCGTCGATGTCGAGCATTCCGGCGCCCTGGCGCTGCGTGGCGTCGGGGATCGTCGACCCGAACACGGGCTTCGGATCCGCACTGTTCTGCAGGATCGTGCGGACGGTGTCGGCGTCGAGACCGGCGCCCTTTGCCTGCAGGAGCAGCGCAACCGCACCTGCAACGTGCGGCGACGACATCGAGGTTCCGCTGATGTTCGCGTAGCCGTTCTTCTCGAGCGGATACGTCGACAGGATGTTCCCGCCGGGTGCGCCGATGTCGGGCTTGAGGGTCAGGTCGGCCGCGACGCCCCACGAGCTGAACGACGACATCGTGCCCGCGGTCGGGACGGCCTCGCTCGCGAACTGGTCCGTCCACGTGACCTGCCGCGGCCCGCCCGCCAGCAGCGTGTCGATCGCGTTCCCGCTCGCCTGCGAGATGAAGACCACGGGGATCGTCACCTGCTCCGTGTCGGGAGCGACGGGAGCAACGGTCGGCGTCAGACGGCCGGCCGTGTTGTTGTAGAGGATCACGGCCTTCGCGCCGGCGCGCTGCGCCGCGAGCGACTTGTTGTAGAAGCCGCACGTTCCGCGCCTGATGAGCGCCACCTTGCCGGGCATCGGCGGAAGGGTGGCGATTGTCGCCGGCGCGGTCGGGCAGGCGTCGTTCGCCGTCGTCTGCGTGCCGGTCCGGACGAGGTCATCGGTGCCCGAGAGGGGCGGGACGCCTGACGTGCCGGAGGCAGGCCCCCACGGATGGAGGACGCCGTTCACGGAGAGCGCGTACATCTCCGCCCTCGTGTTGTCGAACGCCGCAACGCCGATCACGTGCGTGCCGACGCCGGGAGCACCAGCGGAGTAGAGGCCCGACGGGCCGCTGTTGCCGATAGAAGCGACGACTTTGACGCCGCGCTCTGCGAGGCGTGAGGCGGCCTTCGCGGTGGGCGAGCCTCGGCCAGTTGACGTTGGCCGAGCCGATGCTCATGTTCAGGACGTCCATCTTGTCCCTGAGGATCCGCTCCATCGCCGCGATCATCACGTCGCTGCTCGTGTCGCCGTTGCAGCCGAAGACGCGGTAGGCGCCGAACGTCACGCCAGGCGCGACGCCTTTGATCCGGCCGTTCGCGCCGATGATTCCGGCGACGTGCGTTCCGTGACCGTTGCAGTCGTCGGGGAACGGGTCGGGATTCGGAATCGGGCTGATCGGTGCGGTCGGATCGGAGTCGTTGTACGCATCGCCGACGAAGTCGAAGCCGGTCGCTACGCGGCAGCCCGGTCCGAAGCAGCCGCCGAGGTCCGGATGGTCGTAGTCGACGCCCGTGTCCATGACGGCGACCTTGATCCCGGCCCCGGTGAACCCGAGGTTGTTCTGCACGATGTCGGCGCCGGTGAGCGCCTTCGCGAAGTTCATGTCGGGCTGGAACGGGGGCAGCGAGAACGTCTGGTTCGGGAACACCCCGACCACGCCCGGGAGCGAGCGGATCGACGCGACCTTCGAGGGATCGGCCACGATCGAGACGCCGTTCCAGAGTTCGCTGAATGCATACCGCTCGGAGTAGTTGATTCCCGCCTTCTTCGCGGCGCTGCGGAAGCTGTCAGCCGAGCCCGAGAGCTCGACGAGCCATTGGTTCGTTGAGTTCTCCGCCCTCAGCTCGTCCGCGGTCCGGGCAGCTCCCGGCGCGATCGCAAACGCTGCTGTGACGACGGCAAGAACCATGACGCGCGCGATGCGCGCCGGTGTCAATCTCATCCCCTCATCTCCCCATTGTCGATAACGAAGGTGGCCCCTTCGACGGCATGTCCTCGGGGCGAGGGCGAGCGTAAAACGCCAGGTAGAGAAGAATCAACATTCGCTCCCGATATTTGCGCAGATATATCGCGCGATATTCAGGGAGAGCGAGCTAAGGTCTGGTGCGGCTTCGCCATCGCGCGGTAGTCGAGCGCCTCGTCGAGGACCGACTCCTCGACGCCCTGCTCGCGCGCGACCTCGCGGAGCGATCGGCCCGAGGCCGCCGCTTCCTTCACGATCTCGGTCGCCTTGTCGTAGCCGATGTACGGGTTCAGCGCCGTCGCCGCGCTCAGCGTCAGCTCGGCGTAGCGCTCGGTTCTGCTCGCGGTTCGCCTCGATCCCGGCGACGCACTTCTCGGCGAGCAGGCGCGACGCGCTCGAGAGGAGGCGGATCGACTCGAGCAGGTTGCGGGCGATCATCGGCACGTAGACGTTCAGCTCGAAGTGCCCGTTCATGCCGCCGATCGCGATCGCCGCGTCGTTCCCGATCACCTGCGCGGCGACCTGCGTCACGACCTCCGGGATGACCGGGTTGACCTTGCCGGGCATGATCGAGCTCCCCTTCTGGAGCTCGGGCAGGAAGATCTCGGCGAGCCCGGCGCGCGGGCCGGAGCCCATGAAGCGGAGGTCGTTCGCGATCTTCGTCAGCGACACCGCGACGGTGCGGAGCGCGCCGGACGCCTCGACGAGCGCGTCGCGCGCGGCCTGCGACTCGAACGGGTCGGCGGGCGGGCTGATCTCGAGGCCGGTCTCCTCCGAGAGCAGCTTCCGGACGCGCTCTGCGAACTCGGGATGCGTGTTGAGCCCGGTGCCGACGGCCGTGCCGCCGAGCGGGATCTCGCCGACGCGTCCGAGCGACGGCCTCGACCCGCTTCTGCGCACTGGCGTACCTGTGCCGCGTAGCCGGCGAACTCCTGGCCGAGCGTGACGGGGACGGCGTCCATCCAGTGCGTGCGCCCCGACTTGACGACGTCGTCGAACTCGCGCGCCTTCGCCTCGAGCGCCGACGCGAGCCCGTCGAGCGCGGGGAGCAGGTCGTGCGTCAGCTGCTCGAGCGCAGCGAGGTGGACGGCGCTCGGGAAGACGTCGTTCGACGACTGGCCCATGTTCACGTCGTCGTTCGCGTGCACGTCCTCGCCGGCGAGCGTCGCGAGCACCTCGTTCGCGTTCATGTTCGAGCTCGTGCCCGAGCCGGTCTGGAAGACGTCGATCGGAAACTGGTCGTCGAGCTCGCCCGACGCGATGCGCTCCGCGGCGCCGGCGATCCGCTCGGCCTTGTCGGCGTCGAGCAGCCCGAGGTCGGCGTTCACGCGCGCGGCCGCGCCCTTGATGCGTCCGAGCCAGCGCGCGACGTGGACGGGGATCGGCTCGCCCGAGACGGGGAAGTTCGCTACTGCCTTCGTCGTCTCGCCTCCCCACAGCTCCTTGCGTTCCGTGGTGGCCACGGAACGGATCGTAGCTAGGCGACGGCGCGCAAACGGCGCTGCTCGGGCGGGCGCTCGCGCAGGATCCGGCGCGTCCGCTCGTCGAGGTCGGACGGCCGCGCCCAGCCCAGGTAGCCGCACCGGGGACAGTCGGGCTGCGCTTGGAGGTCGTGACGCCGCTTGCCGCAGAGCAAGCACTCGATCAGGTGCCGCACCTCCCTGTTCTCGGACGGCGTGCCGCTTCGGATTACGCGGCGTCCCTCGACCGAGGGACGCCCTCCGACGCCGCGAGCAGCTCGTCCCACGTCGCGAGCTTGATCCGCGGGCGGCCGTGCGGCTCGCCGGCCTGCTTCTCGAGGCGGTCGATCTCCTCCCAGCCGGCGTACACGACGGGCGCGGCGCCGCGCTCGGCGAGCACGTCTGCGAGGTCGCGGTCGTCGGTGTGCGCGAGCTTGCCCGCCGCGGCGTCCTCGAGCAGCAGCTGCACCGTCTCGTTCGCGTCCTTCTTGTTCGTCCCGATGATCCCGCTCGGCCCGCGCTTGATCCACCCGGCGCAGTACGTCCCAGACCCGACGCGCCCGCCGTCGTTCGGGATCGTCCCCGTCCGCTCGTCGAAGGGGACCCCTGGAAGCGCGACGCCGTGGTAGCCGACGCTGCGGAAGACGACGCCGCACTCGATCGTCTCGCGGTCCTCGGTCGCGACCGCTCGGCCGTCGACGAGCTCGTTGCGAACGAGCTCGATCCCCTCGACGCGGTCGTCGCCGAGGATCGCAACGGGAGAGCGGAGGAAGCGCAGCCGGATCGCCCGCGGCTTCCCTTCGGGCTCGCGTGCGGCGTAGTCGCGCAGGTGCGCGACGTTCCGCTTCACCGTCCCGGGCGCGGCCTCCAGCTCGGCGGCGCTCTGCTCGTCGAGCTCGAGCTCGGCGGCGTCGAGCAGGATGTCGGCCCCTGCGAGATCGCCGAGCTCGCCGACCTCCACCGGCGTCCACGCCGCCTGCACCGGGCCGCGCCGGCCCACGACGACGATCTCGCGGATCCCCGAGTCGGCGATCGCCTCCATGGCGGCGTCCGTCGTGTCGGTCGGGGCGAGCTCGTCGGGCGTCAGCGCGAGCATCCGGGCGACGTCGAGCGCGACGTTGCCGTTCCCGATCACGACCGCCCGCTCGTGCGAGAGGTCGAACTCGAGGTGCTGGTAGTCGGGGTGGCCGTTGTACCAGGCGACGAACTCCGTGGCAGCCCACGAGCCCGGCAGGTCCTCACCGGGGATCCCGAGCCGCCGGTCCGTCTGCGCGCCGACGGCGTAGAGCACGGCGTCGTAGAGCGCGCCGAGCTCGTCGTGCGTGACGTCCCGCCCGAGCTCGACGTTGCCGAAGAAGCGGAAGCCGGGTCGCTGCGCGGTCCGCTCGAACGCACGCGAGACCTCCTTCAGCTTCGGATGGTCGGGCGCGACGCCGAGTCGGACGAGCCCCCACGGCGTCGGGAGCCGCTCGAGCATGTCGACCTCGGCGGGCGGGTCGGCCGTGAGGAGCGCGCTCGCAGCGTAGAACCCCGCCGGCCCCGAGCCGACGATCGCGACGCGAAATGGACGTTCAGCGTTCAACCGCCGGCGATGCTAGCCGCGGCCCGGCTGTACGAGGCCGGATTCGTACGCGGCGACGACGGCCTGCGTGCGGTCGCGCAGGTCGAGCTTCTGGAGCACGCGCGCGACGTGCGTCTTCACCGTGTGCTCGCTGACGACCAGCTCGGCGGCGATCTCCGCGTTCGAGAGGCCGCGCGCGACGAGCGTGAGGACCTCGCGCTCGCGGTCGGTGAGGTCCGCGAGGCCGGCGGGCGGCTCGCTGTGGCCCGCGAAGCGCTCGATCAGCCGACGTGTGACCGAGGGTGAGAAGAGCGAGCCGCCGTCGGCGGCGACCCTGATCGCCGCGACGAGCTGGTCCTCTGGCGCGTCCTTGAGCAGGAACCCGCTCGCACCGGCGCGAAGGGCACCGAAGACGTACTCGTCCTCGTCGAACGTCGTCAGCACGATCACGCGCGGCGGCTCGGGCCGCGCGACGATCCGCCGCGTCGCCTCGATCCCGTCGAGCGCCGGCATGCGCACGTCCATCAGGACGACGTCGGGCTCGAGCGCCTGGACCTGCTCGACCGCCTCGAGCCCGTTGGCGGCCTCGCCGACGACCTCGAGCTCCGGCTCGGCCTTGAGGATCATCCGGAAGCCCGAGCGGACGAGACGCTGGTCGTCGGCCAGCAGGACGCGGATCACAGCGGCAGGCTCGCGCGGACGGTGAAGCCGCCGTCGGGACGGGGGCCGCTCTCGAAGGCGCCGCCGTAGACGGTGACACGCTCGCGCATCCCGAGCAGCCCGTGGCCGCCGCCGTCGCCGTTCGCGCGGCCGGAGCCGTCGTCGACCACCTCGACGTCCACGTGGTCCTCGCCGTAGCGAACGAGGACCCGCGCGTTCGCATGCGCGCCCGCGTGCTTGAGCACGTTCGTCAGCGCCTCCTGCACGATCCGGTACGCCGAGAGGTCGACGCCGGGCGGCAGCTCGCGCGGCTCGCCCTCGATCCGGAGCTCGATCGGCAGGCCGGCCTCGCGCACCTGCTCGGCGAGCGCCTCGAGGCCGGCGAGGCTCGGCTGCGGCGCGAGCGCGAGGGTCTCGTCGTCCGCACGAAGCATCCCGAGCAGCCTTCGCATCTCGGCAAGCGCGCCCGCCGCAGTCGACTCGATCGCGTCGACGGCGTCGCGCGCGTCGCGCGGCTCGTTGTCGAGCGCGTGCCGCGCTCCGCGCGCCTGCAGCACGATCACGCTCACCGCGTGCGCGACGACGTCGTGCAGCTCGCGGGCGATGCGCGTCCGCTCCTCCGCCACCGCCGCTCGGGCGCGCTCCTCCCGCTCGGCGACGAGCGAGTGCTCGCGCTCCCGCCGGATGCGGATCACCCACCCGGCGACGAACGGCCCGCCGAGGAAGAAGGCGAAGAAGAGGAAGCCGCCCACGTTCATGCTGCCGCCGTCCTGGTACATCGCGACGAAGACCGTCGCGACGACGACTGCAGCGGCAACGACGAACGCGCGCCCGCGCGCGTGCGCCCCGGCCGAGTAGAGGCCGACCATCAGAAGGATCACGAAGGACATCGGGTCGTCGCTGTCGTTCGGGATCACCGCCGCCTCGATCTGGAAGACGACGACGAGCAACGCGAGAGTGAGCAGCGGCTGACGCACGCGCAGGAAGAGCACCGCGGTCATCGCGAGCGCGAGCACGGCCAGCTGCCGCCGGTCGTCGCTCCACTGGGCGTCGAGCCACAGCTCGAGCTGCGCGAGCGCACCGAGGGCGCAAACGAACACGAGCTCGCCGTACGAGGCGACGAAGCGGCGGATCATGCGTTGACGCTAGCGCAGCAGGTGGCGCGCGTCGTCGCTCGTGCGAGCGACCGAAAGATCGCTCTCGAGAGCGAGCCCGGTTCGTTCGGCCGGCCGATGGCACGCGGCGCGTGCCGCCGTAGCGTCTGAGCACATCGTCACCGACCGAAAGGAATCGATCGTGAACCTGACCCGAAGCACCGTCCAGATCGTCGGCGTCCTCGCAGCGGCACTGACCGCTGCCGCGCTCGCCGTCGCGAACTTCACCGGCAGCGGCGACAACGGCGGCACCGGCGCCTACATCGGCACGCTCGTCGTCTGCATCGCCGTCGCGGCCGTGCTCTTCGGCTGGGCGATCCCGCGGACAGAGCACCCCGCCCGCGCGGGCCTGATCACCGGGGCCCTCGCCCTGCTCTCGCTGCCCGTCTACTGGACGGGTCTGCCGTACGTCCTCGGGCCTGCCGCGATCGTCTTCGGGCTCCTCGGCCGCAGCCGCGAAGGCGGCAAGGGTGCGACGACGACCGCGATCGTCATCGGAGCGCTCGCGACGGTGCTCGGCGTCGCAGCGTTGATCGGGGACCAGCTGATCTAGCGCGCGCTAGCCACAGCCGGAGCCACAGCCGCCGCCGGCCTGCGCGCCGGCGGCGGCCTCCTCCTCCACCTGGAAGGAGTGGCCGCACCCGCACGACGAGACCGCCTGCGGGTTGTCGATCTTGAAGCCGGACTCGTCGAGCCCGTCGAGCCAGTCGATCGTCGAACCGCTGAGGTAGGGCGCGCTGAACGGGTCGACGACGACCCGAACCCCGTGGAGCTCGAGCTCGTGGTCACCCTCGAGGGCGCCGCGGTCGAAGCCGAGGCCGTACTGGTAGCCGGAGCAGCCGCCGCCCTGGATCGCGACGCGGAGGACCTCCGCCTCGCCGACGGGCTCGGTCGCCTGCAGCTCGCGGATCTTGTCCGCGGCGCGCGGCGTCAGCTCGACCAGTGTCTCGACGGTTGCCACAAACGCATCGTACCCGAGGTGTGGGACGCTGGAAACCGCGGAGTTCGTGACACCCGTTGCAGGCGTGGTTGAGCCGTTTTGGACGCCGCTCGTGACCGTTCGGGGACCTGTTAGCGTTCGGCGCCGGGTGGTGGTCGCAGCGACGTTGGAGAGCTGGCTCCCCTTCCTGATCTACGGGAGCCTCGCGCTCGCCATCCCCGCCTCGATGATCGTGATGTCGTTCGTCTTCGCGCAGCGGCCGGCGCGGCGCGTGAAGGCCCGCGCGATTCCGTTCGAGTCGGGCGTGAGCACCGGGCCGCCGCAGCAGCAGCGCTACACGATCAGCTTCTACCTGACGGCGATGCTCTTCATCGTCTTCGACATCGAGATCGTCTTCCTCTACCCGCTCGCGGTGGTGCTCGACGAGCTCGCCTGGTTCGGCGTCGTCGAGTTCCTCTTCTTCATCGGGATCCTCGTCATCGCCTACGTCTACGTCTGGCGCAAGGGAGCGCTGGACTGGCAGTGAAGCCGCTTCGCCTGTACGGGCTCCAGTCCGAGAAGATGCTCGGCGTCGGCGGCAGGCCGAGCGTCTTCGAGGAGGAGGTCGAGCCGCTCGAGCACCGCCTCGGGCTGACCACGCTCGAGAAGGCGGTTGCCTGGTCGCAGACGAAGTCGATGTGGCCGGACACCTTCGGGCTGGCGTGCTGCGCGATCGAGATGATGTCGATCGTCTCGGCGCGCTACGACATCGCCCGGTTCGGGATGGAGGCGTTCCGCTCCTCCCCCGGCAGGCCGACCTGCTGATCGTCTCCGGGCGCGTCGTCCACAAGATGGCCGGGCCGCTCCGCCAGATCTACGACCAGATGCTCGAGCCGAAGTGGGTGATCGCGATGGGCGCCTGCGCGAGCTCGGGCGGAATGTTCAACAACTACACGACGCTCCAGGGCGTCGACAAGATCGTCCCGGTCGACATCCACGTCCCCGGCTGCCCGCCGCGCCCCGAGGCGCTGATGGAGGGCATCCTGCGCCTCCACGAGAAGGTGATGGCGGGCGTTCCACCGGCGTACGAGATCCGCGGGGTCGCCGAGTGACCTACGAGGGCGTCCCCGGACTCGTCCGGACGAAGGAGGAGCACGGCGAGACGACGCTCGTCGTCGACCCTGCGCGCCTCGTCGAGGCGTGCCGCCACCTCCGCGACGAGGTCGGCTTCAACGTCCTCGCCGACATCGCGGCCTCCGACTTCCTCGGCTGGCCGAGCGGCCCGGAGGACGTGGCCGGCTACATCGGCACGTCGCGCGGGCGCAACATCTCGGCGCCGGGCTCGTGGGGTCTCGAGCGCCTGCCCGAGCCGAAGCCGAAGCGCTTCTCGGTCTCGTACCACCTGCTGCGCGTCTCGAACGAGCCCCTGCGGGTGCGTGTTCAGGTCTGGCTCGATCCCGGCGAGCCCGTCGCGAGCGTCATCGACGTCTGGCCGACGGCCGACTGGCACGAGCGCGAGGCGTACGACCTGATGGGGATCGTCTTCGAGGGGCACCCGAACCTCACCCGGATCCTCATGGACGACGACTGGCAGGGGCACCCGCTACGCAAGGACTACCCGATCGGCGGCGAACCGGTCCGGTTCTCCGGCGAGGAGTAAGAGCCGTGGCGATCGCCCCGCGCCGCAAGCTCTACGAGGGATCGCGGATCCCGTTCCCGATCCCGACCGTGCTCCAGGTCCCGGACGAGATCCGCGAGCAGGGCGACGTGCTGCAGGTCAACTTCGGCCCGAACCACCCCTCGACGCACGGCGTGCTCCGCCTGATCGTCGACCTGAACGGCGAGGAGGTCGTCGGGCTCTCCGCCGTCATCGGCTACCTGCACACCGGCTTCGAGAAGTCGATGGAGTCGAAGACGTGGTGGAAGGGGATCACGTACCCCGAGCGGATCGACTACGTCGGCTTCCAGAACAACGAGCTCGTGTTCGTGCTCGCGATCGAGAAGCTGCTCGCGCTCGAGGTCCCCGAGAAGGCGACGTGGATGCGGATGCTCCTCTGCGAGCTGAACCGGATCCACTCGCATCTCGTCTACCTCGGCACCGGCGCGCTCGAGCTGGGTGCGATCTCGATGTTCTGGTACTGCTTCCGCGAGCGCGACATGATCCTCGACCTCTCCGAGATGGTCGCGGGGACGCGCATGCACACGCGCTACTTCCAGACCGGCGGCCTGGCCGAGGACATCCCGTCGGGGTTCTTCCCCGAGGCGCGCAAGTTCGTCGAGTGGATGCCGCAGGCGATCGACGACTACGAGCAGCTTCTCTCCGCGAACGAGATCTGGCTCGAGCGCACGAAGGGCATCGGCCTTCTCTCCGCCGAGGACGCGATCGCCCTCGGCCAGTCCGGACCGATCCTCCGCGCGTCCGGTGTGAACTGGGACCTCCGCAAGAACGAGCCGTACCTTGCGTACGACCAGGTCGACTTCCACGTCCCCGTCTACGACGGAGGCGACGTCTACGACCGCTACAAGGTGCGCGTCGACGAGATGCGCGAGTCGACACACATCGTCGGGCAGTGTCTCGACCGGCTCGAGGAGATGGAGGGCGAGCCGTGGATCGTCGACGACCGCAAGGTCGTGCTCCCGCCGCGGCACGAGCTGCACACGTCGATGGAGTCGCTCATCCACCACTTCAAGATCGTCACCGAGGGCTACCGCGTGCCCGAGGGCGAGGTCTACGTCGCGATCGAGTCGCCGCGCGGCGAGTCGGGGTGCTACGTCGTGTCCGACGGCGGCGCGAAGCCGTGGCGCGTCAAGTTCCGCGCGCCGTCCTTCGTCGCGCTCGAGGCGACCGCGACGTGCATGAGCAACTCGTACGTCGCCGACCTGATCGCGATCGTCGGGTCGCTCGACTCAGTCATGGGGGACACGGACCGGTGATCGACCGCATCCGCGAGATCGCCAAGCAGTACCCGGACTCGCGGTCCGCGGTCATGCCGGCGCTCCGGCTCGCGCAGGAGGAGCGCGGCCGGCTCGACCGGGAGGCCTTCGAGGAGGTCGCGTTCGCGCTCGACCTGACGCCTGCGTACTGCACGGGCGTCGCGAGCTTCTACGACATGTTCCACCTCGAGCCCGTCGGAACGCAGCTCGTCGAGGTGTGCACGAACGTCTCGTGCGCGCTCGTCGGCGCCCAGGACGTGCTCGAGGCGTTCGAGTCGGAGCTCGGGATCCGCGCCGGCGAGACGAGCGAGGACGGCCGGTTCACGCTGCGCACCGTCGAGTGCGCCGGCGGCTGCGGCTGGGGGACGGTCGTCGCGATCAACCACCGCTACCGCGAGCCGGTGCGCGCCGAGGACGTTCCCACGATCGTCGAGGAGCTGCGCGATGCCGGTTGAGCACCTCGTCCTCGCCGGCGCCGAGGACCGCGACCTGACCCAGCTCGACGACTACCGCGCGGCCGGCGGGTTCGAGTCGCTCGC
This sequence comes from uncultured Actinomycetes bacterium, assembly GCA_963737405.1. Taxonomy (GTDB): domain Bacteria; phylum Actinomycetota; class Thermoleophilia; order Gaiellales; family Gaiellaceae; genus JACCTU01. Next base: position 223,213 of record CAVTSL010000011.1, read on the forward strand.
GAAGGCGCGCTCGATGGAACCGGCCGCGATCATCGACGAGCTGCTCGCCTCGAACATCCGCGGCCGCGGCGGCGCCGGGTTCCCGATGGGCAAGAAGGCGAGCTTCCTCGCGAAGGGCACCGGCAAGCCGACGTACCTCGTCGTGAACGCCGACGAGTCCGAGCCGGGGACGTTCAAGGACCGCGAGATCATGTTCCGCGTCCCCCACCGGCTGATCGAGGGCTGCCTGATCACGGCGCACGGGATCGAGTCCAAGAACGTGTTCATCTACATCCGCGGCGAGTACCTGCACGAGTTCGAGGTGCTCCGCGCCGCGCTCGACCAGGTGCGAAAGGCGAAGCTGCTCGACGGCGTGACCGTCGTGCTGCATCGCGGCGCCGGCGCGTACATCTGCGGCGAGGAGACGGCGCTGCTCGAGTCGCTCGAGGGCAAGCGCGGGCAGCCGCGCACGAAGCCGCCGTTCCCCGCGGTCCAGGGGCTCTACGCCTCGCCGTCGCTGATCAACAACGTCGAGACGGTCGCGACCGTCCCGGCGATCATCGCGATGGGCGGTGCGGAATACGCGAAGCTCGGCGTCGAGAACTCGACGGGCACCCGGCTCTTCTCGCTCTCCGGCAACGTCGTGAACGGGGGCAACTACGAGCTGCCCCTCGGGACGCCGCTCCGCGAGCTGATCTACGACATCGGCGGCGGGATCCCGGACGGGCGCGAGCTGAAGGCGGTCATCCCCGGCGGTTCGTCGGTTCCGGTGCTGACCGCCGCCCAGGTCGAGACGCCGCTCGACTTCGACTCGATGGCCGCGCAGAAGACGATGCTCGGCTCCGGCGCGGTGATCGTGATCGACGACCGCTGCTGCATGGTGCAGCTCGGCCTGCGGGTCGCGCAGTTCTACATGCACGAGTCGTGCGGCAAGTGCACGCCGTGCCGCGAGGGGACGCGCTGGATGGTGCAGATCCTCGAGAAGATCGAGGACGGCCGCGGCGAGCACGAGGAGCTCGACCTGCTCCTCTCGGTCTGCGATCGCATCCTCGGCAAGTGCCTCTGCCCGCTCGGCGACGCGGCCGCGATGCCTGTGGCGAGCTACGTCGACAGGTTCCGCGACGAGTTCCGCCGCCACGTCGACGAGGGCGCGTGCCCGTTCCCCGACTCGCCGCTCGACCACGTGCTGGCGCCGGTCGACCAGCACGCGCACGAGGTCCATGTCGTCGCCTGAGCTCGTCACGGTCACGGTCGACGGCCGCGAGGTCCAGGTGCCGAAGGGGACGGGGGTCGTCGAGACGGCGCTCGCGGCGGGGATCGAGATCCCGGTCTTCTGCTACGAGCCGCGTCTCGGGGCTCCGATCGGGGCGTGCCGCATGTGTCTCGTCGAGATCGAGGGGGTGCCGAAGCTCCAGGCCGGGTGCACGCTGACGGCGCAGGACGGGATGGTCGTGCGCACGGCGCAGACGTCGGCGATGGCCGCGGAGGGGCAGAACGCGACGCTCGAGTTCATCCTCGTCAACCACCCGCTCGACTGCCCGGTCTGCGACAAGGGCGGCGAGTGCCCGCTCCAGGACCTGACGTTCCGCTACGGGCCCGGGCGGACGCGGATGACGTTCTCGAAGCTCACGACCGAGAAGCCGATTCCGATCTCGCCTCACATCGCGCTCGACCGCGAGCGCTGCATCCTCTGCTACCGCTGCACGCGGTTCTCGGAGGACGTCGCCGAGGACGGCGAGCTCGTCGCCGTCAACCGCGGGGCGCGAACGGAGATCGCGACGTTCGAGGACGAGCCGTACCGCGACCGCTTCTCGGGGAACGTGATCGAGCTCTGCCCCGTCGGCGCGTTGACGTCGACGGAGTACCGGTTCGAGGCGCGGCCGTGGGAGATCCAGACCGTGCCGACGATCTGCGGCCTCTGCCCCGTCGGCTGCAACATCGGCGTGACGACGCGCGAGGGGAAGGTCAAGCGGATCCTCTCGCGGAACCATCCCGAGGTCGACCAGGGGTGGCTCTGCGACAAGGGCCGGTTCGCGTTCCCCGCGCTGCGCGCGAAGGATCGGATCGTCGACCCGCTCCAGCGCGTGCGGCGGCGCGGGCTCGGGCCGGTCTCGTGGGACGACGCCATCGACGACGCGGAGCGGCTCCTGCGCGACGCGGGGCCCGGTGTCGTCGTCGTCCTCTCGGGCTCGGAGACGAACGAGCTCGCGTACGGGCTCGCCAAGCTCGCGGCGGCGCTCGGCGGGTCGGTGGTGCTGCCGGAGCCGGACGTCGCGCCGCTCGGCCGGCCGCTGTCGGACCTCGCCGGCGCAGCTTCGGTCGTCGTCGACGACGACGTCCCGCTCGAGGAGTCGGCGCCGATCGCAGCGCTCTGGGCGAAGCAGGCCGGCGGCGAGGGCGAGATCGCGCTCCGCGTCCCGCGGACCGCGAACGGCGTCGGGGTCGCGGAGGCGGTCGCGCGCGCCGGGGCGGCGAGCGGAAGCACCAGCCAGCAAGCGTGGTGGCGGTCCGGCCCTCGTCCTCGTCTCCGGGGACGACGCTGCGTCGGACCCGGCGGTCCGCGAGATGGCCGAGAACGCCCAGGCGGTGATCGCGGTCTCGATGTTCCAGGGGCTCGTGCTCGGTTGGGCCGACCTCGTCCTGCCCGGCACGAGCTACCTCGAGCGCGAGGGGTCGATGACGAACATGGAGGGGCGCGTACAGCGGCTGCGCCGCGCCGTGATCCCGCCCTCGCCGGACGAGCTCGCGTGGCTCGCGAAGCTCGCCGCGCGGTTCGAGGTCGCGCTCTCGCCGTACGCCTCGGTCGTCTACGAAGAGCTCTTCGGCGAGCCGTTCGAGGACCTGGGCGAGACGGCCCCGCTCCGGGCGGCCGCGCCCGAAGGGGCCATGACAGGGGTCAGACCCCGGACCGGACCTACCGGGACGCGTCTGGTCCGGTACCGGCCGCTCTTCTCCGGCGCCGCGGTCGAGCGCGTCGAGAAGTTCGCGTTCCAGCGGCCGATCGACGAGGCCGGGCTCTCGCGCGAGGACGCTGAGCGGATCGGCGTCCGCGACGGGCACCCGGTCCGCCTCCGCACGAACGGCACCTCCGCCGAGCTTCGCGCGCGCATCCGCCGCGGCCTCGAGGCGGGCGTCGTGCTCGTCGCGGAGGGCACCGCGGACAACCTGAAGCCGGGACCGGTGGAGGTGACCCGCGCGTGACCGAGCCCTGGTGGATCAGCGCCATCAAGGCGGTCGTGATCATCAACGTCGTCCTCCTCAGCTTCGCGTACCTGACCCTGATCGAACGAAAGGTCCTCGGCCGCATGCAGCTCCGCTACGGCCCGAACCGCGCCGGCCCGTACGGCCTCCTCCAGCCGATCGCCGACCTCGTGAAGCTCATCCGCAAGGAGAGCTTCTTCCCGGCAGCCGCGATCGACCTGCCGTACATCGTCGCGCCGGTCGTCTCGGCGTTCACCGCGCTCGCGGCCTTCGCCGTCATCCCGTGGGGCGGCGGCTGGGAGATCGCCGGCTACCAGGTGAACGGCTACGTCGCGAACGTCTCGATCGCGCTCCTGCTGATCTTCGCGCTCGGCTCGATCGGCGTCTACGGGTTCATCGTCGGCGGCTGGGCGAGCGAGTCGAAGTACTCGCTCCTCGGCTCGATGCGCACCTGCGCGCAGCTCGTGAGCTACGAGGTCGCGCTCGCGCTGACCGTGCTCGGCGTGATCCTCATGGCCGGGTCGCTGTCGCTCGTCGACATCGTCGGCGCGCAGTACGACACGATCTGGTACGTCGTCCCGCAGTTCGTCGGCTTCGTCACGTTCTTCATCGCCGGCATCGCGGAGACGAACCGCGCGCCGTTCGACCTGCCCGAGGCCGAGCAGGAGCTCGTCGCCGGCTACCACACCGAGTACTCCGGCATGCGCTGGGGCCTGTTCCAGATGGCGGAGTACATCAACATGCTCACGCTCTCGGCACTCGCGGTCACGCTCTTCCTCGGCGGGTGGCACTTCTTCTGGCTCGACCAGCTCGGCCCGATCTGGTTCATCCTCAAGCTCGCGGTCGTCGTCTTCCTCTTCATCTGGCTGCGGGCCACGTTCCCGCGCCTGCGCTACGACCAGCTGATGGCGTTCGGCTGGAAGGTGCTGCTCCCGGTCGCGACGATCAACGCGGTCGTGACCGCGATCCTGGTGGTCGCCCTGTGAGCCCGCAGCCGATGGACACGCTGAAGGGCTTCGGCGTCACGTTCAAGCAGATCTTCAAGAAGCCGATCACGCAGCAGTACCCCGAGTACAAGCGCGCGGTCTACCCGCGCTTCCGCGGCCGCCACCGCCTGCACCGCTTCCAGAACGGGCTCGAGAAGTGCGTCGGCTGCTCGCTCTGCGCCGCCGCGTGCCCGGCGGACTGCATCCGCGTCGTCCCGGCGGAGAACACCGCGGACAACCGGGTCTCGGCAGGCGAGCGCTACGCGCGCATCTACGAGATCAACATGTCGCGCTGCATCTTCTGCGGCTACTGCGAGCTCGCGTGCCCGTTCGACGCGATCACGCTCGGCAACGAGTACGAGATCTCCGAGTACTCGCGCGACGACCTGATCTACACGAAGGAGATGCTCCTCGCCGAGCCGATGAAGCGCATCCCGGTCGCTGATCCGGACCTCTACGACACGCCCGTCCCCTACTACAAGACGAACGCGTAGTGGACGTCGGCAACGTCCTCGTCTGGATCGTCTGGTTCGTCGCCGCGTTCGCGTGCCTCGGCTCGGGCATCGCGGTCGTCACGTTCGCGAACCCGTTCTACTCGGCACTCGCGCTGATCGGGAACCTCGCGTCGCTCGCGGTGCTCTACCTGCTGCTCTCGGCCGAGTTCGTGGCCGCCGCGCAGGTGCTCGTCTACGCGGGAGCCGTGATGGTGATGTTCCTGTTCGTCATCGGCTACCTCGGCGGCCGCGCCGACGCGCCGTGGGCAGGCGGGCCGAGCTGGCAGCAGACGGCTGCGATCTGCGCCGCGGGAGCGATCCTCGTGGAGGTCGTCGTCGCCGTCGGGCTCAAGTCGGGCGACCGCCTCGACGACGAGGCCGGCATCAACTCGCTCTTCGGCGGGCCGCACGAGATCGGGCGGCTCTTTCTGACGAACCACCTCCTTGCGTTCGAGATCACCTCGATCGTGCTGCTCATCGCCGCCGTCGGCGGGGTCATCCTCGGCGCGCACTCGCGGCGCTTCGACCAGGAGGCGCGCCGATGATGGGCCCCGAGGTCACCTGGTACCTCATCGTCGCCGCGATCCTGTTCACGATCGGAGCCCTCGGCGTGCTCGTGCGCCGCAGCCCGCTGATCGTCCTCCTCTCGCTCGAGATCATGCTGAACGGCGGGAACCTCGCGCTGATCGCGTTCTCCCGCCACCAGGGGTCGGGCGACGGCCAGATCTTCGCGCTCACCGTGATGGCGGTCGCCGCGTCCGAGGTCGTCGTCGGGCTCGGCCTCATCGTCGCCATGTCGCGCCGCCGCCTCCCCCTCGACGTCGACCGGCTGACGACGCTTCGCGGATGACGACGGTCGCGACCACCGCGTGGATCTGCCTCCTCTCGCCGCTCACGGCGGCGCTGCTGATCGCCCTCGCCGGCAACCGGATCACGCGCCGCGGCGCGGGCTACCTCGCGACGACGTCGACGTTCGTCTCCTTCGGCGCGGCGCTCGTCGGCTTCCTCTCGATGCTCGGCGAGCACCCCGAGGAGCGCGCCGAGGTGACGACCGCCTGGACGTGGCTGAAGGCCGGGAGCTTCGAGGCCGGGTTGAGCCTGCTCGTCGACCCGCTGTCGATGCTGATGATGCTGATCGTCTCCGGCGTCGGCTCGCTGATCGTCATGTACTCGATCGGCTACATGGACGGCGAGGACGAGGAGCGCCGCTACTTCGCGTACATGGCGTTCTTCGTCTTCTCGATGCTGCTTCTCGTCGAGGGCGCGAACCTCGTGCTGCTGCTCGCCGGCTGGGGCCTCGTCGGCCTCGCGTCGTATCTCCTGATCGGCTTCCACCACGAGCGGCCGTCCGCGGTCTCTGCCGCGAAGAAGGCGTTCGTCATGAACGCGATCGGCGACGCCACGATGGCGCTCGCGATCTTCCTGCTCTGGTGGCAGACGGGCACCGTCACGTTCGACGGCGTCTTCGGCAGCGTCGACGGGCTGTCCGACACCGTCGTGACGCTCGCCGCGCTCGGTCTCCTCGGCGGCGCGATCGCGAAGTCGGCGCAGATCCCGCTCCAGACGTGGCTGCCGGACGCGATGGAGGGCCCGACCCCGGTCAGCGCCCTCATCCACGCGGCGACGATGGTCACGGCAGGCGTCTACCTGCTCGTCCGCCTGAACCCGATCTTCGAGGCCGCCGACTTCGTGCAGCACCTCGCCGCCGCGATCGGCGCGGTCACGCTGATCGTCGCCGGCCTGATCGCGCTCGTCCAGAACGACATCAAGCGCGTGATCGCGTACTCGACGATGTCGCAGATCGGCTACATGTTCCTCGGCGCGGGGATCGGCGCGTACGGGAGCGCGATGTTCCACCTGATGACGCACGCCTTCTTCAAGGCGCTGCTCTTCCTCGCGGCGGGCATCGTGATCCACGCGCTGCTCGGCGAGCAGGACCTCCGCAACATGGGCGGCCTCCGCGACGCGCTCCCGCGAACGTACTGGGCGATGCTCGTCGGCGGGCTCGCGCTCGCAGGGATCTTCCCGCTCTCGGGCTTCTGGTCGAAGGACTCGATCCTCGCGTCCGCGCTCGCCGGAGGAACCTACGACCGGATCCTGTTCGTCGTCGGGCTCGTCGGGGTCTTCCTCACGGCGCTCTACACCTTCCGGATGCTCTTCCTCGCGTTCGGAGGCGAGCGCTCCGCGTACGCGCGCGAGCACCTGCACGACACGAGCCACGGCGAGGCGCCGTTCTCGATGGGGGCGGCGGTCGCGGTGCTGTCCGTGCTGTCGGTCGTCGGCGGCTGGCTCCAGGTCGCCGGGGTCTGGCATCCGTTCTCGGACTGGCTCGAGCCGGTCGCAGCGCCGCTCGTCGAGCCGTCGACCACGCAGGACTGGGTGACCTCGCTCGTCTCGCTGACGATCGCGCTCGGCGGGATCTGGCTCGCCTGGCTGATCTGGTCGAAGCGGAGCGTCGTCCTGCCGGAGCTCCCGGAGGCGCGCCGCGTCCTCGAGCACAAGTTCTACTTCGACGAGCTCTACGACCGGCTGTTCTACCGCCCGGCCGACGCGATCGCACGCGCGCTTCGCCGAGGCGTCGAGGAGCCGATCGTCACCGGCTCGATCAACGCGACGGTCACGAGCGTGCGCGAGGCGGGCCGCGCCAGCACGCTCATCCAAACCGGCTTTCTGCGGAGCTACGCGCTCGCGCTCATGGCCGGCCTCGCCGTCCTCGCGGTCATCTTCGTGGCCCTGCGATGAGCGGCTGGCTGACCACGACGCTGATCTTCCTGCCGCTCGCCGCGGCGCTCGTCCTCTGGATCGTGCCGTGGCCGCGGCTCTGGGCGGGCTCGCTCGCGACGCTCGTCGCCCTGACGGAGGTCGGGCTCTGGATCGTCGGTCTCACCGAGTTCGACTTCGCCGGAGGGATCCAGGGAGAGCAGCAGCACACGTGGTTCAGCGACCTCGGCGTCTCGTACCACGTCGGGATGTACGGCTTCTCGCTCTGGCTCGTCGGGCTGACGATCGTCTGCACGGCCGCGGCGATCGCGTACGCGTGGTGGGCGGGTCGCGACCGGCCGCGCACCTACTTCGGGCTGATGCTCTTCCTGCTCGGAGCGGTCGTCGGCGTCTTCACGTCGCAGGACCTCGTTCTCTTCTACGCGTTCTTCGAGGGGATGCTGATCCCGCTCTACGTGCTCATCGGCGTGTGGGGCGGAGCGGACCGCACGCGCGCGACCTACACGTTCGTGATCTACACGATGGCCGGCTCGCTGCTGATGCTCGCCGCGATCGTCGTCTTCGGGCTGAGCCAGGGAACGTTCGACCTGATCGAGTCGGGGACCGACGACAGCGCGTGGGTCTTCCTCGGCTTCGTCGTCGCGTTCGCGATCAAGGCCCCGATCTTCCCGTTCCACGGCTGGCTGCCCGTCACGTATCGCGAGTCGCCGCCCGAGGTCTCCGCACTCCTCTCCGGCGTGGTCTCGAAGGTCGGCGCGTACGGTCTGCTGCGGATCGCGATCGCGAAGTTCCCCGAGCCGGCGCAGGACTTCCAGGTGCCGCTGCTCGTGCTCGCGGGCGTCGGCCTCGTGTACGGCTCGCTGCTCGCGTTCCGCGCGCCCGACGTCCGCGGCGTGATCGCGTACTCGTCGCTCGCGCAGATGGGGCTGATCACGCTCGGGCTGTTCGCGCTGAACGACCAGGGCTTCGACGGCGCCGTGCTGCAGATGGTCGTGCACGGCCTCATCTCGACGACGCTCTTCCTGATCGCGGGCGGCATCGAGCGGCGGACGTCGACCGGGGAGTTCGCGCTCCTCGGCGGGATGGCGCGCGGGCGGCCCGCGCTCGCGACCGTGCTGATGACGACGGGGGTGATCGCGCTCGCGGTGCCCGGGTCGGCGGCGTTCGCGGGCGAGTTCCTGATCCTGCTCGGCGTCTTCAACACCGGCTGGGGCTGGGCCGTCGTCGGCGCCGTCGCGATCGTGCTCGCGGCGATGTACATGCTCCGCCTGATCTCGGCCGTGCTCCACCAGGGTCGCGGTTCGGCGGTGACCGACGCGGCGCTCGACCTGCGCCCGGCCGAGCTCGGGATCATCGTGCCGCTCCTCGCGTGCGTGCTCGCGCTCTCGGCGTGGCCGGCGGCGATCAGCGAGCGGGCCTTCCCCGGTGACAGGGCGGCGCGGGTCGTCGAGGCGCAGTTCAAGTGATCGACACGCCGAGCATCGACTGGCTCGCGCTCTCGCCGGTGCTGGCGCCGCTCGCCGGCGCCGCCGTGGCGCTGCTCCTCTCGGTCGTCCTTCCGGACGGGATGCGGCGGGCCGCCGCCGCGTTCTTCGCGGCCGTCGGGCTCCTCGTCGGCCTCGTGCTCGCCGCGTACGTCTACTGGAAGAGCCCCGACGCGCAGGGGATCGTCGCGGACGCCGCGCGCCGCGACCGCCTGGCCACGCTCGCGCAGATGATGATCGCGGGCGCGGGAGTGCTCACGGTCGGCGTCGCCTGGCGCGACCAGCCGCGCCAGGAGCACGTCGGCGAGTACTTCGCGCTCCTCGCCAGCGCAGCCGCCGGGATGATGTTCATGGTCTCGGCGTCGAACCTGATGACGCTCTTCCTCGGGCTCGAGTGGTTCTCGATCAGCCTCTACGTGCTCTGCGCGATCGACATCGAGCTCGAGACGTCGCTCGAGTCGGGCCTCAAGTACCTGATCGTCGGGAGCTTCGGGTCGGCGATCCTGCTCTTCGGCTTCGCGCTCGTCTACGGGGCCACCGGCGCGCTCGAGCTCGGCGCGATCGGCCAGGCCGGCCGCGCGCTCGAGCACGACTCGCTGCTCCTCGTCGGGCTCGCGATGGTGCTGACCGGTCTCGGCTTCAAGGCCTCCGCGGCGCCGTTCCACATGTGGACGCCGGACGTCTACCAGGGCTCGCCGACGCCGGTGACCGCGTTCATGTCCGCCGCGACGAAGGTCACCGCGCTCGTCGTGATGCTGCGCGTGCTGAACACCGCGTTCCCCGCGCAGGAGGATCTCTGGAGCGGCGCAGTCGCGGCGATCGCCGTCGCCTCGCTCGCGATCGGCAACCTCGCAGCGCTCGTGCAGCGCAACGTGAAGCGGATGCTCGCGTACTCGTCGATCTCGCACGCGGGCTTCATGCTGATCCCGATCGCCGCCGCGAACGAGCTCGGCGCGAAGGCGCTCCTCTACTACCTGATCCCGTACGGCGCGGCCTCGCTCGGCGCCTTCGCCGTCGTCGCCGCGCGCGAGCGCGAGCTCCGCGAGCCGGTGACGCTCGACAACCTGAGCGGGATGGGCTGGGAGCGGCCGTTCCTCGGCTTCGCCCTCGCGATGTTCGCGTTCGCGTTCATCGGGCTGCCGCCGGGCGGGCTGTTCGTGGGCAAGCTCCTCGCCTTCTCGGCCGCCGTCGACGCGGACATGATCTGGCTCGTGATCGTCGGCGTCGTCGCGACCGCCGTGAGCGTCTACTACTACCTCGCGATCGTCCGGTCGCTCTACATGCGGACGGAGCTGCGGCTCGTGCCGGCCGGCGGCGCTCCGGCGCGCGAGGTCCTGCTCACGGCCTCTGTCGCCCTCACGCTCGGGATCGTCGTCGCGTCGTTCGTCTTCGTGCAGCCGCTGCTGGACCTCGCGGGCAACGCGGCGAGCTCGCTCGGGCTTCTAGCGCTGCGCGAGCCGGACGGCGCCCTGCAGCAGCAGGAGCGCGACCGACGCCACGACGGCCGAGACCCCGACGGGCGGGACGACCGCGCCGTCGAGCGTCGGCGCCCGCACGGCCGCGGCCACGACGACGAGCGCGAGCGCGACGACGCCGAGGCCGGCCTGGAGCCGCGCCGCCGCGAGCGCAGGCGAGTTGCCCGGCAGCTCGACGAGCCGTCCGTACGCCTCGAGCGCCGCATGCGCGGTGACGACGACGGCGCCGAGCACGAGATAGAAGGAGAGCGAGTGCCCGCCGAGCGTGTCGGCGGCGATGGCGGCGAGCAGCAGGAGCACGGCCACGCACCAAGGTTCGCGCTGGGACCGGACGGTCCTTCCGCGTAGGCTCGCCGAATCCGCGCCGTCGTCTGGACGTTCGCCGTTTCGCTCCCGCTGGCCGGGCTGGCGCTCCTGCTCGGCTACCCGAGGCTGGACGTCCGCTGGGAGAACCACCCGTCCCATTTCTGGCTCGTCCTCGCCGTGGCGGGCGTGAACGCCGCGATCGGCTTCGGGATGAGCGAGGCGGCGCTCCGGCGCGCGGATGCCCGGATCTTCCTCGTCGGGCTGGCGTTCCTCACCTCGGCGGGATTCCTCGGGCTGCACGCCCTCGCGACGCCGGGCGTCCTGCTCGAGAAGGGCAACGCGGGCTTCACGATCGCCACGCCGGTCGGACTGCTGCTCTCGTCGGTCCTCGCGGTCGCGTCGTCGCTCGAACTCTCGGGGCGCTTCGGCAACGCGATCGTCAAGTGGCAACGCACACTCCGCGCGGCACTGCTCGTGCTGCTCGTCGTCTGGGGCATCGCTTCGCTCGCGACGCTGCCGCCGCTCGACAGCCCGCTCACACCCGAAGGCGCACAGGGCGAGCTCGGGCTGCTCGCGCTGATCGGGGTCGGCCTCTACGGCTACGCCGCGCTCCGCTATCGCGCGCTCTACGCGCGAACACGCGAGCCGCTGCCGCTCGCCGTGCTCACCGCGTGGGTGCTGCTGGCCGAGGCGATGATCGCGATCCCGTGGGGGCGGAACTGGCAGCTCTCGTGGTGGGAGTGGCACATCCTGATGGCGATCGCGTTCGCGCTCGTCGCGACGGTCGTCAGGGTGGAGCAGCAGCGGCGGCGCCCCGGCGGGCCGTTCGCGTCGCTCTACCTCGACCAGACGATCGCGCGCACCAACGCGACGTACGCCAACGCGCTCCGCGAGGTCGTCGAGCAGCGCGCGCGAGCGGAGGACGTCGCGCAGCAGTTCGGGCTGAGCGGCGAGCAGGCGGAGCTCGTCGAGCGCGCAGCGGGGCGCATCCGCGAGCTCGACGCCGCCTTCCGGCCGCAGCTCTCGCCGCAGGTCGCCGAGCGGCTCGAGCGCGAGCCCGCCGAGCTCGGCGGGAAGGAGCGCGAGGTGAGCGTGCTCTTCGCCGACCTCGAGGGCTTCACGGAGTACGCCGAGACGCGCGCACCGGAAGAGGTGATCGCGATGCTCAACGAGTACTGGGGAACGGCGGTGCCGGTCGTCCTCGAGCGGCACGGAGGGATGATCGAGCGCTTCGCGGGCGACGCGGTCCTGGTCGTCTTCAACGCCGTGACCGACCAGCCGGACCACGCGCGCCTCGCGGCCGCGGCCGGCCTCGAGCTCCAGGAGCGATGTGCCGAGCTCGTGCGCAGGCACCCGGACTGGCCGCGCCTGCGAGCCGGGATCAACACCGGCGTCGCCGCCGTCGGCTACGTCGGGGCCGAGCAGCAGCGGAGCTTCGCCGTGATCGGCGACACGACCAACACGGCGTCGAGGCTGCAGGCGGCCGCGGCGCCCGGCGAGGTCGTCGTCTCCGGCTCGACACGGGACGCGATCGGCGACGACGCGGAGGTCGAGCCGATCGACCCCATCGAGGCGAAGGGGAAGCGGGAGCCCGTGCGGGCGTACCGTCTCGTCGGGCTTCGCGGTCGATAGGCTCGAATCCCATCTGCGACCAAGGAGGGCGGGTTGGCGGACGTCACCTTCACCTGGCTGGGACACGGCACGTATCGCTTCGACAGCGCCGAGGGCAAACGGATCTACGTCGACCCCTGGTTCGACAACCCGAAGTGCCCCGACGACGAGAAGTCGCCCGAGCGCTGCGACGTGATGGCGATCACGCACGGCCACGGCGACCACATCGGAAGCGCCGTCGAGGTTGCGAGCGCGCACTCGCCGGCGGTCGTCGCGATCGTCGAGCTCGCGACGTGGCTCGAGGCACAGGGTGCGCCGAACGCGAGCCGGCTGGCGATGAACAAGGGCGGAACGGTCGACGTCGAGGGAGTCAAGTTCACGATGACCGACGCTGTCCACTCGAGCGGCTTCGCCCCGAACGGCGGCAACCCCGTCTACCTCGGCGACCCCGCCGGGTTCGTGATCGAGTTCGAGAACGGGCTCAAGGTGTACTGCGCGGGCGACACGAACGTGTTCACCGACATGCAGCTGATCGGGCGCCTCTGGTCGCCCGACGTCGCGATCCTGCCGATCGGCGATCACTTCACGATGGGCCCCAAGGCCGCGGCGGTCGCGCTCGAGCTGCTCGGCTCGACGCGCTGCATCCCCGTCCACTGGGGGACGTTCCCCGCGTTGACCGGCACGCCCGACGAGCTGCGGAAGTACGCGCCGTCGGTCGACGTGCTCACGCCCGAGCCGGGGGAGACGATCACGCTGTGAGGGAACGCTGGTGGGGCGCGACCGGCCGGCGCGTGCCGGAGATCGCGCTCGGGCGGGACCTCGCGCTCGACGAGGCGCTCGTGCTCGACGACGTGAGCGACCTCGACCGGCTGCAGGAGGCGCACGACAGCGGCACGCCGGTGGTCGTGCGCGCCGACTCGGAGGAGGCGGTCGTCCGCGCGCTCGCGCGGCCGGAGGTCGCGTCCGTCGTCGTGCCGGACTCGAAGCCGGAGCTGCTCGAGCTCGACCTGACGAAGTTGACCTATGGGTAGGAGGGCTTGGCGGGACGGGCCTCGCGGCACAGCGCCTGTCTCGCCGAGCCCTCCTATGCCGGTTGCGACGTACTCGATCGTCGCGTGCGACCTCGAGGCGGGACAGTGGGGCGTCGCGGTGCAGTCGAAGTTCCTCGCGGTCGGCTCGGTCGTGCCGTGGGCCGAGCCCGGCGCCGGCGCGGTCGCGACGCAGTCGTACGCGAACCCGCGCTACGGGCCGGAGGGCCTGGCGCTGCTCCGGGAAGGCCGCTCGGCGCAGGAGGCCGTCGACGAGCTGACGAGCGCCGACGAGGGCCGCGACGAGCGCCAGGTCGGCATCGTCGACGCCCGCGGGGGCGCCGCGACCTTCACGGGGACGGGCTGCCACGAGTGGGCCGGCGGCCGCACCGGGGCGGGCTACGCGGCGCAGGGAAACATCCTCGTCTCGGGGGAGACCGTCGATGCGCTCGCCGAGACGTTCGAGGCGACGAACGGGCCGCTCGCGGTGCGGCTGCTCGCGTCGCTCGCGGCGGCGCAGGCTGCGGGAGGCGACCGGCGCGGCCAACAGTCAGCGTCGCTCCTCGTCGTCGAGCGCGACGGCGGCTACGCCGGGCTTTCCGACGTGCTCGTCGACCTGCGCGTGGACGACCACGAAGGGCCGATCGAGGAGCTTCGGCGGCTGTTCGAGCTCCACGACCTGCTCTTCGGCCGAACGCCGCGCGAGCGACTGGCTGACCGTCGACGAGGCGCTCCGCGCGGAGCTCGACGAGCGCTTGCGGGCGGCGGGCTACGAGCGTCTCGAGGACTGGGCGGGCGTCGCGAACCTCGAGGAGCGCGTCGACGGCGAGGAGGCGATCGACCCGATCGTGCTGCGCGAGCTGAGGAGGGCGACATGAGTGGCTACGAGGTGCGGCGGATCGACGAGCTCGAGGAGATCCCCGTCAAGCGGGCGGGAATCAACTGGCGTCCCATCAGGCGGCCGCTCGGGATCACCGCGTTCGGCATCAACGCGTACGTCGGCAAGGAGGGAGAGCACGTCGTCGAGGAGCACGACGAGTCGCAGCTCGGGCACGAGGAGGTCTACTTCGTGATCGACGGTCGCGCACGGTTCACGGTCGGCGGCGACGAGTTCGACGTCGACCCGGGCGGGTTCGTGTACCTGCGGGATCCGCAAACGGCGCGCGCGGCCGTCGCGCTCGAGGACGGGACGACGGTGCTCGCGGTCGGCGGCAAGCCGGGCCAGCACGATCCGTCCGCGTGGGAGTGGTTCTTCGCCGCGACCCCGGCGCGCGACCGCGGCGACTACGAGGAGGCGCTCGCGCTCATCCTCGACGGGCTCGAGCACAAGCCCGGCCACCCGGCGCTCCTCTACAACCAGGCGCGCTACGAGGCGCTGCTCGGGCGGCCCGAGGACGCGCTCGGACACCTGCGGACAGCCCTCGAGAGCGAGCCGATGCTCGTGGAGATCGCGGCGAACGACGACGACTTCGCGTCGCTCCGCGACGACGCGGAGTTCCTAGCGATCACCGGGCAGGCGAACGCCGCCGGCGGCGGCTCGTAGCGCGGGCACGGGGTCGGCGCTCGGCCGCGCGACGACGAGCACGGCGCCGTAGCCCTCGACGAGCGAGTCGACGACGAGCTGGAGCCCGAGCGCGAGCGCGAACGCCTTGTGCGCCTGGTCGCCGCCGAACGGCACGACGTCCTCCGAGGGCGCGAGGCCGGCGAGCACGTCGCCCCAGGTCGCCTTCGCGGGCGAGACGTCGACGACGATCGGCTTCCCGTCCGAGCTCGGGACGCCGATCGCGAGCGGGTTCGTGCCGACGAGCGGCTCGCCGCCGTCGGGATGGGCGAGACGCGGCGGCGAGGTCGCCGTCAGGAGCGCGACGAGCCCACCGTCGGCGAGCCGCCGGACGTAGTGGCCGAGCATGCCGGTCGGGAAGCAGTTCGACGCCGCGACGACGCGCGAGTGCTGCGGCGGTTCGGCGAGCTGCGACTCGACGATCGCGTTCAGGGTCAGGTAGCCGAGCGCGCCGCGCCCCGCCCAGAGCTCGTAACACTGTGTTACGTGCTCCCGGCCCGGCGCGGCCGCGGGGTCGAGGTCGGGCAGCGTCTCGAGCCACGGGATCCTCGAGTACCCGTGGCCGCGCTTGCCGCGCCGCTCGGCGTCGTCGTAGTG
The DNA here is from genome assembly GCA_963737405.1 of uncultured Actinomycetes bacterium. Lineage (GTDB taxonomy): Bacteria > Actinomycetota > Thermoleophilia > Gaiellales > Gaiellaceae > JACCTU01. The sequence continues at coordinate 238,656 of CAVTSL010000011.1, forward strand.
GCGGAACAGCGTCTCCGTGTCGGCGTCGGAGAAGCCGAGCGCGGCGATTCGCGCGCGCGCCTCGTCAGGCTGCACGTCGGCCGAACCTCAGCACCGGCCATCCGCGGTCGGCCGCGACGCGCCTGAGCTCGCGGTCCGGGTTGACCGCGACGGGCCTCCCGACCACCTCCAGGAACGGCAGGTCGGTGTGGCTGTCCGAGTACGCGGTCGAGGTCTCGAGGTCGTAGCCGCGCTCGGCGGCGAGCTCACGGACCGCCGCCGCCTTGTTCTCGCCGTGGAGCGAGCGGATCCCGCGCCCGGTGTAGACACCGTCCGAGACCTCGCAGACCGTCCCGAGCGCGCCGTCGAAGCCGAGGTCTTCCGCCATCGCGTCGACGACCTCCTGGAGCGCCGCCGAGACGATGTACGACGGCTCGCCGCGACCGCGATGCTCGGCGACGAGGCCGAGCGCCTCGTCGTAGACGAGCGGGCGGAGCACCGGATCGAGCGACTCCGTGACGAGCTCCTGCATCTGCGCCGGCGAGAAGCCGCGCAGCAGCATCAGCCCCTCCTCGGACGCGGCGCGCACGCGTTCGCGGCTCGTCCCGCGCAGGACGAAGAGCAGCTGCCAGAACGCGGCCTTCGCGACCTGCGTCCGGGTGATCACGCCGTGGCGCCGGAACGCGGGCGCGAGCGCAAGCGTGCTCGAGCGGCGCAGCAGCGTCCGGTCGAGGTCGAAGAACGCGGCGCCGCTCAGGAGAGGACCGGGAGCGCCTTGACGATCCCGACGCCTTGCTCGCGACGCGTGCCCTCGATCGCCTCGGCGAGCGCGACGATCGCCTCGGACGTCGGCGAGCCCGGGTCCGCCGCGACGATCGGCGTCCCGAGGTCGCCCTGCTCGCGAACACGTGGATCGAGCGGCACCTCGCCGAGCAGCGGCACGCCGAGCTCGTCCGCGAGCGCCGCGCCGCCGCCGCGCCCGAAGACGTCGCCCGTCATGTTCTCGACCGCGCCGATCAGGCGCATGTTCGTCTTCTGCGCCATCACCGCGGCCCGCACCGCGACTTCCTTCGCGGCCGGCTGCGGCGTCGTGACGACGACGACCTCGGCGCGCGGCAGGAGCTGCCCGAGCGAGATCGCGACGTCGCCGGTGCCGGGCGGCATGTCGACGACGAGCACGTCGAGCTCGCCCCAGTGCACGTCGGTCAGGAACTGCTCGAGCGCGCGGTGCAGCATCGGCCCGCGCCACATCACCGGCGCGTTCTCGTCGAGGAAGAACCCGATCGACATCAGCTTCAGGTCGTCCTTCACCGGCGGCACGATCATCTTGTCGACGACGACGGGCCGCTGCGTGATCCCGAGCATGTGCGGGATCGAGTGGCCGTAGACGTCGGCGTCGAGCACGCCGACCTTCTTGCCGAGCCGCGAGAACGCCACGGCGAGGTTCACCGAGAGCGTCGACTTCCCGACGCCGCCCTTGCCGCTCGCGATCGCGAGCACTCGCGTGTCGCGGTCGAGCGAGATCCCGTTCGACCGCTCGGTCACGCCGCCGCGCAGACGAGTCGGTCAGCGCAGCGCGCTCGTCCGGCGTCATCACGTCGAACTCGAGCGCGACGCGTTCGACTCCGTCGACCGGCGCGAGCACGTCGAGCACCTGCTGCTGGAAGCTGTCGCGAAGAGGGCAGCCGGCGATCGTCAGCGCGATCGTCACGACGACGTCGCCGCCGTCGATCCGGACGTCGCGCACCATGTCGAGCTCCGTCACCGGACGGCGCAGCTCGGGATCGATCACTCCGCCGAGTGCATGCATGATCTCGTCGCGCGAGGGCATCATCACGTCGAGCGTAGCAACGGCCCGACGAGCTGAGAGAGCGCCTCGGCGTGGCCCTCCGACTCGTAGTCGTGGAGCGGATGGGCGTCGAGCTGGTGCTCGGTCACGTGATTCCGGCGCCGGATGTAGACCGCCGGGTAGATCGTCCCGTCGGCGGCCATCTCGACCGCGATCGCGACCGCATCGGGCCCGGCTTCATCGACGAAGATCTGGAGCGGCAGGATCCCGTCGTCGCGCAGCCCGTCCTCGGCGAGATTGACGATCCGGCAGAGGTAGCCCTTCTGGATCCAGAGCTCCGGCGCGTGCGCGAGCTCCTGCTGGAGGAACGGGACGAGGCGTTCGGGCTCGACGATGGGGCGCGGCGGGTCGACGCCGAAGTGCTTCTCGGCGAGGTGCCGGATGAGGACGCGCGCGTTGTAGCGGAAGCCGTTCACCGCGGTCGAGCTGCTCGCGAGCCCCTGCTTGCGCAGGCCCGCCGAACCCTGCGTCGCGTTGCCCGCGAAGTAGACGCCCGGCAGCGACACGCTCTCCCAGAACGCGGTCAGCGCGGGGATGCGTCCGTCCGCGACGGTCGCGAGCCCGAGCTTCGGCAGGTCCTGCAGCGGTGTGCGGAAGCCCGTCGCCGCGATCAGCTCGTCGCACTCGAACGTCAGCGGCGCCGGCCAGCTCGTCCCGCGCGTCTCAACGAAGAACCCGTCGGGCGTCCGCTGCACGCGCTCGATCGACGCGTCGACGATCGACGTCCCGAACCCGCCGCGCACGTGCTCGTCGAGCGGCTGCAGGTAGCGCGTGCGAAGCGGCGAGTGGCCGAGCACGTCGGTGCGGATCGGCCGCGGCGACGCGAGGACGATCCGGCTCGCCCACGGGAGCAGGCTGTTCGCGATCTCGAACGCGGAGTTCCGCTTGCCGACGATGAAGACGCTCCGACCGCGGTACTCATGCGCCTGCAGCACGTCGACGTAGTGCGTCGAGTGCTCGAGGCCGGCGATCGGTGCGGTCCACGGAGTCGTCACGCCGATCGCGAACACCACCGCGCGGCAGCGGTACTCGCCGTCGCTCGTCTCGAGGGTGAACCCTCCGTCGTCCTGGAGCCGCGTCGCCTGCCAGGTGCAGCCGTAGCGCACGCGCAGGCCGGCGCGCTCGACGAAGACCGCGAGCGCCGCCTCCATCTCCGCCCGCGACGGCACGTCGTAGCTCCGGTCCATCTCCTCGGGCGCACAGGCCTGGAACCGCTCCTCCTCGGCGACGAGGCTGTTGTGGTCGAAGAGCTCGTACTCGCGCGAGCCGCGCGGGTACGGCGCGTCCGGCTTCGTCCAGCTGATCAGCCGCTCGAAGATCGGCAGGCGGCGGAACATCCCGCCGGGGCCGTCATCCGCCGAGAGCACCGCGTGGTCGACGCCGCGCCGCTGCAGCTCGTAGCTCGCCTGCAGCCCTCCCGGGCCGCTGCCGACCACCACGACGCCGTACGTGCCAGGTTCGAACGGCCGCTCTACGCGAGCCCCTCCAGCATCCCGCGGAGCCGGTTCGCCTCGATCTTGAGCATGCGGAGCATCACGCGGGGGCGCTCGAGCAGGAACCGCTCGACCTCCGGCCGCGGGACGACGAGGCAGCGCAGAAGCGATCCCGCGGAGATGTCGGCGGTCGGCGCGTAGTCCGTGAAGACCGAGATCTCGCCGAAGAAGTCGCCGCGCCCGAGGCGCGCGATCTCGTCACCGTCGCGCAGGACGACGGCCGCGCCGTCGAGGATCACGTAGAGCCCGCTCCCGGACAGCCCTTGCCGCAGCACCCGCTGCCCCGGCGCGAACGCCTCTTCGTCGAACTCGTGCGCGACGGCCTCGAGCTCGGGCCGCGAAAGGTCTGCGAAGAGCGCCGTCTGCGCGAGCGTGTCGACGAGCGACGTCGTGGTCGTCCTACCTTCCATGCGGCTGAGCCAGCCTAACGCGGCTACGCAACACCGAGCCGCTCCTTGAGGCCGAGCGCGTTCCGGATCGCGTAGCCCTCCCAGTCGTTGTTGAAGTACGCGTACACGTCGATGCGCTTTCGGCGCCACGCGTCGATGCGCGCGGCCCACTCGTCGAGCTCGCGGTCGGAGTAGTTGCCGCCGCGACCACGCGAACCGTAGTGGAAGCGCACGAACGTCCAGCTCGCGGTCAGCTCGTGGGGCTGGAACCTCCGCTCCGGGTGATCTCCGATCACGAGCGCGGCGTCGTGCTGCCGCAGGAACGCGAAGATCTCGGGCACGAACCAGCTCGGATGCCGGAACTCGAAGGCGTGCCTCCCGGCCGGCGCCTCGTCGAGCGCCGCGAGCAGCCGCTCGTCGTTGCGGTGGAACGTCTCCGGGAACTGCCAGAGCACCGGGCCGAGCTTCGGCGTCCCCACGAGCGGCGCGATCTGCGAGTAGAAGCGCTCCAGGGACTCGTGCACGTCCTGCAGCCGCTTCACGTGCGTGAGATAGCGGCTCATCTTGATCGCAAACGCGAAGGTCGTCGGGGACTGCGCGGCCCATGTCGCCACCGTCGCCGGACGCGGGAGCCGGTAGAACGTCGCGTTCACCTCGACGGTGTCGAAGAAGCGCGCGTAGTACTCGAGCCAGCCCGACGGCGGCAGCCGCGGCGGGTAGAAGACGCCGTTCCGCCAGTGCTTGTAGTTCCAGCCCGAGCAGCCGATCCGGAGCTCGGTCACGCGAGGGCGGCGGCAAGGCGTCCGCAGAGCTCGGCGTTCGCCGCGGCGACGACGCGTGAGCGCGGCTCGAGGTCGAGCGGCGCGTCGTCGAACGGGGGATCCTCGAAGAGCTCGATCGCCAGGCCGACCTCCTTGATCAGCAGCTGCGCGGCGGCGATGTCGACCGAGCGTGCGCCCTTGAGCGAGCAGACGCCGTCGAGCCGCCCTGCGGCGAGGTTGCAGAGCGCAAGCGCGAGCGAGCCCATCACGCGCAGGCGGTGCGCAACGCCGACGACGGCGGACGCCTTCTCGGCGATCGAGGAGGTCAGCGTCGCCTCGAAGGCGAGCAGCTCGATCGCGTCCTTCGGGCGCACGCCGCCGAGCCGGTTGCCGTCCACCCAGGCGCCCTCGCCGCGTCGCGCCGTCCACTCCTCGCCGGAGCCGAAGTCGTAGAGGTACCCGAACTCGACGTCCTTCATCGTCGCGCCGTCCGCGACCGCGAGCGAGAGACAGAAGTGCGGCACGCCGCGCTTGGCATTGAGCGACCCGTCGATCGGGTCGAGCACGAGGCGCGGCGCCCCGCGGCCCTTGACCACCTCGCCGATCTCCTCCGAGACGAGCGTGTAGTCGCCGAGCAGCTCGTCCAGTCGCGCGATCGCGCCGCGCTCGACCGCTTCGTCGATCGCGGTCGTCTCGTCGCCGCCCATGCCTATGCCGACGACCGGCTCGCGCTCCACGCGCGTCGGGAGGTCGACGAGCACGCGCCGCGCGTCGTCCACGAGCGCGCGGCCGACCGCGAGCCAGTCGGTCACAGCGGGTGGAAGAGCAGACCGCTGACGAGCTTCGGATAGAAGTACGTCGTCTTCTGCGGGAGCACCTCGCCGCGCTTCGCGACCGCGAACACGTCCTCGATGCGCGTCGGCCTGAGCAGGAACGCCGCGTCCGCGCGACCCTCGTCGACGGCGGCGATCGCCTCGTCGACGTAGGCGGTGTAGCCGACGTGTCCCGGCACGAGCGTCTCGACGAGCTGCGTGTCGAGCTGGCCGGGCGGACCCTCGGCGACGGCGACGCCCTCACGCGTGTAGACGACGGCGGCCGGGCGGTCGTCGGGGAGCGACTCGAGGGCGGCGCGAGGGTCGGAACCGTTGGCCTTGAGGTTGTCGGTAGGGATGAAACTGCCCGCGATGCGGTGGGTCGGGAAGATCGTCAGCCCCGGGTCGCTCGTCGAGACGAGCACGACCATCAGCCACGGCGAGCCGCCGCGCGCCGCGTACTCGACCGTCGTCTCGTAGCGGTGATGGCCGTCCGCGATCATCAGCTGCCGGTCGCGGAAGGCCTCGACGATCGCGTCGGTCTCGGGGATTCTCCAGAGCTTCGCGCCCTCGACCTCGAGGTCGGGGTCGCCCTCGGGCTGCGAGATCGGCGGGGCGCCTTCGTAGAGCAGGAAGATCGGCTCGAGCTGGGCCCCGACCGCCTCCACGAGCCGGAGCCGGCCCTCCTTCACCTCGCGGTGCGTTCGCTCGTGCGGAAGGACGACACCGGCCTCGTAGGGCTCTGCCTTCAGCGACGCGACGATGCCGCGACGCGTGCGGGCCACTCCGTCCGGGCCGACGTAGTCCTGCTCGAGCGCCCAGAAGGTCGGCTCCTCCGCGCGGAGGACCCCCTCGTCGCGCCACGCGCGAAAGTCGCGGGCGGCCTGCTCCTCGGAGTCAGGAAGCGTCAGGTGGACGACGTTGTACGGGCTCTTCGCGCGGTACGCGTCCCGTTCGGCCTCCGAGAGGACGTCGTACGGCGGCGCGACGAGCGACTCCAGCGGGCCGGCGCGCTCGACGTCGTAGCGGAGCGCGGGGAACGGGCGGAGCTCGGCCACGCCCGGACCGTACCCTAGACTCGGCTCCGTGAACGCGATCGCCGACCTGGCAGAGGATCGGGTCGTCGAGGGCGTCTACGCGGTCGCGCGGAAGCAGCGGCTCCGGACGAAGAACGGGGCGTCCTACCTCGCGCTCGAGCTCGTCGATCCGAGCGGCCGGGTCGACGCGCGGGTCTGGAACGACGTCGACCTGCTCGACGGGCGATTCGACGAGGGCGACGCCGTGCGCGTGCTCGGGCGGGTCGAGCGCTTCCGCGACCGGCTGCAGGTGGAGGTGCGCTCGCTCGAGCGCGCGGACGAGGCGGACCCTGCGGAGCTCGCGCCGTCGATCCGCCGCGATCGCGACGAGCTCGACGGCTTCCTCGAGTTCATCGCGGGCGAGCTCGCCCATCCCGGGCTGCGCGAGGTCGTCGGGCGCTTCGTCCACGACGAGGAGATCCGCACGCGCTTCCGCACGCTGCCCGCGACGCTCGAAGGCCACCACTCCTACGCGGGCGGTCTGCTCGAGCACACCGTCGGCGTGGCGACGATCTGCCGCGAGACGGCGCAGCTGCACCCACGGCTGCGGACCGACCTGCTCCTCGGCGCCGCGCTGCTGCACGACGTCGGCCGGACGCGCGAGCTCGGGCGCGCGCCGACGTTCCGCCCGACCGAGGAGGGCCGGCTGCTCGGGCACGTGCACCTCGGGCTCCGGCTGATCGAGGAGCGCGCGGCAGGGCTCGACGCCGGCGTTCGGGCCGAGCTCCTGCACGCCGTCGCGTCGCATCACGACTCGCGCGCCGCGCGAACCGCCGAGGCGGCCGTGCTCTTCCACGCGAACCAGCTCGACGCAGTCGCAGCCACCAGGCCGGTCGACAGCGAGTGATCGCGATCGTGCTCGCCCTCGGGGCGAGCGTCTGCTGGGGAGTCGGCGACTTCCTCGGCGGGGTCAGCGCACGCCGGCTCCGGGTGCTCGGCGTGCTCGCGATCTCGCAGGCGGCGGGCTTCGCGGCGGTCGCGCTCGTCGCGCTCTTCGCCGGGGGTGACTTCCTCGGGACCGAGGCGACGCTCGCCGCGGTCGGGGCGGGCTGGGCGGGCGCGATCGGCCTCGCCGCGCTCTACCGGGGGATGGCCGTCGGCGCGATCGGCGTCGTCGCGCCGATCTCCGCGTCGGCTGCGGTCATCCCGGTCGTCGTCGGGATCGCACGCGGCGAGCGGCCCGCGGCGATCCAGCTCGTCGGCATCGCCCTGGCGCTGATCGGCGTCGTTCTCGTCTCCAGGGAGCACGGCCAGACGGGACGGCTCGCGGCAGGTGTCCCGCTCGCGCTCGTCGCGGCCGCGGGCTTCGGCTCGTACTTCCTCTTCATCGACCGCGCGAGCGCGGACGACGCCTTCTGGGCCGTCACGGTCGCCCGTCTCGCCTCGTCCGCGCTCGCGCTCACGGCCGCTGCGGTCGCCGGCGCGCTCCGCGTGCCGCGCACGGCGCTGCCGGTGCTCGTGGCCGTCGGCCTCTTCGACGTGGGCGCGAACGTGCTGCTCGCGCTCGCGCTCAACGAGGGGTTCGTCAGCCTCGTCTCGGTGCTCGCGTCGCTCTACCCCGTCGTGACGATCCTGCTCGCCGTCGCCGTGCTCCACGAGCGGCCCGGGCGCGAGCAGGCGATCGGCGGCGCTGCGGCGCTCGCCGGCGTGGCGTTGATCTCGGCCGCGGCCTAGAGGTCGGCGAGCCGGCGCTCGATCTCGTCGCGCACCGCGCGCACCTCGTCGATCGGCTTGCCCGCGGGGTCGTCGAGCTCCCAGTCGACGTAGCGCTTGCCCGGGATGTACGGGCATGCGTCGCCGCAGCCCATCGTCACGACGACGTCCGCCCACTCGACGTCGGAGCGGTCGAGCGCGCGCGGCACCCGATCGGCCAGGTCCACGCCGCGCTCGCGCATCACCTCGACCACCTCTGGATGCACGCGGTCGGCCGGGTTGCTCCCGGCGGAGCGCCCGTTCCCGGCGTAGAGCGCCTCGGCCATCTGCGAGCGGCCGGCGTTCTGCACGCAGACGAAGAGGACGTTCACGGCGAGAGTGCGAGCGCGAGCTCGCCGACGGCGGCGCGGTTGAGCCGGTAGTACGACCACGTCCCGCGCCGCTCGGCCTCGATCAGCCCGGCCTCGCGGAGGACCTTCAGGTGGTGCGAGATCGTCGGCTGTGAGAGCTCGAACGCGCTCGTCAGGTCGCACACGCAGAGCTCCGGGTTCGCCGCGAGACGGTTGACGATCCCGATGCGCGTCGGGTCCGCGAGCGCCTTGAGGCGGTCTGCGAGCGCGATGCGCGTCTGCTCGGGAAGCGGCGGCCCGTCGCAGACGCAGCACTCGATCACGGGGAGCGCCTTCATTGACATCGATCAATCTACCAGGTAGCGTCGCTGCATCGACATCCGTCGATGAAAGGAGCGATCCATGAGCGGTGGGTGTTGCGACAGCGGCGGTTGCTGCGACGACGGCGACGACTGCTGCTGTTGCTGACGCGTAAGGCCCCGTGACGACGGGGCCTTACTCCTATGCTCCCGCGCGGTGGACGAGCTGACGTTCGAGAGCGAGGCGCTGCGTGGCAACCCGCTCGGTGATCCGCACGTGCGCCCGGTCTGGGTCTGGACGCCGCCGGGCTACGACCCGGAAGGCGACCGCGCGTACCCGACGATCTACGTCCTGCAGGGCTACACCGGGGAGCTCGGCATGTGGCGGAACCGCGTCGCCTTCCGCCCGACGATGCCGGAGCTCCTCGACCGCGACCCGCCGGAGTGCATCGTCGTGTTCGTCGACGCGTGGACGTCGTACGGCGGCTCGCAGTTCGTCGACTCGACCGGCTCGGGGCGCTACCACACGTATCTCTGCGACGAGCTCGTCCCGTTCGTCGACTCGCGCTACCGGACGAGCGGCAGGCGCGGCGTGGCGGGGAAGTCGAGCGGAGGCTACGGCGCGGCGGTGACCGCGATGCTCCGGCCCGACCTCTTCCAGGGCTTCGCGAGCCACGCGGGCGGCGGGCTCTTCGAGGTGACGATCCGCCCGTTCTTCCGCGTCGCCGCGCGGGCGCTCCGGGACCGCTACGACGGCTCGGTCGAGCGCTTCTTCGACGAGCTCCGGAACGGGCCGGCGCCGCTCGCGCACCCCGACGACATCCACGTGCTGCTGCAGTGGGGCTTCGCCGCCGCGTACTCGGCGGACGACGACGGGACGGTGCGGCTGCCGTACGACATCGAGACGGCCGAGGTGATCCCCGAGCTCTGGGAGCGCTGGCTCGAGTGGGACTACCCGACGCTCGTGCCACGCCACGCCGACGCGCTCCGCGAGCTGCGTGCGATCTACTTCGACGCGGGCAGCCGTGACGAGTGGTTCGTCGACCTGACGATGGAGTGGATGCGGCGACGTCTGACCGAGCTCGGCGTCCGCGATCTCCACACGGAGCTCTTCGACGCGACGCACGGCGGGATCGAGTACCGCTACCCGCTCGGGATCACGTACCTCGTCGAGCGCCTCTAGGGGAGCAGGCCGTCGCGGTACCGGCCGCGCTCGAAGGTCATCCCTTCGTACGCACCCTTCGTCTTCTCCTCGTCGACGCCGACGTTGTGCCGTCGAGCCGTCTCGTCGACCGGATAGACAGTCTTGAAGTCCGGATGCCGCGCTCCGACCGAGATCACGATCATCGGCGCGTCCCCCGCCGCGAGCATCGCGTGCGGAGTGCCGGCCGGGCAGTGGAAGTAGTCCCACGCGCGCACCGGACGCTCCTCGCCCTCGACGATGACGATGCCTTCGCCCGAGACGACGAGGAAGCCTTCCTGGGCGTCCTCGTAGTGGTACATCGTCGTCCCTTCGCCGGGCGGGATGACCCCGACGTTGAAACCGAGCTCCGGGAAGCGCGGCTCGCCTTCGAAGAAGCACGCTGAGCCGAACCGATCGCTGTGCAGCCACGGAACGTCGCGGGCGTTCACGATGAACCAGGCTTCGCCGTCGGGCACGAGCCCGTCCTCGGTCTCGGTGAGCTTCGCCTCGGGCATCAGACGTTGAATCGTACGTTCAGCACGTCGCCGTCCTGCACGACATACGTCTTCCCCTCGACGCGCTCGTTCCCCTGACGACGCGCCTCCGAGTGTGAGCCGGCTGCCACGAGGTCGTCCCAGCGGATCACCTCGGCGCGGATGAAGCCGCGCGCGATGTCGGAGTGGATCGTCTCCGCCGCGTCGAGCGCGGTCTCGCCGTCGCGGAGCGTCCACGCGCGCGTCTCCTTCTCGCCCGCCGTGAAGAACGTGATCAGGTCGAGCGTCTCGACGAGCCCTCGCACGACTGCACCGAGCGCGGACTCGCCCTCGCGGAACGCGGCGGCCTCCTCCTCGGAGAGCTCGGCGAGCTCGGCCTCGAGCTTCAGGTCGATGCCGTCGGGCCCGTTGACGATCTCGAGCAGCGGCTTGACCGTCAACAGCTCGAGCTCGGGCGGCAGCTCGACGTCGCCGTCGAGCTCGCTGACCGCCTGGAGGTTCTCGAGGTGGGCTGCGAGCCGCTCGAGGTTCGCGACCTCCGCGCGGAGCTTCGCGTCGCCCGACTTCGCCTGCTTGGTGACCCGCTCGAGCCGGCGCTGGACATGGTCGCGGTCGGCGGCGAGCAGCTCGAGCATCAGCTCCTCCCGGTCCGCCTGCGGCGAGCGCGTGCCCGACCACCCGTCGAGGACGGCGAGGATCAGGTCGACCTGCCGCAGGTTCCCGAGCAGCTCGGCGCCGGTTCCCGGCACGTCGACCACGCGGATCGACGCCGGCGTCACCTTCTTCGCGCTCACGGTCTCCGCGAGCTGACGGAGCCGGTGGTCCGGCACCGCCGCCATGCCGACGTTGTCGCGCCCGGTCGTCGCGGCACCGGTCAGGGCGCGGAAGAGCGTCGTCTTGCCCGCGTTCGGCAGGCCCACGATCCCGACCTGGAGCGCCACGGCGGCCAGCGTACGTGGAACCCGGTCGCGGATCGCGGTGTAATGCGAACGTGAGGTTGCTCCTGTGGAGCCGTGGTGATCGCAGCACTCGCCGGGTACAGTCCGCGGCGCCGGTGCGCACGCTGAGCGGCGCAGCCGGCCGAGCGTCGCTCGCTCCGTACTTTCGCGCGCGCCATCGCCGGCACGACGTGCTGGCGCTCCAGACGTTCCGGTTCAACGGCTACGACGAGGCGCGACGGCTCGGCCACTTCGAGCTCACGGCCAAGCGCCAGGCCGACGACTACCGAAGCGGCACGCCGTTCACCCTGACCGGCAAGGGCGCGCTCGACTGCTCACGCCCGGTGCCGACGTTCGCCGTCCTGACGCTCGGGAGCCCCGGCTAGCCGATCTGCTTCTGCAGCGACGCGAGCGCGCGGTGCTGCAGCGACTTCACGGCGCCCTCGGTCTTCCCGAGGATCGTCGCGACCTCGCCGTTCGCGAAGTTGAAGACGAACTTCAGCGTCAGCACCTGCTGCTGCTCGTCGGAGAGGTTCTCGATCAGCTCCAGGAGGCTCTGCCGGCCGATCGAGTGCATCGCCTCGAGCTCGGCCGAGTCCTGCTCCGACCCGATCGGCTCCGGCACCTCCTCCTCCGGCTGGACGCGCTTCCCCGCCCGGAAATGGTCCATCGAGAGGTTGTGTGCGATCCGGAAGAGCCACGCGGAGAACGGCGCCGACTGGAAGCGGAACTTGCCGATCGACTCGAGCATCCGGAGGAACGTCTGCGTCGTCAGATCCTCGGCGTCGTGGCGGTTGCCGACGGTCATGTGCAGATAGCTGTAGATCCGGTCGAAGTGGATCAGGTACAGCTCCTCGAGCGCCGCCTTGTCGCCCTGCTGCCCGCGCTCGACCAGCCGCCTGATCTCGGCCGCGGACTCCTTCGGCCGCTCCGCAGTCCCTTCCGCCATGCCGTGAGATGTGCCCTGGGTTCCGAGGCGTCTAACTAGGGGCCGGGCGTGCCGAAGCCCACCCGGGACTCCCGCATGAAGCGCTTCACGTAGGCCACGTTCCGGAGGACGACGGCGTAGCGGCCGTCGTCGGCCTCGATCGCCATCAGCCCGCCGTCGCCGTTCGAGAGCCGGCGCTCGAGCTCCTCGGCGGCGTCCATCGACATCAGGGTCGTGAAGGACTGGCCGCCCTCGTAGGCGACCTGGACGCGGACCTTGTCGTCAGCGGGCATCGCTCACCAACTCTGCCAGGACGCCGTGGGTCGAGTCGGGGTGAACGAACGCGACCTGGAGCCCGAAGAGCCCTTCCCGCGGCTGGGAGTCGATCAGCTCGGCGCCGGCGCGCTCGAGCGCGGCGAGGGAGGAGGGCAGGTCGTCCACCTCGTAGGCGACGTGGTGCATCCCCGGCCCGCGCTTCGCGAGGAACTTCCCGACGGGCGTCTCGGCGCCGAGCGACGCGAGCAGCTCGACCCGGCTCTCGCCGACCCGGAGCGACGCCGCCTCGACGCCCTGCTCGGGCACGGTGTCGCGGTGCTCGACCCGCGCGCCGAAGAGCCGCTCGTAGGTCGTGACCGCCTCGTCGAGGTCCTCGACGGCGACCCCGAGGTGATGGATGCCCTTCGCCTCCACTGAGGCGAACCCTACCCGCGAGCCCTCCTATTCAGGCAGCGAGATGACCCGCGGGGTGCCGACGGTCTCGGATGCGCTCGACTCGGCGTCGACGTCGCCGAGCATCGCCTCGAGCTCGTCGCGGAGCAGCGTCTCGCGCTCGAGCAGCGCCTGCGCGATCCGGTCGAGCGGGGCGCGATGCTTCTCGATCAGCCGCGCGGACTCGGCGTACGCCTGGTCGGTCAGATGCGCCTGCTCGGAGTCGCGCAGCCGCTTCGTCTCCTCCGAGAGCGCGTAGTTGTCGGCGCGGAGCGTGCGCGACGTGACCGTCTCGGACATGCCCCACTCGAAGACCATCGAGCGCGCGATCTCCGTTGCCTTCTCGAGGTCGCTCGCCGCGCCGTTCGTGACCCGGCCGAACACGACCTGCTCGGCGGCGCGGCCGGCGAGGCAGATCTTCATCAGGTCGACGAGCTCTTCCTTCGTCTCCATGTAGCGGTCCTCGGCCGGCAGGTTGAGCGTGTAGCCGAGCGCCTGGCCGCGCGCGACGATCGTCACCTTCTGCACCGGTGCGACGTCGCCCATCAGGTGCGCCATCAGCGCGTGGCCGGCCTCGTGGTAGGCGAGGATGCGCCGCTCCTTGTCGGTCAGCACCTTCTTCTGCTGCAGGCCGGCGACGACGCGCTCGATCGCGTTGTCGAAGTCGATGTGCGAGATGTACTGCGCCTCGCGGCGGCCGGCGAAGATCGCCGCCTCGTTCGTGATGTTCGCGAGGTCGGCGCCTGCGAGGCCGGACGTCTGGCGCGCGATCTGCCCGAGGTCGACGTCGGCCGCGAGCGGCTTGCCGCGCGAGTGCACGCGGAGGATCGCCTCGCGCCCCGAGAGGTCGGGCGGCGAGACGAGGAGCTGGCGGTCGAAGCGACCGGGGCGAAGGAGCGCCGGGTCGAGGTCCTGGATGCGGTTCGAGGCGCCCATCACGACGACCTGCGCCGCCTTCGCGAACCCGTCGAGCTCGACGAGCAGCTGGTTGAGCGTCTGATCCTGCTCGCGGTTGAAGCCGTGGCCGGTCCGTGCAGCGCCGACGGCGTCGAGCTCGTCGATGAAGATGATCGAGGGCGCGTTCTTGCGCGCGTCCTCGAAGAGCTTGCGGATCCGGGCAGCGCCGAGGCCGGCGAACATCTCGACGAACGCGGACGCGCTCTGCGAGAAGAACTTCGCGCCGGACTCGTGTGCGACGGCCTTCGCGAGAAGCGTCTTGCCGGTGCCGGGCGGGCCGTAGAGGAGGATCCCCTTCGGGACGCGCGCGCCGAGCCGCTCGAAGCGCTCGGGGCTGCGCAGGAAGTCGACGACCTCCTGGAGCTCGCTCTTCGCCTCGGGGAGGCCGGCCACGTCGTCCCACTTGATCGACGACTTGCCCTGCGTGTCCTGCTCCGCGGGCTTGATCTTCGGCATCAGCTGGAGCGTCCGCCAGAGGAGGTAGACGACCGCGACCATCAGGAGCATGAAGACGACCGGCAGCCACTCCTGCGTGATCTCGGGGATCTTCCCGATCCACTCTCCCACAGCGCCCATCGTCCTCTCTTCGGCAGAAAAGCGCCAGGCCCTTAGCGGGCGCGGACGGCGAGGATCACGGCCTCGCGGGGGGACACCTGCACCTCGGTCGCGGCCAGCTCCGGGTGGTCGAGCCAGAACTCCCGAACCGGGTCGGGGCCCTCGCGTCCCGGGGTCATGTCGTCCAGGACGACGAGCCCGCGCGGCGCGAGGAGGCGAAGCGTCTCCTCGCCGTCCAGGTCCGGCCGCCGCTTGGAACCGTCGTGGAAGAGCAGGTCGAACGGCGCATGCTCGGGCAGGACGTCGTGCCAGTCGCCGGCGAGGACGTGGACGTTCTCGTCCTGGCGGAAGAGCTCGGCGGCCGCGGCGGCCCGGGCGTCGTCCAGCTCGGCGGTGAAGAAGGGGACGGACGGCTCGAGCGCGGAGACGATCCACGCCGCGCCGTAGCCCACGCCGGTGCCCGTCTCGGCGACCCGGGTCCGGCCGCGCGTCGCGGCGAGCAGATGCAGCAGGCGCCCGGTCTCGGGCGTGCACGAGTTCGCGAAGCCGAGCTCGGCCGCGAGTCGCGCCGCGCGCTCCACGAGCGGCGGCGTCACTCGACGAGCTCGAGCCTCGGGTTCGGGCGGTACCACCGGCCGACCTTCGCGGACGGACGACCGTCGGTGAGGACGACGTCGGCCGTGAAGTCGTTCACGCCGCGAATGAGCGACGACCCGACGCCGTACGCGTCGACCGGCGCGCCTTTCGACTCGAAGTCGGCGATCTTCGCGGCGTCGAAGCCGCCGGACACGACGATCTTCACGCGCTCGAAGCCGTCGGCGTCGAGTGCGTCGCGCACCTTGCGCACGAGCCGCTCGTTCACGCCGGTCGGCTTGAAGTCGCCCGTCTCCTCCCCGAGCGAGCGGTCGACGAGCATCTCGGACGTGTCGAGACGCACGCCCCAGAGTCGGGCGCCGAGCGCCCGCGCGACCTCGAGCGACGTGCGGACGGAGTCGTTCTCGAAGTCGACGAGCACGGTCACGTTCAGGTCGTCCGGTGCCCACTCTGCGAACTTCGTCGCCGCGAGCACGGTGTTCCCGCCGTACGCCGCGATGAGCGAGTGCGGCACCGTGCCGACGCCCTTGCCGCCCCACCAGGACGCCTGCTCGTCGGTCGTGACGCCGATCGGCGCGCCGACGACCTGGCCCGCGACGTACGCGGCGTAGCCGTCGCCCGTCTGCATGCGCCAGTGGTCGTGCCGCGCCGGCATGAAGATGATCGGCTTGCCGTTCGCGGCTCGGAGCACCTCGACGACGTTCGTCGTGACGACCGTGCGGCGCGCGAGGACGCCGAGGTACGCCGTCTCGAGGTGCGCGAAGAGCGTGTAGTCGCCTTCGATCGTGAGGACGGTCTCCCACGGCTCGACCAGGTCGCCGTCGTAGAGCGCGTGCACCGTCAACGCGTCCCAGTCCTCGGCGCCGAGCCGGAGGATCGCGAGCGACTCGTCCATCCCGCCGAGGTACGCGAGGTTCTTCTGGAACACCTGCATCACGACGCGGGGACGGCGCCCGTCCTGGAGGAGCGTCGCCCGCGCGTGGTTGAAGTACGCGTCCGCGTAGTAGCCGGCTCGAAGCTTCTCGACGGGAAGCTCGAAGATCTCCGGCGGCAGCCGCCGCCGCGTTCTAGCTTCGACCGCCACCCTCTTCGAGCTCGAGGCAGGCGCGGAGCGCGGCCTCGGCGACCTCGAGCTGCTCCGGCGAGGGCTCGTCCGTGCCGACGTGGTGCTGGAGCTCGTGGCCCGGCTTCGCGAGCGCGCGGGCGACCGGGTGCCCCGGATTGCGGACCATCCAGCCGAAGACCTCGGTCGAGACGGCGAGCGAGCCGAACGTCGCCGCGACGCGCGCGGCAGGCCGGAACGACACGGGCGCCTTCGCCGCGAGCGCGTTCCCGAGCGTCGTCGTCAGCACGATCGGGCCGACGAGGTGCGACCCGCAGCGCTCGTGCTCCTTCGCGCGGGGCTCGTCGTGCTCGTACGTCCCGATCGAGACGTGCTCGGCGCCGTGGTACGCGGCGAGATCGGAGCTCCGCAGTGCGAGCACCGCGGGCGCGAACGAGAAGAGCGCGGACAGGAGCTCCTGCGACGCCGGCCCGAGCCGGGGCGAGCCGCGGACGATGCGGACGCTCGCGGCACTCGCGACGAGCGCGGCGAGCACGGCCGGCCGCTCGAACGGCAGGCGCGCCTCGGGCAGCGCGCGGCGCACGGCCGGGAGCACCGCGAGCGACTCGAGCAGCTTCAGCGGCCCACGCAGGAACGGCGGCGTGCGGTCGTCGCTCTGGAAGCGCTTGCGCGCGGCCGCGACCTCGAGCGTGCCGTCGGGGCGCCGAATCGCGCACGCCCACGCGGTCGGGCCGTGGACGAGCACGCCGTTCGCGAGCGCCATCCCACCCAGGCGGATCTTCTCGGCCACGCAGCCAGGGTACTTGCGGAGGCCTACGCCAGGACGGCCGCCGCGGCCGAGCGGTAGAAGTCGACCGCGAGCTCGAGGTCGTCGACCGGGATCCGCTCGTTCGCGGAGTGGATCAGGAGCGCGGCAACCTCCGGCTCCATCGAGCGCATCGGGAAGAACCCGTACGAGACGGTGCCGAAGGCCTCGCGCATCCAGTGGCTGTCGGTGAACCCGGCGAGGCAGATCGGCGCGACGCCGGCGCCGGGATCGTTCGCGTCGACCCACGCGGCGAGCGCGTCCCACAGCGGCGACTCGACCGGCGAACGCGTGCCGCCGGCGGCCTCGATCCAGTCGAGCTCGTAGTCGCCGTCGCCAAGCACCTCGCGGACGATGCGCTCGGACTCGGCGGGAGTCTGGCCGGGAAGCAGCCGCGAGTCGACCGTCACCTCGCAGAGGTTCGGGACGACGTTCCGCTTCTGCGACGCCTCGATCATCGTCGGCGCGTAGGTCGGTCCCATGACGGCCTCGAGAAACTTCCCGAACATCGCGTGCAGCTCCTCCGCCCGCTCGATCGCCTGCTCGACCGGCGGCACCTCGCCGGTCACGGCACGGAAGAAGGCCTCGGTCTCGGGCGTGTGCGTCAGCTCGGGCTGGTACGAGCCGATCCGCTCGACGAGCCTCGTCGCCTTGAGCAGCGCGTTCTCGGCGATCCCCGGCATCGACGCATGGCCGCTCCGGCCGCGCGTCCGGATCAGGAACGGCGCGCTCATCTTCTCCGCCGTCGACACGAGGTAGAACGGCCGCCCGCCGAGATCGACTCGCTCGCCGCCTCCCTCGTTCAGCGCGTAGTCGGCGCGCACCGCCTCGGGGTGCTCGGCGCAGAGCCACGACAGCCCGTAGCCGTCGTTCACCTCCTCGTCTGCCGCTGCGACGAAGAGCAGGTCGCCGCGCGGCTCGAACCCGTCCCGCGCGAGCGACGCCATCGCGACGGCGTTCGCCGCCACCTCCCCTTTCATGTCGAGCGCGCCGCGGCCCCAGACCTCGCCGTCGTGGACGTCGCCCGACCAGGGATCGCGATCCCACTCCGACGCGTCGGCGAGGACGGTGTCGGTGTGCGAGAGCAGCGCGAGCCGCGGGCCGTCACCGCTGCCCGGGATGCGGGCGACGAGGTTCGCGCGGCCGGGAACCTTCGCGTACAGCTCGCAGCGCACGCCGTTCGACTCGAGGTACTCGCGCAGGAGCTCGGCGGCGGCGGTCTCGTTGCCCGGCGGGTTGACGGTGTCGACGCGGATCAGCTCCTGAAGGAGCTCCGTCACCTCGGCCCGAAGCGTCGCAACCGCCATTCAGTCCTCCTTGTTCGCTCTGTCGGTCAGCTCGTTCCGCACGTCCCAGAGCTCCGGGTACATGCGGTTGTGGACGAGGCGCCCGAGGAGCTCGACCGGCGTGCCCTGCGTGCCGATCGCCCCGGCGCCGATGATGCGCTCGACGACCTTGAAGTGGCGCACGCGCCACAGCGTCACACGCTCGTCCCACTCGACGAGCGCTTCCGCCAGCTGGTAGAGCGACTCGTGCTCGCGCCCGTGAATGTAGAGCTCGGCGACCGTCAGCCCCGCGTCGCGCCGGAGCCGGTGGAACGCCTCCCCGAGCATCGGCGAGACGCGCCGCACCGCGCGGAAGCCGGGCGAGTCGAACCCGCTGCCGTGACCCAGGAGCGGTCGAATGAACGCCGTGTACTCCCACGGCGACATGTGCTCGAGCATGTCGAGCGCCGCGATCACGTTCTTCAGGCAGTCGTGCGCGCGCCGCAGGAGCCGCAGCGCGCCGCCGAACTCGCCGTCGCGCAGCAGCCCGACCGCCGTCTCGACCTCGAACGCGGCGAGCTTGAGCCAGAGCTCGGACGATTGGTGCACCGTCATGAAGAGGAGCTCGTCGCGCCGGGAGAGCTCGTCCGGGGCGTTCTGGAGCGCGAGGAGCTCGTCCGTGCGCAGATAGCGCTCGTAGTCGCTTGCCGCCGTTCCCGGAAGGATCGGCTCGGAGAAGTCCTCGACCTCGGTCACGCTGCCCGCCCGGAGCATACTTTCCGTGTGAGCGACCTCTTCTCAGACGCAGCGCGCGAGCGCATGCCGCAGGTCGCGCCGCTCGCGACGCGCCTGAGGCCGCGAACGGTTGACGAGTTCGTCGGCCAGGAGCACGTGCTCGGCGCGGGCTCCGCGCTTCGGCTCGCGATCGAGGAGGACCGCGTCGGCTCGATGATCCTCTACGGGCCGCCGGGGAGCGGCAAGACGACGCTCGCCCGCATCGTCGCGAACGCGACCGGCGCCGCGTTCGAGGAGCTCTCCGCGGTCTCCGCGACCGTCGCTCAGGTGCGCGAGGTGATCGCCAACGCGCGCGAGCGGCTCGGCGCGCACGGGCAGCGCACGATCCTCTTTCTCGACGAGATCCACCGCTTCAACAAGGCGCAGCAGGACGCGGTGCTGCCTGCGGTCGAGGAGGGCGTGATCACGCTCATCGGCGCGACGACCGAGAACCCGTACTTCGAGGTCAACTCGGCCCTCCTGTCGCGCGCTCAGCTGTACGAGCTCGAGCCGCACTCGAACGACGACCTGCTTCGCATCGTCGAGCGCGGAGCTGCCGAGCTCGACGTCGAGATCCCCGACGACGTGGCGGAGCTCGTCGGCGAACGTGCCGGCGGCGACGCACGGAACGCGCTCTCGATCCTCGAGCTCGCGACGCAGACCGCCCGCGCGGAGGACACCGCGCTCGAAGCGCGGCACGTCGAGGATGCCTCGACGAAGCGGCCGCTCGTCTACGACAAGGGCGGGGACCGCCACTACGACACGATCTCGGCGTTCATCAAGTCGATGCGCGGCTCGGATCCCGACGCGACCGTCTACTACCTCGCCGCGATGCTCGAGGCGGGCGAGGACCCGCGCTTCATCGCGCGGCGCATGATCGTGCTCGCCTCGGAGGACATCGGGAACGCCGACCCCCGCGCGCTCCAGATCGCGGTCGCGGCGGCACATGCGCTCGAGCACGTCGGACTCCCCGAGGCGCGGCTCAACCTCTCGCAGGCCGCGATCTACCTCGCGCGCGCGCCGAAGTCGAACGCGAGCTACGTCGCGCTGAAGGATGCGACGCGCGACGTGCAGGAGCGCGGCAACCTCCGCCCGCCGAAGGCGCTCCGCGACACGAGCTACTTCGGGGCGCGAAAGCTCGGCCACGGCAAGGGCTACGTCTACCCGCACGACGACCCGCGCGGCTTCGACGTCGACTACCTGCCGGACGAGCTCAAGGGCACGACGTACTACCGGCCGAGCGGCAACGGCGAAGAGGGCGCGGATGAGTGACGCGGAGACCGTCCTCCGGCGCTACTTCGACGCGTTGAACACGCGCGACTACGACGCCGTCGCGGGCGCGTTCGCCGAAGACTGCGAGTACGTGAGCGTCGCGAGCGGCGCGCGCTTCAGCGGCCCGGCTTCGGTCGTTCACGGACTGCGCGAGTTCTCCGAGGCGTTTCCCGACTGGCGCGTCGAGCTCGGCGCGGTGATCTCCTCGCCGTCGATCGTCGCGGCCGAGTGGCGGACGAGCGGCACCCAGGACGGGCTCTTTCGCGGCCGGCCGGCGACCGGCTTTCGGTTCCGTCGCGACGGCTGCGCGGTCGCGGAGGTCGCCGACGGCCGGATCACCCGCTACCGCGACTACTACGACCGCGTGACGCTGCTCGAGCAGCTCGGCCTGGCTCCCGTTCTCTAGGCTCCGAAGTCGGAACGCGACGAAAGGGGACACGATGGCGGTTGAGCACCGCGCGCACACGACATGGGAAGGCGATCTCCAGGGCGGGTCCGGCATCTTCACGTTGGGGAGCGGCGTGACCGGTCCACAGCGGGTGACATGGCGCGCACGCGCCGAGGACGCCTCGGCGGGCACGAGCCCCGAGGAGCTGATCGCCGCCGCGCTCTCGAGCTGCTTCTCGATGGCGCTCTCCGGCGGCCTCGCCCGCGCCGGAACGCCGCCGACGCGGCTCGAGACCGACGTCGTCTCGACGTTCGAAGGCGGCGTCGGGATCACGAAGTTCGCGGTGTCGGTGCGCGGCGACGTGCCCGGCGTGGACGAGAACGCATTCCAGGCGGCCGCCGAGCAGGCGAAGGAGAACTGTCCGGTATCGAAGGCGCTGAAGCGGAAACGTCGAGATCACGCTCGACGCGGCGCTCGAGAGCTAGTCGGAGCCTCTGAGGATCCGCCCCGCGGCGAACTCGCCGAACTCGCCGCCCATCGCGCGGAACGCGTCGGCGGCCTTCTGCGTGTCGTACTCGACGCGCCGGAACGCGAAGTCGCCGTCCCAGGTCGCCCAGGCGGCGCGCGGGTCGCCGTCGAGCGGCATCCCGACGCTTCCCGGGTTGACGAGGTCGGTCCCGTTCGGCCCGGGGCGGCGGAACTGCTGGTGGCTGTGGCCGAACACGACCGTCCGGTCGCGGACGCCGCCGAGCAGGCGCTCGTCGTCCTCGCTCGGCTGCGGCGGGAAGCTCTCGACGTCCGAGATCGGCGAGCCGTGGACGTAGAGGATCCCGTCGAGCTCGGCCTGGGCCGGGAGCCGGTAGAGGCGGTCGATGACGTCCTCCGGAGTGTCCGAGGCATGCTCGCGGTACGCCTCCTCGACCTCCGGCCGGTCGCTCGGCGGCTCCCGCGTCCAGCGCTCGCCGTTGCCGCGGATCCACGTCGCGTTCGGCAGTGCGTCGAGGCGCTCGAGCGTCTCCAGCGGCCACGGGCTCGGGATGCCGTAGTCGCCGCCGAGCAGCCAGCGGTCGATGCCGACCGCGTCGGCGTCGGCGAGCACCTGCTCGAGCGCCGGCAGGTTGCCGTGGATGTCGTAGAGGACGCCGAGCACTAGAGGGCCGTGGAGACGGCGTGCTCCAGCAGCTCCGGCGCGAGCGGCTTGGGGAGCACCTGGACGTTCGACGTCTTCCCCTTGACGTGCGCGTAGGCGCGGATCGGGTCGCCCGTGACGTAGATCACGGGGACGCCGGGTTCGAGCCGGTCCGCGACCGCGAAGCCGTCGATGCCGGGAAGGCCGACGTCGAGCACCGCGAGCTGCGCCGACTCGCCTTCCATCAGGTCGAGCGCGGCCTCGCCGGTGCCGGCCTCGAGCACGCGGTAGCCCTGGTCCGCGACGATCGAGACGAGAAGCTCGCGCACGCCTGGATCGTCCTCCACGACGAGCACCGGGCGCGCCATGCGCTGACGCTATCGCTGCCGCGTCTGGTTTTCTAGAGCCCGTGCTCCTCCACCTGCACGAGTGGGGCGACCGGGACGCGCCGCCGCTGCTCTGCGTGCACGGCGTCCAGGCGCACGGCCTGCGGTTCCGCAAGCTCGCGGAGGAGCGACTCGCCTCGGGCTTCCGCGTGCTCGCGCCCGATCTCCGCGGCCACGGCCGGTCGGGCTGGGAGCCGCCGTGGACGATCGAGCGGCACGTCGACGATCTGCTCGAGACGCTCGCGGCGGCGGGAGTCGAACGCGCGACGGTCGTCGGCCACAGCTTCGGCGGGCGGCTGACGCTCGAGCTGACCGCCCGCGGAGCCGTCGAGCGGTCGGTGCTGCTCGATCCCGCCGTCTGGGTGCCGCCGCCGATCGCGCTCGAGCGTGCGCAGGGGCTGGTGCGCGACCGGTCCTTCGCGAGCGAGGACGAGGCGCTGGCTGAGCGTCGGCCGCTCTCGCCCCTCGCGCCGCGCGAGCTGCTGGACGAGGAGTTCCGCGAGCACCTCGTGCGGCACGACGACGGCCGCCTCCGGTTTCGCTACGCGACGGCCGCCGTGATCGCGGCGTACGGCGAGCTGTCCGAGCCGCCGCCCGACTGGGCGCGCGTGCAGGTGCCCACGCTCCTCGTGGTCGGCGCCGACACCGACGTCGCGGTGCCGGCCGTCGTCGAGGCAATGAGGTTCGAGCTCGGCGGGCGATTGACGGACGTGACCGTCCCCGGACGCCACGTCGTCCTCTGGGACGCGTTCGACGAGACGGCCGACGCGATCGACGCGTTTCTCCGCCCGAGGGAGAAGACTGCCGGCTAGAGGATGCGCGCGCCGAGCGCACTCGCGACGAGCTCGACCGCGAGCTGCGCCGTCTCGTTCTGGCGATCGAAGACCGGGTTCACCTCGACGACGTCGAGGGACGTGAGCAGTCCCGACTCCGCGACGAGCTCGAGCGCGAGGTGCGCCTCGCGATAGGAGAGACCGCCGCGCACGGGCGTGCCGACGCCCGGCGCGACCTCCGGGTCGACGGCGTCCATGTCGAGGCTCACGTGGACGAAGCCGGGGCCTGCGATGTGCGTGAGCGACTCGCGGATCGCCCGCTCGACGCCGAGCCGGTCGACGTCGCTCATCGTGAAGACCTTCGCGCCGAGCTCCTTGACCCGCTCGCGCTCCCCCGCGTCGAGCGAGCGGACGCCCACGAGCGCGACTCGCCCCGGGTCGACCGCCGGCAGCGGCCACGCAGCGCTGTCGAAGGTCGGCCCCCCGAGGCCGAGGACGGCCGCGAGCACCATGCCGTGGACGTTTCCGCTGGGCGTGGTCTCGGGCGTGTTCAGATCACCGTGCGCGTCGAGCCAGAGCACCCCGCCCGGGCCGTAGAGCGAGGCGAGCCCGCCGATCGAGCCGAGCGCGACGGAGTGGTCGCCGCCGAGCACCACGGGAGTCGCGCCGGACTCGGCGGCGCGGCGGACGAGCGCCGCGATCCGCTCGCAGGTCCGCAGCACCGGCATCAGGAAGCGGGCGTTCGGCTCCCCCTCCTCGGCCGCCTCCGCGACCGCCGACTCGACGTTTCCCCAGTCGACGACGGGCCTCCCCAGCTCCGTGAGGCGCGTGTCGAGGCCCGCGTACCGGATCGCCGACGGGCCCATGTCGACCCCACGGCGACCCTGGCCGAGGTCGAGCGGCGCGCCGATGACGGCCACGGGACGGCTGTCGTTCGCGGACATCGGCGAGGAGTAGGCTAGCCCGCTTGAGCGCGGTGCCCGTTCAGGTGCTCCTCGCGGACGACGACGCGGGATTCCTCGAGGCGCTCCGGCTGCTGATCGACGGCCAGCCGCACCTGACGGTCGCGGGAACGGCGGGCGACGGGCTCGCCGCGATCGAGCTCGCCGACGAGCTTGCCCCGGACGCCGTCGTCATCGACCTCCACATGCCGCTCGTCGACGGGGTGACGGCAGTCGCCCGCCTGCGGCGGGACCATCCGAGCCTGTGCCTGATCGCGCTCACCGCCGATGCGACGACCCGGGTCCACGAAGCCGTGCGCGAGGCCGGCGCCGACGCGGTGCTCGTCAAGGAGGACTTCGTCGAGACGCTGATGGATCGCCTCCGCGCGGTGCGTTCAAGCCCGCCCTAGACGCCGGGCTACACTTTCGCGGCCCCGGGGCGAGGTAGCTCAGTTGGTAGAGCACACGGCTGAAAACCGTGGTGTCGCCGGTTCGATTCCGGCCCTCGCCATAGAAAAGCCCCGCTAAGCGCGGGGCTTTTCCAATTGCGGACCCGTACGACGCGGCTTGATCTACCGCTGGATCTACCCCGTCCGGTCCCTCGTCGCCTGTTAGCGTCGTCGCGTGGGGGTTTCCGACTTCCAGCGTAGGTCCCGGGCCACGTGGGCGTCCGGTGACTGGGACCGCTGCGCGAGGCTGATCGAGCCGGTCGGCGCGGTCGTCCTCGATCGCATCGACGTCCGTCCCGGTCTCGACCTGGTGGACGTCGGGACGGGCACGGGAGGCAACGTCGCCATCCCTGCGGCACGGCGCGGGGCGAACGTCGTCGGTTTGGACATCACACCCGAGCTCTTCGAGCCCGCCCGGCGTCGCGCGGCCGAGGCAGGCGTCGACATCGAGTGGGTCGAGGGCGACGCTCAGGACATGCCCTTCCCCGACGATAGCTTCGACCGCGTGATCTCGACGTTCGGCGCCATGTTCGCGCCGGATCACGAGCGTGCTGCAGCCGAGTTAGTCCGCGTCTGCCGCCCCGGTGGCCGCGTCGCGATGACCACCTGGGTCACCGACGGCTACGCCGGCGAGATCTTCAAGTTGGCGGGGTCCTTTCTCCCGCCCCCGCCGGCTGGCGTGCAGCCTCCGCCGCTCTGGGGCCTCGAAAGCCACGTCGAAGAGGTCTTCGCCGCAGCCGGTGTGGCGCCCGACGTCGCCCGCGAGAGAGTCGAGCTGGAGTTCGCATCCGAGCAGGATGCGGTCGATGAGTACATGAACACCTTCGGGCCGTTCGTCACCGCCCGCACCATGCTCGAGCCTCAAGGCCGTTGGCCGGAGTTCGTCCAGGCGTTCGCGGACCTAATCCGACGCTTCAATCTCGCCACCGATGGAACCGCGAGGATTCAGGGCGAGTACCTGCTGATCACCGTCGACCGCTGACGCAACTACCCATCCGCCCGTTAGCGCCCTGCCACAGACGCACAAAGCGGCGCGTCTTGGATCTACACGGGTCACCCTCCGCCGCCGAGTAGACGGTTCTCAGCCTGCTCGATCGTTGCGTCCGGGTGCGCGACCTGAGCCATGTGGACGTACTTCTGCGTCATCGCGTAGCTCGAGTGGCCCGCACGCGCCTGCACCGCGGCCGGGACGCTGACAGCAGCCGTAGCGGTCAGCGACGTGTGACGGAGCAGGTGCCACGCGCCTGGCTTCGTGATCCCGCCTCGACCATCGCCGGCCCAGGTAGGACTTCGTGATCTTCGCGGGGTCGAGCGGCGTGCCGAGGTCCGGATGCCCGAACACAAGTGCGTCGTCGCTCGTGAATCGGCTCGCGGCGAACTGCGCCTCGAGCGCCGCCATCGTGCGAAGCCCGAACCCGAGCGTCCGGCGAGACGCCCGCGATTTGGGTATCCCCTCCCGGCCACGCCAGACCGAGTGACGGACGTGGAGACGCCGGTCGCGCCCGACGCGAGAGGACACGGAGTCGGGCGAGCACTAGTCGAACACGCAATCCAGCAGGCGAAAGCTGCCGGCGCCTCCCGCATCGACTTGACCGCAAAAGCCGAGAAGCAGGCAGGACGCGCGCTCTATCGCTCGTTCGGCTTCGCACAACGTGACACAGCGAGCTTCCGCCTTAGCCTCGACTGAGGCAACAAGAAGAGACGCCCAAAACCCTGGAGAGCGTTGAATTCGGGACCTACTCGCGCCCAAGCGGACCCGCCCCTCCAGCCTTACGGGTCGGCCGATCAGTTGATCTCGAACGAAGAGAGGGCCGCACGAGGCGGCCCTTCCCTTCCTGTATCAACGGATCTCTAGGTCGCTGGGTGTGGACCGAAGATGAACGTTCGGGCCAACGATGTGTCGACGCGATAGCCGAAGCCTGCGCCGTTGCAGTTGTTGTTGAGCACGAACGAGTTCACCGCGACGATCAGGCCGTTGTAGAGCACCGGACCGCCTGAGTCGCCGAAGCACGTGCCGCCCGAGCCTCCGTGACCTTGACCGGGGTTGTTCGAGTAGTGCAGGTTCCAACCATCTGTCAGCGCGCTCCTCAGATTGACGAGGCTGACAGTGCCGATCATCCGCTGCTTGATCCCCGACTCGACCGGCTTCACGCTCTGCAGGCCGAAGCCGACGACGGTGAACTCGACGTTGCCCTTTCCGTTCGGGGTCGCGAGCGTGTCGAGCGTGCCGACAGGCGCGACCTCGCCGAACGAGCTCGGGACCGGGCCGAACCACTGCAGGTCGTACACCACACCAACGTCATAGGTCTGCGGGATCGTCAGCTGCCCCGTCCATTTCGGGTACGACTCCGGAGTGCCGGAGGCCGTGTAACCCCCACACGGGTATCCCGTCACCGGTTTGTACGTGGTCGACCCTGGGATGCCCAAGCAGACGTTGATCGAGGCGTCCCCGTTTGCGTCCTGGTAGGCCAGGTTGGTCAGGTACTGAGGATCGGTGTTGATCACCTGGTTCGTGAACCAGATGTACGCCTTCGCCGGCTGATCAGCAGCAGGAGCCTGCGGATCGCCGACGCAATGCCCGGCGGTCAGGAACAGATCCGTCGACAGAAGCGATCCCGTGCAGCGCCAAAGCGGCTCTCCCTGGGAATCGACCGCGACCATCAGCCCGACCCACGGGTAGGCGTTCGTCGTGTCCGGTGTCCCGAACTTGACCGCACTCGCCGAGGGCACGACGAACAGCGCCGCAAACACGACAAGCAACGCGAGAAGCGATTTGCGCATCTTCCCCCCTTGTATCCCCGAACCCGCGGCCTCCTCGAGCCGCGGGACAGGCACCGTAGCGCAGATCCCTCATCAGAAAACCGCCGCCAGCGGATGTTTGTGAAAGCAAACGAACGCGGACCGGATTGACTGCTCCACCACGCATGCCTGGGCGCTCAATCCGCAGGTAGCCGCTGAGTTTGGATAGCGCTCCCTAGTTTCGGCTGGGCGGCTGCTGGCAACGTCGCCGCCAGTGGAGAGCACCGTGTCAGCCCGCCGGGTTGCGGACGAGCGTGTCGCCAGACCGCGCGCCCCGGGGATCTTGTTGGGCGTCGCGCTCGGCGGTTTCGTGGACGGCATCGTTCTCCACCAAATCCTTCAATGGCATCACATGCTCACAAGCGAAGGCAGCTACCCGAGGACCACGGTTGCGGGGCTTGAGGACAACACGCTTTGGGACGGTCTCTTCCATGCCTTCACGTTCGTCATCGTCGTGGTTGGTCTCTGGTTGCTTTGGAGGCGCACGAACGAGTGGCGTTGGGCTGCCAGCGGACGCGCGCTGATCGGCTGGATGCTCGTCGGCTGGGGGCTGTTCAATGTCGTAGAGGGGATCGTGGATCATGAGATCCTCGGGATACACCATGTGCGTGAGGGCGCTGGCCACCAGAACGCCTACGACGTGGGATTCCTCGTTTTCGGAGCGTTGGTTGTCCTCGTCGGGTGGCTCATCGCCCGCTCCGACGAGGCACCTGTCCGTCGCAGCCCATGATGCGAGGCGAAGCGGGGATCACAATCGGGTCTGCACACACAAGGGACCGGGTCTTCCAGGGTGGCGTCGACGACCTTCGGCGAGGTAGACCCGAGGCGTTCCGACCCCTGATCCCCGGGCCTTCCTCTAGCCGTTGGGGGTCTCGGTGTCCAAGGATCGAACGGCGCTACCCGCGCCGAGGACGTTCTCTAGGTGACGAGAGGAGCGCAGTACCGTCGATCGAGCTGGCCGCGGCGCCTATTCCTTCTCGATCTTGGTGAAGCGCGAACGCGACATCTCGCTCGTCGCTGAGGGACGCCTCCGTGGTGGTCGAGAGTAGGTCGAGTTGGAGATCGATGATCCCGACTCGCTCGGGAGGCGCGATCGACCTGAGATCAGTAAGAGCGGCTTTCAGTCGACGCGTCACCTGAGGCGAGCCCGCCCCCGCTAGGCGGATCTCGTCGAAGGCGAGATGGACGTATGCCTCCCAGCTCATGGTTCGCACGGTGAGTCTGACCTGTCCCGCCTCGTCGAGATGCCGACCGTCAGGAAAGGGCCTGCGGGCGAGCTGCCTCAGGATGTCGTGCAGTCGGTCGATCGCTTGCACAGCGGTGGTGGGGTCTTGAAAAGGCGAGTCAGCGAGCGAGCGTTCCGCGATGTCGACGAGGAGTCGAACGCCGTAGGCGACGTCCTCGTCGAGCGTCGGCTCCAGGCTGAGGATCAGAGCGTCGTGCAATCGATCCTCGTCCAAAGCAGTGGGCTCCCCGTGGACGCGGAAAAGCGGCGTCGTCCGCGGGAACGAACTCGCCGAGGGCAGGGACAAGCTCCAGCAGGCAGTCCGCACGTCGTCCTTCCTCGACAAGCTGCTCGTAGCCGATCCCCGCGATCACTCCGGACTCCCTCGCTCTCACGACGGGAAGAGAGTCCACCTGGGGGTCGAGAGCCGGCCCCTTGTCCGGATAACGCCGGTCGAGCACCCTACGCGTCTCGTCGCCGACGAGTTCGATCAGCGCCGAAACGCGGAGTGCCTGGCCGATGTGTTGCACATACACGACGAGGACTGCGATGCTCGCGAGAACGAGGACGAACGCCGTCACGACCGCGACGCCTGGCACGTTGCCCGTGCCGTCGCCGTTGATGGTCACCTCGCGGAGCGCGAGGATGGCGTGGACGAAGGTCGCGACGAAGAGGCCGATCGCCAGCTGGCTCGGCTTGTCCCGCAGAATGCGCTGCACGATGCGAGGAGAAAACTGACCCATGGCGAGTTGGACGACAACCATCGTGATCGTGAGAACGAGCGCGGTCAGGCTCACCATCGAGGCGGCGACGGTCGAAAGGATGGCAGCCGCAGCATCCGGACCGCCGACGAGACGAGTGGGAAGCGCCTCGTAGTCGAAGTAGCGGTCGACAGCGATCGTCCCGAACGAGAGAGCCGCCCCGGCGAGTACGCAAAGCACGGGCACGAGCCAGAGGCTCGACTTCAGATGCATGAACAACTTGGCGCGCCTCATGCGGACTCCCTGGACGTCGTACCCTCTGAACGCGCCGCCGAACACTTCAATCCTCGATCGCGCGCGCAGCGCTCAACCAGCAGACGTGGGCGCAGGGAAAGCCGATCCTGACGAAGCACGCACGGATCAACGCGCTGTGAAAACACGTCGGTCTGCTCGGAATGGATAAGTAGAAGATCAAGGACTTGTTGGTCGAGTTCGGACCGAGACGGCGCCCAGGTCGGGTTGGCGGCGCTCGTCAACCCGACCTGGCGAGTGCGTCCGCCCTTAGGACTTCACTCGTCCGACGAGGTTCTCGAGCATCTCCGCGGACTCGTCCGAGACGACGCCGGTCGGTTCGTCAGGCAGGCCGGCCTCCTTACGGAGCTTCTGCGCGATCTCGACGATCTCCTCCGGC
The DNA here is from genome assembly GCA_963737405.1 of uncultured Actinomycetes bacterium. Classification (GTDB taxonomy): domain Bacteria; phylum Actinomycetota; class Thermoleophilia; order Gaiellales; family Gaiellaceae; genus JACCTU01. The sequence continues at coordinate 268,335 of CAVTSL010000011.1, forward strand.
GCGTAGTCGGGGGCGAAGACCGCTGGCTGGGGCGGCAGGTCGTGCGCGGGCGCTCCGACGGGGTGCGGCACGTCCGCGACCGTCAGCTCCTCGCCGGTTTCCGGATGCGGGCCGTTGAACACCGCCCGCACTTCGTGGAAGTCGTCCTGTGAGAAGCGGTAGAGCTTGAGGTGCTCGCCGCGCTCCAGGTGTGGCTGGCACTCGGGGATCTTGTCGGTGGGAATGCGGGGCGAGGGGAACAGCTTCATCAGGTCGGCCCCGGTCAGCCGTTCGAGCGCGCGCGCGTAGGCGACCTGGTGCACGCCGCCGCGGACGAGCAGGTAGCCCGTGAGCGCCCGCGCGGCCGGATGGTCGACCATCTCGTAGACCTTGAGCTTGTTGTTCCGGGCGCCGGTTTCGAGGAAGAAGTTGTGCGTCAGGTCCTCGACGAGGTCACCGGACGAGAACACGTAGTCGCCGTTCCAGGGGCGGCCCTGCGAGTTCTGCGGGAGCGCGCCCTGACCACCGGCGAGGAAGTGATGCGGGTTCCCGACGCCCTTGAGGTCGGCGAGCGCGGCCTCTGGGGCCCGTCCGTCGTTCGTCGGCGTGGCGCCGGTCAGCATCGTGTTGATCGTCGCTGCGACGAGCTCGACATGGCCGAACTCCTCGGTCGCGATGCTGGAGACGAGGTCGTAGAACGGTCGTGCGCCCTGGCGGGCGCGGAAGTTGAACGACTGAAACGTGTAGTTGAGCCAGGTGGACATCTCCCCGAACTTCCCACCCATCAGCTCCTGCACGGCGGCGGCTCCCGCGGGATCGGGATCTGACGGCGGCGGCAAGGTCGACGCCGAGCCGGTCGAGACGAAGAATCATCGTTCGCTCCTCTCGTTCGAAGACTGTCGCGCTTGGGACGAACTTCAGCCCCCTGGGCCCGGCGGACGGAGGCGACCGCAGCGCATCTCCGCCCGCCGAGTACCGGACGCCTACGACGGCTGCTGCTGTCCTTGCCGCTCTGTGGCTCGGTGCCCGTCTGCTCGCCGCTCGGTAGGCGGTCCTGGAGGCTCGAGGAGAGCTCGTCGCCGTGCTTGCTTGCGCTCTCCTTCGCGGTCTGCATCGCACCCTCGGCGCTCTCCTGCGCAACCTGCTTGCCGTGCTCCCAGCCTTCGCGCGCGACCTCGCCGACCTTGTCGGAGGCGGGGCCGAGGTTCTCGTCCTCGATGCGGGTCGCCGGTAGCAGCATCCCGATGACGAACCCGACGCCGGCCGCGCCGACTGCGAGCCCGAGCGGGTTGCGCTCCGCCGCGTGCTTCGCACGCTGCAGCTGGACGCGGTCGGGGATCGGCTTCATCGCGACGTCCTTGGCCCCGCTCAGGCGCGACGTGACGGCCTGCTTCTTCTCGTCGACGTACTCGCCGACGCGGGCGCCGACGTCGGTCTTGTAGCTCAGCGCGTCGACCTCATCGCCGACACGCGCGCGCGTTTCCTCTAGTTGCGAGCGGAGCTCGCTCGGGTCTTGGCCCATTCGACGTCCTCCTTCACGGTTTCGATGGTCTGTTCGGGGATCGGTGCGCCTGCTTCGGCGACTCGCTCCTTGCCGCGCTGCGCGAGCAGGTAGGCGGCGGCCGCGAGCACGGCGCCGACGATGAGCGCCGCGAGCCATTCCGGCAGGAAGATCGCCAGCAGCAGGATCGCCGCCGCGGTGAACGCGCCGGCGGCGAGCAGCGCGGCAGCGGCCGCCCCGCCGATCATCCCGACGCCCGGGGCCGCGGTCCGGCCCTTCTGTGCCATCTCGGCCTTCGCGAGCTCGACCTCCTGCCGCACGAGGAGAGAGAGATCGCGGGTGAGGTCGCGCGCGACCTCACCGAGCGGCTCGTCGCGCCGTCCGAACGAGCTGTCGGACGGCGTCGCCATCACGCGCCTCCTCGAGTGCCGAACTGCGGTTCACTCGACGCGTATCGCCGCTCGGAGGAGGCCTTCATCATCCGCGAGGCCGCGACGCCGGCGACGAGGCCGATGCCGGCGAGCAGCCACGGCCGCTGCCGCGCGAACCGCTCGGCGTCGCTCAACAGCTCGTTCCCGTCGACTCGCTCGAGGTACTTGCCCGAGCTGCTCCACACGGCTCCGCGGCCATGTCGGTGATCCCGGCGGCCTGGCCCTTCCCGCCCGATCGGAGCTGCTCGCCGCTCTCCCGGAGCGCCTGCGCGACGTCCTGTGCCTGTCGCCCTGCGTCGGTCGTCCGCGTGTCGAGCTGCTCGCGCAGCTGGTCGGCGCCCCGCGAACGAAGCTCCATCGCCTTCTCTTGCGTCGTCGACGCCGCGTCCTGCACCGTCGACGCGGCGCGCTCGCGCACGCCCTCGTCCTGCTGCTGGCCTTCAGCAACGTTCGTCATCGACCCCTCCTCTGATTCGTGCATCTAAGACATCGGCCCGCCGGTATCGGCCAGGCCCTGGGTTGTCGGCGGTTAGTCCCTGTCGCGGTGCGCGCTGCCCGACTTCGCGAGTCCGCGGCTGAGCATGTAGCCGATCGCTACCGCCGCGACGAGCGTCCAGGCGCGGGGCGCATCGAAGTTGTCGGCCTGGGCCGCTGCGATCAGGATCGCGGCGACGGAAACGACGAACGCGTAGAACTCGGTCGTCAGGAACGAGGGCTTCGTCTCGTCACGAGTCACGCGGCTCGTCCGCGCACTGGTGACGCCGGTCCGCCCGTCGGACATGTCTCTTGTGGCCATAGGTGATCCCCTTCCTCGGAATTGCTGGAAGGAAGCTGGTCTCCGCCTGGGGTCACCCGAAGCGTCTTCTCGCGTCGTTTGTGTGGGCGTCGCGCCTGGGTTTGCTCACACAATGTTCCGACCCGATCGCCGGATCCAGGAGTCAGTCGCGTGGGTCTGTCGCCTTTGCGATCGCCGCCGGTTCCCCTTCGCGCTTTCGGACGATCAAGTAATCGCCGTTGACGACGTCGACCGTCTCGACTCTCGGTGCTTCGTGGCCAGGACAGATGATGAACAGCGTCGCGTCCTCTCGCACTTGCTCGTAGATGTCGGTGGCGACCTTGATCTGATCGAAGCAGCTCTTGTCGTCGCATTCGCAGACGATGCTGAAGTGGCCGGTCACGGTGCGAAGCTCTCGTTGACCGAGCTGATGCGCTCGTTGATCTGTCGGAACGCCGCCTCGTTGAGCGCGCGCCGCTGGTCGCGCCTCGTGAACTCCTCTCAATCATGAGATTGTGCCTTCCCCCGCTCGTTCTTCGGCGATCTCCCCGGCGATCCCGGCTTTCTCGACAACGACGAACCCCTCGTGGGTCTCAACGGTCGAGGTCTCGTTTCCGTCGCGCTGATCGTGCCCGTCGCGAGAATGAACCTCCGCGGTGACTCCCGTACTTCGCGGTACTTGTCCATCGGAATGCGGATCAGCTGCCGGCAGGCCCGGTCACCACACTCGCACAGGAACGGCGCAAGCGGCGGGTCGACGTCGTGATCGTCGATGACGGCTTTGATCTTGTCGTTCGCCTCCCGGAAAGCAACCTCGTTGCGGGCGCGCTTCTCTTCGCCGGTGTTGTCGCTCACCACTGTCTGATCAAACCTCCCGGTTGACCTGTCGGTCAGTGCCTTCCCTCGCCACCGCGTCCGTCAACCCGAACGACGGTGAGCGTGAGCGAAAGCCCACGACCGCCCGGCTCGGGATGCCGGTCAGGAGTAGGGTCTTTGCCGTGTCCGAGCGCGAGCGGAGACTGGCTCTGAACGAGTCGATGTTCCGGCAGGTGAACGAGCGGCTGGAGGAGCTGAATCAGACCTTCGCCGAATTCACGGGCGAGGTCGACCTCGTGTGCGAGTGCCCCGACGTCGAGTGCGCCGAGCGCCTGCGTCTGCTACCGGAGGTCTACGACCGGGTCCGGGACGACCCGACCCTCTTCATCGTCGTCCCCGGACACGTCGTCAAAGATGTGGAAGAGACGACAGCGGAGGCGATCGGCTACAGGATCGTCCGGAAGCGCGAGGGCGAATCAGCTCAGATAGCTCGCGCGATCACCCACGAGACTCCTGAAGGTCGCCTTGCTATCACCTCGAGCCTCCCTCGCCGTGAGACTCCCGACTACTTGATCTCGTCGAGCTCGCGCCGAAGGCGGACGCAGAGAGCGTCCAGGTCCGTGAGCAAACCAGCGGTGGTGGGATCGTTCTTGACCCGGAGGTTGTCAGCCGCGGTCGTCGCGGCCTGAAGCAAGTGCTGGAGCCAGGCAGTTCGTTCCGCAGCCGGCACGTCAGGGTCCCTCAGTCGGGTCGGCTGCTTCGGCTACCTCGCCAGCGGTACCGATCTTCTCGACGACCACATACCAATCTGCTTCCCGTATCACTCGCTCAACATCCGCGACGACGTGCCCGGGCAGGACGATGAACCAGCGAGGCTCAGCCCTGACGCTGAGGTAGTCGTCGGGACGGATGTCGAGCATCTCGATGCAGGTCGTGTCGGCGCATTCGCAGGCGATCACGAACGTCTCGGACACGTTCGCGAGCGCCTCGTTCATCGCGACCAGCTTTTCGTTCACGACGCGGAACAGTGACTCGTTCCGGGCCGCACGCGCCTCGCGCTCGTCGCTCGCGTTCGGCTCCATGAGGACCCTCCGAATCGTCTTCTCGCCGTGGAGATCTTCTCGGGCACCCGCCTGAGCTTGGCGGTCGCAGAAGGGCGCGAAGGTGACCCTGGCCTGGTCACAGTAGCCCGGATCCTCCGGACCGGAAGATTGCCGGCCGTCAGGTCGAGGCCAGCGCCTCGCCGTGAGCAAACCCTGACGGACTGCACACCGAAAACTGATGCCTGCACGGCTACCCTGCCCGGCCTCCGGGGGAGAGGGGTCAGTCGGCGGGCGGAGGCGGCCTCCGCCCTGCTGGCCCGCCAGCTCAATCGGCTCCTCGTGGGCGAGCGCGCGGCCTGCCCGGGAGTCGGCGGACGTGTTCGATCTGCTCGTCGCGCGGCCGAGGGGGCGGTGGCGCGTGGCCGCGCGGCTGACGCTAGGCAGCCGGCTGGAGGACACGGTGGCGCGCGAACTGCGCTTCGATCCTTGGAACAGCGGCGGCGGCTTGGTCTCGGCGGGCGTCGTCAATCGGCTGCGCGGTGCGGCGTATCGGGGCAGCCGGCGCGGCAGCGCAACATGACGGCTAGTCGGGAATCACGACGTAGCGGACGGGCACGCCGTCGATGTCGTGCTCCGGCGCCGTGTCGGTCGCGCTCGACTCCACGTACCCCTCCTGCTCTTCCGGACGAACCGCGATCACGATCTCGTCCGCGGGAAACGTCGCAAGAGCGTCTCGAATGGCGAGACCGACATCCGCCTCACCAGCCGTCGCATTAACGGTCTCGCCAGAAAGCTGATCAGCCGTGCGTTCGGCAACGCGCTCCGCATGACCGAACGCTTTTTGGTCGTTGGCGAGCCAGTCGAGCACGCCCTGCCGTACAACCGGGACCACAACCTTGATGGTCTCGGCGTCCCCGACATGCCGGCGCAAAACGTCGTCCGCATGTTCCACGGTGCTGATGACGAGCACGTTCCTGCCCACGACGGAACTGGCGCTCTAGGGGCGCCTTCGGCCCCCCCGAGGAACGACGTACATGACGGCGATAAGAGCAACGATGACCACCGCAGCGACGGCGACGACGGCAACCGTGGACGCGGCGAGGATCACACGACTTCCATTTCCTGCCGTCTAGTCGCGAAACGTCCGGCTTAGGTACCCAAACCGTGGTGACGGCGAGGGCTTCTATCAGCATTCAGCTGAACAGTCCGCAGATCGGAGTCGCGATGACGGACCACGCGATCACGCCCGAACCATCTACCTCGATGCCTTACACCGCCGTTGCACCGACGGACAGCCGCGCACGGGGTGACTCGACGTCACCGGCGCAGCGTGTACGACGAGCGCGAAGTGCTCGCGCGACTGGTGAGCACGTCCGCCGTCGCCCGCGAAACCGAAACCTGCGGTCGCGCGTTGTAGCCACAGTCCAGGAGACGCCAGGCGTCTCAACGGATGTGCGGCTAACCAGACAAGGGAGAAACGCTTTGGGGATCATCGCTTTCATCATCCTGGGCCTGCTCGCCGGCGCGATTGCGAAGGCGTTGTTGCCGGGTAACGATCCGGGCGGGTTCATCGTCACCGCGATCATCGGCGTCGTTGGAGCACTCCTCGGCGGGTTCCTCGCCGGCGTCTTGTTCGACGCCGACCCGATGGACGAGTTCTTCGACATCTCGACATGGCTGACGGCGATCATCGGATCGATCGTCCTGCTGCTGATCTACCGGATGGTCGTCGGCCGCCGCGGGGTCGCCCGATCAGGCATCTAACCCAGGCTGACTGAGCGCGAGGGGAGCGCGTGCTCCCCTCGCGATGCTTCGTTCTACACATGGAAGGGGTACGGCTAGGTGCTCAGACTTCGAACGATCATTCTGATGTGGCTTGCCCGGCTCGCATGGAAGCTCGTGAGCTCCCAGTACCGTCGGCGCAAGGCTCAGCCCGCCGGGAGGCGAACAGCGGAAGGAAGGTCGAGAGCGCAAGTCCCGCGGGAAAGCGCAGCTTTCCCGCGGCATAAAAAGAGACGTCCGGACCGGTGTCGCCGTGTCGCGAACGCCTCTATGCGGCGGACCCTAACGCTTGCGTGCCGTGAGCGCAGTACCGCGCGCGGCGGCGAATTCCGCAAAGTCCGCGAAACCGCGTTCCGCGAGCTCGGTGCGAAGTCGCTCGGGCGGCACGTAGATCGGCGTGTCCGCGCCGATCGAGAACGCGAAGAGCGCGGTGCCGCCGGGTCTCAGCACGCGCTCGAGCTCGTCGAAGAACGGGATCATGTTCGCGTGGGTGACGAGGTCGAAGGAGTCGTCGGCGAACGGGAGCGCCGACGCGTCGGCGCGGCGAAACTCCACGCCCGGCACCTTCGTGCGTGCGACCGCGAGCATCTCGTCGGAGAGGTCGGCGCCGACGACGCGCGCCTCGGGAAAGCGGCGCAGGACCGTCGCCGCGCCGATACCCGTGCCGGTGCCGAGGTCGAGCGCGTCGCTCACCGGCCCTTCGACCCCGGCGAGCGCCTGCTCGAACGCCGCGAACGAGTCCGCGCTCCGCATCGACTCCCAGCGCGGGGCGATCTTGTCGAACTCGCGCTCCATGAGCCGGCGGAAGACGGGCCAGAGGCTCGGCCGCCGAACGACGACGTCGGTCGCGAGCCGCGCGAAGCGCGTCCCGAAGCTCACGGCACGTCCAGGTGGATCCGGAGCTCCTGGTCGGCTCTCGCGGCGAGCATCTCCGCGGCGTTCCCGCGGTTCATCGCGACGGCGACGTTGCCGTACGAGTCCTCGTAGAGGATCAGGTCGCCGGAACGGGCGTCGGAGAACGTGCGCGCGGCGACCGCGTAGTACCGCTGCCCGGCGAGCTCGAGCTCGATCCGCGCGCCCGGCTGCACGTCCGCCCGGTCGAGATGCTCGCGCGTCAGGTTGAGCTGCATGTTCCCGAAGGCGTCGACGTAGAGCACCGTCGCGCCGATCCGGTTCGTGCGAACCTCGGGCTGTGGGAGCTCGAGACGGACGAGGGCGCTCGGGTCGATCGGCGGCCCGAGCTCCGACAGCGCGAGCCCGTTCGCGAGATGCGCGGCCGCCGGCGCGAAGATGTCGCGCCCGTGGAACGTCCGGGAGACCGGCGAGAGGGCGTACTGCGGGTTGACGATCTCGTGCGCCTCCGCAATCCCCACGCGTTCGGCCGCCGGAAGCAGCAGGCCGTTGTCGGGGCCGACATACGACCGTCCGTCGTCATCGCGCAGCGCGAGCGCTCTGCGCGGTCCGCCGACGCCGGGGTCGACGACGGCGAGGTGGACGCCGACCGGCATGTACGGGACCGTGTTCGCGAGCACGAGCGCGCCCTGGACGATCGCGCGCGGCGGGATGCCGTGCGTGATGTCGATCACCTGCACGTCGGGGGCGATCCGCTTGATCACGCCGTGGCAGGTGCCGACGAAGTCGTCCTGCAGGCCGAAGTCCGTCAGGAACGTGACGAACATGCCTCGGCGACGGCGTCGACCAGCCCGTCGAGGTCGTGGGTTCGCGCTTCCGCGACGACATCGAGCCCGGCGGCGCGCGCCGCGCGGGTCGTCTGCGGCCCGATCGACACGACGTCGAGCGGGGCGCCCAGCGCCGCGAAGGACCGCGCGGCCGAGCCGGAGGCGAGCACGACGAGGTCACCGTCTGGCGGTGACGGCCGCAGCAGCCGCGTCCGGTAGAGCGGCACGAAGTCGGCGCCGAGCGCATCGATGAGCACGCGCCGGGATCCTTCCGCACCGACGAAGAGCATGCGGCCGGAAGAGCGTGGGAGCTCTTCGAGCAGCCCTTCCTGGGTCGAGACGTGCGGGACGAGATCGGGCTCGATCCCGAGCTGCCTCAGCGTCTCGGCGGTTCCCGGCCCGATCGCGGCGATCCGCGCGTTGTCGCCGGTTCGCCGCTCCGCGAACAGGTTCGCGCCGTTCGGGCTCGTGACGATCACCCAGTCGTAGCCGCTCGTGTCCACCTGCGCCGGCTCGTCGAGCGCATCGATCTCGATCAGCGGGCATTCGACGACCTCGAGCCCGAGCGCCTCGAGCCGGTCGACGAGCGGCCCGGCCTGGGAGCGCGGCCGCGTGACGACGACCTTCACCCGACCCTCCCGTTCCGCGGGCAGCGCAAGCCGACCCCCTGCCCCCGCCCCCCTTGGGGGGACGCGACGTCCCCTACCGAAACGCTAGCGAGCATCGCGTCACGTGTCCGTCACGGCTTCGTCCCGACTTCGTGCCGATTCGAGGTCGGCGAGCGCGCGGCCGAGCTCGACCGGGTCGTCGCCGGCGAGCCGCTCGACCCACGAGCCGTCCTCCGCCGCGATCAGCCCGCTCAGGATCGTGCCGTCGTGGTGCGCGGCGACCGGCGCGAGGCAGCCGCCGCCGATCTCCGCGACGCAGGCACGCTCGGCCTCGACGCGCCGCCGGGTCTCGGGATCGTCGAGCGCGGCAACGAGCTCCTCCTCGCCGGAGCGCACCTGCACCGCGAGCGCGCCCTGCCCGGCCTCGGGCAGCAGCTCCTCCGGGTCGAACCGGTGGCCGATCTCCGAGCCGAGCCCGAGCCGGTCGAGACCGGCCGCGGCGAGGACGATCGCGTCGAGCCCACGCTCCGCGCGCTTGCGCAGCCGCGTGTCGATGTTGCCGCGAATCGGCTCGATCTCGAGCTCGGGCTCGAGCGCCAGCAGCTGCGCGCGGCGCCTGACCGACGCCGTGCCGACGCGCAGCCCCGGCGCGAGCTCGGAAGCGCCGCACAACGCGTCGCGCGGATCGTCGCGCGGCAGGTACGCGCCGACGACGAGCCCCGCAGTGTCGGTCGAGGTCATGTCCTTTGCGGAGTGCACCGCGACGTCGATGCGACCGTCGAGCAGCGCCTCCTCGAGCTCCTTCACGAACACGCCGCGCGAGCCGATCTCGCCGAACGGCCGGGTCCGATCGCGGTCGCCGGCGGTCGTGATCGGGACCAGCGCGAGCTCGAGCCGAACGCCGACCGCACGAGCGCGGAGCCCGTCCGCCGCGAGTTCGGCCTGCGTGAGGGCGAGCCTACTGCCGCGAGACCCGACGCGGATCAAGGCCACACCGCCGTCGCCCCGAGCGCGCCTCGCCACACAGCCGGCCGCGCGATCGGATGCGGACGAACGCCGTCGGTGCCTGGACCGGAAGCGGCCGCCCCGTCAACGCGCGCGCGGCGGTGCTCACCGTTCGTCCTCCAGCCCGAAGAGGTGGCGCACCGCGTCAGCATAGACCACGCCATCGGCTGCCGCGGCGGCCTCTTTCATGCGGATCGTCGGGAGGTGGAGGAGCTTGTTGACGATCTGCGCGGTGACCGACTCGACCGCGCGACGCTCTGCTTCGGAGAGGTCGCCGAGACGTGCCTCCGCCTTCGCAAGCTCGCCTTGACGGATCTCCTCGGCGCGCGCGCGAAGCGACGCGATCGCGGGAACGACGTCGAGGGACGCCTGCCAGGTCCGGAACTGCTCCGCCTCCTCCGCGACGATCCGCTCGGCGGCCGCCGCCTCGCGGCGCCGTGCTCCGAGCGACTCGGCGACCACGGCCTCGAGGTCGTCGATGTCGTACAGATAGCACCCGTCGAGCTCGTTGATCGCAGGGTCGAGGTCGCGCGGAACTGCGAGGTCGATCAGGAAGAGCGGCCGCCCGCGCCGCGCACGATGCGCGCGCTCCACCTGCTCGCGCCGAAGCACGACGTCCGGCGAGCTCGTCGAGGAGACGACGACGTCGGCGCGCGCGAGCTCGTCCTCGATCCGCTCGAGCGGCAGCGCGGCGCTGCCGAAGCGCTCCGCCAGCTCGGTCGCCCGGTCGAGCGTGCGGTTCGCGACCACCGCGATCTCGGCGCCGCGCGAGAGCAGGTTGCGGGCGGCCTGCTCGCTCACCTTCCCGGCGCCGACGAGCAGGATCCGCCGCCCGTCGAGGTCGCCGAAGACCTGCTGCGCGAGCGCGGCCGCGGCGGCCGACACGGACGCAGGCGACTCGCCGATCGCGGTCTGCGAACGCGCCTTGCGTCCGGCGTAGAGCGCCTGACGGAACAACCGGTCGAGAATCGCGCCGGTCGAGCCGGCCTCGAACGCCGCACGGACCTGCCCGAGGATCTCCCCCTCGCCCGGCACGAGCGAGTCGAGCCCGGCGGCAACGCGGAACAGGTGGAGCGCCGCCGCCTCGTCGCGCAGGCGGTAGAGCGCGTTCGCGAGCTCGGGCTCGCGCTCGAGGAGCACGGACGTCGCCGCGATCTCAGCCGGGACCGACTCGTCGTGCGCGACGTAGAGCTCGGTGCGGTTGCACGTCGAGAGGCACACGGCCTCGCCCGCCGCGGACGCAAGCTGCGAGGCAACGGCCTTCGCCTCCTCGTGGCGCAGCGCGACGCGCTCGCGCAGCTCGACCGCCGCACCGTGATGCGAGACGCCGACGAGCGTGACCCTCATCCGAGGTGCCCCGCCGGAAGCCCGAGGAACGCGACGAGCGCGAAGCCGGCGAGCGTCAGGTACGCGACGCGGCGCCCCCGCCAGCCGAGCTCGCGCCGGACGAGCAGTGCCGCACCGAACACGACCCACGCCGCCACCGCCCCGGCCACGGCGAGGTCGAGCGGGTGTCCGCGCACGAAGCCGAGCGCGATGCCGGCCGTGAAGAGGACGAGCGAGACCGCCGACACGCGCGCGGCAAGCTCGTCGAGCGTGACGAGCGACGGCGGCCCGAGCCGGAGCAGGCCGACCGAGCGCTGCTTCAGCCGGCGCTCCTGCCAGAGGTAGAGCCCGGCGAGCGCGGCCGCCAATGCGAACCCGGCGAAGCCGGCGGAGACGAGCCCGACGTGGATCGCGACGAAGAGCCCGGAGCCGCTCGACTCGGCGGCGCCGCCGAGCCCGGCGATCGCGAAGAGCGCGGCGCATGCCGGCATCACCGCGAGCCCGAGCAGCCGGTACCGGGGGCTGCAGCCCCAGATCAGGTACGCGCCGACCGCGAGCCAGACGAAGAGGTTGAGCGCGCCCGACCAGCTCCCCCACGGGAACCCGTCGGCACGCCACACCTCCGCCGCGAGCAGCGCGGTCTGCAGCAACCAGCCGATGCGGACGCCCCAGATCGCGAGGCGGGTCGCGAGCTGCGGGCGCTTGAGGACGCCGACGTACGCGACCGCGGCCTCGCCGTAAGCGATCAGCGCCGGCCAGAAGAGCAGCTCAGCCACGACGCTCCCGCGCGAGCTCCGCGAGCTCGCCGACCTCGCGCTCGAGCCGCGAGAGCTTTGCGGAGATGATCACGACGTACACGAGCACCGCCGCGAAGACGACGAGGTACGCGGCCCAGAGGTACTTCTCACCGGAGCTCAAGCGCCTCCCTCAGCTCGCGCAGCCTGAGGTCGAGCCGCTTGCCCGTGAGCTCGTTGAGGTAGAGCGCACCGGCGAGCAGCAGCATCCCCGCGAGGCAGACGCAGAACGTGAAGAACATGTCCCCCGACATCTGCGGGCCGTCGCGCGTGAAGACGACGGGATGGATGAAGTTCTGCGCGAGGCGGATCGCAAGGAAGCTGATCGGGATCAGCACGACACCGAAGAGCGCGTAGACGGCGGAGATGCGCGCACGGGCCGGCCCCTCCGCGAGCGAGAACCGGAGCATGAAGTACGCCGCATAGAAGAGGAAGAGGACGAGGAAGAGGACGAGCTGCCGCTCGCCCCAGCTCCACCACACGCCCCACGACGTCCGCGCCCAGATCGACCCGGTGACGAGCGTGAGCGTCCCGAAGATCGTGCCCAAGTGCACCGCGGTGTAGCTCTCGAGGTCGTACCGCTCCGCGCCCGTCCAGAGGAGGCGGAGCGCCTTCCACGCCGCCCAGCCGAAGCACGCGTACGCGGTGAGGGCGATCGGGACGTGGATGTAGAAGATCCGCTGGCTCGGCCCCTGGTCGGCGTCCTCGGGCGCCCAGAGGAGCGCGAGCGCGAGGCCGCTGACGAGCACGACGGCGGCCCCGACCGCGACGGCGGACCCGCCTCTATTCCGTAACGACATACTCAAAGCTCGCCCAGGCAAGTATCGCGAAAACGGCGTCGTACAACGCCAGGAACGCCAGGAACCGCGCCGGATCGTCGCTCACGCCTGCGCCGACGCCGCCGACGAGGATCGGCAGCGACAGCGGCAGGAAGAGGAGCGGGAAGAGCAGCTCGCGCGCACGGCCGGCCGCCGCCATCGCCGCGAGGATCGCGCCGACCGCGCAGATCCCGACATCGGCGAGCGCAACCGCCGCGACGGTCTCCCACGTCAGCCCCTCGAAGAAGAGCGCGTACGCCGGGAGCGCGACGACTTCCGCCGCCGCGAGAAACGCGAGCGTCGCCGTCACCTTGCCGAGCCAGATCGCGCTCCGGTCGACCGGCGACAGCACGAGGCCGTCGAGCACACGCTGCTCGCGCTCCGGCACGAACGCCCGCGTCAGTCCGAGCAGGGACGTGAACAGGATCGCGACCCAGAGCAGCCCGATCGACTCGCGCTCGGTGCCGCCGCCGGGAAGCGCGAACCGAAACGCAACGAGCGTCGCGACCACGAACAGGAGCATCGCCGGCAGCGTCTCGCGCGCACGCAACTCGAGCAGCAGGTCCTTGCGCGCGAGCGCGGCGACGTCGCGCGCGTACATCACAGCGCAAGCGCTCCGGACGCGAGCGGCGCGAGCCGGCCGGGATCGTGCGTCGCGACGAGGAAGGTCGCGCGCTCGCGGCGTTCGGCGAGCTCGCGGTCGAGGAGCTCGGCGCCGTCCGCGTCGAGACCCGAGTACGGCTCGTCGAGCAGGAGCAGCGTCGGCTCGTGGAGCAACGCCCTGCACAGCGCGAGCCGCTGGAGCATCCCGCGCGAGTACGTCGAGGCGCGCTCGTTGCGCACGTCCCAGAGACCGAACCGCTCGAGCAGCATCCCCGTGCGCTCGCGCGCCTCGGGCACCCGGTACAGGCGTGCGTAGAGGACGAGGTTCTCGATCGCCGTCAGCTCGCGGTAGACGAGCGGCTCGTGCCCGAGGAACCCGAGCTCCGCGCGTTCTGCGTCGACCGTGAGCTCGCCGCCCGTCGGCGCGGCAAGCCCGGCGACGAGTCGAAGCAACGTCGTCTTGCCCGAGCCGTTCGCGCCGGTCACGACCATGAAGTCGCCGCGCGCGACGTCGAGGTCGAGCCCGCGCAGGACGCGTTTTGCGCCGTAGCGGCGCTCGAGCTGCCGCGCGCGGATCACAGCACGTCGAGCAGCACGAAGACCGCGAACAGGACGCTGATCACGCCGTTCACGGTGAAGAACGCCGCGTCGAGCCGGCGCAGGTCGTCCGGCCGGATCAGCGAGTGCTCGTACACGAGGAGCCCCGCGACGACGAGCACGCCGAGCCAGTAGAAGACGCCGACCGACAGCCCGAGACCCGCGGCGACGAGGAACGCGACGGTGAGGACGTGGAGCACGCGCGCGCCGGCGAAGCAACCGCGGACCCCGAAGCGCGTCGCCCACGAGTGCAGCCCCTCGCGCCGGTCGACATCGAGGTCGAGCAGCGCGTAGAAGAGATCGAACCCCGCGACCCAGCACGCGACCGCGGCTCCGAGCGCCCACGCCTCCCAGGCGAACGTCCCCGTGAGCGCCACCCACGCGCCGACGGGAGCGAGCCCGTCGACGGCGCCGAGCCAGAGATGCGCGAGCCACGTGACGCGCTTGAGGTACGGGTACACGACGAAGGCGGCGACCGGGATCGGCCACAGCCAGCGCACGATCGGGTCGAGCTGCCACACCGCGACGAGGAACACGACGAGCGAGAGCGCGCAGAAGCCGATCACCTGCGCGCGCGAGAGTCGGCCCGCGGGCAGCTCGCGGGTCGCGGTCCGCGGATTGCGGGCGTCGAGCTCGGCGTCGATGAGCCGGTTCAGCGCCATCGCGAGCGAACGCGCGCCGACCATCGCGACCGTGATCCAGAAGAGGTCGGCCGCGCTCGGGACGGCGTCGATCGCGAGGAACGCGCCGACGTAGGCGAACGGCAGGGCGAAGACCGTGTGCTCGATCTTCACGAGGCGGGCGAAGTGGGCGGGGTACGCGATCACGTCTGCGCGTGCTCCGTCGCCTGATCTGACAACAGTCGCAGGGCATGCTCGAGAGCGGGCCTCAGCACCGCGAACCCGTCGCGGCAGCCGCCCGGCGAGCCCGGAAGGTTGACGACGAGCGTCGAGCCTCGCGTTCCGGCGACGCCACGCGAGAGCAGCGCGTGCGGAGTCTTCGCGAGCGAATCGGCGCGGATCGCCTCGGCAATGCCGGGCGCCTCGCGGTGCAGGACGGAACGCGTCGCCTCGGGTGTGACGTCACGCGGCGCGACGCCCGTGCCGCCGGTCGTGAGCACGAGCTGCGTGTCGTCGGCGAGAGCCTCGATCGCGCCGGCGATCTCGTCGCGCTCGTCCGCGACGACGCGGCGCACGACGTCGAACCCCTCTCCCGCGAGCAGCTCCTCGAGGACGTCGCCGCTCGCGTCCTCACGCGTCCCGGCGAGCACCGAGTCGGAGACGGTGAGCACTGCCGCCCTCACTCCTTCGTCTTCTCCAGCAGCCGCACCTCGCCGATCGACATCTCCTTGTCGATCGCCTTCGCCATGTCGTAGACCGTGAGCGCCGCGACCGTCGCCGCGGTGAGCGCCTCCATCTCGACGCCGGTCTGCGCGGTCGTCTCCGCCGAGGCGGTGATCGTGACCGCGTCGTCGCCGACCTCGAGCGAGACGTCGACGTGCGTCAGCGGGAGCGGATGGCAGAGCGGGATCAGCTCGCTCGTCCGCTTCGCGGCCATGATCCCGGCGAGCTGCGCCGTCGTGAGCGCGTCGCCCTTCGGCAGCTCGCGCAGCCGGCGCGCGGTCTCGGGCGCCATCCGGATCTCCGCGGACGCGACCGCCCGCCGGCGCGACGCGGGCTTGTCGCCGACGTCGACCATCCGAACGGCGCCGGAGGGATCGACGTGGGAGAGGCCGCTCATGTTCGGGACCCTAGCTCCGGACGAGCGCGCGCAGCTCCTCGTGGAGCCACGCGTCGAGGTCGTGTTCGCGAACGCGGGCGCGGATCCCCTCGATCCGGCGGCGCCGCTCGGCCTCGTCCATGTCGATCGCCTGGTGAATCGCTTCGGCCTGCCCGGCGAGGTCGAAGGGGTTGACGGTCAACGCGAACTCGCCGAGCTCGTCGTGCGCGCCGGCGTTCTCGGAGAGCACGAGGGCGCCGTCCCGCGTGTTCACGAGCGGCGCCTCCTTCGCGACGAGGTTGAGCCCGTCGAAGACGGCGTTCACGAGCAGGACGTCGAACTGCTTGTAGGCGGCGACGGAGCCTGCGAAGTCGTCCCCGATGCGCAGGTCGATCGGCAGCCAGCCGGACGTCGCGAAGCGGTCGTTGACGCGCCTGGCCTCGCGCTGGATCGCACCGAGGTACTCCGCGTACTCCGGGATGTCCTGCCGCGACGGGTCGAGCAGCGCGAGCATCCGGACACGCCGGTGCATCTCGGGATGCCGGTCGAGGTAGAGCTCGAAGGCGCCGAATCCGCGCACGACGTTCTTGGACGGGTCCGTCCGGTCGACGCGCAGGATCAGCTTCTCCGGGCGGTCGGCCTCGAGCCGCCGCTCCGCCTCGACCACCGCGCCGCTCTCCGCGAGCTCGTCGAACTCGCGCGTGTCGACGGAGATCGGGTTCGCGCTGATGCGGATCGTGCGTCCGTCGTGCTCGAGCGTCCCACGCTCGTAGTCCGCGCTCGCGCCGACGAAGTCCTCGCAGCTCTGCAGGAAGCTTCGGCGCCAGCGTGCGGTGTGGAAGCCCACGACGTCGTTCGCGAGCAACCCCTCGTGGATCTCCTGCCGCGCATCGAGCGGGAGGACGTGCCAGTAGTCGGCCTGTGGCCACGGGATGTGCACGAACTGCTGGAGCGTCGCGTCCGGCCGCGACTCGCGCACCATGCGCGGCGCCAGGTAGAGGTGGTAGTCGTGGAAGAAGACGGTCGCCTCGGGCGTGCGCTCGAGCTCGTCGAGCACCGCGTCGGCGAAGTTCCGGTTGACGGCGCTGTAGCCGTTCCGCCAGGCGTAGTGGAACGCCTGGTCGAGGTTCGGCTCGGCCTTCAGATCCCAGAGGTAGTGCTGGATGAACCAGAGCGTCGGGTTCGAGACGACGTTGTAGAACCAGTCGTATGCCTGGATCGGGTGCGCGACGAGCCGCAGGCGGAACGGCGAGCCGTCGCGTGAGGTCTCGGGGAACGAGCGGCCCCGGTTCTCGTCCGCGACGACGAAGTCCTCCGCGCTCATCGTGCTGGCGATCCAGGTGACGTCGTTTCGTGCGAGCAGGCCGCGGAGCGCGGTGGCGAGGCCACCGCCGCCGCGGCGCGCGATGCGCGAGCCGTCGAGGTCACGGTCGTAGCTCGCCGGGCCCCGGTTCGAGACGACGATCAGCTTGCGGCGCGAAGCCGCCATAACGACGAGCCTAGCCCGCCGCCGCGGTCGCGAGCTCGACGCCCTCGGTCTCGAGCCCGAGCATCCGATTGAAGAGCGCCAGCCAGTCGCGGAGAAGCCGCGGCGTCAGGAAGTGCCGGCGCACGTGCTCCTTCCCTGCGAGGGCCATCCGGCGTGCGAGCTCGGGGTTGCCGAGCGCGACCAGGCACGCCTCCGCGCACTCGCTCGAGCTCGACACGAGCCAACCCGTCTCGCCGTGCACGATCTGGTCGACGATCCCGCCGACCTTGCCGCCGACCGTCGGCCGCGCCTTCCAGAGCGCCTCGCTCACGGTGAGCCCGAAGCCCTCCCGGATCGACTTCTGGATGACGGCCGCCGAGTGCACCTGGAACGCGTTCACCTCGACCGAGCCGACGTTGTTGAGGTTCGAGAGGATGTAGATGTCGGGATCGCCGCCCGCGTACGCCACGGTCTGGTTGTAGAACTCCCACCCCTCCGGGTCGTCGTGCGCCATCGAGCCGACGAGGGCGAGCTGCACGTCCGGATGCTCCTCCTTGACGAGCCGATAGGCGTCGATCACGCCGAGCGGGTCCTTCCAGGGATCGAAGCGGGACACCTGGGTGAGCAGCGGCCGCGAGACGTCGATCCCGAACTGGTCGACGATGTACGCGGCGTCCTCGGGCGAGAGCGCCATGTTCTTCGGCGCGAGCGGGTCGATCGCCGGCGGCCAGATGTAGGCGTTCTGGAGCTCGGCGTCCGCGGGGACGTAGTCCCTGCGGTGGAAGATCGACGCGTGGTAGCGCTGGATCCACGGCAGCAGGAAGTCGAGCACCTGGCGGTTCGGCGTCGAGAGGTCGATGTGGCAGCGCCAGATCCACTTCGCGCGCGACGAGGGGAAGTGCTCGATCATCCCCGCAGGCTGCGCGTCGTGGACGATCACGAAGTCGTACTCGTCGACGAACTCCTTCGCGTTCATCTCGTTGTAGCGCCGGTAGATCGCCTGCTGCTCCTCGTCGAGCCCGATCGGGTTGCCCTGGAGCGCGTTGTGGATCGTCTTCGTGACGTTGAAGAACTCGTCGGCGCCGCGGATGATCAGCCAGTCGGCCTCGAGCCCGGCGCTCTGCATGAGCGGCACGAGCGTGTAGTTGATCTCGGCGACGCCACCGCCGAACGCGGTCGCAGAGATGTGCGCGACCCGCTTCCCCGCGAGCGGATCGGCGAGACGCTTGATCTCGTCCATCAGCCCGCGCGTCGCGATCGTCGCGTAGTCGGCGAGCGCCTTGTGTCCGACGTTGACGGCTTGCAGCACGGTGCGAGAGATTAGTTGCGAACGCGTCTAGGCGTCTAGGGACTTGGCGAAGCGCAGGCGCGAGCCTCGGCCGTCCTCACCGGCGCCGACCTCGAACTCGTCGGCGATCGAGCGGATGATCGCGATTCCGAGCCCGCCCTCGACGAGATCGTCCGCCTCTTCGCGCTCGGCCGACGGGTCGAATCCCTCGCCGTCGTCGACGACCTCGATCACGAGTCGGTCCGGATGCAGCTCGTAGCGGATCTCGACGGTGCCCTCGCCGTTCGCGTAGGCGTGCCGCACCGAGTTCGAGCACGCCTCGGTGAGCGCCAGCTTGAGATCGCCGAGCGTCTCCTCGTCGAGCGGCCGCAGCCGCGAGATGCCGGTCAGGGCCAGCCGGCCGAGGGTGATGTACTCCGGCTTCGCGGGGATCGTGAGGCGAACCTCGCGCGTTCCGCGGTCGGTGTCGCTCACGTGCTCGTCCAGATCAATGGTTGCCATTTGGAAACGGATGAAGCAGATTGCGGCAAGTGAACCTACCGAAAACCTCTGTGACGAAGGCCGTGAGCGCCTTCTACCCCCGGAGGGGTCGCCCCTAACGCGTGATCGGACGCTCGCCGAGACGGACCGCCACGCGCTGCCGCTTGCCGTCCCGGAAGACCGTGAAGACGGCGACCTTCCCGGGCTCGAGCTCGGTCACGAGGCGGACGACGTCGTCGGCGCTCCGGACGACCTCGCCGTCGATCGCGACGATCAGGTCGCCGCCGACCGGGAACGAGATGCCGTTGAACTCCTCGTCGCGCGTGGCGCCCTTGATGCCGGCGCGGGCGGCCGGACTGTTCGCCCGGACGTCGTTGACGACCGCGCCCTGGGTGACGGGGAGCTCGAAACGCTTCGCGAGGGTCGGCGTGAGGTTCGTCGTCGTCACCCCGACGTAGGCGTAGCTCACGGTGCCCGTCTGCACGAGCTGGTCGAGCGAGCGCTTCGCGGCGTTGATCGGGATCGCGAAGCCGACGCCCTCGTTCTGGCCGGAGTCGCTCCGGATCTGGGCGTTGATGCCGATCACGCGGCCGCGGGCGTCGAAGAGCGGGCCGCCGGAGTTCCCGCGGTTGATCGGCGCGTCGATCTGGATCGCGTCGACGACGTTGTAGATCGACGTGAGCGAGGCGATCGAGCGCTTCGTCGCCGAGACGACGCCGACCGTGAGCGAGCTCTCGTTTCCGAACGGGCTCCCGATCGCGGCGACCGGCTCGCCGACGACGACGCGCGCCGAGTCGCCGAGCGGCACGGGAGCGAGCTTGTGCTGGTTCCCGCTGACCCGCACGACCGCGACGTCCGTGAACGGGTCGTAGCCGATGATCCGGGCCTTCACCCGGTCGCCGTCCGCGAACTGGACGTAGACGGCCTGGGCCGACTCGACTGGGCCGTTCCCCTCGCCCGCGGTCGTGACGACGTGCGAGTTCGTGAGCACGAGGCCGTCCTTCGAGACGACGAAGCCCGAGCCCTGGGAGGCCGCCGTCGTCGTGTCGGTCTCGTCGCCGAAGAAGGCGAAGATGGTCACGACCCCGCTCTGGCGGGCCTCGTAGATCCGCGCCGGGTCGAAGTCGCGGCCGACCAGGGGCTTCGCGGCGCTCTGCAGCGGCGCCGAGGCGGCGTCGCCGGACTGCGGCGGGGTGCCGCCGACGATCACGGTGTCCGTGTCGCCGATCCAACCGGCGGCGCTCCCGATCCCGATCGCCGCGAGGGCGCCGAGGAGCGCGCAGGCCACCGAGACGAGGACGACGGAGGCCGGGCGCATCGTGCCCACTGTAGCCAGCGCCCGGTTTTCCGCGGAAAACGCTAGGCGGCGGAGGGAAGCTCGAGCCGGAAGGTCGTCGCGCCAGGGCGCGAGTCGATCTCGATCGTCCCGCCCATCAGCTCCGCCAGCTCCTTCGCGATCGCGAGGCCGAGGCCGCTGCCGGCGGCCATCCCGCCGTCCACGCGGTAGAACCGCTCGAAGACCTGGCCCTGCTGCGCGGCGGGCACGCCCGGTCCCTCGTCCTCGACGATCAGGAGCGCGCGCCCGTTGTTCTGTCCCGCCCGGACGCGGATCGCGGTGCCGGGCGGCGTGTGGACGAGGGCGTTCTCGAGCAGGATCCGGCCGATCTGGAGCGTCCGGAGCTCGTCGCCGACGCCGGTCGGGCTGCCGTCGACGTCGGTCTCGATCGTGTGCTCCCGCGTCCTCGCGAGCGGCTCGAACTCGGTCGAGATCGACTGCGCGAGCGCCCCGAGGTCGAGGGTCTCGCGCTCGAGCCGGACGCGGCCCGCGTCGAGCCGCGAGAGGTCGAGAAGATCGGTCGCGAGCTTCGTCAGGCGGCCGACCTGCTCGCGCGCGGTGGCCAGGAACTCGCGCCGCGTGTCCTCGTCGAGCTCCTCGTCGGTCAGCAGCTCGAGGAAGCCGCCGAGCGAGAAGATCGGCGTGCGGAGCTCGTGCGAGGCGTTCGCGATGAACTCCCGGCGGGCGCGCTCGAGGCCGGCGAGCCGCAGGCGCATCCGGTCGAACGCCTGGGCGAGCTGGGCGACCTCGTCGCGGCCGGAGTCGACGATCGGCTCGTCGAAGCGGCCGCTCGCGATCCGGTCGGCCGCGCGCTCGAGCTTGCGCAACCGCTGTGCGAAGAGGTACGCCGCGCCGTAGCCGACCGCGAGCGAGAAGAGGAGCGCGAGGACGCCGGCGAGCAGGAGCCGGCGGCGGACGAGCCCGATGTTCGCGAGCGTGTCCTGCAGCGGCGCCCTGACGACGAGCGACCGACCGGTTCGCGAGCGGCATCGCGGCCTCCGCGTAGGACTTTCCGCCGCGCTCGATCCGGCCCTGCTGCGCGGTCCGCGTCCGGGCCGCCCTGACGGCGATCTCGTCCGAGATCTGGGACGACTGCGTGGACTGGGAGTCGGCGATCGGGAGGACGACCGGGCCCGGGCCCCTCCAGCGAGCGGGCTCACGATCATCACGCGGGCCTGGATGCTCGAGGCGTTGTCCTCGGCGAAGATCTGCTGGCGTCGCGGGTCGCTCGGGAACGCGGCTCGCGAGGCCCTCGGCGAGCGGAACGAGCTGCTCGATCTTGTTGTCGACGAGGTTCCGCTCGAGGATCGGGACGAGTGCCGCGTAGACGATCGCGAGCGCCGCCGCGACCACGACGAGGAGCGCGAGGCTGAGCCGTGCGCCGACGCTGCGGAGCGGGCTCATGGCACGTTGAAGCGGTACCCGGCGCCGCGCACGGTCTGGAGGAACCTCGGCTCGCTCGGGTCTTCCTCGAGCTTCTCGCGGAGGTGCCGGACGTGGACGTCGATCGTCCGCGGCTCGCGGTAGTCGGAGCCGCCCCAGAGGGCCTCGAGCAGCCGCTGGCGCGAGTAGACGACGCCCGGCGTCGAGGCGAGCGTGCGCAGCAGCTCGAACTCGACGTACGTGAGCTGGACGTCCCGGCCGGCCACGCTCACCGTCCGGCGGGCGAGGTCGATCGTGACGTCCCCGGCCTCGATCGTCGACGCGTCGCCGGCCCCGGGACGAGGCGCGGAGACCCGCCGCAGGAGTGCGCGCACCCGGCTCCGAAACTCGCGGATCGAGAACGGCTTCGTGATGTAGTCGTCGGCGCCGAGCTCGAGCCCGAGCACCTTGTCGAACTCGTCGTCGCGGGCGGTGAGCATGATGATCGGCACCGAGCTCTGGGCGCGCAGGCGCTTGCAGACCTCCAGGCCGTCGAGCTTCGGGAGCATCACGTCCAGGACGACGAGGTCCACGGGCTGCTCGCCGAAGCGCTGAAGCGCCTCCTCTCCATCGCGCGCCGGCCACGACCTTGAAGCCGTCGCGCTCGAGCGGGTAGGCAAGCAGCTTCTGGACGGAGTCCTCGTCGTCGACCAGCAGGATGGTGGAGGCATCTGCCACGTGCTCAATGATGCCCGCGAACGGCCGCCCGCTGGGGGCGCGCCTACACTCCGTCGCCATGGCCGTTCCGCCCTCGACACCGAGACGGCGGGCCAGGCCCGGCTCGCCGGAGCGCCCGGTCAACGCCCGGATGTACCGCGGCACATGGCTCGTGCTCTCGATCCCGCTGCTCCTCGCGGCCTTCAGCGTCGCCCGCCCGGCCCCGCTCCCGCAGGCATTTCCGCCCGCATTCGACTCCGCGTCGGCCGAGACGCTCGCCGAGGAGTTCGCGCGCTTCTACCCGATGCGCTTCCCGGGCAGCACGGGCGCTGAGCTCGCGGCCGACTGGTATCGCGACCAGCTCAGGCCGTACGGGCTCACGGTCCGGACCCAGCCGTTCTCCGCGGAGGTGCCCGGGTACGGGAACCTCCGGTTCGCGAACCTCGTCACGACGGTGCGCGGCCGGTCCGACCGTCGGATCGTCGTGCTGGCGCACCGGGACGACCTCGGAACCGGGCCGGGCGCGAACGACAACGCGACCGGCACCGCGGCGCTCATCGTCCTCGCCCGCTCGTTCGCGACGCCGACGACGAGCGAAGCGGAGCAGCCCGGGCCGATCCACACGCTCGTGTTCGTCTCGACCGACGGCGGCGCACTCGGCGGCGTCGGCGCGCGCCACTTCGCGGAGACCGAGGGAGCCGACGTCGATGCGGTGATCAACCTCGACGCCATCGCCGGCCCCGGGCCGCCGCGCCTCCACTTCGCCGGCGATCGGCCGCGCTCCCCCGCGCTCACGCTCGTCCGCACCGCGTCGGCGCGCATCGCCGAGGAGACCGGCATCGTGCCGCTCCGCCCGAGCGCCCCACGTCAGCTGCTCGACCTCGCGTTCCCCTTCAGCCTCTACGAGCA
The DNA here is from genome assembly GCA_963737405.1 of uncultured Actinomycetes bacterium. GTDB lineage: Bacteria > Actinomycetota > Thermoleophilia > Gaiellales > Gaiellaceae > JACCTU01. The sequence continues at coordinate 291,371 of CAVTSL010000011.1, forward strand.
GGCGCCGTTCGTCGGGCGGGATGTGTCCGCGCTGACGATCACGACGCAGGGAGACTCGCCGCTCCCGGCCGAGCTCGACACCGACGCGAGGCTGCGGACACTGCTCCAATCGCCGCGGATGGGGCAGCTCGGCGGCGCCGCGCAGACGCTCATCGGCTCGATCGACCAGGGGCTCGAGGTGACCCGCGCCGGACCGCCCTTCCTCTACTTCGGCACGCGTGCGGTCCGCGGCTGGGCGGTCGAGCTCGTCCTCGTCGCGGCGCTCCTTCCCTTCCTGGCCGCCGCGGTCGACCTCTTCGCGCGCTGCCGCCGGCGCCGGATCCCGCTCGCGCCGGCAGTGCGCAGCTATCTGAGCAGGCTCGCGTTCTGGCTCTTCGTCGGGCTGGCATTCGCGGTCGTGGCGCGCCTCGGCGGCTGGCCGCAGGGTGATCCGCTGCCGATCCCGCCGCAGGCGGCCGCGGCACAGACGTGGCCCGTCATGGCAATCGTCACGCTCCTGCTCGTGTCCGCGATCGCGTGGATCGTCGCGCGCCACCGACTCATCCCGCGCCGCGAGGTCGCGCTCGAGGAGGAGCTCGCCGGGTACACCGCCGCGCTCCTGATGCTCGGGCTCGTGTCGCTGCTCGTCGTGGCTGTCAACGCGTTCGCGCTCGTCTTCGTGCTTCCGTCGCTCCACGCGTGGCTCTGGCTGCCGCAGTTCCAGTCGCGGCCGATCTGGACCCGCGCCGCGCTGCTCGCAGCGGGCTTCGCCGGGCCGGCGCTCCTGCTCTGGTCGCTCTCGGATCGGCTCGGGCTCGGCGCCGACGTGTTCGCCTACCTGGTCGAGCTCGTCGCGATCGGCTACGTGCCCGTGCCGCTCGTCGTGCTCTTCCTCGCGTGGCTCGGTGTCGCCGGCCAGCTCGCCGCGCTGTCGGCCCGGCGGTACGCGCCGTACCCGTCGTCGGAGGAGCGGCCGCCGCGCGGGCCCGTTCGGCAGCTGGTCCGGGCAGGGCTGCTCGCGGTCGAGCGGCGGCGAACGTCTGCGGACCGCGAGCGCGCGATCGAGGGTTAGAGGCGAAGGAAGCGGACCGCCTCGCCGGCGGGCAGCTCGCCCTCACCGCGCGGGACGAGCACGAGCACGTCGGCGGCCGCGGCACGAACGATCATGTGCGACTCCTGCCCGCCGAGCGGCTCGAGGCCTCCGTCGCTCAGGCGTGAGCGAACGAGCTCGTCACGGACGGCGTTTCGACGGACGGGCCGCGCGAGCGCGCCGTGCTCCCAGCGCGGTCCCGGATCGCGCTCGGCTTCGAGCGCCCGGAGCGCGGGTCGAACGAAGAGCTCGAAGCCGACGAGCGTCGAGACCGGGTTCCCGGGCAGGCCGAAGACGAGCGTCGCATCGCGGACGCCGAACGACACCGGCTTGCCGGGCTTGACCGCGACGCGCCAGAAGACCTCCTCGACCCCGAGCTCGCCGGCCACGCGTCGCACGAGGTCGTGCGGACCGACCGAGACGCCGCCCGAGGTGACGACGACATCGGCGTCGAGGGCGCGCTCGAGCGCGGCGCGGTGCGCGTTCTCGTCGTCTTCGACCGGCGGGATGCGATCGACCGTCGCGCCGTACTCCTCGAGCGCAGCGGCGAGCATGACGCCGTTCGCCTCGTAGATCTGGCCCGGCGCGAGCTGCTCACCGGGTGCGCGGAGCTCGGTGCCCGTCGCGAGGACGGCAACGCGCGGCCGGCGCGTGACGCGCAGGTTCGGAACGCCCGCCGCGGCGAGCGCGCCGATCTGCGCGGCGCCGAGCCGCGTCCCGGATGGGACCACCTCGTCGCCCTTGGACGTGTCGCCGCCGCGCGGTCTGACGTTGGCTCCACTGGCAACGTCCGACGGAATCTCTACCGTGTTGTCATGGTCGGCAACGTCCTCGAGCGGGACGACGGCGTCAGCGCCCTCGGGGACGACGCCTCCGGTTGCGATACCCATCGCCTCGCCTGCGGCGAGTGCACGGCCCGCGGGCCGCCCCGCTGCGATTCGCTCCACGACAACCAACTGTCCCGGTGCGTCGGCGCTCCGGATCGCGAAACCGTCCATCGCGGAGCTCGCGAACGGCGGGAGGTCGATCGCAGATCGCGCCGGCTCGGCGAGCACGCGGCCGCGTGCGGCGTCGAGCGGCACGTCCTCCGCTGGGAGCGGCCTCGCACGAGCGAGCACCTCGTCGATCGCGTCCCCGAGCGACAGCAGATCGGCCACGCGGTCACCCTAGTGGCGCTACGCTCGCAACGTGCTCTCGGTCGTCGTGCCGGTGTACAACGAGGAGCGAAGCGTCGAGCTCCTGTACGACGAGGTCGCCGCCGCACTCGACCCGCTCGACCAGGAGTGGGAGGCGGTGTTCGTCGACGACGGCTCGACCGACGGCTCGTTCGCCGCGCTGACGAGGCTCCACGCACGTGCGCCGAACGTCCGCGTCGTCCGGCTCCGCCGCAACTTCGGCAAGGCGGCCGCGCTCGCTGCGGGCTTCGCGCAGGCGTCGGGCGACCTGATCGCGACGCTCGACGCCGACGGCCAGGACGATCCCGCGGAGCTCCCGCGGCTGCTCGCGAAGCTCGACGAGGGCTACGACCTCGTGTCGGGCTGGAAGGTCCGACGCCGCGACCCGTGGCGACGGCGCATCGTGTCGCGGATCTTCAACGCGGTCACCGGCTGGATCTCGGGCGTGCGGCTGCACGACATGAACTGCGGGTTCAAGGCGTACCGCGCCGAGGTGGTCCGTGGCATGCCGCTCTACGGGGAGCTTCACCGCTTCATCCCCGTGCTCGCGCACGAGCGCGGCTACCGCGTGACGGAGCTCGCGGTCAATCACCGTCCGCGCGAGCACGGCCGCTCGCGCTACGGGATCGAGCGCTACCTGCGCGGGTTCTTCGACCTGATCACCGTGACGTTCATGGGCCGGTACCGGCACCGTCCGCTGCATCTCTTCGGCGGACTCGGCCTCGCGCTCGGAGCGATCGGGTTTCTGATCTGCGCGTACCTCACGATCCTCTGGTTCGCCGGCAGCGCGATCGGACACCGGCCGCTGCTCACGCTCGGCGTGCTGCTCGTCGTCGTCGGGATGCAGTTCCTCTCGCTCGGTCTGATCGGCGAGATGATCACGACGCACCACGAGGAGCGCGCGCTCGAGCGCGGCCGGGACGAAGCGCGCGTCGACGAGATCCTGTCCTGAGAGTCCTCTACTTCGGCACGTACGAGCGCGACTACCCGCGGAACGCGCAGGTGATCTCGAGCCTCCGGCGCGCCGGCGTCGACGTCGACGAGCGACACGAATCCGTGTGGGAGGGACGGCGCGACGCCTGGCGTGCCGGCGCCCGAACCGCGCTCCGGCTCGCGCGGGCCGAGGTCGCGCTGCTCCGCCGCCCGCGGGAGCGTTACGACGCCGTGATCGTCGGCTACCCCGGCCACGCCGACGTGCTCGCGGCGAAGTGGGCTGGGCGCGGCGCACCCGTGGTGTTCAACCCGCTCGTCGCGCTTTCGGACACGCTCGTGGGCGACCGCGGGCGCTTTTCGGACGGCTCTTTGCCGGCCCGCGTGCTGCGCGCAGTCGACCGTCGCGCCTTGCGCGCGGCGGACGTCGTCGTCGCGGACACCGACGCGAACGCGCGATTCCTCGCCGATCTCGGCGGCATCGCGCATGTCGAGTCGTGCTTGGTCGGTGCCGAAGACCGCGTGTTCCGGGCGGGCTGGCGACCGGCCTCGTTCACGCACGCGCTCTTCGTCGGCAAGCTGATCCCGCTCCACGGGCTCGAGACGATCCTCGCCGCCGCGCGAGCAGCGCCCGAGCTCCGATTCCGGATCGTGGGAAGCGGCCAGCTCGACGCGCTGCTCGAAGGACGGCCGCCGAACGTCGAGCATCTGCCGTGGGTCGAATACGAGCGCCTGCCCGCGGAGTACCTGGGCGCGGGAGCGTCGCTCGGGATCTTCGGCACATCGGCGAAGGCTGCTCGCGTGATCCCGAACAAGGTCTTCCAGGCGCTCGCCTGCGGCGCGCCAGTCATCACGGCCGACACGCCGGCGGCGCGCGAGCTCCTCACCGACGGATATGACGCGCTCCTCGTCAAGCCCGGCGACCATGCGGCACTCGCGGATGCGCTCCGTCGACTCGCAGCAAACGACGACCTGCGCAACCGGATCGCCTTCGTCGGGCTCGGGACGTATCTCAGGCGCGCGAGCGAGGACGTACTCGGCCGGCGCTGGCGCGACATCCTCGAGCGCGCGACGGCTTGACCGAACGGCGACTGCTCCTCGCGGCGGTCGCGGCGTACGCGGCGGGCTTCGGCGCGCTTTCCGTCCTGCGCCACCGTTCGTTCGAGACCGGACGCTTCGATCTCGGGAACATGGTGCAGGCCGTCTGGTCGACCGCGCACGGCGACCCGCTCGAGGTGACGAACCTCGCCGGCGAGCAGACCTCGCGCCTCGCGTCGCACGTCGACCCGATCCTCGTCCTGTTCGCGCCGCTCTGGCTCGTGTGGCCGAGCCCCTCGATGCTGCTCGTCGTCCAATCGGTCGCGATCGCGCTCGGTGCGCTTCCGGTCTTCTGGCTCGGACGGAAGCACCTCGCCTCGCCCCGCGCCGGCCTCGGCTTCTCGCTCGCGTACCTGCTCTACCCGGCGACGCAGTGGGTGACGCTGTCCGAGTTCCATCCCGTCGCGCTCGCGTGTCCGTTGCTGCTCTTCGCGTTCTGGTACCTCGACGAGGATCGGCTCGTCCCGTTCGCGGTGTTCGCGATCCTCGCGAGCCTGACGAAGGAGGAGGTGCCGCTCGCCGTCGCGGGGCTCGGCGCGTGGTACGCGCTCGCCCGGCGCCACCGTGCCGCGGGCGCCGTCATCGCGCTCGCGGGAATCGCTGCGGCGGCGATCGCGGTGGGCGTCGTCCAGCCGCACTTCGGCGAGGGCGGCGACCCGTTCGCCGGCCGCTACGACGAGGTCGGCGGCTCGATCGGCGGGATCCTGAAGACCGCCGCCACCGACCCGCTCACGCTCTTCCGCGTCGCGTTCGACGAGCGCGGCCTCGGCTACCTCGTGCGCCTGCTCCTGCCGCTCGCGTTCCTGCCGCTCGGCTCGCCGCTCGCGCTGCTGCCCGCGCTGCCGGACCTCGCGCTCAACCTCCTCTCGTCGACGAGGACGCAGACGTCGATCCACTTCCACTACACCGCGCCGCTGATCCCCGCGTTCTTCGCAGCTGCGATCTTCACGGCGGCGAAGGTGCGCCGGAACGTCGCCCCGCTCCTCGTGGTGCTGATGCTCGTCGCCAACTTCGCGCTCGGCGCGATCCCTGCGTGGGGCTGGATCCCGGGCGGCGAGGATCTCCAGGCCCGCTCCGCGCTCGTGAGCGAGCACGACCGGATCGCGGAACGGGCGCTCGAGCTGATCCCCTCGGACGCTGTCGTCTCCGCGTCGAACTCGCTCGGCGCACACCTCTCGGCGCGCCGGCGCTTCCTCAGCTTCCCGGTCCGCGCGGACGCGCAGTGGATCGCGGTCGACGAACGTTCGCCCGGCTACCTCGACCGGATCGCGCCGGGCCCGTACCGCATCGCGATCCGCCGCCTGCGCGCGGATCCCCGCTGGCGTGTCGTCTTCGACGACGACGGCGTGCTCGTGTTCAGACGGGAATCGTCTGCGGGAGCAGGTACGCCGTGAGCGCGAGCGCGAGCACCCGCGCGAGCCGGTCCTCCTCGACGGCTGCGAGCGGGATCGACCCACGCGAGATACCACGGCGTGACGTACGGCGCGCACACGACCAGGAGCACCGCAGCGAGCGCGAGACGCGCTCGCCCTCTCCACGCCGAGAGGAGGAGCCACGCGAACGCCGCGGCGAACGCAAGGCCGAAGAGCGCGATCGCGAGCCCCTCGGGAACTCCGTGCTGCGCGAGCCGAGCCGGGAGCGCGTAGCTCGTCGTCTCCCGCGCGTTGTCGGCGAGCGGGCCGAACGCCCCGAGCCACGCGAATCCGTACCGCCACGTCGCGAGCCCGAACACGACCACCGCGGTGAGCGCGAACCCGAGGTGGCCGACACTCCGGCCGCTCGTTCGCGCCTCGAGCGCACGGAGCGGGAAGAGCACGACGGGGATCCACTTGATCGACGCGCTCACCACCCACGCTGCGCCCGCCCACTGCCGTCGCGCGCCTGCACAGACGAGCGCCGCGAGCAGGAGCGCACCGATCCACGCGTCGTTGTGCCCTCCGCCCGCGAGGTGCACGGCGAGCACCGGGTTCCACCCGACAAAGGCCGCGGCGAGCGCGGGCCGCACCGCGAGCCGGGCCGCGAGGACCGCCATCGCGACCGCAGCGAGCGCAGCGAGCGTCTTGTAGATCCACGCCGCCGCATTCGCGGACGTTCCCGCCGCCGCCGCGAGCGGCTCCGACGCGAGCGTGAACCCGGGCGCGTACACGGACGTCCGATCGCGCCACTTCACGCCGGCGTACTGGTAGGAAGGGTCGTCGGGGTAGTCCGAGGGCGTGTCTCGGTACGGATTGCCGTCGTGGACGACCGCAATGCGGCCGTACTCCCAGTACGTCCACGCGTCGGTCGAGAGAAGGAGCGGCGCGGCGAGCGGGACGAGCTGCACGGCCGCCGCCACGACGACCACCGCCCGGGCCGCGCCGCCGCGGCGTGCAAGCACCGCGAGCCCGACCAGGTACGCGGCGAACGCGAGCGCGAGCAGGACGAGGAACGCCCACGCCCAGGCGTCGTCGCCGACCATCGCGCCACCCGGCTGGGGGACGATCGGCGAGTCGTCGGGCCATGCGACCGCGACGCAGCCCGCGACGAGGACGAGGACGACGAGGCCCGGCGCGAGCCGGGTCAGCTCACGGCGTGACAGCGCCTGGTTCGGTCGGCGGCGGAGGCGGAGGAGGCGGCGCCTCGGTCGGAGGCGGCTGGGCAGGAGGAGCCTGGGTCGGCGGCGCCGCCGGAGTCTTCGGCGGCGGTGCCGGCTCGGTCGGAGCAGGCGACGGGGACGAGTAGCCGCCGACGTACTGCACCGCGTACTGGCCGGTCTCGAACGTCTTCCAGACGGGGCTGTGCCGCGGCTGAAGCCACTCGACGTACGCCTTGTTCTCCATCGCGACGGTCATGAACCGCCGCCAGATGTCCGCGGGGAACGTCCCGCCGGCGACCGCGATCCCGTGCACGTTCTCCATCGGGATCTGCGCCTGCGGGTAGCCGACCCAGACCGTCGTCTGCAGCTGCGGGGTGAAGCCGCAGAACCACGCGTCGGCGTGGTTGTCCGTCGTGCCGGTCTTGCCGGCGGCCGGCCGGCCGATCTGGGCGCCGACGCCGGTCCCGGCCTGCACGTTCTGCTCGAGGATCCGCGTGACCTCGTAGGCGACCCAGTCGGGCATCACGCGCTCGCGCTTCGGCTTGCCCCAGCCGGCGTCCTCGTCGACCTTGCCGCCCGGGAGCACGACCTTGCGGATCGCCATCGGCTGCGAGTGGATCCCGCCCGCCGCGAGCGTCGCGTACGCCGACGCCATCTCGAGCGGTGACACCGAGATCGCGCCGAGCCCCATGGCCGGCACGACCTCCGACTTCGGCACCGTCACGCCCATCTTCCGCGCCGCGTTCGCGACGGCCTCCGGGCCGAGGTCGAGCGTCAGCTGCGCGTACACGGTGTTGTCCGACGCGAGCGTCGCGCTCGTGATCGACGTCGTGCCGAGGTACGAGTCGCTGTAGGTCTTCACCTCCCACGGCTCGGTCAGCGGATCGGGCTGGTAGATGAACCGCTGCGACCGGTAGTACGTCGTGTCCGGATTGACGCCGCGCTCGACGGCGGCGACGAGGACGAACGTCTTGAAGGTCGAGCCTGCCTGCCGTCGTCCCTGCGAGACGAGGTTGTACTGATTCTTCGTCGAGTTCGGCGTGACGGCGACCATGGCCCTGATCGCGCCGGAGCTCGGTTCGATCGAGACGACCGCCGACGAGGGGTCGGTCTTGTACGGAAGCGTGTCGATCATCGCGCGCCGCGCCGCGATCTGAAGTCGCCGGTCGACCGTCGTGTAGACGCGCAGCCCGCCGGAGCGGACCGTCGCACCGCCGTACTCCTTCACGAGCTCGTTGTAGACGTACGAGAAGAAGTACGGCTCGCGGATCCGCTGGTAGAGCTTGCCGGGCTTCAGCTCGAGGTCGCGGTTGGCGACGGCGACGTTGTACTGGCTCGGCGTGATCGCGCCCGTCGTGAACATCGCGCGCAGCACCTCGTCGCGGCGGGCGAGCGCGCGTTCGGGCTGCAGGACGGGGTCGTACGTCGACGGCGCCTGCGTGAGCCCGGCGATCAGCGCGGCCTGCTCGAGCGTCAGCGCTCGCGCGGGCACGGAGTAGTACGTGCGCGCCGCTGCCTCGATCCCGTACGCGTGGTTGCCGTAGTAGACCTGGTTCATGTAGCTCGTCAGGATCCGCTGCTTCGACCACGCGCGGTCGAGCTTGATCGCGAGACACGCCTCCTTGAGCTTCCGCTCGACCGTGCGCTCGCGCGAGATGTAGAGGTTGCGGACGAGCTGCTGCGTGATCGTCGAACCGCCCTCGACGACGCGCTTCTCGCTCAGGTTCTTGAACGCTGCGCGCGCGATGCCCTCGACGTCGACACCGTTGTGCTCGTAGAAGCGGCGGTCCTCGATCGCGACCGTCGCCCTCGGCATCCACTTGCTGATCTTCGCGGCGGGAACCGGTTGGCGGTTGCGCTCGGCCGGGATCGCGCCGAGCAGCGTGTTGTCCGCGGCGTAGACGAATGAGTTCTCGCCGATCTCCGCCGGCCGGAGGTCCTCGAGCTCGACGTTCGAGCACATGACCGCTGCTCCGCCGACGCCTCCCGCGGGAACGACGATCACGATGAGCACCAACGCCGCGATCAGGAAGAGCGCGACCTTGTGCTTGTGACGCTTCTTCGCGCGGCGACGGCTCCGGCGACGGCGATCGAGCTCGGGCATCTCGGGCAGAGCCACGACGCGGGCGCGGGCTCACGCGAGCACTCCCTCGGAGCGAAGCCGGCGGTGCACGCGCAGCCGCAGCTCGTGCTCGAGCGGCTCAGCCCCGCCGCGCGGCGAGGGGACGCGCACGGTCAGCGTCGCGTTCCCTTCGAGGTTGCTCAGCACGACCTGCGAGCCCTCGTACTCGGCGGTCTCCTCGCGAAGCGCGTCTACGGCGGCGGCAACGTCCTGCGTGAGCGGCACCTGCACCTTGATCTCTGCCACCGAGTCCACGCTCCGAATCGTCGAGTTGCGGATGGTATCCGAGGCGAGCGTGTCGTTCGGGATCACGAGCCTGGCGCCGTCGGCGAGGCGGATGAAGGTGTAGGTCAGGCCGATCTCCTCGACCCGCCCGGTCTGGTCCTTGACGGTGATCAGGTCGCCGAGTCGAACCGGCTGGGCGACCGCGATCAGGATCCCGGCCACGAAGTTCGAGAGGGTGCGCTGCGCCGCGAGGCCGAGGATCAGGCCGAGGATCGCCGTCGAGGCGAGGACCCCGCCCGCGACTGCGCGGACGGCGGGGATCGTCAGGAGCGCCGAGAGCACCCCGACCGAGATGATCACGGTGGAGATCGTCCGCCGCAGAACGCGGTAGCGCGTCGCGGCACCCGGGTCGAGCGTGCGCTTGGCCATGCGCGCGTCGACGATCCGGGCGGCGACGACGGCCGCCAGGACGACACCCGCTGCGATCGCGATGCGATCCCAGTCGACGCGATCCCAGTCCATCCGGAGGTAGTTCCCTACGGATCGAGCGGCTTCCTGCCCGCGAAGCCCTCCTCGATCCCGTGCCAGTGGTCGATCTGCTCCTCTCCCAGCTGCCAGCAGAGGAACGCCTCGATGCCCTCGATCCGCGCCGGGAAGTCGACGAGGCCGACGTCGGGATCCTTGACGACGCCGCCGAGCCCGTGGATCGCGTTCACGCAGCGCGCGACGCCTGCGAGCTCGGTGTCGATGAGCGAGTCGAGCCGGGCGAGCTCGTTCGAGTCGACGCCCCCGCCGTTCCCCGCGATCCGGAGCCCGAGCTCGGCACGCTGCGTCTGCGCCTGGACGAGCGACGCACGGTGCTCGATGAGCCGCTCGGTCAACGGCCGGACCTCGACGAGCAGCGCGTTCGCCTCGTCCCGTGTGAAGTGGCGCGGCGGCATGCCCGTATCATCGAGACGTTGGTGGCCCGCGGTCAACGAGACTGGTCGACGGTCGACGCGGTCACGATCGACGCCTATGGAACGCTGCTCGAGCTCCGCGATCCTGTGGGCCCGCTCGCGCGCCTGCTCCCGGGATTCGAGCGGGAGGCGATCGACCGCGCGTTCCGCGCCGAGGTCGAGTACTACGCCGAGCACGCCGTCGAGGGACGCGACGCCGAGTCGCTCGCGAGGCTCCGCGGACGCTGCGCCCAGGTCTTCAACGAGGCGCTCGGGTCGTCGCTCGGCCCCGAGGAGCTCGTCGACGCGCTCGAGTTCAGCTGGGTCGAAGGCGCGCGCGAGGCGATCGAGCGGCTGCGGGCGCGCGGCCTGGCGCTCGCCGTCGTCTCGAACTGGGACATCTCGCTCCACGAGCGGCTCGACCAGCTCGGCATTCCCGTCGTCACGTCGGCCGACGCGGGTGCCCGCAAGCCGGACCCCGCGGTCTTTCGCCTCGCCCTCGAGCGGCTCGGCGTGCCCGCGTCGAGGACGCTGCACGTCGGCGACACCGACCACGACCGCGATGCAGCCGCGGCAGCCGGGATCGCCTTCGCGCCCGCGCCGCTCGCGGAGGTCGCGTGAACGTTCGCGAGTCGCACTCGACCCGACTCGCGTTCTGGCTCGCGCTCGTCTCACTGCTGACGTTCGTGCAGATCTACGGCCGCTACGTCGCCGACGAGGCGGAGCTGAACGATCCGCTCTACAGCTCGAGCTTCGCCGCAGCGAGCACCTTCCAGTGGGTGTTGCTCGGCGCGATTGCGCTGGCGATCGCCGGGGGCTCGTGGTCGCTCTTCGCGCTTCGTCGCCCGCGCCGCGTCGGCCGCGCGGCGCTCGTCGCGATCGGGACGTTCCTGCTCGTGGCCGCGATCGGCGCGCTGCTCAGCCAGCTCTCCCTCGACCCGGCGCGAGAGCAGGGGCTCGTGCCCGAGGAGTGGCCACCGCCGAACTCCACGGTGTTCGCGATCAACGTCGCGCTCGTCGTGATCGCCGGCCCATTCGTCGAGGAGATGATCTTCCGAGGGCTCGGCTTCTCCCTGCTCCGGCCGTACGGTCGCACCGTCGCCGTCGTCGGTTCCGCGGCCGCGTTTGCCGCGGTCCACGGACTGCTCGAGGGGTTCGTCCTCGTCTTCGTCCTCGGCATGGGTCTCGCGGTGATGCGCGAGCTCACCGACAGCACGATCCCGGGCTTCGTGCTCCACGCGACCTTCAACGCGATCGCGATCGCGGGCGCAGCGGCGTCGGCGGCCGGCTAAGAGTCCTCGGCGTCCGCGAACTGGTCCGGCGAGACGTCGTCGAGGAAGCGCTTGAACTCGGTGACGATCTCCTCCTCGTTCACCTCTTCGCCCTCGAACTCGATCGCGGACTCCTCGATCACCTGGTCGGCGGCGAAGATCGGCGCCTCGGCGCGGATCGCGAGCGCGATCGCGTCGGACGGGCGCGAGTCGACGTCGATCTCGGTGCCGTCGACCTGCACGGTCACCTGTGCGTAGAACGTGTTCTCGCGCAGCTCGGTGACGGTGATGCGTGTCACCTGCGCGTCGAGCTGGCTGAGGATGTCCGTGACGAGGTCGTGCGTCATCGGTCGCGGCGTCGACGCGCCCTGGAGCTTCATCAGGATCGCCGCCGCTTCGGGCTGGCCGATCCAGATCGGGAGGTACCGGTTCCCGTCCTTCGTCTTGAGGAGAACGATCGGCTGCTTGCCGACCAGGTCGAAACTGACCCCGTAGATGTCCATCTCCTGCATCAGGACGGCTCCTGGATTGAGTCTAGCTCAGCGCCTTTTTCCTAAAACACGCCCGAATTCGCGCCGTTCGACTCGTCCGCCTCGACCTCGTCGAGCGGTACGCGGACGCGCTCGCCCGTCTCGAGATCCTCGAGCTCAGCTTGTCGTTCGCTCACGCTCATCGGGTCGATTCCCCGAAGCCGGTAGCGACGACCGTGGTGGAGGACGTGGTCGCCGATCGCCATTAGCCGCAGTACTTCCTGTGGGGGACATCGGTTCAGTCGAAGAGGCGAACGATCCCCTGATCGGCGTCACTCGAACGAGATGTGAACTTCCTGAGAGCCGGGAGATGGGCGATCGTGGATTCGAACCACGGACCTCCGCCTTATCAGAGCGGCGCTCTAACCAACTGAGCTAATCGCCCGGGGCGCTCAGTGTAGCCACTGCTAGTGGTAACGCTGGGTGCGCAGAAGGTAGTCCTCGACCGCCAGAAGGAACGTGTGATCGCCGGCGAGCTCGGTGAGCGTGCCCTTGATGTCGTCGTCCACCTCGGGGTCGAACGCGAGCTCGGTGAGGAACTGCGGGAGCCCTCCGTTCTGCGACATCGCGGCCATGCGGAGGAAGATCCGCTTGGCGTCGTCGTTCTGCGAGATCGCCTCGAGGGACTCGAGGTCGTCGTGGGCCCAGACACCGAGCATCAGAAGGTCTAACGCCCGGCGGCGGGCACTGGTTACGGCCTACGGCGTCAGGTTCTCGAGCGCCTCGGCGAGCTCTTCGAGCTCGTGCTCGTCACGGAACTCGATCTCGACGTGGCCGGGAGCGATCCGGGCCTTGAACCCGGTCGCCTGCGCGATCGCCTCGCGAACGCGCGCTGCGAGCGCGGGGTCGACGGCGGTCTTGCGCCTCGGCTTTCGCTTCGCGCCGGCGTCCTGCGCTGCCCGCTCGGCCGCCCTCGCCGAGAGGCCGTGGTCGACGATCCGCTTCGCGAGCCGCCGCTGACCTTCGCGGTCGGGGACGGCGAGCACCGCGCGCGCGTGACGCTCGGTGAGCTCGCCGCGCGCGACCATCCAGAGCACGTCGTCGGGAAGGTCGAGCAGCCGCACGCGGTTCGAGATCGTCGGCTTCGCCTTGCCGACGCGCTCGGCGACGTCGCCGAGCGTGAGATCGAACTCGTCGATCAGCAGCGCGTACGCGCGCGCCTCTTCGACCGGGGACAGCTGCTCGCGCGCGACGTTCTCGACGAGCGAGAGCAGGAGCGTGTCGCGATCGTCGGCGTCTCGGACGAGCGCCGGCAGCGTGTCGAGACCCGCCTCCTTCGCCGCGCGCCAGCGCCGCTCGCCGGCGATCAGCTCCCACCCGCCGGCCGACCGCGGCCGCACGACGACCGGCTGCAGAAGCCCCTGCGTGCGGATCGAGGACGCGAGCCCGGTCGCGGCGTCGGGCTCGAAGCGCCGGCGCGGCTGACGAGGGTTCGGATGGATCTGGTCGACGGGGAGCTCGGCGAGCTCCTGGCCCTCCTTGCCGCCGATCAGGACCTCGAGACCCTTGCCGAGGCCGCGGCGGTTAGGCGCGCTGGACAAGCTCCATCGCCACCTTCCAGTACGCGTCCGCTCCGGGGGAGCGACGGTCGTACGCGATCGCAGGGAGCCCGTGGCTCGGCGCCTCGGCGAGGCGCACGGAGCGGGGCACGGTCGTCTCGAACACGAGGTCGCCGAAGTGGCGCCGCACTTCACCCTCGACGTCCTGTGCGAGGCGCGTGCGGCCGTCGACCATCGTGAGCAGCAGGCCGGCGACGCCGAGGCGGGGATTGAGGCGCGTCTTCACGAGCTCGATCGAGCGCAGGATCTCGGCGAGCCCCTCGAGCGCGTAGTACTCGGCCTGCACAGGCACGAGCACGCGGTCCGCCGCCGCGAGCGCGTTCACGGTCAGCGGTCCGAGCGAAGGCGGGCAGTCGAGGAACACATACGCGTAGCCGGAGACGTCGGTGAGCGACTGCGCGAGGTAGCGGTCGCCGTCGTCGCGGCGCGCGAGCTCGACCACGGCGCCCGCGAGCTCGGCCTTCGCCGGCACGAGCGACAGGTTCGCGAACCGCGTGGGCTTCGCGAGCTCCTGGAGCGGCGCGCCGTCGAGGAGGTCGTAGCTCGACGTCCCGTTCGCGCTCTCGCCGAGGCCCGAAGTCGCGTTCGCCTGCGGGTCGAGATCGACGACGAGCGACGTCTCACCGGCCTCCGCAAGGCAGGCGGCGAGGTTGACGGCGGTCGTCGTCTTGCCGACGCCGCCCTTCTGGTTCGCGACCGCGTAGATCCGCCCCACCGGGCCAGACTACTCACGCAAGCGGACGCTTCTTCGCCACTCCGGGACGCCTCGGAAAGCCCTCCGGCGTGGGCTCGAGCTTCGGGATCACGAGCAGTCCGCCGGCCTGTTCGACCTGTCCGCCGCCGATCCGAGACGCGACCTGCTGCACGCGCGCGACGTCCACCGAGGGACCGACGTAGAGCACGACCGCACCGCCCGGCTGCACGAGCGGCAGGCACCACTCGGCCGCGACCGGCGGCTCTGCGAGCGCCCGCGCCAGGGCGACGGCGTAACGGTCTGTCGCTTGCTCTTCCGCTCGGCCCCGCACGACGCGCACGTTGGGAAACGCGGCCGCGAACCGCTCGAGCGCGGCGGCCTTGCGCTCCTGTGCCTCGAGCAGGACGACCTCGCGCTCGGGCAACGCCGCCGCGAGCGGGATCCCCGGCGACCCGCCTCCGGACCCGACGTCCACGATCGACCCGTCGTACCGGCGAACGACGTCGAGAGCCTCGAGCGAGCGTTCGACGTGCTCGCGCCACGCTTCGTCGGGATCCTTGATCGCCGTCAGCCCGGGCGTCGCGACGAGCTCGTCGATCCAGCGGCGGAGCCGCTCGTCACTCACCTGATGACGACGACGAACCGGTTCGGCTCTGCGCCTTCCGACGAGGTCTCCACGCCGGGGAAGTCCTTGAGCCGCAGGTGCACGATCTTCCGCTCGATCGCCGTCATCGGCTCGAGCTCGACGCGTCCTTCGCGGAGCGCCTGCTGCGCGCTTCGCACCGCGATCGTCTCGAGCGTCGCGCGACGCCGGTCGCGGTAGCCCGCAGCGTCGACCACGACGTCCTTCGCCTCCGTTCCGCCGCGCCGCGCGACCGCGTTCGCGAGGTACTGGATCGCGTCGATCGTCTGGCCGTGCTTGCCGATCAGCAGGCCGAGCTCGTCGCCGCTGCACGTGACGTAGATCGTCTCGTCGTCCTCGCGCACCGCGACCCGGGCAGTCAGCCCGATCCCGATCGTGATCCGTTCGACCAGCTCGCGCGCACGCGCCGCGGCCTCGCTCTCGTCGACGTCGACCAGCTCGCTCGGATCGATCGACGCGATGACGCGCGCGGGCGAGTACCCGACCCCGAGCAGACCGCGCTCGCCCTCCGAGACGACCTGGAACTGCACCGCGGACTTGTCCAGCTCCGGCACGAGCTTCTCGAGCTCTCGCAGCGCCGCCCACTTCGCCTCGCCGACGGTCTCACCCGTCGCCTCGACCTGGAGCGGACCTGCGCTCACCGTCTCGCGCGCTTCTTCTTGCGCTTGACGCGGCGCGGAGCCTGGGCCTGCGCCGGTGTCGGCTTCGGAGCCGGTTCGCTCGGCTTGCCGCCGTTCCCCGAGTCCTCCTTCGGCGGCGTCCGCGAGCTCCGCTTCTCGGGCTGCACGGGCTTCGGCCGGAGCTGGCGCGTGACGAGGCCCTGCCCGGTCGTCCACAGGTTCGTCGTGACCCAGTAGATCATCAGGCCGGCGGGGAAGTTCGTGACGAAGAAGAGGAAGACGAGCGGCAGCGCGAGCAGCAGGTAGCGCTGCGTCTTGTCCATCGTGCTCGACATGAGCAGCGTCGAGGCGGTCTGGCTCGTCGCGTAGAGGATGAGCAGGATCACCGCCGAGAGCGGGTCCGAGCTGAGCGGCTGCGTGATGTCCGGGACGAGCCCCCACAGCCAGCCGAGGTCGGAGCCCGGGTAGTTGACGAAGACCTCCTTCTCGAAGTTCTTCAGCACGAAGAACAGCGAGAGGAACACCGGGATCTGGAACAGGATCGGCAGGCACGACGAGGCCGGGTTGATCTTGTTCTCCCGGTAGAACTTCATCAGCTCTTCCTGCTGCTTCGGGCGGTCGTTCTTGTAGCGCTGCTGGATCGCCTTCATCTCCGGCGCGTGGCGCTGGAGGCGCTGCATCGAGTGGATCTGGCGGACCGTCAGCGGCAGGAGCAGCGTCCGGACGATGATCGTCAGCGCGACGATCGACCACGCCCACGTGAGCCCGACGGACGAGTGCAGCCACTCGAGGAGCGCGGTGAGCGGCTTCTCGATCGGCTCGAGGATGAGGAGCGGCAGGATCACGCCGGGTCGTAGCCCCCGTGGCTCCACGGGTTGCAGCGGAGCAGGCGCCAGCCGGCCTTCAACGATCCGCGGAAGAAACCGTATTGCCGGAGCGCGTCGAGCGCGTACTGCGAGCACGACGGGTGGTACTTGCACGTCCCGGCCGGCACGAGCAGGCCGAACGTGTAGCGGTAGCCGTAGACGAGACCGACGCCGACGTACCTCATGCGGACGCCTTCTGCAGGACTTCCTCGACCCGTTCGCCGAGCCAGTCGAAGCCGCGCGCCTCGACGGCCTCGGGCAGCCCGGGGCGGGCGATCAGCACGTAGTCCTTGCCGGGGGGAACACGCTCGAGCATCGCGCGCCACGTCTCCTTGAGCTGCCGTTTGATCCGGTTGCGGACGACGGCGCCCCCGAGCTGCTTCGGGACCGCGATCCCGAGCCGGGGCTCGTCCCCGTCCTCCGAACGGTCGAACCAGTACAGCACGAGGAACCGGGTCGAGACCGACCGGCCGTGGCGGTACACGGCGTCGAAGTCCCGCGAGCGCGAGAGACGATGCCGACGCTGCACGCTGGTCAGGCCGAGAGTCGCTTGCGTCCGCGCGACCGACGGCGCTTCAGGATCATCCGTCCCGCGCGGGTCGACATGCGCGCGCGAAAGCCGTGCTTGCGCTTCCGCCGACGCACGTTTGGCTGGTAAGTCCGCTTCACGAGGTACCCGTTCGAAGAGAAAAGTCGCGCCCCTTTCGGGGCGAGCGGCCAGTATAGACACACGTTCGCGCCGACCGTTTTCCACAGGACGAAGCGCCTGCAGAGAGGGTGAAAACAGGAGTCAATCCACAGGTGTGGAGAGTCGTGTGGAGATACGAAAAGCCCTGCAAATCGGGCGCTTTTCATCCAGAGGTGACCGTCTTGTGACGACCGTACGAGCCTGCTATCGTCGCTCGCTCGCGCGTCCCCTTCGAAGGAGCCCTCCGCCTCGGTGGAACACCAAGTCGAGCTGACTGCCGAGAGTCTGTGGGGGGAGGTCTCCAGTCGGCTCAGAGGGGCGCTCAACGAAACGACGTACCGGACCTGGTTCGACGACGTCGGCGGTGAGGAGCTCACCGACGAGGCGTTCGTCCTCCGCGTGCCGACCGATTTCGCGCGCGAATGGATCGAGGGGCACTTCCTCGGCCTGATCAAGGCCGCGGTCAAGGACTCGATCGGACACGAGCGGCGGGTCGGCCTGCGCGTGATGGAGGAGCGCGGCCTGCCGGAGCCCCTGCCGCTGGAGGTCGAGCGCCGGCCGAAGCGCGGCGAGGCCGGGATGAACCCGAAGTACATCTTCGACCTCTTCGTGATCGGCTCCTCGAACCGCTTCGCCCACGCGGCCGCGCTCGCCGTCGCCGAGGCGCCGGCGCAGGCGTACAACCCGCTCTTCATCTACGGCGGGACGGGGCTCGGCAAGACCCACCTGATGCAGGCGATCGCGCAGTACGTGATGCAGCACTCGCGCGACCTGAGCGTCCGCTACGTCACGAGCGAGACGTTCATGAACGACTTCATCAACTCGCTCCGCGACAAGCGGATCGAGGGCTTCAAGCAGCGCTACCGCGCGTACGACCTCCTGCTCGTCGACGACGTCCAGTTCTTCGAGCACAAGGAGCGGATCCAGGAGGAGTTCTTCCACACGTTCAACTCGCTCTACGAGGCCGGCAGCCAGATCGTGATGTCGTCGGACCGCCCGCCGCGCGAGATCTCGACGCTCGAGGAGCGGCTGCGGTCGCGCTTCGAGTGGGGCCTGATCACCGACATCCAGCCGCCCGACCTCGAGACGCGGATCGCGATCCTGCGGAAGAAGGTGAAGACCGACGGGATCCACGTGCCCGACCCGCAGGTGCTCACCTTCGTCGCGAGCCGGATCGAGACGAACATCCGCGAGCTCGAGGGTGCGCTCACCAGGGTCGTCGCCTTCTCGTCGCTCACCGGCCGTCCGATGACCGTCGAGCTCGCCCAGGAGGTCCTCAAGGACGTCTTTCCGCAAGGGGAGGCTGCGGAGGTCTCGATCAAGCGGATCCAGGAGGCCGTCTCGGAGCGCTTCAGCATCTCGCTCAACGAGCTCACCGGCGAGAAGCGCTCGCAGAACATCGTCTACCCCCGGCAGGTCGCGATGTACCTCTCGCGAGAGCTCACGGACTCGTCGCTGCCCAAGATCGGCAAGGAGTTCGGCGGCCGCGATCACACCACGGTGATCCACGCCACGTCGAAGATCGCGCGCCTCATTCGTGAGGACAGGTCTGTGTACAACCTCGTCCAGGAACTCACAGCTCGGATCAAGCAGGTTCGGTAGAGACGAGGCCCTGTGAGGACCGCCCTTTTGTCCCCAGTCTCTGTCCCGCCCTCGAGGCCGCTGTCAGAGCCGAGAAGTATCGTCTTCCCCGGTCCGCACACCGCCTACTACGACTGAAAGGATTCTTTAGATAGATGATTGAGTCAGAAGCAGTGGCGGTGGGTTCGGGGATAAAGGTCACGGTCTCGCGGGACGAGCTCGTCTCGAAGCTCGCCGTCGTCGCGCGCGCGGTCTCGTCGCGGACGACGGTGCTCGTGCTCGGCGGGATCCTCCTGCGGGCCGAGAACGGCGAGCTGCATCTCGCCGCGACCGACATGGAGCTCTCGCTGCGGACGTCGCTCGAGGCGCAGATCGAGGGCGAGGGCGCGGTGGTCGTTCCCGGGAAGATGCTCGTCGACCTGGTGCGCTTGCTCCCCGACGAGGACGTCGAGATCGAGCATCGGCCCGAGGAGGGCGTCGTTCGCGTCGAGTCGGGGACGTACAGCTCGCGGCTGCACACCTACAACGCCGACGACTTTCCGCGCCTGCCCGAGGTCGAGACGATCGGGACGTTCGAGGTCGACAAGGACGCGCTCCTCGACACGGTCGGCCGCGTGTCGCGCTCCGCATCGCGCGACGAGTCCCGCCCCGTCCTGACGGGGATCCTCGCGCGCTTCGAGGGCGGCAAGCTCGTGATGGCCGCAACCGACTCGTACCGGCTGTCGGTCAAGGAGACGCCGTTCACCGGTGACGCGCCCGAGCTCGAGGCGATCATCCCGGCGCGCGCGCTGACCGAGGTGACGCGCATCGCCGCCGGCGCCGACTCGCTCGAGCTCGGCGTCCACGAGAACCAGGTCGTCTTCGTCGCAGACGGCGTCACGCTGACGACGCGCCGCATCGAGGGTCAGTTCCCGAACTACCGGCAGCTCCTGCCGGAGACGTTCGAGCACACGGTCGCGCTGCCGCGGAGCGAGGCGCTCGAGGTCGTGCGCCGCGTCGCGGTGATGGCGCAGCGGAACTCGCCGCTCCGGCTTCGCTTCGCCGACGGCGAGCTGACGATCTCCGCGCAGACGCAGGACGTCGGCGAGGCGCGCGAGTCGATGCAGGTCGCGTTCGAGGGCGAGCCGCTCGAGATCGGCTTCAACCCGGACTTCCTGCGGGAGGGGATCGAGTCGGTCACCTCCGACGAGGTGCTCCTGAAGCTCATCTCGCCGCTGCGGCCGGGTCTGCTGCAGGCCGAAGGTGACGACTACTGGTACCTGATCATGCCGATTCGCCTGGCCGGCTGATCGTTCAAACGGTCGCGCTCCGGAACATCCGCTCGTACGCGAAGCTCGAGCTCGAGCTGCAGCCGGGCCTCGTGCTCGTCGTCGGTCCGAACGGCGCCGGCAAGACGAACCTGCTCGAGTCGCTGCACGTCGGGACGCAGGGCTTCTCGCCGCGCACGCGGACCGACGCACAGCTCGTGCGCTTCGGCGAGCGTGCGGGTCGCGTCGCGCTGCGCGGCCGCCGCGGCGAGAGCCAGATCGAGCTCGAGGTGACGCTCGAGGCCGGCCGCGGAAAGCGCGCGAAGCTGAACGGCGGACCGCTTCGGGCCGCGGAGCTCCTGCGCGCCGAGGTGTCGACGCTCGTGTTCACACCTGACCGCCTCGGGATCGTCAAGGGCGCACCGGCGGTCCGCCGCGCGTACTTCGATCGCGCGCTCGGCCGGCTGTATCCCGCGCGCTCCGGTCTCTCCGCCGAGTACGGCGCGGCGGTCGGCCAGCGGAACGCGGCGCTGCGCAGGGTCTCGCAGGGCCTGTCGTCGCAGGACGCGGTCGAGCCGTGGACGGAGCAGGTCGCGGCGCTCGGGACCGAGCTCGTCGCGGCGCGGCGGCAGGCGCTGGAGGTGCTCGCACCCGCGTTCGAGCGTCTGACCGCCGAGTTCAGGCTCGAGCCGGGACGACTCGCGTACGAGGGCGGGCCGGTCTCGCGCGAGGAGCTGGAGGCGCGCCTCCCGAAGGATCTCGAGCGCGGGACGACGGGCCTCGGGCCGCATCTCGACGATGTCGCGATCCTCGCCGGCGAGCGCGATCTGCGGAGCTACGGGTCGCAGGGTGAGCAGCGGCTCGCGGTGCTCTCGCTGCTCCTCGCGGAGGCGTCGGTCCTCGTCGAGCGCGGGGCGGTGCCGCCGCTCTTGCTCCTCGACGACGTGCTCTCGGAGCTCGACCCGGAGCGGCGCGGTACCTTGGCGCGCGTGCTTCCGGAAGGCGGGCAGACGCTCATCACCTCGACGTCGGCCGCGGCGCTGCCGCTCGACCCCGATCAGCTGCTCGAGGTCTCCCCCGGTGAGGTCCGCGCGGCGTGAGACGGCTGAGCGAGGACGTCGCGCGCGAGCTCGGCCGCTTCGGGCCCTCCGAGCAGATGACGCGCATCGTCGACGCGTGGCCGGCCGCGGTCGGCCCGACGATCGCGCGGAACGCGTGGCCGGCACGGGTCGCGCGCGACGGCACGCTGCACGTCGCGACGAGCTCGTCGTCGTGGGCGTTCGAGCTCGGCCAGCTTCGCGCCGACGTGCTCCGCAAGCTGCGCGACGCCGTCGGTGCGAACGCTCCGGTCGAGCTGCGCTTCGCGGTCGGCGCGTTGCCGGAGCTCGGGCGCGAAGACGACCCCGACGAGGCGTCGCGCGCGGTCCCCGAACCCGGTCCCGACGAGGTCCGGCGAGGGGCCGAGCTGGCCGCGGCGATCGAGCCCGACGAGCTCCGTGAAACGGTCGCTCGAGCGGCCGCGCACGGCCTTCTGAGAGCCGGGACCGACCGCTCGTTCTGATACACTGAATGCGCCCGGTAAGGCCGCAATTTGCAGGCCTTTTTTGGTTATGGCTCAGGCTACCTACACCGCAAAGGACATCACCGTGCTCGAGGGTCTCGAGCCGGTCCGCCTGCGCCCGGGCATGTACATCGGCTCGACCGGTCAGCGGGGGCTCCACCACCTCGTCTACGAGGTCGTCGACAACGCGGTCGACGAGGCGCTCGCGGGCCACAACGAGTCGATCGAGATCACGATCCACCCCGACCTTTCGGTCACCGTCACCGACCAGGGCCGCGGGATCCCGGTCGACGTCGTCAAGGACACGGGCCTTCCGGCACTGACCGTCGTGCTCACGAAGCTCCACGCCGGCGGCAAGTTCGGCGGCGAGGGCTACAAGGTCTCCGGCGGGCTGCACGGCGTCGGCGTCTCGGTCGTCAACGCGCTCTCCGAGCGGCTCGTCGCCGAGGTGCATCGCGACGGCAAGCTCTACCGCCAGGAGTTCGAGCGCGGCGAGCCCAAGGGCGAGATGAGGAAGGTCGGCCCGACGAACCGCACGGGCACGACGATCAGCTTCCTGCCCGACAAGGAGATCTTCGAGGAGGTCGACTTCTCCGCCGACACGCTGCAGCAGCGGCTGCGCGAGACGGCGTTTCTCACACGCGGGCTGCGCATCAAGCTCGTCGACGAGCGCGCCGACGGCGAGACCGTCGAGTTCCGCTACGAGGGCGGCATCCGCGACTTCGTCGCGTACGTGAACGCGAAGAAGGACCCCGTGCACAAGCGGATCGTGTACTTCGAGGGCGAGAACGAGCAGGGCGCCGTCGAGGTCGCGATGCAGTGGAACTCGTCGTACCAGGACTCCGTCTACACGTTCGCCAACAACATCAACACCCACGAGGGCGGAACGCACCTCTCCGGCTTCAAGGCTGCGCTGACGGGCACGCTCAACCGCGTCGCGCGCCAGACCGGGCTGCTGAAGGAGAAGGAAGAGAACCTCGACGGCGAGGACGTCCGCGAAGGCCTCGCCGCCATCATCTCGGTCAAGCTCCGCGAGCCGCAGTTCGAGGGACAGACGAAGACGAAGCTCGGCAACCCGCAGATCCGCGGCCTCGTCGAGCAGACGGTCAACGAGCAGCTCGCGCGGTTCCTCGAGGAGAACCCGACCGACGCGAAGCAGATCATCACGAAGGCGATCCAGGCTGCCCGCGCGCGGCAGGCGGCGCGCAAGGCGCGCGAGCTGACGCGTCGCAAGAGCGCGCTCGAGTCGTCGTCGCTCCCCGGCAAGCTCGCCGACTGCCAGATCAACGACCCCGAGGCCGCCGAGCTGTATCTCGTCGAGGGCAACTCCGCGGGCGGCTCCGCCGTCGATGCGCGCGACCGCCTCTTCCAGGCGATCCTCCCGCTCCGCGGCAAGGTGATCAACAGCGAGAAGAACCGCATCAACAAGGTCCTCTCGAACGTCGAGATCCAGGCGATGATCACCGCGATCGGCACCGGCATCGCGGAAGAGTTCGACATCGAGAAGCTTCGCTACCACCGCGTGATCGTCATGACCGACGCCGACGTCGACGGGTCTCACATCCGGACGCTGATCCTCACGTTCCTGTACCGCCAGATGCAGGAGCTCGTCGAGAACGGGCACGTGTACATCGCGGTGCCGCCGCTCTATCGCGTGAAGATCGGCAACCAGGAGACGTACGTCGAGAAGGAGGCGCACTTCGAGGAGATCCTCGTGCGCGAGAAGATCAAGGACTTCGACGTCACCGACCGCGCCGGCGCCACGCAGAAGCTGACCGAGGCGCGCTGGGGGCGCTTCACGCGCGCTTTGACCGAGTTCGAGGGCTGGTCGTCGCGGCTCCGCTCCGACTTCGGGCCGGCCGCCGCCGACTTCGTCGTGACGCACCGCCTCGTCGAGACCGAGGCGGGTGCGCTGAAGGACGTCGAGAAGGCGCTCGGCTCGATCGCGCCGAACGGCTACGAGGTGTCGGTCGTCGACGTCGGCGACGAGTCGTTCAAGGCAAAGGTGATCGAGCGCGAGACGAGCGCCGCCACGCACGTGACGGTGCCGGCAGCGCTGCTCGGCTCCGGCGTCTACGAGAACCTGCGGAAGGCGTACGCGAAGCTCACCGAGATCGCCGGCCCGCCGCCGTACTCGATCGCGATCGGGAAGAAGCGCCGCACCGCCGAGACGTTCTCCAGCCTCAGGCACGAGTCGATCGAGCTCGCGAAGGAAGGCATCACGATCTCCCGCTTCA
Organism: uncultured Actinomycetes bacterium; assembly: GCA_963737405.1. Lineage (GTDB taxonomy): Bacteria > Actinomycetota > Thermoleophilia > Gaiellales > Gaiellaceae > JACCTU01. The sequence goes on from CAVTSL010000011.1 coordinate 315,000, forward strand.
AGGGCCTCGGCGAGATGAACCCGGAGGAGCTCTGGGACACGACGATGGATCCGGCGAAGCGCGTCCTGGTGCGCGTCGAGGTCGAGGACGCAGCGACCGCCGACGCGATCTTCTCGACGCTGATGGGCGACCAGGTCGAGCCGCGCCGCGACTTCATCGAGCAAAACGCAAAGGACGTTCGCTTCCTCGATGTCTGAGGTCGACACCGGCGGCCTGAACCCGGGCCGCATCGAAACCCGCGAGCTCGAGCAGGAGATGCGCTCGAGCTTCCTCGACTACGCGATGAGCGTGATCGTCGCGCGCGCGCTCCCCGACGTGCGCGACGGGTTGAAGCCGGTGCACCGGCGCGTGCTCTACGGCATGCACGAGAGCGGTCTGCAGCCGAACCGTCCCTACCGGAAGTGCGCGAACGTCGTCGGCTCGGTCATGGGGCAGTACCACCCGCACGGCGATACCGCGATCTACGACACGCTGGTCCGGCTCGCGCAGCCGTTCTCGATGCGCTATCCGCTCGTCGACGGCCAGGGGAACTTCGGGAACATCGACGGCTACCCGGCCGCGGCGATGCGGTACACGGAGAGCCGGCTGAGCCGCATCGCGACCGAGCTGCTCCGCGACATCGACGCCGACACCGTCGACTTCAAGCCGAACTACGACGAGTCGCGCCGCGAGCCGACCGTGCTTCCGTCGCGCTTCCCGAACCTGCTCGTCAACGGCTCGTCGGGCATCGCCGTCGGCATGGCGACGAACATCCCGCCGCACCACCTGGGCGAGACGATCGATGCGCTCGTGGCGATGATCGACGATCCGTCGATCGACGTCGAACGCCTGATGAAGCACATCCAGGGACCCGACTTCCCGACCTCGGGGATCATCGTCGGGCGCGAGGGGATCCGCGAGGCGTACCGCTCGGGGCGCGGGCGGATCGTCATGCGCGCACGCGCGCACATCGAGGAGCTGCGCGGCGGGCGCACCGCGGTCGTGATCAACGAGCTTCCGTACGGCGTGAAGAAGGGCGGCGACGAGGGCGTGATCCGGAAGATCGCCGACCTCGTCAAGGAAGGAACGATTCCCGAGGTCGCCGACCTGAAGGACCTCTCCGACAAGTCCGGCATGCGGATCGAGGTGCACCTCAAGCGCGACGCGGTTCCGCAGGTCGCGCTGAACAAGCTCTACAAGCACACGTCGCTGCAGGCGACGTTCGGCTACAACGCCGTCGCGCTCGTCGACGGCGTCCCGCGCACGCTCGGCCTGCGCGACCTGCTCTACCACTACCTCGAGCACCAGCGCGTCGTCGTCACGCGGCGGCTGAAGTACGAGCTGCGGCAGGCGGAGGCGCGCGCGCACGTCCTCGAGGGCTACCTGATCGCGCTCGACAACCTCGACGAGGTGATCGCGCTCATCCGCGCCTCCTCCGACAGCGACGAGGCGCGGCAGGGGCTGATCGAGCGCTTCGAGCTCTCGGAGATCCAGGCGCAGGCGATCCTCGACCTTCGGCTGCGCGCGCTCACCGGGCTCGAGCGCAAGCGCGTCGAGCAGGAGTTCGCGGACCTCCAGGAGCGGATCAAGGAGCTTCGCTCGATCCTCGGCGACGAGGCGCGCATCGACTCGGTGATCCGCGAGGAGCTGCTCGAGATCAAGACGATCTACGGCCGGAACGACGATCGCCGCACGGAGATCGTCGCCGCCGAAGGCGAGCTCGAGCTCGAGGACCTGATCGCGGAAGAGGACATGGTGATCGCGATCACGCAGTCGGGCTACATCAAGCGGCTCCCGGTCACGACCTACCGCGAGCAGAAGCGCGGCGGGATCGGCGTGATGGGGATGGAGCTCAAGGACGAGGACTACATCGAGCACCTCTTCGTCGCCTCGACCCACGACTACATCCTGTTCTTCACGAACGTCGGGAAGGTCTACCGGCTGAAGGTGCACGAGCTCCCGCTCGGCTCTCGGCAGTCGAAGGGTCGCGCAATCGTGAACCTGCTGCCGTTCCGCCAGGGCGAGTCGGTGCGCGCAGTCGTCCAGACGCGCGACTTCGAGGAGGCGGAGTACCTCTTCTTCGGGACGAAGAACGGCGTGGTGAAGAAGACGAAGCTCGCGGCGTACAACACCCCGCTCAAGTCCGACGGGATCATCGCGATCAAGATGCGCGAGGGCGACGAGCTCGTCGGGGTCCGTCACACGTCCGGCGACGACGACGTGCTCGTCGTGTCGCGGAACGGCCAGGCAATTCGCTTCCACGAAAAGGACGTGCGCGCGATGGGGCGCGACGCCTCCGGCGTGCAAGGCATGAAGCTTCGCCAGGGGGACGAGGTGATCGCCGTCAACGTCGCGCAGGACGACGCGGAGCTGCTGGTCGTGACCGAGAACGGCTACGGCAAGCGCACGCGCCTCGGCGAGTACCCGGTGAAGGGTCGTGGCGGCATGGGGGTCAAGACCGTGCAGCTGACCGAGGCGCGCGGCCATCTCGCCGGCGCACGCGTGGTGCGCGAGGGCTACCAGGTGATGCTGATCTCGACCGGCGGCACGGTGATCCGCATGCCGGTCTCGGGCATCAAGCGGCTCGGCCGGTCGACGCAGGGCGTGATCGTGATGCGCCTGCGCGAGGGCGAGCAGGTGTCGACGCTCGCACCGGTCGTCGAGGCCGACGCGTCGGAGGTCGACGTCGAGCCCGAGCCGCCCGAGGTGCCGTCCGGAAACGGCGCCGCCGCGGCCTGACGGTCACCCGTTCGAGGGATGCCCCGTTCACCGGAGCTTCCCATAATCGACGCCGGGCTTTATAACTCCAAAAGGGGGGTCGTCCTAGCCTCCCCGAGCCTGAAAAGGAGCCGTCCGTGGCAGTAGGTAGACAGGTCGACCTCCTCGAGCCGATCAATCTTGCAGACCACCTCGGGAAGGTCGAGCTGTACCTCGGCCAGGTGTGCCAGATCGCCGGAATCTCGAAGATGCAGCTCGACTACTGGACGAACAAGGCCCAGATCCCGACGAAGGGCAAGAAGCAGCGCATCTACGACATCGAGGCACTGGAGACCGTGATGCTGATCAAGCAGGCCAAGGACAAGGGCCTGAACCTCGGCGCGGCAATCGACGCGGCGCGGCGGTTCCGCGAGCGGGAGCACGGCGGCGCGTTCTCGGCGACGGTCGACGGCGCCGGGCTCGACTCCTAGCCCAGAGCGCGGAGCTGCTCGGCCGCTTCCTCGGGCGCGACCGTGTTCACGTAGACCTCGGCGCCGAGCTCGACCCCTGCGAGGACGGTCAGGCGCGGGAAGACCTCGATGTGCCAGCCCTTCCCGGTGTGGAGCCACGCGTTCAGCGGGACCGGCCCGCCGGCGACGGCATGGATCCGGCGCGTCAGCTCGGCGAGCACCTGGAGCGCAGTCGCGAGGCGGTCGCTCTTCCACACGTCGGGCTCGACGTCGGTCGGAGCAACGATCCCCTCGTAGGGAACGCGCCCCGCACGCGGGAGCACCGCCGCGACGCCGTCGCGCTCGAGCACGGGCTCGCCGTCGAGCGCGAACGCGGACTCGGCCACGACCGCCGGGGGCTCGCCGGGAAGCCAGACGAGCTGCGAGTGCGAGTGGGCGAGGCTGCCGCCCGCCGCCTTCCCCTCGTTCACGATCGCGTGCAGGTAGCCGGCGGGCTCCGCCTCGCGTCGTCTCAGCCACGCCTCCGCGACGACCGCGAGCTGCTCGTCGTCGAGGTCGGCGATCGTTCGGATGTGCTCGGGCGAGTGGACGACGACCTCCTGCCGCTCGAACGCCGGGTAGAGGTTCGGGACGACGCGCACGCGCCACGGGTCGCCGATCGTGAGCGTCTCCGGCGGTGTGCGGTCCTCGCGTCCCGCGCAGAAGGGACAGCTCTCGAGCTCCGCCTCGGTCGGCGGGTCGACGAGCGGCCAGCCCGCGCCGGGCCGCTTCGAGCGTCCGGGTGCGATGACGACCTGGCGACCCGAGAGCGGGTCGACGCGGAGCTCTCCGCTCAGCTCGCCTCGCCGCGGCCGAGAAACGGCTTGATGATGTCGATCGGCGCCGGGAAGACGATCGTCGTCGACGCCGACGGCCCGAGCTCGAGCAGCGTCTGCAGGTAGCGGAGCTGGAGCGCGATCGGCGCGTCCTCCATCACACGCGCGGCGTCCTTCAGCCGCTCGGAGGCCTGGAACTCGCCCTCGGCTGCGATCACCTTGGCGCGCCGCTCGCGCTCGGCCTCGGCCTGACGCGCCATCGCGCGCTGCATGCCCGTCGGGATCTCGACGTCCTTCACCTCGACGATCGAGACCTTGATGCCCCACGGTGCCGTCGCCTCGTCGATGATCTGCTGCAGGATCGCGTTGATCTTGTCGCGCTCCGAGAGAAGCTCGTCGAGGAGGTGCTGGCCGAGCACCGAGCGGAGCGTCGTCTGCGCGATCTGCGACGTCGCGACCATGAAGTTCTCGACCTGCACGATCGCCGCGGCAGGGTCGACGATCCGGAAGTACGCGACGGCGTTGACGCGCACCGGCACGTTGTCCTTCGTGATCACTTCCTGCGGCGGAACGTTCAGCGTGATCGTCCGGAGGTCGACGCGGACCATCCGGTCGATGACCGGGATGAGCAGGAAGAGGCCCGGGCCCTTCGGCGGCTGGAGCAGGCGGCCGAGCCGGAAGACCACGCCGCGCTCGTACTCGCGCGCGACCTTCACCGCCGCCGAGAGGAAGATCAGCAGGATGAAGAGAACTGCGCCGATGAGGATCAGTGCCGCCACCATGCGCGATCCTATGCGGGAGCGGGCACGCGGCGCGGCCGCACGATCAGCTCGAGGCCGTCGATTCCCTCGATCTCGACCTCGTCGGCGGCCCGGAGCGCCTCGCCGTCGACCGTGCGCGCCCGCCAGAGCTCGCCGTTGACGAAGACCATCCCGTCGCCGCGCACGACGCCGGTCGTTCCGACGAGCGTGTTCGTGCCGACCTCCACGGGCCTGCGCCGCACCTGCATGAGCTTGACGACCACGAGGGTCATCAGTCCGAGGATGCCGGCCGTCACGCCGAGGATCAGCGGCAGCGAGACCTCGTAGACCCCGCCGGACGGCTCGAAGAGCAGGAGCCCGCCGAGGACGAAGCAGACCGCGCCGGCGACCGCGAGCGCGCCGTGGCTGACGACGAACGGCTCGGCGCCGATGAACGCCGCCGCGAGGAGCATCAGCAGCAGCCCGGCCCAGTTGACGGGCAGCACCTGCGCCGCGAAGAGCGAGATCACGAGCGAGATGGCGCCGACGGTGCCGGGGAAGATCATCCCCGGGTTCCAGAGCTCGACGATGATCCCGATCAGGCCGATCGAGACCATGATGAAGACGACGTTCGGGTCGATCAGCAGGTCGAGGATCTGCTGCCACAGGCTCATCTCGGCCGTGTCGACCTGTGCGTCGGCGGTGTGGAGGACGAGGCCCTTCGGCTTGGTCGTCCGACCGTCAGCCTGATCGAGCAAGGTCGGGAGGTCAGGCGCGAGCATGTCGGCGATGTTCTGGGCGACGGCTTCCTCCGCCGTCCAGCTGTCACCGCCGCGGACGGCGCGCTCGCCCATGTCCGGGTTCCGGCCGTGGTCCTTGGCGAGCCCGCGAAGCTGCGCCGAGAGCTTCTCGACGGCCTTCTCGCGCAGGTCCGGAGGCAGGTTCTCGCCGCCCGATCCGACCGGGGTCGAGGAGCCGATCGTCGTCTGCGGAGCCATCGCGAGGAGGTCGCCGGCCTCCGCGATGAACGCGCCCGCCGACGTGGCCGAGGCGCCTTCGGGAGAGACGTAGACGATGACCGGGACCGTCGACGCGAGCTCGGCCTTGACGATGTCCTCCATCGAGCTGACGAGCCCGCCGGGCGTGTCGAGCAGGATCACGACGGCGTTGTAGTGCTCGCGTTCGGCGCGGTCGATCTGCTGCTCGACGAAGTCGCGCGTGACCGGGTTCACGTCGTTCTCGAACTCGACCGCGAGCACGCGGTTGCCGCTCGAGGTCGCTGCCTGGCCTGCGGAAGCGAGTACGGCGCCCGCGACGAGGAGCAGGAGAAAAAAGCCCCGCACAAGGCCCGTTTTCACTCGTAAGGATTCTATCAGGGAGGGGTCGGGCGACTCGACGCCGAAGGGTGCGGTTTGCGACTCTGGGACCCCGCCCCGTGAAGCTTCTCGCCGTCATCGTCGCCGCGCTCGCGTTCCCGGCTGCCGCCCTCGCAGAGGACGTGCGGCTCGTCACGCAGGAGGTGCCGCTCGGCGGAGGCCGTGCGCTCGCCGCTGCGCGGCCGCCGGTCTTCGACCTCGTCGGCCTCCACTGGCAGGGCCCGGGCGACGTGCGCTTCCGAACGCGGTCGACGCGCGGTCGCTGGACCGCGTGGCGCGAAGCGATGCCCGAGCCGCTCGACCTACCCGACGCGAACACTGCAGAGGGCCGCTCGGCGCTCCGGTGGAAGCTCGGCAACCCGTTCTGGGTCGGGCCGTCGAACGCGATCCAGTACCGGTTCCGCGGCCGCGTCACGCGCCTGCGCGCGCACTTCATCCAGAGCCCCGTGCAGTCCGTCCCGCCGCGAACCATCTCGATCGCCGGCTCGCCGCGCGTCACCCCGCGCGCGGCGTGGGGCGCCAACGAGTCGATCCGCCGCGGCTCGACGCTCTTCGCGCAGTCGCTCAAGTTCGCGGTGATCCACCACACCGCCGGCGCGAACTCGTACACGGCCGCGCAGTCGGCGGCGATCGTGCGCGGGATCCAGACGTACCACGTGAAGTCGAACGGCTGGAACGACCTCGGCTACAACTTCGTCGTCGACAAGTACGGGCAGGTGTTCGAGGGCCGCTACGGCGGTGTCGACCGGAACGTCGTCGGCGCGCATGCGGAAGGGTTCAACACCGGTTCCGTCGGGATCGCGCTGCTCGGGACCTACGGCGACGCGCAGCCGTCGACCAAGGCCCTCGACGCGATCGCGTCGCTCCTGGCGTGGCGCCTCGACGTCGCGCACGTCGACCCGCTCGGGCGGCTCTCGTGGCTCTCGGGCGGCAACGCACGCTTCCCCTCGGGGACGCCGGTCCCGCTCGCCGTGGTCGCGGGTCATCGCGACACCGGCTTCACGTCGTGCCCCGGCAACGCGCTCTACCGGCAGCTCCCGACGCTCGCGCGCAAGGCGGCGGAGATCGGGCTGCCGAAGCTCTACGAGCCGGTCGCGACCGGCCGCATCGGCGGGCCGATCCGCTTCACGGCGCGTCTCTCGACGGTGCGTCCCTGGTCGGTCCGCGTGAACGACGCGACGGGGACGACGATCGCCTCCGGACGGGGCGACGGGCAGAGCGTCGACTGGACGTGGGACGCGACGCTTGCGGCGCCGGGCTCGTACACGTACGCGATCGAGGCGGGGCCGGACCTCCGCCCCGCGACCGGCACGATCGGGCAGACGACGACGGCGCTCACGCTGACCGGCGCGCAGGCGAGGCCGGCGACGTTCACGCCGAACGGCGACAGCCAGGCCGACTCCACGGTCGTGAGCTACACGTTGAGCCTCGCGGCGACCGTCACGGCGACGCTCCGCGACCCGTTCGGGACCACGCTCGCGACGCTCTTCTCCGAGCAGAAGAAGGCGGGCCGCCAGTCGTTCCGCTTCACGGCCACCGGTGTCCTCGACGGGCGCTACACGATCGTGCTCGAGGCGTCGGCGTCGAACGGCCGTCTCGCGCGACTGGAGATTCCGGTCGTCGTCGACCGCACGCTCGCGGCGTTCACGGCAACGCCGCCCGCCTTCTCACCCAACGGCGATCACCGAGCCGACCAGCTCGCCTTCAAGTTCGTGCTCGCCGCGCCGGCGCACGTGAAGCTCAGGATCGCCGGCGGCGAGACGGTGTACGAGGGCGATCTCCAGCCGGGGCCGCAGGAGCTCCGCTGGGAGGACCGCATCCGCGACGGGAAATACGCCGCGATTCTCGAGGCGACCGGGCCGTTCGGTACGCGCTCGCAGACGGCGCGCTTCGTCGTCGACACGACGAAGCCGACGTTGAGGTTGCTCTCGAAGGCGGCTCGGCGGTTCTGGGTGAGCGAGCAGGTCACGATCACCGGCACGATCGGCGGGGTTCGCGTGCAGGCGAAGGTCGGGCCGGGGAAGTTCCGGCTCGGCGGTGCGCCGGGTCGGATCGCGATCACCGCCTGGGACGCGGCGGGAAACCGCTCGACCTACCGCCGCCGGTAGCCCGCGACCCAGTCGTCGTACTCGTGCTCGAGGCGGTCGAGCACGGCGGCGAGGAGCTCGGCGCGCGGCACCGTGCGGCCGGTCTCGAGCAGCAGGGACGTCGCCGGGTGGGTCGGTCGCTGCGGAAGCTCGTCCTCGGATTGCGAGACGTTGATCCCGATCCCGAGCACGACCCGCCCGTCGCGCGCCTCCGCGAGGATGCCCGCCACCTTGCGGCCGTCGACCAGGACGTCGTTCGGCCACTTCACCTCGGGCTCGACGCCGGCGACTTCCGCGAGCGCCTGCGCGACGGCCCGCCCGGCGACGAGCGAGAGCTCGGGGAGGTTCGCGGTCGGCACCTCGGGCCGCAGGACGATCGAGGCGAGCAGGCTCGAGCCGGCCGGCGCCACCCACTCGCGGCCGAGCCGTCCGCGTCCGGCGGTCTGCTCGTCGGTCGCCGCGACCGCGCCTTCGGGCGCGTCCTCGGCGAGCAGCCGCTGGGTCGACTCGCACCGTTCGACGAAGACGTACTCGCGCCCGAATCGCCCGCGGAGCCTCGGGAGGACGACGTCGGAGCCGAGCGGATCGGCCATGCCCCGTAGAGTGTCCGAGGTGCAACCTCCGCGCGCCCGGAAGCGTCCAATTCGGCAACCCCTGCGGGCGTCGACGCCGCTCGCGTACGAGAGGTTGAGCGACACGATCTTGGTCAAACGCGCGAAGGACGGCGACCGGCAGGCCCTCGAGGCGCTCTGCGCCCGGCACCAAGGCACGGTGGAGAAGCTCGCCCGACGGATCCTCCACGATCGAGAGGAGGCTCGCGATGCGACCCAGGAGTCGCTCGCGAAGGTCTGCGCGAGGATCGGGCAGTTCCGCGGCGAGGCGCAGTTCGCGACGTGGCTGCACCGGCTCGTCGTGAACACGTGCCGGGACGCGATCGCGCGACGGAGGACGTGGGAGCCGCTCCCCGACGGCGTGCAGGCCGCGCCGGCGGCCGAGGTCTCCGACCGCGACGAGCTCCGCACGTGCCTGCTCGAGCTGCCGGAGGCGCAGGCGCGCGTCGTCGTCCTGAAGGACGCGCTCGGGTACTCGTTCGAGGAGATCGCCGCGGCGAGCGGCATGCCGGTCGGGACCGCGAAGTGCTACGCGCACCGCGCGCGCAACACCCTGCGCGCCCGGCTCGAAGAGAACGCCGCGTGAACGCGCCGTTCGGCAAGTCGGAGATCGAGCAGATCCTTCCGCACCGCGATCCGTTCCTGCTGCTCGACGAGGTCGTCGAGCTCGATCCCGGCTCGCGCGTCGTCGCGCGGAAGGTCGTGACGGACGAGGATTGCGCGGGGCACTTCCCCGGCAATCCGATCATGCCCGGCGTGAAGATGGTCGAAGCCCTCGCGCAGGCCGGCGCGGTCGCCGTGCTCGTCCAGGAGGAGAACCGCGGCAAGCTCGCGCTCTTCGCCGGGATCGACGACGTCCGTTTCAAGCGGATCGTGCGCCCCGGCGACGAGCTCACGCTCGAGTGCTTGCTCGAGCAGGTGCGCGGGCCGATCGGCAGAGGCAAGGCGCGCGCGACGGTCGACGGAGAGCTGGCGGTGCGTGGCACCCTGACGTTCGCGGTGGAACAGTGATCGGCAAGGCGAACGGCGCGCGGATCGGGATCACCGGTCTCGGCGTGCACGTCCCGGCGAAGGTCGTCACGAACGACGATCTCGCGAAAATGGTCGACACGACGCACGAGTGGATCGTCGAGCGCACGGGCATCCACGAGCGGCGCTTCGCGACGGAGGAAGAGGCGCTGACCGACATCGCGCTGCCCGCCGCGCGCCAGGCGCTCGAGCGCGCAGGCGTCGAGCCCAAGTCGATCGACCTCGTGCTCTGCGCGACGGTGACGCCGGACATGATGTTCCCGACGAGCTCCGCGCTGATCGCCGACGAGCTCGGGATGCCCGACGCGGCGGCGTACGACCTGCTCGCCGGCTGCACCGGGTTCGTCTACGCGATCGCGCAGGCGTACGGGATGCTCGCGGCGGGGCTCTCGCGACGGGCGCTCGTGGTCGGCGGCGATGTGCTCTCGAAGATCCTCGACTTCGACGACCGCTCGACGCTCATCCTCTTCGGGGACGGCGCGGGCGCGGTCGTGATGGAGCCGGTCGAGCGGGGCGGCTTCCTCGGCTTCGAGCTCGGCGCGGACGGCGGCGGCGGCGACAGCCTCTGGCTCCCCGGGAGCGGCTCACGGCACTTCGACGACCCGGAGTCGTTCGTGAAGATGAACGGCCGCGAGGTCTTCAAGTTCGCGACGAGGGTGCTCGTCGCCTCGGCGCAGAAGCTGCTCGACGAGGTCGGCATGACGGTCGAGGACGTCGACGTCTACGTGCCGCACCAGGCGAACATCAGGATCATCGACCACGCTGCGAGGAAGCTCGGCTTCCCTCCGGAGAAGGTCGTGATTAACGTTCAGAAGTACGGAAACACGTCATCTGGTTCCATTCCGCTGGCTCTTGCCGACGCGGCCGCGGACGGTCGGCTGAAACCGGGAGCAAAGGTGCTGATGACTGGCATGGGAGCCGGGCTCACGTGGGGCTCGGGTCTGATCGAATGGACGGAGGAGATGGCGGCGTGACCAAGCTCGCATTCATGTTCCCGGGGCAGGGCTCGTTCGAGGCCGGAATGGGCCGCGACGTGGCCGAGGCCGTGCCCGAGGCGATGGCGGTCTACGAGGCAGGCAGCGAGGCATCGGGCCTCGACCTCAAGCTCCTCTGCTTCGAGTCGCCCGTCGAGCACCTCGTCGACACCGAGGTGCAGCAGCCCGCGCTCGTCGCGACGTCGCTCGCGTTCAACGCGGCGCTTCGCGCGCGCGGGATCAACCCCGACTTCGTCGTCGGGCACTCGGTCGGTGAGTTCGCGGCGCTCGCCGCCGCCGGCTCGTTCCCCGACGCGCAGGCGATCGGCCTCGTTCGCGAGCGCGGTCTCGCGATGGCGGCCGCGGCGAAGGAGAGCCCGGGCTCGATGGCGGCGATCCTCGGCCTGAAGGACGAGGTCGTCGACGCGCTCTGCAAGAAGATCTCGCACGTGTGGCCGGCGAACTACAACTGCCCGGGGCAGGTCGTGATCTCGGGCGCCGATCCTTCGGTCGCCGCGGCCTGCGAGGAGGCGGAGCGCGAGGGCGCGAAGCGCGCGATCCGGCTTCGCGTGTCGGGCGCGTTCCACTCGCCGCTCGTCGAGCGTGCCGCCGACAGGTTGCGCCCCGCGATCGACCGCGTGGAGTTCCACGTCCCGAAGGCGGCGTTCATGTCGACGGTGACGGCGAAGCTCGAGGAGGCGCAGCGCTACCGCACGCTGCTCGTCGAGCAGCTGACCGCGCCGGTGAAGTTCACCCAGGCGGCGCGCGAGCTGATCGGCCACGGCGTCACGACGTTCGTCGAGGTCGGGCCGGGCAACGTCCTCAGCGGTTTACTGAAGAGGATCGACAGATCGGTGAAGATCTTCTCGGTCAACGACCTGAAGGCGCTCGACGAAGTCACCGAAGCGCTGCGTGCCTGAGTTCGCCTCCCTGGAAGGGAAGACGGCGCTCGTCACCGGCGGCTCGCGGGGAATCGGCGCCGCGATCGCGCGCGAGTTCGGGCGCGCGGGCGCGAACGTCGTCGTCGGCTACCGGACCGGGAAGGACGAGGCGGAGGCAGTCGCCTCCGAGACCGGCGGCCGCGCGATCCAGGCCGACGTCTCGACCGTCGACGATGCGAAGCGGCTCGTCGAGGAGGCCGGCGACGTGGACGTGCTCGTGAACAACGCGGGGATCACCCGCGACGGCGTGCTGGCGCGGATGACGGACGACGACTGGCGGTCGGTCCTCGACACGAACCTCAGCTCGGTCTTCTACACCTGCCGCGCGGTCTCGCGCGGGATGATGAAGCGCCGCGGCGGGTCGATCGTCAACCTCTCGTCGATCGTCGGCCTGCACGGCAACTGGGGCCAGACGAACTACGCCGCCTCGAAGGGCGGGATCATCTCCTTCACGAAGTCGCTCGCGCAGGAGCTCGGCTCGCGCGGCGTCCGTGCGAACGTGATCGCACCCGGCTACATCAAGTCGCAGCTGACCGACGCGATCCCGGAGGAGGCGCAGCAGCAGATGCTCGGGCTGACGCCGCTCGGGCGCTTCGGGGATCCGGAGGACGTGGCGCGGGCGGTACGGTTCCTGGCCTCCGACGACGCCGCGTTCATCACGGGCGAGGTCATGGTCGTCGGCGGCGGGTTGGGCATGTGATGAACACAAACGGTCGACGCAGAGTCGTGATCACGGGACTTGGAGCGGTGACCCCGCTCGCGAACGACGCGGAGTCGTCCTGGTCGCGCCTGCTCGCGGGCGAGTCCGGCGCCGGGGAGATCACGCAGTTCGACCACTCCGAGTACCCGGTGCACTTCGCCTGTGAGCTGAAGGAGTTCGACCCGACGCAGTGGATCGACCGCAAGGCAGCGCGCCGGATGGATCGGTTCGCGCAGATGATCCTCGCCGCCGCGCGGCAGGCGGAGGCGGACTCGGGGCTCGACATCTCGAAGGAGCCCGAGCGGGTCGGGGCGTCGATCGCGACGGGGATCGGCGGACTGCGCTCGTTCCAGGACTGCTACGACGTCCTGCTGGCGCGCGGGCCGGACCGCGTCTCGCCGTTCTCGATCCCGTCGATCATCCCGAACATGGGCGCCGGCTGGGTCTCGATCGAGCTCGGGACGAAGGGGCCGCTGATGTCCGAGTGCACGGCGTGCGCGGCGTCGAACATGGCGATCGGCGACGCGCTCGACTCGATCCGCGTCGGTCGCGCGGACGCGATGCTCGCAGGCGGCACCGAGGCGCCCGTGACGGCGGTCGGCATCGCCGGGTTCGACTCGATGCGCGCGCTCTCGCGCCGCAACGACGATCCGGTGAAGGCGTCCCGCCCGTTCGACGGCGCGCGGGACGGTCTCGTGATGGGTGAGGCCGGCGCCGTGCTCGTCCTCGAGGAGCTCGAGCACGCCAAGGCGCGCGGCGCGAAGATCTACGCGGAGCTCGTCGGCTACGGCGTCTCCGCCGACGCGGCGCACATGACGGAGCCCGATCCGACGGGCGACAACCCCGCGCGCGCGATGAAGATGGCCTTCGACGACGCCGGCGTCGACCCGAGCGAGGTCGGCTACGTGAACGCGCACGCGACCTCGACACCGCTCGGCGACGCGAGCGAGACGCGCGTGCTGAAGAAGGCACTCGGCGAGGAGAACGCCCTCCGGACGCCGATCTCCTCGACGAAGGGCGCGACGGGCCACTGCTTCGGCGCCGCCGGTGCGGTCGAGGCGGTGTTCACGGTCCTGGCCGTCCGCGACAAGAAGCTGCCGCCGACGATCAACTACGAGGTCGAGGATCCGAGCTGCGACCTCGACTACATCCCGAACGAGGCGCGCGACGCGCCGGATCTCGACGTCGCGTGCTCGAACTCGTTCGGCTTCGGCGGCCACAACGCCTGCATCGTCGTGCGGCGCTTCGCTGCCTGAGCGCTCGCCGGGCCGACCGGAACGCTCGCTACCGTCGCGCCAGTGAGGCTTGTCCACGTCGGCGAGCGCCTCGTCGAGGTGCAGGTGCGCGAGTCGCGTCGGTCGCGGCTCGTCCGTGCGGTCTACCGGCAGGGAGAGCCGCCGGAGCTCGTCGTGCCCGTCGGGACGAGCCAGCGCGCGATCGATCGCGCGCTCCGCATGCACGCGCCGTGGCTCGAGCGGCAGCTCGCGACGGAGACGCCGCCGACGCTCGATCTCCCTTCGGTGACCGAGAACGAGGGGCGGAGGCTCGCGCGCCGGTGGATCACCGAGACGGCTGCGCTCGAGTCGCAGCGGATCGGCGTGCAGTACACGCGCATCGCGATCCGGGACACGCGCTCGCGCTGGGGGTCGTGCTCGTCGCGCGGGGCGCTGTCGTTCACGTGGCGGCTCGCGCTCGCGCCGCGTCACATCCTCGACTACGTCGTGGTGCACGAGCTCTGCCACCTGGTGCACATGGATCACTCGAAGCGCTTCTGGTCGCTCGTCGAACGCGTGCGACCCGACTTCCGCGCGGAGCGCGACTGGCTGAACGACCACGGCTGGGAGTTGCTCGCGTATCGTCCTCCCCGTGACGCGCTGGGCAACGTTTGACTGCTACGGCACGCTGATCGACTGGAACGGCGGGATCCGCGCCGAGCTCGCGCGCCTCTGGCCCGACGCCGACGCGGACGCGCTCCTCGAGCGCTACCACGAGCTCGAGCCGGAGGTGGAGCACGCGGAGCCGGGGCTCCCGTACCGCGAGGTGATGCGGCGCGTGCTCGCGCGCCTCGGCGACGTTCCGGACGGCGAGGAGGACGCGCTCGGCGCCTCGCTGCCGTCATGGCGGACGTTCCCCGAGGTACGCCCGGCGCTCGACGAGGCGCGTCGGCGCGGCTGGAGCCTCGCGATCCTCTCGAACACCGACCGCGACTTCATCGAGGCGTCGAAGCAGACACTCGACGTCCCGTTCGACGAGACGGTCGTCGCGTCCGAGATCGGCTCCTACAAGCCGGCGACCCGCCACTGGGAGGAGTTCTACTCGCGGACGGGCGCCGACCACGGCCGCCACGTCCACGTCGCGCAGAGCATGTTCCACGACATCGTCACCGCAAAGGAGCTCGGCCTGCCGACGGTGTGGATCAACCGGCTCGGCGAGCATTTCGACACGACGCCGACGCGCGAGCTGCCGGACCTCGAGCGCCTACCGGAGACTCTCGATGAGCTCGTCCCTGCCTGAGGCGTTCGACGTTCGCCCGGCGACCGAGGCCGACGTGGACGCGCTGAGTGAGATCTTCCGGCTCGCCGAGCTCGATCTCCGTGGACGCGTGACGAGCTCCGCCGCCGACATCAGGGCGTGGTTTCGCTACGTCGACCTTCCGACCGGTAGCTGGGTGATCGAGGACGACGGCGAGCCCGTCGCGGGCGGTGTTCTCATCCGGCACGGGGAGGCGCCGCAGTTCGGTGCCGTCGTCCGCCCGGACCGGCGCGGCGAGGGGCTCGGCAGCGCCCTGCTCGATCTCGGCGAGCAGGCCGTGCGCGCGGACGGCTCGAAGGCGATTCGCGTCGGCGCGCCGGTCGAGGACGTCGCTGCGGCGCGGCTCCTCGGGTCCCGTGGCTACCGCGACGCTCGTCACTACTACACGATGATGATCCCCCTCGACGAGGCGACGCCCGAGCCGAAGCCGGACGAGGGCATCGCTCTCGGGACGATGGAGCCCCAAGAGGCGGAGGCGTTCCACTTCGCGCTGAACGAGGCGTTCGCCGACGAGTGGGGCTGGACGCCGATGCCGTTCGAGGAGTGGCGGAAGCTCCGCATCGAGGCAGCGGACTTCGATCCATCGATCTGGTTCGTCGCCCGCGATGGGGACGAGCTCGCGGCGGTCGCGCGCTGCGAGAAGCTCTTCGGCGGCGGCTACGTGGGCGCGATCGGCGTGCGGCCCGCCTGGCGTCGCCGCGGGATCGCCATGGCGCTGCTCCAGTTCGCGTTCGCGGAGTTCCGGAAGCGAGGCGAGCCGCACGTGCGCCTCGACGTCGATGCGGAGAATCCGACCGGCGCGACGCGGCTCTACGAGCGCGCGGGCATGAGGGTCGAGTCCGAGGACGTCGTGTTCGAGCGCGAGCTGGCGTGACTCTCCGCGCGCCGCGCGACGACGACTTCGACGCGATCCTCGAGCTGATGAACGCGCACCAGCTCGCCGCGTACGGCGAGGCCGACGTCACCGCCGACGAGCTCAGGACGTGGTTGACGACGCCGAGCATCGACCCGGAGCGCGACATTCGCCTGCTGGAGGAGGACGGCCGGCTGGTCGGCTACGTCGACGCCGACAAGACGAGCGAGGACCCGCCGCGCTGGTGGTCCGACGTGAAGCTCGCGCCGGATGCCGACATCGACGTCGTGCTCCCGCAGCTGCTCGCGTGGCTCGACGATCGCGCGGAGTCGGGGCTGCTGCGGGTCTGGACGGGGGCCGAGGACCGCCGCGTGCTCGACGCGTTCGCCAGGAGCGGCTTCGAGGAGTCCCGGCACTCGTACCGGATGGAGATCTCGCTCGAGGACGAGCCGTCCGAGCCCAAATGGCCCGACGCGATCGTGGTGCGCGCGTTCCAGCCGGACGACGAGCGCACGCTCTACGAGGTGCACACGGAGGTGTGGCGGGACACCTCCGACCCGTGGGAGGAGAGCTTCGAGGAGTGGCAGCACTGGCTCACGAAACGCGAAGGGTTCGACCCCTCGCTCTGGTTCCTCGCGCATGCAGGCGACGAGCTCGTGGCGTACTCGCTCTGCCGGCCGGACGACGTCGACCCGAAGGCGGGCTACGTGAACCTGCTCGGCGTGCGCCGCCCGTGGCGGCGGCAGGGTCTCGGCGAGGCGCTCCTGCTCCACTCGTTCGGCGCCTTCCGCGCGCGCGGTTTCACGCGCGGGACCCTCGGCGTCGACGCCTCGAGCCCGACCGGGGCGACGAGGCTCTACGAGCGGGCCGGGATGACGGTCTACCGCGACACGGTCTTCTTCGACCGCCCCGCGCAGCGCCTAAGGAGGGCTTGGCGGAACAGGCGCTGTGCCGCCGGCTGGGCGGCGCGATGCGGCGTCCTCGTCGCGCCCGTATCCAGGATACGACGCTCCCTGCGTCCTTGCCTCGCACCACCCATCGCACCCCGCAACGAGGCCCGTCCCGCCAATCCCTCCTAGGGCTTCCTGCCTCCGCGGTCGTGGTCGCCGTCGTGCTTGCCGCGATCGCGGTCGTCGTTCTCGCCCTGGTCGTTGCAGTTCTCGTCGTCGGTCGCGTGCGACGGCGGCACCGCAGGGACGGCGGGAGTCGCGGCGGGCGGAGGCTTCTGCTCCTGCGGGCGGGGCGGCACGGCCGGCTGTGCGGGGGTCGCCCGCTCGTGCTCCCTCCGCCGCTTGCCCTTCTTGCGGTCGTCGTCCTGGGCGGGCGGCGTCGACGGCTGTGAAGCCGGCGGGGCGGCGGGGACCGCTGCGGGGGTGCCGGCGCCGCCGGGGCTCCCGGCCGGGACCGGAGCCGGTGCCGGAGCGGGGGCCGGTGCAGGTGCCGGTGCGGGTGACGGCGCAGGCTGAGGCGTGGGCGCCGGCGAGGGAGTCGGCGGCGGTGTCGGCGTTGCCGGCGTGCCCGGGTTCGACCTGGGCGGCTTCGGCGCGGTCGGCCGGCTGATCGGGATCGCGCGCGGCGCGCTCGCCGTGGCGCTCGCACCACGCGAGACCCGAAGCCGAACGACCGGCGTCGCCGCGACCGGCTGATGCGCCGCTCGCCGCGGCTCGGCCACGTCGACCAGCGCCGGCACGACCTCCTGCCGTACGGCGTCGACCGACGGCGGCCGCACGACGAGCTCGGCCCCTCCCGTGAACGCCCGTGCCCACAGGAACGCGGACACGCCCGCTCCTGCGAGTGCCGCCATCGTGGTGGTGCCGAGGGCGACGGACCGAAGACGCTCGGATCCGCTCACGTTCGTGAGCCTTGTATCAACTGCGAAGGACGGAGGCGTCAGCCCGACTGCACGCGATCCTTGCCTTCGGCTTTCGCCTGGTAGAGGGCCGAATCGGCGAGGCGGAGGAGGTGATCGACCGAAGCCGTCGGCGGATAGGACGCCACGCCGAAGCTCGCCGTGACCCGCAGGCGCCCGCCGTCGGGGCTCCGGAGGCGGAGGCCGGCGAGCCCTTCGCGCAGGCGCTCGGCCGCCGCCGCGCCGCCCTCGAGGTCGGTCTGCGGGAGCAGCATCGCGAACTCCTCCCCGCCCAGGCGCGCGGCGACGTCGACGTCGCGCGACGACTCGCGCAGCAGATCGCCGACCGCGCGGAGGACGTCGTTGCCGAACTCGTGGCCGAAGCGGTCGTTGATGCTCTTGAAGTCGTCGAGGTCGCCGATCACGACAGCGAGCTCGGTGCCGAACCGCTCCGCGCGGTTGAGCTCCGCCTCGAGCGCCTCGACGAAGCGCCGGCGGTTCGCGAGGCCCGTCAGGTCGTCGGTGACGGCCTGCCGCTTGACGATCCCGTGCAGGCGGGCGTTCTCGAGCGCGATCGCGGCCTGCGAGACGAACCACTCCGCGAGCTCGCGCGCGTCGTCCGAGGGCCCGCCGCC
This sequence comes from uncultured Actinomycetes bacterium, assembly GCA_963737405.1. Lineage (GTDB taxonomy): Bacteria > Actinomycetota > Thermoleophilia > Gaiellales > Gaiellaceae > JACCTU01. The sequence continues at coordinate 333,288 of CAVTSL010000011.1, forward strand.
CGGCGAGTAGATCAGCAGCCGGAGCGGGTTCCCGTCGTCGTCGGTCCCGAGCGCGAGCACGAGCGGCGCGCGCGACGAGCTGCGCCTCCCCGCCCGCACGACCTCCTCGTCGCCGCGCAGCAGCCGCGCCTCCGTCGCACCGGCGGCCTCCATCGCGGTCTGGACGATCACCGGCAGGAGCGCCTCCGTGTCGTGCGACGCCGCGAGCGCGTCACCGACGAGCGAGAGCGCCTCGCGGACGTGACGCCGGTCGAGCTCGACGCGCTCGCTCCGCGCAGCCCGGCGCCGCCGGCTCCGCCAGACGGCGACTGCGCCGGCGGCTGCGAGCAGCGTGAGCACCGTGGCAACTGCGGCGACGAGGACGCGCTGCCTGCGCCGGTCCGCGGCTGCGTCGACGGCGGCGAGCGGAGTGATCGCGACGAGGCGCGCGTCCGGCCGGTTGCGCACGAGCTGGACCGCGGTCGCCCGCACGGGCGCGTCCGAGGCCCGGCCGTCGCCGGTGCCGGTGCGCGGGAGATCGCCGCCGCCGACGGCGAGCACGAGCCGGTCCGGCGGGTGCGGGCCGGCAGCGCGCTCGAGGCTCCCCTCGAGCGTCGTGTCGAGCGGCAGCTCGGCCCGGACCTCGCCGGCCGAGCCGACCCTGAACGCGCGCGTGATCGACGGCGTGCTGCCCGGCTCGTCGCCCGCGAGCAGTCGTCCCTTCCTCCAGAACGAGATGCCGGGCGTCGCGATCCGCTCGAGCTCCGACCGGTCCGACGAAGCCAGCGCCCGCGCGACGTCGGGATCGTTCGCGAGCCCCCGCGCCGTCGCCTCGACACGCTCGACCTCGCGGTCGAACGACGTCGACCCGTCGTTCGCGAGCGCCGTCAGGCGTGCGTCGACGTCATGGCGGTACGCGTCCGCCGCAGCGTTCGCCACGAGCACCGAAACGAGCGCAAGCGTCGCCACCGTCGCCACCGCGAAGAGCACGACGGCCGCCCGCCGCATCTCGCTTGGGCGATCGCCGGCCCAAGCAATCCGATCTTCCACGCCCCGGTAGCTTCGCAGTCCCGCCGGTCCCCGGAGGGCGGGAGGCGCTGCGGGTACGCTCTCCGCGTGTCGCGCCTTCGCGCGAAGTGCCCGGATTGCAAGACCTACACCGCCGTCGCGCTGGGCCCCGAGTACCAGTGTCACTCCTGCGGGCGGGAGTTCGCGGCCGGCCTGATCCGGGTGCCGCGCGCCTGGGGAGACGGCGGGGAGGCAATGGCCGAAGCGGCTCATCTGCCGTTCGACTACCCCGAGGCCGCCGTCGTCGCCGAGGACTCGCTCACCGACCAGAACCTCGCGCTCGCCGCCGAGCTGCCCGACCGCCCGCTCGTCCTCGGCGGCTGCTGCTCCTCGCACGTCGGCGCGCTCGAGGGCCTCTCCGCCCGCCACGACCGGGTCGCGCTCGTCTGGCTCGACGCGCACGGCGACCTGAACACGCCCGAGACCTCCCCGTCAGGGAACGTCTGGGGCATGCCGCTCCGGATGATCGTCGACTCCGGGACGGTCGAGCCGAAGAACGTCGCGCTGATCGGCGCCCGGAACCTCGACCCGCCGGAGGAGGTCTTCATCGCGAAGAGCGGTCTCCACACCGGCCCTGACGCGGTCGACAGGGCGCTCGCAGACTGCAGCTGCGTCTACGTCGCCCTCGACGTCGACTCGCTCGACCCCTCGGAGATCACGCCCTTCATGCCCGAGCCCGACGGGCTGACGCTCGACGAGGTCGAACGGCTCTTCGACGACCTCCGGAGTCGCACGACCGTGATCGGCGCGGGCCTGAGCGGCCTGGCTCCCGACCCCGCGAACGTCCCCCGGCTCGAACGGCTCACGCACGCGCTCGGCCTGTAACCGAGCCCACGGGGCGACAGGTCTAAACTCCTCGAATGTCCGAGCCGCGCATCGACGTCCAGGTCGAGACGAGAGACGCCCCCGCTCGGGACGAGAAGCACCCGAACAGCTGTCCCAAGTGCCACTCGCACTACCGCGACGACGAGCTCGAGGAAGCGCTCTGGGTCTGCGCACAGTGCGGACACCACTTCCCGATGCGTGCGCGTTCCCGGATCGCGAGCCTCGCCGACGAGGGGAGCTTCGTCGAGGAAGCGGCAGAGCTCCGCTCGGACGACCCGCTCGACTTCTTCGACCTGCGGCCCTACGCCGAGCGCCTCGCGGAGGCCGAGCTCAACACCGGCCTCGGAGAGGCGATCGTGATCGGCCGCGCCGCGATCGACGGTTCCGCCTGCGAGCTCGCGGTCATGGACTTCGCGTTCATGGGCGGCTCGATGGGAAGCGCGGTCGGGGAGAAGTTCGCGCGCTCGTGCGAGAGCGCCGCGGAGCAGGGCGTCCCGCTCGTCTCCGTGAGCGCGTCCGGCGGGGCGCGCATGCAGGAAGGGATCCTCGCGCTCATGCAGCTGCCGAAGACGGTCGCCGCGGTGGCCGATCTGCACGACGCGGGAAGCCCGTTCGTCTCCGTCCTCGCGCATCCGACGACCGGCGGTGTGCTCGCGAGCTTCGCGAGTCTCGGCGACGTCCTGGTCGCGGAGCCCGGAGCGCTGATGTCGTTCGCCGGCCCGCGCGTCGTCCAGCAGACGACGCGCGAGAAGCTGCCGGACGACTTCGGCCTCGCCGAGGCGAACCTGCGCTTCGGCCACGTGGACGCGATCGTCCCGCGGCCCGAGCTGAAGCCGTACGTCGCGCGTCTCCTACGACTCTTCGGCAATGGCAAGTGATGCGGAGCTCCGTCTCCGGGAGCGTCTGTCGAGGTTGAGGTCGATCAGCCTCCTCGGCGGCACGAAGCTCTCGGGCGAGCTCGAGCGCCTGCAGAAGCAGCTCGACCGGATGACGGCCGAGCCGACCGAGGACGAGATCTGGCGCTCGGTCGAGCTCGCGCGCCACCAGGACCGCCCGTACACGCTCGACTACGTCGAGCGGCTGCTCGAGGACTGGGTCGAGCTCCACGGCGACCGAGGCCGCGCCGACGACGCCGCGCTCGTCTGCGGGCTCGGCAGCTTCGACGGCCGCACGGTCGCGCTCGTCGGCCAGCAGAAGGGTCGAGACGTCAAGGAGCGGACGAAGCGGAACTTCGGCATGGCGTACCCCGAGGGCTACCGCAAGGCGATGCGCGTGATGAAGCTCGCCGACCGCTTCGGCTACCCGCTGATCACGCTCGTCGACACGCCGGGCGCGTATCCGGGCGTCGCCGCCGAGCAGCACGGACAGGGCGGCGCGATCGCGGCCTCGCAGGCGACGATGCTGCGGCTGGGCGTCCCGATCGTCAGCGCGGTGATCGGCGAGGGCGGCTCGGGCGGCGCGATCGCGATCGCGCTCGGCGACCGCGTCCTGATGCAGGAGAACGCGATCTACTCGGTCATCTCGCCCGAGGGGTGCGCCGCGATCCTCTGGCGGGACGCCTCGGAGGCGAAGAAGGCCGCCGCGGCGTTCAAGCCCGACGCGGCCCACTGCCTCGACCTCGGCGTGATCGACGGGGTCGTCCCGGAGCCGCCCGGAGGCGCCCACACCGACCCCGACGAGGCGGCGCTCCTCCTCGGAGCCTCGATCCGGGAGGCCCTGGACGAGCTCGACACCCTCCCTGTGGACGAGCTGACCCGGCGCCGGCGGGCCCGGTTTCGCCAGATGGGCGTTTTCGCGTAGGAAAGCGGCTTTCCGAACCGCTCTTCCACAGTGTCCACAGCGTTTTCCCCTGCCCCTTTTATGACTCGAGGCCGGGAAAACTCCCGGCCCCGAGCGCGGACCCCCCACTAGGAGAGAAGCTCTCCTAGAGCCCTAGTACCGCGCCGGAGAGAAACGAACCCTGCGTTTTCATCCCGCTCGCGGCGGGGACCACGTGGGCATGGCGCCGCGCTCGATCTGGCGGGGGACGATCTCGTTCGGGCTCGTCAGCGTGCCCGTGCGGATGTTCACGGCGACGGAGTCGAAGGAGCTCCGTTTCCACTTCCTCCACAAGGACGACCTCTCGCCGATCGGCTACGACAAGGTCCGCAAGGACACGGGGGAGCACGTCGACCCCGAGGACATCGTGCGGGGGTTCGAGGTCGCGAAGGGGCAGTACGTCCCGCTCGAGGAGGAAGACCTCGACCGGCTCGACGTCGAGCTGACGAAGGCGGTCGACATCCTCGACTTCGTCGACCTCGACGAGATCGACCCGGTCTACTTCCGCAAGGCGTACTACCTGCTCCCCGAGGACGGCGCGGAGAAGCCGTACCTCCTGCTCGTTCGGGCGCTCGAGGAGACCGGGAAGGTCGGGGTCGCGAAGGTCGTGATCCGCAACAAGCAGCACCTCGCGGCGCTTCGCCCCGTGGACGGGACGCTCGTCCTCGAGACGATGTACTACGCCGACGAGGTGCGGAAGCCGGAGAAGGTCTCGGCGAAGGGCGACCTGCGCAAGGCGGAGGTCGACATGGCGAAGTCGCTCGTCGAGAACCTCAGCGAGTCGTTCGACCCGGAGAAGTACGACGACACCTACCGCAAGGAGCTCCTCGAGCTGCTGAAGGCGAAGGCGAAGGGGAAGAAGCTGCCCGAGCCGCAGGAGGACGAGGGCGGCGAGGTCGTCGACCTGATGCAGGCGCTCCGCGAGTCGGTGGAGCGGACGAAGCGCTCGCAGGGCGGGCGCACGAGAGCACGGAGCCGCAAGACCGGCACGAGCAAACGGAAGACGACGAGGAAGAGCGCCGCCCGTAAGGCAAGCTAGGGGCGTGGCCGAGCTCAAGGAGTACCGCAAGAAGCGGGACCCGAAGCAGACGCCCGAGCCCTTCTCGTCCAAGGGGAAGAGCGCGGAGCCGATCTTCGTCGTGCAGCGCCACGACGCGTCGCGCCTCCACTACGACTTTCGCCTCGAGATGGACGGCGCGCTCGCGAGCTGGGCAGTGCCGAAGGGCGTGCCGATGGAGCCCGGCCAGCAGCATCTCGCGGTGCACGTCGAGGACCACCCGCTCGACTACGCGACGTTCGAGGGCGAGATCCCGAAGGGGAACTACGGCGCCGGCACCGTCGAGATCTGGGACACCGGCACATACGAGCTGCTCGAGCGGAAGAAGAACGGCGGTCTCACCGTCCGGCTGCACGGCAAGAAGCTCGACGGCGTCTGGTCGCTCGTCCCCGCGCACCTGAGCGGCGACGAGAAGAACTGGCTCATCCTCCGCAAGCGCGAGGAGGAGTCGGCGGCGGCGCCGGTCAAGCGGCCGGGCCGCTACCGCGCGATGCTCGCGACGCTCGAGAAGACCGTGCCGAAGGGCGAGGACTGGGCGTACGAGGTCAAGTGGGACGGCTACCGCGCGATCGCGTACGTCGCAGGCGGGGACGTCGCGCTCGTCAGCCGGAACGACAACGATTTGACCGCGCGCTTCGCCGACGTCGCGAAGGCGATCGGGAAGGCGCTCCGGACGCCGAACGCCGTGCTCGACGGCGAAGTCTGCGCGCTCGACGAGCAGGGCCGCGCGACGTTCTCGGCGATGCAGCAGGGGAAGCCGGGCACGCGCTACCTCTACGTCGCGTTCGACGTGCTCGAGGTGGACGGCGAGCCGGTGGTCGACCTGCCGTACACCGAGCGCCGCGAAGCGGCTCGAGAAGCTGCTCGACAAGCGCATACGCACCGTGCAGTTCTCGGAGTCCTTCGACGACGGCGACGCGCTCTACGAGGCCGCGAAGCAGCAGCGCTTCGAGGGGATCATGGCCAAGCGCCGGCAGTCGCCGTACCTGCCCGGCCGCCGCACCCGCGACTGGCTGAAGATCAAGGCGAAGAACAGCCAGGAGTTCGTGATCGGCGGGTACACGCGCGGCGAAGGTCGACGGGCGGACAGCTTCGGCTCGCTCCTCCTCGGCGTGTTCGACGAGGGCAAGGACGAGCTGCGCTACGTCGGAAACGTCGGCACCGGGTTCGACGACCGCGAGATCACGAAGCTCCTGAACCTGCTCCGCCCGCTCGCCACCGACGAACCGCCGTTCGACCCGGTCCCGAAGCCGCCACGCGTCCGCAGAGGCGACATCGTCTGGGTGAAGCCCGAGCTCGTGGCGGAGGTCGAGTTCGTCGAGTGGACGCACGACGGCCGCCTCCGCGCGCCGGCGTACAAGGGGCTGCGCGAGGACAAGAGCCCTCGCGAGGTGCACGAGGAGGAGCCGTTGCCGACGGAGATCCGCAAGGGCAACCGCGTGTTGAAGCTCTCCAACCTCGACAAGCTCTTCTTCCCGGTCGAGCGGATCACGAAGGGCGACCTGCTCGCGTACTACCGCGCTGTCGCACCGGTGCTCGTGCCGCACCTCAAGGATCGCCCGTTCACGATGCTCCGCTTCCCCGACGGGATCGAGGGCAAGCGGTTCTTCCAGAAGGACGCGCCGTCGCACATGCCGGAGTGGATCCCGCGCTACCGCGCGCTCGTCTCGACGCGCGAGGCGCCTCGGCGGAGGAAGTGGGTCGAGTTCCCGCTCGTGAACGACGAGCTTGCGCTGCTCTGGATGGTCAACATGGGCTGCATCGACATGAACGCGTGGTACTCGCGCGTCGACAAGCCGGAGCGTCCCGACTTCGTGCTCTTCGACCTCGACCCCTCGCCGGACGTCGGCTTCAAGGAGACCGTGCAGGTCGCCCTGCTCGTGAAGTCGGCCCTCGACGCGCTCGGCCTCGTCGGCTTCCCGAAGACCTCGAGTGCCGACGGGATGCACGTCCTCGTGCCGATCGAGCGGCGGTACACGTTCGAGGACACGCGGCGGTTCGCCGAGATCGTCGCCGGCGCGATCGCGCGGTCGAACCGCGGCCTCGCGACGACCGAGTGGACGAAGTCGAAGCGGCGCGGCGTGCTCATCGACGCGAACCAGAACGGCGAGGGAAAGACGATCGCGTCCGTCTACTCGGTCCGCCCGCGGCGCGGCGCTCCGGTCTCGACACCGCTCCGGTGGGAGGAGGTGAACGAGGACCTCGATCCGATGTCGTTCACGATGGACTCCGTGCGGCGCCGGATCGAGGAGCACGGCGATCTGTTCGAGGGCGTGCTGAAGGGGAAGCAGCGCCTGACCGAGGCGCTGAAGTCGCTCGGCTAGACGGCGATCGCGAGCTCTGGAGCTTGCTCGCGGTCGAGCACGCGCTCGAGGGCCTCGACGCAGCGCGCGTCGAACTGCTTGCCGGCCTCGTCCCACAGGAGGCCGATCGCGCGCTCGTGCGTCCACGCGCCGCGGTAGACGCGCGGCGAGATGAGCGCGTCGTAGACGTCGCACGTGCAGATGATCCGCGTCTCGAGGTCGAGCTGCTCGCCGTACGCGCCGAACGGGTAGCCGGAACCGTCGAGCCGCTCGTGGTGGTCGCGGACGAGCCTGCGCACGTCGCTCGGGAAGCCGAGCTTCGCGAGCAGCTCCTCGCCCCACTCCGAGTGGCGCTTGACGATCTCGTACTCCTCATCGGTGAGCGACCCCGGCTTGTTCAGGATCTCGTCGGGGACGGAGAGCTTGCCCATGTCGTGCAGCAGTCCGCCTGCGGCGAGGACGCGGAGTCGCTCGGGCGCGAGGCCGAGCTCGACGCCCACCTGCACCGCGCGGAGGGCGACGCGGCGCGTGTGCTCCTCGGTGTACGCGTCCCGCTCGGCGAGCAGCTGCGTGAGCGCGCCGACCTGGCCGCCGAGGAACGCCTCCTCCGCGGCGACCAGCTGACACGGGCTCAGGTCCCCGAGCAGCGGCCGCGACTGCGCCTGTCCGCGCCTGAGGTCGAGCGCGACCGGGAGGCCGATCGCGGCGATCCCGAACACCTCGAGCCCGTGGCCGATCCACCAGCCGAGATCCATGTAGGTCAGGAGCAGCGACGCGGCGAGCGCTGCGGCGAGCCAGGTCGTCCCGACGACGACGAGCAGGTCGGCCGGGCGCCGCGTCAGGCGATAGGTGCGGAACGCGCGCCAGCCGACGATCCCGTAGAACGCGAGGCCGACGCCGAGCGCGATCCATGCGGGCGCCGAGCGGGGCTCGGGCACCGCGGGGACGGTGTTCGGAAACGCGAGGCCGACGATGCCGAGGCCGGCGACGACGGCGAGCAGAAGGCCCTGGAGCGCGAGCAGCGGGCGCACCGCACCCTGGCGACGCAGGATCGGCAGCGTGCAGAGCGCAAGCAGGGCGCCGCCGGCCGGGATCGTCGCCGCGCCTGAGAACGCGACCACGCCGTAGCCGGAGAAGATCACGCCGGGCGTCGAGAGGCCGTGCAGGGTGAGAAGCGCCGCCATCACCGCGAAGGCCGTCCCGATCATGACGCTCCGCCCATCGCCGCGCCGAGCGGCGGCCACGGTGAGCACGACGGCCGCGACGGTCGCCGCGCCGGCGCTGAGGCTCACGAAGAGCGCGTGCGCAAGGCCGCTCCACATCACCTTCTCGTGCGAGAAGAAGTGCATGAGCGCAGGCGGGACGACCGCGAAGGTGATGCCCGCCGCGAGCGCCGGCTCGCGGGTAAGTTGCCGCAGCATTGCCGGCGCGAATCGTGGAGCGCGGTTCCGCGCCCGGTCGTCCCCCGACTAGGGGATGCGCCGCGGATGCCCGAGCGAGCCGAGCTCCGCGATGTCGCGCCGAAAGAAGAGCGCGACCGTCCAGTCCGTGACGACGCGGATCTTCCGCGTCAGGAGCGGCAGCTGGTACAGGTGGTACGTCCGCGTCGCGAACCAGCCGAGGAAGCCCGTGACGCGGACGCCGAAGATCTCCGCGATGCCCTTGAAGCGCCCGAGCGTCGCACCCTGGCCGATCATCCTGTACCGGTACGGCTTCGACGAGCCCGTGATGTTGCTCGAGAGCCGCCGCGCCTGCCGGAGCGCGTGCTGGCTCGTCGCCGGGTCGGGCGCGGGCGCGGCGGCGTTCGGCACGTGCGCGCAGTCCCCGAGCGCCCAGACGTCGTCGCGTCCCTCGACGCGCAGGTACTGGTCGACCCGCACGCGTCCCTGCTCGTCGACCGGGAGGCCCCACGCGCGCACGAGCGGGTTCGGGCTCACGCCTGCCGTCCAGACGAGCGTGTGCGTCGGGATCACCGTCCCGTCCGAGAGCGTCGCCTGCTCGGCGTCGACCGACTCGAGCCGCGTGTTCGTCTTGATCTCGACCCCGCGCTTCTCGAGCAACCGCGCCGTGTACTCCGCGAGCCGCGGCGGAAGCTCCGGGAGGATGCGGTCGCGCGCCTCGACGAGCACCCATCGCTGCGGCGCCGACTCGAGCCGCGGGTAGTAGCGGACGGCGTCGCGGACGAGGTCGTTCAGCTCGGCCAGCCCCTCGGTGCCCGCGTAGCCCGCGCCCACGAAGACGAAGCCGAGGTGTCGGTGCCGCGTCTCCGCGGCGAGCTCCGCATCCGCCGCCTCGAGCTCGCGCAGCACGTGGTTGCGGAGCTCGATCCCGTCGGCGAGGTCGTTGAAGCCCCGCGCGTGCTCGGTCAGGCCGGGTACCGGGAGCGAGCGCGTGACCGCGCCGAGCGCGACGACGAGGTTCCAGTAACGGACGCCGTACTCGCCGGCGTCCGTCTGCACGAACACCGTCCGTGACTCCTCGTCGAGCCGGGTTGCGGTGCCGAGGATGAGCTCCGCCTTCGGGCAGAGCTGACGGAGCGGGACCACCACGTGACGTGGCTCGATCGTTCCGGACGCCGCCTCCGCGAGCAGCGGCCGGAAGAGCATGTAGTTCTCGGGGTTGACGATCGTGCACTCGCCGATCCGCCGTGCGACCACGCTTCCCGCGTAGCCGCCGCCGATCACGAGCACGCCTCCGCGCGCGAGTCGGTCCGTCGCCATCGCGTTATGGTCGCAGGGTGGCCGCGGTTCGTGTCCGGGACCTCGACGTCGTCCGCGGGTCCACGCACGCGCTCCGGTCGGTGAGCCTCGAGGTTCCGGAAGGGCGCATCACCGGGCTCCTCGGGCCGAGCGGCTCCGGGAAGACGACGCTGATGCGGGCGATCGTCGGCGTGCAGGTGGTGCGGAGCGGCAGCGTCGAGGTGCTCGGGAAGCCGGCGGGCGACCCGGAGCTCCGCCGCCGCGTCGGCTACGTGACCCAGGCGCCGTCGGTCTACCGCGACCTGACGCCTCGCGAGAACCTCGAGTACTTCGCGCGGATCGTCGGCGCTCCCCTGGAGCGGATCGACGAGGTGCTCGAGCTCGTCGACCTCTCGCGTCTCTCTCGTCGTCATGTCGGCTCCCTCTCGGGCGGGGAGCACTCGCGCGTGTCGCTCGCGGCGGCGCTCCTCCCGCGGCCGGAGCTCCTCGTGCTCGACGAGCCGACCGTCGGCCTCGACCCGCTGCTGCGGCGCGACCTCTGGCGGACGTTCCGCGAGCTCGCCGAGTCGGGGACGACGCTGCTCGTCTCGAGCCACGTCATGGACGAGGCGGAGAACTGCGACGAGCTGATCCTCGTGCGGGACGGTCGCATCGTCGCCCAGTCGGAGCCGCAGGAGCTCCTCCGGCGCACGGGCACGACCGACATCGGCGACGCGTTCCTCGTGCTGATCGAGGGAGCGCAGACGTGATCGCGACCGCGATCCGCGTGCTGCGCCAGCTGCGCCGCGACCCGCGGACGCTCGCGCTCCTCTTCGTCGTGCCGCCGGTCCTCCTGACGCTCTTCAAGTACGTGTTCGAGGGACAGCCGCAGACGTTCGACCGCGTCGGCGGCCCGCTCGTCGGGATCTTCCCGTTCGTGCTGATGTTCGTGATCACGTCGATCACGATGCTCCGCGAACGAACGACAGGGACACTCGAGCGGTTGATGACGCTTCCGATCTCGAAGCTCGACCTGCTGCTCGGCTACGGCCTCGCCTTCGCCGTCGTCGCGACGGTGCAGGCGCTCATCACCTCGGCGGTGGCGTTCGGCCTGCTCGGTCTCGACATCGAGGGCTCGGCCGCGGCCGTCGTCGGGTTCGCGGTGCTGAACGCACTGCTCGGGATGTCGCTCGGGCTGTTCGCGAGCGCGTTCGCGCAGACGGAGTTCCAGGCGGTGCAGTTCATGCCCGCCTTCGTCCTGCCGCAGTTCCTGCTCTGCGGGCTGCTCGTCCCGCGCGACCAGATGGCGCCGCTGCTCGAGTGGATCTCGTACGTGCTGCCGCTCACGTGGGCGGTCGACGGGATCCAGCGCGCGGTGAACGGCGGGGATCCCGGGCGGGTGCTGCTCGACGCTGCGATCGTCGTCGGCGTGACGGTGCTCGCCCTCGGCCTCGGTGCCGCGACGCTGCGGCGCCGGACGCCGTGACGCAGATCTCGGTCATCGGCTCGGGCGTCGAGCACGAGGAGCGGGCCGAGGCGGTTGGTCGCCTGCTCGCGGAGGGCGGCGCGACCGTCGTCTGCGGCGGACGCGGCGAGGTGATGGCGGCGGCCGCGCGCGGGGCGAAGTCGGCCGGCGGGACGACGATCGGGATCCTGCCCGGCGAGTCCCGCGAAGCAGCGAACCCGTGGATCGACCACGTCGTGGTGACGGGGATCGGCCACGCCCGGAACCTCGCCGTCGTGGCCTCGGGCGACGCGGTGATCGCCGTCGGCGGGCGGTGGGGGACGCTCGCGGAGATCGGCCTCGCCCGCGCGCTCGGGCGGTACGTCGTGATCCTCGAGCCGGGCTGGGAGATCGAGGACGTGCCGCGTGCGCAGTCTCCGGAGGAGGCTGTGGAGCTCGCGCTCGCCGCGGCTAGTTCGGCGCTCGGCTGAGCGGACGCGTGAGGCAGGTCGGGCCGCCGTCGCCCTTCCGCGAGAGCTCGTCGCCCGCGTAGACGAGCACCTCCACGCCGGCGGCCTCGAGCCGCCGCCGCGTCTCGGGGTTGCCGTCGAGCGTGAGCGCGCGGCGCGGCCCGAGCGCGAGCACGTTGCACGCCATCGACTCGAACTCCTCGTCGGGCACCTCGACGAACGCGACTCCGCGCTCCTCGAGCAGCTCGACGAGGCGGACAGGCATGAGCGGGAGGTAGACGACGGCGAGGTCGTCCGCGAGCGGGGAGACGAGCGAGAGCATGTGCATCACCTCGTCGCGGCCGTGGTAGTGGGGCAGGTCGACCGCGAGCACGTCGACGTCGGGGAGCGCTCGGCGGAGTGCGTCGATGCCCGCGTCGTTCGTCCGGTAGCCACGGCCGACGACGAGCGTGCGGTCGTCGAGCCAGAGCATGTCGCCGCCTTCCGCGGTCGCCGGGGCCTCGAGCCGCGCGATCGACGTCGATCCCGGCCGCGGTCAGGTCGCGCTCGATCGCGTCGACCTCGACCTGCCGCAGCTCCTTGCCCGGACGCAGAAGGACGACGCCCGAGCTCGTGACGGCCGCGGGATCGTGCACGTAGATCGCGTCGAGCGCCGAGTCGAGCGGCTCGCCGACGACCACCTCCACGCCGGCGCCTTCGAGCGCCTCGACGAAGCTCTCGTGCTCCTCGACGATGAGCACGGGATCAGGCTCGGCGCGCCAGCCGAACTCGTGCCAGCGCTCGACGCCGCCGGGCCGCCGCACGAACACGCGGCGCAGGGGAGCCGTCATCGTCACGCGCACATCGTGACGCGTCAGGCGACTTCGCGCAGGCGCCGCTCGAGGTAGCGGCGTTCGATCGGGTTCGTGGCGAGGTCGAGCGCGCGCCGGTACGCGACAGCCGCCTCCTCCGCGCGCTCGAGCCGTCTGAGCAGGTCGGCGCGCGTCGCGTGGAAGAGGTGGTAGGCCTCGAGACCCGAGAGCTGGTCGATCGCGTCGAGGCCGACGTCGGGCCCCCAGGCCATCGCCATCGCCACGGCCTTGTTCAGGCCGACGACCGGCGAGCCGGTCAGCTCCTCGAGCAGCCCGTAGAGCGACGCGATCTGCTGCCAGTCGGTCTCGTCGGCCGACGGCGCCTGCGCGTGGAGCGCGGCGATCGCGGCCTGCAGCTGGTACGGCCCGGAGCGGCGACGCGTCATCCCCCGCTCGAGCATTCGGACGCCTTCGTCGATCTTCGCGGCGTCCCACTTCGAGCGGTCCTGGTTCTCCAGCAGGATGAGGTCGCCCTCCTGCCCGACACGAGCCTCGCGCCGCGAGTCCTGGAGCAGGATCAGCGCGAGCAGTCCCAGCACCTCGGGCTCGTCGGGCATGAGGACCGCGAGCAGCTTCGCGAGGCGCGTCGCCTCGTCGCAGAGGTCGCGGCGGACGAGCTCGTCGCCCGATGTCGCCGAGTAGCCCTCGTTGAAGATGAGGTAGAGCACGGCGAGCACCGAGCGCAGGCGCTCCGGCAGCAGGTGGTCGGGCGGGACGCGGAACGGGATGCGCGCGTCGCGGATCTTCCGCTTCGCCCGCACCAGCCGCTGCGCGAGCGTCGCCTCCGGGACGAGGAACGCGCGCGCGATCTCGGGCGTCCGCAGGCCGCCGACCTCGTGCAGCGTCAGCGCGACGCGGGCCTCGGGCGCGAGCGCGGGATGGCAGCAGGTGAAGACGAGGCTCAGCCGGTCGTCGGGGATCGAGCTCACGTCGTCTTCCTCCTCCGTTCGCAGCTCCGCGAGTCGCGCGAGGAGCTCGGTCTTCCGCGCGAGCGTGCGCTCGCGCCGGATGCGGTCGATCGCACGGTTCCGCGCGGTCGTGACGATCCATGCGGACGGATTGCGCGGCGTGCCGTCACGCGGCCACTTCTCGAGCGCGGTCGTGAACGCGTCCTGCACCGCGTCCTCGGCGAGCTCGAAGTCGCCGAGGACGCGGATCAGGATCGAGACCGCACGGCCCCATTCCTCCCGGAACAGGGTCTCAACGGTCATTCCTGCTCGACGAGCGGCCGGATCTCGACCGAGCCCGTCTCCGCGACGGGGATCCGCGAGGCGACGTCGATCGCCTGGTCGAGGTCGTCGCAGTGCGCGATGAAGTAGCCCCCGATGACCTCCTTCGTCTCCGGGAACGGGCCGTCGGTCACGACCGCCGTGCCGTTCGGCTTGCGCACGGTCGTCGCGCCGGTGTCGAGCTCGAGGCCGTCGAGCTGGATCCCCCGCTCGGCCGCCCACTGCATGAACGAGCCCCACTTCGGCATCTCGTCGTCCCGGGCCTTCTGTCGCCTCCTCGGGCGACATCTGCTCCCAGGCTTCGACGGCCTCGGTCGGGTTCGTGAGCAGCATCAGGTACCTCATGGCGTCGCCTCCACGTAGGCGGGCCGCACGACCACGGCGCCGCTGCGGTCGAGGGCGGGGATCTGCTTCGCGAGCGCCAGTGCCTCGTCCGCCGACTCGCACTCGAAGACGAAGAAGCCGCCGAGCTGCTCCTTGCTCTCCGCGAACGGGCCGTCGGTGACGGACGTCTCGCCGTCGCGGACGCGGACGGTCGTCGCCGTGTTGCTGGGGGCGGTCTCGGCGCCGCTGACGAGCTTGTCTCCGATCGACTGCTGGAAGTCGCGGTACCGCGCGTAGACGGCCTGCTGCTCCTGCTCGGAGAGGTCGGCCCAGGCTCCCTCGTCGCCGTAGATGAGGGCGAGGTACTTCATCAGGCCGGGGTCTCGGCGGGGAAGACGACGATCGGCCGGATCTCGATCGTCCCGTAGCGCGCCGACGGGATCTTCGCGGCCCACTCCTGCGCCTCCGCGTCGGAGTCCACGTCGATCAGGTAGTAGCCGCCGAGGACTTCCTTCGTCTCCGCAAATGGGCCGTCGGTCGTCGCCGTCTCGCCGTCGCGGACGCGCACCGACTTCGCGGTCGCGATCGGCTGGAGCGCGTCGCCGGCGACGTACTTGCCCGAGCTCTTGAGGTCCTCGGTGTACTGGAAGTACTCCTGGTAGACGCCGTTCCGCTCGTCCTCGGGCATCGACTCCCAGGTCGCCTCGTTGTCGTAGATCAGGAGCATGTACTGCATGTGCCCTCCCTCGTTGGTCGGTTCCATCTTCTAGGACGAGCGGGCACCCGGAAAATCGACGAGCCGGCGGAGGAACGTCAGCGCGCCGTGCTTGTCGAGCGGCTCGTTCAGGTTCCCGCACTTGGGGCTCTGGACGCAGGACGGGCAGCCGTGCTCGCACGGGCAGCCCGCAAGCATCCGGGCGGTGTCCTCCACCCACCCCTCGAAGACCTCGAAGCCGCGCTCGTTGATCCCGACCCCGCCGGAGTGGCCGTCGTAGACGAAGACCGTCGGCCGGCCCGTCTGCGGGTGGACGTTGGTCGAGAGGCCGCCGATGTCCCAGCGGTCGCACATCGCCCAGAGCGGGAGGATGGCGATCATCGCGTGCTCGGCGGCGTGCAGCGTGCCGAGAAGCGCGGGCAGGCTCTCGAGGCCCTCGAGGTGCTCGGGCTCCGGGAGGTACCAGACGGCCTCGGTCTCGAACTCGGTCATCGGCAGCTGGAGGCGGACGAGGTCGAGGGTCGACTGGTCGCGGATCGACTTGCGCTGGTAGCCGACCACCTGCTCGGTGACGGTCACGCGCCCGAAGGTCACCTCCATCCCCAGCCGCTGCTCGACGCGGAGCGGCTCGGCGATCTCGGTCATCGTCTCCTTCTTCGCCTGCGTGTACCAGTCGCCCGAGAAGGGCTGCACGAGCGCGTGGCGCGCCTCGAGGTCGAGCTTCTCGACGAGGTACTGCTCGCCGAGGTGGAGGTAGACGGCGCCGTCGTGGACGGTCGAGTACGCGCGCTCGCGCTCGACGAGCCCGAGCAGCGACCCGCTCTCGACGTCGACGACCGAGAACGAGTCGGGGCTCGTCGAGCGGAGCGGGATCCGCGCGGCCGGGTAGTCCTTGCCCGCCCAGACCCAGCCGCGCGGCGTGTGCTGGAGCTCCGGAAGCTCGGGCGCGCGGGCGAGCGCCGCGTCGCCGAGCGTGGCGCGGTCGGCCTCGTCGATCGGCGCCTCGAACGCGGCCGCGCGGACGTGGCCGTCGAGAACGCGCGGGTTCGCGTGGTCGAGGATCGCGGCCTCGACGCGCCGGTTCAGGAGCGTCTCGGGCTCGCGCATGAAGTACTGGTCGAGTGCGTCCTCGCTCGCGACGAGGATCGCGAGGCCGTGTCCGCGTCGCCCGGCCCGGCCCCACTGCTGGCGGAGCGACGCCATCGTCCCCGGGAAGCCGACGGAGATGGCGCAGTCGAGGAGGCCGATGTCGATCCCGAGCTCGAGCGCGTCGGTGGCGCTCACGCCGAGCAGATCGCCTTCGACGAGCCGGCGCTCGATCTCGCGGCGCTGCTGCGGCGTGTAGCCGGCGCGGTACGGGGCGAGGCGGTCGCGCAGCTCCGGCGTCGAGCGATCGGCCGCGAAGCGGTGGATCAGCTCCGCGGCCTTGCGGCTCTTCGCGAAGCAGATCGTTCGGAGGCCGCGGCTCGCCAGGTCGGCGAGCAGGCGCGAGGCGTCGCCGAGGGCGGAGGCGCGGACGCCGAGCTCCTCGTCGAGCAGCTCGGGGTTCCAGAGGACGACGGTGCGCTCGGCGCGTGGTGCGCCGTCGCCGGCGACGACCGTCGCTTCGACGCCGAGCAGCCGCTCGGCGAGCTCGTCCGGGTTGGCGATCGTCGCGGACGCGAGCAGGAACTGCGGCTCGGCGCCGTACATCGCGGCCGCCCGTCGGAGCCGTCGCAGGACGTTCCCGACGTGCGAGCCGAACACACCTCGGTACACGTGCGCCTCGTCCACGACGACGTAGCGCAGGTTCTGCAGGACGTCGCCCCACCGGTCGTGGTGCGGCAGAACGCCGATGTGGAGCATGTCCGGGTTGGTCAGGACGAGGTTCGCCCAGCGGCGGATCTGCCAGCGGCGGTCGCCCTCGGTGTCGCCGTCGTAGATCGCCGCGCGGACGCCCGGGATCTTCAGCTCCTGCAGGCTTCGCAGCTGGTCCTGCGCGAGGGCCTTCGTCGGGTAGAGGTAGAGCGCGCGGTCCTTCGGCTCGCGCGCGAGCGCGTCGAGGACGGGGAGGTTGAAGGCGAGCGTCTTGCCGCTCGCGGTGCCGGTCGTGACGATGACGTGCTCGCCGCGCTTCGCCGCCTCCCACGCCTCGGCCTGGTGCGAGAAGAGCGAGTCGTGCGGGAGCCGCTCGCGGACGCGCGTGTCGAGAGCGTCGGGGACCGGGACGAGCCTCGGTCCGCGCGGCGGCTCGGTCGAGACGTGCGCGATCTCCTCGGCCTCGAGCAGCTCGCCCCAGGCCGTCGTCTCATGCTCGACCGCCACGCCTCCATGGTGGCCGATCGGGCGCACCGCAGCGAGCGTTGGGGACGAATCGGCACGCTACTATCGGCCTCGACCGGGGTGCCGCGCGCCGCGCGGCTGAGATCACACCCGTTGAACCTGATCCGGGTCATGCCGGCGAAGGGAGGCAGTTGACACCACGAGCACTGACGATCGCGACGTCCGACTCGGGCGGCGGCGCCGGCATCCAGGCCGATCTGAAGGCGTTCGCGGCCGCCGGCGTGCACGGGATGTCCGCGCTCGTCGCGTTGACCGCGCAGAACACGACCGCCGTCACCGCGGTGCACGAGCTGCCGCCCGCGTTCGTGCGCGAGCAGCTCGAGGCCGTGTGGGACGACATCGGCGTCGACGCCGCGAAGACGGGGATGCTCTTCTCGAAGCCGCTGATCGAGGCGGTCGCCGACTTCCTCGACGGCCACCGCGTCCCGCTCGTCGTCGACCCGGTGCTGATCGCGAGCTCGGGCGCGAAGCTCCTGCAGGACGACGCCAAGGGAACGCTCGTCGCACGCCTCTTTCCGCTCGCGACCGTCGTCACGCCGAACCTGAACGAGGCGATCGCGCTCGCAGGTCTAGAGGCGCCGCGACGCGACCTCGCCGAGCGCCTGCACGAGCTCGGCGCGCCCGCGGTGATCGTCACCGGCGGACACGGCCCCGAGCCGATCGACCACCTGTTCGACGGGACGCACCACATCGAGATCCCGGTCGAGCGCCACAACATCGCCGCGACGCACGGCGCCGGCTGCACGCACTCCGCGACGCTCGCGGCCGAGCTCGCGAAGGGCGCGTCGCTCGAGGACGCCGCGCGCACGGCCGCGCGCGTCGCATCCGAAGCCGTCCAGAACGGCCTCGACGAGCTCGGCGAAGGCGAAGGCCCCGTCGACGTGTTCGCACTGAGAGGAGCTCGATGACAGATGTTTCCCCGGGATCGACGCTTGCGTCGATCCGGACCGAGAAGCCGCTCGTCCACCAGATCACGAACTACGTCGTGATGAACGAGACCGCGAACGCGACGCTCGCGCTCGGGGCGCTTCCGGTGATGGCGCACGCGCGCGAGGAGGTCGAGGAGATGGTCGGCCTCGCCGGCGCCCTGGTGATCAACATCGGGACGCTCTCGCCGGCGTGGGTCGAAGCGATGCTCGCGGCGGGCCGCGCCGCCAACGCGAAGGGGATCCCGGTCGTCCTCGACCCCGTGGGCGCGGGCGCGACGCGCTACCGCACCGACACCGCGAAGCGTCTGCTCGACGCCGTCGACGTGACCGTGCTCCGCGGCAACGCAGGGGAGATCGCCACGCTCGTCGGCATCGACGCGGAGGTGCGCGGCGTCGAGTCGATCGGGGCCGGCGGCGACCCGGCCGACCTCGCGCGCGAGGCCGCACGCGTCCTCGGCGTCGTCGCCTCGGTGACCGGGCCCGTCGACCACGTCTCGGACGGCGAGTCGGTGCTCGCGGTGGCAAACGGCCACGAGCTCCTCGCGACCGTCACGGGCACCGGCTGCATGTCGTCCGCGATCACCGGCTGCTTCCTCGCGAGGAACGCGAACGCGCTCGCAGCGGCGGCCGAGGCGCTCGCCGCGTTCGGCGTCGCCGGGGAGGACGCGGCGGCCGCCGCCAACGGCCCCGGCTCGTTCCACGTCGCGCTCTACGACGCGCTCTACAACCTCGACCCCGACACGCTCGACGCCCGCGCGAGGATCGAGTGAAGCTCCACGCGCTCGTCGAGGACCTCGAGACCGCGCGTGCCGCGGTCGAAGGCGGTGCGACCGTGATCCAGCTCCGGCTGAAGGACGCGACCACGGACGAGCGCGTCGAGCTCGGCCGGCGGCTGCGCGCCCTCGACGCGACGCTGATCGTCGACGACGACGTCGAGGCGGCGATCCGGATCGAGGCGGACGGCGTGCACCTCGGCCAGGACGACGAGGGCGCAGAGCGCGCCCGCGAGGCGGGGCTGATCGTCGGCCGCTCCGTCTGGGACATCGGTCAGGCGCTCGCGGAAGAGCGCGCCGGTGCGGCCTACCTCGGCGCCGGCCCGGTCTGGGCGACGCCGTCGAAGCCGGACGCCGACGCGCCGATCGGGCTCGACGGCCTCGCCGGCATCGCCCTCGCGGTCTCGATCCCGGTGATCGCGATCGGCGGCGTCGACGCGACGAACGCCGGCGCCTGCATCGGCGCGGGCGCGGCCGGGGTCGCCGTCATCCGTGCTGCCCGAGACGCGCGCGCGCTGCGCGAGGCGATCGATGGAGCTTTCGCAGCTCGGTGAGCTCGGGCTCCTCGCGGAGCTCGAGCGGCGTGGTCTTGCCCACCGGATCGAGGACGACGCGGCCCAGGTCGACGGCCTCGTCGTCACGCAGGACGCGCTCGTCGAGGGCGTGCACTTCCGGCTCGACTGGCTGAGCTGGCGCGACCTCGGGTGGCGCGCAGCCGCCGTCAACCTCAGCGACCTCGCGGCGTCGGGAGCGGAGCCGCGCGGCCTGCTCGTCTCGCTCGCCGCACCGGCGTCGACGAACGCCGAGGACGTCTTCGAGCTCTACGAGGGCATCGCGGAGACGGGGGTCCCGGTCGTCGGCGGCGACACGACGCGCGCGGAGCTCGTCGCGCTCTGCGTGACCGCCCTCGGGCGCTCGGAGCGAGTGCCCGGTCGCGGGGGAGCGCGTCCCGGCGACCTCCTCGTCGTCACGGGCCCGCTCGGCGCGGCAGGCGCCGCGTTCCGCAACTCGACCTACGTGCGGCCGCCGATTCGCCTCGACGAAGGGCGACGCCTCGCCCGGATCGCGCACGCGATGCTCGACATCTCGGACGGCCTCGCGCGCGACGCCGGCCACATCGCGGCCCGCTCCGGCGTCCGTTGCGTGATCGACCTCGAACGTGTTCCGCTCGCCGACGGAGCGACCGAGGACGACCTTCGCTTCGGCGAGGACTTCGAGCTCCTCGCCGCGACGCCCGACCCGCTCGACTTCACCGTGATCGGCCGCTGCGAGGAGGGCTCAGGCGTCGAGGGCGTCCCCGCCGGCGGCTGGGAGCACTTCCTCTAGCGCGCGCTCGTAGTCGGCGCGCCGACGAGCACCGTCGATCACCGCGACCGCCTCGTCGTCGCGCAGGATCACGACCGTCGGCAGCGTGAGCACCCCGAAGCGCATGGCGCTCTCGGGCTCGTCGTCGACGTCCACCTCCGCGAAGCGCGCCGACGGAAACCGCGGCGCGAGCTCCGCGAGCGCGCGCGCGACCGGCTTGCACGGCGCGCACCACGGTGCGGTGAACATCAGGACCTCGATCACAGGCGCCCCGCAAGCGCCGCGAAGCGGAGCGCCGGCACCTTCCAGACCGCCTCGAGCACGATCGAGCGCGACATCTTCGAGCCGCCCTCCTCACGGTCGACGAACGTGATCGGCACCTCGACGACGCGGAAGCCCTTCCGCAGCGTGCGGTACGTCCCCTCGATCTGGAACGCGTAGCCCTTCGAGTCGATCGCGTCGAGGTCGATCGTCTCGAGCACCTGGCGCCGGTAGCATTTGAACCCCCCGGTCAGGTCGCGCAATCCCGTCTGCAGCCACAGCTGCGCATAGACGCAGCCGCCGCGGGAGATGAACCGCCGCAGCGCGCTCCAGTTCGGGATGCGTCCGCCGGGCACGTAGCGCGAGCCGAGCACGAGGTCGACGCCGTCCTCGGCCGCCGCGATCAGCCGCGGCACGTCGTCCGGGTCGTGCGAGAAGTCGCAGTCCATCTCGAGGACGAGCTCGGCGCCGTCGGCGAGCGCGCGCCGAAAGCCGTCGAGGTATGCCGGCCCGAGACCCTGCTTCCGCTCGCGGTGGAGCACGTCCACCACGTCGAGCTCGGCCGCGAGCCGATCGGCGATCTCGCCCGTGCCGTCGGGCGAGTTGTCGTCGACGACGAGCACGCGGACCCCGCGGTCGACGAGCGCGCGCACCATCCGCTCGACGTTCTCGCGCTCGTTGTAGGTGGGGAGACAGACGGTCGCCTGCACGCGCCTATGATCGCTGTCGGTGGCCAGGACGCTCCCGAAGAACCAGGACGTGGCCGAGCAGCTCGAGCTCCTCGCCGACCTGCTCGAGCTCGACGGCGAGCCGTCGTTCCGCGTGATCGCCTACCGCCGCGCCGCCACCCGCATCCGCGAGACACCCGGCGGAGTCGCGCAGATGGCGCTCGACGGCACCGCGAAGGACCTGCCCGGGATCGGCAAGACGATCGAGGAGAAGATCGTCCAGATCGTCGACGACGGGGAGATCCACGCGCTCACGAAGCGCAAGGCGATGGTCCCGGCCGAGGTCGTCTCGTTCATGCGCCTCCCCGGCCTCGGGCCGAAGTCCGCCGCCCGGATCTGGAAGCAGCTCGGGATCACGACGGTCGCCGACCTCAAGCAGGCGGCCGAGGCGGAGCAGCTGCGCACGCTCTCCGGCTTCGGCGCACGGACGGAGGAGCGGATCCTGGCAGCCCTCTCGCAGGAGACGACGCTCGAGCCGATCCGGCCGCTCCTGGGCGCCGGCCTCGCGCCGGTGCTCGAGGTCGTGAAGGTCCTGCGCGAGCACCCGGCCGCCGACCTCGTCTCGGAAGCCGGCAGCGTCCGCCGCCGCAAGGAGACCTTCCGCGACCTCGACATCATCGCCACGGCGCAGGACCCGCGCGCGCTGACCGACTACTTCGTCTCGCTCGGCTGGGTCGACGAGGTCGCGGCGCACGGCCCGACGAAGGCGACCGTCGTCTCGCACGAGGGCCTGCGGTTCGACCTGCGCGTCGTCCCGCCCGAGTCGTTCGGGAACCTGCTCCAGCACTTCACCGGCTCGAAGGACCACAACCTCGCGCTGCGCGAGAACGCGGTGAAGCGCGGGCTCTCCGTGTCCGAGTACGGCGTGAAGACGGTCGAGACCGGCGACGTGTTCACGACGCGCGACGAGACCGAGCTCTACGAGTTCCTCGGCTACCAGTTCATCCCCGCCGAGCTGCGCGAGAACCTCGGCGAGCTCGACGCCGCGCGGAAGGGAGAGCTGCCCGAGCTCGTCGACGTCGCTCAGGTACGCGGCGACCTGCATCTGCACTCGACGTGGTCGTCGGACGGCAAGAACACGATCGAGGAGATGGCGCGCAAGTGCATGGAGCGCGGCTACCAGTTCATGGTGATCACCGACCACTCGCACTACCTGCGGGGCGAGCGGATCGAGGCGCAGTGGCGCGAGATCGAGCAGGTCAACGAGAAGGTCGCCCCGTTCCGGATCCTGCGCGGGGTCGAGGCGAACATCCGCGCGAACGGCGAGGTCGACGTCGACGAGGAGACGCTCGCGCAGCTCGACTGGGTCGTCGCATCGCTCCACACGGCGTTCGACAAGAACCCGACCGAGCGGATCATGGGCGCGATGGAGCACCCCTACGTGCACTGCATCGGTCACCCGACCGCGCGCAAGATCAACAAGCGCGGGCCGGCCGACGTCGACATCGAGCGGGTGATCGAGAAGGCGCTCGAGACGAAGACGTTCCTCGAGATCAACTCGCAGCCGGACCGCCTCGACCTGCGCGACGTGAACGCGCGGCGCGCCGGCGAGGCCGGGCTGAAGCTCCCGGTGAACACCGACGCGCACCAGATCAGTGCGCTCGACTGGATGGACATCGGGATCGCGCAGGCGCGGCGCGCCTGGCTGACGAAGGACCACGTGCTGAACACGCGCACGTGGAAGCAGATCGAGAAGCTGAAGAAGAAGCCCTAGCGCTGGATTGCGAGGCGCGCGCCGAGCGCGATCAGCACGACGCCGCTGACGGCCTCGGTCGCGCGGCGGAACGTCCGGCTGTGCGCCACCGCCTGGACGACGACGACGTAGACGCAGAGCCACGTCATCCCGATCGCGATGAAGACGCCGGCGAGGAGCGCAGGTTTCGCCGCCGGGTCGCCGTGCGTGACGAACTGCGGCAGGAGCGTCGTGAAGAGCACGGCGAGCTTCGGATCGCGATCGTCCGGAAGCCCGCGTTCCGTCCGCCCCGGACGCGTGTTGCGAAGCACGAGCGCCATGTCCTGGTCCCGGGGTGAGCGTCACGACGAGCGCGACGCCGACGAACGCAAGCAGCTGCCCGTCGAGCATCAGAGCGTCCGCAGGAGGTCGAGGAGCTCGGCGGGCGAGTGCACGACGACGTCGGCGGCGTCGGCGATCCCGCGCGGGCCTTCGTCCGAGACGACGCCGACGCGAATGCCCCACTCGATCTCGTCGAGTGCGCGAAACGCGTCGAGGTCGGTGGAGTCGTCACCGGCGTAGAGCGCGCGCTCGAGGCCGCGCTCCTCGAGGAGGTAGCGCACCGCGGTTCCCTTGTTCGTCTCGAGCGGGGGGCGCACCTCGAGCACCATCCGGCCGAAGCGGGGGACGAGTCCTGCGTCTCGCGCGCGCTCCGCGGCGTCGAGGAGGTACGTCTCGGCGGCCTCGGGGTCCTCGGCGGTGCGGTAGTGGAACGAGAGGCTCAGGCCCTTGTCCTCGACCGGCCACGCAACGTCGTCGGCGAACGCACGGATCCGCTCGCGCCACTTCGGCGCCTCGGGGTCGAGCTCGAGGCCGTGCTCGCCGACGTAGACGAGCTCGTCGAGGCCGACGATCCGCCGCGCGTCGTCGCTCGTTCGTCCGCTGACGCACGCGACGAGGGCGTACCGGCGCGCGAGCCGGCGCAGCTCCTCGCGCGTCTCGTCCGGCACGCGCGAGTCCTCGGGCCGGTCGACGATCGGCGCGAGCACGCCGTCGACGTCGAGGATGACCGCCGCGCGCCGCGGCTCCTCCCGCAGCCGCTCGAGCAGCTCGTCGGCGTCCACGCACCTACG
Source organism: uncultured Actinomycetes bacterium (assembly GCA_963737405.1). GTDB lineage: Bacteria > Actinomycetota > Thermoleophilia > Gaiellales > Gaiellaceae > JACCTU01. The sequence goes on from CAVTSL010000011.1 coordinate 357,172, forward strand.
ATACGCCCGTGAAGCTCGTGGCGATCGGGCTCCTCGCGGGCTTCATGAGCGCGCTCTTCGGCGTCGGCGGCGGGCTCGTGATCGTGCCGCTGCTCATCCTCCTGCTCAGCTACCCGCCGCACGCTGCGACCGCGACGTCGCTCGCGGCAGTCGGGATCACGGCGCTCGCCGGGACGATCACGTACGCGATCGCGGGCGAGGTCGACCCGGCCCACGCCGTGCTGCTCGGCGTTCCCGCGGCGTTCGGGGCGACGGTCGGGGCGACGCTCCAGCAGCGGGTGCAGGCGCGCGAGCTCTCGTATCTCTTCTCGGCGCTTCTCGTCGTGATCGCGGTCTGGTTGCTCGTGTGACCCTCGCGCTCGCGGTCCTGCTCGGCTTCGTCGCCGGAATCGTCGCCGGGATGTTCGGCGTCGGCGGCGGGCTCCTGTTCGTCCCGACGCTCGTCCTGCTCGGGCTCGGCCAGGTCGAGGCCCAGGCGACGTCGCTCGCGGCGATCCTCCCGACCGTGGCCGCAGGCACGTGGCGCCAGGCGTCGTACGGGAACGTCCGCTGGAGGCCCGCGCTCACGCTGGGCGTCACCTCGGTCGCCACGGTCGGGCTCGGGGCGCTCGTCGCGCTCTCGCTTCCCGAGCACGTGCTGCGACGGCTGTTCGCGGTCTTCCTGATCGCCTGCGCCGTGCAGATCGCCTGGCGGGCTCGCGGCCGTTAGGCCATTCTTTCGTCCATGACCGAGCCCGAGGAGCTGTGGATCCCGCTCGTCGACGAGCCGATCGGCGGCATCGTCGAGCAGATCCAGCGCGAGCACCCGGACATCGCGGCACTCGTCGAGTCGCCGCACCGAGTGCTCGCGTTTCGCACGTTCGCGTACATCCGTGTCGGGCTCGTCCTCGGCCAGCTGCTCTTCGACAACGATCTCCCGCCGTACGACGGCTCCGAGACGTGGATCGATCAGCTGCTGAAGAACCCGGAGCACCACGCCGCGCTCGAGCACGAGGTGCGGAACGTCGCGGAGGAGATCGCCTCAGACCCGAAGTACGCCGGCGACGAGACGATCGGGCCGGACGACGAGACGCGCGCCCGCTTCCGCGAGTTCGCGCGGAAGCAGCTCGGCGGCTGAGTCACACCCCCAGGCTGATCACGTCGAAGAGCGTCTGCCCCTGGTCGACGACTCGCGGCGGCGTGTGGTTGTCGAACGTCCGGGCCTGGAGCCCGAGCACGTAGCGCCACCCCTTGAAGAACGGGCTCCCGGTCGGAGGCCTGGGATCCAGTCCTAGGAGATCGATCCGCCAGCCGACGAGCAGCTCATAGCAACCTGCGAGCTCGACGTCACCCGGCTCCCACTTCCATTCGCTCACCTGGTCGATCGCGAAGTCGGCGGACCAGCCGAGCTGGGCCGCAATCCGGAAGTTCTGCGAGCCCAGTCCGGTGACGGGGCTGCCGTCGTTCGCACGCGACACGGAGACGCCGACCTGCAGCTCGCGCGGGACGTCCGCCGACGTCCACTCCGCCGTTCGCGCCTCGACGAGCAGTCGCGCCATTTCAGAGCACGCTACGCCGCGACGCGGCTGTGAGCCAGGATTCTCACTCAAAACCTGTGCGTCGGTGTCGAACCGCGGACGCCTGTGCCAGAATCGGTCGCTTCGTGGGCAAGCGGCTCTCAATCGCCCTGGCGCTGCTCCCGCTCGCGCTCGCCCCGGGTCTCGCCGGGGCCGAGTCGTCGGCGCGGGACGGTGGTGCGACCTCGCAGGCCTATGCGCTGAAGGTGATCGTCCCCGGGCAGGGCGGCTCGTCGACGACCGCCGTCACCGCTCCGGTCGACGCGGTCTCGTTCGGCAACGCAGGCGCCTACCCGAGCGCAGACGTCGTCTCCTGGGGCGGCTCCGTTGCCTCGGCCTCGGCGAGCCCCGGCCAGACCGCCACCGCGAACGCGGCCGCGGAGGTGAGCTCGCTGACGCTCTTCGGCGGCGAGGTGCAGGCGAGCTCGATCAAAGGCGCAGTGCAGGCGCGTGCGAGCGCCGCGGCCGCGTCAGGCGAGTTCACGGGCTCCGCGATCGGCAGCCTCGTCGTCCTCGGTCAGGCCGTCGCGATCACGCCGAACGCGCGCGTCGCGCTCGGCGACTGGGGGACGGCGATTCTCCTCGCGCAAGGCTCGGCGCCTGGGCCGAAGGCGTATCGCGGCAACGTCACGGCGCTCGACATCAGGATCACGGTCGACCACGGCGGGCTGCCCGCCGGCACGCAGATCCTCGTCGGCTACGCGGAGGCGGCCGTCACGTCGCCCGAGCCGCAGACGACGACGGGGACGACGACCGAGGCCGTGCCGACCGCGAAGCCGCCGAAGGGCGCGAAGTCACCCGAGCCGCCGGAGCAGAACGGCATCCCGCCGGTGATCAGGCAGCCGCCGATCGGCGTGAAGCCGAAGCTCACGCCGGCGCGCTACGTCTTCCCGGTCTACGGACAGTCGTCGTTCACGAACACCTTCGGCGCGCCGCGCGCGGATACCGGCTGGCACCACGGCGAGGACATCTTCTCCTCGCTCGGCGCGCCGCTCCTCGCCGTCTCCGACGGGACGATCTTCTCGGTCGGCTGGAACGACGTCGGCGGCTACCGCCTCTGGCTCCGCGACAAGCAGGGCAACCAGTTCTACTACGCGCATCTCTCCGCGTTCTCGCCGCTCGCGCAGAACGGCGCCGAGGTGAAGGCGGGTGACGTCGTCGGGTTCATGGGGAACTCCGGCGACGCGCAGGGCACCCCGTACCACCTGCACTTCGAGATCCACCCGCTCGGGATGCTGCACATGGGCTACGACGGCGTCGTCGCGCCGTACCCGTACCTGCTCGCGTGGCGGCGCGTGCAGGACATCGTGTTCCCGGACGGCGCAGGCTGGGCGCCGCCGGCCGTCGCCGGCTCGTCCGCGCCGAAGCCGGGAGCGATCGTGCTCCAGGTCTCCGACATCTCGACGGCCAGCGGTCTGCGGCCGGGCTCGGTCGCCCGCGCCTTCGTCGCTCCCGTCTCGGCCGAGGGAGACGGGAGCCTGCTCCGCGGCTTCGCGCCGCCGCCCACGGGGGACGGCGCACGCGAAGGCGGTGGCGGCGACTCGCCCTAGGAGGTCGTCGGCGTCGTGCCCGAGTTGTTGCCCTGGTAGGTGAAGTCCTCGTCGGCGCCGCCGATGAGGCCCTTCAGCCAGCTGCGCGTCGCCGGTCCGGTCACGGGATTGAAGAGAATCCCGATCACGATGCCGACGAACAGCAGCGTCGCATTTCGCGACGAGTGATCCTTCTGACCCTGGAGCCGGTTCGCCGCCTTGCGCAGGTCGTCGACCGCGCCGCGGATGGTGTCCTGGATCTCCTCGTCGTTCGCCACGCGCGCCGCGAGCGAGACCGTTCCGCGGGGACCCATCAGCTCGTTGTAGACCTCCCGCGCGGCGTCGAACGCGTCGCGCACGTTCTGACGGATCTCCTCGTCCTTGACGGCACGCTCGACGTACGGGCGGATGTTGTCCGCCGTGTCGCTGAGCCGTTCTTTCGTCTTTGCCATGCCCTTCGCGTCCTTTCGATCGCTTGCTGCCCCGTTCTACCCCTCGGCCTCGTCGCTCTAATCCTCGCAGGATGCGGCGGGGCTGCGTCATCCGAAGCGCAGGAACTTCGCGGACAGGGCTTCACCGCCGAGGCTCCCGGAGGCTGGGAGCTCTCGCGGCCGCCGCGAACGGTCGCCGCCGACAACCCGAACGGGCCGGAATCCGTCTCGATCGCTCAGTTCCGGCTCGCCAAGCGGTTCCGGCCGTCGCTCTGGGACGCCGCCGTCGTCGAGCTGAACGACGTCGCCGCGCGCCTCGCCGAGCGCATCGGGCCGACCGCGGTCGTGCGGCGGAGCGGCCAGGCGACGATCGCCGGCCGGCGTGCGCGCACCTACGAGATCGCGTACACGCGCCAGAGCCGCAGGCTCGCCGACCGCGTCGCGTTCGTGCTCGACGGGCGGCGGGAGTTCCAGCTCACGTGCCGGATCGACGTGGACGACCCCGACGCGGGCACGGACGCCTGCGATCGGCTGCGGACCTCGTTCCGAATCGGATAGGAGGGCGTGGCGGAGGAGGCGCTGTGCCGCCGGGCCGCGCTGGGCGGCGCGATGCGGCGTCCTCAGTCGCGCCCGTATCCAGTGGATACGAACGCTCCCTGCGTCCTTGCCTCGCACCACCCAGCGCACCCCGGCAACGAGGACTCCTCCGCCACACCCTCCTAGCGGCCGCGCGCGGCGCGGCGCTCGACGCCCTGGAGCCGCCGAACGCGCGTCCTGCCGCTGCCGTCGAGCGCGGCCTCGAGCACGTCGGGCAGCTCGTCCGCGAGCACGAACTCGAGCTTTTTCCGCGTGTCCTCCGGCAGCTCCTCGAGGTCGGGCTCGTTCTCGCGCGGGAGGATGACGCGCTTCAGCCGCGCGCGCTCGGCCGCGAGCACCTTCTCGCGCACGCCGCCGATCGGCAGCACCTGTCCCGTCAGCGTGACCTCGCCGGTCATCCCGACGTCCTCCGCGACCGGGCGGTTGGTGACGAGCGAGACGATCGCGGTCGCCATCGCCACGCCGGCCGAGGGCCCGTCCTTCGGCACCGCGCCGGCCGGGACGTGGATGTGCACGTCGTGCGCGCCGAACCAGCCCGGGTCGAGCCCGAGCTCCACGGCATGCGAGCGGACCCAGGAGAACGCCGTCTGCGCGGACTCCTGCATCACCTCCGAGAGCTGCCCGGTGAGCTGGAGCTTCCCGCGCCCGTCGTAGGCGCCCGCCTCGATGAAGAGGATCTCGCCGCCGACGGGCGTCCACGCCAGCCCGGTCGCGACGCCGGGCTCCGCGACGCGCTTGCGCACCTCGCCGGAGAAGCGCCGCGGGCCGAGCCACTCGCGTGTGCGCGCCTCGTCGATCTTCACCTTGTCGGCCTCTCCGCGCGCGATCTGCGTCGCCGCCTTGCGGAAGAGCGCGGCGAGCCGGCGCTCGAGGTTCCGCACGCCGGCCTCGCGGGTGTACTCGCGGATCACGACGCGAACGGCACGGTCGAGGATCGAGACGCGCGACGCCGTCAACCCGTGCTCGCGGAGCTGCTTCGGGATCAGGTACTTCCGCGCGATCCCGAACTTCTCGTCCTCGGTGTAGCCGGAGAGCTGGATCAGGTCCATCCGGTCGAGGAGCGGCGCGGGGATGGTGTCGGTCGTGTTCGCGGTGCAGATGAACAGCACCTTGGACAGGTCGAACGGGAGGTCGAGGTAGTGGTCGCGGAACGTCGAGTTCTGCTCGGGGTCGAGCACCTCGAGCATCGCGCTCGCGGGATCGCCGCGGAAGTCGTTCCCCATCTTGTCGATCTCGTCGATCAGGAACACGGGATTGCGCGACTCGGCGTCGCGCAGCGCGCGGAGGATCGTCCCCGGCAGCGCGCCGATGTACGTTCGGCGGTGGCCGCGGATCTCCGACTCGTCGCGCACGCCGCCGACCGAGATGCGCACGAACTTCCGGCCGAGCGCCCGCGCGATCGACTGGCCGAGCGAGGTCTTGCCGACGCCGGGCGGGCCGACGAAGCAGAGCACCGGGCCGCTGAGGTCGTTCTTGAGCTTCGAGACGGCGAGGTACTCGACGATGCGCTCCTTCACCTTCTCGAGGTCGAAGTGGTCGGCGTCCAGGATCTCGCGCGCGTGGTCGAGGTCGAGGTCGTCGGGCGTCGTCGTCGACCACGGGAGCGTGAGGATCCATTCGAGGTACGTGCGGATCACGCCGTGCTCGGCGGCGGCGGAGGGCAGCCGCTCGAGCCGCGCGAGCTCGCGCTCGGCGGCCTTTCGCACGTCCTCGGGAAGCTCGATCGACGCGAGGCGCTCGCGGAGCTCCTCGACCTCGGCCCGCTCGGGGTCGCTCTCGCCGAGCTCGTCCTGGATCGCCTTCAGCTGCTGCCGGAGGAAGAACTCGCGCTGGCCCTTCTCCATCTCGGACTGCACCTGCGTCTGGATCTTCGAGCCGAGCTCGAACACCTCGAGCTCGCGGTTGAGGATGCGCGACACCTCGCGAAGGCGTTCCTCGACGTTGGCGAGCTCGAGCAGGTGCTGCTTCTCCTCGGTCTTGATGCGGAGCGTCGACGCGACGAGGTGGCAGAGCGCGCTCGGGTCGTCGACGTTCGCCGCCGCGAGCTGCAGCTCCTCGGGGAGGTACGGAACGAGGGCGATGATGCGCGCGAAGAGGTTCTGGACGTTGCGCGTCAGCGCCTCGACCTCGCGCGACTCCTCGAGCACGTCCGGCACCTCGACGAAGCGGCCGAGGAGGTAGGGCTCGGTGTCGAGTGGCTCCTCGAGGTGGATCCGCCGGATCCCCTGCACGAGCACGCGGAGCGTCCCGTCGGGGACGCGGATCATCTTGTGGACCACGGCTGCCGTGCCGATCGTGTAGAGGTCCTCGACGCCCGGCGACTCCTTCTCCTGGTCGCGCGAGGTGAGGAGCGCGAGCATCCGATCGCCGGCGACGACGTCGTCGACGAGCTTGATCGAGCGCTCCTGGCCGATCGCGAGCGGCGTCATCGACTCGGGGAAGACGACGGTCTCGCGCAGCGGCAGGATCGGGAGGACCTGCGGGATCTGCACCTCGCTCGGCTCGACCAGCGGAGTCTCGGTCTCGATCTCGGTCACGGGACGCGCAGCACCTCGATCGAGACGCGCATCGGCGCGGGCGCGCGCTCCGTCACCGGAAGCACGATCCGCAGCAGGCCGCGCTCGTACGTCGCCTTTGCCTCGTCGACGTCGACGTCGAACGCGAGCGACACCTCGCGCTCGAACGGGCCGTACTCGATCTCGCTGCGGTACCAGACCTGCCCGTCGGAGCGCGGCCGTTCGCGGTCACCGGCGATCAGCAGGCGCCGGCCGTCGAGCACGATCCGGAGCGCGTCGGGATTCGCGCCGGGGATCTCCACGACGAGCGTGAGCTCGGGCGGGTCCTCGGTGCGGAAGACGTCGATCTGCGGACGATGGGTCATCCGCATCCCCGCGGCGAAGCGCGGCACCTGCCAGAGGTCGGAGAAGAGCTCCTCGAGCTCGGCGAGGCGGTCGATGTCGCGCCTTCGTGCCATCGGCTACAGCGTAGAGTTCCCCCTCGTGGCGCGCCTGATCCTTCTCGTCAAGCTGGGTCTCGGGCTCTTCGCGGCGCTGCTCGTGGTCTGGTTCGAGGCCGTCCGCCACCTGCCCGCCGTGAAGCAGCGCAAGCGGGCGCGGCGCCGCGCCAGGATCCTTTCGCGCTCCTGAGCTAACGCTTACTCCTTGAAAACAGTGCGCGGCTACGTTCGTCGCGTGCTTCGAGTCATGCTCGCATCGATCGTCGCCGTCGGCGCCTTCCTGGTCTACGCCATGCGCGCCGACGCGTCGCCGTACGTCCAGTACGGCGTGCAGGACGACGCCTGGCTGCTCGGCGGGCCCGGCACGTTCGACGAGCGGCTCGACAAGGTCGACGCGCTCGGGGTCGATCTGGTGCGGATCAACATCCGCTGGGAGCAGGTCGCCGCGAAGCGACCGGCCCAGGCGACGTCGAACGTCGATCCGGCGTACAACTGGGCCGCACCCGACGTTCTCCTCGAGGGCCTGCGTGCACGAGGGATCGGCGCCGTGGTCACGCTCGTCGGCACGCCGCGCTGGGCGAACGGCGGCCGCGCGTCGAACTGGGCGCCGACGAGCGCGAGCTCGTTCGCCAACTTCGCCTACGCGGCGGCGACGCGATATCCGTGGGTGCGCCGCTGGGTGATCTGGAACGAGCCGAACAAGTACTGGCAGCTGCGTCCGACGAGCCCGTCGACGTATACGAAGCTGCTCCTGAACCCGGCCTACGCTGCGCTCAAGCGCGCGAACCGCGCGAACCTCGTCGCCGGCGGCGTGACCGCGCCGCGCGGCGGGTCGGGGAGCGTGTCGCCCGTCGACTGGATCCGCGGCATGGACCGCGCGCACGCACGACTCGACGCGTACGCGCACCATCCGTACCCCGTCAGCCGGCTCGAGACGCCGACGAGCGGCGGCTGCAAGCGCTGCGAGAACATCACGATGGCCGATCTGGAGCGTCTGCTCTCGGAAGTGAAGCGTGCGTTCGGCGCGAAGCGGATCTGGCTGACCGAGTACGGCTACCAGACGAATCCGCCCGACCGGTTCTTCGGAGTCTCGCAGGCGACGCAGGCGCGTTACCTCGTCAGAGGCGGCGCTCCGCGCCTACCGCGCGCCGTACGTCGACATGCTGATCCAGTTCCTCGTCCGGGACGAGGCCCATGTCGGACGCTGGCAGAGCGGGCTCTTCACGATCAACGATCGCGCGAAGCTCTCGGCGGCCGCGTTCCCGATGCCGCTGGCGCGCCTCTCGCTCCGCGGTTCGACGGTGACGCTGTGGGGCCAGGTGCGGCCGGGCCTCGGCGCGCAGACGTACCGCCTCCGCTACTCGACCGGCCACGGCTGGCGCTGGCTCGGCGGCAACCGCCGGACGAGCTCGCGCGGCTTCTACGTCGTCAAGGTGCGCGTCCCCAAGCGGACGACGGTGCAGGCCTTCTCGAACGGCGAGCTCAGCGCCGCCGTTCGGGTTCGCTAGCGCACGGCTGCGTAGAGCACGACGGCGACGCCGACGAGGACCGGCACCCACGCCCAGCGCAAGACCGCGAAGGCGCGCTGGTCGCCCGGACTTGGGCCCGGCTCGGGCGTGTAGGGGTCGAGCTGCGGCTCGTCCCAGTCCTCGACCTCGCTGGCCTCGGGGTCGACTCGGTGGTCGGGCGGATGCTCGCTCACGCGCCGGAAGTTAGCATCGCCCTCTCGTGAGGGCGAAAGGACTCATCGCCGCGGGCGGCGAGGCGACGAGGCTCGGTGAGCTGACGCGCGTCGCGAACAAGCACCTGCTTCCGGTGGGCCGCTGGCCGATGATCTACTACCCGCTCCAGCTGCTCCAGCTCGCGGGCATCCAGGAGGTCCTGATCGTGACCGGCCAGGGGCACGCGGGGCAGCTGATCGACCTGCTCGGCGACGGGCGCATGCCGACGCGCGGTTCGGAGGAGCCGCTCTTCGAGCTCGACATCTCGTACAAGGTGCAGACCGAGCCGGGCGGGATCGCTCAGGTCGTCGGCATGGCGGAAGGCTTCGCGGGAACGGGCAAGCTCGTCGTGTGCCTCGGCGACAACCTCTTCGAGTTCGCCGAGGTCGAGGCGATCCGCTCGTGGGCCGAGGCCGGTGACGGCGCGCAGATCTTCGTCAAGGAGGTGCCGGACCCCGAACGGTTCGGCGTCGTCGTCTACGACGAGGACGGAAACGTCACCGACCTCGCGGAGAAGGCCGGCGTCGTCGACAAGCGCTTCGACGCACCGCCGTCGAGCGACGCCGTGGTCGGGCTCTACTGCTACGACGCCGACGTCTTCGAGTTGATCCACCACCTCGAGCCGTCGAGCCGCGGCGAGCTCGAGATCACGGACGTCAACCGCACGTACGCGCAGCGAGGCAGGCTCAGCGTGAAGCGCGTCCAGGGCTGGTGGCACGACGCGGGGACGCACGAGGCGCTGTCCGACCTCGGCGCGCTCGTCGAGGAGACGGGAGCGAACAAGCCGGCATGAACGGCATCGAGCGGATCCCGCTGCAGCGCTTCGCGGACGATCGCGGGTGGTTCATGGAGCTCGCCCGCCGGTCGCGGATGGCCAAGCCGTGGGGACAGACGAACCTCTCGTTCTCGCGCAAGGGCGTGATCCGCGGCCTGCACTACCACGAGCGCGGACAGGACGACCTCTTCGCGTGCCTGCACGGGACCGCGCGGGTCGTCGTCCTCGATCGCGAGACGGGTGAGACGTTCACCGAGGACATCGGCGACGAGAACCCCGTCGCGATCTACATCCCGGGCATCCACGCGCACGGCTTCGAGGCGCTCACGGATCTCCTGTTCTGTTACCACGTGACCGAGGAGTACGACCCCTCGGACCCCGACGAGCACGCGATCGCGTGGAACGACCCGCGCGTCGCGCACCTCTGGAGCACGCAGTCGCCGATCCTCTCGCAGCGGGACCTCGACGCCGCGTCGTCCAGCACGGAGTGATGGTCGATGCGCGGGGAAGGGGCGCGGGGGAACCGGGAGGTTCCCTCGCAAGATGAAAAGAAGGGGGCTCGTGGGGGAAACATGGTTTCCCCCACGGGAGCGAAGCGACGCGTCGTAGTCACGGGCGCCGGCGGCCAGCTCGGCCGCGCGCTCGTCGAGGCGTTCGCGGGGGACGAGCTCGTGGCGCTGAGCCGCGAGGACTGGGACGTCGCGCTGCCCCCGCCCCTGCTCGAGGCGCCCGACCTCGTGTTGCACGCCGGCGCGTGGACGAACGTCGACGGGGCGGAGGACGACCCACAGGGAGCCGCGGCCGTCAACGTCGGCGGAACGCAGAACGCCGCCTCGCTCGGCGCGCCCCTCGTCTACTACTCGACCGACTACGTCTTCGACGGGACGAAGCGCACGCCGTACCTCGAGTCCGACGCGCCGAACCCGCAGTCGGCGTACGGCCGGACGAAGCTGCACGGCGAGGCGGCCGCGGGCGAGCGCGCGTGGATCGTCCGGTCGTCCTGGCTGTTCGGCCCGACGGGACACAACTTCGTCCGCACGATGCTGCGCCTCGGTGCCGACCGCAACGAGGTCGCCGTGGTCGACGACCAGCGCGGGTCGCCGACCTACGTCGGCCACCTCGCAGCTGCGACGCGGTCGATCGTCGAGCTGCCGTTCGGCGTCTACCACGTCGCGGCCGAAGGCGACTGCACATGGGCCGACTTCGCGGAGGCGATCTTCGAGGAAGCCGGGCTCGAGACGCGGGTCCGTCGGATCACGACCGAGGAGCTCGGCCGCCCTGCTCCTCGGCCGGCGTACTCCGTGCTGCGGAGCGAAAAACCGGAGACGCCCGTCCTGCCGAATTGGCGTGATGGGCTCAGCGAGTGCCTGGCGCGAATTGGCTGACTACCGCTTCCTCACCACCTGGCTCGTGGACGCGCCGATCGCGCGCGTCTGGGACGTGATCTACGCGATCGAGCTCTGGCCGAACTGGTGGAGAGGCGTGCAGAGCGTGACGGAGCTGCACCACGGCGACGGTGACGGCGTCGGCACGGTCTACCGCCACATCTGGCGTTCGAAGATCCCGTACGCGGTGCGTTTCGACGTCACGGTCGTCCGGGTGGAACGGCCCAACCTGATCGACGCGACCGCCGAGGGTGGGCTCGCCGGGACCGGGACCTTCCGACTGTTCGAGGCGCCGCTCGGCACCGCGGTCACGTACGACTGGCGCGTCCGCACGACGAGAACCTGGATGAACGCGGTCGCGCCGGTCGCGCGGCCGGTGTTCGCGTGGAACCACCACGCTGTGATGAAGCAGGGCGGAGTCGGGCTCGCGGAGCGCCTCCGCGTCGCGCTGGTCGCGCAGTCCTCGGGCTAACCGAAACCGTACAAAGGCGTAGGACAACCGCCGCGGCACGCGACTACGCTTGACGCGATGCGCCTGCTCGTCACCGGAGCCGCCGGGTTCATCGGCTCGCACTTCGTCCGCCGCGTCGCCGAGGCCGGGGACGACGTCGTCGTGCTCGACAAGCTGACGTACTCGGGCAACCGCGCGAACCTCGAAGGCGTCGCGCATGCGTTCCACCAGGGAGACATCTGCGACCACGACGGCGTCGCGGAGGCGGCGAAGGGCTGCGACGCGATCGTCAACTTCGCCGCGGAGACCCACGTCGACCGCTCGATCCTCGAAGCGGCCGAGTTCATCCAGACGGACGTCGCCGGCACGCAGGTGCTGCTCGAGCTCGCGCGGCGCGACGGGATCCGCCTCGTCCACGTCTCGACGGACGAGGTCTACGGCGACCTCGAAGGAGGCGGGCGCTCGAAGGAGGAGGATCCGCTGCAAGCCGTCGAGCCCGTACAGCGCGTCGAAGGCCGGCGGCGACCTGCAGGTGTTGGCGTACGTCCGGACCTTCGGCGTCGACGCGTGCATCACGCGCGGCGCGAACACGTACGGCCCGCGCCAGTACCCCGAGAAGATGCTGCCGCTCTTCATCTCCAACGCGCTCGACGGCCTGCCGCTGCCGGTGTACGGAGACGGCAAGCAGGTGCGCGAGTGGCTCCACGCGGAGGACCACTCCGCCGCGATCGAGCTCGTGCTCCGCGAGGGTGTCTCCGGCGAGATCTACAACGTCGGCGGCGAGGAACGAGAGAACATCGACGTCACACGCCGCATCCTCGAGCTCACGGGCGCCGACGAGTCACTGATCACGCACGTCGCCGACCGCCTCGGCCACGACCGCCGCTACGCGCTCGACGACTCGAAGCTGCACGCGCTCGGCTGGTCGCGCCGCTGGTCCTTCGACGACGAAGGCCTGGCCGCGACGGTCGACTGGTACCGCGACAACCGTGCCTGGTGGGAGCCGATCAAGTCGGGCGAGTTCCGCGAGTACTACGAGCGGCAGTACGCCGCCCGACTCTCCTAGCTACAGAGCTGCCGCGCCTCGTCGACGGCGGGGTGGGACCCGAGCAGCTGCTCGCGCCGGTCGAGGTAGGGCGTCGCCTCGTCGCACCGTCCGAGGTGCGCAAGCGAGTTGCCGATGTTGAAGTTCGCGTACGCCTCGTAGGTGCGGTCCCGCCCGCGGAGCGCCGGCAGCGCCTGCTGAGCGAGCGCGAGCGCGCGCTCCCAGTCGCCGTCGTTCATCGCCGAGGTCGACTCGTCCTGGAGAGCGCGTGCCTGGCTGACGGAGAGGCCGCTGCTCGCGGTGGGGGTCGGCGCCGGAGCGGTCTCCCCGCTCGCGGTCACGGTCACCTGCTGCGTCTCGCCCTGCGCCGTCACGGTGCGGACGACCGTCGCCGGCTGCGCGCTCTGGCCACCGCTGCCGCCGCCGTCGTTCGCCGCCAGGATCGCCGCGAGGACGAGGCCCGCACCGACGAGCCCGAGCACGACGAGCGCCGGGACGAGCCAGGCCGGCCGCCGCGCGGGAACAGGCGTGCGCGGGGGCTCGCGGCGAGGGGCGGAGGGGAGCACCTGCGTCGCGGGCGCCGAGTCGTGGAGCGCGCCGTCGAGGTCGGCGACGAACTCGGCAGCAGAGCCGTAGCGCGCGCCGGGGTCCTTCGCGAGCGCGCGGTCGAAGACCGGGTCGAGCTCGCGGGGAAGGTCGCGCCGGAGCTCGCTGATTCGCGGAACGTCGGCGTGGACGTGCGCGGCCGCCTCGGCCGCCGGCGTATCGCCCGTGAACGGCCGACGGCCGGTCAGGAGCTCCCACGCGACGACGCCGAGCGCGTAACGGTCGCTCGCGGGCGTCGCGCGGTCGCCCTGGGCCTGCTCGGGCGAGAGGTAGCCGGCGGTGCCCATGACGGTGCCGGTCTTCGTCATCGAGTCCATGCCGGCCGCGCTCGCGATCCCGAAGTCCGCGACGTGGAGATTCCCGTCCCGGTCGAGCAGGAGGTTCCCGGGCTTGACGTCGCGGTGCACGACGCCCTCCGCGTGCGCGCCGTCGAGCGCCGTCGCGGCCTGTCGGAGCCATGCGAGCGCCTGGCCGGCCGGAACCGGCCCGTCGCGGAGCCGGTCGTCCAGCGAGCCGCCGCCGAGGTACTCCATGACGATGAACGGGCGGCCCTTCGCCTCGCCGACGTCGAAGATCGTGACGATGTTCGGCCGCCCGGAGAGCCGCGCCGCCGCGAGCGCCTCGCGCGTGAACCTCGCCCGAACGGCCTCGTCGCCCGCGTAGCGCTCCGCGAGCACCTTCACGGCGACCGCCCGGCCGAGCGTCTCGTCGGTGGCGCGGTAGATCTCGCCCATGCCGCCGCGTCCGATCGGTCGGGGGCCGCGGTAGCGGTCGGGGAGCAGGTCCGTCTCCACGGTCACGTCGTCTCCCTTGCCGACCGGGCCGAGTGGAAAACGCTGCTCAGCGCCGAAACTTGAGGATTCCGTGAACGCGACGAGCCGCCCGAGACCGGATGCGCTAGCCTCGAAGCCGCCTCCGCCGCGGACCTCCAACTCACCGATGCTTCGCCGAGCGCTTCTCCTCGCATCCGCCGTCTCACTCGCTCTTACGGGGCTCGCCGCCGCGCGGACGCACGCGAGCGTCGGGACGGCCGCCACGCCCTTGCCGACGTTCTTCATCAGCGGCCGCGGTTGGGGCCACGGCATCGGCATGAGCCAGTGGGGCGCCTACGGGTTCGCGCAGCGCGGAATGAGCTACGACAAGATCCTCGCGCACTACTACCGCGGCACGACGCTCGGGAAGGCCCCCGTCGCGCGCATCCGCGTGCTGCTCGGTGAAGGGAAGAAGGCGCTCGCCGTCTCGTCCGACTCGCCGTTCTCGGTCAAGGACGCGTCGGGCGCCGTGCACCAGCTCGAGCCCGGCCCGTACCAGCTCGGCCCGGCGTTGAAGCTGAAGGTCGACGCGGCGCAGCCCGCGAAGGCGCTGCCGGGACCGCTCGTGTTCCTCCCCGGAGCGACGCCGCTCAAGTACGCCGGCAAGGAGTACCGCGGCCAGCTGCAGGTGAACCCGGGGAAGGCCGCGCTCCAGGTCGTGAACAGCCTCGGCCTCGAGCCGTACCTCTACGGCGTCGTCCCGCGTGAGGTGCCGTTCGCATGGCCGCCGGAGGCGCTGAAGGCGCAGGCGGTGGTCGCGCGCTCGTACGCGCTCGCCGTGCGCAAGACGGGCGCGTACGACGTGTTCGCCGACACGCGCAGCCAGGTCTACGGAGGCATCGCGGCCGAGAAGCCGTCGACGACCGCCGCGGTCGAGGCCACGGCGGGCCAGGTCGTGCTCTTCGAGGGCAAGGTCGCCACGACGTACTTCTTCTCGACGTCCGGCGGACGAACCGCGTCGATCGAGGACGCGTGGGCGCGCGGTGAGCCGACGCCCTATCTCGTCTCGGTCCCGGACCCCTACGAGACCGCGTCCCCGCACCATCTCTGGGGCCCGTTCGCCTTCACCTCGGCCAAGCTCCGCTCGACCTTCAAGGTTCCCGGACAGCTCCTCGACGTGAAGCTCGCGGTGAACGCGTCGCAGCGCGTCGACGAGATGACGCTCGTCGGGTCGAAGGGCGAGGTCGTCGTCCCGGGCGAGGTCGTCCGCACGAAGCTCGGCCTGCGCTCGACCTGGTTCCGCGTCGGCGTGCTCACCCTCGAGCCCCTGGCGGCGCCCGTCGAGTACGGCGCCGTCGCGAAGCTCACGGGCGTGGCGCGCGGGGGTTCGAAGGTGACGCTCGAGCAGCGCGTCACGGGCCAGGTGTGGGAGCCCGCGGCGCGTCTCGCACCGAAGGGCGACGGCACGTTCGCGATCAACGTGAAGCCGCTCGTGTCGACCGACTACCGGATCTCCGCCTCGTCGACGCTCGTCGGGCGGCCCGTCCACGTCTCGGTCTCACCGCGCGTCCGGCTGCAGCCGGCGACGTCTCCGACCGCGCTCCGCGGCCTCGTCCGCCCGATCGTCCCCGGCGCGCGCGTCGACGTGCAGCGCCTCGTCGGCTCGAGCTGGCGGCCCGCCGCGACGGCGACGCTCGCCGACAGCGGCTCGTTCGAGGCGAAGCTCGACCTGACGCCCGGTACCTACCGCGCACGCGTGGCTCCGGGTCGCGGTCTCGTCCCGGGCGTCTCGCCGGTCCTGCGGGTCGTCACAGGGTGATCCGCCTCGCGGCCGCCGCGTTCGTCGCGGCGCTCCTTCCCGCCGCTCCGGCGCAGGCCGCCCGCTTCGCCGTGGGCGTCGAGCCGGGCGCATCGGTGGCGCAGGTGTCGGCCGCCGTCGAGCAGGCCACCGGGGCTCCCGCCGACCGCTCGCTCTTGAAGCTCGGCGCGCTCGTCACGGAGACGCGATCGGCGCGGGCTCTGCGCGGCATCGCGGGCGTCGCGTACGTCGAGCGCCTGGATGCGTCGCGGCGCCTCGCGTTCACGCCGACCGATCCGCTGGCGGCGAAGCAGTGGCACCTCGAGCAGGACCGTGCGACCGCGTTCTGGCCGGAGTTCCCCGCGCTCGCGGGGCCGAAGGTCGCCGTGATCGACTCCGGCCTCGACGGCACGCACCCGGAGTTCGCCGGCCGGATCGCGGGCGCCCGCAGCTTCGTCGGCGGCAACCCGCTCACGGACCAGCAGGGCCACGGCACGTTCGTCGCGGGCCTGATCGCGGCGCAGACGAACAACGGCGTCGGGATCGCGGGGATGGCGTTCGGCTCGCAGCTCCTGATCGCGAAGGTCGTGCGACCGAGCCGGCAGGTCTCGCTCGAGGCAGAGGCGGACGCGATCCGCTGGGCGGTCGACAACGGCGCGCGGGTGATCAACCTGTCGCTCGGCGGCCTGCGCGACCCGCGCGACCCGTCGCGCGACACCTACTCCCCGCTCGAGGCCGCCGCCGTCCGCTACGCGTACACACGTGGCGTCGTCGTGGTCGCAGCGGTCGGGAACGGCGACCAGGCGCCGACGACGCCCTGGCCGTACGCGAGCTACCCCGCCGCGCTCCCGCACGTGATCGGCGTCGGCGCGCTCTCGAAGGACGGCGCCGTGCCGGCGTTCTCGAACCGCGACCCGATCTACAACGACCTCACCGCCCCGGGCGAGGAGCTCGTCTCGACGTTCCCGCGGCAGCTGACGGCACAGCGACCCGCCTGCGACGAGCAGGGGTACTCGATCTGCGGCCCGGACGAGTACCGCACCGGCGAGGGGACGTCCTTCTCGGCGCCGCAGGTGGCTGCTGCGGCAGCGCTCGTCCTGAGTCTGCGGCCGCTGCTCCGGCCCGACCAGGTCGCGCACGTCCTCACCCGCTCGGCCTCCGACCTCACCGCGTCGACCGGCTGCAAGCAGTGCCCGCCGCTCCGGGATTCCTACAGCGGCTGGGGGCGCCTCGACGTCGAGCGCGCGCTCGCCTCGCTCGCGGGCCCGATGCCGTCGGGCGATCGCTTCGAGTCGAACGACGACGCGGGAGCGCAGGCGACGCCGCTCCGCCAGCGGCGCGCGGACTTCACCGCGACGCTCGACTTCTGGGACGACCACGTGGACGTCTACAAGCTCTTCCTGCGGAAGGGGCAGCGGATCACGATCACGCTCGAGAGCCCGCGCCGCTCCGACGCCGACCTCGTCCTGTGGAAGCCGGGCACGAAGCGCGTCGAGGGACTGTCGCTCGCGCTGTTGCGGAAGCGCGCTGCGATGTCGGCCACGCGAAAGGCGAAGGAGCGGATCCGCTACCGCGCGAAGGCGGCGGGCTGGTACTACATCGAGGCGAAGCTCGTGCAGCCGGGCGACGGCGCGTATCGCCTCGCCTTCGTCAAGCGCTAGAGCAGTTCTTCGGCGGGAACGTCGCGCAGGACCCGCGCCGGGTTGCCGACGACGACGACGCGCGGCGGGACATCCTTCGTCACGACCGCACCCGCGCCGACGAACGCCTCCTCGCCGATCTCGACGCCCGGGCAGAGGATCGCACCGCCGCCGACGCGTGCGCCTCGCCGGATCGTCGGGCCCTTGACCAGCTCGTGGCGCTTCTCCGTGCGCCCCATGTAGTTGTCGTTCGTCGTGACGACGCACGGCGCGATGAACACGTTCTCCTCGAGCGTCGAGTACGCCGTGATGTACGCCTCCGCCTGGATCCTGGTGAGCGCACCGACGGTCGTGTCGTTCTCGATCAGCGAGCCGCTGCCGATCACGACGTCGTCGCCGATCACGCAGCGCTCGCGCACGCGCGCACCGTCGCCGACGATCACGCGTTCGCCGAGCGTCGTTCCTGCGAACACGATCGCCCCGGTCGAGACGATCGTCCCGGCCCCGATCTCGAGCGGTGGGAGCGTCTCGCGCTTCGCGGTCGAACGCGGCGAGAGCGACGGCTGCTTCCCGAGCACGACGTTGTCGCCGATCGTGCAGCCGTCGGCGATCACCGTGCCCGGGTAGACGACGACGTTCTCGCCGAGCGTGTAGCTCACGCAGGAACGGGCGCGAGCGACTGCTGGAGCTGCTCCAGCGCCCGGACGACGCCGAGCCCGTCGCGCGCGACCTTCTCCCGGTCGCCCTCGCCGCGGACGAGCGAGAGGAAGTGGAGGCACTCGAGCTTGAGCGGCTCGTCGTTCGGGATCTTCGGGATGTGGATGTCGGACCCGTCCGCGTCATCCACTCAGCCGTAGTTGGCAGCCGGCTGCCACGGCCCCTTTTCGTAGACGGTGACCTTCCGCTCGAACTCCATGTCATCGAACACGACCATCTTGTCCCTGCCCACGACGGTGATCCTTCGCATCTTGTGCGGGTCGAGCCACGAGAGGTGCATGTGGGCGATCCTTCCGCTCGGGAAACGGAGGTAGCAGAAGACGACGTCCTCGACGCCGGGCGTGAGGAACGAGTTCCCGTGCGCCCAGGCCTCCGATCGGCTCCTCGTCGAGGAGGTACAGGATGACGGACAGGTCGTGCACCCCCAAAGACCAGAGTGCGTTCTCGTCCTTGCGGATGATCCCGAGGTTCTGGCGGTTGCCGTAAATGCAAAGGACATCGCCGAGGTCGCCCAAGTCGATGAGTTCCTTGAGCTTCGCGACGCCGGGGTGGTAGAGAAGCAGGTGCCCGGGCATGAGAGTGAGCTCGCGCTCCTCGGCGAGGGCAACGAGCTCCTCCATCTCCTCGCCGCGCATCGCAGGCGGCTTCTCGACGAATACGTGCTTGCCGGCAAGCAAGCGCCTGCCTGGCGAGGGAGTAGTGCGTCGGAACGGGTGTTGCGACGACGACGGCTTCCACTTCGGGGTCGTTCGAGTACTTCATCGAAGTCGCCGCTACATCGCCGCATTCGGGTAGCGGCGTGCGAACGATCTCGCGCGGCCTCGGGCGACGAGTCGGTCAAGCGAATGAGGTCTGCGAGCTCGTCGAAATTGCGAACGAGGTTCTTGCCCCAGTGGCCGAGGCCGGCCACTGCGACTTCGACGCTCACAGCTTCCAGACCTTCTCGGAGCGTCGACCGGCATCGTCCGGTTGCGTTCCGGAGATCGACGATCAGCTCGGACCGCTCGACGAGGTCGTCGTAGTCGACCGACGAGTGGTCGGTCACGATCGTGACGCAGTCGTACTGCTCGGGATCGAGCGGCACGGACTCCATGCCCAGCTCGGGAACGGCAGGCACGTGCGGGTCGTGGTACTCGACCTGCGAGCCGGCGTTCCGGAGCAGCTCGATCAGCTTCAGCGCCGGCGACTCGCGCACGTCGCCGATGTCGGGCTTGTACGCGACGCCGAGCACGAGGATCCTCGAGCCGCTCATCGACTTCTGGCTGCCGTGGTTCAGCGCCTGCGAGATGAGCGAGCGGCAGTAGTACGGCATCGCCTCGTTGACCTTGCCCGCGAGCTCGATGAACTCGGTCGTGAAGCCGTACTCGCGCGCCTTCCACGTGAGGTAGAAGGGATCGATCGGGATGCAGTGGCCGCCGAGGCCCGGCCCGGGCTGGAAGCTCATGAACCCGAACGGCTTCGTGGCGGCGGCGTCGACGACCTCCCACACGTCGATGCCCATCCGGTCGCAGAGCTGCGCAAGCTCGTTGACGAGCGCGATGTTGACCGAGCGGAAGATGTTCTCGAGGAGCTTCGTCAGCTCGGCGGCCTCCGGCGAGGACACCGGATGCACCGTCTTGATCGCCGACGCATACAGCTCGGCCGCGCGGCGCCCGCACTCCTCGGTAGCGCCGCCGACGACCTTCGGCACGTCCCGGACGTCCCAGGCCGAGCCGGGGTCGACACGCTCGGGTGAGAACGCGAGGTTGAAGTCCTCGCCGGCCTTGAGTCCGGTCGACTCGAGGATCGGGAGCAGCTGCTCGCGGGTCGTCCCGGGGTACGTCGTCGACTCGAGCACGACGAGGTGACCCCGCTCGAGTCGCTTCGCGATCTCGCGCGTCGCAGCGAGCACGATCGAGAGGTCCGGCTCGCGCTGGCGCGAGAGCGGCGTCGGCAGCGCGATCAGGATCGCGGCCGCGTTCCGGAGCTCGTCGTAGTTCGACGTTGCGGCGAGGAGCCCCTCGCCGACGAGCCGCTCGAGCTCCGAGTCGGGGACGTCCTCGATGTGGCTGTGGCCCCGGTTGAGCGCGTCGACCACGCGTTGCACGACGTCGACGAGGAGCACCTTCCGGCCCGCCGTCGCGAAGGTGTGCGCAAGAGGGACGCCGACGTAGCCGGCTCCCACGATCGCAACGTCCCACATCTTCGGGCGGCGCTTGGGTCTTGGCGGTCTCGGTCTGCTCGCATCACGACCGGAAGAGCATAGAGAGCGCGTCCGCGATTCGATCCGAAGCCCGACCGTCGCCGTACAATTCTGGCCGTTCGGCGGGCATCGAAGCCTCCTCTACCGCACGGGCGAGCGCGCCCGCATCGTCATCTACGAGGGTGTTTGCCCCTACCTCGACGGTGTCGACCCACTCGGTGCTCGGCCTCAGCGTGACGCATGGAACCCCGTACCAATAGGCCTCCTTTTGAAGCCCTCCGGAGTCGGTGACGATCACGCGCGCCTGAGACGATAGTGCGACGAAGTCGAGGTACCCGAGCGGAGGAATCATCATGACCTGCCCACCGAAGCTCAGCCCGTCGCGCTTCAGTGCGGCTGCAGTTCGGGGATGGACGGGGAGGACGACGGGCTCGGTCAAGCTACTTAGTCCGTCCACGATCCGCGGCAGCCGGTCGGGTCGTGTGTTCGCCTCTCGGTGGACTGTCGCCGCCAGATAGCGCCCTGGGGTCAGGTCGAGCTCGTCGACAATCCGCGAGCGTTGTCGCGCAAGCGGAGCGAGCCGCCTCGTCGCGTCCGCCATCACGTCGCCGACGACTTCGATCCGGCCGAGACACCCCTTCGGCCTCCAGGATTCGACGGGAGCGCACGTCGGGCGCGAATAGGATCGCTGCAAGCCGGTCGACCTCGATCCGGTTGCGCTCCTCTGGCATCGAGAGGTCGCCGCTCCTCAACCCTGCTTCGACATGCGCGATCGGAACGGCAGCTTCGACAGCGGCGACTGCACCCGCCAGCGTCGAGTTCGTGTCGCCGTAGACGAGCACCGCGTCGGGATTGGTCTGGCGAATCGCATCGAGGATGGGCGGCGACATGACGTCGGTCTCAGCGGTGTGGAGCTCCAACCGGATGTCTGGCTCAGGGAGCTGTAGCTCTTCGAAGAACACGTCGGAGAGCTCGCGGTCGTAGTGCTGCCCCGTATGGAGCAGCACTTCCTGGATGCCCCGGTCGCGAAGTGCAACCGAAAGGGGCGCCGACTTCACGAACTGAGGGCGGTTCCCGACCACCGAAAGGACCCGCATCGCGGCTAGACTACGCATCCCGCGCGGGCCGTTAGCTCAACTGGCAGAGCAGGGGACTCTTAATCCCAAGGTTGAAGGTTCGAGTCCTTCACGGCCCATGACGAAGCCCTGCGCGCGCAGGGTAGTGGACGAGGTCGACTTTCCGGCATTCGTTGCAGACCTGATCAAAGGGGTCTTCAACGCCATCGTGAACGCCTGCGAGCTCGCGCGCGCATGGTTCGGCTTTGGCCGGCCGGCCTAGAGAGTGGAAAGGCCCGGCGAGTTGTCCACCGGGCCAGGCCTCTCCGATCTCACAGGGAGTGTCGGATGCCCGCTTCAAGCACCCGCACCGCCATAACGCTTGGAGCGGCCGGCTGGTTACGGGGCATCAGGAGAGAGCGCGAGTGCGGAATTGCGCGACGTTAAGTGGTTGGTCCTATTCGCGTGCCTGGAAGCGCCGGTCCCATGTACGTCAGCAGATGCGGTGCGCCGGGGAGTGGAAGTTTGAGGAGCGTGAATGTCGGCGCTGTGATCTGCACGCGAACCATGTCCCCGACGCTGAGGACGTCGCCTTTGGTGGTCTTCATCTGCTGGGCGAGGTTCTGGAGGTTGAGGACGGACTCACCGTGGAGTGTCCCGTATGTCAGTGGGCCGAGAAGGACCCTCGCTACGAAGTCCTTGCCGCTCTGTTCGAACTTCGCGATCCCTCCGTAGTAAACGTCGCCGATCTCGTACCTACCGTGGTTCGGCCTGAACCGCGGAAGCACAATGGTGGCCTCACGGCTTGGCGTCTTCGGCGCGGGGGTCGGGCTCTTTGTCTTCTTAGCGCTGCTCCGAGTTGACGGCTTCGCCTTGGTTCCCGTTGCGGTCTTGCGCTTCGCCGTCCCTCCCCGCTCCGCGGTACGTCTTGCGCGTGGCCGGCTCGGCTTCGCTTTGGCGCTTTCGCGCTCCTTGAGCGAACGCAGCAGTCGGCTGACGTCGTCGGGCCAGCTCCTGTGTTCCAACTCACTCGCTTCCCGGTAGACCAGCGGGACGAGTGACTCAGGGAGATCCTCCTCGCTCGGCATCGTCGCGCCGTACATCAGCACGGGGACCACCGGGATCTTCCGTTCGAGAGCGGCTTCGATCTCGAGGCGAACGTAATCGCCCGGATCGTCGAGGCGGCGCTGCCGGCCCTTGCCTCTTGCCTTCACCCATTGCTCCCCGATCACGGCGAGCAGAACGTCGCATTTCGCCACGTGTTCGCGGATCACGTCGCGGAAGTCGTCGCCCGGTCTCAGAGTGTCGATGTCCATGAAGATCTGATCTGCAGCAAAGCCCGGGATGTCGCCTTCGCCTCTCCGCAGGGAGTCGTAGAGTCGGCCTGCGTGGATATCCGTGCCTTTGCGCCGGTAGCTGATGAAGATCTGGAAGCTCTCAGCTGGTTCCGGACTCACGTCTCACCGACCCTTGCTCGCCTCGCCCGAACATCAGTCTGGACCGCGGCGGAACCCACTTCAACGGCAGGTCGGCGCCACGGGCGTCCCTAGCGTTTACGCGACCGCGTCAGGTCTGGCTCAGCAGGTCCAGCTCCCCGAGATGCGCATGGAGTTGGAAGTGAAGATGGCGAACGTTCCTGAGCGCATCGACGCTCTCACGGTGAGCGTGCCTGATTGGATTTGGACGCGTCTCCGGTCGGCCAGCGAGCCAGGCCTTGCGGCAGGCCTTCCGACGCCGATCCCGCCCGCCTGGATCTGAGCGGGCACGTATGGCTCGCCTCGCTGCTCGGCTGTCTCATCGTCGACGCTGAACGTGCCGGGGCGGGTCGTGGGTGGGTCAAACTGAAAGTCGATGCCGTTGCGCGGTGCGGCTCGCGGGGACGCCAACAGCCCGACTGAGATCGACGCGAGACCCCTGTTCCGGCGGCAGAATCCCCCGCGGATGTGGACTGGGGCCCCGCGCACGTAGACGACGGCTTCCGCGGGACCGCAGAAACGGGTGTAGAGCTTCGTGCTCAGTGTCTTGTGCCCCCAGTGGTCGTTGAACGTGCACTGCGGGGGTGCGGGTGCCGGGTTCGCTGCGTGCGTCCACCCAGCTGCCAGCAGGACTAGCGCGCAAAGCATCGATATCGACAAAGCGCGCATCGACTCAGCATGACTCGTTCGTCACACACACTCAACGGCGGCCCATGAAGGAGCTTCACTGAGCTGGGAGATCGGCGCCAACCTCGGCAGGCACGCGCGGGCGGACGTCGACGCGCATGGGTGGCTCTGGGAGATCACGCGCGACGGCCAGGTTCGTCGGGTCGTGATCGAGATCAGCGCGACGGCGTGGTCGAGCGACCCGCTCGACTTGCCCGACGACACGCGGCATGCGCTCGAGACCGACGGACGCGCCGAGCTCCTCAAGGTCCTCGACGAGGACGACCCGCCCCGCGTGATCCGCTGCGGCGCTACCGGCTGCCGGGCTAGCCGAACGTAAAGCAGTAGGCCTCGGCGCCGGGAGCGTCGAAGACGATCTCGAACGTGCGGTCGGTGATCGATCCCGGCTGGCGGATCAGCTGATGCAGCCGCTGTTGCGACAGCGTCCCGCGACCCTGTTCGTCGACGTCGAGGCCGTGGGCTGCGCCTGGAGGCTCGCCGTCGAGCAAGACGCCGAACGCCACCCACTCGTCGCGCGCACGCGGCCCCATGACGAGATGGACGTCGCGGGCGTGGAAGCGGAACGCGATCCGCCCCTCCGCTCGGTTCAGCACGCACGCCCCGCTCTCGACCGTCCAGTCCCCGGCAAGCGCCCACCGGTTGAGCATCAGCTGGTCCGGCACGACATAGGTGCGCGCCTCGTCGGGCTCGGCGCCACCCGGCGACGCGAAGTTCGCAGCCTGCTCGTAGCCGAGGTAGGTCTCGGGCGTCTGGAGATTTGCCCAGTCGGCTTGCGCCTCGAGGCCGCCGGGAGCGACGGAGACGAGGTCGTCACCGATGTCGTCGCGTCCCGCCTCGCGCAGCAACCGCTGGATGACCATCTCGCACTCCGCGTAGCCGCCCTCGCCGAACTGGTGGTGCCGGATTCGCCCGTCCGCGTCGGCGATGTAGACGGCGGGCCAGTACCGGTTGCCGAAGGCGCGCCAGACCTCGTAGCCGCTGTCGAGCGCGATCGGGTACTCGACGGTCATGTCCTTCGCGGCCTGGCGGACGTTGTCGACGTCCTGCTCGAACGGAAACTCCGGCGTGTGGACGCCGACCACGACCAGCCCCTCGTCCTTGTACTTCTCGGCCCACGCGCGGACATAGCCGAGCGTGCGGAGCCAGTTGATGCAGGTGTACGTCCAGAAGTCGACGAGGACGACCTTCCCGCGCAGGTCTGCCGGGCTGAGCGGCGGCGAGTTGAGCCAGCCGGTTGCTCCTTCGAACCCAGGGAGGTGCTCGGCCTCGCGTTGCTTGCCGAAGAGACTCACGTCCGGCCAGAACTCTATGGCATGGCGATCAACGTGCGAGCACGCGGTGCCCGATCGACGGGTCGAAGTACGAGCCGTCGGCGTGAACGTCGACGTACGTCTCCGAGGTGCCCAAGAGCGCGCCCGTCTCGTGGGGCCAGAACGGAACCGAGCTGTCCCCCGGAACGTTGTCGTTCGCGGGCGCGACGCCGTCGGCTGCGCTCGAGGCGGAGACCATCCCGAACCCGACCAGGCACGCGAACGCGGTACCCGCGATGGCCCGCTTGCTGCGCGTATGCATGAGTGCTCCTTCCAGTCATCTCGTGTGCTTCGAGCGACTAGAAGATCGAGCTCGGCTAAAGACCGGCTAGCTCCGCACCGGCAGCAGCGCTAACGCTCGCGGACTCAGTCCTCGCCTTCCCAGTACTCGAGCTCCGGCCCCGGCCGGCTCAGCATGATCCGCTCGCCCTTCACGCTTCGCGCGCCGACCTTGCCGGTGTCGAGGTACTCGACGATGTCGGGAGCGATCAGCGTCGAGAGCATGAGGACCCGAATCGGCGCGTCGGTGGGGTTGCTGACCTGGTGCGCTCCTTCCTTGCCGCGCGGGAAGCAGACGACGTCGCCCTCCTCGAGGGCGTGCTCGCCTTCGTGCGTCCGGAGCGTCGGCCGTCCCCGCAGGACGACGAGCCACTCCTCGTTCGCGTGGTGCGTGTGGTACGGCCAGAGCCGGTCGCCCGGCTCGAGCTCGTACATGCTCCCGCCGATCAGCTCGGCGCCGACGTGTGCTCCGACCCAGGCGTCCTTGCTGCGCCACCCTTCGCGCTCCTCGGTGCGATCCCACTCGTCGCCGTTCAGGTTGAAGACCTTCACCGCGCGGAGCCTAATTGCCCGGGCGCGCACGAGGGCTCCCGCCCTTTTCAGCCCGGCTCCGTTGCCCTACGCTCCGTCCGGGCTGCGAACCAGGGGAAACAATTGACCGACGTCGTCGATTCGGGTGTGGATGAGGTCCGTGGGCGCCTGCCTCCGCTCGAGTCGCGGGCCGATCTCGAAGCCGTCCTCGGGCAGGTCGCCGACGGGATCACCGTGCAGGACCGCAACGGCGACATCGTCTACGCGAACGACGCTGCGGCGCGGCTCGTCGGCTTCGAGAGCGCGAGCGAGTTTCTCGCCACGCCGGTCGCCGAGGTGGTCGGGCGCTTCGAGATGTTCGACGACACAGGGCATCCGTTCCCGGTCGAGCGCCTCCCCGGGCGCCTCGCCCTGACCGGCGTCGCGTCGGAGGAGGTGATCTGCTACCGCATCCGCGAGACCGGCGTGCGCCGCTGGTCGGTCGTCCGCGCCACCCCGGTCGCCGACGACGACGGGTCGATCCGCTTCGCGGTCATCGCGTTCCAGGACATCACGCCGCAGAAGCAGACGGAGGAGCGGCTTCGGGTGCTTGCGGAGGCCAGCAACCTCCTGAGCTCTCTCGACTATCACGCGACGCTCGAGAAGATCCCGAAGCTCGTCGTGCCCGCGCTCGCCGAGGCCTGCAGCGTCTGGTACGCCGAGCACGGAACGCTTCGCAAGCTGAGCTCCTACACCGTGGACCCGGACAAGCAGGCCGCGTTCGACGGCATCCCGACGGAGTTCTCGCTCGACGCCGACGCGGACACGCTGATGGTCGAGCTCTTCAACGCCGGCGAGCCCGTGCTGATGGAGGACGTCTCTGCGGAGAGGCTTCGCACGGCGGCTCGGAACGACGAGGAGGTCGCGGCGATCGACCGCGTGGCGACGCGCTCGGCCATCGTGGTGCCGCTCGTCGCGCGCGGCCGGAGCTTCGGGCTCCTGAACCTCATCTCGTTCGTCCCCGGTCGCTTCCGCTCGGAGGACGTCGCGCTCGCGAAGGAGCTGACGGATCGCATCGCACTCGCGCTCGACCGTGCGCTGCTCTTCCGCGCGAGCGAGGAGGCCCGCGAGCGGCTCGAGTACCTCGCCCGTGCGGGCCAGGACTTGAACGCGACGCTCGACTACGAGGACACGCTCTCCGCACTCGGCGCGCTCGTCGTCCCGCGGCTCGCGACGTGGGCCGGCTTCTACCTCATCGAGGACGGCGAGGTTCGCCGCATGTTCGGCGTCCACACCGACGACGACCAGCGCGAGCTCGTCGAGGAGACGGCGCGCCTGCACCCGTTCGACCTGACGAACACCGAGCAGCCCATCCCCGGCGCGCTCTTCGCCGGGCGCTCGTCGCTCTTCGAGCACATCGACGACGAGTCGCTCGCGGCTGTGGCGAACGACGCGGAGCACTACGACGCGCTGAAGCGGCTCGGCTTCCGGACCGCGATCGTCGTACCGCTCCAGAGCAGCGGGCGCGTGATCGGCGCGATGACGCTCGTCCGGACCGACGGGGCGAGCTACGTCGAGGCGGACCTCCGCGTCGCGGAGGACCTCGGCACGCGCGCCGGGGTGGCGATCGAGAACGCGCGGAACTTCGCGCGCGCGAAGGCGCGCGCCAGAGCGGCGCAGGCGCTCGAGTTCATTCGCGACGGCGTCTGCCTCGTGGACACGGAAGGACTCGTCCGCCTCTGGAACCCGGCCGCCGAGGCGATCACGGGCCTCAGCGCGGATCGGGCGACCGGCCGGCCGGCGAACGACGTCGTCCCCGGGCTCGTCGAGGTGCACGCCGGCGACCGGCCGGAGACGCGGCCCGTCGACCTGGACGGCCGCGAGCTCTGGCTCTCGATCTCTGCGGCCGAGTTCCCCGAAGGCACGGTCTACGCCTTCCGCGACGTCACCGACGAGCGCGCGCTCGATCGGCTGAAGAACGACTTCGTCTCGACGATCTCCCACGAGCTGCGCACGCCGCTCGCGGCGATCTACGGCGCCGCCGTCACCGTCCGCCGCGGCGATCCGGGCGTTCGCGAGCACGAGGACGCACTGCTCGGCATCATCGCCGCGGAGGCCGAGCGGCTGGCGCGGACGATCGACGCGGTGCTGTCGGTCAGCCGGCTCGAGACGGGCACGCTGCACGTCACGATCGAAAGCTGTGACCCGGTCGAGCTGGTCGACGTCGTCGTGGCTGCCGCGCGCGTTCACCTGCCGGCGAACCTCACGCTCGAGCGCCCCGAGGCGGCCGACGTCCCGCGCGTCGCGGCCGATCCCGACAAGGTGCGTCAGGTGCTCGGCAACCTCGTCGACAACGCCGTCAAGTACTCGCCGGACGGCGGGGTGATCCGCGTCGGCGTCGAGCGCGCCGGCCGCAACGTCCGGTTCCTGATCCGCGACGAGGGCCTCGGCATCCCGCAGGGCGAGCGCGACCGGGTCTTCGAGAAGTTCTACCGGCTCGACCCGAATCTCACCCGCGGCGTGGGCGGCACGGGTCTCGGCCTCTACATCTGCCGCGAGCTCGCCGAGCGGATGGACGGGCGCGTCACCGTCGAGTCGAACGGCGCGCGCGGCTCGACGTTCGTCGTCGAGCTCCCGGTCGCCTGAAACGGGCGACCGTGCGGCCTCGCGGCCGCCTCGGAGAGCCGATCAGGCAGGGGGCCCTTCGTCGACGTACGTCCGGCGACGGGACCAGTACGTGGGCCCGCCCCAGGACGACCAGAAGATCGCCGAGAGGACGAGGCCCAGGATCCCGACGATCATCAGGATCCAGCCGACCACGTCGATGTCCACGCCCGAGACGTCCGCGGTCACGGCGAAGGCGAGGATCGCGCCGAGCGCGATCAGGAAGATGCTGACTCCGAGTCCCAACGGGTACCTCCTTCGGGTTCGCAGCCTGGAGGTCTCCTTTCGACCGGAAGGAAAAACACCTGCTCGTGCCGCACGGCTCAATCTGGCAGGGGTCAGGCCCGTTCAGTAGGCTCGGCCGCGTTGCGAAGGGGAGCTGTCGTCGCGCTGATCTCGATCGCCCTGGTCGTTGCGGCGATCACGACGTCGATCGCACTCTTCGTCGACTGGCTGCCCGAGACGGCCTCCGAGGAGCGCGAGGGGATCGACCTGGTGCTCTGGGTGACCGTCGGGATCTGCCTCTTCGTCTTCGCGATCGTCGCGTCGGTCTCGATCTACGCCGGGTTCAAGTTCCGGGCGCGCCCGGACGACGACTCCGACGGGCCGCCGATCCACGGCCACACCGGGCTCGAGATCATGTGGACGGCGGTTCCGACGGTGCTCGTGACGATCATCGCCGTGCTGAGCGCGATCGTGCTCGCCGAGAACGACAGCGCGAAGGGCAAGCCGATGGTGGTCGAGGTGCTCGCGCAGCAGTACGCGTGGCAGTTCACGTATCCCGAGCGGGGCGGCGTCAAGGCGACGAACCTCTACCTCCCGATCGACCGCTCGACGAAGCTCGTGCTGGGCTCGCGCGACGTGATCCACTCCTTCTGGGTCCCGGAGTTCGGGCAGAAGCAGGATGCCGTGCCGGGGATCGTCACGACGATCATCATCACGCCGACGAAGATCGGGAACTACCGGCTCATCTGCACCGAGCTCTGCGGGCTCGGGCACGCGCTCATGCGAACGAGGGCGATCGTGCTCTCGCAGTCGGGGTTCGACACGTGGGCCCGCCAGCAGCGGCGGGGCGGGGGCGGCACGAGCACCGGCGGGCAGGTCGACGCCAAGGGCCTCTTCGCGAGCACGTGCGGCGGCTGCCACACGCTGACCAAGGCCGGGACGAACGGGATGGTCGGGCCGAAGCTCGACGACCTCTCGCTCGACCCGGAGGGCGTCAGGCAGCAGATCCGTCGGGGAGGCGGCGGGATGCCGCCGTTCGAAGGCCAGCTGTCCGACTCGCAGATCAACGCGCTCGTGCAGTATCTGACGGGGTCTAGCCAGTGAGCGAAACGACGACCGCGACTTCGCACGCGGCGCACAACGGCGCGCCGCACGAGCCGCCTCGGCGGCACTGGCTGCTGAGGGCCGGATGGCCGCGCGCCATCTGGATGACCGGCGCGTTCTTCCTGCTCGGCTTCGGGATCGTCGTCGGGCTGCGGGCGCTTCTCAACTACGAGCCCGTCGTCGACTGGCACGTGATCATCGTCGTCGCCGGCCTCACGCTCGCCCCGCTCGGGTTCCTCACCGGGCTCGGGGCCTTCGACTACTGGGCCTCGTACGCGATCGGCCAGCCGACGAAGCCCGACGACCACTCGGCTCACGGCGCGTACAGCTGGAAGGACTACTTCCGCGTGAACACCGATCACAAGGTGATCGGGATCCAGTACGTCACGACGACGATCTTCTTCTTCCTCGCCGGCGGCCTGCTCGCGATGTTCGTCCGCGCGGAGCTCGCGCGCCCGCAGACGGAGTTCTTCGACACGCAGACCTACAACGAGCTCTTCACCGTCCACGCGTCGCTGATGATCTTCCTCTTCATCATCCCCGCGTTCGCGGGCCTGGCGAACTACGTCCTCCCGCTGATGATCGGCGCGCCCGACATGGCGTTCCCACGCCTGAACGCGCTGTCGTACTGGCTCCTGCCGATCGCCGGGGTGATGCTGCTCTCGTCGTTCTTCTTCCCGGGCGCCGGCGCGGGCTGGACGAACTACGCGACGCTCTCGGTCGACCAGCCGTTCGGAAACGTCTTCTTCTCGATGGCCGTGCAGTGGGCGGGCGCGAGCTCGATCATGACCGCGCTCAACTTCCTGGTCACGATCATCACCATGCGTGCGCCCGGAATGACGTTCTGGCGCATGCCTCTGCTCGTGTGGGCGAACTTCACGACGTCACTGCTCGTCGTGATCGCGACGCCGTTCATCGCCGGCTCGCAGTTCTTCGTGCTCTTCGACAAGATCATGCACACGAACTTCTTCGAGCCGGACCAGGGCGGCTACGTGCTCGGCTACCAGCACATCTTCTGGTTCTACTCGCACCCGGCCGTCTACATCATGATCCTGCCCGGGTTCGGGATCGTCTCGGAGGTCATCTCGACCTTCTCGCGCAAGCCGATCTTCGGCTACCGCCTGATGGCGCTCTCGCTGATGGCGATCCTCGTGCTCGGGTTCTCGGTCTGGGCGCACCACATGTTCGTCTCCGGCATGGCGCACTACCTGCGCGTGCCGATGATGGTGACGACGCTCCTGATCGCGATTCCGACCGGGATCAAGGTCTTCTCGTGGCTCGCGACGCTGTGGGAGGGGAAGATCCACTTCAGCGCTCCGATGCTCTGGGCGCTCGGGTTCGTCTCGATGTTCGTGATCGGCGGCCTCTCCGGCGTCATGCTCGGCGCGGTCCCGATCGACATCATGGTGAGCGACACCTACTTCATCGTCGCCCACATCCACTACGTGCTGCTCGGCGGATCGCTGTTCACGATCTTCGCCGGGATCTACTACTGGTTCCCGAAGATGACCGGGCGCATGTACGACGAGCGCCTCGCGAAGATCCACTTCTGGCTGACGTTCCTCGCGGTCAACGCGACGTTCTTCCCGATGCACCTGATCGGGATCCAGGGGATGCCGCGGCGCGTCGCGACGTACGAGGACAAGTTCGCGAACTGGAACCTCTTCATCTCGATCTCGTCGTTCGTCCTCGGCGCCTCGTTCATGATCTTCGTCTACAACATGATCGTCTCGTGGAAGAGCGGGCCGATCGCGCCCGCCAACCCGTGGGGCGGCAGGACGATCGAATGGCTCGTCTCGTCGCCGCCGCCGGTCTTCAACTTCGACGAGGTGCCACAGGTCGTCGGCAATCCGTACGCGTTCGGCGTGAAGGGCGCGCGGCACGCGATCCTCAACGGCGACCGTGAGGGGGTGGCCGACCTGGAGCCGGCGCGGACGACATGAGCGGGCACATCCTCGTCATCGCGAACGAGACGGCGGCCTCTTCGAGCCTGATCGAGAAGCTCCAGGCGGCTGCGAAGGAGGGCAACCCGCTCGTGACCGTGATCGCGCCCGTGAGCCAGCCGACCGAGGGTTACGTCGTGTACGAGGACACGCGGCGCGCCGCGGCCGGGCGGCGGCTCGACAGCACACTCGAGGCCCTGCGAAGGGCGGGCATCCGCGCGAACGGCATGGTCGTCGAGTCCGATCCGGTCGCCGCCCTGAAGGACGCACTCGCGCAGCTCGAGCCGCCGGTCACCCGGGTGATCGTCTCGACGCACCCGAAGGAGCGCTCGGGCTGGATGCGGCGGAACGTCGTCGACCGGATGCGCGACGCCGCCGGCAACCTCGAGGTCGAGCACGTCGTTGCGACCCAGGACGGCGACGAGGGGCAGCGGAACATCCTCGTCGTCGCGAACCAGACCCTCTCCTCGGCGCCGCTCCTCGAGCGCATCAGGGCGCGCGCGCAGCGTGGCCCCGCGAGCTTCCTGATCGTCGCGCCGCAGGAGCACGACTACGCGCACCAGGGCGAGGCGGAGCGCCGGCTGCGCCGGCTTGTCGCGGAGCTCCGCGCCGAGGGGATCGAAGCACACGGCCAGATCGCGCACCCCGATCCGCACACCGCGGCGATGCAGGCCGTCCACGACGAGCGCGTCGACGAGATCATCGTCTCCACGTTCCCGGGCCAGAAGTCCGGTTGGCTTCGCCGCGACCTCGTTTCGCGGCTCCGGAGCGACGCGGGCGTTCCGGTCGACCACGTCGTCTCCGAGCCGGCGCGCGAGGAGGTGACCAGCTGATGGCCTCGCACGCCGAGCCCGTCGAGCACCATCACGGGCCGCCGATCGCGAATCAGAGCTCGCGCGTCGATCCGCGCGTGCTCGGGATGTTCCTCTTCATCGCGTCCGAGGTCATGGTCTTCGGTGCGTTCTTCACCGCGTACTTCTTCGTCCGCGTCGTCGCCGAGTCGCCGTGGCCGCAGCCGCCGTTCCACCTCCCCGTCTTCGTCGCCGGAGTGAACACCGCGATCCTCGTCACCTCGTCGTTCACCGTCCACTGGGCGCTCCAGTCGATCAAGCGCGACAACCGCGCCGGGCTCCAGGCGGGCCTCGTGCTCACGATCGCGCTCGGGCTGGTCTTCCTGCTCACGCAGGCGCGCGAGTACTCCAGGGTCGGGTTCGCGCCGAGCGACGGCGCGTTCGGCTCGATCTTCTTCGGCCTGACCGGCCTGCACGGAGCCCACGTCTTCGTCGGGCTGACCCTGCTCACGTTCGCCGCGATCCGGTCGTTCCGGGGCCACTTCTCCGCCGCCCACCACCACGGCGTCGAGATCCCGGGGATCTACTGGCACTTCGTCGACGTAATGTGGATCGTGGTCTACACGTCGATCTACATCCTTTAAGTGGCTCGCCCGGCTCCGCCCTCCGGCTTCTGGCGCGCGATCAGCGGCGCCTGGCGGCGTCCTCAGTCGCGCCCGTACGTTCCACGTACGAACGCTCCCTGCGTCCTTGCCCGGCTTGCTGCTCACGCCCCAGAAGCGCGGCAACGGAGCCGGGCGAGCCACTAGCGATGCAGAACCCGTTCCGGAGCGAGCAGGAAGCGTTCCGATTTCTCATCCGGACGATCGCCTTCTGCGCCGTCGTCGTGATCGCGGCGCTCATCAACACCTGGCTCGGCGTGATCGTCTTCCTGATCGCGGCCGGCGTCGTCGTCTGGTGGCTCTTCTTCCGCGGTGACCCCAAGCGGCCCATCCAGACCGCCCCCGCCCGTCGCGGGGGCGAGGGAGAGCGGCGCATCCTCGTCGTCGCAAACGAGACGGTCGGCGGCGACACGCTGCGCGACCTGATTCACGACCGCGCCGAAGGCGTCCACGAAGAGGTGCTCGTGGTCACGCCGGCGCTCAACTCGCCCCTGAGGCACTGGGCCTCCGACGACGACGACGCCCGCGCGCAGGCCCAGCAGCGGCTCGACGCCTCGCTGGCGCGACTGCGCGAGGGCGGGGTCAACGCCCGCGGCGAGGTCGGCGACTCGGAGCCGCTGCAGGCGATGGAGGACGCGCTTCGGACGTTCGGCGCGGACGAGATCATCATCTCGACGCACCCCGAGGGCCGCTCGCACTGGCTCGAGCGCGGGATCGTCCAGGCGGCGCGCGAGCGCTTCGTCGTCCCGATCACGCACGTCGTCGTCGACCTCGACGCCGAGCGCGAGGAAGTGGAGTCCGCTAGCCGGACTTGCGGTTCTCGAACACGTACTTCGCGATCGCCGTGATCTGCGCGTCCGTGAGCTGACCGTCGAACGCCGGCATCCCGCCGCCGCCCATGTGGATCTGCTCGGTGATCCGCGCAAGCGGCGGGGAGATCTGGTCGAGGTTCGGCCCGACCTGGCCACTCGAGCCTGCGGCTGCGAGCGTGTGGCACCCCGCGCAGTTCTGCGTGAAGAGCGCCTTCGGGTCGGCGGCGGAGGTGCCGCCGCCCTGCTGCTGCGCCTGCGCGATCGCCTGCGGGTTGCCGGCGACCTGCGCGACGTAGATCGCGATCGCGGTCTGCGCGGCCTCGCGCTCGGCGTCCGTGTAGTCCTTCGACGGGAACATCTGCGGCGAGTCGGGCTCGGGCATCGGCGCGATCGGGAACCGCATCTGGCCGAGCACCACCTCGCGGATCGAGCTCTCGTCGTACCCCTCGGCGCGCGGAGCGGAGAACGCGGCGTCGAGCGACGGTCCGATCGTCCCGCGCGTGCCGGCCGCTTTCAGCTCGTGGCAGCCCCCGCACTTCTGGACGAAGAGCTGCTGCGGGCTCGCACCCGCGGCCGATGCCTCGGCTTCGTCGGCAGGCCCTCCGGTGCCGCAGCCCGCCAGCGCGAGCGCGAGAACGACCAGGAGCGACGCCCGCCCCGCCAACCTAGGCGGCGGGTCCCGGCGTCTGGAGCTGCTCGACAGCCTCGTCCCGCGTCGCGTGGATCGTGAACACGCGGTCGAGACCCGTGATCTCGAAGATCTTCGTGATGTTGCGGTCGCTGCAGACGAGCGAGAGCTGACCGTCGTTCGTGCGGAGGCGCTTCACGCCGCCCACGAGCACGCCGAGGGTCGTCGAGTCGATGAAGGTCGTGTTCGTGAAGTCGACCACGACGTTCTTTCCGCCCTGCGAGATGACGTCGAGGAGCTGCTGCTTGAACTCCGGCGCCGTGTAGAGGTCCACCTCGCCGGCGAGGGAGATGACGTACGCGTCGTCGCCCAGCTGCTCCGTCTTGATGTCGAAGTTCATCGGTTCCCCCGTCGTCGCCGCTTCCTCAGGACGCGCGGAGTCTACCCCGAAGGCGCGGGCGCGACGCGCTGCTCCAGCTCGGTCAGGTGCTGCTTGACCGCCGGCGCGGACTGATCCTCCGGCGCGAGCTTCAGGAACGTCTTGTAGGCCGTGACCGCCGTCGTGAGGTCGTTGGCCGCCTCGGCCGTCTGCGCGAGCTCGAACTGGACGGCGGGATCACGCGGCTGCGCCTTGGCGACGACCTTGTAGGCCGCAACGGCCTTCGTGTACGCCGTGCTCATCTTCGTGAAGGCGGCGTTGAGCACGGTGTTGTGCGTCGTGGACAGCGCCTCCGTGATCGGGTCCGAGCCGAGCGCCTGGCCGATCTTGGACGACGACGACGGCTGGAAGGTGGAGCCCGGGACGTCGTCCTGGAGCGCGACCTGCGCCGCGATCGCCTGCGTCCGGTAGACGTCCGCCTGCCGGAGGTAGAGCCCGGCGAGCTCGCGCTGCGCGTCGATGTCGGTCGGCTTCAGCGCGACGTACCTCGCGAGCGGCTCGACCGACTCGTCGGACTTACCGTTGTTCTGGAGCGCGGTCGCGAGGTCGCGGTAGCCCTGCGCGTTGTTGGGATGCGCCTTGATCTCGTCGCGCGAGTCGTTCTCCGACGGCCCGCCGCCGACGGCGCGGTCCTGGAGGAGGATGTCCTGGAGGCCGCCGAAGCCGGTGCCGACGCCGAAGAGCACGAAGCTCGAGGCGAACACGATCGCGAGCAGCACGAAGACCCACTTCGCGTGGTTCCGGATGCGGGAGAAGAAGAGGGTGTCGTCGGACGCTACGCGAGTTCGCGCACCGGTTCCGTGGCCCCCGCGAGCATGCGCGCCCGCGCGGTTGACGCGGCGGCGGTCAGCTCGTGCCAATCCGTGACTCCCTTCTCATACCGAACGTCCCCTTGGACGAATGTGCAGCGTACGCGCTCCGGCGAGCCACCGAACACGACGGCCGAGGCCGGATCCTCTACCGGGAAGTAGGGCGAGCCGGCCAGCGAGACCACCGTGAGATCGGCGCTCTTTCCGGGCGCCAGGGTACCGATCTCCGCGTCCAGCCCGATCGCCCGGGCCGAGCCGAGCGTCGCGAGCTCGAGCGCCTCGGCGCCGCTCAAGGCGTCGGAGCGACCTTCTCGCGCGCGCGCGGCGGCGACGGCCGCCCGCATCTCGTCGAACATGTCGAACGAGGGGGTCGAGGCGGGGCTGTCGGTTCCGAGGCCGAGCTTCACGCCGGCGTCGAGCATCGCCCGGGCGGGGGCGACTCCGCAGCCGAGGTAGGCGTTCGAGCGGGGACAGTGCGCGACGCCGACGCCGTTGCGGACGAGGAGCTCGATCTCCTCCTCGTCGACGTGGACGCAGTGCGCGGCTGTCCAGCGCTCGCTCAACAGCCCGCGCTCGGCGAGCATCCGGATCGCCGTCGTGCCGATCGGCGGCCCGAGGAGGTGGGCGTACTGCTCCCACGGCCCACTGCCGTCCAGGAGCCACGACTGCTCGGCAGCGCTCTCGTGGAGGTGTGTCGCGACGGGAACGCCGAGCGCGTCACAGGCGGCGTAGAGGTCGCCCGAGACGGTGTAGGGCGCATGCGGTGAGACCGCGGGCCGCACGAGGTCGCCCCATGCCTCCGCGACGCGCTCGCGCTTCTCCTCGAACCCGTCCGTGCGCTCCGGCTCCTGCCCGAACACCTCGAGCGCGACCAGGCCGCGCAGGCCGAGGTCGCGGCAGGCCGGTGCCGCCGCGCCCGAGAAGCTCGCGTCGGCCGTCGTCGTGATGCCCGACCCGAGGCACTGCGCCGCGCCGAGCCTGGCGATCGCGAGCGCGCCGTCCCAGTCGAGCAGCCGCTTTCGGGACACGTGGACCATCAGCCACGGTCCGAAGTCCAGGCCGTCGCCGAAGCCGGCGTAGACCGCGTACTCGAGGTGCGAGTGCGCGTTGACGAAGCCCGGCACGATCGCGGACTCCTCGAAGCGCCGGTCCGCCGGCCCGAGCTCGTCTTCGGTCCCGACGGCTGCGACGAGCCCGTCCTCGACCGCGACCGCGCCGCTCGCGATCGGCGGCGCGTCGACGGGCAGGACCCAGTCGGCGGCGTAGACCGTCACGTCGCCGATGCTGGGGAGTCGGCTACTTGACGCCGACCAGCGTGAGGACGCGCTCGACCTTGTTGCCGTTGATGTCGCCGACCTCGGCGCGCAGCGTGTACGTCCGGCCGCGAGCGGGCGTGAAGCGCGGGCGGATCGTGATCCAGCCGTCGCGCTGGATCGTCGTCACCGGCTGCTCGACCTTGAGCAGGCGGCTGCCCTGGAAGACCTTGTACGTCAGGCCGACGCGGGAGCCGGGACCGCTTCGGTAGGCGAGCTTCGTCGTCGGGATCCGCACCGCCGGGTTCGCGCGGCCGCCCTTGACGTTCACGATCAGGTTCCGTCCGTCGACCGGCTTGGCGAGCACCGAGTAGAGGTCGAACGCCGGCTTCTCGAGCCCGCCGTAGGTGAGCAGGCCGCTCTGCCAGAGGTTGACCGGGTTGTCGCGCACGGCGAACCAGATCAGCATCTGCACGCGCGGATTCGTGCGCGCCATGCCGACCGCGGTGCGGAGGTACGAGGCCTGCTGCGCGTACGTCACGCCCTTCGGCTCCTCGGGGCGCGTCTCGTGCCCGTACTCCGTCAGCCAGAGCGGGATGTTCTTCCGGCCGAACCACTTGTCGAGCATGCGGCCGAACTGCGGCAGCGACGTCATCGAGACGTTCGGCCAGCGCACCTTCTGCGTCGGCGGCTGGTTCGCGGGTGACGAGTACGGGTGGTGGGCGTACGCGTCGAACTTGATCTTCGGCCGCGCCTTCGCGAGCAGCTCGGCGAACTTGCCGGGCGTGTGCGAGGGCGACGAGAGCAGGCCGCGCGCGGAGGTCTCGCCGGTGGCGACCAGGGCAGTCGGCGAGCCCTGCTTGAGGCCGGTGTAGGCGGCGCGGTAGAGCTTCGCGTAGAGCGCCGGGCCGGTCGAGCGCTTCCTCGCGTCGTACTGAGGCGAGAGGAAGAGGTTGAGGTTCGGCTCGTTCCAGACGGAGTAGAAGCGGACGAACGGGAGGCCGCGGTTGCGGCCGGAGTAGCGCGACGCGAGCGCGCGCGAGAAGTTCTGGAGGTCGGCGAGGCGCCGCGGCAGGCGGTTCTTCGCCGGGCCGGCCCAGGTCGGCGTGCCCCAGATCGTGAGCATGACCTCGATGTCGCGGTCCTCGGCCTGGCGCACGAACTCGTCCAGATCCTCCCAGCGGTATGCGGGGTCGAACGGGTTCGCCGCGTTCGCCGGACGGCGGGGCGCCGTGTTGAACCAGTAGACCGTCGTCTTCATCATCGTCGCGTTCGCCTGCATCGCCCGGTCGCGCATGAAGAAGCGCTCCGGCAGCCACCGGAAGTACGGGTCGTCCTGGAAGCCCATCCACATGCGCGGAGCGGCACTGGCCGCAGCAGGCGCTGCGAGGGCGACGAGAACAAGGACGAGAGCGAGGCGGGCGATGCGATTCATGGGCGGCATCCTCCGTTCAGACGAGCAAACGCGCCGGACGGTAGCGGGAGCAGGTTCGGATTTCGTAAGGCTTCGGACGGCTTACAACTCGGGAACGGATTCCGCATAGGAACGCTCCCAGCGCCGCTCCATGTAGACCGCGAGCCAGATCGAGAGCTCGAAGAGCAGGAGCATCGGCACCGCCTCGAACGCGAGCGAGACCGGGTCGACGGTCGGAAGGAGGACGGCCGCGAACACGCAGAGGAAGATCCCGAGCCGCCGGTTCTTCCGGAGCTTGTCGGCGCTCAGGATCCGGAGGCGCACGAGCGCGAGGATGAACATCGGCAGCTCGAAGACGAGGCCCATCCCGAGCAGCACCATCGTGACGAAGCTGTAGTAGTAGCTCGCCCGGATCTGGATGTCGTAGAACTCGGCGTTGTAGTCCGTCAGGAACGCGAGCCCGCGCGGGAGCAGGACGAAGTATCCGAAGGCAGCCCCACCGAGGAAGAGGGTTGTCCCGAGCCCCACGAAGATCGAGACGACGCGCTGTGTGTTCTCCTGGAACGCCGGGGCGAGGAAGCTCCACAGCTGGTAGAGGATGATCGGCAGCGCGATCGCGATGCCGGCGTAGAGGCTCACCTTGACCGCCGTGAAGAACGGCTCGGTCACGCCGAGCGTGACGAGCGTCTTGTCGTCGGGAAGCGGCTCGGCGAGCCAGCGCAGGAGCCGCTCCTGGAACGCGAAGGCGACGCCGAACGCGACGGCGATCGAGCCGAGCGCGATCAGGAGGCGCGTGCGGAGCTCGCCGAGGTGCTCGACGAGGGTCGCTTCCTCCCCGTGCGCCAGGCGCCGCGGGAGCTTGGCCACGCCGCTAGACGGAGTCGCGCTCGCGCGCCGTGACGACCGGCTCGTTCTCGCCGGTCGTCGACCCCACGAGCTCGGGCTGCCGCTCGTCCTCGTCGTCCTTGCCGGAGATGGAGTCCTTGAACTCCCTCATCCCGCGGCCGAGCGAGCGTCCCATCTCGGGCAGCCGCTTCGGCCCGAACACGAGCAGCGCCACCAGCAGGAGCAGGATGATCTCGGTTGCGCCGATGCCGAAGGGCACAGCTCAAGGGTACCAGTGGACCGGTAGAATCTCGCCTCGAGGGGTACGTACCTCTCAGACCTTTGGAGGGAGTGGACTTGGCCCTGCTGGAGCTGAAAAACCTGCATGTCGCGCTCGAGGACGGCACCGAGATCGTCAAGGGCGTCGATCTTTCGATCAGCGCGGGCGAGGTGCACGCCGTCATGGGCCCGAACGGCTCCGGCAAGTCGACCCTCGCCTACGCGCTCATGGGCCACCCCGCCTACGAGATCACCGAGGGCCAGATCCTCTTCGACGGCGAGGACCTCACCGAGGCCGGCGCCGATCAGCGCGCCCAGCGCGGCCTCTTCCTGGCCTTCCAGTACCCGCACGCGATCCCTGGCGTGACCGTCACGAGCTTCCTCCGGAGCGCGATCAACGCGATCCGGAAGGCGCGGAACGGCGGCGTCGACGACCCGGTGCCGGTCAAGGAGTTCCGGACCGAGCTGCTCGCCGCGATGGACCGGCTCAAGGTCCCGCGCGAGCTCGCGCAGCGCTATCTGAACGAGGGCTTCTCCGGCGGCGAGAAGAAGCGCGTCGAGATCCTCCAGATGGCCATGCTGAAGCCGCG
The DNA here is from genome assembly GCA_963737405.1 of uncultured Actinomycetes bacterium. Taxonomy (GTDB): domain Bacteria; phylum Actinomycetota; class Thermoleophilia; order Gaiellales; family Gaiellaceae; genus JACCTU01. The sequence goes on from CAVTSL010000011.1 coordinate 397,067, forward strand.
GATCGCCGTCCTCGACGAGACCGACTCCGGCCTCGACATCGACGCTCTACAGATCGTCGCGCGCGGCGTGAAGGAGCTCGTCGGCCCCGAGATGGGCGCCCTCGTGATCACCCACTACCAGCGGATCCTCAACTACATCGACGCCCGATTTCGTCCACGTCTTCGTGGATGGGCGTATCGTTGAGGAAGGCGGCCCGGAGCTCGCGCACAAGCTCGAGGCCGAGGGCTACGAGGCGTTCCTGCCGAAGCAGAAGGAGGCGGTTCAGTAGTGGCGCAGACCGAGACCGAAGTCGTCCAGGGGATCGGCTCCGACTACGAGGTCAAGTACGGCTTCTCGAACCCCGACGAGGCGAAGGACTACTTCTTCAAGTCGGGCCGCGGCCTGAACCACGAGATCGTCGACGCGATCTCGTCGCACAAGAACGAGCCCGACTGGATGCGGAAGTTCCGCCACAAGTCGCTCGACTACTTCCTTGCCCGCCCGCTGCCGCAGTGGGGCGGGAACCTGAACGACATCGACTTCGAGAACATCTACTACTACATCCGCCCCACCGAGAAGCAGGCGGACTCGTGGGAGGACCTGCCGGCCGACATCAAGGACACGTGGGACAAGCTGGGGATCCCGGAGGCCGAGAAGAAGTACCTCGCCGGTGTCGGCGCGCAGTACGAGAGCGAGGTCGTCTACCACAAGCTCCAGGAGAACCTCGAGAAGCAGGGCGTGATCTTCCTCGACATGGACTCGGCCCTTCGCGAGCACGAGGACCTCGTCAAGCAGTACTTCGGGACGATCATCCCGCAGAACGACAACAAGTTCGCGGCGCTGAACTCCGCCGTCTGGTCGGGCGGCTCGTTCATCTACGTGCCGCCGGGCGTCAAGATCGAGATGCCGCTCCAGGCCTACTTCCGCATCAACGCGGAGAACATGGGCCAGTTCGAGCGCACGCTGATCCTCGTCGACGAGGGTGCGTACGTGCACTACGTCGAGGGCTGCACGGCTCCGATCTACACGTCCGACTCGCTGCACTCGGCCGTCGTCGAGATCGTCGTCAAGAAGGATGCGCGCTGCCGCTACACGACGATCCAGAACTGGTCGACGAACGTCTACAACCTCGTCACGAAGCGCGCCGTCGCCTACGAGGGCGCGACGATGGAATGGGTCGACGGGAACCTCGGCTCGAAGCTGACGATGAAGTACCCGGCGATCTGGCTGCTCGGCGAGCGCGCGCACGGCGAAGTGCTGTCGATCGCGTTCGCGGGCAAGGGCCAGCACCAGGACGCGGGCGGCAAGGCCGTGCACGTCGCGCCGAGGACGTCGTCGGTGATCACGTCCAAGTCGATCTCGAAGAACGGCGGCCGCGCCGGCTACCGCGGGCTGCTCGAGGTCGCGAAGGGCGCCGTCGGCTCGAAGTCGAAGGTCGTCTGCGACGCGCTGATCCTCGACGAGGAGTCGCGCTCCGACACCTACCCGTACATCCGGATCGACGAGAGCGACGTCGACATCGGCCACGAGGCGACGGTCTCGAAGATCGGCGAGGAGCAGCTCTTCTACCTCATGTCGCGCGGCCTCTCCGAGGCCGAGGCCTCGGCCCTCATCGTCTCGGGCTTCGTCGAGCCGATCACAAAAGAATTGCCTTTGGAATATGCCGTCGAGATGAACCGGCTGATCCTGCTGCAGATGGAGGGCTCGGTCGGGTAGTGGAAGTCGAGCGGGTCGACTTCGTCTCCTTCCTGACGCGGGACATCAAGCGGGCAAAGGAGTTCTACGCAGGCACGCTCGGGCTCGAGATCGAGTCCGAGGGCGAGAGCGACCTGGAGTTCCGCCTGGGCCAGGTGACGCTCGACGTGTTCGATCCGTCGAGCATCGGCGAGCCGTTCGCGCCCACGCTCGCGGGCTTCGCCTTGCGCGTGGGTGACGTCGACGCCGCGCGCGCGGAGCTCGAAGCACAGGGTGTGCAGTTCGACGGCGAGACGATCGTCACGAGCGTCTGCAAGCAGGCGTGGTTCACCGATCCCGACGGCAACCGGCTGATGCTGCACCGGAGGTTCGACGCGTGATCACCGTCGAGAAGGTCGACTTCATCGGCATCCCGGTTCTCGACCCGCCGGCGGCCGACACGTACTACTCCGAGACGTTCAAGCTCTTCGAGCGCAACCCGCGCTCGACGGAGCGCTGGGTCGAGTACGAGGCGCCGAACGTCACGCTCGCGCTCGTTCCCAACGCCTACAAGGGCGGCGCGGAGCACCGGCCGCTGCCGTTCGGCGCGTTCGCAGTCCGGGTCGACGACGTCGACGCAGAGCGAGAGCGCCTCGGCGCGGCGGGAGTCGAGTTCCTCGGCGAGACGTTCGACTCGAGCGTCTGCAACGGCGCGGCGATGACCGGCCTCGACGGGAACGGGATGCTGCTGCACCGCCGCTACGCGCCGTTCGCGGACGGGCGATCGCCCGAGGCCCCCGCGGGCCGCGTCGACTTCATCGCGGTGCCGGTCCAGGACCGCGGGCCGGTCGAGCAGTTCTACGGCGAGACGCTCGGGCTCGAGCGCGACCCGAACTCGACCGAGAGCTGGGTCGAGTTCGAGACGCCGAACGTCACGCTCGCGCTCGTCCGTCCCGAGCAGATCGGGCAACCGTTCGAGCCGCTCCCAGGAGGGACGATCGCCTTCCGTGTGCCCGACGTCGAGGCCGCCAGGACCGAGCTCGAGGCGGCGGGCGTCGAGTTTCCGGCCGGCGTGATCGACTCGGGCGTCTGCCACATCGCGCCGTTCTCGGACCCCGCCGGCAATGGGCTCATGCTGCACCGCCGCTACGCGCCGTTCAACGACGGCACCATGCCGTCATGAAGATCCAGCGGATCGACTTCGTCGCGATTCCGTCGCGCGACGCCGCGCGGACGGCGGCGTTCTACGGCGAGACGCTCGGTCTGCGGCGAGACGAGCACCGTTCCGGGTTCGAGTTCTGGGCCGCCGAGACATGCCTGAACATCTGGGAGCCCGAGCGTTTCGGCGAGGAGTTCCAGCCGCAGAAGTCCGCGCACCTCGCGTTCCAGGTCGACGACGTCGAGCAGGCGCGGAAGGACCTGGAGGCGAAAGGCGTCGAGTTCGAGGGGGAGACGCTCGACACCGGCGTCTGCCACATGGCGTTCTTCGAGGATCCCGACGGCAACGCCCTCATGCTGCACAAGCGCTACGCGCCGTACACGTAGAACGAGGAGGGCTCCCGATGCAGCAGAAGATCACGACGCTCCTGAAGACGATCGACATCGACGGCCTGCAGAAGGCGGCCGAAGCCGCGTGAGCCGAACGGACCTCCTCGAGCGCTACCGCGAGCTGCCGGTGCCGACCACCTCCGACGAGCCGTGGCGGTTCACCGACCTCAGGGGCTTCGACCCCGACGCCTACGTCACGGACGGCCAGGTCCGGGGTCAGACCCCGGACTCGTCCATGCTCGACATCGATGTCGCGGGCGTCGCCGTCGTGACCGAGTCCGGGATCGAGATCGAGCGCGCGCCCGAAGGCATCGTCTTCGCGCCGCTCGACGAGGCCCAGGAGCGGCTCGGCACGCTCGTCGGGCACGACGAGAAGTTCACGGCGCACAACGCGGCGCTCTGGGAGCACGGCTTGCTCGTTGTCATACCAAAGGGTATGAACCTCGAGCAGCCGCTCTACGTCCGCATCGCGAACACCGTCGAGGGCGGCTCGCTCTTCTTCCGCCTGCTGATCGTCGCGGAGGAGGGGTCGAGCGCGACGCTGATCGAGGAGTACGCGAGCGCGACGCCCGAGCTCGCCGGCTACTCGAACGCGGTCGCCGAGCTCTTCGTCGAGCAGGCTGCGAAGCTCGAGTACGTGTCGCTCCAGAATCTCTCGAAGGAGACGTGGCACTTCGCGACGCACCACGCGCAGGTCGGCCGTGACGCGGAGCTCGACTGGGTCGCGGGCGGCTTCGGCTCGAAGAAGGGCAAGACGCGCATCCAGAACGACCTCGCCGGTCCGGGCGCGACGTCGCGCGTGACGGGCGCGTACTTCGCCGACGGCACGCAGCACCTCGACTACGACACCTTCCAGGAGCACATCGCGCCGAACACGACGTCGGACTTCGCCTTCAAGGGTGCGCTACGCGACGAGGCGTCAGCGGTGTGGCGCGGGATGATCCGCGTCGAGAAGGACGCGCAGAAGACGAACGCGTACCAGGAGAACCGGAACCTGATGCTGTCGCCGAAGGCCCACGCGGACTCGATCCCGGGCCTCGAGATCCTCGCGAACGACGTGCGCTGCACCCACGGCGCGACGCTGGGCCAGGTCGATCGAGAGCAGCTCTTCTACTTGATGGCGCGCGGCCTCTCGCGGGCGGAGGCGGAGCGCATCATCGTGCGCGGCTTCTTCCAGGACATCCTGGACCGGATCGAGCTCGAGCCTGTGCGGGAAACGCTGGGCGAGGCGCTCGAGGCGCGCATCCCTCGGGCCTAGTCAAGCGTCAGCACACTCGCCCAGCCGAGCGCACGTGTCTGCTAGGCCGATTTGCTTGCTTCCGGGCTGGGAGGAAAGAGCTTCCAGTGCCCCTCGGAGACGACTTCGACGGTGTCGTCGACCACTTTTATGGCGGTCTGATCGTCGATCGCGTATGCCGGCACTGGTATCCCGGCGGCCCATCTCTCGATGTTGGCCAGAGAAGTGTCCGGCATGTCCTCGCGCTCCAGGTGCGGAAACAACGAGAAATCGACCAGTCCCAGCGCCCTGTCGCTGCCGGTGAGCGGATCACTGTCATCGTAGGTCGCTCCTCCGAAGTCGGGAGTCGCCACCATGGCACCGCCGCTCGTGCCGACGTAGACCGTCTCGGGCCGCAGCGACGGCAAGAGGTCGGCAAGTCCCGATTGCCGCATCCAGTAGCACAGATACAAGGGACTGCCGCCCCAAACCAGCAGGGCATCAGTCTCCTGAACAGCAGTCATCCAATACTCCTTCTTGATGCTGGGCAGCGCAGTGAGCTCCAGCACTCCCAACGACTTCCAACCCAAGCCGCACATCGGGCTGAAGGTTGTTCCGCTGATGAACTGGTAGACGTGTAGAGGTCCGCCGGGGAAGGGCTGCACCCCAGTGGGAATGCAGAGCGCGCTGGACTCGGCAATCGGTTTGCCAAGCAAGTCGACCAGCGCGTCGTGAATGCTCGTGTTGCTGATGCCGCTGGAAGTAAGAAGAAGCTTCATGCCTCCGGGTTCCCGGTAGATGTTGTTCTGGATAGACCGCTCGGCGACCCGTAACTCATCGGTCTGAACCCACAGCCTGGCCTGATGTCTTAGTTCAGCTACCGGCTGTGCCTCCTCCGTGGCACCTGAGGGCTCAGAATCGACGATCAGCTCGAGGTGACCTACTGGGTAGACCGAACGCAATGGGGGAAAGGCATCGCGAGCGCAGCACTCCAGATGCTTTTGCCGAGACTGCCGAACGTCCACTGTTCGCCCGAGCGGCCTCGGACAACGTCGGTTCGCTTCGCGTACTGGAGAAAGCCGGGTTCCGACGCATTGGCGTCAACCGCGACTTCGCACGCGGTCGCGGCGAGGAGATCGAGGAAACGATCCTGCGCCTCGACTGAGTAGGAACGCGCAATTCGCGCGTCCGGTTCAGGCGCGATACGTCTGGCCCAAGCCTTCGTGCCTATGCCGCGGGGGCGAAGAAGTCGACGAGCAGTTGGTTGACGCGTTCGGCCTCGTCGTGGTGCACCCAGTGCGACGCGTCGGCGAGGCGTTCGACGCGGTCGAGGTTGGGGACGTCGTCGCGGTCGGGTTCGGCGAGGTCGGCGCCGAGATAGGAGTCGCGCTCGCCCCAGATGACGAGTGTCGGCGCCGAAATCGGGCGGAGCTTGGCTGCGGCTTCCTTCTGGGACTGTCTGACCGAGGCGCGGTAGTAGTTGATCATCCCGGCCGCTGCCCCTGGCTGCGACCACGCCTCGACGTAGCGTTCGATCTCCTGCGGCGTGTACGGCGGGTTCGCGTCCTGCAGGAAGTGTCGGAAGAAGTGCCAGTCCCTGGCCTGCACGACCTCCTCGGGCAGTCCCGGCACCGCGAAGAAGAAGAAGTACCAGGACTTCGCGAGCTGGCTCGGGTGGTGCAGTCCCTCCGAGAGCTTCCGCGGATGGGCCGCGTTGAGGATGGCGAGCCGGTCGACCACCTCGGGGTGGTTCATCGCGATGGTCCAGGCGATGCTTCCGCCCCAGTCGTGACCGACCAGCAGCGCGGACTCGGCACCGAGCTCTCCGATGAGGCCACGGATGTCGGCGGCGAGCAGGTCGACGGCGTAGGCCTCGAAGCCCTCGGGCTTCGATGACAGGTTGTAGCCACGCGTGTCGGGGGCGACGACCCGGAAACCCGCCGCCACGAGCGGCTCGATCTGCAAGCGCCAGCCGAACCAGAACTCGGGGAAGCCGTGCAGGAGAACGATCAGCGGCCCATCGCCGGCCTCGACGTAATGCAAGTTCACGTCGCCGACTTGGGCGTAACCCTCCCGAAGCTCGATCCCGACGTCGGGGAGCAGGCTGGTGGTGGTCATGAGGACCTCCGTGGGTAGGGGACTTGGGCGCGAGACTACGCCCGCCGGGCTGGAGTCGCAACCGCCGGCAGGTTCACATCACAGGCCGCGAGCGGCGCGCACCTCTTTCGTGCACGCCGCTCGCACAGGTCGATCAACGCAATGACCTGAAAGCCGCCCGCACCTCGGTTGAGAAGAGCTCCGGCTCTTCCCACGCGGCGAAGTGGCCGCCCCGGTCGACCTCGTTGAAGTAGATGACGTCGGGGTACGACTTCTCGACCCAGCTGCGCGGAGTCCGCCAGATCTCGCCGGGGAAGGTCGTGAAGCCGAACGGGATCGGCGGCGGCGGCAGCGGCCGGCGGCCCGCGGCGGGCGCGTCCGGCCCGTAGGCCTCCCAGTACGACCTGGCCGCAGAGGCCCCGGTGCCGGTCAGCCAGTAGAGCGTGATGTTGTCGAGGATGTGGTCCCTGGTGAGGTTGCCCGCGGGCTCGCCGTCGACAAAGGCATGGGTGATCTTGTAGTAGCTGTCGGTGTCGTGGTCGATCATCCACGCGGCCAGGGCGACGGGCGAGTCGAGCAGGGCGTAGCCGATCGTCTGCGGACGGGTGGCCATCTCGATGTAGTAGCCGTTTCCGGACTGCCCGAACGTGGCGATCTGCGCGGCCGCGGCGCGTTCCTCGTCGGTGTCCGTCGGCATGGTGCCGCCGAGCGCCGGCACGAGCAGGTTCGTGTGGATCCCGAGCAGCCCCTCGGGCGCCTGGCGGCCCATCGTGTCGGTGACGCCGGCGCCGACGTCGCCGCCCTGGGCGACGTAGCGGGTGTAGCCGAGGCGGCTCATCAGCTCCGCCCAGGCGCGAGCGGTCCGGCCCAGGTCCCAGCCGATCTCCACCGGCTCGGCCGAGAAGCCGTAGCCGGGGATGGAGGGCAGGACGAGGTCGAACGCGTCCTCGGCGCGGCCGCCGTGCGCGGTCGGGTCGGTGAGCGGGCCGACGGTCTCGAGCAGCTCGATCACGGAGCCGGGCCAGCCGTGGGTCATGATCAGCGGCAGCGCGTTCTCGTGGGCCGACTTGACGTGGATGAAGTGGATCTCGACCCCGTCGATCTGGGTCGTGAACTGGGGCAAGGCGTTCAGCTTGGCCTCGGCCTTGCGCCAGTCGTAGTCGGTGGCCCAGTAGCGCGCGAGCTCCTGGATCGTCGCCAGCTGCACGCCCTGCGAGCGATCCTCGACCAGCTCCTGGGAGGGCAGGCGCGTCGCGCCGATCCGGCGCCGCAGCTCGGCGAGCTCCGCTTCGGGGATGTCGACCTGGAAGGTGCGGATGTCGGTGGCGGTCTGGACGGTGCTGCTCATTGCGACCTCCGTGGTCGGTAGGGGCGGGGCCGATGACCTCCTTTCCGGTTCGGGGACTCGAGCCCGAGACTACCCCTGCGGCGGGAGTTGACCGGGCACCGATGACTTCCGAGCGGCCGCGGTGTCTGAAGTACGAGCGACAGGAGGTCGGATCATGCGGAAGCTGATAGCGACGGTGTTCAACTACTCGCTCGACGGCCTTCTCGCCGACGAGGGCACCGAGTTCTGGAAGTTCTGCTTCAGCCTGCCCGAGAACAATGAGCCCAACGACCCGGCGCACCTCGACTTTCTCCAGGGCGCGTACGCGCACGTCATGGGCCGCACCGCCTACGAGAGCATCGCCGAGGCCATGACGACAACGGCCACCGACCACCCCTTCGCCCCGATCCTGAACGCCGCGCGCAAGGTCGTCTTCTCCCGGACACTGAAGACGGCCGACTGGGCCAACACCACCATCGCCGCCGGTGACACGGCAGAAGAGATCGACAAGCTCAGGCGAGGCGGCGACGGCTACATCGTGGTCTGGGGCGGCGTCAGCCTCTGGCGGTCGCTCATGCGGCTCGACCTGATCGACGAGCTCCAGGTGAGCTTGTTCCCCTACGTTGCGGGCGAGGGCACCCGGCTGTTCGACGGCGTCCCCAAGTCCTACCGGCTCGACCTGGTCTCCAGCACCGCCTCCAGCAACGGGATCCTCGAGCTGCGATACCGGCGAGAAAGGACGAACCCATGAAACTGACGACCATGACGCAGGTCACCGTCGACGGAGTGATGCAGGGAAACGGCGGCGCGTCGGACGAGGATCGCAGGAACGGATTCGAGCGCGGCGGATGGGCCATGGGGGTGTTCGACGACGAGACCATGACGTTCATCACGCAGACCTACCAGCGCGCCGACGCGTTCCTGTTCGGCCGGCGGACCTACGAGCTCTTCGCCGGCTACTGGGGAGAAATCGCAGAGATGCGCGCGCACCCCATCGGCGTGGCTCTGAATGAGACCCCCAAGTACGTGGCATCGACTACGCTCACCGACCCGCGCTGGGCGGATACGACCGTCCTCTCCGGCGACGTTGCGGCTGCCGTCGGCGAGCTGAAGGCCAAGCCGGGGGGTGAGCTGCAGGTGCACGGCAGCGGTGCGCTGATCCGGTGGCTGCTCGACAACGACCTCGTCGACGAGATCACCCTGCTCACCGTCCCCGTGGTCCTCGGCCAGGGCACGCGGCTGTTCCCCGACGACGGCCCGGACATCGCGCTCGACCTGGTCGACTCGCGAGTCGACGCGAAGGGCGTAACGATCCAGGTCTACCGGCCCGCCGGTCGCCCGCAGTACGCACCCGCCACTGCCGACCACGACGACGAATGACCTGCTCGGAAGCCACACGTTCGACGGCCGACTGCAGCTCGTCGAGTACAAGCCCACGGTTCTGGCCGGCCCTCCCGACAGCAGCCGCTGGACGGTTTCCGCCGTAACTAGCCGCGCCCTTGTCGTGAAAGGAGCTGCACCATGACCAAGGTGGTAGCAATCATGTCGATGTCTCTCGACGGGTACGTCGCCGACGCGAACGACGGCGTCGCCGAAGTGTTCGACTGGTACTTCTCTGGCGACGTCGAGGTTCCCACGGCGAGCGGGAGCTCGGGCATGACGTTCCGCGTCTCGGCGCCGAGCGCCGATCACCTGAGGGGCTTGGTGGCTGAGGTCGGCGCCATGCTGACCGGTCGGCGCACGTTCGAGGTCGCCGACGGCTGGGGCGGCCAGCACCCGTGGGACATCCCCGCTTTCGTCGTCACCCACGACGTGCCCGACGGCTGGCCACGGCCCGGCTCGACAGTCCAGTTCGTCACCGACGGCATCGAAAGCGCCGTTGCCCGAGCGAAGTCGGCTGCCGCCCCGAAGTCCGTTGGAGTGCACGGCGCCGAAACGATCCAGGAGTGCCTGGACGCCGGGTTGCTCGACGAGATCCACATCGATCTGGCTGCCGTGTTGCTCGGCGCAGGAGTGCGGCTGTTCGACCACCTCGCGCACACACCGGTCGTGCTCGGGAATCCGACAGTCGTCACCGGTGTGGGTGTCACGCATCTGCGCTATCCCGTGCACACGTCGTAGAACGCCGCATGGCGATCGATCAAGTGCAGGCGAGGGGCCTCGAGTATCTGGCTCTCGCGACGGAGCTTCTGCAGCGCGCTCGCCTCGCGGACGCGGAGGCGGGGCTATGGGAGGCTGCTGACCTGCAGTGGTGGTGGCGTACACCGCGCCGCTCGGACGCGATCGACCAGCTCTTCTGGATCGACGACGAAGGGCCTGTTGCCGGCGTCGTCCTGACCGACTGGGGCTCGGCCTGGGGGTGCGATCTCATCGTCGTCCCCGGTGTCACGACCGTTCCGCTGTCGGCTCTCTGGCGCCGCGCTGTCGAGGCGATCGACGCGTTGGGGATCGAGTCGGTCGATGTGCTCGTCGACAACGACGATGCCGACCTGATCGACCTGCTTGCCGGCGACGGCCTTGTGGCCGGCGAGCAGGACGGGACCACGTGGATGGATGCCGAGGCGAGACCTGATGTCACCCCTCTGCCGGAGGGATTCGTTCTCGTCGACCGCGCCCTGGAGACGACCAGACCGCACCCGATGCGCCATCGAAACGGCGAACAGGTCGAGGCCCGTCTCCGCCAGTGCTCGCTCTACGACCCGGCACTGGACCTCGCCGCTGAAACTGCTGACGGTCAGGTCGGCGGTTACGCGCTCTTCTGGTTCGATCCCGTCACCGAGGTCGGGATGCTGGAGCCGATGAGAGTCGAGGATGAGTACCAGCGGCGCGGCTTGGCCCGTGCCATGCTGACTGCGGGTCTCGACCGGCTGGCAGCGCGCGGGGCTCGCCGCCTGAAGGTCAATTACGCCACCGCTGCGGCGCGTTCGCTCTACGTCGGCTCGGGCTTCCGGGTGACGTCTACCAGCACGTCGTACAGCTGGAAGCCCTCGCGCTCCGGCCCGAATACGGCGAGAACTACTACGCCGCATTCGTGATCGGCCCCGACGGGCACAACATCGAGGCCGTCACGAAACGCGCCGTTTGAGGCCTGTCTCGGCGGCCCGCGGTCATCCGAGCAGCTCCGCGCATTGAGTCGAGATACAGGTTCCCGGCCTGTGGGCCGATGCGTGAGTGAATGAACGTGAGTCGCGGTCACCTCGCCGCTTGGTGGGTGAGCTTCGTCGTCGTCTGGTGCGGCGCGGTCGTGCTGCTCGGGCCGGTCACGTACCTGGGCTGCGGCGCCGAGAACCGAGAACTCGACGACGGCTCGCCGAGAGAGTCGTACTGCGACGGGTTCCGTGACTTCTTGAGCTCAGGCGAACCGTCCGAATGGACGACACCGCTCCCGTACGTGCTCCCGATCGCGGTGCTCGCGACGCTTGGCGCCTGTGGGATCTCGCGGCGGAGCAAGCGTTTCCTGTCGCGAGCCGCCGTCCTCGCGGTTGTCGCTCTCGTCCTGCACGTGATCCTCCCGCTCGTCCTGCCGGGCTAGGCGCACTGATCGAGTCCAATGGGAGTCTCATCCAGACGGCGATCAACGCGACGGTTCCTGTCGCGACCGGCGTTTCGAGCTAGGCGGCGCTGGCCCATGCCAGGCCTCACGAGGGTCGCGGGTGTGGACTCTCGCCCCGGATCGGAAGCCAGTAAAAGGCGTTGAACGCGGCGATCACGACCACGCCCAGGACGGGGAGCACTGCGCCGAGCAGGGCGCCGGTCGTGAGCCAGGCCAGGGCGAGCTGAAAGCGCCTGCCGATCGCTGTCGCGCTCGCAGCATCAAGGCCTTCGCCGAGCAGCCGGTGACGGCGCGCGTACTGCCACACGGCGTTGAACGTCAGCGCCGTCACGTCGAACGCGACGCCGTAGAAGACGACGGCCGTTCGCTGGCCGTCTCCAGTGCGCAGCGCCCCGGCGAGCACGGAAGTTGCGAACGGAAGGAACACCACGGTCATCAGCAGCAAGGTGTTCAAGAGCAGTACGACCCTGTCGGCCGCACGGATGTGGTCGAACATGACGTGGTGGTTGGCCCATACCTGTCCGATGAAGAGGAACGTGACGGCGTAGGCGAGATACGACGGCCAGAGCGCGAGAAGGCCATGCAGCAAGTTGCTGTAGTCGGTCTGCGGCGGGTTCGAATCGTCTGGCTCGACGCGGCATACACTCTGATCCGAAGGAACCTCCACATGGACGATCCTGGGAGGACGAGATGACACGTTCGATTGCGTGGGACAAGGTGGCCCATGCTGACGTGGTGCGTGCGATCCAGGAGTACGACCGACTAGGGCCGGAGCAGTTCTTCTCTGCCCATGGATTCGCTCCTACCACGACGTACGATCTGGTCTGGGACAAACGCCGTTACCCGCCAAAGGCAATCCTGGGTACGGCGTACGAGCTCGCGACGGGCGCGCGCCTTGCCTCCGGCGACTTCGAGGGCGGGAAGACAGGCGCCGTCAAGGTGCTCGGAGAGCTTGGATTCACCATCGAGCCGCGACGACCAGCCACGTAAAGCTGACCGCACGTGAGCACGGTCGCACCGTCACGGGCGGGCGAGGAAGAGCCGCTTCTCCGTTGCGAGGTGGGGCGCCCACTCGAGGCCGGCCCCCGCGAAACCCCGCTAGTACCACGACGGCCCGTACTGCTGGTAGGGCGCTTCGAGTTCGTGCACTTCGTCGTCGGTCAGTTCCAGGCCGAGTGCGTCGACTGCCTCCGGTAGGTGGTGAGGCTTGGTCGTGCCGACGATCGGTGCCGTGACGAGCGGGTTGCGCAAGACCCACGCCAGGGCGATCTGGGCCATGCTGACGCTGCGTGACTCGGCGACCTTCTGCACGGCGTCGATGACGGGTCCGTCATGCGGGGAGTCGAATGCTTGAACGACCTTGTCGGTGCTGGAGCGGCCGCTCTGCTCGCCGGCCGGGCGGGCGAGGCGGCCTTTGCCGTTCGGTGAGTACGGCACGAGACCGACCCCCATGTCGCCGCACATCGCCATCAGCTCGGCTTCGTCGTGCCGGCGCAGCAGGTTGTACTGATTCTGCATCGACACGAACCGGGTCCACCCGCCGAGAGTCCGCCGCGTGCTGCAGCTTTGCGAACTGCCACGCGTACATCGAGGAGGCGCCGATGTAGCGCACCTTCCCTGCCTTGATGAGGTCGTGCAGCGCCTCCATCGTCTCCTCGACCGGCGTGTCCGGGTCGAACCGGTGGATCTGGTACAGGTCGATGTAGTCCGTGCCGAGTCGCGTCAGCGATGCGTCCACCTGTTCGAGGATCGCCTTGCGCGACAGGCCCTCTCCGCCGGGGCCGTCGTGCATCTTCCCCCGCACCTTCGTCGCGAGCACGATCTCCTCGCGGCGGGAGTAGCGGGTGATCGCACGGCCGACGATCTCTTCGGACGTGCCGTGCTGATACACGTTCGCGGTGTCCCAGAACGTCACGCCGAGCTCGACGGCCTGCTGAAAGAACGGTTGCGCCTCGTCTTCCGCCAGCGCCCACGGATGGGCGTTCGGGGCGGTCGGGTCGCCGAAGCTCATGCAGCCGAGCGCGAGCCGGCTGACCTTCAATCCCGTGTTTCCCAAGCGGGTGTATTCCATCGTGGTGTTCCTTTCGAGCAAGTGCCATTCCCGAACACTGGCCAGGCGAGCATGATCTTTCCGGAAAGGCCGACGGAGAACGGAGGAGCGCATGCGCCGACTGAACTTCCTCGAAGACGATCCCTGGGATGAAGTGGAGGACGACCAGCGCGTCCGGTGGTTCGGACACCCGTTCGGGACCGACCACCTCGGAGCGTCGCTGATCGAGTACCTGCCGCAGGCACCAGGAGGCCCGATGCACATGCACTACGGCGTCGAGGAGATGTTCTTCGTCCTCAGTGGGACGCTGACCGTCCGCACGCCAGAGGGAGAGGAGGAGTTGTCACCCGGCGACGTCGTCTACTTCCCGGAAGGCCGGGACGGGCTGCACACCTTCTCGAACCCCACGGATGAGCCTGTGCGGATGATCGGCATCTCGACCAAGCGGTTCCCAGATGTCGTCGCGTACCCGGAGCGGGGAGTTGCCTGGGTGGCGACACGGCATCCTGAACGCCCGGTACCCGCGGGCGGCGACGAAGGAGTCATCGCTCGCTTCGAGCTGGGTGAAAGGAGCAGTCCGTGAAGAAGAGGCTTGTGACGCGCTATGCGATGCGATCGGCTGAGGCAGCGGATGAGAACCAGCGGCGAGTAGAAGGGGTCTTTGCCGAACTGGCCGCCGCCCAGCCGGACAGCGTGAGCTACATCGTCCTTCGGCTCGCGGATGACTCCTTTGTGCACGTGTCGTTCCACAACCACGGCGATGACGAGGTGAACCCAATCGCTTCGACGGCCGCGTTCGCGCACTTTCAGCAGGACCACGCGGACCGCCGCGAGGGTGGTGTCGACCAGCAGACCGCAGAGCTCGTCGGCGCCTATGTCACGACTATCGACTGAGGCCGCGAGCGGCGCACACGAAAGGTGCGCGCCGCTCGCAAGGACCGGTCAGCGAAGTGGTGCGAACGCCGCCCGCATCTCGGTCGCGAAGAGCTCGGGCTCTTCCCAGGCGGCGAAGTGCCCACCCCGGTCGACCTCGTTGAAGTAGGTGAGGCTGGGATAGCCCCTCTCGACCCAGCTTCGGGGGGCCTGGAAGATCTCGTCGGGGAACGTGGTGAAGCCGACGGGGATCGAGACCGCTGGAGGAGCCTTGCCGGCCGCAAGAGCCTGCTGCTCGTCCGCTCTCCCAGTACGACCTGGCCGCAGAGGCCCCGGTGCCGGTCAGCCAGTAGAGCGTGATGTTGTCGAGGATGTGGTCCCTGGTGAGGTTGCCCGCGGCTCGCCGTCGACAAAGGCATGGGCGATCTTGTAGTAGCTGTCGGTGTCGTGGTCGAGCATCCAGGCCGCCAGGGCGACGGGCGAGTCGAGCAGGGCGTAGCCGATCGTCTGCGGTCGCGTTGCCTGCTCCAGGAAGTAGCCGAAGCCGCTCGCCCTGAACGTGGCGAGTGCGTCCGCCGCGGCGCGTTCCTGCTCGGATTCCGTCGGCTGCGGGACGCCCAGCGCCGTCACGAGCAGGTTCATGTGGATCCCGAGCAGCCCCTCAGGCGCGCGGCGGCCCATGGCGTCGGTGATGGAGGCGCCGACGTCGCCGCCCTGGGCGACGTAGCGGGTGTAGCCGAGGCGGCTCATCAGCTCCGGCCACGCCTGCGCGACGCGATCAGGGCCCCAGCCGATCTCCCTCGGCTCGCCGGAGAAGCCGTAGCCGGGGATGGAGGGCAGGACGAGGTCGAACGCGTCCTCGGCGCGGCCGCCGTGCGCGGTCGGGTCGGTGAGCGGGCCGACGGTCTCGAGCAGCTCGATCACGGAGCCGGGCCAGCCGTGGGTCATGATCAAAGGCAGCGCGTTCTCGTGGGCCGACTTGACGTGGATGAAGTGGATCTCGACCCCGTCGATCTGGGTCGTGAACTGGGGCAAGGCGTTCAGCTTGGCCTCGGCCTTGCGCCAGTCGTAGTCGGTGGCCCAGTAGCGCGCGAGCTCCTGGATCGTCGCCAGCTGCACGCCCTGCGAGCGATCCTCGACCAGCTCCTGGGAGGGCAGGCGCGTCGCGCCGATCCGGCGCCGCAGCTCGGCGAGCTCCGCTTCGGGGATGTCGACCTGGAAGGTGCGGATGTCGGTGGCGGTCTGGACGGTGCTGCTCATTGCGACCTCCGTGGTTGCTGGGGGCGGGGCCGATGACCTCCTTTCCGGTTCGGGGACTCGAACCCGAGACTACCCCCGCCGGGCGGGGCCGAGCAACCGTCTCACGAGTGCCCTCCCCCGATGCCCGTGCCGATCGAGATCAACTCGGCGACGACATCGTCGACCGGCTGCGTGGCGTCGACCTCGTGTGTGCACGTGGCACGTAACAGCGGTTCGACCTCCGCGAGATGGGTGAGGACCAGCTCGCGCTCCTCGCCGGTCTTTCCATAGGCGTTCGACGTGCGGCCCTCGATCCGGCGGAGCAGCACGTTCGCGGGAGCGGAGAGGAGGACGACGGCATCGAACTGCCGATAGAACCGCCCCTGGTTCGACACGGTGCCCGACACGTAGAGCGTCGCCTCGCGGGGGCGAGCGAGGAGCTCTGCGATGGCGTCTTCGTGCCAGACGTATCCGTCGTCCTCGTCGGACCACGTGGTCCAGCCCGGCTCGTCGGTGTCGACGACGTCGAATCCGCGCCTCTGCAGCTCTGCAAGAGCGGTCGACTTGCCGGTGCCGGACATCCCCGTCACGAGAATCGCTCGCACGCTTCGGACTAGGGAAGCCACTCCTCGCGGAATCGTGTCGGCTGGCGCCGCTGCACGGATGCGTACGCGACCTTCGGGTCAGTCGTCTCCTCGTCGGCGCCCGCACCGTGCCGGAGTGCGGTCTCGTCGACCGGGTAGCCGCCCCAGTTCGGGTTGTCGACCGAGTCGATCCGCGCGCCGAGGGCGAGGACCGCGCACGGGCCCGAGCCCGCGCCGATGACGACGTGGTTCGTCTTCGGCGGGCAGTGGACGTAGTCCCACTGCTTCAGCGGCCGCTCCTCGCCCTCGATCAGCAGCACGGCCTCGCCCGAGAGGATGAAGAAGCCCTCCTGGTCGGCCTCCCAGTGGTACATCGCCATCGGGGCACCCGGCTCGAGGACGTAGAGGTTCGCGCCGAACTGGTTCCAGTCGGTGTCGCCCTCGATGTCGCAGTACGCGCCGCGGGTCTCGCTGTAGAGCCAGCGCACGTCCCGCGCGTTGACGACGTACCACCCTTCGCCCTTCGCGACGAGGCCGTGCTCCTCGGATTCGACCTTCGCTTCGGGAACCACTACGCGACCGCGGCCCCCGTGACCTGCGCGATGTAGCCCCGCACGTCGCCGGCCGGCTCGCTGTACGCCTCGCCGAGCGCCGACTCGACGCGCTCCTTGTAGTCCTTCGCCCAGTCCGGCAGCTCCATGTCCGCGACCGCGAGGAACTCGAGCGTGCTCGCGAAGCGGATGTCGGCGATCGTCGGCTTGTCGCCGCCGCCGATGAAGCCCTTGTCGGTTCCGTAGAACGTCGGGTAGACGTCCAGGATCCGCGGCAGCGCGTCCTCGGCCGCCTTGCGGGCCGCTTCCTTGTCCGAGTCGGAGGCCTCGGACGTCGCGACCTCGCCCGGGTACCCGGCGAAGCTCAGGCGCGGATACGTCGCGCGCGCGACGAGCGGATAGAGCATGCTCATCGTGTAGAAGTTCGCGCCGTCGACCATCGCGCGGCGCTTCAGGTCGGTCGGGTAGAGGTCGTCGCGGCCCTCGCGGCTCGCGAGGTACATCATCACGGCGCAGCTCTCGCCGAGAACGCCCATGGGCAGCTCGTCGGACTCGACCGTCGGCGTCAGGCCGGCGGGGTACTTCGAGAGGTACTCCTCTCCCTGCGTCTGACCCCAGACGTTCTCCTCGTCGAAGGGAAGTCCGGCGGCGCGCACGAAGACGCGGACGGACATGTTGTTCACGCTGGGCGGCAGCATGTTGAGCTTGAGCGACATAGCGACCTCTCCCTGTAGCTAGACCGGCGTCAGCATATTCTCCCGGCGTGGGGAACCGCGACACGATCGAGATGCTCCGCTCCGCACGGATCTTCAGTGGCCTGAGCGACGAGGAACTCGCGCGGGTCGCGGCGATCGCGAGCGAGGTCGACTTCCCCGCTGGGCACGTCCTCACGGAGTCGGGTCAGGTCGGCAGCGGCATGTTCGTCCTGCTCGACGGGCGCGTCTCGGTGCACGCGCGCGGCGTCGACGTCGAGCTCGGGCCGGGCGAGGTTCTCGGCGAGCTCGCCCTCCTGCGCCGCGATGCCCGTCGCATCGCGCGCGTGCAGGCGCTCACGCCGATCCACTGCCTCGCGATTGCGCGCGAGCCCTTCCGCGCACTCATCGCCTCGGACGTGCACCTGGCGGTCGCGCTGCTCGAGAACCTCGCGGACCGCGTCCCTGATTAAAGAGCTAGCCGCCGTAGTAGCCCGGCGGCCCGCGCCACGCGTTCGGGTCGAACCCGTACACGTCGACGAGGTCGTCGACCGCGGAGCTCGCCTCGTGGTCGTACTGCCACACGCGCTCGCGGCTCGCTCCGCGGAGGCGGACGATCTCGAGGCGCCTCGGCGACTCTGCGGCCAGGTACTCGAACGCGAAGTCGGTCGCCTCGAGGAAGCTGTCGGTCCGGAAGCGCGGCTGCTCGGTCGGCTCGCCGACCTCGTACAGCCAGTCGTCCGTGAACCGCGACGGCTGACGCGGCGGCGCTTCCGAGTGGATCGCCAGTCCGTGCTGCTCGCCGAGCGCGGCCGCGAGGTCGAGCATCGAGACGCCGTGGTCGCTGACGAGGATGTCGCCGAGCCTGCGGCCCGTGCTTCGCTGCGCCGCGAGCGCCTCGTCGAGCGCGGGCTGTGAGATCACGCCGCGGGAGACGAGCAGCCGGCCGAGCGGCTGCCACGGCGCCGGCGCCTCCGCGGTCGGGGTGAACGAGGTCGACGGCGGCAGATCGATGCCGTACTGCTCCGCGAGCACGCTCGTCAGCGTCTGCGCGTCGAGTGCGCCGCGGGACACGAGCACCTCGCCGAGCCTGCGCCCGGTCGCGCGCTGCTCCACGAGCGCGCTCTCGAGCTCCGTCGCGGAGATCACGCCCTTCGCGACGAGCAGCTCGCCGAGAAGACGCCAGGGGAAGGAGAACTGTGGGGCCGGCACGTTCTCGATATCGGCAGCTTCGTCGTTGCTGATGAGGGCAACATTTGGCAAGGGGTGAGTCGTCCTTCGGCGCTGCGACGATTGGCGCCGTGAAGCGGCATCTCGTTCGGCTCGCGGGCGTCGGCTTCGCCGTGCTCGTCCTCGTGTCCGAGGTGCTGAAGGGCGACAGCGTGTCGCCGAACGCGCCGGCGGGCGAGATCGTCGACTTCCTCGTCGACGGGCGCACCGGGATCCTCGCCGGCGCGTACGTGCAGATGCTCGCGCTCTTCCTCGCGGCGTTCGCGATCGTCTCGGTGACGGGCTGGCCGGACAGCGTCGCCGACCGGCTCGCGCGGCTCGGGCTCGTCCTGACCCTCGTCGCGTACACGGCGTACGTCTTCCTGACCGCGGCCGCGGCCTACGGTGCCGGCGACCTTCCGGCCGGGACCGTCAAGGCGCTCTGGCAGGTTCGCTTCGTCTCCGAGACGTTCGTCGCGTTCCCCGCCGCGCTCCTGATCGGGGCGACGGCGTGGGCGACCAGGGCTCGACGGCGCTACGCGTGGTTCTCGGCGATCATCGCGGCGGCGTTCCTCGTGGGCGGTGCGTCGCTTGCTCGCAACGGGTTCTTCGCGCCCGACGGAGGCTACGGGTTCATCCTGTTCTGGCTGCTCCCGCTCTGGGTGATCGTGACCGCCTGGTCGCCGCCTCCGGAGCAATCGCCCGGAGGCTAGGTTCGGCGTGTGAACCCTCGCGTCCGCGTCGTCGACCCGTCGGAGGCCGAGGAGTTGGCGCCTGCGCTCGCCCGGCTCCATCTCGAGGCTCACGACGACGGCATGGCGCTCGGGCTGCTCGCGCCGCAGGACACCGATGCGCTCGCGGACGCCTACCGCGCGCTCGTCGCGACGCTGCACGAGCTGCCCCGGATCCTGCTCGTGGCCGAGCTCGACGGCGAGGTCGTCGGGATGGCGCAGCTCGCGCCGAGCGATGCGCAGAACGCGGCGCATCGGGCCGAGGTGCAGCGGGTCGCCGTCGCCGCGGACGCACGCGGTCGTGGCGTGGGTCGCGAGCTGATGCTGGCGGTCGAGCGGGAGGCGCGCCTTCGCGGCCTCACACTGCTCTGGCTGACCACCCACGACGGGACGGCCGCCGCGCGGTTCTACGAGGCGCTCGGCTACACGAGGCTCGGCGTGATGCCGAACTACTCGCGCCGCCCCGACGGCGAGCTCGCGCCGGGCGCGTTCTACTACCGGACCGTGGACGGATGAGCCGGGCGCGCCACCTGCGCGCGATCCTCCTGCTGCCAGTGACCGTGACAGTGGTCGTCCCGGCGTTCCTCATCTGGCGAAGCGGCGAGGGGATCGGCTGGGGGGCGGTTCCGGGCGCGGTGCTGATCGCCGCCGGGGTCGTGCTGATCGCTCGCACGGTCGCGCTCTTCGCGCGCGTCGGCGAAGGGAACGCTCGCGCCGTGGGACGCGACGAAGCGCCTCGTCGTGGTCGGCCCGTATCGCTACGTCCGCAACCCGATGATCAGCGGAGTGCTCGCGATCCTGCTCGGCGAGACGCTCGCGTTCTGGTCCGCGTCGCTCCTCACGTGGTTCGTCGTCGTGTTCGCGGTCAACGCGATCTACATGCCGCTCGTCGAGGAGCCGGATCTCAGCCGCCGCTTCGGCCAGGACTACGACCGGTACCGCGCGAACGTTCGTCGATGGGTGCCGCGGCTTCGTCCGTGGACGGGGTGAGCTGCGCGACGAGCTTCGGCGGCGCGACCTCGACGTAGGCGTCCTCGAGCAGTCCGGCGAGCTCGTCGTGGTCGAGCTCACGGTCGAGCCGGAAGCCCAGCCAGCCCCGGTGTCCGACGTAGGGCGGCACGAAGAACCGCTCCGGGTCGGCCTCGACGAGCATCGCCTGCATCCCCTCGCCGGCCGCGCACCAGATCGCGAAGCGGCCGTCGCCGTGGTGGTCGTTCAGCACCATCACGAACGTCCGCTTGCGGACGAAGAACGTCGGCGCACCGTGGCTCAAGCGCTCGCTCGTCTCGGGCAGGGCGAGGCTGATCTTCCGGATGAAGGCGAGGGTACGGTCGCGCTCCCGTGCGGTCGGCATCCCCTACATGTTGCTACGCGGCAGTATCTGCGGCGTGCAGTTCGACACGAAGATCGCCGTCGTCCTCCGGGACGAGCTCGCCGTCTGGCAGAAGGCGAACGTCACGGCCTTCCTCGTCAGCGGGATCGCGGGCACCGCTCCCGAGCTCGTCGGCGAGCCGTACGAGGACGCGTCGGGCAACCGCTATCTCCCGATGTTCCGGCAGCCGGTGCTCGTTTACGGGGCGGACGCGGCGGGCCTCCGCCGCGCCTACGAGCGCGCGATGCAGCGCGGCGCCGAGCTCGCGATCTACACGAACGAGCTCTTCACGACGGGACACGATGAGGCGAACCGCGCGGCGGTCGCGGCCGTCGCTGCAGACGACCTCGACCTGGTCGGCCTAGCGCTCCGCGCCGACCGAAAGCTCGTCGACAAGATCCTCGACAGGCTCAAGCCGCATCCGTAGCGCGTCCCTGCGCAGGTCGTAGGTCAGGCGCGGACGAGCGGCTTGTACTTGATCCGGTGCGGCTCGAGCGCGTCGGCGCCCTGCGTCTCCTTGACCCAGTCCGCGTACTCGCCCCAACCGCCCTCGAACCACGTGACCTGCGAGTCGCCGTCGAAGTGGAGGATGTGCGTCGCGATCCGGTCGAGGAACCAGCGATCGTGCGAGATCACGACGGCGCAGCCCGCGAAGTCGAGCAACCCCTCCTCGAGCGCGCGCAGCGTGTCGACGTCGAGGTCGTTCGTCGGCTCGTCGAGCAGCAGGACGTTGCCGCCGGAGCGGAGCAGCTTCGCCAGGTGCACCCGGTTCCGCTCGCCGCCCGAGAGATCGCCGACCCGCTTCTGCTGGTCGCCGCCCTTGAAGTTGAACCACGACACGTACTGGCGCGAGTTCACCTCGCGCTTTCCGAGCTCGATCGTGTCGTGTCCGCCGCTGATCTCCTTCCAGACGGTGCTCGCCGGGTCGAGCGACTCGCGCGACTGGTCGACGTAGGCGAGCTGCACCGTGTCGCCGACCCGAAGCGCGCCGGTGTCGGGCGTCTCCTCACCGACGATCATCCGGAAGAGCGTCGTCTTCCCCGCCCCGTTCGGTCCGGTCACGCCCACGATGCCCGCGGGCGGGAGCGAGAACGAGAGGCCTTCGAACAGCAGCCGGTCGCCGAAGCCCTTCGCCACGCCGTCGGCCTCGATCACGACGTCTCCGAGCCGCGGCCCCGGCGGGATGTGGATCTCGACGCGGTCGAGCTTCACGTTCTGCTCCTCGGCGAGCAGCTTCTCGTACGCGCCGAGGCGCGCCTTCGACTTCGCGTGCCGCGCTCGGGGGCTGGCGCGCACCCACTCGAGCTCCCGCGCGAGCGTGCGCTGCCGGGCGGACGCCTGCTTCTCCTCGACCGCGAGCCGCCCCTGCTTCTGCTCGAGCCACGACGAGTAGTTGCCCTCGAACGGCAGTCCCTTTCCACGGTCGAGCTCGAGGATCCACCCGGCGACGTTGTCGAGGAAGTACCGGTCGTGCGTGACCGCGACGACGGTGCCCTTGTAGTCGTCGAGAAACCGCTCGAGCCACCACACCGACTCGGCGTCGAGGTGGTTCGTCGGCTCGTCGAGCAGCAGCAGGTCGGGCGCCGAGAGGAGCAGGCGCGCGAGTGCGACGCGGCGGCGCTCGCCGCCGGACAGCGTCGCGACGTCGCGGTCGCCCTCGGGGAGGCGGAGCGCGTCCATCGCACGATCGAGCGTCGCGTCGAGCTCCCACAGGTCGCGCCGGTCGATCTCGTCCTGGACCTTCGCCTGCTCGGCCAGGAGCGAGTCGAAGTCTGCGTCGGGCTCCGCGAACTTCCCGGAGATCTCGTTGAAGCGGTCGAGGAGGTCGCGGGCCTCGCGGACGCCGTCCTCGACGTTCTCGCGGACGTTCTTCCCGGCGTCGAGCTCGGGCTCCTGGGAGAGCAGTCCGACGGACGCGCCGGGAGCGAGCTCCGCAACGCCCGACGAGGGCTCCTCCAGCCCGGCCATGATGCGGAGCACGGTCGACTTGCCGGCGCCGTTCGGCCCGAGCACGCCGATCTTCGCGCCCGGCAGGAACGACAGGGAGATGTTCGACAGCACCTGCCGCTCGGGGCCGAAGTACTTGTCGACCCGGTACATCGTGAAGATGTAGTCGCTCACGGTCGGCCAGGGTAGCGGGCGCTCAGGGGGCGTACGATTGCTCGGATGCCCTGCTGCTGTTCGACGGCCGCCTACGGGGCGTTCTTCGACGAGAAGCTTGCCCGCCGGGATGCCGCGCGGTACCGCAAGCGAGGCCTCGGCAGGGCGGGCAGGCGCCTCGTCGACCTGATTTCGGCGCGCGGGATCACGGGCGCAGAGGTGCTCGAGATCGGCGGCGGCATCGGGTCGCTCCAGCTCGAGCTGCTCGAGCGGGGCGCTGCGCGCGCGACGAACTCCGAGCTCTCACCGGCCTACGAGGCCGAGGCGCGGACGCTCGCCCGCGAGCACGGCCTCGAAGGACGCGTCGACCGGCGGATCGTGAATGCAGCGGAGGACCCGGACGCCGTCCCGGGGGCGGACGTCGTGCTTCTGCACCGCGTCGTCTGCTGCTATCCCGACTACCAGTCCCTTCTCACGATTGCCGGCGGCAAGGCGCGGCGGTTGGTGGCGTTCTCGTTTCCGCCCGACGTCGCGCTCGCCCGCTGGGCCAACGGCGTCCTGAACCTCTGGCCGCGCCTACGAGGCTGCGACTTCCGCGGCCACGTGCACCCCGAGCGCGCGATGCTGGAAGCCGTCGAGTGCCAGGGCTTCGATGCGACGGTGCGCGAGCGCGCCGGGGTCTGGCGGATCGCGATCCTCGAACGGCGTGTGGCGGAGTAGAAGCCGGCCATGTCGTTCTTGCTCGGTGTGATCCTCTTCGTGGCCGTCGCGGGCTGGCTCGACACGAAGATCCACTGGCCGCGCGCCGGCGAGAGACGCTAGGTGGTCACCGGCCACTTCGGCTTCGCGGCGGGCGTGAAGGCGAAGGAGCAGTTCGTCCCGCTCTGGGCGCTGATGCTCGCGAGCGTCTGGCTCGACATCCTCTTTGTCCCGCTCTTCGCAGTCGGTGCAGAGTCGATCGACGACGTCCCGGGGACCGACGGCGGCTACGGCGATGTGATCATCCACGCGGACTACACGCATTCGCTCGTCGGCGCGACTGCTGATCTCGGTCGTCACCGGCTGGATCGCGACGCGCTGGTGGGGACGGCGCGGGGGCATCGTCATCGGAGCCGTGGTCTTCTCGCACTGGGTGCTCGACCTGATCGTCCACCGGGACGACATGCCGCTGCTCCCGGGCAACCTCGGTGACGTCCGCGTCGGCTTCGGCCTGTGGAAGGTCGAGTGGGCCGCGATCCTGACCGAGGCGGCGATCATGGCCGTCGGCGCGTACCTCTACTGGCGCGCGGCGCAGGGCGTCGAGCGCGCAGCCGGCGTGTCGAACGGGCGCGCGAACCTCGTCGGCGGCCTGCTCGTCCTCTTCGGCGCGGTCGTCCTCACGCTCGACGTCGCGGTCGGGTAGTGGACGCGCTCAAGGGCGCGAACCTCGCGCTTCGCTTCGCGCTCGAGCTCGCCGCGCTCGCGGCCGTCGGGTACTGGGGCTGGGACGTCGGCGGACCGCTTCTTGCCCTCGCGGCCGTCGCCGCCGTTGCGATCGTCTGGGGGCTCTTCGTGGCGCCGAAGCGGCGTTTCGACCTCTCCCTGCCACTCCGCCTCGCGGTTGAGCTCCTGGTCTGGCTCGCCGCCGGCGCGGCGCTCGCCGCCACTGGTCACACGGCCCTTGCCGTAGCCTTCGTCGTCCTCGCCGTCGTCAGCGGAGGCCTCAACTACCGATGGCAATGAACGAGCTCGAGCACACCGACCGCTTCCTCGTGCAGCAGGTCTTCAAGCCGATCGCGAACGAGTACCGGATCAGCGTGCCGACGCCGGGCGACACCCAGGAAGGGCGCCCGGTGCTCTTCGTCAAGCAGAAGAAGATGAAGATCAAAGAGGACATCCGCTTCCGCACGACGCAGGACGGCGACGGCCCGTACGAGTTCATGATCAAGTCGAAGTCCGTCTTCGAGTTCCGCGGCCGCCACGACATTCTCGACGCCGACGGGAGTGTGATCGGGCAGCTGGAGAAGGACTTCACGAAGTCGCTCCTGCGCAGCCACTGGCGCGTGCGAGACGCACAGGGGACAGAGGTGCTCGAGTCGCACGAGGCGAGCTGGATCATCGCGCTCCTCCGCCGCTTCGCCGACCTCGGCCCGGACATCTTCACCTTCCTCACCTGGCTGCCGTTCAACTTCGTGCTCCGGCGGAACGGCGAGGAGGTCGGCAACTACAAGCGCGTGCTCGGGACGATGCGCGACCGGTACGTGATGGAGGTCGGCGACGGCCTGAAGGACGTCGACCGCAGGCTGCTCGTCGCGTTCGCGATCGGGCTCGACGCGCTGCAGGACCGCTAGAGCGCGCCCACGGCGTCCGCAAGCTCGGCGTGCACCGACGCCGAGACGTACACCGCCCACGGATGCGCGGGCGTTCCGCCCGTGTACGCGACGACGGGCGTGCCGCGCGAGTGCGCGTACCACGCCTCCATCGCCGTCCCCTCGTCCGGCGAGGTGAACGCCGCCAGCACGGCGTCGCACGCGTCGATGTCCGCGAGGTCGCCCTCGACGATCGCCGGCTCGTTCCCGGCCGTCCGGCCGCGGAAGTCGCGCCGCATCGGGTCGACGGGCTCGTGGCCGCGCTCCCGCAGCAGCTCGCCGGCGCGCCGTCGGTACTCCTCGGCGAACGGCGGTCCGGCGACGTACACGCGCATCTGCCTACAGTACGGAGGTGAGCGAGCTGCCGGAGTTCACCGCACTCGGCCACGCCGGATCGGAGCACTACGCGGGCCTCGAGACGTTCCCCAACCCGGGCGTCGAGCTCGTCGAGATGACGAGCGACGAGCTCACCGCGATGTGCCCGGTCACGGGACAGCCCGACATGTACGTCGCCTCGATCGAGTACGCGCCGGACGAGCTCTGCCTCGAGTCGAAGTCGCTCAAGCTGTACCTGGCCCGCTTCCGCAACGAGGGTGCGTTCTGCGAGGCGCTCGCGGTGAGGATCCGCGACGACGTCGCCGAGGCGCTCCGGCTCGATCAGGCGCGCGTGACCGTCACGCTCGAGCAGAAGGCGCGCGGCGGGATCACGATCACGGCGATCGCCTGACGAGCTCGCGGAGCTCGGCGACTTCCTCCTCCAGGCGACGGACTCGCTCCTCGAGCGGGTCGGCCGTGACCGGCGCGGGAGCCGCCTCGCCGTCGCCGCCGAGCAGCTGCGACCAGCGCTCCTCCTTCTGCCCCGGCCGCCGCTCGAGCCGGACGACGAGCTCGCGCTCGGCGAGGCCGCGCAGCGTCTCGTCGACCTCGGCGGTCGAGTCGAACGGGTGCAGCCGCTCGGTCCGCGACTTCAGCTCTCCGACCGTCTGCGGCCCGCGGAGCATCAGCACTGCGAGCAGCGAGATCTCGGCTCCCGAGACGCCGAGCGCCTCGTCGAAGAGGTGCCGGTACTTCACGGCCCTGCTCCCGCGGCCGCTCGCGAGCCGCGCCCAGCCGCGGCTCGACAGCCGCTGGAGCGCATCGCGGATCGTCGGCTCGTCGTACGCGACCACCGGATCGCGGTTCGTGGACTGGTTGCACGCGAGGCGGAGCGCGTTCAGCGAGAGCGGATAGACGTCGGGCGTCGTGCGCTGCTTCTCGATCAGGCAGCCGAGCACGCGGAGCTCGGCGGGGTCGGCGTCCATGCAGAAACCGTAATCGGTCGTTCACGGGTCGCGTATCTAGGTTGGCGTCGTGCGGCTCGTGCTGGGACTCATGCTGCTCTCGCTGCTCGTTCCGGTCGCTGCCTCGGCGCGCTCGGACGACTACCTCTGGCAGTGCGTCGCGATCAACCGCGAGGACGCGCGGTACCGCTGCTACGCGAGGCTGCTGCTCGAGCGGGTCGAGCGCTCGGGCGATCCAGCGCGAGAGCTGCCGCGCCTCGACTCCGAGACGCGCGAGATGGGCGGCGAGGTCGCCGGCTCCTGCCACGCCCTGATGCACGAAGTGGGCCGACGGTACGCGCGCGCCCACCACGTCACGCTGTCGACGCTCCGCCGCTACGTCCCGCGGTCGAACGACCCCACGTGCTCGGCCGGCTTCGGGATGGGGCTCGTGATGTACCTCGGCCCGCAGCTCCGCTCGTCGCGGAACGCGCTCGCCCCGTGCCTGAGGCTCGCGACGCGCTTCCGCGAGTACACGTGCATCCACGGCGTCGGCCACGCGCTCCTCCGCGGCTGGCACGGGCAGATGCGGCCGGCGATCGAGACCTGCAGGAAGCTCCCGCGCTACGGGCAGGACTGCGCGCAGGGTGTCTTCCACGACTACTGGATCTCGCTCCGCGGGGCAGACGGCACGACGAAGCGGACGACCGGGCTGACGTCGCCGCGCTACGTCTGCGACGGCCGCTACGGGTACGTGCGCCCGTGCTGGTACCGGTACTTCATCGAGCAGCCGCTCGGTCCGTCGATCGGGAGCGCGAAGGACATCCGGCGCGCGTGCGGCGACCTCCCGACGCTGCAGCACCAGGGTTGCGTGATGGGCGCCTCGCTCGCCGCCTCCACGAACCCGTTCGAGCAGATGCGGATCTGCGCCAGGCTCGGCGTCGACGGGCCGAGCTGCCTGCACGGCGTCTCGGTCCCGGCGGTCTCCCGCGAGCCGCGTCGGCAGGGTGAGCTGATCCGCCGCTGCGAGCTCTTCGGTCGCGACGAGCGCCTCGGGTGCTACGCGTGGCTCGGTCAGGCGCTCGCGGTCGTCACCGACGGACGCTTCGACTGCGTCCAGCTACGGCACGCCGCGCGCAAGGCATGCGTCGCGGGCTCGCGCCGGACCGACGAGCCTCTCGTTGCGTTCGCCTAGGCGCCCGGGCGTCTGACGTCGTCGAGGCGGCGGACCTCGGCCTTCGTGTCCGCCTTCGTGCCGCCCTCGAAGTACTCGTAGCGGTCGAGCCGCTCGATGATCTTCTCGAGCCGGCCGAGCCTCCGGTCGACCGTCCGCCAGCCCTCGGTGATCAGGTCGGTCGTGAGCGCGACGTCGTCGATCCGCTCGCGCCGCTCGCGGTCGAGCCGGCGGAGCAGGTCCTGGAAGACGTCACGCAGCTCGGCGGCGAGCTCCTGGCCGTTGACCTCCGGAACGGGCCGATGCTCATGCACGACGAGCTCGGAAGGCTCCTCCTCCAGCGCGACGACCTCGACGTGCCCGTCGGGCCGCGGATAGTCCGGCAGGCCGAGCTCGGCGACGGCCTCTGCCACCCGCCGCGCCGCCGCCTCGTTCGTCGGCTCACGCAACAGCACCCGGAGAACGGTCTCGACCGGGAGGTCAGCGTGTGCCGCAAGCTCGAGAACGGTTGCCATAGGCGGGAAAGACGTACGCGTACGCCTTGGAAGAATAAAACGGAATCGCCGAAATGCCTATAGGGCGCTGCCCTCGACCAGAAATCCAAACCCGACGACCAGGACGACGAAGAGGACGAAGCCGGCGAAGGCGAGCAGCAGCACCGCGAAGAGGACGCGTTCGGCGAGCTTCAGCCTCGCGCTCGGCGGCGGTTTGGGCTCGACGTCCGCGAAGGCGTCCGGCGACACGGGGGCGGCGCACTGAGGGCAGAAGCGGGCGCCGGAGGGGAGCTCCGCGCCGCAGTTCTCGCACGAGGGCACGGCTGTTGGTACGCGCTCGCGCGGTCGCTTCCTTCGCGTCTTGACGCTTCGGCGAGCTCTGCCTAGCCTCGCTAGGTATGAGAGCCGACGCAGTCAGGAGCTACCTCGACCTGCTGCTCCTCGCGGAGCTCGGCCGCGGGCCAGGCCACGGGTACGCGCTGATCGAGCGGCTGCGCGAGCGGAGCGGCGGGACGTTCGACTTCCCCGAGGGAACGATCTACCCGGCGCTGCACCGCCTCGAGCGCGGGGGACTGCTGACGAGTGAATGGTCGACCGGCAAGGCGCGGCGCCGGCGGATCTATTCGGTTCGTCGGCGCGGCCGCGCGGTGCTGCAGGACCACCTGCGGGAGTGGCGGCTCTTCGCGAGGTCGGTCGAGCGGGTCGTGGCCGCGTAGCTAGAGCCGCTTCCTGAGCATCCCGAACATGCCCCGCACGACCTCGCGCTGCAGCGCCTTGCCCTGACGCGAGGTGAGGAAGTCGGTCAGCGGGTCGCTCGGCGGCTTGGCCGGCTTCGGCTTCGCGGTCTTCCTGGCGGCCGGCTCAGGGGGCGGCGCGGCCTCGACGCGCTTCGCGAGCGCCTCCGCCGCGCTCTCGCGCTCGAGGCGCGTGCCGTACTTCGTCCAGAGCATCGACGCCCTCGCGCGCTGCTCGACGTCGGGCACGGGCTCCATGCTCGACCGTGGGGCGCGCAGCCGCGTGTGCACGACAGGCGTCGGCACGCCCTTCTCGTTCAGCACCGTCACGGCCGCCTCGCCGATCCCGAGGCTCGTGAGCAGCTGCTCGAGGTCGTAGAGCTCGGACGTCGGATACGTGCGGACGGTCTTGCGCAGCGCGTCTGCGTCCTCCGGCGTGAACGCACGAAGCGCGTGCTGGATCCGATTCCCGAGCTGGCCCAGCACCGAGCTCGGCACGTCGGTGGGGTGCTGCGTGACGAAGTAGACCCCGACGCCCTTCGAGCGGATCATCCGCACCGTTCGTTCCACGGAGTCGAGGAACGCCTTCGTCGCGTCGTCGAAGAGCAGGTGCGCCTCGTCGAAGAAGAACACGAGCTTCGGCTTGTCGAGGTCGCCGACCTCGGGGAGCTGCTCGAAGAGCTCGGCGAGCATCCACATGAGCACCGTCGAGAAGAGCTTCGGCTTGTCCTGGACCGCGGCGAGCTCGAGCGCGGTCACGACGCCGCGTCCCTCGGGCGTCGTGCGCAGCAGGTCGGCGATCTCGAACTGCGGCTCGCCGAAGAACTCGGTGCCGCCGCCGTCCTCGAGCTCGACGAGCGAGCGGAGCAGCACGCCGATCGTCTGCTTCGACACGCCGCCGATGCCCTGGAGGTCGTCCTTGCCCTCCTTCGACTCCAGGAATGCGAGCAGCGAGCGCAGGTCGGCGAGATCGACGAGCGCCAGCCCGCGCTCGTCGGCGTAGCGGAACACGAGCGCGAGGCTCGACTCCTGCGTCTCGTTCGAGCCGAGCACCTTCGCGAGGAGCTGCGGCCCGAAGTCGGTGACGGTGGCGCGAAGCGGGACGCCTGCCCCGATCCCGCCGAGCGCGAGGAACTCGACCGGGTACCCAGCGGGCTCGTGCGGGAGGCCGAGCTCGGCCATCCGCTCGGCGGCCTTGCCCTCCGCCGGGGCCGGCACCGCGAGGCCGGAGAGGTCGCCCTTGTAGTCGGCCGCGAAGACCGCGACGCCCGCATCGGAGAGCTGCTCGGCGAGCAGCTGGAGCGTCCGCGTCTTGCCGGTGCCCGTGGCGCCGGCGATCAGGCCGTGGCGGTTGGACGTCGCGAGCGGGAGCCGGACGACGGCGTCGCGTTCGAGCTTGCCGTCGTGCACGCCGCGGCCGAGGTCGATCGCCGCGCCCTCGACCGCGTACCCCGCGGCGACCGTCTCTGCGAACGACGTCACCGCGCGTACGATAAGCGCATGGCCGTCGAGGCACCGAAGAAGCTGGACGCACACAGGCTGCGCGCCGACTTCCCCATCTTCGAGCAGCAGATCCACGGGAAGCCGCTCGCGTTCCTGGACTCGGCTGCCTCGTCGCAGAAGCCGCGCCAGGTGCTCGACGCGATGACGTCGTTCTACGAGACCTCGTACGCGAACGTCCACCGCGGCGTCTACAAGCTCGCCGAGGACGCGACCGCCGGCTACGAAGGAGGTCGCGCGAAGGTCGCGCAGTTCCTGAACGCGCCGAGCGAGCGCGAGGTCATCTTCACCCGGAGCGCGACGGAGGGGATCAACCTCGTCGCGTACGCCTGGGGCTTCGACAACCTCGGTCCCGGCGACATCGTCGTGGTCACCGAGCTCGAGCACCACTCGAACTTCGTCCCGTGGCAGTACGTCGCGAAGCGAACCGGCGCCGAGTTCAAGGCGATCCCCTTCGACGACCAGGGCGAGCTCGTGCTCGACTCGCTCGACGAGATCGCCGCGGGCGGGAACGTCAAGGTCGTCGCGAACAACCTCGTGTCGAACTCGCTCGGGACGATCAACCCGACAGAGCGCCTCGCTGCGTGGGCGCACGAGCAAGGCGCGATCATGGTCGTCGACGCCGCGCAGGCGGCCCCGCACCGTCCGGTCGACGTGCAGGCGCTCGGCGCCGACTTCGTCGCGATCTCCTCGCACAAGATGTGCGGCCCGTCCGGCATCGGCGCGCTCTGGGGCCGGCGCGAGCTGCTCGAGCAGATGTCGCCGTTCCAGCTCGGCGGCGAGATGATCCGCTCGGTCAAGCTCGACAAGACGAGCTGGAACGAGCTGCCGTACAAGTTCGAGGCGGGGACGCCGGCGATCGCCGAGGCCGTCGGGTTCGGCGCGGCGGTCGACTACCTGAACGAGATCGGGCTCGCCGCGATCGAGCAGCACGAGCACGAGCTCCTCGCGTACGCGCTGGACAAGCTCGGCGAGCTCGAGGGCGTGACGTGCTACGGCCCGCCGCCCGAGCGCCGCGCAGGGATCGTCTCGTTCAACGTCGACGGGATCCATCCGCACGACGTCGCGCAGGTGCTCGACTGGGAAGGCGTCGCGATCCGCGCCGGCCACCACTGCACGCAGCCGCTGATGACGCGACTCGGCGTCGCCGCGACGTCGCGGGCGAGCTTCTACCTCTACACGATCCCCGACGAGGTCGACCGGTTGGTCGCGGGCGTCGAGCGGGTACAGAAGGTGCTCGGATGAGCGAGTTCGACAGCCTCTACCGCGAGGTCATCCTCGACCACTACAAGAACCCGCGCGGCCACGGCGTGCTCGAAGGTGCGGACGCGGAGGCCGAGGGCCAGAACCCGCTCTGCGGGGACGAGGTCTCGATCTACGTGCGCTTCGGAGAGGACGACGACACGATCGACGAGGTGAAGTTCTCGGGCCGCGGGTGCGCGATCTCGCAGGCGGCGACGTCGATGCTCACCGAGATGGTGGCGGGGCGGAAGGCCAGCGAGGTCGCGGAGCTCGACAAGGACGAGCTCCTCGAGGAGATCGGAATCCCGCTGACGCCGATCCGGCTCAAGTGCGCGATGCTCGGCCTGACGACGCTGAAGGTCGCGCTGCACAAGGCGAAGGGGACCCCGCTTCCCGAGGGCCTCGCCGGCTACGACGAGCTTTCCCTGAGCTAGTGGCGCGGATCGAGGTCTGCCCCGTGGAGGAACTGCCTCCCGGGTCGATGAAGCTCGTCCCCGCGGGCTTGCTCACCGTCGGCGTCTACAACTGCAACGGCGAGTACTACGCGATCGAGGACCGCTGCTCGCACGACGACGGGCCGCTCTGCGAGGGCGACTGGGACACGGAGACGTGCGTCGTCATCTGCCCGCGGCACGGCTCGGCGTTCGACCTGACGTCGGGCCGGCCGCTCACGCTGCCGGCCTACGTGCCCGTCGACTCCTTCCCCGTCGTCGTCGAGGACGGCTGGGTGAAGGTCGACGTCTCCTGAGCGCGCAGCTGGGCGCGGATCGTGTCGAGGAGCGATTCGGGGTGGTCGACTTCGATCGCCACGATGTCCTCGTGATAGCCCGGTTTCAGGCGGATTACCAGCGTTCGCTCGGGGTGGCGGAAGTCGAGGAAGTAGCGGGTCCGGCCGACCCAGAAGTGCCCCTTCCGCGTACCCGTGATCGGATCGGACAGGCCGACGCGCCGGATCGTCCACGTCGATGGTGGATCTTCGAGGCCGATCCACGTGTTCTCGATCGCGTGGAGCGGGATCTCGAGGTCGCGTTTGAGCGCGAGCACCGAGTCGAGTCCGCTGTACTGCACGCGGACGGCGTCGTCGTCGAGTCGGATCGCCCGGCCTATGTCGACTCCAGCCTGCGCTTGAGCGTCTCGAGGTCCTTGACGAACTGACGCTCGATCGTGCGGCGGACCGTGCCGAGCATCAGCCTCGGAACTCTGTTCGTCTCGCCGCGGCCGGTGAGCGTCATGCGCGTGCCGCCGTCGACGGCTTCGAGCGCATGCTCGACCGCGTACGTGATCGGGCCCTCGACGGAACGGAGCGAGAAGCGCTTCGGCGGGTCGTACTCGGTGATCTCCATCGTCGACGCGGCGCGGCGGCCCATGAACGAGCGCACCTCGCGGATCCGGGCTCCCGCTCCGAGCTCGCCCTCGAGCGTCGCCTCCTCGGCGCTCGCCTGCCACTCGGGGATCCGGGCGACGTCGGTCAGGTAGCCGAAGACCTCGTCCACCGGCCTCGCGATCTCGAGCGTGTGCTCGACCTCGATCACGGATCGAGCCTATCGTTCGGCCCGTGCTCGACGACCGCGTCCTCGAGGTGCTCGCTCGACTGGAGGCCGAGGACGCCGACGAGCGCGAGCGCGGCGTGCCGGCCGCCGATCGCGGGCGGCAGGTGGCGCGGACCACCGGACAGTTCCTCTTCTCGATCGTCTCGCCGATGAACGACTGCGGGGTGCTGGAGATCGGCGGGTCGCGGGGCTACTCGTCGATCTGGTTCGCGGCGGGAGTGCGGCAGTTCAGCGGGCGGGTGGTCTCGATCGAGAACGACCCGCGCAAGGTCGAGGCGTGGCGGAGGAACGTCGCCGACGCCGGGCTCGAGGAGTGGGCCGAGCTCGAGGCGGGCGATGCCTTCGAGGTCCTGCCGAGGATCCAGGACGTCTTCGACGTCGTCTTCATCGACGCCGAGAAGGACGACTACGAGCGGCTCTTCGTGCTGGCGCGCGACAAGGTCGAGCCGGGGGCGCTCATCGTCGCGGACAACGTGCTCTCGCACGCCGACGTGCTCGGCGAGTACTCCGCCGTACGGCAGGCGGACCCGACCCTCGTCTCGACGACCGTGCCCCTCGACCGCGGGCTCGAGCTCTCGGTTGTCCTCCGCTAGGACCGCTACATTCCGTCCAACGCGGAAAGGAGGTGGTCCGGATAGTGAGCGATTCAAGTACGGGCAGCGGAGGTACCAGCGGGTAGGGGTGCTGTCCCCGGGACCTACGGGGAACCGCCTAGCCAGCGTGGGGGACTCGCGTCTCGCGCCGCCGGTCGTTCGACGACCGAGCTGGAATGCGTCCCTACCAATCCACCGCTGGTAGCCGAGATTGAGGGCCGGGAGACCGGCCCTCAATCGTTCGTGTAGACGCTGAAGCGCGACCTCGCCGACGCGCCGTCCGAGCGCCAGGCCGGCGTCGTTGTCGCTGCGGAAGTGGATGCCGCCGTAGAGCCGGGAGATCAGCCGCCTCGTCGGCCAGCGCGCCGAGCTCCGCGCGCGCGGGAGGGGAAGAAGCCCGCGAGGACGGTCGCGGCCGCGCCGGACGTCGTCGAGTGGCCGGAGACGTACGACGGGAACGGCGGCGTCGCGATCGAGCGGCGACCAGGCCGGGTCGAGCAGCTCGCGGATCGCCGAGACCGGGCGGATCGACCAGTACGTGAACTTCGCGTCCCAGCACGCGATGAAGGCGTCGGCCTGCGCGGTGTTGAGCGCGGCGAAGATGCGCGTCGTCTGGAGCGTGTTGCGCGGCTTGTCGGCGAGCAGGTCGAGCGCGATCGCGTTCCAGTGTCCCGGCGGCGTCACCGTGCCGGCGCCGTCGGCCCAGAACACCGCGATCGCACGCTGCTCCGGCGTGGCCGTCCGCGAGACGTCGTGAGACCTCGTGCAGCTCCGCGAGGAACTGCGCGCTCCGGTAGGCAGGCGGCGGGCCGGGACGGAACTGCGAGCCCGACGTCAAGGTTCCACGTCCGCCAGGTTCCGGCGAGCGGCTCGAGGGGCGGGGCGAATGCCGGGCGGCGTCGGCACCCAGAGCCCATCGCCGGTCGGCGGCATGCCGGTCCCAGACGGCGGACGAGCCGTCCGACTCGGCGCGCGCGATCATCTGCCGGCCCACCTCGACGCCGATCGAGAAGCCGCTCTCGCTCTCGCCCGCGAGCGCATCGATCTGCGCCGCATGCGACGGGAAAGAGGTAGGCGAGCACCGTCGAGGCGGCGCCGGCGACCGCGGCGTCGCGGTCGGCGTTGCCGAGCCGCGCCGCCTCGTACATCGCGCGGCTGGTCAGTGCAAGCGCCCGCGCGGCGCGTGGCGGGTTCAGGCGGTCGGCGGCGATCGCGTCGAGCTCCAGCTCGATCCACGGCTCGACCGCGCGCTCCTTCGGGCGCGAGTCGGCAGCCGGAGCGGCCAGGACGAGCAGCGACCCCAGGACGACCCACGCGACGGCGAACCCCCTCACCATCGCGGCGGATCATGACGAACCGGCTCGCACCTTGTGTAAGAGGTTCCTGAGAGTTACGTCTGCGCCGTGCGGCCCTCGACCTCCATGTGCGGCATCCACTCGAGCCAGCGCGGGAGGTACCAGTTCCGCTCCCCGAGCACGGCCATCAGGCTCGGCAGCAGCACCGAGCGGATGATCGTCGCGTCGATCAGGAGCGCGACCGCCACGCCGAAGCCCATCTGCTGGAACATCACGAGGTCGCCGCGGGCGAATCCCGAGAACACGGCGACGATGATCAGCGCCGCGCCCGTGATGATGCGAGCGGTCGAGGCCACGCCGCAGCGCACGGCGTCGCGCGTGTCGCGCGTCCGGTCGTAGCGCTCGCGGATCCGGCTGAGCAGGAACACCTGGTAGTCCATCGAGAGCCCGAACAGGACGGAGAAGAGGAAGAGCGGCACCCACGCGTCGATCGCCTCGACCTGCTGGAAGCCGAGCAGGTCGGTTCCGTACCCGTGGAGGAAGACGAGCACGAGCAGTCCGTACGCAGCGCCGACCGAGAGCAGGTTGAGCGCGATCGCGCTCAGGGCGACGACGATCGACCGGAACGCGACGGTGAGGAGGACGAGCGTCAGCCCGAGCACGAACGCGAACACGAGCGGCGCCGGGTCGGTCACCGCGTCGAAGTAGTCGACGTTCTCCGACGTCTCGCCACCGACGTGCACAGCGGTGTTGGTGCCGGCGAACGTCTCGGGAACGAGGCGGCTGCGGAGGTCTCGCACGGCCCCGACGGCGGCGTCCGACACCTTGTCGCCGCGCACGGGAACGACGAGCGCAGTCGCGCCGTTCCCGACGCGCACGTCCCCTCGGCCGAAGCGCGGGTCGGCGGCGAGCTCCCGTTGCAGCTCGCGCAGCCGCTGCCGCGTGTCCGTCGACGCGTCGCCCGCGACGACGTATGCCGGAGCGGTGCTCTCGGCAGGGAAGTCCCGCTGGAGGGCCTCGTAGCCCTGCTTCGACGGGAGGTCGTCCGGCAGCGTGCTGACCCCGCTCGCGCCGATGTGCAGGCCGAACGCCGGGATCGCGGCCAGGAGCAGGAGCCCGGTCGCGAGCACGAGGCTGAGCATGGGCCGACGCAGAACGCGGTCGATGATCGCGCCCCAGAACCGTCCCTCCGGGTTGTCGCGCTCGACCGAGCGGCGGCCGACGTACGGGATGCGCAGCCGGTCGATGCCGTCCTTGAGCACGCCCAGTAGCGCCGGCAGCAGCGTGAGCGCGGCCGCGACCGACACGATCCCCACGAGGATCGCACCCGCGGCGAGGCTCCGCATGATCGTCGTCGGGACGATCAGCATCCCGAGCATGGCGACGACGAACGCCGAGCCGCTGAAGAGCACTGCGCGGCTCGCCGTCGCGCCGGCCGCCGAGATCGCAGCGTCGGGCGCCCGACCGCCGCCGCGCTCCTCGCGGTACCTCGAGACGACGAACA
Source organism: uncultured Actinomycetes bacterium (assembly GCA_963737405.1). Taxonomy (GTDB): domain Bacteria; phylum Actinomycetota; class Thermoleophilia; order Gaiellales; family Gaiellaceae; genus JACCTU01. Next base: position 433,556 of record CAVTSL010000011.1, read on the forward strand.
GCGAGTAGTCGATCCCCAGCGCGAGCCCCATCCCCGTGAGCATGTTCACGATGAAGATCGAGAGCTCGAACTGCTGTGAGAGCAGCGCGACGAGACCGAGCGCGACGACGATCGAGACGATCGCCATCAGCAGCGGGATCACGCCCGCGACGACCGTCCCGAAGACGAGCAGGAGGATGACCAGCGCGGCAGGGATCCCGAACTTCAGCTCGCCCTCCTGCAGGTCGCGCTCGGAGAGCGTGTTGAAGTCGTTGTCGACGGTGTTGTTCCCGGTGATCGTCGCGGTGAAGCCGGCGCTGCTCGCCCGCTCGAGCAGCGTGAGCACCCGTTCGACGTGGGCGTCGTCGACGACGAAGACAGGGATCAGCGTTGCGTGCCGGTCGCGCGAGACGAGCGACTTGTCGCCCGTGCCGTAGTACGTGCGCGAGCTGATCAGCGCGCCGCTATTTCGTGCCTCGCGCTCGAGGTTGTCGACGACGCGGCGGAACTCGGGCGAGTCGACCGTCGACGAGTTCGAGCGCACGACGATGACGTCGGTCACGAAGCGTTTCGGGTCCGGCGGGAACGCGCCCGCGAAGAGCCGGTCCGCCTGCGCCGATTCAGGGTTGCCGGTGACGACGGCGTCCGTCGTCAGCTCGGTCATGAGCGTGACGATCGCCGCGATGGAGGCGACCAGGACGACGCCCCATGCCGCGAACGTGCGGCCTGGGTGGGCCGCGCACGCACGCGCGATCCGTTCGGTCAGGCCCACCCCGCCACGATGCCACGCGGCGGGCGGAGGCTCAAGCGGCCCGACGGAGCTGGTCGTCGAGCGGCACGAGCGTCAGCCCGAACGTCTCGACGGCGTCGTTGTTCGTCACGACGTTGTCGCCGAGCTCGAGCATCCGCAGCAGGTCGCGCGTGAGGGGGATGTCTCCGGGCAGCCGCTCGGTGATCACCGCGTTCGCGCGCATGAACCCCATCGGCATGTGGATGCTCGGGCGCCGCACGCCGAGTGCCTCCTTCAGCCGCGCCCAGAACTCGTTCCACGAGACCTGGTCGGGGCCGCCGAGCTCGAAGGTCCGGTTCGCGGCGGCCGGCTCGTCGAGCGCCCGAGCGAAGTACGCGCCGACGTCGTCGATCCAGATCGGCTGGATCCGCTGCTCGCCGGAGCCGATGATCGGCGTCACGGGCGCGAGCTTCGCAAGCTTGCGGAACGTCGTCAGGATCCCGCCGTCCCGGCCGAACACGAAGCTCGGGCGGAAGATCACGTGCTCGAGCCCGGAGTCCCGGAGCATTCGCTCCTGCTCCCATTTGGCGCCGTAGTACGGCACCTCGTCCTTCGTCTCGTCCGTCGTCCCGAGCGCGCTCATGAGCACGAAGCGCTTCACCCCGGCGGCCTGCGCCGCCTCGATGAGGCTGCGCGTCCCGCCGACCATGATCCGCTGGAACTCCTCCGGCTTGCCCTGGCGGATCGCGACGAGGTGGACGATCGCGTCCACGCCCTCGGCTGCCGGGCGGAGGCTCGCGGCGTCGGTCATGTCGCCGACGACGAGCTCCGCTCCGAGCGCGGCGGCGCCCGCGCCGGCCTCGGGCGAGCGCGCGAGCGCGCGCACCTCGTGACCCGCCTCCACGATCGCCCGCACGACGGCAGGCCCGACGAACCCGGTCCCGCCCGTCACGAGGACGTTCACGACTCGACCCGCTCGAAGTTCTGCCAGTAGCGCGAGGGCGTCGGGCCGCGCTGCCCCTGGTACTTCGAGCCGAGCTCGCTGGCGCCGTACGGCGTCTCGGCCGGCTCGGTCAGCTGGACGAACGAGACCTGGCCGATCTTCATCCCGTAGTAGATCGTGATCGGGAGGTTCGCGACGTTCGAGAGCTCGAGCGTGACGTGGCCGTCCCAGCCGGGGTCGATGAAGCCCGCGGTCGAGTGGATCAGGAGGCCGAGCCGCCCGAGCGAGCTCTTGCCCTCGAGCCGTGCGACGAGGTCGTCGGGGAGCTTGATCCGCTCGAGCGTCGACCCGAGCACGAACTCGCCGGGGTGGAGGATGAACGGCCGCTCGTCCTCGATCTCGACGAGCTCGGTCAGCTCCTCCTGCGGCTCCCGGACGTCGATGTACGGGTAGCGGGCGTTGTGGAAGACCCGGAAGAACCGGTCGACCCGGACGTCCACGCTCGACGGCTGGAGGAGGGCCGCGTCGTACGGATCGATCTCGATCCGGCCTTCCTCCAGGAAACGGGCGATCGTCCGGTCGGACAGGACCACGGGCGCGATTCTAGGGGGCAAGACGGCGCGGCAGAGGTCATACTCCGCGGTCCCGTGGTCCTCCAGCCGGTCGATCGCAACGCTCACTACCGCGAGCGGCGCAGAAAGCAGCGCCGGCGTCGGCAGGTCAGGCGCACGGTCGCGATTGCGGTGCTCGTCGTCTTCGCGGCCGCGGTCGCGTACGCCGCGCGGGTGATCACGGCCGAGGGCCAGGCCGCCAAGCCGCCCGAGCGCGCGGCCCAGGTCGTGCAGCAGGCGAAGAAGAACGTCGTCAGGCCGATGCAGCCGCCGAAGGTCATGCGCGGCCTCCACGTCACGATGGCGCTCGCCTCGATCCCCGGGAAGCTCGAGGAGTATCTGGCGCTCGGCGGGCTCAACACGATCCAGCTCGACGTGAAGGACGAGAACGGCGAGATCGGGTTCGTCCCCTCCTCGGTGCCGCTCGCGAGCCGCATCGGGTCCGGCAAGCCGTACTACAAGCCGCGCGTCGTCGCGAAGAAGATCCACGACAAGGGCATGTACCTCGTCGGCCGGGTCGTCGTGATGGAGGACCCGGTCCTCTCGCTCAAGCGGCCCGACCTCGCGATCCGGACGACGAGCGGCGGCAGATGGCTCAACCATGCGGGTTTGGGCTGGTCGAACCCCTACGACGAGCGCGTCTGGAAGTACAACGTCGACGTCGCCGAGGCCGCGGCGCGCACGGGCTTCGACGAGATCCAGTTCGACTACGTCCGCTTCCCGAGCGACGGCGACATGACCTCCGTCGTCTTCCCCGGCAAGACCTCGACGCCGCCCGCGTGGGTGATCGCCGAGTTCGTCCACTACGCCTCGAAGCGGCTGAAGCCGCTCGGCGTCCGCGTCTCGGCGGACGTCTTCGGCCTCTCGGCAACGCGCGACCTCGGCATCGGGCAGCTCCCGAAGCGCATCGGCCGCTACCTCGACGCGGTCTACCCGATGGTCTACCCGTCCCACTTCGGGCCGGGCGAGTACAACCTCGACGACCCGAACTCGAATCCGGGTGCGACGGTCGCGTATGCCCTCCGCGACTTCAACCGCCAGCTCGCCGGGACGAAGGTGCGGATCATCCCGTGGCTCCAGGACTTCTCGTGGAACCGGACGTACACGCTCGCGGACGTCCAGGCGCAGATCGACTCGGCGCGGCGGGCCAAGACCGCCGGCTACCTGCTCTGGAACGCCGCCGGGATCTACACGCCGGGGGCCGTCGAAGCGGCCCGCTGGCGCGGCTACTAGCGGCTATTCACCTATTCAGCCCGGCCGGGCACTCCGCTAGATTCCGGGCATGGCGACCACACGGACGATCGAGCTCCGGACGGCGATCCCGGGGCCTCGCTCGAAGGAGATCCTCGAGCGCAAGGACAAGGTGATCGCCGACCCGCTCTCGATCTACCTCCCGGTCGTGGTCGCGGAGGGACGCGGCGCGACGCTCACGGACGTCGACGGCAACACCTTCATCGACTTCACCGGCGGCGTCGGCTGCCTCAACGTCGGGCACTCGCACCCGAAGCTCGTCGAGGCCGCGCAGGAGCAGCTGACGAAGTTCGCGCACACCGACTTCACGATCGTCCCGTACGAGGTCTACGTCACGCTCGCCGAGCGCCTGATCGCGCTCGCGCCGTTCAGCGGCCCCGCGAAGGCCGCGTTCTTCAACGCGGGGACCGAGGCCGTCGAGAACGCGATCAAGTTCGCGCGCTCGTACACGAAGCGTCCTGCCGTGATCGTGTTCGAGGGCGCGTTTCACGGCCGCACGTTGCTCTCGATGACGATGACGTCGAAGACGCACCCGTACAAGGCGGGTCTCGGGCCGTTCGCGCCCGAGGTGTACCGCGTGCCGTTCGCGCAGGACTACCGCGGGCCCGACACGCGGACGGCGCTCGCAGCACTCGAGCGCACGCTCGTCACGCAGGTCGCGGCCGAGAGCGTCGCGGCGATCGTGATCGAGCCGGTGCAGGGCGAGGGCGGCTTCGTCGTCGCGCCTCGCGACTTCATGGCCGGCGTGCGGCGCATCTGCGACGAGCACGGGATCGTGATGGTCGTCGACGAGGTGCAGACCGGCTTCGGCCGCACCGGGAAGATGTTCGCGATCGAGCACTACGGCGTCGAGCCGGACCTGATGACCGTCGCGAAGTCGATCGCGGGCGGGCTGCCGCTCTCCGGCGTGCTCGGAAAGGCGGCGATCATGGACGCACCGCCCGACTCGGCGATCGGCGGCACCTACGTCGGCAACCCGGTCGCGCAGGCGGCGGCGCTCGCCGTCCTCGACGTGTTCGAGGAAGAGGGCCTGCTCGAGCGCGCGCAGCTGATCGGCGAGCGGATCCGCGAGCGGATGGTCTCCTGGCAGGAGCGCTTCGAGCAGATCGGGGACGTCCGCGGGCTCGGGGCGATGCTGGCGCTCGAGTTCGTGAAGGACCGCGACACGAAGGAGCCGAACGCCGCGCTCGCGACCGCGGTGGTCGAGGGCGCCACAGAACGTGGGCTCCTGCTCCTGAAGTCCGGGATCTACTCGAACTGCATCCGGGTGCTCTGCCCGCTCGTCCTCACCGACGCCGAGCTCGACGAGGCGCTCGACGTCTGGGAGGACGCGCTGCAGCACGCCGTCTAGCGTCGAACCCGCGCGGGTAGCCTCACTCCCGGCGTGAAGCTCGGGGAGGTGATCGGCGGCCGCTACGAGCTGGAGGAGCTCGTCGGCAGCGGCGGGATGTCGTCCGTCTACCGGGCGCACGACCGCATGCTCGAGCGGAAGGTCGCGCTCAAGATCCTCCACTCGCGGCTCGGCGAGGACGACGAGTACATCGAGCGCTTTCGCCGCGAGGCTCGCGCCGTCGCGCAGCTCGCGCACCCGAACATCGTCACGGTGATCGACCGCGGCGACGACGAGGGCCGGCAGTTCATCGTCTTCGAGTACATCGACGGCAGGACGCTGAAGGAGGTCGTCGAGGCCGGCGGCCCGCTGCCGGTCGACGAGGCCCTGCGGCTCGGCGCAGGCATCGCCTCGGGGCTCGCGTTCGCGCACGAGCGCGGGATCGTCCACCGCGACGTGAAGCCGCAGAACGTGCTGCTGAACGGGGACGGACGCGCGAAGGTGACCGACTTCGGGATCGCGCGGTCGCTCGACGTCGAGCGTGGCGTCACGGAGACCGGGACGGTGCTCGGCACGTCGAACTACATCGCGCCGGAGCAGGCCAGCGGGCAGCAGGTCGACGACCGCTCCGACGTCTACTCGCTCGGTGTCGTCCTCTACGAGCTGCTGACCGGCGAGGTGCCGTTCCCGGGCGAGAGCTTCGTCGCCGTCGCGATGAAGCACATCCACGAGCCGCCGCCGTCGGTGCTCGAGCGGCGGCCGGACACACCGCCGCGGCTCGCGCGGCTCGTCGACGCGATGCTCGAGAAGGACCACACGCTCCGCCCGTCGATGGACGAGGTCGTTGCGGAGCTCGCCTCGATCCGGAACGACCCGGAGAGCGCGGGCGAGACGATGGTGCTCAGGCGGCGCGCACTCCCTGCGACGCGTCGGCGCCGCAACGCATGGCCGCTCATCGTCGCGTTCCTCGGACTGCTCGTCATCGCCGGCGCCGTCGCCGGCGTCCTGCTGAACGATCGAGCCCGGGCGGCACGACGACTGCCGCACCGCCGAAGCTCGGCATCGAGGCGGTCTCGGCCGTCGACCCGAAGGGCGACGGCGAGCACGATTCGGAGGTGCCGAACGCGACCGACGGTGACGTCGAAACGTACTGGAGGACCTCGGGGTACCGATTCCCGGGAGGCGGGTTCGGGAAGGCGGGCGTCGGGATCACGCTCGAGACGAACCGACCGCCGGCGGCGGTCCTCGTCCAGAGCGACACGCCCGGCTTCACGGCCGACCTGCGCAGCGGGAACACGGTGCTGGCACCTGCCGCAGACCGTCGGCACGGCCACGACGTTCACGCTCCCCTCGGGAACCGACGCCACGACCTTTGTCCTCTGGATCACGAACCGGGGCGGAAACTCGGCCGTGCACGTGAACGAGGTGACTGCCCGCTAGGAAGAGGCGAGAATCGCTGCGTGGAGCGGAAGGTCGCGACCGTGCTCTTCGCCGATCTCGTCGATTCGACCGGGCTCGGCGAGGGCGACCCCGAGCAGACGCGCGCCCTGCTCGAGCGCTTCTACGCCGCGATGGCGGAAGAGGTCGAGCAGGCGGGCGGGACCGTCGAGAAGTTCGCGGGCGACGCGGTGATGGCGGCGTTCGGCGCCCCGGTCGCGCTCGAGGACCACGCAGAGCGCGCGCTCCACGCAGCGCTCGCGATGCAGCGCCGCCTGCCGGACGGGCTCGCGATGCGTGTGGGCGTGAACACCGGCGAGGTCGTCGTCGACGAGCCGCAGACCGGCAGCTCGTGGGTCTCCGGCGACGTCGTGAACGTCTGCGCGCGGCTCGAGCAGAACGCCGAGCCGGGGGACGTGCTCGTCGGCGAGCGCACGGCGCAGATGGCCGGTGCGGCGTTCGAGTTCGAAGAGCTTCGGCAGCTCGAGGTGAAGGGGAAGCGCGAGCCGGTCGCCTGCCGCCGGCTCCTGCGTGCGCTCTCGCTCATGCGCCCGCGCGGCATCGCCGGACTCCCGAGCGTGTTCGCCGGGCGCGACCGCGAGCTCGGCGTCCTGCGCGACGCGTTCGAGGCGGCGGTGGCGGAACGGCGGCCGCAGCTCGTGACGATCGTCGGCGACGCCGGGGTCGGCAAGTCGCGCCTCGTTCGGGAGCTCTGGGCCGACCTCGGTGAGCGCGATGTTCTGCGGCGGGCCGGGCGCTGCCTCGCGTACGGGAGCGGCATCACGTACTGGCCGATCCGCGAGATCCTCCAGGAGGAGCTCGGCCTGCGCGGCGGCGAGGAGAAGCAGCTCGAGCAGCTCGGCGAGCGGCGCATCCTCGGCCTCGCGCTCGGGCTCGACGTCGCGGGAGACCTGCATCCGCTCGCCGCGCGCGACCGTCTGCGCGACGCGTGGATCTCGTTCGTCGAAGAGCTCGCCTCGGCGCGGCCCGTCGTGCTCGTGATCGAGGACGTGCACTGGGCGGAGCCGCCGCTCCTCGACCTGATCGAGCGGACCGCGCGCGAGGCACGCGGGCCGGTCCTGCTGCTCGCGACGCTTCGCCCAGAGCTCGAGTGGAGCGGCGGACGGGCCGGCGCACGCGCGATCGTGCTCGAGCCGCTCGGCAGCGACGCCGCGGGTGCGATGCTCGCAGACCTCCCGCCCGAGGCGCGCGACCTTGTCGTCGCGCGAGGCGAGGGCAACCCGTTCTTCGTCGAGGAGCTCACCGCCGCGCTCATCGACCAGGGCGTGCTCGAACGGGAGAACGGCGGCTGGCGGCTGAGCGGGGCGCCGCTCGACACGGGCATTCCCGATTCCGTGCAAGGTGTCCTGGCCGCCCGCATCGACCTGCTTCCCGCGCCCGAGAAGTCGGCGCTCCAGGCTGCCGCCGTGATCGGGCGCGTCTTCTGGGACGGCCCGGTGCGCGAGCTGATCGGCCAGGACGCCGATCTCGCCCTCCTCGAGGAACGCGACTTCGTGCGCCGCCGCGGCGGGTCGTCGCTACCGGGCCAGCTCGAGTACGCGATCAAGCACGCGCTCACACGCGAGATCGCGTACGCCAGCATCCCGCGCGCAAGTCGTGCGCGGTTGCACGCCTCGTTCGCGGACTGGATCGAGCGCGGCGAGCAGCACGACGAGGTCGCGTCGCTTCTCGCGCACCACTACGCCGAGTCGGTCCGGCCGGAGGACGCCGAGCTCGCATGGGCGGACCGGCCGGACGAGCTGGCGCGCCTGCGCGAGAAGGCGCTCGCGTGGCTGCAGCGGGCGGCGGCCCGCGCGATCCAGCGGTACGAGCTCGAGGACGCGTTCGAGCTGCTCGCGCGCGCTTTGCCGCTCGCCGAGGCGCGCGAGGATCTGCTCGCCGTCCACCGTGCGACCGCACGGGCGCACGCGTACAACTTCGCCGGCGAGCCCTTCTGGGAGTCGATGCAGCTCGCGATCGCGCACGCGGACGACGAGCAGGTCAAGAGCGAGCTCTACGCGGAGATCGCCTTCGAGTCGGCGCTCCGCTCGGGGATCTGGCAGCAGATGCCGAGTCGCGAGAGCGTCGACACGTGGGTCGACCGCGCGCTCGCGGGCGCGCCGCCCGGCAGCCGCGCCCGCGCGATGGCGCTGATCGCCCGGGCCCGCTGGAACCCGGGCGAGGGCGCCGAGGCCGCGATCGAGGCGTCGCGCATCGCCGAGGCGCTCGACGACGCGGAGCTGCGTTCGGCGGCCTGGGACTCGCGCGGGATCGTCGCGTTCGTCGCGGGTGAGTTCGACCACGGCCGCGCCTGGGCCGAGCGGCGCTTCGAGCTGCTCGACCGCATCTCGGATCCCGACGTCCGTGCCGACATCCACTCGGCTCCGATCTCCGGCTGCATCTGGAGCGGCCGCTTCCGGGAGGCGCGACGCCTCGCACAGGCGCACGCGGAGATCGCCTCCTCGCTGACGGCTCACCACCGGCTGCACGGCGTCGCGATCACGATCGAGGTCGAGGAGCTGCTCGGCCGGTGGGACGTCGTTCGCGGGCTGCAGGAGCGGACCGAGGTCGCCGTCGAGGAGAACCTCGCGACGCCGTGCGTCCGGAATCCGCGCGTGCTGCTCGTCTCGGCGGTCGCGCACGAGGTCGCCGGCAACCCGGAAGAGGCCCGCTCGCTCGAGGGCGCCGCTCTCGGGCTGTGGATGCAGGGCTACGGCGCGACGCTCGACACGCCGCGCATCCGGCTCGCGCTTGCTCGAAACGACCTGGACGAGGTCGCGCTGCTGCTCGCTCTCCCGGACACGCCGCACGGATGGCACCGCGGCTGGTTCGTCTTCGCGAACGTCGCGGCGAGGCTCGACGCGCTCGCGGCACTCGGCCGGCGGGACGAGCTCGAGGAGGACGCGCCGCGCCACGCCCGCAGGCGGAACTACCTGCGGCCGTTCGCGCTGCGCGCGCTCGGGCGTGCGCGCGGCGACGAGGCGCTCGTGCGCGAGGCGCTTGCCGAGTTCGAGGCGTACGGGCTCGGCTGGTTCGCCGCCGAGACGCGCGCGTCCCTCTAGTACTTGAGCCGCGCGCGGCGCGCATGCCGCTCGAGGGCGAGCTCGATCAGGCGGTCGAGCAGCTCGCCGTACGGAACACCTGACGCCTCGAAGAGCTTCGCGTACACCGACGTCGGTGTGAAGCCCGGGATCGTGTTCAGCTCGTTCACGAGCACCTCGCCGCCGGACGTCACGAAGCAGTCGACGCGCGCCATGCCCTCGCACTCCGTCGCGATGAACGCGTCGACCGAGATCTCCTGGACGCGCGCGACCGTCTCTGCCGGGATGCGCGGCGGCACGACGAGGTCCATCCCGCCTTCGTCGTACTTCGCCGAGAAGTCGTACCAGTCGGCGCCGTCGAACCCGTGCGCGACGATCTCGCCCGGCAGCGACGCGGTCGGACTGCGGTTGCCGAGCACGCCGCACTCGACCTCGATCCCGTCGCAGAACTCCTCGACGAGCACCTTCTCGTCGTGCTGCCGCGCGAGCGCGACCGCCGGCTCGAGCTCCTCCGGCTCTCGCACCTTCGAGATGCCGACCGACGAGCCGAGCCGCGCCGGCTTCACGAAGACGGGGTAGTCGAACGGGTGGTCGATCGGATCGCCCTCGCGGATCGTCACGCTCCGCGTCGTCGGGATCCCGCGCGCGCGGAGCACCGCCTTCGCGAGGTCCTTGTCCATGTTCACCGCGCTCGCGGCGACGCCGGCGCCGACGTAGGGGACGTCGGCGAGCTCGAGCAGCCCCTGCACCGTGCCGTCCTCGCCGAACGGCCCGTGCAGGATCGGCAGCACGACGTCGACGTCGGCGAGCGTCGCGGGAACGCCGGGCTTCGCCGGCACCGGGAGCGTCTCGCCGGGTTTGTGGCTCCGAGCCGCCAACTCCGGCCCACCGGGCGCGATGGCCCAGCGTGCCGTCGCGCCCGATCTCGACCGTCACGGCCTCGTAGCGCTCCGGGTCGAGCGCGGCGAGGACGGAGCGGCCGGAGGTGACCGAGATGTCGTGCTCGCTCGACCGCCCGCCGAGGACGACCGCCACGCGGATTCGTCCGCTCACGGGGTGAACTGGCCGACGACGATCGTGACGGTCGAGCCCTTCGGCGCGCGCGATCCGCCCGTCGGGTCCTGCCGGAGCACGAAGCCGTCGAGCGCGGGATCGTCGGTGCCCTCACGCTGGACGTCGACCTGGAAGCCGGCGGCCTCGAGCGTCGTGATCGCATCGTCCTCGGCCTGGCTCGACACGTCGGGCACCTGCGACTCCACCGGCCCCTTCGAGACGCTGAGCGTCACCGTCGTCCCCGCGGGTGCGCTCTGGCCGGACGCCGGGTTCTGGTCGACGACGGTGCCCTCCGGCTGGTCGGACTCGACGTTCGTGCGGACGACCTTGAAGCCCGCGCCCTCGAGCGCGGACGCTGCCGACTCGTAGGGCTGCCCCACGACGGACGGGATCGTCAGCGGCTTCACGCCGCGCGAGACGTTGATCTGCACGCGCGTTCCGACCTTGACCTTCTCGCCGCCCTTCGGGTTCTGGGCGGTCACCGTGCCGGTGTCCTTCTCGGAGTAGACCTCGACGATCTTCGGCTCCAGGTCCGCGCGCGCGAGCGCCGCGACCGCCTCGTCGCGCGACTGGCCGACGACGTCGGGCACCTCGGTCTGCGGCGGGCCGGTCGACACGTGGATGTCGACCGTCGATCCCGGGTCGACCTTCTCGCCGAACTTCGGCTCCTGCTCGAAGACGAAGCCCGCCTCGACGTCGGCGTTCGCCTCTCGGATCACGTTCGGCTCGAGCCCGGCGTCGAGCACCTGTCCGACGGCCTGGGTCTCGCGCAGGTCGATCAGGTACGGGACGCCGACCGTGCCGGCGTCGGCGAGCTCGTCCTTCACCTGCTGGTAGACGAACCAGCCGGTCAGGCCCGCGGCGAGCAGGAGCAGCAGCACGAGGAGCCAGGGCCAGACCGGGCGGCCGCGGCGCGGCTGGTCGTACTCGTAGAGCACGTCGGCGGGCGGTCGCGGCGGCGCGCGCGACCATCGTCGCGGGCGTGAGCTGCGAGCGGGAGAGGATCTGCGTCGCCGCCTCCTCGGTCTCGCGGCTGACCGAGAGGCCCTGCGCGACGCGCGCGAGGTCCTTGTCCATCTCCTCGGCGCTCGGATAGCGCTCCTCGGGCGTCTTCCCGAGCGCGCGGAGGACGATCAGGTCGAGGTCCTCGGGAATGTCCGGCCGGATCGACGACGGCGGCTCGGGGATCGCCGAGATGTGCTTCATCGCGATCTCGACCGGCGAGTCGCCGGTGAACGGCACCTTCCCGGTCAGGAGCTCGTAGAGCACGATGCCGACCGAGTAGAGATCCGACGTCTGGTCGACCGGCGCGCCCTTCGCCTGCTCCGGCGAGAGGTACTGCGCGGTGCCGATGATCGAGCCGACCTCGGTCATCTGCGACGTGCCCGCGCGCGCGATCCCGAAGTCGGTCACCTTCACGCGGCCCTCGGCGTCGACGATCACGTTGTGCGGCTTGATGTCGCGGTGGACGATCCCGTTGCGGTGCGCGAAGCGGAGCGCGTCGAGGATCTTGCGCGTGTAGTCGATCGCGACGTGCACGGGCGCCGGCCCGCGCCCGACGATCAGCTCCTTCAGCGAGCGGCCGTCGAGGTACTCCATCGCGATGTAGTAGGTGCCCTCGGCCTCGCCGCGGTCGTAGATCGAGACGATGTTCGGGTGCGAGAGGCCGGCGGCGTTCTTCGCCTCGCGGCGGAAGCGCTCGACGAACTGGTCGTCGTTCGCGTGGCGGTCGTTCAGGATCTTGATCGCGACCCGACGTCCGAGCTCCTGGTCCTCGGCGAGGTAGACGTTGGCCATCCCTCCGGCGCCGAGCTTCCGGATGATGCGGTAGCGCCCGTCGAAGAGCGTGTTGATCAGCGTGTCCGAGACGGCCACGGGGTCTCCAGAGAGCCTACGGACCCTGCAGGAGGGCCTGCATGACCTGTTTTGCGATCGGCGCGGCGGTCGTCCCGCCGACGCCGGTCTGGTTCTCGAGCATCACGGCGATCGCGACCTTCGGCGCTCCGACCGGGGCGAACGCGATGAACGCGGTCTGGTTGCGTCCCTGAAGACCGGTCTCCGCGGTTCCGGTCTTGCCGGCCACGCGGACGCCCGGGATCTGCGCGGCGGTGCCGGTGCCGCCGCGGACGACCGCCTCCATCGCGAGCCCGAGCACCTGCGCGTTGTGCGGGCTCAGCGTCCGCCCGAGCACGTGGCGCTTCGTGCTGGTGACCACCTTGCCCTTCGGCGAGAGGATCCGGTCGACGACGTAGGGCTGCATGAGCACGCCGCGGTTCGCGACGGCGGCCGCGACCATCGCCATCTGCTGCGGCGTCACCTGCAGCTCGGTCTGCCCGAAGGCGAGCCGGCCGGGGTCGACGTCGGCTGCGCTCTTCGGCTCGTAGAGCCTCCCGTTGTGGTACAGCCCGCTGATCCGCCGCTCGTCCGCCGGCGTCTCGAGCGGCGGCAGCGAGTAGAAGCCGTAGTCCTTCATCTCGTCGACGATCGGACCGGGGCCGAGCTCCTTGCCGATCTCGCAGAAGAACGAGTTGACCGAGTACTGGATCGCCTGGAAGAGCGTGATCGAGCCGAACGGGCGCGTCGTGTCGTAGTTGTTCACGCGCTTGCCGTACTCGATGCAGTAGCCGGGGTCGGTCTTTCGCGACTCCATCGTGTACTTCCCGCTCTCGAGCGCGGCGGACGCGGTCACGACCTTGAACGTCGAGCCCGGAACGAAGCTCCCGGCCGTCGCGCGGTTGAGCAGCGGTGCGGGCACGGGGCAACCCGCGCGGATCCGGCCGATCCGGTTGAAGTGCCGCTCGACGAGGTTCGGGTCGTACGTCGGATGGTTCGCCATCACGAGCACGCGTCCGGTCGCCGGCTCGATCGCGACGACCGAGCCGCAGTTGGCGCCGAGCGCGCGGAGCGCGACCTGCTGCGCGCGGACGTCCAGTGTCGTGACGACGTCGTTGCCGACGACGTGCCGGCCGAGCAGCTTGTCGACCCGCGTGTCGAGGACGGTCGTCAGGTTCGCGTTCGAGCCCGTCAGGAAGTCGTTCATCGACTGCTCCAGCCCCGCCCGCGAGCGGACCTGCGTCGAGTAGCCGACGACGTGCGCGGCGAGGCCGCCGGTCGGATAGCGGCGGAAGTAGAGCGTCTGCCCGTTCACCTTCCGCGCCTTGTTCGTCGCGAACAGGGTCTTTCCGTCGCCGCCGTAGATCTTCCCGCGCTCGATCGTGAACTGCGCGACGCGCTCGATCGCGTTCTCGCGCCGGTTGGCGAGACCCGGCGCGGCCCACGCCTGCCAGTACGTCGTCGCGAGGATGAGCGCGCCGAGGAGCGCGAGCGCGAACACTGCGAGCCGGGAGATCGGGCCGTTCACCGTCGCGGCTCCAGCGCGCGGTTGGAGACGAGGAGCAGGAGCGCGAGCAGGACGAAGTTCGCGAGCAGGCTCGACCCGCCGTAGCTCACGAACGGCAGCGTGATCCCGGTGAGCGGGATCAGCCGCAGCACGCCGCCGACGATGATGAACGTCTGCAGCGCGAAGGCGAAGGTCAGGCCCGTCCCGAGCAGCTTCGAGAAGCCGTCCTGCGCGAGCATCGCGGCGCGGAACCCGCGGGCGACGAAGAGCATGTACACGAGCACGACCGCGGCGATCCCGACGAGTCCGAGCTCCTGCGCGAGCGCGGCGTAGATGAAGTCAGTGTTGAGGTACGGGATGATCGGGTCGGTCCCGTTCGCGAACGTGAACGTGCCCTTGCCGAGGCCCGTGCCGCCGAACCCGCCGAACGCGATCGCGAAGAGCGACTGCACGAGCTGGTAGCCCTCGTCCTGCGCGTGCGGCCACGGGTCGAGCCAGATCGTGACGCGGTCCTGCACGCGCGGGATGACCTGGTAGACGAACGCCGCGCCGGCGAGGAAGAGCGCCATGCCGCCGGCGACGAACACGAGCCGCGCGGTCGCGACGTAGAGCATCGCGAGGAAGATCCCGAAGTAGAGGAGCCCCGAGCCGAGGTCGTTCGTCTGCACGAGCACGGCCATCGCGCCGCCCCAGATCAGGAGCAGCGGCCCGAAGTCCTTCAGCCGGCCTTGCGCGAGCACCTCACGCTTCTCGCGCAGGTAGCCCGCGAGGAACAGGATCAGCAGGATCTTCGCGAACTCGCCGGGCTGGAACTGGAACGGGCCGACGCCGACCCACAGGCGCGCGCCGTTGATCGTCCGGCCGATCCCCGGCAGCGCAGGCAGGACGAGCAGCGCGATCGCGCCGAGCCCGATCACGTACTTGTACGACTCGAGCCGCCGGTAGTCGTGGCGGAGGACGATCAGCGTGACGGAGAAGAGCGCGACGCCGATCACGAGCCAGAGCCCCTGCCGGAACGCGTCGTCGGGGTTGAGGCGGTAGATCTCCGTCAGCCCGATCGCCGTCAGCAGTCCGGCCATCGGGAGCAGGTACGGGTCGGCGTACGGAACCGTCAGCCGCGTGACGACGTGCGCGACGAGGTACAGGAGCAGGAAGAACGCCGCGTACGTGAGCGACTGCGGCGACACGACCTCCGAGCGCGCGATGTAGACGCTCGCGAAGCCGAGCCCCGTGATCATGCCGACGACGATCAGGTTCGCCAGCTCTCGGTTGCGCGCGCTCAGTCTCACCGGGTGAGGCCCCAGAGGATCAGGAAGGCAACGCCGACGAGAAGCGCGATCACGAGCAGGAACGAGAAGGTGCGGGTGAGCAGGCGGCGGCGCTTCGTCGGCTTCGCCTGCGCGCTCTCCTCCTGCTCGTACGCGGCGGCGATCTCGTCCGCGCTCACGACCATCGTGTCGACGACCGGGATCTCGTCCGCCTCGGTCAGCGTGTCCTCCTCGTCCGGCTCGACGTGGTCGTCGCTCGGCGCCGGAACGACCGCCGTCTGCTCGACCGCGTCGTCGTCGGCGATGTCGAACGCGACGACCGTGATGTTGTCCTCGCCGCCGCCCCGGTTCGCAGCCTTGATCAGCGCCTTCACGAGCGACTGCAGGTCGCCGCGGTGCTCCTCGACGAGCTGGAGGATCTTGCGGTCGTCGACCATCGTCGTCAGCCCGTCCGAGCAGATCAGGAAGAGGTCGCCCGGATGGGTCTCGATCGGGAACATGTCGACGTCGACGTCGGGGTCCGTGCCGAGCGCACGCGTGATCACCGAGCGCTGCGGGTGCGTCTCGGCCTCCTCCGCCGAGAGCTTCCCGCTCCGCACCAGCTCGCCGACGAGCGAGTGGTCCTCCGTCACCTGCTCGAGGCGGCCGTCGCGCACGAGGTAGGCGCGGGAGTCGCCGACGTGGCCGATCGAGACGATCCCGTTCTCGACCGAGGCGACCGTCAGCGTCGTGCCCATGCCGGAGGCGTTCGGGTCCTCGATCGAGCGCTGGTGGACCCGGCGGTTCGCCTCCTGGATCAGCTCCTCGACGTCCGCGCCGCGCGCCTCGACGGCGCCGGCCGCGAGCTTCGACGCGACCTCGCCGGCCTGCGCGCCGCCCATCCCGTCGGCGACCGCGAAGAGCGGCGGGTCGATCACGTACGAGTCCTCGTTCCGCCGGCGCCGGCGTCCCGGGTCGCTCGCTCCCGCGAACTGGCCGAGCCTCATCGCTCGTACCTCAGGTCGGTCTCGCCGACGCGCACCACGTCGCCGGGCGCGAGCCGCCGCGGACGGTCGATCTGCGAGCCGTTGACGTACGTGCCGTTCGTCGAGCCGCGGTCCTGCACCCAGACGCCGTCGCGCCTCGGCTCGAAGCGTGCGTGGCGCGCCGACGTGAACTCGTCCTCCTCGAGCGGCACGTCGTTCTGCCCGCCGCGGCCGATCGTGAGCACGGCGGAGTCGAGGTCGAGCGTCGTGCCCTCCTCGAGCGCCGGGCTCTTCAGCACGACGAGCCGACCGGTCTGGATCGGCGACGGCGCGGGCGCGAGCCCGGCGGCCTGCGCCTCGCCCGGGCGCATGATGAAGCTCTCCTGCGGCAGCCGGACGTCCTTGCTCGCGCTCCGCACGATCCGCCAGATGAAGAGGTAGAGGAGGACGAGGAAGAGGACCTTGAGGATGAGGAGCGCCTCGTCGACGGCGATCGAGTCGCCTGGAGTCACATGGTCTCCCGGTCGAAGACGAGGTCGGTCGAGCCGAGTGTCACGGTGTCGCCGGGGTCGAGCTTCGCGCGCTTCGCGCGGCGGCCGTTGATCTCGACGCCGTTCGTCGAGTCGAGGTCGACGATCCAGTAGGCGGTCCCCTCCTGGCGCAGCTCGGCGTGCCGGCGCGAGACGTTCGTGTCCTCCAGCTGGATGTCGCAGTCCTTCGAGCGCCCGATCACCGTCCGGCGCTTGCGGATCTCGTGGCGCTCGCCGTTCAGGCTGAGGAAGGCGACCTCGCGCTCGAGCCCGAGCTCGACCGGCGACGCGGCCTGCGTCTCGGGCGGCGCGACCGGCTTGTAGATCATCGTCGCGCCCGACTCGACCTCCGGCGCCGGGGCCTCGGGCTCCGCCGCGCTCCCGCGCTCGGCCTGCACCATCCGCGTCGCGATGCCGAACTCGCCGATCTCGAGGTCCTCGTCGGTCTCGATCAGGACCTTCGGGCTCGACATGAGCGAGTACGACTCGCGGCGGGAGTGCTCTCCGAGGTACTCCTGCAGCTCGGCGACGAGCGAGTCCTCGTACCCCTCGAACTGACCGCGGTCGGCCGGCGAGAGGAAGACCGTGTACTCGTTCGGCACGTAGACGCGCGACACCGAGACCTGCTTGTGGTCGTCCATCTCCTTGCCGAGCTTCCGCGCGAGCTCCACGGGTTGGACGTTCGTGCGGAACGCACGTCCGAAGACGCCCTCGACGAGAGCTTCGATCTTCTGCTCGATAGCGCGGAGAACCATGGCGGGCGGAGGAGAGTTTCCCCGCCCGACGATTCTAAGTCGCGTTCCTGAGCGCCAGAGCGGTTGTCGCCGCCCAGACCGCCGCAACCACGGGCAATGCGGCGAGGTCCGGGTTCGGCAGGAGCAGCGCGGCCACGAGGCCCGCGCCCCAGAAGGCGGCCCGCCAGGGCGTGCGGACGAGCGCGAGGACGCCTGCTGCGACGGCGAGCGCGAGCGCCGCGTGCCAGGCCTCCGGCGGGATCGCGGCGGCGACGGCGCGCGCGGCCGCGACGGGGCTGTCCTCGCGCGCGACGTGGAGCGACTCGAGCCCGGCGAGGACGAGGACGGCGCTCCCGACGAGGGTGGCGCGGCGCGTCGCCGCCGGGCCCAGGGTCGAGAGCGCGAGCCAGGCGGGAGCGACCACGCCGAAGGCGACCGCGAGCCCGAGCGAGAGGTTCCCGAGCGGGAAGACCGCGGTCGCGAGCGCGAACGCGAGCCCGAGCCGGGGACGGAGAAACGCGATGACGACTGCGAGCGCGGCGAGGGCGGGGGCGAAGGCGGCGGGCCAGAAGGGCAGGAGCGAAGCGGCGCCGCCGGCGATCATCCCGGCCGCGCCCGCCCAGCCGAAGCGAGCAAGTAACACTGTGTTACTTGCCGGAGCGGCCCGGCGCTGCGGCCCGACGTGGCGCAGCTCGACCGCGAGCCGCTCGGCGGTCGGCCGCTTCCGCGGGTCGTGGGCGAGCATGCGGTCGACCGCGTCCAGCAGCGCGTTCGGGAGGTCAGGCCGCTTCGTGCGGAGCGACGGCGCCCCTTCCTCGATCGCGCGCCCGGTCTCCATCAGCGAGGGGCGCCAGAACGGGTGCTGGCCCGCGAGCGCCTCCCAGAGCATCACGCCGACCGCCCAGATGTCCCCGGCGGTCGTGCCCTGCTCGCCCGCGAGCCGCTCGGGCGAGATGTACGCGAGCGTCCCGGGCACGTCACCCACCGCCGTCAGCGTCTCCGCCTCCGCGAACGCCGCGAGCCCGAAGTCGAGGAGCTTCACCGAGCCGCCGGCGCCGACGAGCACGTTGGCGGGCTTCACGTCGCGATGGACGACGCCGCGGCCGTGCGCGTGCGCGAGGCCCTCGAGCAGCTGGGCGCAGGCCTCGACCGCGTCGGCGTCGGACAGCTCCTTCGAGCGCTGCGCCTCGCGGAACGTCCGTCCGGGCGCGTACTCGTAGGCGATGTAGACGTGGCCGCCCTCGCGCCCGTAGGCGTAGGCGCGGAGGCACGTCGGGTGGCGCAGGCGGGCGGCGGCCTCGGCCTCGCGCTCGGCGCGGGCGCCCGCCTTCCCCTCGCGGGGGACGATCTTGAGCGCGACGTCGAGCCCCGTCTTCTCGTCCCGGGCGAGCCAGACCGAGCCGGAACCGCCGCTCCCGAGCGGCCTCAGGGGCCGATAGCGCCCGAGCGCGAGGTCGGGCGCGGAGGCTCGCGCGAGGGCGTTCACCATGGTTCACGAGGGGTTAAGCGCCCATGCTCGAAGTCCTTCGCGGGTTAGAGTCACCCACGCTCATGAGCGAGCGCGACGACGACATCATCGAGTTCGACTTCTTCGAGGACGAGCCCGACACCCAGCAGACGACGCAACGGAGGTCCGCCCGTCCGGGCCAGGGCGGTGGACCGCCGCGCACGGGCGGCCCGCGCCGTCCGACGTTCCGCGGCCCCGAGGGCGTCACCCCGCTCCTGCGGCTGATCCTGCTGATCGCGCTCGCGATCTTCGTCGTGATCGTCCTCGTGTTCTGGGTCCAGAGCTGCCGGAGCGCGAGCAAGACCGAGGCGTACCAGGACTACATGGCCGAGATGAAGACCGTCTCCGACGCGTCGGCCGCGATCGGCCGCGACCTGAACGAGCAGCTGACGACGCCCGGGACGAACCAGGCCAACCTGATCAAGGCGATCGAGGGCCTGACCGACCGGCACGAGCAGGTCGTGCAGAACGCTCAGAAGATCGACGAGCCGGGGCCGCTCCGCGACGAGCAGCAGGCGTCGATCGAAGCGCTCCAGTTCAGGACGAGCGGCCTGAACGGCCTCGCCGCCGCGTTCCGCCAGACCGCCAACACGAAGGACGCAGCGCGGGCCGGCAGCCTGCTCGCCGCGCAGGCCGAGCGCTTCGTCGCGAGCGACGTGATCTGGGACGACCTCTTCGTCGAGCCCTCGAAGGCCGAGCTCGAGTCACAGGGGATCACCGGTGTCGCGGTGCCGGACTCCAACTTCGTCGTCACCGCAGACCTCGCGAGCCAGCGCTCGATGGTCGCGCTCTGGCAGCGGCTCCAGGGGGCCGCGGAGGGCGGGACGCCGAGCGGGCTCCACGGGACGGGCATCGTCTCGACGACGGTGCTGCCCTCGGGCGAGCAGCTGACGACCGGGCAGGAGACGGTCGTCGAGGCGACGAGCGACCTGGCGTTCCGCGTCGCGGTGCAGAACAGCGGCGACTCGCAGGAGGTCGGCATCAAGGTGACCCTGACGATCCAGAAGAGCCCCGAGCCGATCACGCAGACGAAGACGATCCAGCTGATCAACTCCGGCGAGACGAAGAGCGTGACCTTCGAGAATCTCGGCCAGCCGCCGTTCGGCCCGACCACGCCGGTCAAGGTCGACGTCGAGCCGGTGCCGGGCGAGGCGAACACGAAGAACAACACGGT
The DNA here is from genome assembly GCA_963737405.1 of uncultured Actinomycetes bacterium. Taxonomy (GTDB): domain Bacteria; phylum Actinomycetota; class Thermoleophilia; order Gaiellales; family Gaiellaceae; genus JACCTU01. Next base: position 453,449 of record CAVTSL010000011.1, read on the forward strand.
CGAGTACCCGGTCGTCTTCTCGCTGCCTCGCTAGCCTAGGTTCGGATGGATCTCTCCGGCACGACCGCGGCGTGGATTGCCATCGCCGCAGTGATCGTTGCGCTCGCCGCCGTCGGGATCGCCGTCGCGGCGTGGCTGAAGCTCCGGCGGGTCCGCTCGTCGCAGCTCGTCCTGCTCGGCGGCGGGAAGGCCGACCTCGTCGACTTCGCGGTCTCGCTCCAGGGCCGGATCGACGACCTGCACCGCGCGGTCGACGAGGTCGCCGGCGCACTGTCGCGCGTCGACCGCCGCATCGACGACTGCGTGTCGAAGACGTCGATCCTCCGCTACGACGCGTACGACGACAAGGCGGGTCAGTCGTCCGCGACGTTCGCGCTCTTGAACGCCTCACGGACGGGCGTCGTCGTCAGCGCGATCCAGGGCCGCGACTACGCACGCATCTACATGAAGGAGCTCGACCGCGGTCGCGCGTCGGTCGCCCTCTCGCCCGAGGAGCTCGAGGCCGTCGAGCGGGCGATGGCGCACTGAAGAAGCTCCTGCTGGTCGTCCTCGCGCTCGCAGCCTTCGCCGGCGCAACCGCGTACCTCTTCCTCTGGCCGGAGGAAGACACGCCGCCGAAGGGTGCCGACGCCGTCGTCGTGCTCTCGGGCGGGCGCGGCCATCGACTCGCCGAGGGCCGTCGCCTGATCCGCGAGGGGATCTCGAAGACGCTCGTCATCTCGGACGGCCTGGCGCCGGGCTGGGACGAGGCGAACCGGCTCTGCCGAACACATCGTGCCGTCTGCTTCAAGCCGGACCCGTACAGCACCCAGGGCGAGGCGCGCTGGGTCGGGCGGGAGGCTGCGAGGCGCGGCTGGGACTCGGTCGTGATCGTCACCTCGACGTACCACGTGCGGCGCACGCGCATGGTCATGCGTCGCTGCTACCACGGTGGGCTGGCGGTCGACGGAGCCGACCCGCCGCTCATGAACCGCGTCATCGGCGTCGCCTGGGAGTGGCCGAAGAGCCTCTACTACCTCACTCTCAAGCGGGGTTGCTGACCCGGCCAGCAGCTACATTTCCCGCTGGAATGCAGCAGGTCCTCGTGCTGAACGCAAGTTACGAGCCGCTGAACGTGACAACGCTCAGACGTGCCCACGTGCTCGTGTTCAAGGGGAAGGCGGAGGTGATCGAAGAACTGGATCGACCACTCCGCTCGGCCACGGACACGTTCCGCTGGCCACACGTCATCCGCCTCGTGCAGTACATCCGGGTTCCGCGTGCGATCCAGCGCAAGATCTCGCGCCGGGCGCTCTTCGCCCGTGACGGCTGGCGGTGCGTCTACTGCGGGACGACGAGCGGCCGCCTGACGCTCGACCACGTGGTGCCGCGCTCGCGCGGCGGCGACTCGGTCTGGGAGAACGTCGTCACGTCCTGCGCGACGTGCAACCACAAGAAGGGAAACCGGCTCCTGCACGAGGTGCACATGGAGCTCCGCATCCCGCCGCGCGCCCCGACACCCGTGCTCTTCATCCAGCTCGCCGCGCCGAAGATCCCCGAGCGCTGGCGGCCCTACCTCCCCGAGACCGGCACGGCGACCGCGGCCGCCTAGAACGCGGCCATGATCGCGAACACCCCGGCGACGAAGAGCACGCCGGGGGCGATCGTCGAGACGAGCAACAGCCGGCGGTCACGCCGGTGAAGCGCATACGACCCGCCGCCCGCGGCCAGCACGAACGGAAGCGAGGCGAGGAGCGCCCACGGGGCGACCGGTCGAACGAGTGTCTGGCAGAGGGAGTCCCCGACCGAGCCCGGCGGCGTGTCGTAGGTCTCCTGTCCGCAGGCGGCCATCCCCCCGACGAACCACAGGACGAGGGATGCCGGGATCATCGCGAGCGTCGTGAGACCCCAGCCGGCCCGGAGCTGCGGAGTGATCACGCTCTCGACGTCGTCACGACGCGTCTGACGCGCGATCCCCCACGGGGGTGGCTCGTTACCAGTTGCCTGCGGGGCTCGGCGGAAGCGCCGTGCCGGGCGCGTACATCAGGTAGACGAGACCGCCGGTCGAGGTCATCCACGCGTCCTCGAACTGCGTGCGGTCGTAGACGCGCTGGACCGAGTCGTCGCTGAGAGCGGCGGGATCGTTCGAGACGACGTCGCCGCTCGCGGTGAAGCCGACGATCGTCAGCAGGTGGCCGTTCGTGCCCTTGAACAGGAAGCCGTCGAGCTTGCCCGAGCCGAAGGAGAGCGACGCGACGAGCGGGATGCCGGCCTTGATGAACTGCTCCGCCTCGGCGAGCGAGTGCAGCTGTGTGACCGCGCCTTCGAGCCCGTTCCGGTGCGCGTAGGCGATGTTGAACGGCCAGTTGCCGGCGCCGTTGTAGTTGTAGTCGTACGTGAAGCGCGCGGCGTAGTCGACCCACGGGTCTGCGTGTGACGGATCCGCGCTCGTGACGAACGCGTAGTCGGCAGGGCTCGGGAGCCGGTTCCAGTAGCCGAGGATCATCGAGGTCGACGTCGGGCTGCACCACGCCTCGCCGCCGCCGTCGAACTCGGGGTAGTGGCCGGCGTGGATCTCCTGCGAGTACTCGGGCACCGCGAGGATCCGGGTGCTCGTCATCGTCGTCGCGCTCGGCACGTACGGCGAGGCGTCGTTGGCGACGACGTTCGAGAGCTTCGTGACGGTCGGCGAGGCGCCGCTGCCGACCTCGCGGTAGAGCGTGAGACGGAGCTGGTACGCGAGCATCGCCTTCTTCGGGATGAACGTGTCGATCGCGATCGAGGCGTCCTTGTCGCCCTGGCCCGGCACCGACGTCCGGTGGAAGTCCGAGTCGCCGTACGCCCAGCGGCCGAGCACGTACCACTTCGTCTCCCGCGCGTCGGGCGTGCGCGCGCGGAGCTCGACCTGGATCCAGGTGTGAGCCGGCGTCGTCGCGTTCCACGACGCAACGGCCTGCGAGAACGCGAACCCGGGGTCGTGCCAGCCGGACGTCCACGTGCCCGCGTCGTAGCTCTTCGTCCCGTAGCCGTGCGGGTCGGTGTACGGGACGGTCGTGAGCCCGCTCCCGGCGAGCGTCAGCCCGGCACCCGAGGCGACGGTGCCGGACGTCGTGCCCGACGCGAAGGAGAACGACTCGAACTCGACCCGGTAGGGCTGCTTCGCCGCCGACGCGGCACTCGAGAGCGCGAGGACGATCACGACCGCCACGAGACCCCGGACGAGCACGGGGGCGATGCTACGCGGTGCCGGCCGCTTCCTCAACCTCGAGCTCGACGACCTCGAGGAGCGCGGGGCCCGTCCGGAAGAGCGCTCCGGGGCCGGGCCAGGCGCGGACCTGCTCGAAGCCGAGTCGCTCGTAGGAGGCCACCGCGTCGTCGAGGTGCTCGACGACCTGGACGAAACGCTCCGCGAGTGCGGCGTCGAGGTCTTGCATACGACTCGCATATTAACAGTTCTTCAGGCATAGTACGCAGATGCCGACCGCAGCCATCCTCGGCGCCTCCGGGTACGCGGGCCAGGAGACCCTCGACCGGGTGCTCGCGCACCCCGAGCTCGAGCTCGTCGCGCTCGGCTCGGACTCGTTCGCGGGGCGCGGCGCCTCGGCGCTCGACGTCCGCCTGAACGGCCACCTCCCGCCGTTCGTGCCGAACGCGGAGGCGCTCGCGGCCGGCGCGGACGTGGTCTTCGTGTGCCTCGGGAACGAGGAGGCCGCCGCGCTCGTTCCGCCCGGCGACGCAGTCGTCGTCGACCTCTCGGGCGCGCACCGGCTGCGGGACGCCGCGCTCTACGACGAGTGGTACGGCTTCGAACATCCGAGCCCCGATGGTCTCTCCGCGTGGGGCTACGCGGTTCCCGAGCTGACCCCGCCGACCGGCCGCCTGATCGCGAACCCGGGCTGCTACGCGACGGCGGCGCTGCTCGCGCTCGCGCCGATCGCCGACCTCGTCGACCCGAAGTCGGTCGTGGTCGACGCGAAGTCGGGCGTGTCGGGGGCGGGCCGCGCGCTCAAGGAGTCGTCGCACGCGGGAGCCGTGCTCGAGAACGTCGCGCCGTACCGCGTCGGCACGCACCAGCACGCGCCCGAGATCGAGCAGGCGCTCGGGTTCCCGGTCTGCTTCGTCCCGCACCTGCTGCCCGTGCGGCGCGGCCTGCTCGCCACGTGCTACGTCGACGGTGACGGCATCGCGAATCGGCTCGAGGAGACGTTCGCCGACGCGCCTCTCGTCCGCGTGCTGCCCGACGGCGTCGCACCGGAGCTCGCTCGCGTGCACGGGACCGACACCGCGGAGCTCGGCGTCTTCCAGGACCGCGCGACGGGCAAGACGATCGTGGTCTGCGCGCTCGACAACCTCGGCAAGGGGGCGGCGGGTCAGGCGGTGCAGAACGCGAACCTCGCGCTCGGGCTCTCGGAGACCTCGGGGCTGCGCGTGCACGGAGTGCTCGTATGAGCGTCACCGCCGCGAAGGGCTTCGTCGCGTCGGGCGTGCACTGCGGGATCAGGCGCAGCCGGCTCGACCTCGCGCTCGTGCGCTCGACCGAGCCCGCGACCGGCGCCGGGATGTTCACGGTCAACCGGATGCTCGCGGCGCCGGTCGTCGTCTCGAAGGAGCACCTCGAGCTCGCGCAGCCGCAGGCGGTCGTCGTGAACTCCGGCAACGCGAACGCCGCGACCGGTGTGCGCGGCGAGCAGGATGCGCGCGCGACCACTGCGACCACGGCCGAGCTGCTCGGCCTCCGACCCGAAGAGGTGCTGGTGCTCTCGACGGGCGTCATCGGCGAGCCCTTGCCGATCGAGAGCCTTCTCGCAGGTCTCCCGGCCGCCGTCGAGAGCCTCGCCGCCGACGGGACGGACGCGGCCGAGGCGATCCTCACGACGGACACGCACGCCAAGCAGGCCGTCGCGCACGGCGAAGGATTCGTGGTCGGCGGCATGGCCAAGGGCTCCGGGATGATCCACCCGAACCTCGCGACGATGCTCGCCGTCCTCACGACGGACTACCCGCTCGAACCGGGCGAAGCCGCGTCGTTCCTCCGGCCCGCGGTCGAGCGCAGCTTCAACGCGATCTCGGTCGACGGCGAGTGCTCGACGAACGACGCCGTGCTCCTGCTCGGAAACGGCGCGTCGAACGCGACGCGGAACGACGAGGCGTTCGCGCACGCGCTCGACGTCGTCTGCACGCAGCTCGCCGGGCAGATCGTCGCGGACGGTGAAGGCGCGACCGTGGTCGCCGAGATCGGCGTGACCGGCGCGGCCTCGACGGCCGAGGCGAAGGCGATCGCGCGCCGCATCGCCACCTCGCCGCTCGTGAAGACCGCGCTGCACGGCCGCGACGCGAACTGGGGCCGCGTGCTGGCGGCCGCAGGTTCCGCACCGTTCAACGGCGGCTACGCGCACCTCGATCCCGCTCGCGTCACGCTCGACTTCGACGGCGTACGCGTGCTCGAGCACGGCGCGCCGCGCGGCGTCGAGCCGGAGCTCGCGGGCGAGACCGTCACGATCGCGCTCGACCTCGGGCTGGGTGCGGGACACGCGACGTACCTGACGAGCGACCTGTCCTCCGACTACGTCCGCATCAACGCGGACTACCGCTCTTGAGGATCGTCGTGAAGATCGGCGGTGCGGTCGCCGCCGATGCGGCCGGCGCCGTCCACGAGCTCGCGAGCGAGCACGAGGTCTGCGTGGTCCACGGCGCCGGCCCGCAGATCTCGGAGGAGATGGCGCGCTACGGCCTGCAGGTCGAGTTCGTCGAGGGGAGGCGCGTGACGAGCGCCGCTGCGCTCGTGCTCGTCCGGCGCTCGCTCGCGCGCGTGAACGCCGGGCTCTGCGAGGCGATCGGGGAGCGCGCCGTCGGCCTGCTCGGCGACGAGATCGGGCTGCGCGCGACGCGCGTCCCCGAGCTCGGTCTCGTCGGCGACCCGGTGCCGACGCGACCGCTCTCCGTCGAGCTCGCCCTCGCCCGCGGCCTGATTCCGGTCGTCGCGCCGATCGCCGAGGGCCCGCTGAACGTCAACGCCGACGAGGCGGCGTCGGCGCTCGCGGTCGGGATCGGCGCCGACCGGATCCTGTTCGTCACCGACGTCCCGGGCGTGCTGCTCGGCGGCATCGTCGCCGGGACGCTCGCCGCAAGCGACGCCGACCGGCTGCTCGACGCGGGCGAGCTCGAGGGCGGGATCGTCCCAAAGGTTCGCGCGGCGGTTGCGGCGGCGCGGCTCGGAGTGCGTGCGGAGATCGGCGCGACGGCGGTGGTCGCGTGACGACGCTCGCCACGCACGCGGTGATGCCGACCTACGCGCGCCACGACGTGACGCTCGTCTCGGGCGACGGCGCCTGGGTCACCGACGCCGACGGCCGCCGCTACCTCGACTTCCTCGCGGGGATCGCAGTCGTCGGGCTCGGGCATCTGCACCCGGCGCCGCTCGGTGCGGCGCACGCGCAGCTCGAGGAGCTCTGGCACGTGTCGAATCTCTTCTGGACCGAGCCGATGGCGCAGCTGGCGGAGCGCCTGTCGCAGCGCTTCGGCGGCGGGCAGGCGTTCTTCTGCAACTCCGGCGCCGAGGCGATCGAGGCGGCGCTCAAGCACGCGCGCAAGGCGACGGGCAGGCACGGCGTCGTCGCGCTCGAGGGCTCGTTCCACGGCCGCACGACCGGCGCGCTCTCGGTGACGGGGCAGCCCGCGAAGCGCGCCGCGTTCGAGCCTCTGCTTCCGGGCGTTGCCTTCGCCCAGCCGAACGACGTCGCCTCGCTCGAGGCCGCGGCCGGGGACGACACCGGCTGCATCCTGCTCGAGCCGGTGCTCGGCGAAGGCGGGGTCGTGCCGCTCGAGCCCGCGTTCGCGGAGGCGGCGCGCACGCTCGCGGACGAGACCGGCGCGCTGCTCGTGTTCGACGAGGTGCAGACCGGCGTCGGCCGCACCGGTTCGTTCTTCGCGTTCGAGCAGCTCGGCGTCCGCCCGGACGCGGTCACGCTGGCGAAGGGGCTCGCGAACGGGCTTCCGATCGGCTGCTTCCTCGCGGCCGAGAGCGCGTTCGAGCCCGGCGATCACGCGAGCACGTTCGGCGGCAACCCGGTCGTCTGCGCGGCGGCGGTCGCCGTCTGCGACGAGATCGACGACGAGCTGCTGGCGTCGGTTCGCAGCCAGAGCGCGCGCATCGCGGAACGCCTCGACGGCGTCCGCGGCCGAGGGCTCCTGCTCGCCGTCGAGACCGGCCAAGCCGCGGGCGACGTCGTCGCGGAGTGCCTCGCGCACGGCCTGCTCGTCGGCACCGCCGGCGAGAACGCGATCCGCCTCACCCCGCCGCTCACCCTGACCGACGAGGAGCTCGACCACGGCCTCGCGATCCTCGAGGAGGTGCTTTCGTGATGAAGTTCGACCGGCAGGGCGCGATCCTCCGCCTCGTCCAGGACCGCAAGCTCGGAACGCAGGCCGAGCTCGCCGAGGCGCTCCGCGCCGAGGGCTACGACGCCGTGCAGACCACCGTCTCGCGCGACATCGCGCAGCTCGGGCTCGTCAAGGTGCGCGACGAGCAGGGCCGGCTCGTGTACGCGCTCCCCGGAGCCGCAGACCTCGACCGGCTGGACGAGCTGACGTCGGCGCTCCGCCGCTTCGCGCTCTCGCTTACGCCGACCGGGAACCTGCTCGTGATCCACACGCCGCCCGGCCACGCGCACGCCCTCGCGCTGGCGCTCGACGGCGCCGGCCTCGGCGACGTCGCGGGCACGGTCGCGGGCGACGACACGATCTTCGTCGCCGCGCGCGACGGCTTGACGGGCGCCGACCTCGCCGAGCAGTTCCGACACCACCTGGAAGGAGACACATGAGCAGGAGCCGTAGGCTCGACGGAGGCGACCCAGGAGCGGAGGTGCCGGCTTTGCCGGCGCCGGAGCGGGGAAACTGCGCGGTGCTCGCCTACTCGGGCGGGCTCGACACGAGCTGCGCGATCGCGTGGCTGAAGGAGGACTACGGCTTCGACGAGGTCGTGGCCGTGCTCGTCGACGTCGGGCAGGACGCCGACTTCGAGCCTGCGATCGCGCGGGGGTACGCCGCGGGTGCGAGCGATGTCCTGCTCGTCGACCGGAAGAGCGAGTTCGCGTCGGAGCAGGTCGCGAAGGCGCTCCTCGCGAACGCGCTCTACGAGGGCCGCTATCCGCTCGTCTCGGCGCTCTCGCGGCCCGTGATCGCGGAGGCCGTCGCCGAGGTCGCGCTCGAGCTCGACGCGGAGGCGGTCGTGCACGGCTGCACGGGCAAGGGGAACGACCAGCTGCGCTTCGAGCTCGCCTTCAAGGCGAAGTACCCCGGCGTCCGCGTGATCGCGCCGCTCCGCGACAAGGTCTGGACGCGCGACGAGGAGATCGCCTACGCGGAGGCGCGCGGGATCCCGGTCGAGGCGAAGGCGGAGAAGCCGTACTCGATCGACGACAACCTGTTCGGCCGCGCGATCGAGGCGGGGATCCTCGAGGACCCGTGGGTCGCGCCGCCCGAGGACGCGTTCGCGCTCACGTCGCACCCGTCGAGCGCGCCGGCGCCGGTGGACGTCGTCGTCGGCTTCGAGCAGGGGCTCCCGGTCTCGCTCGACGGAGAGGAGCTCGAGCTCCACGAGCTCATCGCGGCGCTCAACCCGATGGCGGGCGCCTACGGGATCGGGCGGATCGACATGATCGAGAACCGCGCCGTCGGCATCAAGAGCCGCGAGCTGTACGAGGCGCCGGCCGCGATCGCGCTCATCACCGCGCACCAGGCGCTCGAGGATCTCGTGCTGACGAAGGCCGAGGCATTCGCGAAGCGGGAGCTCGAGCCGAAGTGGGCGAAGCTCCTCTACGACGGGCTCTGGTTCAGCCCGCTGCGCCCTGCGTACGACGCGTTCTTCGAGGTGACGCAGACGCTCGTCACGGGCGAGGTGCGACTCGCACTGCAGCCGGGTGCCGCCGTCGTCACCGGCCGCCGGTCCGAGCACGCGCTCTACGCCGAGAAGCTCGCGTCGTACGGCACCGGCGAGACGTTCCCGCACGAGGCGTCGGAGGGCTTCATCCGGATCGCCGCGCTCGAGGTCGAGCTCGCCGCGGCCCGCGAGCGGAAGCTCGCACACGCATGACGCTCTGGTCCGGTCGCGTCGGGACGGGTCTCGCGCGCGAGGTCGAGGAGCTGCTGCGCGCGGACGACGCCGAGCTCTTCCTCTACGACGTCGAGGGGACGCGGCTGCACGTGCGGCGGCTCGCCGCGGCGGGGATCCTGACCGCCGACGAGCTGCGCGAGATCGAGCGGCAGCTCGACGTGCTCGCGTGGGAGCCCGGGCACGAGGACGTGCACACCGCGATCGAGGTGCAGCTGGGAGAGCTCGGGCGGAAGATCCAGGCCGGCCGGTCGCGCAACGACCAGGTCGCGACGGCGTTCCGGCTCTACGTCGCCGACGCGTGCGCCGAGGCCGTCGAGACCGTCGAGCGGTTCGTCAACGTCGTGCTCGACCGCGCGGAGCAGGAGGCCGACACGCCGCTTCCCGGCTACACGCACCTGCAGCGTGCGCAGCCCGTGACCGTCGGCCACCACTTGCTCGCGTGGGTCGAGATGCTCGACCGCGACCGCACGCGGTTCCGGTTCGCGGGCGAGCAGGCGAAGCCGCTGCCGCTCGGCGCGGCGGCGCTCGCCGGGTCGACGCTCGAGCTCCCTGCCGCGTCGGGCGAGCAGATGCGGAACTCGCTCGACGCCGTCGCGGACCGCGACTTCGCGCTCGACTACCTCTACGCGTGCGCGCTCCTCGCGTCGCACCTCTCGCGGATCGGCGAGGAGCTCGTCCTCTGGTCGACGAGCGAGTTCGCGTTCGTCCGCCTCCCCGAGTCGGCGGCGACGGGCTCGTCGGCGATGCCGCAGAAGCTCAACCCCGACGTCGCCGAGCTCGTGCGCGGGAAGGCCGGCACGGCGCTCGGCCGCCTCACGGGGCTGCTGGCGACCGTCAAGGGGCTCCCGCTCTCCTACAACCGCGACCTGCAGGAGGACAAGCCGCCCGTGTTCGCAGCGCGGCGCGACGCGCTGCTCAGCCTCGAGGCGCTCCGCGTGCTCGTGGCCGAGCTGACGTTCGACCGCGGCCGGCTCGCCGCTGCGTGCGCCGATCCGCTGCTCCTCGCGACCGACGCTGCAGAAGCGCTCGTTCGCGAAGGCGTCCCGTTCCGCGACGCGCACGAGCGGATCGCCGCGTCGGTCCGCGACGGAAGCTTCGAGCCTCCGGCCGACGCGGGCACGCGTGCCGCCCCGGGCCCAGGCGGCGTCGCGGCGGCGCTCGAGGACGCGCGCCGCCGCTTCGCCTAGTCGAACCTCAGTGGCCGTGCGCCGGCTTGAGCTCGTGGCTCGACGTCCAGTTCGCGACCTTCTTGCCGAGCCAGGCGGCCTGCTCGTCCGCCGTCCGGAAGTGGATCCCGGCCCAGATGCGTGAGGACGACGATCTCGTCGATCACGTCCGAGAAGCGCTCGAACCGGCGTTCGGTCCCCGGGAACCTCGAGCTCTTCGCGACGACGCCGCCCTTCGGCTTGTCGGTGCCGAAGAAGTCGCGCATCGCGTTCATGGCCGCGCTCCCCAGCGAGTTATGGCCCGACGGGACGTCCGGGTACGGAGGCGTGATCAGCCCCGCCGTCGCGACGTCGCTGTACGGCTTGCCCGGCAGTGCCCGGAGCAGCTCCTGGTCGAAGAGCGGCCACCAGTTCGGATTCGCGACGGTGTCCGGGTTCCCATCGCTTCCGGCGTTCCGAATCGCCTCGATCGGCCGCCAGAACCGCCAGTGGTACTTGTTGATCCAGGCGCCGATCGCCGCGTCGGCGGTCGGAGACCGACGAGCGCGAGCAGCCTGGCGTTCTCGGCAGGCGAGAGGCCGTACCGAGTTGAGAGGTCGAGCGCGATGTCGCTCCACAGCACGATCGGCTGAACGTTCCAGAACATCGCCCCGACGGTCTCGTACTCGGTGCGCGTGGAGTTGGAGAACGCACCGAGGGACTTCACCTCGTTGAAGTCCTTCGTGTACTGGTCGCTCGTGAGCGCGGGCGGGCCCGTCCGTGATCAGCATCTGCATGTTTCGGACGACGAACGGCTTCACGAGCGCGACCCACCACGAGCGGGTCCGCGGCGGGCGTTCCCGCCGAGTTCGGCGACACGCGCCACTGGCCCGTCAGGGTTCCGACGACGAACGGATCGACGAACGGGAACGGCTGGCCGACCCGCTCGCGGCCGTCGTTCGCCCGCGCGGTGAGCATCGCGTCGGCCGCCGCGTTTCCGGCCGCGATGCCGTTGGTCTTCGCGGCTCCGGGCGGAATCAGGCCGATGTCCGTCGCGTATTCGCGTTGACCGTCGCTGAGCCGACCAGGGCGCGATCGAGTTCAGCACACGCCAGGCCGCGGTCGCCACGGCGGCGTTCATCGAGTCGAGCGGGCTCGCCGGATCGGTTCTCGAGCAGGTACGGCTGGTGGCCGCCGTCGACGGCGTTCGCCGCGTCGTACATGGCGCCCGAGCACCACCGCGAAGCTGAGCATCGCCGCGTTGGGTGCAGGCGGCGGAGTGCTGGCGAGGATCGCGGCCCGCCCGGTCTGGAACCAGTCGGTGACGACGTCGGCCTGAGCGGTTCCCGGCATCACGAATGCCGCGAAGATCGCCGCGAGGACGATCAGAGGCCGGGATCTTCGGTGTTGCATGATCGACTCCCTTCGTTCGGGAGGCGATGGGGAGTCCAGGAGCGTGACGGAAGCGCGGCTGCCTCGACCACCACCTCGCCCGGCCGTCCCTTACGGGCGCGGGCAGGACGGAACTGACGGGCGACAGTCTCTTCCCATACGGCGCCGTATTCAAGAGCGCTCGACGGGCAGCCCGAGCGTCTCCCACTGGCTCCACGAGCCGGGGTAGAGGCGCGCGTCGCGGCCGGCGAGCCACAGGCGGTGGATCGTCACGCACGAGGTCACGCCTGAGCCGCAGTACGCGGCGACCTCGCCGTCGGGCAGCGTCGGCAACGGCTCGTTCCACGGCGCGTTACGCGCGCCCGGGATCCGGCCGGGCACGTTGTCGATCGGGTTCTCCTCGCCTCGGAAGCGCGACGGGATGCGCGAGTCGACGACCACGAGCTCGTCGCCGCGCTCGAGGATCTCGTCAGCGCCGATCGTGTCCCCGCTCCGCTCCTTCGGGACGAAGAACGCCGAGTCGATCTCCTCCTCGCCGGCGCGAAGCGAGCCGCCCCAGCTCTCGATGCCGCCGAGGAGCACCGCGCACTCGTCGTGTCCGAAGTGGCGCAGGAGCCACCACAGCCGCTCGGCGCCTCCCATGCTCCCGTAGGCCACGACGAGCACTCCCTCCTCGATCCCGGCGCGCGAGGCGGCTGCGGCGAAGCCCATCGGGCTCGGCAGCGGGTGCCGCCCCGCGCCGGCGACCGAGAGGTCCGCGAGCTCCTCGTCGACGTCGAGGAACGACGCGCCGGGGATGTGCCCTGCCCGGTAGAGCTGGCGCCCGCGGCCGGGCTCGCCGAGGTCCCAGCGGCAGTCGACGAACTGGACGCGCATCGCGTCGCGAGCGTAGACGACGTGACGAGATCGGCCGTCGGCGGCGTAGGTCGGTCATGAAACCTCTTCGCATCGCCGCCCTGGCGGCACTCGTGGCTGTTGCCGTGGCACTTGCCGGCGTGGGTCTTCCCGAACGGGCCCGCGGACAGGAAGCGGACGGCGGGCAGCGATCGATCAGCGCGACCGGCAGCGGCACGGTGAACGCCGTGCCCGACCGCGCGCAGTTCTCGTTCGGCGTCCAGTCGCAGGCGCGCACGGCGAGCGCGGCGATCCAGGCGGCCGATGCCGCGCTGCAGCGCATCGTCGGGGCGCTCCGCCAGGCCGGCGTCGCTGCCGCCGACATCCAGACGGAGCAGCTGTCGCTCTCGCCGCGCACGAACGACGAGGGCGTCGAGATCCTCGGCTACACGGCGTTCAGCTCGGTCTCGGTGCGAGTCCGCGACCTCGACCGGGCGGGCGCCGTCGTCGACGCGGCCGTCGGCGCGGGCGCGAACCAGGTCTACGGCCCGTCGCTCGTCCGCTCGAACCAGGACGCGCTCTACCGGAGCGCGCTCCGCGCGGCCTACGCCGACGCGCGCGCGAAGGCGCAGGCGCTCGCGGACGCCGCCGGCGTCCAGCTCGGCGCGATGACGTCGACGGTCGAAGGCGGAGGCGGCGCGATCCCGCTCGCCGCGGGCCGGATGGAGGACACGAAGGCCGCGTCGATCGAGCCGGGCACCCAGGAGATCCAGGCGACGGTGACGGTGACGTTCGCGGTCGCCTAAGCGGCGACCGACAGCGGGCGGAGGATCAACGTTTCCGCCGGCGCGTTCGCGAGGATCCACGTCAGCTCCTTCGGCGTGAAGCCCGAGGCCGGGGCGAGCACGCGGTCGAAGTGCTCGACCTCCCAGAGCCGGCGGAGCGCGTGGGTTCGGCGAGCGCCCCTTCTCGATGCGCGCGTCGACCGGGACGCCGGCGCGAAGAGCAGCGTGCTCGACGGCCTCGAGCAGCGGCATCGCGACCTCGACCTCGCTCTTGAGCGGCGACTCCTCCGGAAAGCGCCAGGGCACGACCACGAGGTAGGCCGGGACGAGCACGGCGTTCTCGGCGCGTGCGACCCTGATCGCGGCGCCGAGGACGGTCTCGTCGAGCGCGCCGACGAACGGGACGAGGATCCGGCGCGCCCCGGGGCGAGCGGCCGGGTGTCGCGGGAAACGCAGGTAGGGACGAAGGAGCAGGACGGCGAGCGCGACGACAACGAGCAGGAGCAGGAGGTCCGCCGGCCTCACGGCGTGAGCTCGCGCCGCTCGGCGCGGTTCGCGACCACACGGATGTCGACGCCCGGCAGCTCGCGGACGAGCGAGGAGACGAGCGAGCCCCTGAGGATCTCGGTGCGCCGCCGCTCGTCCGGCGTGCCCACGAACACGTACGTCGACCCGCGCTCGTAGACGATCCGACGGACCGCCGCGACCAGGTGGTCCGACTCCTCGTCGAGGAACTGCGCGCCGAGCACGATCGCGAGGCGGCGAAGCGCAGCAAGCGACGTCGCCTCCTCGTCGCTCAGCTTCTGGCCGGGGCGTCGCACCCAGAGCACGTCGAGGTCTGCTCCGAGCCGCTGAGCCGAGCGCCACGCCCGCCGGAGCAGCCGTTGCGAGCGGGCCTGGGGCGTGACGAGGACGAGCACGCGCTCGTTGACGGCCTGCCGGCTGAGCGGGTCGAGAACGGTCGGCCGCCTGCGGGCCTCGACGTCCTCCGCGACCTCGCGCAGCGCGAGCTCGCGCAGAGCGCTGAGGTTCTCGGTGCGGAAGAAGTTGAGGAGCGCAGCCTCGGCCCGCTCCTTCGGGTACACCTTTCCGGCGCGGAGCCGGTCCTGCAGCGCCTGCGGGGAGAGGTCGACGAGCACGACCTCGTCCGCCTCGTCGAGGATCCGGTCGGGGAACGTCTCGCGGACGCGGATGTCGGTCATCTCGAACACGGCGTCGTTCAGGCTCTCGAGATGCTGGACGTTGACCGTCGAGATGACGTCGATCCCCGCGTCGAGGACGTCGTCGATGTCCTGGTAGCGCTTCTCGTTGCGGGCGCCCGGCGCATTCGTGTGCGCGAGCTCGTCGATCAACGCGATCTCGGGCGCCCGGCGAATCACCGCGTCGAGATCCATCTCGTCGAGCTCGAGCGCGCCGTGGCGAGCGCGCACCCGTGGAATCACCTCGAGACCTTCCGCCAGCGCGACCGTCTCGGGGCGCTCGTGCGGCTCGAGGTAGCCGATGACGACGTCGCGGCCCTCGGCCTGCGCCTGCCGTCCTTCCTGCAGCATGCGGTACGTCTTGCCGACGCCAGCGGCCGCGCCTAGGAGGATGCGGTAGTGCCCGCGGGCCATTTCACGCCCCGAGCACGTTGTGCACGACGAGATCGATCAGCTTGATCCCCACGAACGGGAGGATCAGCCCTCCGAGGCCGTAGATCAACAGGTTCCGGCGGAGGAGCGCAGTCGCGCCGATCGCGCGGAACTTCACGCCCCGGAGCGCGAGCGGCACGAGCAAGGGGATCACGAGCGCGTTGAAGATGATCGCGGAGACGATCGCGCTCTGAGGCGAGCCCAGGCCCATGACGTTCAGGGCGTCGAGCGGTCCGCCGCCACTGCCTGCCGCATAGGTCGTCGCGAAGATCGCCGGGATGATCGCGAAGTACTTCGCGACGTCGTTCGCGATCGAGAACGTCGTCAGCGCGCCGCGCGTGATCAGCAGCTGCTTCCCCACCTCGACGATCTCGATCAGCTTCGTCGGGTTGGAGTCGAGGTCGACCATGTTGCCGGCCTCTTTCGCCGCACTCGTACCCGTGTTCATCGCGACGCCGACATCCGCCTGCGCGAGCGCCGGCGCGTCGTTCGTACCGTCGCCGGTCATCGCGACGAGCCGTCCACGCGCCTGCTCGTCCTTGATCAGGTGCATCTTCGCCTCCGGCGTCGCCTCGGCGAGGAAGTCGTCGACCCCGGACTCCTTCGCGATCACGCCGGCGGTCACCGGGTTGTCGCCGGTGATCATCACCGTGCGGATCCCCATGCGCCGCAGCTCGTCGAAACGCTCTTGCATGCCTCCCTTGACGATGTCCTTCAGGTGGACGACACCGAGCACCCAGTTGTCCTGCGCGACGACGAGAGGAGTGCCGCCCTGGCGCGCGACACGTGCGACCGCGTCGTCGAGCCCGATCGGCGCACGACCTCCCTGCTCCTGCACCCACCGCTTCACGGCGTCGGCGGCGCCCTTGCGGAGGCTGCGTCCGTCGTAGTCGACGCCGCTCATTCGCGTCGTGGCGGAGAACGGGACGAACGTCGCCTCGTGCTCGCCGAACTCCCGGGCGCGGAGGCCGAACTGCTCCTTCGCGAGGACGACGATCGAGCGGCCTTCGGGCGTCTCGTCGGCGAGCGACGAGAGCTGCGCGATCTCCGCCAGCTCCCGCACGTCGACGCCGTCGACCGAGATGAACTCCGCCGCCTGCCGGTTGCCGAGCGTGATCGTTCCGGTCTTGTCGAGCAGGAGCACGTCGACGTCGCCCGAGGCCTCGACCGCGCGCCCCGACATCGCGAGGACGTTCCGCTGCACGAGGCGGTCCAGGCCGGCGATGCCGATCGCCGAGAGGAGCGCTCCGATCGTGGTCGGGATGAGCGCG
The DNA here is from genome assembly GCA_963737405.1 of uncultured Actinomycetes bacterium. Taxonomy (GTDB): domain Bacteria; phylum Actinomycetota; class Thermoleophilia; order Gaiellales; family Gaiellaceae; genus JACCTU01. The sequence continues at coordinate 469,598 of CAVTSL010000011.1, forward strand.
ACCAGAAGGGCGATCAGGACGGTCAGCGAGAGGTTCGTGCCCGCGTAGAGCGCGAACGGCTTCAGCGTCACGACCGCAGCGAGGAACGTGATCGTGAGCGCGGCGAGCAGGATGTTGAGCGCGATCTCGTTCGGCGTCTTCCGGCGTTCGGCGCCCTCCACGAGCGCGATCATGCGGTCGAGGAACGACTGTCCCGGCTCCTGGGTCACTTCGACGACGAGGGTGTCGGAGAGGAGCTTCGTCCCGCCCGTGACCGCGGAGCGGTCGCCGCCGGACTCGCGGATGACCGGTGCGGACTCGCCGGTGATCGCCGACTCGTCGACCGAGCCGACGCCTTCGATCACCTCGCCGTCCGCCGGGATGATCTCGCCTGCCTGGACGATCACGACGTCGCCGCGCCGCAGCTCGGGAGCCGGCACCTCGCGGCCGTCGCGGAGGCGGGCGGTGGTCGTCGTGCGCGTCGCGCGAAGCGCGTTCGCCTGCGCCTTGCCCCGGCCCTCCGCGATCGCCTCGGCGAAGTTCGCGAAGAGGACGGTCAGCCAGAGCCAGAACCCGACGGTTCCGGTGAACCAGAGCGGCTCGTGCTGACCGCCGGCGATGAGGTCGCGGAAGAAGATGCACGTCACGACCACGGAGCCGAGCTCGACGATGAAGATCACCGGGTTGCGAAAGAGCGTGCGCGGGTCGAGCTTCGCGAACGAGCTCCAGATCGCCGAGAGGACGAGGTCGCGCGTGAAGAGCGGCCGATCGCGCTTCACGACGACTCCCGATCGAGTGCGAGGTTGAGCTCGAGCACGTTCACTCCCGGCTCGCCGAAGAATCCGAGCGAGCGCGCGTCGGTCGCCTGGTCGACCAGTTCGAGGACACGGGCGCGGGACAGTCCGCGAACCGACGCCACGCGGCCGGCCTGCAACCGCGCGTAGGCGGGCGAGATGTCCGGGTCGATGCCCGAGCCGGACGTCGTCACTGCGTCGACCGGAACGTCTCCGACCGTGAGCCCGGGGTTGTACGGCCGCTCGAGCGCGACGACCGCTCGGGCGCGTTGGCGGAGCGCCTTCACGAGGTCGGGGTTCGTCGGGCCGAGGTTCGCGAAGGTCGTCGCGCCGGCGTTGTACTCCGGTGACGTCCCCGAGGGCCGCGGATGGAAGTACTTCGGTTCCTTGAAGCCTTGCGCGACGAGGCGTGACCCGACCACGCGGTCGCCGACGCGGATAAGGCTGCCGTCCGCCTTGTCGGAGAACGCGAGCTGCGCGAACCCCGTCACGACGAGCGGGTAGGCGAGCCCGAAGACGAGCGTGCAGAGCAGCGTCACGACGAGCGAGCGAACGAGGATCGTCACGAGAGCGCCTCGACGATCGGACCGAGCGAGAGCGCGGGAAAGATCATCAGCCCGGCCGTCAGCACGACGACCGCGACCAGGAGCACCGAGAAGGTCGCCCCGTCCGTCCGGAACGTCCCGGCCGACGCCGGCACCGCGCGCTTCTGCGCGAGCGAGCCGCCGATCGCGAGCGCGGCGACGAGCGGGATGAACCGCCCGAGCCACAGCGCGATCGTCCCCATGAGCGTCGAGAACTCGGTCGCGCCGTACCCGGCGAACGCGCTCCCGTTGTTGTTCGCCTGCGAGTCGTACGTGTACAGGGCCTCGCTGAAGCCGTGCGCGGCGGGGTTGAAGATCGACGCGAGGCCGTGGTCCGTCACGACGGAGATCGCCGTCAGCACGAGCACCATCGTCGGGACGAAGAGCGCGCCGACCGCGGCGAGCTTGATCTCGCGCGCCTCGATCTTCTTGCCGAGGTACTCGGGCGTTCGCCCGACCATCAGCCCCGCGATGAAGACCGCGATCAGGACGTAGAAGAACATCCCGTAGAGACCCGAGCCGACGCCGCCGAAGATCACCTCGCCGGTGAAGATGTTCACGATCGGCACCGCGCCGCCCGCGGCGGTGAGCGCGTCGTGTCCGCCGTTGACGGAGCCGTTCGAGGCGTCCGTCGTCGCCGTCGCCCAGAGGGCCGTGTTGGCGATGCCGAAGCGGACTTCCTTGTCCGACATGTTGCCGCCGCTCTGCCCGTCGCCCTGGGTGAGATCGATGCCCGCCGCGCGCAGCGCCTGCGAGCCGTGCTGCTCGGCGGGGTACGCGACCGAGACGCCGATCACGAGCATCGCGAGCATCGCGGCGAGGATCGGCAGCGCCTGGCGGCGCAGTCCGACCATCCGTCCGAACATGAAGACCTGTGCCGCCGGGATGAGGAGGATCGCGAGGAGCTCGACGAAGTTCGTGAGGCCGTTCGGGTTCTCGAACGGCACCGCCGAGTTCGAGTTGAAGAAGCCGCCGCCGTTCGTGCCGAGCTGCTTGATCGCGATCTGCGACGCGGCGGGGCCCCGCGCGATCGTCTGCTGCGCGCCCTCGAGCGTCTGCGCCGTTGCGTGGCCCGAGAACGTCTGGACGACGCCCTGCGAGACGAGGAACAGGGACACGACCACCGCGAGCGGCAGCAGGATGTAGACGAGCGACCGGAAGAGGTCGACCCAGAAGTTGCCGAGCTCGTTTCTCGAGCGGCGGGCGAACCCTCGGATCACCGCCGCGAGCACCGCCATCCCGATCGCGGCGGAGACGAAGTTCTGCACCGCGAGCCCGACCATCTGCGACAGGTACGACATCGTGAACTCGCCGCCGTAGTACTGCCAGTTCGTGTTCGTGACGAAGCTCGCGGTCGTGTTCATCGCGATGTGCGGCAGGACCCCCGTCATCCCGTCGGGGTTGAGCGGCAGGTGGTCCTGCAGGCGCAGCAGCAGGTAGAGCAGGACGGAGAACACCGCCATGAAGCCGAGCGAGCTCTTCGCGTACGACTTCCAGTCCTGCTCGCGGCCGTCGCGGACGCCGACGAGGCGCAGAAAGCCGCGCTCGACCCCGGTCACGCGGAGCCGGTCGGAGTAGACCCACGCCATGTAGATCCCGAGCGGGTACGCGAGCGCGATCAGCACGATCACGTAGACAGCGATCTGGGCGATGCCCTGCCCGCTCACAGCTTCTCGCCCCGGAAGAGCGCGTACGCGAGGTACAGGAGGACTGCGAGCGAGAGCGCGAGCCCGATCGCGTCGCCGGCGGACATCAGACCCGCCCGAGTCCCCAGATCGCGAGGAACGCGAGCCCGAAGCACGCGACGCTGATCACGATCCCGAGGAGCTCGACCACGGGATTCAGCACTAGGAACGGGCCGCTCAATGCGGCCTACAGATTCGAGCTCAGGTGATCAAGATTGTCTCAAGCCGGATCGACGAATCGGTACCCGGCGCCCGTCTCGGTCAGCAGGTACCGCGGCTGCTGTGGATCGGGCTCGATCTTCCGGCGCAGGTTCGAGACGTACACGTGGAGGTAGTGCGCCTCGGACTGGTAGCCGGGGCCCCAGACCTCGCGCAGCAGCACCCGATGCGTGAGGAGGCGGCCCTTGTTCTGCGCGAGCACCCGGAGCAGGTCGAACTCGTGGGGCGTGAGGCGGATGCGGTCGCCGTCGCGCCGGACCTCCCGGTTCGGAACGTCGATCCGCAGCTCGCCGACCTCGATCACGGCTCCGTCCGCCTGCTGGGTGCGTCGGAGCAGCGCGCGGAGGCGGGCCAGGAGCTCGTCGACGCCGAACGGCTTCGTGACGTAGTCGTCGGCGCCCGCGTCGAGCGCGGCGACCTTCTGGCCTTCCTCGCCGACCGCCGAGAGGACGAGGATCGGCACGTCCGTCCAGGTTCGGAGCTCGCGGGAGACCTCGGTCCCGCTTCGATCCGGGAGCACGAGGTCGAGGACGATCGCCTCCGGTCGCCGTGCGGCGGCCTCGGCGAGCGCCTGCTCCCCGGTCGCCGCGGTCGAGACTTCGTAGCCGGCGCCGCGGAGCATCGTCGTGAGCGCCCGGAGAATCTGCGGCTCGTCGTCGACGACGAGCACGCGCTGGCCGCTCACGCCGGAACGCCCGCAGGCTCGGAGACCGCGGGAAGCGCCAGCGCGAACGAGGCGCCCTGCCCGGGTCGGGACTCGGCCCAGACCCGCGCGTTGTTCGCCTCAGCGAAGCCGCGGGCGATCGCGAGCCCGAGACCCGCGCCGCTGCTGCCGTCGTCGCGACGGTAGAAGGGCTCGAAGATCCGCTCGAGCTCGGACTGCGCGATCCCCGGCCCCTGGTCGACGACGCGCACGATCACCTCGGCGCGGGTCGCCGTCACGCGGATCTGCACGAGCGAGTCGGGCGGCGAGAACTTCACGGCGTTCTCGACGAGGTTCGAGAGCACCCGCTCGATCTGACTCGCGTCGACGCCGACCAGCCGTCCCTCCGTTCCGCCGACGCGCACGCGCGACCGTGCCCCGACCGCGTCCACCGCGCGCCAGATCAGATCCTCGATCGCCCACACGTCGCGATCCGGTGACGCCGCGCCGGCCTGGAGCCGCGAGAGGTCCAGCAGATCGGCGACGAGGCGGTCGAGCCGCTCGGTCTCGACCTCGATCGTCTCGAGGAGCACTCTCCGGTCGTCGTCGCTCAGCGAGAGCGTCGGGTTCCGCAGCGTTCCGACGGCGGTCGAGATGCTCGTGAGGGGCGAGCGAAGGTCGTGTGACACGGCGCGGAGCAACGCCGTCTTCACCGAGTCGCTCCGTCGGAGTGCCTCGGCCTCGAGTGCCTCGCGTGCGAGCGCCTCCCGCTCGCTCGCGACGGCGAGGAGTGACGCGAGGGCAGGCAGGAACCGGCGCTGGACGTCGAGCGGCGGCTCCGACCGCTCGTCCGTGTAGAGACGGCCGACCATCCGTGTGCCGATCGTGAGGTCGTGCGGCGCGCTGGCTTCGCGCGGCCGCTTGGGGGCACCAAGCTCGATCTCGGCGCGATCGACGCCGAGGATCCCCGCGACGCGCTCGCCGATCCAGCCGAGCTCGCCCTCCAGGTTCCTGCCCTCGAGCAGGTGCGTGGCCAGCTCGGCGAGCAGCGTCGCCTCGCGCTCGCGCTGCTCCGCCTCCACTGCACGCCGCCGTGCGCGCGCCGCGAGGTCGCTCACGACGACGGCCGTGACGAGGTACACGGCGAGCGCGAACCAGTTCTCGCCGTCCTCGATCGAGAACGTGTAGATCGGCGGGAGGAAGAACCAGTTGAACGCGAGCATGCTGGCGACGGCCACGGGGACCGCGTACCCGAGGCCCCAGACCGCGGCAACGGGGAGCACCGCGAAGACGTAGAGAACGCCGAGGCTGAGCACCGGGACGAACGGCTTGATCGCGTAGATCGCGATCGTCACGGCGGCGACCGCCGCGATGCTCGTCGCCGCAGCGGTCAGGTGTCGCGCGGGGCCACTCGCGGGAAGGTGCAGCGCCCGGTTCATCGGCGGTCTCAGGATAGGCCGGTCGCTCGGTAGACGCCGTCTGACGGTGGGAGTAAGGTGGGCGACTTCATGGGCTGCGCGACGAAGACGCTTTCGATTACCAACGTCTTTACGCGCGTCCTTACGCGCTAGCCGGCGCCCTGCTCCCCGCCGCCGCCGGCTAGGTCGAATCGCAACAGGCGGGAGTTCTCTTCTCATTCGAAAGGGCCCTCAGTGGCTCGACCCGCGCTTCCCACTGAACGCGACTCCTGCGGAATCGGCTTCGTCGCCGACGCGGCCGCTCGGCCCTCGCGCGGGGTCCTCGACGCAGCGCTCGAAGGGCTCGCGCGGATGCGCCATCGCGGTGCGTACGCGGCGGACGGCAAGACGGGGGACGGCGCCGGCGTGCTGCTCCCGATCCCTGCCTCGCTCGTGCCGGGGCCGTGGTGCGGGCTCGCGATGGTGTTCTTGCGCGACGAGGAGGCCCGAGCCGGGGTCGAGGCGGCCTGCGAGGCGGAAGGGATCCGCACGGCCGGCTGGCGCCCCGTTCCGGTGGACGAGGACGCCATCGGCGAGACGGCCCGCGCGACGCAGCCCCGGATCGAGCAGCTCGCGCTGCTGCGGCCGTTCGGGATCGGCGGCGACGAGGCCGAGCGCCGCGCGTACCGGGCGCGCCGGCGGGCCGAGCTCGTTCCCGGCGCGTACGTCGCCTCGCTCTCGTTCCGAACGGTGACCTACAAGGCGCTCTGCGCCGCGGACCAGCTGGCGGCGTTCTACGCGGACCTTCGCGACCCGTGGCTCGCGGTGCCGTTCGCGATCTTCCACCAGCGCTTCTCGACGAACACGTCGCCGTCCTGGGAGCGCGCCCAGCCGTTCCGGCTGCTCTGCCACAACGGCGAGATCAACGCGCTCGCGGGCAACGTCGCGGCGATGCGCGCCCGCGCGGCGGGGCTCGGCGAGCCGGAGCTCGGGCCCGTGCTCGACGAGCACGGCTCCGACTCGGCGATGCTCGACAACGCGCTCGAGCTGCTCGTCCGCGGCGGACGCGATGTCCGGCACGCGCTGTCGATGCTCGTGCCGCCCGCCTGGCAGGGGAACGACGAGCTGGAACCGCAGGTGCGTGCGTTCTTCGCGTACCACGCGGGCCTCGTCGAGCCGTGGGACGGGCCGGCGGCGGTCGTCTTCACCGACGGTCGCGTCGTCGGAGCGTCCCTCGACCGGAACGGACTGCGTCCGCTGCGCTGGGCCGTGACCGACGGCGGCCTCGTCACGTGCGCGTCGGAGGCCGGAGCGGTGCCGCTGCCGGAAGGCTCACGCGTGCGTCGCGGACGCCTCGGGCCGGGTGAGATGCTCGCCGTGGACGCCTCCGGCGGGGGGTTCGAGCTGGACGCCGAGATCAAGCGCCGCCTCGCCCGTCGCCGGCCCTACACGCGCTGGCTCGCCACGGGCCGCACGGTTCGCGACCCCGGCGAGCCGGTCCTGCCGGGGAGCTCGGACCTGCGCCCGCGCCAGGCCGTCGCCGCCTGGACCCGCGAGGATCTCTCGCTGTTCCTGCGTCCCGCCGCCTCGGGCGGTCGCGAGCCGGTTTCGTCGATGGGCGACGACACCGCGCTGCCGCCGCTCGCAGGCCGCGCGCGGCCGCTCTGGACGTACTTCCGCCAGCGGTTCGCGCAGGTGACGAACCCGCCGATCGACCACCTGCGCGAGCGCGAGGTGATGTCGCTCAGGACGCTCCTCGGGGCGCGCGGCGCGCTGCTCGGCGAAGGGCCGGCAGCGGCCCGGCTCGTCGAGCTCGACTCGTTCTTCCTCTACCCCTCCATCCTCCCCGCGCTCCGGGCCTTCACCCTCGACACGACGCTCGACGAGGGTGAGGGCCTGGCGGCGTCTTGCGAGCGGCTCGCCTCGGCGGCGGAGGAGGCGGTGCTCGGAGGGGCTTCGATGCTCGTGCTCAGCGACGCCCGTGTCGCCGACGGGCGCGCGGTGGCGCCGATCCTGCTCTCGGTCGCGGCCGTGCAGCGGCGGCTCGTCGACGCGGGGCTCCGCACGAAGACATCCCTGCTCGTCGACAGCGACGAGCCGCGCGAGTCGCACCACTTCGCGTGCCTGATCGGGTACGGCGCGGATGCGATCTGCCCGCGGCTCGCGCTCGAGACCGTCGCGCAGCTCGCTGCGGACGACAAGCTCGGCGGCGACCACCCGAGCGCCGACGAGGCGCAGCGGCGCTACCGGGCATCGGTCGAGGAGGGCGTGCTCAAGGTGGTGTCGCGCCTCGGGATCTCCGACCTCGACTCGTACCGCGGCGCGCAGCTCTTCGAGGTGATCGGGCTCGCGCCCGACGTCCTCGGCGCCTGTTTTCCGGAAACGCCCGCGCTCGAAGGCGCGGCCGGCTTTGCCGAGCTCGAGCGCGACGCCCGTGCACGTCGCAGCGCCGAGGAGCTCGAGAACCCCGGCTACGTGAAGTTCCGCAAGGGCGGCGAGCCGCACGCGACGGGGACGGACGTCGTCGCGGCTGCGCACGCGCTCCGCAAGGCCGTCCGCGGCGACGACCGCGAGCGCTACGACCGGTTCGCCGAGCTCGTCAACGCGAGGGAGCCGCTCGAGCTGCGCGACCTGCTCGAGCTCGTACCGGCGGTCGATCCCGTCCCGCTCGACGAGGTCGAGCCGGTCGAGTCGATCGTGCGCCGCTTCTCCGGCGGCGCGATGTCGCACGGCTCGCTGTCGGCCGAGGCACACGAGACCGTCGCGATCGCGCTGAACCGGCTCGGCGCGCGCTCGAACTCCGGCGAGGGCGGCGAGGATCCCGCGCGGTACGGCACCGAGCGCGGCTCGCGGATCAAGCAGATCGCCTCGGGCCGGTTCGGGGTCAGCGCGGCGTACGCGGCCTCGGCCGACGAGCTCCAGATCAAGATGGCGCAGGGCTCGAAGCCCGGCGAGGGCGGCCAGCTCCCCGGGCACAAGGTCACCGACGAGATCGCCGCGCTCCGGTACACGCGCGCCGGCGTCGGGCTGATCTCGCCTCCACCGCACCACGACATCTACTCGATCGAGGACCTCGCCCAGCTCGTCTTCGACCTGAAGCAGGTGAACCCGCGCGCGGACGTCTCCGTCAAGCTCGTCGCGGAAGCGGGAGTCGGGCTCGTCGCGGCCGGCGTGGCGAAGGCGCTCGCGGACGTCGTGCACGTCGCCGGCGCGGACGGCGGCACCGGTGCGAGCCCGCTCTCGTCGATCAAGAACGTCGGCGCGCCGTGGGAGCTCGGCCTCGCCGAGACGCAGCGCACGCTCATTGCCGAGGGCCTGCGCGGCCGCGTCCGCCTGCGCGTGGACGGCGGGATCAAGACGGGGCGCGACGTCGTCGTCGCGGCGCTCCTCGGCGCCGACGAGGTCTCGTTCGGGACGGCGCTGCTGCTCGCCGAGGGCTGCCTGCTCGTCCGCTCGTGCCACCTCGACACGTGCCCCGTCGGCATCGCGACGCAGCGGCCTGAGCTTCGCGCGAAGTTCGACGCGACCCCCGAGCAGGTCGAGGCGTACCTGCGCTTCGTCGCCGAGGAGGTGCGCGAGCACCTCGCGGCGCTCGGGCTGCGGCGGTTCGAGGATGCCGTCGGGCGCGGCGACCTGCTGCGGTCGCGCGCGTCCGCTGCGCTCGACACCTCGGTGGTCCTCGCGGCCCGCGGCGGCGGCTACGTCGGCGGCCGGCAGCCCGTCGCCGAGGGCGGTGCGCTGGGAGAGCAGCTCGCGCTCGACGCTGCGCCGGCGCTCGCGGAGGCCCGGCTCGTCGAGCTGTCGTACGGGATCTCGAACCGCGACAGGGCCGTCGGCGCGAGGCTCGGCGGGGTGCTCGCCGGCGAGAAGCCACCGGGCCGCGTCCGCGCGACCTTCACGGGATCCGCAGGTCAGAGCTTCGGCGCGTTCCTCACGTCGGGCGTCCGCCTGACGCTCCTCGGCGAGGCGAACGACTACGTCGGCAAGTCGATGTCGGGCGGCCGCATCTCGATCCGCCCTCCGCAGGACGACGCCGGCGATCCGGTGCTCCTCGGCAACGCGGCGCTCTACGGCGCGACCGGCGGCCAGCTCTTCGCGGCCGGCAGCGCGGGCGAGCGCTTCGCCGTGCGCAACTCCGGCGCGGTCGCGGTCGTCGAGGGTGCCGGCGCGCACCTGTGCGAGTACATGACCGGCGGGCTCGTGGTCGTCCTGGGCGAGGTGGGTCGCAACGTGGGCGCGGGGATGAGTGGCGGCGAGCTCGTCGTCTTCGATCCGGACGAGAGCCTCGCGCGCCGACTCGTCGTCGGCGTCCCCGACCTCGCGCAGCTGCAAGAGCTGATCGAGAAGCACGTGCGCGAGACCGACTCACGCCGCGGCACCGAGATCCTCGAGACCTGGACGCGGTCGGCTCTAGCGTTCCGGCTGATCGCGCCGCAGGGAGCGGGGGAGGCTGTGCGGGCAGCCTCCCCCGCGTAGCGCCTACGACTCGAGGGCCGGCCGCGCCACCGGGACGGTCTCCGCGCTCCGCTGCGCGTGCGCGAGCCCGAGGTGCCCGTGCGCCTCGGTCCCGTAGCCGCCCGGGACCGGGATGTAGAACTCGGGGTAGCCCCACATGCCGTGCTCCGAGACGTCGAGACCGGCCGTCTCGACCTCGGGCTCGACGCGGATCCCGAACGTCGCCTTCATCGCCCAGAGCGACGCGAACGACGCCGCGAACGTGAAGACGCCGACCGCGAGCAGGCCGACCGCCTGCACGCCGAGCTGGTGGAAGCTCCCCGTGTACCAGAGGCCGCCGGTCCCGGTCGCGAGGTTGTCGGCGAGCGCGGGCACGGCGAAGATCCCGGTCGCGAGCGTGCCCCAGACGCCGGCGAGCCCGTGCACCGAGACGGCGCCGATCGGGTCGTCGATCCGGATCCGCTCGACCGCGAGCACGCCGAGCACCGCGATCGTTCCGGCGACCGCGCCGATCACGATCGCGGCCCACGGTGCGACGAAGCCGGCCGCCGCGGTGATCGCGACGAGCGCGGCGATCACGCCGTTCAGCATCATCGACAGGTCGGGCTTCTTGATCACGATCCATGACGTGATCACGGCTCCCAGCGCGCCGGCGGCCGCGGCGACGTTCGTCGTCAGCGCGACGTACGCGAAGTAGCCGATCTTGTCGCCGGTGACCACGCCGAGCGTGGAGCCCGGGTTGAAGCCGAACCAGCCGAACCAGAGGATGATCACGCCGAGCGTGACGAACGCCATGTTGTGCCCCGGGATGGCGTTCGGCTTCCCGTCGGCGCCGAACTTCCCGATCCGCGGCCCGAGCAGCAGCGCCCCGGCGAGCGCGGCGAGCGCGCCCTGGTAGTGCACGACCGTCGAGCCCGCGAAGTCCTGCATCCCGCGCGAGAAGAGCCAGCCGTCGGGGTGCCAGATCCAGTGCGAGACGACCGAGTAGATGAGCGTGAAGACGACCCCGAACGCGAAGTAGACCCACAGCTTCGTCCGCTCGGCCATCGCGCCCCAGACGATCGCGAGCGACACCGCGGCGAAGACGACCTCGAACATGTAGCCCGCGCCGGCGGGGATCGTCGAGAACCAGCTGAACGGCGACGCGCCGATCGCGAGGAGCTGATCGACCGACGGGACGAAGCCGGACCCGCCGACGATCCCGTTGCCGCCGTCGCCGAACGCGAGCCCGTACCCGACGAGGTAGTAGACGATCGACGCGATCCCGAGCACGAGCACGTTCTTCGCGGCGACGTGGCCGACGTTCTTCATCCGCGTCAGGCCCGCCTCCAGGAAGGCGAAGCCGGCCTGCATGAACATCACGAGGATCGCCGCGACGACGACCCACATCGTGCTCGCGGCGATCGCGAGGTCCTTGTTGCTCATCCGACTCCCACCTCCTCGAGGCTCGTTCCGGTCCGGTTGTGCATGACGTTGGCGATCGGGGTCGTCCAGACGAGGCCGTCGCCAGACTCGTTGCCGCTGCGCGCGGAGTCGACGATCGCGCCGACGACCGCCTCGGCGATCTCGTCCGGGACGACGAACGTCAGGACGGCCTTCGGGAGGAACCGCGACTCGAAGACGCGGCCCCGGTACTCGTGTGTGATCCCGCGCTCGCGGCCGTGCCCGATCGCCTCGACGACCGTCACGCCCACGTGGCCGGTTTCCTCTTCGACCGCGTCGATCACCGTCTCGACGCGCTCGCGGATGACGACTGCTTCGACCTTGACCATCAGGCGATCTCCTTGCTTCGGCGTTCCAGGAAAACGACGTCCCGCCAGGCGCCGTCGAGCTGCCCGATCCGTTCACGCACGCCGACGACGCGGAAGCCGCACGCGACGTGGAGCCTCAGGCTGGCGAGGTTCTCGGGGAAGACGCCGGCCTGGACGGTCCAGATCCCGGCGGCCTCGGCCTGCGCGACCAGCGTCGAGAGGAGCGCATGTCCGACGCCCTGACCTCGGTGTCCGCGGCGGATGTAGACGCTGTCCTCGACGACCCCGCGGTAGCACTGTCTCGTAGAGGCACGTGAGAGCGCCGCCCAGCCGACGACTTCGTCGTCGACACGTCCGACGAGGCGGTGGTGGCCCATGTGCGCACATGCCCACTCATCCCACGAGGGGACGGTGGTCTCGAAGGTCGCGTTCCGCGTGGCGATGCCCTCCGCGAAGATCGCGCTCACCGCGGGCCAGTCGCCCGCGGTGAGCACGTCGACCTGCAGTGCGTTGGCCGTAGCGATCACGCGTCGTAGTAGAGGGAGAACTCGGCCGGGTGCGGGCGGAGGCGCACCACGTCGACCTCGTTCTCGCGCTTGTAGTCGATCCAGGTCCGGATCAGCTCCTCGCTGAACACGCCGCCCTCGGTCAGGAAGGCGTGGTCGCGCTCGAGCGCGTCGAGCGCCTCGGCGAGCGAGCCGGGCACCTGCGCAACGCCGCGGTCCTCCTCGAAGAGGTCGTAGTCCGCCGGCTCTCCGGCGTCGAGGCCCTTGGCGATCCCGTCGAGGCCGGCCATCAGCATCGCCGCGAACGCGAGGTACGGGTTCGCCGCCGCGTCGGGGCAGCGGAACTCGAGGCGCTTCGCTTTCGGCGAGTCGGAGTACATCGGGATGCGGATGCACGCCGAGCGGTTGCGCTGCGAGTAGACGAGGTTCACCGGCGCCTCGTAGCCCGGGACGAGCCGGCGGTACGAGTTCGTCGTCGGCGCGCAGAACGCGAGCAGCGCCGGCGCGTGCGCGAGGAGCCCGCCGATGTACGCACGGGCGAGCTGCGAGAGGCCTGCGTAGCCCGACTTGTCGGCCATCAAGGGCGTCCCTTCCTTCCAGAGGGACTGATGCGTGTGCATCCCCGAGCCGTTGTCGCCGAAGATCGGCTTGGGCATGAACGTCACGGTCTTGCCGGCCGCGCGCGCGACGTTCTTGACGACGTACTTGTACGTCATCACCTGGTCGGCCATCTTCGTGAGCGAGTCGAAGCGGAGGTCGATCTCGCACTGACCGGCGGACGCGACCTCGTGGTGGTGGAACTCGCACCTGATCCCGAGGCGCTCGAGCATCAGCACCATCCGCGTGCGGAGGTCGCTCAGCGTGTCGTGCGGCGCCGGCGGGAAGTACCCCTCCTTCTCGCGGATCGTGTTGCCGAGCCCCGGCTTGCCGGAGTTCCAGTACCCCTCGGCGGAGTCGACCGCGTAGTGGGAGGTGTGCGGGGCGAGCTCGTACGAGACCTCGTCGAAGACGAAGAACTCGCATTCCGGGCCGAAGTAGGCGGTGTCCGCGACGCCCGTCGAGCGGAGGTAGTCCTCGGCGCGCTTGGCGACGAGCCGCGGGTCCCTGTCGTACGCCTCTCCGGTGAGCGGGTCGCGGATCTCGCAGAGGAGCGAGAGCGTCGGCGTCTCGGTGAACGGGTCGAGGATCGCGCTCGTCGGGTCCGGCATCAGGAGCATGTCGGACTCGCTGATCCCCTGCCAGCCGCGGATCGAGGAGCCGTCGAACCCGAGGCCCTCGTCGAACGCCGACTCGTCGAACGACGTCACCGGCAGCGTCATGTGCTGCCAGCGGCCGAACAGGTCGCAGAACTTCAGGTCGACCATCTTCGCGCGCGTCTCGCTCGCCCACTCGAGCGCCTCCCGGGCGTCGGGCACCGTGCCGTTCGCCAGGTAGTGCTTCGTCTCGATCTCCGACATCTCGCTCCCTCCGCGTTGGACCACGAAAAAAGCCCCAGGACTCCGAGAGTCCTGAGGCTCCATTGCCTCGGCCGGCGCCTACGGCGGCGCGCGACCTGATTCGCACCTTAGCGCAGCCGAAGGACGGCGTGGATCGAACTAGACGTTCGGCCGTGTCGTCGCGAACTGGCCGCGCCGGACGCGCCTCGAAGCGTTCGGTCCGGGGTCAGACCCCGGACGGCGCACGGGCGGACGCGTCCTCTCGGCGAGCACGCTCGGCACGCGGCCTCGGGCACGCGGGCTCGTCCCGAGGAGCCACGACCAGGGTCTGACCCCGGACCACGCCCCTCCGGGCGTGTCCGAGCGTCCGACCGGCCCTGTCCGCTAGCCGCAGTGGCGGAGCTTCGCGCAGACGCGTGCGATCGGGATCGCGAAGTTCACGTTCTGCCCGCCGCCGGCGACGAGCACGCCCACGACACGGCCGCGCCGGTCGATCGCCGGGCCGCCCGAGTTGCCCGGGTTCGCGGCGGCGTCGGTCTGGATCTCCTTCTTCGTGACCCGGCTGACGACACCGGAGGTCACGGTGCCCTCGAGGCCGAACGGGCTGCCGATCAGGAGCAGCTGGTCGCCCGGCTGCGGCGGCTTCGTCGTCGCCTGCTGCCAGAGCGGCTCGATCCCCTTCGGCCGGCCGTTCATGCGGATCAGCGCGAGGTCGTGCGCCGGGTCGACGCCCGCGATCTCGCCCTGCCAGCCCGAGCCCTTGCGCTTGAGCGTGACGTTGCTCGTCAGCGTGCCCTCGACGACATGGTGGGCTGTGAGGACGTACGTCGAGTCCTCGTCCATCCAGGCCACGAACCCGCTCCCGATCCGACCGCTCGCCTCGACCGTGAAGACGCTCTTCAGCGCGTGCGCCGCGAGCCCCGCGACCCCGGTTTCCCGCCGCTTGAGCCGCTGCTCGGCGGTCCCGAGCCGGTTGACGACGCTCTCGTTGTCGGCGGAGAGCGCATCGACCTGCCGCTCCATCACGGCGAGGTCGGACTGGAGCGCGGCACGATCCGACGCGAGCAGCAGGAACGCGGCGCCGGAGATGGCGACGGCGACGAGCGACAGCGCGAGCGTGGCGATCTGCAGTCGCCGTCCGCCGGTGCTCGTCTCGTCGAAGCTCTCGAACATCTGACCCTCGTTCCAAATCGGCCGAGCACAGCTCAGCGGTCTCCCCCGAAAGGGGGACTTGGCGCGGAGCCGCGCCTGGTGCTAGCCTCGAAGGTCTGATGTTGCTCCGACGCGGCTGAGCTCGTTCACCGGCGCCACGCGCTCCTCCTGAGAGCGCGGCTCACGCGCGCCTGTTCTCGCCCGTTCACGAAACCAAGGAGCAACGATGTTGGACACAGCTCAGGAGATCACGATGGCGCCCGAAGTTTTGCGCGACGGCGTGGCCGCGGTCGACGTCGTCGATCTCCGTAAGGACTTCATCAGACGCAAGAAGCGCGAAGGCCTCCGCCGCGCGCGGAAGCGCGTCGCCGCCCTCGACGGGGTGTCGTTCACGATGCCGAAGGGCGAAACGCTCGCGATCCTCGGGCAGAACGGCTCGGGGAAGTCGACGCTCGTCCGTCTGCTCTCGACGCTGCTGCTGAACGACGGCGGCCGCGCGGTCATCTTCGGCCACGATGCGGAGCGCGAGCCGCGCGCGGTGCGGCGGCTCGTCAACCGCGTGTCGGTCGAGGCGAGCTTCTTCAAGAAGATGTCGGCAGTCGAGAACCTGAGCTACGCGGCGCGTTTCTACGGGATGGCGCCGTCGCAGACGCGCGACCGGATCCCGGAGATCCTCGCGCGGGTCCACTTCCCGAAGGACCGGCTCAGCGACTCGATGGAGAACCTCTCGCGGGGCACGCAGCAGAAGGTCGCGCTCGCGCGGGCGCTCCTCACGTCGCCCGTGCTCCTCCTGCTCGACGAGCCGACGACCGGCCTCGACCCGCGCTCGAAGCTCGAGGTGCAGCAGTTCATCCGCGAGATCCGCGAGTCGCACGACGCGACCGTCCTGCTCTGCACGCACGACCTCGCCGAGGCGGAGACGCTCGCGGATCGGATCGGGATCCTCGACAAGGGCAAGCTGATCGCGCTCGCCCCGGCCGACGAGCTGAAAGAGCGCTACGAGAGCGGGACGCTCGAGGACGCGTTCTTCACGGCGACCGGCAAGACGCTCGAGGACGAAGAGGAAGGAGACGACGAATGAAGGGCGCAGCGGCAGTGATGCGGGCCGAGCTGATCGGGCTCGCCGGCGTCGTCGAGCGAAACGTCTACCTCACGAAGCGCTACTTCCTCTGGGACGTCGCGTTCTTCGTCTGGACCGTCGCGAACACGCTGACGATCGTCTTCATCGCGAAGGGATTCGAGGCGACCGGTGCCGTGATCGACGTCAACCGCGCCACGACCTCGCTCCTGATCGGCGCGGTCATCTGGGCGTACCTGGGGATCATCTTCGAGTTCCTCACGGAGACGGTCGCGTGGGAGCGCTGGGAGGGGACGATCGAGTACACGTTCATGGCGCCGCTCTCGCGCTCGATGCACCTCGCGGGGCAGGGCGTGTTCGCGATCATCTACGGGCTCGCGCGCGCGGCGCTCCTCTTCGTCGTCGTCGCGATGTTCTTCGACCTGAGCCTCCCGGACGCGAACTTCGCGGCCGCGCTTCTCGTCGTCACCGTCGCGTCCGTCTCGTTCATCGGGATCGGGATGATGACCTCGGTGATGCCGCTCATCTCGCCGGAGAAGGGCATGCAGCTCGGCTTCATCGCCCAGGGGATCCTGCTCGTGGTGTCCGGCGTCTACTACCCGGTGTCGGTTCTCCCCGAGTGGATGCAGTGGCTTGCGAAGATCTCGCCGGCGACGTATGCGCTCGAGGGTGCGCGCGAGGCGATCATCGAGGGCGCGGGCGTCAGCGCGATGTGGGACGAGATCTGGCCGCTCATCATCATCGGGATCGTCTCGGTGCCGCTCGGGCTCTGGGTGTTCGCGCGCGGTGAGCGATACGCCAAGCACCACGGAAAGCTCAAGCGGTCCGGCTAGAGGGCGGTTCCGGATCCTGGAGCCGTTCAGGATCCGGGACTTCGCCCTCTACTGGACGGCACGAACGACCTCGTGGATCGGCGACGGCGTGATGGTCGTCGCGCTGCCCTGGCAGGTCTACGACCTGACGAACTCACCGACGACCATGGGAGTCGTCGGCGCCCTGCAGATGATCCCGATCTTCGCGTTCACGCTCCTCGGCGGCGTCGCGTCGGACCGGGTCGACCGCCGCAAGGTGATCATCGTCTCCGACCTCGCCCGCGCGGCCGCCGCGGGGACGATCGGGATCCTCGCGCTCCGGGGCGACCTCGAGCTCTGGCACGTCGGAGCGATGGCTGTCGTGTACGGGCTCGGGCAGGCGTTCGCCGGCCCGGCGTTCGGATCGATCGTTCCGCAGCTCGTGCCCGACGAGCTTCTGGTCCAGGCGAACTCCGCGCTCTTCACGTTCCACACGCTCGCGTTCCGACTCGGTGGCCCGGTGCTAGGTGGCGCGCTGATCGCCGCGTTCGGCACGGGTGAGGCGTTCCTGGTCGACGCGGTCTCGTTCGCCGTCGGTGCGGCCGCGATCACTCTGCTCGCGGCTCGTCCCGCGGCTCGGGCGCTCGACGACGAGCGGCGTTCGGTCCTCGACGACATCCGCGAAGGCCTCGGGTACGTCCGCCGTCGGACCTGGCTCTGGGGAACGCTCGCATGGTCGTGCATCGTCCTCCCGTTCGGGACGGCGCCCTACATCGTGCTGCTCCCGTTTCTCGTGAAGAACGACCTCGGCGGGAGCGCCGGCCAGCTCGGGCTCGTCTTCGCGGCGGGAGGACTGGGCGGCGTCGTCGCCGCGCTCTCGATCTCGCAGCTGCACATCCCGCGGCGGCACGTGACGTTCATGTACGCGCTGCTCGCGTTCGGGATCACGGACCTCTTCTTCTACTCGCTCGTCCACGCGACCTGGCAGGCGATGGTGATCGCGCTGATCGCGGAGGGCGCTCTGACGGCGGGAATCCTCGTCTGGAACACGCTCGTCCAGCGCGCCGTGCCGATGGACCTGCTCGGGCGCGTTCGGAGCCTCGACTCGTTCGCCGCGTTTGCGCTGACCCCGCTGGCGATGGCCGTGATCGGTCCCGCCGCGGACGTCTTCGGCGTCAGGCCCGTGCTCGCCGCTTGCGGCATCGTCGCCTCGATGCTGACGGTGGCCGCGTTCCTGCTGCCCGGCATGCGCGATACCGAAGGTCAAATCTCGCTCAGCGGGCGGTGACGTTCGTTTCTCCCTTGGGTCGATCCGACGAGCGGAGTAGGTTCGGCGGGACTAGGGGATGCAGGTACTCGACGTAGTCATGCGTGCGGTCATCGGGGTCTCATTGCCGTGCTCTCCGGCCTGGTCGCCGTGCCCGCGCTCGCGGCGGAGGACGTGCAGACGCTGCGGTTCATCTCGACGCTCTCGTCCCAGCAGTCGGTCGACGTCGGGGCTGCCGGCGCGTCGACGGGCGACCTCCGCTTCACGGGGCACACGCTTCGGCGCGCCGAGGCTGACGCGGATCGACCGACCGGCGCACAGGTCGGCACGCAGTCGACCTCGTCGACGGTGCTGTCGCGCGGGTCCGTCGATCTCGTCTCGACGTCGGTCGTTCCGACCGGCTCGATCACCGCGGGCGGCGTCGTGCGCGGAGTCGCGCGGACGCTCGCGGTCCTCGGCGGCACCGGCGCGTACGCGAACGCGCGCGGGACGCTGACGGTGAAGCGGCTCGACGCCCGCCGCTCCGCTGCTCGTGTTCACGCTCTTCACGGCGAACCGCGGCGAGCCCGGGCCCGCCGGCCCGCAGGGACCGCAGGGCCTGCCGGGCCTGCGGGTGCGATCGGCGCGGCGGGCGCCGCGGCCGGGGCGACGGGCGCCACCGGGGCGACGGGCGCCACCGGGGCGACGGGTGCCGCCGGGCGCGACGGGGGCCACCGGCGCGACCGGAGCGACCGGGGCTGCAGGCCCCGCCGGTCCGCCCGGTTCGCAGGGACCGCCCGGGACGCCCGGCGCAGACGGCGCGACCGGGCCGGCAGGCCCAGCGGGTCCGACCGGGACCTGCTGGCGCGACCGGCGCCACGGGTGCTGCGGGCCCCGCCGGCCCGCCGGGGTCGCAGGGGCCGCCGGGGACGCCCGGTGCTGACGGGCTGACGGGCCCGGCGGGTCCCGCGGGTCCGCCCGGCTCACAGGGACCGCCGGGGACGCCCGGCGCAGACGGCGCGACCGGACCGGCAGGTCCAGCGGGTCCGCCCGGCTCCCAGGGACCGCCCGGGACGCCCGGCGCTGACGGGCTGACCGGCCCGGCGGGCCCGCGGGTCCGCCCGGTTCGCAAGGACCGCCGGGGACGCCCGGCGCAGACGGCGCGACCGGACCCGCCGGTCCGGCAGGTGCGGCGGGGCCGGCCCCAGGGACCCGCAGGCGCGCAGGGCCCCGCAGGCCCGGCGGGAGCACAGGGGCCCGCAGGCCCGGCCGGCGCGCAAGGCCCGGCGGGTCCAGCAGGCGCGCAGGGCCCGGCCGGCCCCGCAGGCGCGCAAGGCCCGGCAGGTGCCGCCGGAGCCCAGGGCCCGGCAGGCCCGCAGGGTGCGCCGGGCGTCTCGGGCCTCGTACGGGTCACGGCCACCTCGATCGTCGACTCGGCCACGACGAAGAGTGCGACCGCCTCGTGCGCGGCGGGTCAGCGCGCGCTCGGCGGCGGCGGCATCGCGACGTTCGTCGCCGGAGGCGGCACCGCGGCCGACCTCGCCCTCGTCGGCTCTCAGCCGACGGTCGACGGCAGCGGCAACCCGAACGGCTGGATCGTGACCGCGAACGAGACCGACGCGATCGCCGGGACGTGGTCGGTCACGGCGGTCGCTCTTTGCGCAACCGTCACCTGAGCGCAGAGGTAGACTCGGGCCGTCCGGTAGGCGACGACGCCTCGGGCGCGTCGGTCGCGCCTGGGGCTTTTTGCATTTCGAGGAGGAATTCATGGCGCAGGTCGAGACGAAGAACCGAGCGACGTCGAGCGAGGACTCCCGCAAGGACGTCCTCAAGCGCGTCGACAAGGAGAAGGTCGAGTTCGTGCTCCTCTGGTTCACGGACCTCGAGGGGCACCTCAAGAGCTTCGCGATCACGCCGAGCGAGCTCGAGGGCGCGCTCGACGACGGGATGGGCTTCGACGGCTCGTCGATCACCGGCTTCAACGCGATCGAGGAGTCCGACATGGTCGCGATCCCCGATCCGGAGACGTTCCAGCTCCTTCCGTCGAAGGAAGGCGAGACGAAGGTCGGGCGGATGATCTGCGACGTCGTCACGCCCGACGGCAAGCCCTACGACGGGGACCCGCGCTTCGTCCTGCGCCGCGCGCTCGAGCGCATGGAGTCGATGGGCTTCGACACGTTCAACGTCGGCCCCGAGCTCGAGTACTTCCTCTTCAAGGACGACGCGGGCACGGAGACGCTCGACGAGGGCGGCTACTTCGCGATGACGACGATGGACGCGGCGACCGAGCTCCGCAACGAGACGATCCGCGCGCTCGACTCGGTCGGCATCCCCGTCGAGTACCACCACCACGAAGTCGGCCCGTCGCAGCACGAGATCGACATGCGCTTCGCGCCGGCGCTCGACATGGCCGATCACACGGTCACGTACCGCCTGATCGTCAAGGAGGTCGCGAAGAAGGCGGGCTACCACGCGACGTTCATGCCGAAGCCGATCTTCGGTGAGAACGGGTCGGGGATGCACACGCACCAGTCGCTCTTCACGAACGGCCGCAACGCGTTCTTCGATCAGGACGACGACTGGCACCTGAGCGACGTCGGCAAGGCGTTCATCGCAGGGCAGCTGCACCACGCGCGCGAGCTCTCCGCGGTCTTCGCGCAGTGGATCAACTCGTACAAGCGGCTCGTGCCGGGATACGAGGCGCCGGTCTACGTCGCGTGGTCGCGGCGCAACCGCTCGGCGCTCATCCGGATCCCGCTCTACAAGCCCGGCGCCGAGCAGGCGACACGCGCCGAGATCCGCTGCCCCGACCCCGCGTGCAACCCGTACCTGACGTTCGCAGCGCTGCTGCACGCCGGGCTCGAGGGCATCGAGAAGGGCTACGAGCTGCCGCCGCCGATGGAGACGAACCTCTACCACCTGACGGCCGAGCAGCGGCGCGAGCGCGGGATCGTCTCACTGCCCGAGACGCTCGGCGAGGCGATCGACGAGCTCTCGCAGTCCGAGCTGATGAAGAAGGCGCTCGGCCCGCACATCTTCGACCGCTACGTCGAGCTCAAGCGGAAGGAGTGGGACGAGTACCGCGTCCAGCTCACCCAGTGGGAAATGGAGAAGTACCTGGCCGTCCTGTAGGCGGTCTGGACAACCGGGCCGGGGCGCGAGATGATGCGCGTTCCGGCCCGGATGGCTCTGCGGCCGAGCGGGCCGGCAACTGACGGCCGATCGCGGGGCGTACTCTTCGAAGGCGCCCCGTGGTCGTTCTGGCCGCGGAAAATGCTGCGCATTTTCCGCGGAGAGCGGGAACCAACGGTTCCCTGCACCCCTCCTCGTTCGCAGCTCTCCCTACGCCGCTCGAGCTCACGGCCGGGCGAAGCCCGGCCTCCGCGGCAGCGGCCACGTCTCAGCCGGTTCGGCTTTAGAGGAAGCTCTGGACGTTCTCTCGCGGGACGCGCAGGCCGATGACGCCGCTCGTGGCGTCGATCTGCTCGATCGCTTCCGCGGGAACGAGGTGGCGCCGGCGGCCGAAGAACCCCTTGCGCACCGCGAGTGCGTCGGGCTCGTCGGGGCGCGTGCCGTACATCGGCGACTCGACCTTGCCGATCACCCGGCCGCGGGAGTCCGCGACGATGTAGCCCATGGTGCGGCGGAGGTCGTAGGCGAGGGCGCTCACTAACTGGGTTGTATTCCCCGCCTGCAAGGAAAATCCCCCTGCTGCGGTAAGGATTGTGTTAATCGGCTAGCCGGGCTTCGCGCTCATCGCCCACATCGCGACGACGTAGGCCGCGAGGAGGATCGACGTCAGCACGGCGCTGACGCGGGCAAGCGTGCTCGTGCCGCCGTTCGCCTTGCGGAGCCGGCGCACAGCGATGCCCGTGACGATGAGCGTGATCAGCAGCAGCAGCAGCCCGGCATCGGCCGTGATGTAGCCCACGCCGATCCAGTCGGGCTCCTCGCCCTCGACGAAGTTCTCCTTCGAGAAGATCCACTCCGCCCCGACCCTCATCACGATGTACGCCGGGAGGACGAGGACGAGCAGTGTCCAGAACGCGAACCGCGTGTATGCAGCCGCGTCGCGTTTCCAGCCGAGGATCAGCGCGGTCACCGCGGTCACGAGGCCGCCGACGAGGATCATCGCCCCGAAGACGTGCAGGAGGAGCGGGAAGTTCCAGCTGTCGGGTCGGATCGCAGCGAGCATCTCAGGCTCCCGGCTTGTAGATCATGTCGATGAGGATCAGCAGGACGGCGAGCGACGAGACGATGTTCAGCCACATCGCGTTCCGGTTCTGGAGCAGCGCCTTCAGCTCGGGGCTCGACTCCCCACCGCGGTTCTCCGCGTCCAGACGCCCGGCGAGCTTCGCCGCCTCCATGTAGTTCTGTCCGCCGCGCTGCCCGGTGGCCGCGCTGATCGCCCAGAGCACGAGCGCGATCAGGATCCACCCGTCCCAGACCTTGTACGCGTCGAAGTCGATCGCGAGCCAGATCCCGAAGATCAGCGTGCCGACCGTGCCGACCGCGACGAGGACGTTCGCCGGCTTCGCGATCCGGAAGTAGCGGAGTGAGTCGACGGGACGGTCGACGTTCCGCGCGGCGATCGCGACCGTCCAGAAGGTGACCAGCGCCGCCACGAGCGCGAAGGCGCTCGCGATGTGCAGGAAGAGCAGCCAGTCGGTGAAGGACACGAGTGCGAAACCTACGACATCCGGCGGACGGGCACAATCGACACGTGGACGAGAGTGAACGCCACCTTCGCCTGCTGACCGAGACGATCGAGGCCGTCAACTCGTCGCTCGACCTCGAAGAGGTGCTCGGGCTGATCGCGCGGCGCGTCGCCGACGCGCTCGAGGCTGACGCGTGCTTCGTCTACCTGTACGACGAGCCCACCGACGAGCTCGTCCTGCGCGCGACGCACGGCTCGCACGTCGACGAGCTGACGCGGACGCCGCGGATGCGCCCCGGCGAAGGGATCACCGGCTCGGCGGCGTTCGAGCGGTCGCCGGTGATGATCGCGTCGCAGGCGCATCTCGATCCGCGCTTCAAGTCCTTCCCGAACCTGCCCGAGGACGAGTACGAGTCGATCCTCGCGGTGCCGATCCTCGCCCGCGACGGCCGGCTCGACGGGGCGCTCAACGTCCGCACGATCACGCCGCGCGAGTTCGCC
Organism: uncultured Actinomycetes bacterium; assembly: GCA_963737405.1. GTDB lineage: Bacteria > Actinomycetota > Thermoleophilia > Gaiellales > Gaiellaceae > JACCTU01. Next base: position 492,472 of record CAVTSL010000011.1, read on the forward strand.
CGCGGCGAGATCGACCTGCTCGTCTCGATCGCGACCCAGGTCGCGCAGTCGATCGAGCACGCGCAGCTCTACGCGCAGGCGCAGCGCCGCGTCCACGAGCTCGAGTCGCTCGCGCGGATCTCCGAGGCGGTGTCCGAGTCGCTCTACCTCGAGGAGTCGCTCGAGGCGATCGTCAAGACGACGATCGCGGCCGTCGGCGCCACCGGCGCGGCGCTCGTGCTCGAGGACGGGAAGATCGCGTGGCCCGAGGGACGGCCGGGCGCGTTTGCGGTGCGGCTTCCGCTCCGCTGGAAGCGCCGGCAGATCGGCGAGCTCGTCTGCGACCGCGACTCGCCGTTCACCGACGAGGAGCAGTCGCTGCTGGCGTCGATCGCGTCGCACGCGGCGGTCGCGCTGGAGCACGGGCGGGCGGTGATGCGCGGCGTGCTCGCGCAAGAGATCCACCACCGCGTCAAGAACAACCTCCAGACCGTCGCGTCGCTCCTCCGCCTGCAGGCGCGTGCGAGCGACGTCGATCCGCGAAAGGCGCTCGAGGACTCGGTCAACCGCATCCTCGCGATCGCCGCCGTGCACGAGGTGCTGATGGAGCGGCGCGAGGAAGAGGTCGAGCTCGCCGAGCTGCTCGACCGGCTGCGCGCGACGCTCGTTCAGGGGCTCGCCGAGGGGAAGCAGGTTGCGTCGTCGTTCGAGCCCGTGCAGCTCGCCGGCGGGCGTGCGACTGCGCTCGCGCTCGTCTTCAGCGAGCTGCTGCAGAACGCGCTCGAGCACGGCGGCTCGATCGTGCGCGTCGAGCTCGTGCGCCGGAACGGCGACGTCGTCCTCGCGATCTCGGACGACGGCGAGGGCATCGACGGCGAGCCGAGCACGGGGACGGGCCTGTCGATCGTGCGGGCGCTCGTCCAGGACGAGCTCGGCGGCTCGCTCTCGCTCGACTCGAACGGCGGCCTACGGGCCGAGGTGACGTTCCCGATCTAGGAGGGCTCGGCGAAACAGGCGCTGTGCCGCCGGGCCGCGCTGGGCGGCGCATGCCCCCGGCAACGAGGCCCGCTCCGCCGAACCCTCCTAGCGGGGCTGCCAGAGCTCGAAGCGGTTGCCCTCGGGGTCGTAGCCCCAGGCGAACCAGCCGTTCTCCTCTTCCTCCATCTTGTCGTCGACGCGTGCGCCGGCCTCGCGCAGTTGCGCGACCATCGCGTCGAGGTCGCGGACGCGGTAGTTGACCATCGAGGACTGCTTGCGCGGCCAGTAGTCGCTCGACGACGAGAAGATGCACCAGACGGTCTGGTCGCCGGACTCCGCGACGAACGCGTCGCCGCCCCAGTCCTGCACGTCGACGCCGAGGTGCTCCGCGTACCACGCGCGCAGCCGCTCGGGATCGCGCGCGCGGAAGAACACCCCGCCGATGCCCACCACGCGCTCCACGCGGCGACCCTACAACGCGGCGGCGAGGCGGCGGAGCCTCCGGGCGCGCCCGGTCAGACGGTAGGTCGTCGACGGCGGGAAGCCGTCGTGCACGCGGCGCTCGACGAGGCCCGCGCGCGCGAGGTCCTTCAGCGCGAGGGTGAGCGCGCGCGGCGAGACGCGGAGCGCGGTGCGAAGCTCGGCGAACCGCCGCTCCGCCGCGAGCTCGAGGACGACGGGGAGCGACCACTTCTTCAGCCCGACGTCCTCGAGGCCCTCGTCGCGGAGCGCGTCGACGAGCCGCATCGCAGCGGGTCCGAGGCGGCGCCCGCCCGCCGTCAGGACGTACTCCGGGCGGAGCGGATGGCCGTAGCCGGGGTTCCGCGCCACGAGGTCGGCGTCGACGAGCGCGTCGAGCGTGCGGCGAAGCGTCTCCCGTCCCACGCCGAGCCGGTTGGCGAGCGTGACGAACTTCGTCCCGCCGCCGCGGTGGAGCTCGGCCAGCACCGGCAGCGACCAGCGGAAGTGGAAGAGGCTTGACATAGAAGTAGTCGAAGTATAAAAAGAGGTACGGACAACTGCAAAGGAGGCAGTGATGACCGAGGCCGCGACCGACGCGACGACTGCAACGATCAGCTACGAGACGGCGAACCTGACGATCTCCGTGAACGTGTCGAACCTCGAGCGCGCGATCGACTGGTACCGCGACGCGCTCGGCTTCGAGGTCGAGTACCGGCTCGACGAGATCGGCTGGGCCGAGCTGACGACGCCCTTCGGTGCGGTCAACATCGGGCTCAGCCAGACGGAGGACCAGCGCGCCGGCGGCACCGTGCCGACCTTCGGCGTCACCGACATCGACGCGGGCCGCCGTCACCTCGAGTCGCTCGGCGTGAAGCTCGACGAGACGTTCGACGTCCAGGGGATGGTGAAGCTGATGGGCTTCTACGACCCGGACGGGAACCCGTGGATGCTCGCCGAGACCTCGGAGACGTACCCGGGCAAGTAGAGGACGGCGCGGAGCAAGCGCTATGCCCCGGGCAACGAGGCCCGCTCCACCAAGCCGTCCATACTGCGCGGGTGCGGATCCTGATCGCCGAGGACGAGACGATCATCCGGCTCGACCTGCGCGACCTGCTCGAGCGCGCCGGCTTCGAGATCTGCGCCGAGGCGAAGGACGGCGAGGAGGCGGTGGAGCTCGCGCGGAGCGAGCGGCCCGACGTCGCGATCCTCGACGTGAAGATGCCCCGGCTCGACGGGATCGAGGCCGCGCGCCGGATCCTCGAGGAGCGCCCGCTCCCGATCGTGATGCTCACCGCGTACGGGCAGGAGGAGCTCGTCGCGCGCGCGGTGGAGGCAGGCGTCTTCGGCTACCTCGTGAAGCCGTTCCGCGAGCAGGACCTCCTGCCCGCGATCCACACCGCACGCGCCCGGCACGACGAGCTGAGCGCGCTGCGCGAGGAGGCCGACTCGCTCTCGGAGGCGCTCGCGGCGCGGAAGGCGATCGAGCGCGCGAAGGGGCTCCTGATGGCGAAGGAGGGGATCAGCGAGGAGGACGCGTTCGCGCGCCTGCGGAAGGCGAGCCAGGTCTCCGGCCGTCCGCTGAAGGTCGTCGCGGAGGCGCTGATCGCGACGTTCTCGCTAGAGCGCGAGCTCGAGCAGGATGCCCGCGACGAACAGCAGCGCGCCGGCGCAGACGAGCACGACGAGCTCGCTCGCGAAGGGCGTCGCGTCCGCCTCGACCGCGACGGCCTGCGCGCGGGGCGGCGGCACGCCGCGCTGCTTGTCCATCGCCTCCGTCAAGAGCTTCTCCTTCTCCTGCCGCGCGACCTTCCGCGGGGAAGGCGGTGCGCCGGTGAAGAACGCGAAGCCGATCACGATGGCGCCTGCGACGTAGAGCATGTACGCGATCCAGCGGAGGACGCTCTCGCCCTGCGCCAGGCCGAGCGCGATCCCGAGCGCGATCGCCCCCGCGACGCCCGCCGCGAACACGACCCCGAGCTGGCGCGCGGACGCGCGCATCGCGTCGGTCACGCCTGCGACCTCTCGAACAGCGTCTCCCATCGCGCGAGCAAGGCCTGGAGATCGTCGCGGGCGCGCCGGTGCTTCGCAAGGAGCTCGATGTTCGTCCAGTCGTCCGCGAGCTGCTGCTCGAGGTCGGCGACGGCCGTCTCGAGCGTCGCGATCTCGTCCTCGATCAGGTCGAGCTCGGTCGGCCGCGTCGAGCGCTTGCGCTCGGGGAGCTCGCGGCGCACGTGCGGCTTCGGCTTCTCGACCTTCGGCGGAGCCTCGAGCGCGGTCCGCTCGTCGCGGATGCGCACGTAGTCGGCCCAGCCGCCGTCGTACGAGTTGATCCGACCGCCTTCGATCGCGAGCGTCCGCTCCGCGACGGCGTCGAGGAGCGCGCGGTCGTGGGAGACGAGGAGCACGGTGCCGGGGAACGCTTCGAGCGCGGCCTCGAGCGCCTCGCGGCTCTCGAGGTCGAGGTGGTTCGTCGGCTCGTCGAGCACGAGGAAGTTCGCGCCGGACGCGACGACGACCGCGAGCGCGAGCCGGCGGCGCTCGCCTCCGGACAGGACCTTGACCGGCTTGTCGTGCTCGGCCCACCCGGAGAAGAGGAACTTCCCGAGCAGCGACTGCGCCGCCGGCCGCTGGAGGCCCGTCATCGACTGCACGCACTGGAGGACCGACCCGCGGTCGTCGAGCTCGACCTCCTGCTGCGAGAAGTACGCGGGCTGCACGCCGTGCCCGAGCCGCGTCCGCCCGGCCCCGGGCTCGCGGTTGCCGAGGAACGTCTCGAGCAGCGTCGTCTTGCCCGAGCCGTTCGGGCCGACGAGCCCCACATGCTCGCCCCGCTCGAGCGCGAACGAGGCGTCGAACAGCAGGTGCTTGTCGCCCGCGGACAGGAAGAGATCCTCGACCTCGACGACCGTGCGTCCGCTTCGCGCCGGCTTCAGGAACTCGAACCCGAGCGAGCGCGAGCGCCGCGTGAGCAACTCGATCTCGCCCTTGGCGGTCGAGCGTTCCTTCTGCAGCCGCTCGATCTGCGTCAGCTTCGCCTGTGCCTGCTTCGCCTTGTCCTTCTTGGCGCGGAAGCGCTCGACGAAGCGCTCGAGCCGCGCGATGTCGACGCCGATGCGGTCTGCCGTCTTCTGCGCATGCTCCGCGCGCTGTGCCTTCTCGAGCCGCCACGCGTGCCACGGCCCGGAGAAGTAGGTCGAGCGTCCGGCGACGAGCTCGAGGGTCGCGTTCGTCACCGCCTCGAGGAACCAGCGGTCGTGGGCGACGAGGATGATCCCGGCGTCGAGCGACTGGAGCTCGCGCTCGAGCCACTCGAGGCTCGCGACGTCGAGGTGGTTGGTCGGCTCGTCGAGGAGCAGGAGGTCCGGGTCGCCGCCGAGCGCGCGGGCGAGCGACGCGCGCGTGAGCTCGCCGCCGGAGAACGTCGTCAGGGGCCGGTCGAGGTCGGCCTCGCGGAAGCCGAGGCCGCGGACGACCGAGCCCGTGCGGTCGCGCCAGGCGTACCCGCCCGCATGCTCGAGCCGCGCCTGCGCCTCGCCGTAGCGGCGGAGCGTGGCCTCGTCGTGCGCGCCGTCGCTCATCGCCTGCTCGAGCCGCCGCAGCTCCTCCTCGGTCTCGATCAGGTCGCGCGCGCCCGAGAGGACGTACTCGCGCAGCGACAGGTTGCGCTCGAGCGGCGGGCGCTGGTCGTGCAGGGCGACGCGCGTCCCCTTCTGGAACGCGAGCTCGCCTCCGTGCAGCTCGGTCTCCCCGGCGAGGATGCGGAGGAGCGTCGTCTTCCCGGCGCCGTTCGGCCCGGCAAGCGCGACCCGGTCACGCCGCTCGACCTTCAGGGACACGCCGTCGAAGAGCACGTCTCCGGCGAGCTCCTTGCGCAGGTTGGATGCGATGACGACGGCCACGCGTCTAGGGTAGTTCGCATGCGGCTCTGGGCCGCAACCGGCGACGCGGTCGCGAGGCTCGACGAGGATGGCGGGCGCTGGACGGTCGCGCTCTCGCTCAAGGGAGCGGCGCGCAATGCCTCTCGCCCGACCCGCGCGACCCGGACACCGCCTACGTCGGGCTGCGCGAGGACGGATTGCGCAAGACGAGCGACGGCGGCGAGACGTGGCGGGACGTCGAGCTGCCGGAGCGCGGCGTCTTCTCCGTCGCGGTCAGCCCGGTGGACGGCGCGGTGTTCGCGGGGTGCGAGCCGAGCCGGCTGTTCCGCAGCGACGACGGCGGCGGCGAGCTGGCGCGCGCTCGACGCGCTGCTCGAGCTCCCATCGCGGCCGACATGGCGTTTCCCGCCTCGGCCGTGGACGTCGCACGTCCGCTGGATCGCGCCGAGCCCCCACGACGCCGAGCTCCTGCTCGTCGGCATCGAGCTGGGCGGTCTGATGCGCTCGGACGACGGCGGTGCGTCCTGGGCCGACCACCGTCCGGGCGCTCAGCGGGACGTGCACTCGGTCGTCTGGCACCAACGCGAGCCCGGCCGCGCGTACGAGGCCGGCGGCGGCGGCGCGGCGTTCAGCGTCGACGCGGGCGAGTCGTGGACGCCGGCCGACGAGGGACGCGACCGCGATTACACGTGGGCGGTCGCGACAGATCCGGACGACGCCGACCGCTGGTGGGTCTCCGCGAGCACGGGACCGTTCGCCGCGCACGGCGACCGTCACTCGCAGGCGCGGATCTACCGGCGCGACGGCGACGCGTGGGAGGCGGTCACCGACGAGCTCGCGGCGATGCCGTACGCGCTCGTCGGTGCGAGACGGCCGCGTCTTCGCGGCCCTCGGCGACGGCACCGTGATCGAGACGCGCGACGGCGGCGACACGCTGGACCGCGCTGCGGCTCGATGTAGACCTGCGGCACCTGAACTCGCTCGCGTAGCCGAGCAGCTCGACCGTTCCGGCCGCGCGTCGAGGTCGCTGCCGCAGGAGAGATCGCCCCTCGTCGTAGGATGCTGTCGAGAGTGGCGACCGTGCCGAGCACCTCGGCGGGAGGGCGGTCAGCAGGGACCGCGTGGGCGACACGCGGGATTGGCAGGTCGCAGCGATCGGCGCGCTGGTGTTCGCGGGCGTCTACCTCGTCGCCCCGATGGGCTCGACCGCCCGGAACGTGGTCTATCCGTTCGCCGAGCTCGCAGCGGTCGTCGCGATCGTCGTCGGCGTCCGCCGCTACCGTCCGGCGACGCCACAGGCCTGGCTGCTCATCGCCGGCGGGCTCCTCGCGTTCACGGCAGGAGACGTGCTCTGGGCGGTGTACGAGCTCACCGGGCGCGATCCGTTCCCCTCGCCGGCCGACTTCCTCTACCTCGGCGGCTATCCGCTCATCGGCGCCGGGCTCATCGTCGGGATTCGACGGCGCACGCCGAGGACGGACGTGCGGGTCATCCTCGACGCCGCGATCGTCACCGTCAGCGCGACGCTGCTCGGCTGGGTCTACGTCGTCGAGACGTACGGGTCCGCCGGGGGAGGTTTCGACGCTGTCGTCGCGTCGGCATATCCGGTAGCCGACGTCCTGCTCTGCGCGATCGCGATCCGCTTCGTGCTCGGGGGCAGCTGGAACGTCCGCGCGCTTCGCCTGCTCCTTCTCGGCGTGACGTTGACGTTTCTCGGCGACCTTCTCTTCGCATACGACACGCTGGCGCGGAGCGTCGAGGAGCCGCGCGTCGCCGACACGATCCTGCTGCTCGGGGTCGCCCTGATCGGGCTGGGCGGTCTCCATCCGACGATGGTCGCGCTGACCGAGGAAACGCCGGAGCCGCCGACCGAGCCCACCATCGCGCGACTGCTGTTCCTCTCCGGCGTCGCGCTCGTTCCGGCCCTGGTCATCGTCGTGGAGGCGCTGCGCGGCGAGACCGTCTACCTGCCCGTCGCTGCCGCCGCGACCCTGCTGCTCGGCGTGCTGATGGTGCTGCGGTTCGCGGACCTCACTGCTGGCGCGCAGCGCGCGGCGCAGCGGGAGGCCGTCGTCGGGCGATACGCGAGCGAGCTGCTCGGCTCGAGCGGGCAGGCGGAGCTGTACGGGTACGCCGAGAGGACCGCTCGGACGCTGGCGGACGGCCGTGAGGCGCGCGTCGTCGAGCCCGGCGAAGCTTCGGTCGACGGGTACACGTTTCGTGCACCGATCGCTGTCCGCGGGGAGGTGGTCGCCGAGCTCGTCGCCGACGTCGAGGCGTCCAAGCTCCCTCGCCGCCGGCCCCTGTTGAGCTCCGTCGCCGCCGAGCTCTCGCTCGCTCTCGAGCGCGAGGACCTGCTGGCAGGAGAGCGCGCCGCGGCACAAGCGCTGGCTGAGCAGAACGAGCAGCTTCGCGAGCTCGACCGGCTGAAGGATCAGTTCGTGAGCACGGTCTCTCACGAGCTGCGAACGCCGATCACGGCGATCATCGGCTACCTGGAGCTCGTTCTCGACGGTGAGGCCGGCGAGTTGACGGTGCAGCAGGAGCGGTTTCTCCAGGTCGTCAGCCGAAACTCCGATCGGCTGTACAGGCTCGTCAACGACATCCTCACGGTCGCGCGAATCGACGCCGGGCGGCTGTCGCTCGAGCGCACGCAGGTCGACCTCGTCGCAGTTGCTGCCGGGGAGGTCGAGTCGAGCCGCGCCGCGGCCGACGTCAAGGACGTCGACGTCCGCTTCGTCGCAGGCGACGAGCCGCTCTCGCTCTGGGCCGACCCGATGGGGCTCGGCCAGCTGATCGGCAACCTTCTCTCGAACGCGGTCAAGTTCACGCCGAAAGGGGGAACCGTGACGGTCACGGTGGACCGTCGGGACGACACAGCGGTCGTGGAGGTCGCAGACACCGGCGTCGGCATTCCCGCAGACGAGGTCGACCGGCTCTTCGAGCGCTTCTTCCGGGCCTCGACGGCGACGACAGAGCCCGGCACGGGGCTCGGGCTGCCGATCGTGAAGTCGATCGTCGAGGCGCACGGCGGCTCGATCTCGGTCCGGAGCGAGGAGGGGCTCGGCACGACGTTCGTCGCGGAGCTGCCGGTGCTGACGAAGGCCGAGGCGGAGCGTGCCGCCGCGGAGACGACCGCATGAGCGACTCCGGCGTGGATCGAGCGCAGCCCGTGGTGCTCGCCGCGGACGACGACGAGGACATCCTCGAGCTCGTCGCGTTCAGGCTCGAGCGGTCGGGCTACACGGTCCTGCGCGCGCGCGACGGCGAGGAGGCGCTTCGGGTCGCGCTCGAGGCGAAGCCCGACCTTGCAGTCCTCGACGTGATGATGCCGAAGCTCGACGGCTTCGAACTGACGCGCCGCCTTCGCGCCGACGACGCGACGAGCAACATGCCGATCATCCTGCTCACGGCGCGATCGCAGGACGCGGACGTCCAAGCCGGGTTCGACGCGGGCGCGGACGACTACCTTCGCAAGCCGTTCAGCCCGCAGGAGCTGCGCGCACGCGTTCAGGCGATCCTCGGACGCCGCTGAGCGATGGACCTGCTCGGGTTCTCCATCCTCGTACTCGGTCGCCGGTTCGATGCTGTTCCTGCTGGTCCTCGTCGGTCGGCGTTCCTGGATCTCCTACCGGGCGACTCGAAGGGACGCAGCGGTGGCGACGCTTCGTCCCGCCGCGATCGAGCTGATCGACGACGCAGGCGACCCGCCGCCGCTGCGCGGGTTGGACGCCGAGGTGTTCGCGGAGCTGCTCGGGGGATACTCGCTCGTCGTCCGCGGCGAGCCGCGCGAGCGGATCGCCGCGTACTTCGAGTCGACGGGTGCCGTCGACGAGCAGCTCGCGTTGCTCGGGAGCCGCCGGGCCTGGCGGCGTGCGACGGCCGCGTTCACGCTCGGAGACATGGGCTCCGCGCGCGCCGTGCCGGCGCTGCTCGGCGCGCTGGACGACAAGCGGCGCGCCGTGCGTGCGGCGGCGTCGCGCAGTCTCGGCCGAATCGGGTCGGAAGACGCGATCGAGCCGCTGATCACGGCGGGGGTCGAGCGACGGATCCCGCGTGACGTCGCGTCGCTCGCGCTCTTCGACATCGGGCCGCCGGCGGTCCCGAGGCTGCTGGAGCTCACGCGGGACGACGAGCCGCTCGTGCGCGCGGCGTCGGTCGAGCTCGTCGGCTATCTCGGCAACGCGGGCGACTCCGGTCCGCTGCCCGCGATGCTCCGCGACACGTCCGCGGACGTGCGGGCCGCGGCCGCAGGCGCGCTCGGCAGGCTCGGCGCGTCGCCCCGCGAGAGACGCGCTCGTCGACGCGCTCGACGACCGTGTTCCGGCGGTGCGCGTCGCCGCTTCGCGCGCGCTCGGCCAGATCGGCGGGCGCCGTGCCCTCGACGGGCTCCTGCGCGTCGCGCGGAGGGACGAGCACGAGCCCGCCGCGGCGGCGGCGCATGCGGCGGCGCGAATCGACCCGGCCCTCGTCGTCCACACGGCAGATCAGCCGGACGCCGGGCCGTACCTGCGCGAGGCCGCCGACTACGCGGAGCTCTAGACGTGCTGCGCGACGTCCTCCTCGTCTACACGGTCGTTCACGTTCTTCTACTTCGCGATCCTGAACGGGCTCTACCTCTTCCTCACGGTGCTCGCGTGGCGCGAGATGGGCTCGGACGTGCGCGCCCGCGGCTACCTCGGGCTCGACGAGGTCTTCCGCTCTCCCCTGACGCCCGGTGTCTCGGTCGTCGTCCCCGCGTTCAACGAGCACATGGTGATCGTCGAGAGCGTTCGCTCGCTGCTTGCGCTCCGCTATCCGAGCCACGAGGTCGTCGTCGTCAACGACGGCTCCGACGACGAGACGCTGTCCGTGCTCCGCGAGGCGTTCGAGCTCGCGCCTGTGAGGAAGGTGCTACGGGACGCGATCCCGACGAAGGCGATCCGCGGCACGTACGCGTCCCGAACCCATCGGAACCTGCTCGTCGTGGACAAGGAGAACGGCGGCCGCTCCGATGCGCTGAACGCGGGCGTCAATGCCGCGCGACATCCGTACGTCTGCGTGATCGACGCGGACTCGCTGCTCGAGGAGGACGCGTTGCTGAAGGTCGCGAAGCCGATCCTCGATGACCCCGACCTGCTCGTCGCGACCGGCGGGACGATCAGGATCGCCAACGGCTGCACGATCGACCACGGCCGCGTCGTCGAGGTGCGTCTGCCGAAGAGCCGCTTCGCCACGGTGCAGGTCCTCGAGTACTTCCGCGCGTTCCTCGTCGCGCGCGTCGGCTGGAGCCGGCTCAACGCGCTCGGGATCATCTCCGGCGCCTTCGGGCTCTTCCACCGCTCGGTGCTCGAGACCGTCGGCGGCTACTGGACCGAGACGGTGGGCGAGGACTTCGAGCTGACGCTCCGGCTCCACCGATACCTGCGCGAGCGCGGCGAGCCGTACAAGATCGCGTTCATCTCCGATCCCGTTTGCTGGACCGAGGTGCCGACCGAGTTCTCGACGCTCGGCCGCCAGCGCAGGCGCTGGCAGCGCGGGCTCTGGGAGGGACTGCGACGCCACGGGCGCTTGATCGGGCGGCCGCGCTACGGGGTTCTCGGGCTCGTCGCGATGCCGTACTTCGTCCTCTTCGAGTTCCTGAGCCCGATGTTCGCGCTGCTCGGGCTCGTCGTGACGGTGCTCTGGTGGGTGCTGGGAGGACTCTCGACCGTCTACTTCCTGGCGTTTCTCGCCGTCTCGATCGGCCTCGGGCTGCTGCTCACGACGGCGGCGCTCGCGCTCGAGGAGTTCAGCTATCAGCGCTACCGCAAGCGTCGCGAGGTCGCGCGGCTCCTCGCGTGGGCGGTGCTGGAGAACGTCGGCTTCCGGCAGCTGCACGACGTCTGGCGGGCGATCGGCTACGTCGACATCATGCGCGGCAAGCAGGGCTGGGGCGCGCAGCAGCGGCGCGGCTTCGCGGCGCCCGCGGACTAGGAGAGTTTGGCGGAGCCGGCCTCGTTGCCGGGGTGCGATGGGTGGTGCGAGGCAAGGACGCAGGGAGCGTTCGTATCCACTGGATACGGGCGCGACTGAGGACACCGCATCGCGCCGCCCAGCGCGGCCCGGCGGCACAGCGCCTGTTTCGCCAAGCTCTCCTAGGCGGTCGCGCGCTCGCGCACGAGCTGCCGCGCGGCGTCGGCGATGTGCTCGGCGTCGATGCCGGCCGCGTTCAGCAACTGGTCCGGCTTGCCCGAGTGCGGCAGGTCGCGCACGGCGAGCTTCGTCACGCGCGGCGCGTCCTCGAGGTCCGCGAGCGCCGAGAGCACGGCCTCGCCGAGCCCGCCCTCGGGCCAGTGGTCCTCGACGGTGACGATCGGCATCTGCAACCCGCGAAGGGTGTCCGCGTCGATCGGCTTCACGGAGTAGAGGTCGATCACGCGTGCCGAGATGTCGTCTCCCTCGAGCGTCTCGGCTGCCTCGAGCGCTTCGTGCAGCGTGATTCCCGCCGCGACGATCGCGACGTCGTCGCCGTCGCGGACGGTCTTGCTGCCGCCGACGGGGAACTCCTCGTCGGAGCCGTAGATGACGGGCGTGTCTGCGCGCGTCGTGCGCAGGAACGAGATTCCCTCGAGCTCGCCCATTGCGCGCACGAGCTTCGCCGTCTGGTTGCCGTCGCACGGGTAGAGCACGGTCGACCCGTTGATCGCGCGGAACTCGGCGAGGTCCTCGAGCGCCATCTGCGACGGGCCGTCTTCGCCGATCGAGACGCCGGCGTGCGAGCCGCACAGCTTCAGGTTCGCGCGCGAGATCTGCGCCATCCGGACGAAGTCGTAGGCGCGGCTCATGAACGCGGCGAACGTCGAGACGAACGGCTTCCACGACAGCACCTGCATCCCGACCGCGGCTGCGACCATCTGCTGCTCGGCGATGAACATCTCGAAGAAGCGCTCGGGATGCGCCTTGCCGAAGATCTCCGCGTAGGTCGAGTTCGAGACCTCGCCGTCGAGCGCGACGACGCGGTCGTCCTCGCTGCCGAGCGCGGCGAGCGCGTCGCCGTACGCGCGGCGCGTCGCGACCTTCGACCCGACCTCGTAGCTCGGCCATTCGACCGGTGTCGGCCGGAAGCGGTTCGGCTCGGCCGGCTCGGGCTTCGGGACGTCGACGACGATGTTCCGAATGCCGCCGAGCTCCTCGATCGCCTCCTCCGCGATCGCCTTCCCGTGCCAGCCGTTCTGGTTCTCGACCTTCGAGTACCCCTTGCCCTTGATCGTCCTCGCGACGATCGCGGTCGGCTGTCCGGTCGTCGACTCGGCCTCGCGGTACGCGGCGTCGATCGCCTCGACGTCGTGGCCGTCGACCTCGATCGCCTTCCAGCCGCAGCTCTCGATCCTCCGCGAGTAGTACGCGAGGTCCCAGCCGTGCATCGTCTCTCCGCGCTGGCCGAGCCGGTTGACGTCGATGATCGCCGTCAGGTCGTCGAGCTCGTAGAACGCGGCATGCTCGATCGCCTCCCACATCGAGCCCTCGGCCATCTCGCTGTCGCCGCAGATCACCCAGACGCGGAACGGGAGGCGGTCGAGCTTCTTGCCCGCGAGCGCCATCCCGACGCCGATCGGGAGGCCTTGACCGAGCGAACCCGTCGCGACGTCGACCCACGGGAGCGACGGCGTCGGATGTCCCTCGAGGCGCGAGCCGAACTGTCGGTACGTGCCGAACTCCTCCTCGGAGAGCACACCGGCCGCGCGGAAGAGCCCGTACACGAGCGGCGACGCGTGGCCCTTCGAGAAGATCAGCCGGTCGTTCCGCGGGTCCTTCGGGTCGTCGTAGTCGTAGCGGAAGTGTCCGGCGAGCAGCACCGCCGCGAGGTCGGCCGCCGACATCGACGACGTCGGGTGCCCGGATCCCGCCTTCGCGCTCGCGCGCACCGCGTCCACGCGCAGCTGCTGCCCGAGCTCGCGGTAGAGGTCGAAGTCGGCCATGCCCGTGTACCGTAACCAGTTGATGCGAGTCGCGGTCGCGTTCGATCACCGAGGCGTCAAGCTGCGCGAGTGCATCTTCGAGACGCTCGCCGACCTCGGGCACGAGGCGGTCGACCTCGGGACCGACGCACCCGAGCCGCGGATCGACTACCCCGACAAGGCGCGGGACATCGGCGAGGCGATCCTCGGCGGCCACGCCGAGCGCGGTGTTCTCGTCTGCGGCTCAGGGGTCGGCGCGTCGGTCGCGGCCTGCAAGCTGCCCGGGATCCGTGCCGCGATCTGCCACGACACCTACTCCGCTCACCAGGGCGTCGAGCACGACGACATGAACGTGCTCTGCCTCGGCTCCGAGGTGGTGGGCGCCGAGCTCGCCAGGGAACTCGTCCGTACCTTCCTCCAGGCCCAGTTCGACGGCGGCGAGCGATACGTCAAGAGGTTGGAGAAAGTCGCACAAATGGAAAGAGGGATTGCACATGGCCAAGTCACGTCTGCATGAGCTGAGCGAGCACGGGCAGAGCGTCTGGATCGACTCGCTCTCGCGCCAGTGGCTGCGCGACGGGACGCTCGACAAGCTGATCGACGAGGACGCCGTCGTCGGCGCCACCTCGAACCCGACGATCTTCCAGAAGGCGCTCTCGGCGGGCGACTGGTACGACGACCAGCTCCGCGAGCTCGTCGGACGGGAGGACGACCCGCGCGAGATCTTCTGGCACCTCGCGGTCGCCGACGTCACGGAGGCGTGCGACCGCTTCCGCCCGATCTGGGACGCGGGGAAGGGCCAGGACGGCTACGTCTCGCTCGAGGTCGATCCGGACATCGCGTACGACCGCGACGCGACGGTGGAGCAGGCGATGCGCCTGCACGAGTGGGTCGACCGGCCGAACCTCTTCGTGAAGATCCCGGCGACGGAGCCCGGCCTCGGCGCGATCGAGGAGTCGACCGCGCGCGGCAAGTCGATCAACGTCACGCTCATCTTCTCGCTCGCACGCTACGAGGCCGTCGCCGAGGCGTACATCCGCGGCCTCGAGCGGCTCGTCGAGTCCGGCGGGGATCCCTCTCTCGTCGCCTCGGTCGCGTCGTTCTTCGTCTCGCGTGTCGACACGGAGGCCGACCGCCGGCTCGACGAGGTCGGCCGGCCCGACCTGAAGGGCAAGCTGGCCAACGCCAACGCGAAGCTCGCGTACGAGCGGTACCTCGCGATCTTCTCCGGCCCACGCTGGGAGGCGCTCGCGGCGAAGGGCGCGACGAAGCAGCGCTGCCTCTGGGCCTCCACCTCGACGAAGAACCCGGAGTACCGCGACGTGATGTACGTCGAGGAGCTGATCGGGCCCGAGACCGTGAACACGATGCCGCTCGAGACGATCCGCGCCTTCCAGGATCACGGCGAGGTGCGCGGCGACACGATCCTCGAAGGTCTCGACGAGGCGCATGCGCTGCTCGACGACCTGGCCGAGGCGGGAGTCGACTACGACGACGTCGTCGACACGCTCGAGCGGGAGGGCGTCCAGAAGTTCTCCGACTCCCTCGCCGAGCTGCTCGAGGGCATTCAGGCGAAGCGCGGCGAGCTCGTGTCGGCGTAGTGGCGCGCACGGACGTCGCGCAGCTCGTCGAGCGGATCTGGAGTCGCGACCCGAGCGTCTGGACCGGCGACGGCGAGGCGCAGTGGCTCGGATGGCTCGACGAGCCGCTCCGCATGCGCGAGCGCGTGCACGAGCTGCTCGAGTTCGCGTCGAACGTCGACTTCGATCGCGTCTGCCTGCTCGGGATGGGCGGGTCGAGCCTCGCGCCGGAGGTGGTGAAGCGGCTGTTCGGCGTGGAGACGTTCGAGACGCTCGACACCACCCATCCGAACGCTGTTCGCCGCGTCGCTTCGGACGGCACGCTCTTCATCTCGGCCTCGAAGTCCGGCTCCACGCTCGAGACCCGCTCGCACACGGACTACTTCTGGGACCAGACGGGCGGGGACGGCCGACGCTTCGTCGCGATCACGGATCCGGGGTCCGAGCTCGAGCTGCTCGCCCGCGAGCGTGCGTTCGCCGGCACCTTCCACGGCGAGCCGACGATCGGCGGCCGCTACTCGGCGCTCTCCGCCTTCGGGATCGTGCCGGCGGTGCTGATGGGGCTCGACGTGCTGCGGCTGCTCGAGCGGGCGGACGAGATGCGCGAGGCGTGCCGCTTCGAGGAGGGCAACCCCGGCCTCGAGCTCGGGCTCGCGCTCGGCGACGGCTGGCGCGACGGCCGCGACAAGGTCCTCGTCGGCGGCGACTTCGGGCTCTGGGTCGAGCAGCTCCTCGCGGAGTCGACCGGCAAGCAGGGCAAGGGGCTGATCCCCGTCGCGTGGGGCGAGTCCGACGACGTGCAGCGTCCCGAGTTCCGCGTCGACGATCCGTACGAGGTCGGCCAGGAATTCTTCCGCTGGGAGTTCGCGACGGCGGTCGCCGGCTCGATCCTCGGCATCGACCCGTTCGACCAGCCTGACGTGCAGGCGGCGAAGGACAAGACGAACGAGATCCTGTCGCGCGGCGGCGAGCCGTCGGTCGAGCCGCAGGGCGACCTCGATGCGCTGCTCGCCGAGGCGCGCGAAGGCGACTACGTCTGCATCCAGGCGTTCGTCGACCCTGCTCGCGAGAGCGAGCTCGAGCCGCTCGTCGACCGTGCGCGCGCAACGGGCCGACCCGTCTCGGTCGGCCTCGGACCGCGCTACCTCCACTCGACCGGACAGCTCCACAAGGGCGGCCCGAACACCGGCCTCTTCGTCCAGGTCGTCGACGACCTCGGCGAGGAGCTCCCGATCCCGGGCAGGCCGTTCGGCTTCCGGACGCTGATCGCCGCGCAGGCCGCGGGCGACTACGAGGCGCTCGAGGAGCGCGAGCCGCCGGATCGTGCGGGTGACGCTTTGAGACGTTCGCGCATGGTCGGGCTCGGCCGGATGGGCTCCGGGATGACCGAGCGCCTGCGCCGGCACGGGCTCGAGGTGATGACCTACGACCCGAAGGTCGAGTCGACAGCGAGCTCGCTCGAGGAGCTCGCGACGCAGCTCGAGCGGCCGCGCATCTTCTGGCTGATGGTGCCCTCGGGCGACATCACCGAGGCGACGTTCCAGGAGGCGCTCGGTGTCCTCGACGAGGACGACGTGATCGTCGACGGCGGCAACTCGTACTTCCGCGACTCGATCCGGCGCCACGACGAGGCGAAGCAGCGGGGGATCCACTTCGTCGACGTCGGCGTCTCCGGCGGGATCTGGGGGCTCGAGGTCGGCTTCTGCCTGATGGCCGGCGGCGACGCCGAGCCCGCGTCGCGCCTGACGCCGATCTTCGAGGGCCTCGCGCCCGAGAACGGCTGGGCGCACGTCGCCGGCCCCGGCTCGGGCCACTTCGTGAAGATGGTCCACAACGGGATCGAGTACGGCCTGATGGAGGCCTACGCCGAGGGGTTCGAGCTGATGAGCCACTCGCCGTTCGACCTCGACCTCGAGGAGATCGCCGGGATCTGGCGCTACGGCTCCGTCGTCCGCTCGTGGCTGCTCGACCTCCTGTACGAGGCGTTCAAGGAGCATGGGTCGAAGCTCGAGGACATCGCGCCGTACGTCGAGGACTCCGGGGAGGGCCGCTGGACGATCAACGAGGCGATCGACCTGAACGTCCCCGTGCCCGTGATCGCGAGCTCGCTCTTCGCCCGCTTCGCCTCGAGGCGCGAGATCAACTTCGGAGCGAAGGTCGCGGCCGCGCTCCGGAACCAGTTCGGCGGACACGCGGTGCGCGCGGCGGAGAAGCGCGTGGAGGACCCTGACCGAAGTCGCTGAGAACCCGCTGCACGAAGGGCTCGAGCGCCGTCGCACGCCCGACCCGTGCGTGTTCGTGATCTTCGGCGCGTCGGGCGACCTCACCAGACGCAAGCTCTTCCCGGCGCTCTATGCGCTCGCGTACCGGAAGATGCTTCCTGAGCGCTTCGCCGTGCTCGGCAGCGCACGCAGCCCGATGTCGAGCGAGGAGTTCCGGAAGGCGATGGAGGAGGCCGTGCGCGAGCATGTGCGCGTCGACTTCAAGCAGGAGATCTGGGACGAGCTCGTATCGTCGACGTACTACGTCCCGACGGAGTTCGGGGACGACCACATGCACGACCTGGTGACGGAGAAGCTTGCCGAGCTCGACCGGGAGCACGGCACCGAGGGGAACCGCATCTTCTACCTCGCCGTCCCGCCGAGCGCGATCCCGATGATCGTCCACGAGATCGGCGAGCGGCGCTCGCCGCACGGCTGGTCGCGCGTGGTCGTCGAGAAGCCGTTCGGCGTCAACCTCGCCTCGGCGCAAAGGCTGAATCAGGAGCTCCTGCGCCACTTCCACGAGAACGAGATCTTCCGGATCGACCACTACCTGGGCAAGGAGACCGTCCAGAACATGCTCGCTCTCCGCTTCGCGAACGGCATCTTCGAGCCGCTCTGGACGCGTCAGTACGTCGACCACGTGCAGATCACCGTCGCCGAGTCGATCGGGATTGGCGGCCGCGCCTCCTTCTACGAGAAGCTCGGCGCGTCCCGCGACGTCTTCCAGAACCACCTGCTCCAGCTCGTCGCGATCACCGCGATGGAGCCCCCGATCGACTTCGACGCCGACGCGGTGCGGAACGAGAAGGCGAAGGTCCTTCGCGCGATGGAGGTCGACGCCGTCCTCCGCGGGCAGTACGGGCCGGGCTACGTCGAGGGCCAGATGGTGCCCGGCTACCGCGAGGAGGAGGGAGTCGACTCCGATTCGACGACGGAGACCTACGTCGCGGCGAAGCTCCGCATCGACACGTGGCGCTGGGCGGACACGCCGTTCTACGTGCGGACCGGCAAGCGGCTCCCGCGCCGCGAGACGACGATCGCGATCCAGTTCAAGCGCGTCCCGCAGTCGCTCTTCGCGCACGCCGACGGGCTGCGTCCGAACGTCCTCGCGATCCACGTGCAGCCCGACGAGGGCGTGTCGCTCGGGATCGGCGCGAAGGTGCCGGGCCAGGGGATGACGGTGCGGACGGTCAACATGGACTTCCTCTACGGCGGGGCGTTCCGCACGGGGCTGCCCGAGGCCTACGAGCGGCTGATCCTCGACGCGATGCGCGGCGACCCGACGCTCTTCACGCGCGCAGACGAGATCGAGGAGCA
Source organism: uncultured Actinomycetes bacterium (assembly GCA_963737405.1). Lineage (GTDB taxonomy): Bacteria > Actinomycetota > Thermoleophilia > Gaiellales > Gaiellaceae > JACCTU01. Next base: position 510,849 of record CAVTSL010000011.1, read on the forward strand.
GTGGCGGCTCGCCGACTCGTTCCTCGGGCGTTGGGCGGACCAGGTGCCCGACTTCCCGAACTACGACGCGGGGACGTGGGGGCCCGTCGAGGCCGACGAGCTGCTGCACCGCGACGGCCGGTCCTGGAGACGGCATTGAGCGCCGTCCGCGACCAGGAGTGGACCGGGCGTGACGTGACGATCGGCCAGATCGAGCGCGAGCTTGCACAGTTGCGAAGCGCGTCGATGGACCTCCGGACGAGCGTGATGACGCACGTCGCCTGGGCGCCGCCCGAGTGGCAGGACGCGGCACGCGAGACGCTCGCCGGCATGGCGGAGCTGCACCCCTCACGCACGCTCCTCTTGTTCCCGCAGGACGACGGCCGCGACGCGATCGACGCCGACCTCTCGCTCGAGTGCTACACGCTCGCGGAGCTCGAGCGCCACGTGTGCTCGGAGGTGATCGAGCTGCGCCTGCACGGTCGGGTCGCCCAGGCGCCGGCGAGCGTCATCCTCCCGCTCGTGCTCCCCGATCTCCCCGTCTTCCTGCGCTGGCGCGGGCAGCCGCCGTTCGGCGAGCCCGTCTTCGAGCAGCTCGTGAACGTGGTCGATCGGCTCGTCGTCGACTCGCGCGAGTGGCCGGAGGCTCCCGGGTGCTACGCGCGCCTCGCGGAGATCTTCGACCGCGTGGCGGTGTCGGACATCGTCTGGGCCCGGACGCTCCGCTGGCGCCGCGCGATCGCCGAGCTGGAGGCTGCGGCAAACGCGCGGCGGCTTCGCGTTCGCGGGCCGCTGCAGGAGGCATCCTGCTCGCCGGCTGGCTGCGCTCGCGCCTCGACCGCGCGATCGAGCTCGACCACGCCGTGGCCGATCGGATCGAGCTGATCGAGCTCGACGCGCGCGAGGTCCTGGCCCGCGAGGAGCGCCCGAGCCCGAGCGATCTGCTCTCGGGCGAGCTCGACCGCTTCTCGCGCGATCCCGTGTACGAGGCCGCGGCCGCCGCCTCGACGGAGGCTCACCTCGATGCCCGCTGAGCTCGCGAGCCGACTGCAGCGCGAGATCCAGTCCGAGCTCGAAGCAGCTCTGTCGCGGTTGCGGGCACTCCGAGGCCGTCTCGAGGAGCGCGATCTCGACCCCGACGCACTCGAGCGCGACCTCGAAGGGGCGATCTCCGACATCGACGCGACGGAAGCGGCGCTCATCGCGAGAGCGTCCGAGCTCGAGGACGCGATCCGATCGCTGAGCGCGGAGCTCGAGCTCGGGATCGCGGACCGCACGCGCGAGCTCGCGGAGACGAGCGCTCGCCTCTCGACGGTCGTTCAGCAGCTTCCCGACGGCGTGCTCATCTTCGACGCCTCGGGTGAGCTCCAGCTCGCCAACCGGCGTGCCGAGGCGCTCCTCGGGCAGCCTGCCGACCGGCTCGGGGTCGCGGTCGACGCGATGCGCGCGTTGCCGGGTGGCCGCTCTTCGAGGTACTGGAGAGCGGCGAGCCCGCGAAGGTCGAGCGCCTCGAGCTCGATCGAAACGGGTCGACGCTCGTGGTGGACGTCGACGTCGTGCCCGTGCGAAGCGACTCCGTGATCGTCGCAGTTGTCGTCGTCGTCAAGGACGTCACCGATCGTGAGCGCCGCGACCGGGCGGAGCGCGACTTCGTCACGAACGCGGCACACGAGCTGCAGACGCCGATCGCGGCGATCGCCTCGGCCGTCGACGTGCTCCAGGCAGGTGCGAAGGAACGTCCGGCGGACCGGGACCGCTTCCTGGGTCACATCGAGCGCGCGAGCACGCGACTCGGCAAGCTCACGCGCGCTCTTCTCGTGCTGGCGCGCGCGCAGAACCGCTCGGAGCAGCCGCGGACCGAGGTGATCCCGCTCGCGCCGCTGCTGCGCTCCGTCGCCGACATGACCGCCGGTGCGATCGAGGTCAGCTGCCCGGACGACGCCGCCGTGATCGCCAACCGTCCGTTGCTGGAGCAGGCGATCGCGAACCTGAGCGAGAACGCGGTCAAGTACGCCGGCGGGGACGTGCGCCTCGCAGCCGGACAGGCGAACGGACGCGTGACGATCGACGTCGTCGACCGCGGCCCTGGCATCGCCGAAGCGCTCCGGTCGCGCGTCTTCGAGCGCTTCTACCGCGGCGACGGCGAGATCGAGGGGTTCGGCCTCGGGCTCGCGATCGTCCGAGAGGCCGTTGACGCGCTCGGCGGCGAGCTCGCGTTGGACTCCGGCCCCGACGGCACGCGGGTCTCGATCGCCCTCCCCGCGGCACGGATCCGCGCGACGTGACGCGCATTCTGGTCGCGGAGGACGAGCCGGCGATCCTCGATGCGGTCGCGTACACCCTGCGCGGCGAGGGCTACCAGGTCGAGACCGTGGAGGACGGCGAGAAGGTGCTCGCGCAGGCGCATCGTCAGGAGTTCGACCTGCTGATCCTCGACCTGATGCTCCCGAAGCTCTCGGGGATCGAGGTCCTTCGCCGAGTGCGGAGCACGAGTGCGCTTCCCGTGATCGTGCTGACCGCAAGGGCGGCCGAGGCCGACCGCGTGCTCGGGCTCGAGATCGGCGCCGACGACTACGTCACCAAGCCGTTCTCGATGGCGGAGCTCCTGAGTCGTGTCAGGGCGATCCTCCGCAGGCGCGAGCTCGACCGTGGCGGATTGAAGGGGCCGATCCGCGTCGGGGGCCTCGAGCTCGACCCGTACCGCCACCGCGTCGTCGTCGACGGTGATCCGCGCCATGTCACACGCTCCGAGTTCAAGCTGCTGGCGCTGCTCGCCTCCGAGCCCGAACGACCGTTCTCGCGACGGGAGCTGATGCAGCACCTCTGGGAGAGCGACTACGTCGGCGACCAGCGCGCGTGCGACATCCACATCTCGAACCTGCGCCGGAAGGTCGAGCGAGATCCGACCCGACCAGAGCGGATCGCGACTGTTCGCGGGGTCGGGTACATGCTCGTCCCTGTGTGAGCGAACCCAAAGAGAAGCCTGGGCAAACGCCAACGGGCGCGGGGCTAGCGTGGAGCGGTGGACCTGGACCCCCTGCAGTTCCGCATGACGTCGGCCCACGTCGCAGACGCTGCGTACGTGCTCGCCCTCGCGGGGGAGGTCGACCTCGCGCAGTCGGCCGAGCTCGACGCCGAGCTGGCTTCGCTGCTGAGCGAGGGGGCGAGCCACGTCATCGTCGATCTGCTCGAAGTGCCATTCCTCGAGTCGAGCGCGCTCGGCGTCCTGGTCCGCTACTCGAAGCTGCTGCGGGCGAAGGACGGCGACCTGACGCTCGTGACGGACGATGCGCGCACCACGCGAGTGATCGAGATCACGGGGCTCGCGTCGCACTTCCGGTTCGAGCGGACGCTCCGCGATGCGATCGACCGCGCGATCGAGGCGCCCCGCCGGACCCGCGCGACGTTCAGCGCCTAGGGCTTCTTCGTCTTCTTCGGCGCCGCGACCGAGAACGTCGGCCTGGCGGCGACGATCCGCGTCGGGTCCGACCAGCCCATGTACTGGGCGTTCGCCGGCAGCCGCCAGCTGACGCCGCGCACGCGGTACCACCAGGTGCCCGGCGTGAGCGGGAGCACGGCCGACGTCGCGAGCGTCAGGAAGCCCGCGGTGCCTGCGGAGAGCTCCGGCTTGAACGGGTAGCGCTTCTTGCTCCACTGCACGTGGTACGCGTCCGCGCCGAGCGCCGGCGTCCACGCAACGAGCGGCGCGCCGTAGAACGATGACGCGCTTCCGGTCGCCGAGACGAGGCGGCCCTTCGGCGACAGCCCCGACGCGAACGGCGCACCTGCGGTCACGAGCGTCGGCTCGCTGCTCTTGCCGAAGCGCATCACGCGGCCCGACGCGCAGACCTCCTGCGGAAGCTCGAGGTCGCGGTAGATCAGGTTGCCGGTCGTGCGGACGACGCCTTCGCCGACGCCGTGCGCCTGCTTGAGCGCGGTCGCGAGGCTGAGGATCGTCCCGTTCACCGCGGTGATCGTGACGGTCTCCTGGTTCGATGCGTTGCCGATCTTCACGACGTCGCCCGGTGCGAAGCCGCCCGCGACGGCGACGGTCAGGTCGAGCGCTCCGATCGCGCTGCCGGCGCCGCCGACCGTCGTCTCGAACGGGTTCGGGTTGACCGCCTCGACGGGGACGACCGTCCAGTAGTAGCCGCCCTCCGGCCAGTTCGAGTCCCAGAGGTCGACGGGCGCGCCGAGGTCGCCGCCGACGGTGATGCCGCCGGACGAGGGTGCCGGCGTGGTCGGTGTGGTCGGGGTCGCCGGCGCCGCGGGCGGCGCGGGTGCTGCGGGATCCGCTGCCGCGGCAGCCGGGAGGCTCGTCGTGAGCTGCGGCTGCGGCAATGACTCGGTCGGGGTGAGCGCCTCGAAGTCTGCGGTGTACGTCGACCCCTGGTCGCCGTCGCTCAGGTACGAGCCGCGCGCGAGCGAGAGCGACGCGGAGTCCTTCGGGAGCGTCTGCGGGCCGTACGAGCGCGGCGCATAGGCCGGCGCGCCCGTCACCGCGCCGGTGAAGACGCGGTTGACGCAGTCGCGGTCGGTGAAGACGTAGACGCGGTAGAGCTCGGCGTCGACGCCGGCGAAGCTGCGGTTGCCGCTGTACACGAACGCGGGCATCAGCCGGTGCGCGGGGTCGGTCGAGAGGCCCTTGGAGACGACGTCGGACACGGTCGCGAAGCCGTTCAGCGCGCCGACCGCGAAGGGCGGGTTCACGGACTCGTAGACCGGGCTCCAGGGGCCGAACGACGTCGCGGGCAGCGCGTTCTGCCGGGTCTTGCCGCCGCTCGAGATGTCGGAGCGCACGGTCCGGATCCGCCAGCGCACCTTGCCGGTCCAGGGCGCGGACTGGTGGAACGTCCAGAACTCGCGCTCGTCCATCACGTTCCCGCGGATGCGCACGATCTTCGGGATGTCGATCAGCCAGACGTCGTACGCCTGCGAGCCCTCGACCGGCGTCCAGCGCAGCAGCCCCGGGTAGCTCGTGAGCGGCCGGGGCACGTCGGCCTGGCGCATGTTGAAGCCGAACGGCTTGCTCCAGTTCGTCGCGCCGCCGGGAACGACCGCGCGCACGCGGGCGAAGAGCGAGTACGGCGAGCCCGTGATCCACGGCAGCGTCAGCGTGAGCGACGCGACCGGCGACTTCAGCTCGGAGTCGGAGTAGATGATCCCGTTCTCGCGGAACGTGCTGCTCGTCGCGAGCTCGAACTCGTAGCGCTGCGCGCCGCGCACCGGCGCCCACGCGAACGCGGGCGTGCGCGAGTACTCGTGCCTGAGCGGCTCGTCCGCGCGGAAGAGGAACGCGCGGAGGCTCTGCGGACCGGCCTTCGTCGCGGCGGGAGCCGCGTTCGCCGACGTGGTCAGAAGCAGCGCTGCGAGCAGCGCAACGAAGAGGCGGGCCGGTGCCATCCCTTGGTGTTTCGGCAGTTTCTAAGCCGTGGCTGTCCCTCGAACGAGGGATGCCCCGGCCGCCAGGACGCGCGCGTCGTCCCCCGGCCTGCCGACGAGCTGCACGGACGCCGGCAGCTCGTCCTCGGCCGCGCCGCACGGGAGCGCGAGCGCGGGCCAGCCGAGCAGGCTGAACGGATACGTGAGGCTGATCCCGCGCCGGCGGAACGCGATCTCGTCCGCGTCGGCGGGCGGCGGGACGAACGGCGTCGTCGGCGTGAGGACCAGGTCGACGCCGTCGATCGCCTCGAGGAATCGCTCGCGGAGCTCCGCCCGTCGATCGCGTGCGCGCGCCGCGTCGGCGTCGGTGACGGCGAGGCACGCCTCGATCTTCGGGCGGACGTTGTCCCCGTACGAGTCGGCGTGCTCCGCGAACAGCTCGCGGTGGACGTCGGCGGCCTCGTGCATGAACGCCGTGTACGTGTCCTCGTACGTCGCTTCGGGCGACGGGAGGTCGATCGGCGTGCGCCGTGGAAACCGTGCGGCGACCTCCTCGACGCGTGCGCGCACGAGCGGGTCGGCGAGCTCCGTCCAGGCCACGCCGATGCGCAGTTCCTCGAGCTCTGCGGTCGTCGGCTCGAAGCCCGGGACGAGTGCGCGCATCGCCTCCTCGCACGCCTCGACCGTCGTCGCCATCGGCCCGGCCGTGTCGTAGCTCGGTGCGAGCGGGAAGCAGCCGTCGAGCGGCACGAGGCCCCAGGTCGGCTTGAACCCGACGACCCCGCACCACGCCGCCGGGATGCGGATCGACCCGGCCGAGTCGGTGCCGAGCGCGACCTCGGCGAGGCCAGCGGCCAGCGCCGCGCCGTTTCCGCCGCTCGATCCGCCCGCGAGCCGCCCGGGGGCGGCCGGGTTCGGAACGGTGCCGAAGTGGGGGTTCTGCGACGAGATCCCGTACGCGAACTCGTGCAGGTTCGTCTTGCCGACGTTCGCGTAGCCCGCGGCCTCCAGCCGCCGCACCGCCTCCGCGGTCTCCGCGGGCACGTGGTCGACGAAGAGGATCGACCCGTACGTCGTCGTCAGCCCGGCCGTGTCGAACAGATCCTTGACGGCGAGGGCGGTTCCGGACGGCGGCTCGCTGGGCCGCGCGAGGAAGATGGCGTCCAGGTCGCGCGTGCGCGCGACTCTACTTCGTCAGGAGAAGCTTGCGCGTCACGGTGGCACCCCGCGCGCCGCTCGGCGAGACGCTCGTCAACGTGAGGCTGCCGCGCGCGGCGAGCGTGCGGAGGACGTTCTTCGGGAGCGTGAAGCGAAGGTCGTTGTTGCCCGTGCGCAGCGTCCGCGCACCGAGCGCGAGCCCGCCGAGGTCCGCCTCGAGACTGCCCATGCCGCTCGAGAAGACGACGAGCCGCACGACGCGCTTCTTGCGGGAGACGCGGAGCGTCTCCGGCCCGTAGACGGAGATCGACGGCGCCTCCTCGCCCTCGGGCGCCTGGATCGTCGGGCCGGTGTAGGTGCCGGCGGGCGGAGGCTTCGACGTGACGAACGTGCTCTTGTCCACCGTCAGCGAGGCGGAGACCTTGAAGACCGCCGCGTCGACCGTCGCGCTCGGGTTCGGCAGCGAGAGCATCCCGACGTCGGACCACGAGCAGGTGTCCCACGGCACGGTGATCGACGCGGTCGACCCGCTGACCGCGAGCGGCTGCACCGGGCTGTCGGCCGCCGTCCACCGGTAGACCGGGCGCGCGCCGAGCCCCGACGGGAACGAGACGGTGATCGCGAGCGTGGCCGCGTAGCACGGGCCGTCGCTCGTGCCCGTCCCGCGTTGGAACGCGAGGTAGCGGGCCGCGAGGTGGTTGACGGCGATCGTCTGCGTGCCGAGCCCGCCGGTCGCCGAGCCGGTGGGGACGAGCTTGTAGACGGTCGGCAGCGTCGCCTTCAGGCCGGGCGCCGTGTAGCCGCCGGAGAGGTTCGTGGTGGTGAAGTCGCCGAACGCGTCGCCGAGCGTCGCGCCCTTGTCCTGGAGAGCCGCGATCAGCAGGTCGGAGCCCGTGAGCGACGGGTCGTTCAGGGTCTTCCCCTTCTGGAACAGGTCGAGGACGGCGCTGCCGCCGTAGCGCTCGGTCAGGTACTCGTAGAAGCTCCAGCGCGAGTAGCCGTTGTTCTCGTAGCCGGTGAGGCCGCAAGCGCCGCCGCTGCAGGTGAGCGACATGTCCGGCGCACCGACGGTGTCTGCGAGCGGGACGGGATCCTCGAGGCCCATGTCGACCGTGAGCGGGAAGCCGAGCACGCGGAACGCGGCCCACTCGGCACTCGCTTCCAGGATGGACGGCTCCATCGGGACCCAGAGCGAGTACTGGACGAGGTGGAAGAGCTCATGGGCCGCGACATGGAGGTCGTGGACGGAGTTGTCGTCGATGTAGAGGTAGCCGGAGCTCTGGCCCGCGCTCGGGTTGTCCGCCCACGCGAGGCCGAGGTAGTTGAGGCCGGACGTGTCGACGACGAAGACGTCGATCTTCCCGTCGCCGTCGTCGAGCGGAGCGGGATAGCCCCAGTCGCCGACCATCGTCGAGTACGCCTGCTCGAGGTTCCCGGCGAGGTCGGCGGCGTCCTGGTGGATGACCGAGACGCCGGGCGGGAGCACCTGTCCCGCGTAGTGGATCTGGAAGTGCTGGCTCGTCAGCGTCTCGGGCAGCCCGAGGACGCGCGTCGCGTGCGCAGGCGACGCGGAGAGCGCGCTGAGCGCGGCGACGAGCAGGCAGAGACGGACGATCGGCCGCATCGAGAGCCAGATCGGCTCTCGAGCACTGTTCCTTGACCCCCTAGTCCAGGGCTAGATACAGGAGGGCGACTGCGACGGAGCCCGCGAAGAGCAGGATGAAAAGGGCGAAGAGGCCCCAGCCGATCAGGAGGCTCCGCTGCTCGCGCTCGCGGTCGCTCACGCGAGGAGGGGGTCGAGGGCCAGCGCGACGAAGAGGAGCGCGAGGTAGGCCAGCGAGTAGTGGAAGAGCACCGCGGCGCGTCTCGGCACGAGCTCGGCGCGGAGCCGCCACGCGAGCCAGAGGAAGACGCCGCCGAGCACGAGTGCGCTCGTGAGGTACGGCACGCCCGACATCCCGATCGCGAACGGGACGAGCGTGACCGCGATCAGCACGAGCGTGTAGAGGACGATCTGCTTCGCCGTCTCGCGCTCGCCGCGGACGACCGGGAGCATCGGGATCCGCGCGTTCTCGTAGTCGCGCTTGATCAGCAGCGCGAGCGCCCAGAAGTGCGGCGGCGTCCAGAAGAACACGATCGCGAACAGGGCGAGCGCGGGCAGCGTCAGGTTGCCGGTCGCAGCGGCCCAGCCGACGAGCGGCGGGACCGCGCCCGCCGCGCCGCCGATCACGATGTTCTGCGGCGTCGAACGCTTCAGCCAGCGGGTGTAGACGAGCACGTAGAAGAGGTTCCCGACGAGCGCGAGCACCGCGGTCAGGATGTTCGTCAGGCTGCCGAGCAGGACGAACGAGAACGCCGAGAGCGCGAGCCCGAACTCGAGCGCGCGCTCGGGTGCGATGCGGCCTGTCGCGACGGGCCGCGAGCGGGTCCGCTTGCCCATCAGCCTGTCGATGTCGCGGTCGAGCACGTGGTTGAGCGCGCTTGCGCCGCCGCAGGCGAGCGCGAGGCCGACGAGCATCGCAGCGAAGTCGCCGAGCGGCGGGACGCCTTCCGCGCCGACGAACATCCCGCATGCGCCCGTCAGGAGCAGGAGCGACATGATCCGCGGCTTCGTCAGCGTGACGTAGTCGCGCCATGCGCCGACGGGGCCGATGTCGCCGCGGAACAGCTGCGCGGTGGCGACGGCGATCACCGCGAGCGCGACGCCTGCGGCCGCGACGTGGACGGCACCCGCCCACCACGTCCCGATCGCGACGAGGAACGAGCCGAGCGCCGCGGCCATCCACGGGAGGAGCTCGCGGTGCGCGGTCCACGCAGCGATGACGAGCGCGACGAGCGGCGGGATCGCGATCACCGCGAGCGCGCGGTGCGCAACGCCGAGCGAGCCGCTCGCGACGGTCGCGACGGCGGCCGCCGTGGCGGTGAGGCCGCACAGACGCATCCAAGGTCCCGCTGTCACCTGCGCACTCCCTCCTCCGCGAGCCGGCGGCGCAGGTCGCGAAGCGGGCGCGGGCTCGAGATGTACGGCACCTTGTCGAAGTTGTGCTCGGGCGGCGGTGAGGTCGTGTACCACTCGAGCGTGTCGCCGAGCCAGGGGTCGTTGCCGACCCGGCGCGACTTCCGCGAGCGGACGACGTTCCAGAGGAAGACGAGCGTCCCGAGGCCGAGCAGGAACGAGCCGACCGTCGAGACCACGTTCCACGTCTGCCACCACGGCAGATCGCGGTAGCCGACGACGCGCCTCGGCATCCCGAGCAGGCCGAGGAAGTGCTGCGGCCCGAACGTCAGGTTGATGCCGATGAAGTAGAGCCAGAAGTTCAGCTTCCCGAGCCCCTCGTCGAGCATGCGGCCGAACATCTTCGGCCACCAGTAGTAGAGCCCGGCGAAGATGCCGAAGATCGACCCGCCGAAGAGGACGTAGTGCATGTGCGCGACGACGAAGTACGTGTCGTGCACCTGCCAGTCGAACGGGAACGCGGCGAGCATGACGCCGGAGATGCCGCCGATCGTGAAGATCGAGAGGAGGCCGAGCGCGAACAGCATCGGCGTCGCGAACTCGATGTTCCCGCGCCAGAGCGTCGCGAGCCAGTTGATCACCTTCACGCCGGTCGGGACCGCGACGAGCACCGACGCGATCATGAAGAAGCCGTTCAGGTAGTTCGGCAGGCCGACGGCGAACATGTGGTGCGCCCAGACGAGCAGCGAGACGAACGCGATCCCGATCGTCGAGAACGCGATCGCCGCGTAGCCGAAGATCGGCTTGCGCGCGAACACCGGCAGGACCTCCGAGACGATCCCGAAGGCGGGCAGCACCATCACGTAGACCTCGGGGTGTCCGAAGAACCAGAACATGTGCTGGTAGAGCAGCGCATTCCCGCCCTCGTTCGGCAGGAAGAAGTGCGTGCCGGCCTGACGGTCGAGCAGGAGCATCGTCAACGCGGCGCCGATCGACGGAAGCGCGAGGATCAGCAGCCACGCGTACGTGTAGATCGTCCAGACGAAGAGCGGGATCCGCATCCACGTCATGCCCGCGGTGCGGAGCGTGTGCACGGTCGCGACGAAGTTGATCGCCCCCGCAAGCGACGAGATCGCGAGCAGGTGGAGACCGAGGATCGTCAGGTCGACCGAGGTGTCGGTGTGGATCGAGTACGGCGGGTAGAGGTACCAGCCGGTGTCCGCCGGGCCGCCGGCGCTGAACCACCCGCTGTAGAGCACGATGCCGCCGAGCAGGAACGCCCAGTACGAGAACGCGTTCAGCCGCGGGAACGCCATGTCCGCGGCGCCGATCATCAGCGGCACGACGTAGTTCCCGAAGCCGGCGAGGATCGGGACGATGACGAGGAAGACCATCGTCAGCCCGTGCATCGTGAAGAGCTGGTTGTACGTCTCGCGGCTCACGACGTCCCCTGCTTCGGGCGTCACGAGCTCGGTCCGCATCAGCAGCGCGAGGATGCCGCCGACGACGAAGAAGAAGAGGCTCGTCCCGATGTAGAGGATGCCGATCTTCTTGTGGTCGGTCGTGACGAGCCAGCTCGCGAAGCGGCCGCGATACCACGGGACGGGGTAGATGCGCTCGGTCTGGACGGCCACTACTGGCCGCCCCCGGCGATCGTCTTCGTGTAGCTCACGAGCGTCTCGATCTGCTCGTCGCTCCAGCCGGCGCCGACCGCGGGCATCTCGCCTCGGCCGTTCCGCACGAGGAGCGCGAGCGCTTCGGGGTCGGCGAGCGTCGGGTTGCCCTGGAGGTCGGGGCCGATGAGCTGCGGCCCGGAGATGTTGTGGCACTTGGAGCACGCTGCGTCGAACTGCGCGCGGCCGCTCGCGGACAGCCGCGCGAGCTCGGCCCGGTAGCGGCCGACGGGAAGTGCGTGCACGCTCATCTCCATCGCCGCGTGCTGAATGCCGCAGTACTCGGTGCAGTTTCCTTCGTAGACACCGGGCCGCTCGGCGCGGAACCACGTGTGGTTCAACCGCCCGGGGATCGCGTCGATCTTTCCACCGAGCTCCGGGATCCACCAGGAGTGGATCACGTCGCCGACCTGCGACGTCACGTTCAGCTCGACCGTCCGGCCGGCCGGGACGACCATCGTGTCGTACGTGATGCTGCCGTCGGGGTAGCGGAACTCCCAGTAGAACTGATGGCCCTGCACGTCGATGCGCAGGTTCGGCACGTTCGCCGGCTCGTTCGACGCGCGCGAGACGTCGCTCACGTCCGGCAGCTTGTAGAAGACGAACCCGACGATGATCGCGACGAGGAACACGGGGACGACCGTCCAGAGGACCTCGAGCCTGGTGTTGCCGTGGATCTGCGGTCCCTCGGCGTCGACGGGGCGCTTGCGTCGCCGGTAGCGCACGACGAAGACGATCAATGCGACCTCGACCGCGATCAGCACGATCCCGGTGACGACGAGCAGCAGGTAGTAGGTCTGGTTGATCGCCTCGGCGTTCGGCGACGCCGGATCGACGGGCGTCAGGCCCGCGTTGGCGGCGAACGCGGGCGCGGCGAGCGCGAGTGCGCCGAGCACGAGAGCGGCGATCGAGACGAGGCGGCGCACGGCCGGTGGCATTCTACGAGGGGTGAGCCCGAGGACGAGGGTGGACCTGCCGCCGGGCGCGACCGGAGGGTTCGAGGTCTACGTCAACGGCGTTCAGCAGCGAGAGGGTGTCGACTTCGAGCGTCGTGGCACGAGCTTGGTCTTCCCGCGGAGCCTGGCGCGTGAGGGGCGGCTCGGCTTCTGGCGCTGGCTCAGCATCGTCCTCGGGATCGCGGGGACGTACCGCCAGAACGACAGCGTCGACGTCGTGTACGACGTGGGCGGTCGGCGCGTCGTCGCGACCGGTCTTCCGCTCGTGCAGGAGGAGTAACGGGTTGCGTACTCTGCTCGGATGACGGACGGCGACTGGCCGGCACCCGAGCCGAGAGAGCCTCGCGAGCCCGAGCGGCGGCCCGCGCCGCTCCCGCGCGTCGAGGACCTCCCGATCGCGGAGCAGGGTTACGACCGCGAGCAGGTGCGCGAGGCGTTCGACGCGTTCTACCGTCACGCCGCACAGCTCGACTCGACGCTCCGGACGCTCGAGGCGGTCGAGGTGTTCCAGCGGACGGCGGCCGAGCTCCGCGCCGAGCTCCGCACGGTTCGCGGCTCGGGGTGGACCGTGCAGTCGTGGCAGGGAGGCGGCGGTGGGTACGGCGCGCCTCGCGGTGTGCGCGAGTGGACGCTGCCGCCCGCGTTCCCGCGGCTCGCCGGAGAGTTCGCGTTTCTGATCCTCGTCGGCGTCGTGGTCGGGATCGCAGGATGGTCGTCGCTGACGATCGTGCTCGTGATGGGCGCCGCGCTCGGCGTGGTGCTGCTGATCGAATGGGTCGCCGCGCGCGAGCGCGCGATCCCGACGGCGGCTGCGCCCGCAGTCGCGCCGGATCTCGACCAGGAGCCGGAGGAGCTGCCGGAGGCCGAGGCGTGGGTTGCGCCGGAGGAAGGCCCCGAGGCGATGACGATGCTCGACGCACCGCCGGTGCGAGAAGACGACGAGGCGGTCGTCGAGGCCGAGGTGGTCGAGGAACCGATCGTCCCCGAAGAGTCGGCCGAGGCGATCGTCGAGGAGCCGCCCGAGCCCGAAGCCCGAACCCGAACCCGAACCCGAGCTCGTGCCCGAGCCGGCGCCGGTCTTGATCTTCGAGCCGCCGCAGCCCCAGCCGGTGCCCGAGAGCCCGGCAGCTCGAGGAGACCGAGCCGGAGGCCGTCGCGGAGCTGCACCAGGCCGAGCCGGAGCCCGAGCCCGAACCGGAGCCCGAGCCCGTCGCCGAGGCGTCGAGCCCGAGCCCGGCAGCCGGAGCCGCCGAGCCGGAGCCGGAGCCGGAGCCCGAACCGGAACCGGAGCCCGAACCGGAACCGGAGCCCGTCGCCGAGGCGGTCGAGCCCGAGCCTGCGCCGGCGCCCGAGAAGCGGCGCTTCCGGCTCTTCCGGCGCGCCGAGGAGCCGCCGCCCCCCACCGAACATTCGGCCGAGCTCTTGGTCGTCGCCGCCGAGGACATCGACGAGGAGACCGACGAGGCGATCGAGCTCGCCGAGCCCGAGGCGCCCGCACACGTCGACCCGTGGGAGCAGGAGGCGCAGCTGCCCGTCGCCCCGGAGGTTCCCGAGGTCGACGAGGAGCCGCCGTCCGAGCCCGAGCGCTCGGGCTGGTTCGGCCGCGATCCGCACGTCGAGGACGCGGCGGCTCCCGCGTTCGAGCCGGAGCCCGTCGCCGAGCTCGCGCCCGACCTGGAGCCCGCGCCCGACCTGGAGCCCGAGCCCGACCTCGAGCCCGACCTCGAGCCCGAACTCGAGCAAGACCTGCCCGTCGAGGCCCTCGCCGAGCAGGCCGCCGCCGCGACGGAACGCTCGCGCGCGCGGCGACGGGCCCCCCGCAGGGCCCGCCGCCGCTGACGCCTCGCCTTACTCGTACTGCAGTGCTTCGAGCACGTTGAGGCGCGAGGCACGGCGTGCCGGGAGGACGGCCGCCGCGACACCGGCGATGATCGCGATCACTGCGAACACGACCAGCGATCCCACCGGAATGGAGAGCGAGACGTCGTAGTCGGCCAGCGCGTGCGTGACCGCACCGGCGAGCGCGATGCCGACCGGCAGGCCGAGCGCCGCACCGATCAGCGCCGTGACGACGCTCTCGTGCCGGATCATCCGGCGAGTCTGCCGCCGCGTCAGACCGACTGCGCGGAGCATCCCGATCTCCCGCGTCCGCTCGTACACCGCGAGCACGAGCGTGTTCACCATGCCGAACAGGCTCACGATCACGGACAGCGCGAGCAGCGCGTAGAGGACGTTGATGATCCCGTCGATCTCCGCGACGCGCTCGTCGACGAACGTGTCGTCCGAGACGACGCGCGCGTCGGGATACGCCGCCAGTGCGGCCGCGAGCGTCGAGCGAGGCGCGTTCGACCACACGAGCGTGAGCGAGTCGCTCGGCCGCTCGAAGAACCGGTCGAACGTCGACTGCGGGACGACCACGCTGCCGAGCATCGAGTCGAAGCGCGGCGGGTCGTAGATGGCCCGGATCCGGAGGTTCATCATCTTCCCCGTCGGCGTGCGGACGATGAACTCGCCGCCGCGGGCGAACCCGTTCGCGTCGGCGAACGACTTCCGCACGATCGCGTCACGCGCGCCGAGCGACTGGAGCACGAGCGGCGACCCTTCCGACCACTCGAGGTGGAAGACGTCGTCGATCGTCCGCGGGTCGACGCCGGAGACGTCGACGCTCCGTCCGAGCACGCGGCCGCGCTCGCGGCGGATGCTCGAGGAGACCTGTACGCCGGGTGCGTCGGCCGCGGTCTGGCCGACCACGGCAGGCAGCGTCGTCCAGCCGTTCTGCGAGACGACGACGTAGTCCGCGTCGATCTGGCGGACGACGGCGTCGCGCTCGGACGCCTGGAGCCCCTTGCCCATGACGGTCACGAAGGTGACGAGCGCGAGGCCGACCATGAGCGCCGCCGCCGTCGCAGCGGTGCGGCCGGGCATCCGGACCGCGTTGCCGCGGGCGAGCCGCCCGGCAGCTCCGCCGAACCGGGCGGCCGGCCACCCGAGCACGCGTGCGAACGGCGTGACGAGCCGCGTCGACACGATCGCGACGCTGACGAACAGCGCCAGCGTTCCGAGAGCGAGCGAGAGCACCCGCCCCAACGCGGACACACCCGGGACGAAGAGCCCGTAGCCGAGCACAGCGATCGTGAGACCGAGGAGCCCGAGCGAGATCGGGAACGACAGACGCGCGAACCGTCCGCTTGGCAGCGTCGCGCCCTCGCGCACGGCCGCGATCGCCGACACGCGCGTCGCCCGGAGCGCCGGTGCGATCGACGCGGCGAGCGTGACGAGCGTCCCGAGCAGCAGCGCGACGACCCACGTCCGCGTTTCGAAGACCATCGCCGAGCGCGGCAGGTCGAGGTTCGCCGCCGCGAAGAGCGCGGTCAGGCCCTTCGCGATGCCGATGCCGGCCGCGATCCCGATGAGCGACGCCGTCAACCCGACGGCGAGTGCCTCGAGCACGACGCTCCCCATCACCTGCGGCCGCGTTGCGCCGAGCGTGCGAAGCGTCGCGAGCTCACGGGTGCGCTGAGCGACCGTGATCGAGAGCGTGTTGAAGATGACGAACGCGCCGACGAACAACGCGATCACACCGAAGCCGAGGAGCGCGTACCGGATGAAGTCGATGAACTCCGAGACGCCCTTCTTGTCGGCGGTCGCCTGCTCCGCTGCCGTGCGCACCTGCGCGTTCGCGGGAAGCAGCATCTGGATGTCGCGGATGAGCTTGTCCTGCGAGACGCCTTCGCGGCCCGCGACCATGATCACGTCGTAGCCGGGCTTCGACAGCAGCCGCTGGGCCTCGTGCACGTCGAAGATCGCCATGGTCGCGCTGCCGATCGTGTCCACGTCGCCGTACTGCGCGATGCCGACGAGCCGGAACGAACGGACCGGGCCGCCGACGGAGACGTGCACGAGCTCGCCGACGTGGAACCCGAGCCGGTCGGCGCTGTTGGCGTCGACGACGACCTCGCCCGGAGCCGTGGCGAACCGCCCTTCCTTCAGCTTGAGCGGGTTGAACTGCTGCTGCGTCGGGATCGACGCCGAGCCCGAACGTCGGGTTGCCGTTGCCGGTGACGATGTCCCCGTCATGGTCGATCAGATGCGCGGTGTTCGCGCTGGAGTTCAGGTCGAGGATCTGCCCGGCGGCCGCGTCCACGGACGGCAGCGCACGCACCTGCCGGAGCACCTGGTCGGAGACGAGCGCGTTGCCCTGGTCGGACCAGTCGACGAGCGAGCGCCCGCTCACGACGACGTCGGTCTTCTCGTACGAGCTCGAGAAGATCGAGTCGAACGCCTTCGACATGGTGTCCGTGAGCACGAAGCTCCCGGTGACCATCGCGACGCCGAGGATGACGGAGAAGGCCGTCAGCGCCGTGCGGAGCTTCCGGCCGAAGATCCCCTTGAGCGCGACGCGCTTCATCGCCCGGTCACCTCCTGCATCGCGGCGAGCACCTCGCGCGCCGTCGACTCCTTCAGGTCCTGGACGATCCGGCCGTCGGCGATGAAGAGGATCCGGTCGGCCATCGACGCGGCGCCCGCGTCGTGGGTGACCATCACCGTCGTCTGGCCGAGGTCGTCGACGGCGTTCCGCAGCACGCGGAGCACGTCCTTCGACGTCGTCGAGTCGAGGTTGCCCGTCGGCTCGTCGGCGAAGAGCACCGCGGGGTTCGAGACGAGCCCGCGCGCGATCGCGACGCGCTGCTGCTGGCCGCCCGAGAGCTCGGAGGGGCGATGCGTGCGCCGCTTGTCGATCCCGACCGTCACGAGCAGCTCGTCGAGCCACTCGCGGTCGATCTTCTCGCCGGCGATGTCGAGCGGGAGGGCGACGTTCTCCTCCGCCGTCAGCATCGGCAGCAGGTTGAAGAACTGGAAGACGAAGCCGATCTTCTGGCGCCGGAAGAGCGTGAGCTTCTTGTCGCTCATCCGCGTGATGTCGACGCCGTCGAGGACGACGGTGCCCTCGGTCGGGCGGTCGAGGCCGGCGAGGATGTGCATCAGCGTCGACTTGCCCGAGCCCGACGGGCCCATGACCGCGGTCAGCTTGCCGCGCTCGACCTCGAGCGAGACGCCGCGGAGCGCGTCGACGGCGGTGTCGCCCTCGCCGTAGCGGCGCGAGACCTTCTCGATGCTGACGATCGCCTCCGCGGACGGCTCGGGGCCGGGCTGCGGGGCGCGGAGTTCGACGACGGACATGGCTTTCAACCTCCTGTGGACGTGTTCGCCTGCCCATCGTGCGCGGGAGGGGGCTCCGGTCGCCTCGTGCGACCCCCCTAACCGCGACCCCAGTCTTTTGGGGGAAGGAATCTGCCGTACCCTGCGTCTTGTTTCGAGCCCCTCCCGGCTCGGCAGCCATGCCTATGAGCGCACTTCCCACCGGCACCGTCACGTTCCTGTTCTCGGACATCCAGGGCTCGACGCAGCTCCTGAAAGACCTGGGCCGAGACGAGTACGGAAAGCTCCTCTCGCTCCACAACGACCTGCTCCGGACGGCGTTCGAGGAGGCCGGCGGTGTCGAGATCGACCGCCAGGGCGACTCGTTCTTCGCCGTCTTCCGGAGCGCGGGGACCGCCGTCCAGGCCGCGATCGCCGCGCAGAGGGCCGTTCTCGGGCAGGAGTGGCCCGAGCGGGCGCTCGTGCGGATCAGGATGGGCGTCCACACGGGCGAGGCGACGGTCGGCGAGGACGGCTACGTCGGCTTCGCCGTCCACCAGGCCTCGCGGATCGGCGACGCGGGCCACGGCGGCCAGATCCTGCTCTCGAGCACGACGGGCAGGCTCGTCGAGCACGACCTGCCGCGCGACGTGGAACTCCGCGACCTCGGCGAGAACCGGCTGGACGGCCTCGACCGGCCGGAGCGGCTCTACCAGCTCGTCGTCCCCGGGCTCCCCGACGTGTTCCCGCCCCTGGCGACCCGCTCGGGGATGCCGAGCGCTCCCGGCGCGTCCGTCCTGCTCGAGCGCGAGGCCGAGCTGGCCGCGATCCGCGCGATGATCGAGGTCGCGCGGAGCGGAAACGGCCGCTTCGTCGCGATCGAGGGAAACGCCGGGATGGGCAAGACGCGGCTCGTCGCCGAGGCGCGCTCGCTGGGAGCGGCCGCCGGGCTCCGCGTGCTCAGCGCGCGCGGCGGCGAGCGCGAGCACGAATTCTCGTTCGGGATCGTCCGCCAGCTCTTCGAGCCGATCCTCGCCCTCGCACCCGCCGAGGAGCGCGAGGAGCTGCTCGCCGGCGCCGCCGCGCTCGCCGCGCCGCTCTTCGACGAGCGCGGCCTGAGCGACCCGAACGTCCTCGCCGACAACTCCTTCTCCACGCTCCACGGCCTCTTCTGGCTCGCCGGCAACCTCGCGACCCGCCAGCCGCTCCTGCTCGCCGTCGACGACCTGCACTGGAGCGACGCGGCCTCGCTCCGCTGGCTCAACTACACCGCGCGGCGCCTCGAGGGGATGCCGATCCTGCTCGTCGCCGGAACCCGTCCGCCCGCTCAGAGCAACGAGGAGGCGCTCGTCGCCGAGATCGTGGCGGATCCCGGCGCGGTCGTGATCCGCCCGCAGGCGCTGACGCTCCACGCGGCGCAGTCGCTCATCCGCGAGACGCTCGCGCGCGACGTCGACGTCGAGTTCGCGGACGCCTGCCACGAGGCCGCGGGCGGCAACCCGCTCCTGCTCCGCGCCCTGCTCGACGCCCTCGCGAGCGAGGGGATCGCGCCGAAGGCGCGGAACGCGTCGCGCGTGTACGAGCTCGGGCCCGAGGCGGTCTCGCGCTCCGTCCATCTGCGGCTCGCCCGGCTTCCGAACGAGGCAACGGCGCTCGCCCAGGCCGTCGCGGTGCTCGGCGACGACGTGCGGCTCGCCGACGCCGCCACGCTGGCCGGTGTCGACCGCGAGCTGGCCGCCCACACCGCCGCGACGCTCGCGCGAAACGGGCTCCTTCGGGTCGAGAAGCGGCTTGCGTTCGTCCACCCCGTCCTCCGCGCCGCGGTCTACGCCGACCTGAACGGCGCCGAGCGCGAGCAGAAGCACGCCGCGGCGGCCGAGCTCCTCGCGGAGGCGGACGCACCACAGGAGCAGATCGCCGCGCACCTGCTGCTGACGCGGCCGGGCGCGATCGAGCTCGCCGCGCAGGTGCTCCGCCAGGCGGCGGACCGCGCGCTCTCGAAGGGTGACCCGGACGCGGCGGCCGCCTATCTGCGCCGAGCGGCCGAGGAGCCGCTCGAGGACAGCGAGCACGCCGAGCTGCTCTACCGCCTCGGGCTCGCCGAGCGCCTCGTCGACAACCCGGGAGCCGTCAAGCACCTCCGCGAGGCGCACGCGCTCGAGACCGACACGATCCGGCGCGCCCGCATCGCCCTCGACCTCGGCCGCACGCTCCTCTACGGCCTTCAGGTGCAGGAGTCGGTGCAGCTCTTCGAGGGTGCGATCGAGTCGGTGTCGCAGGTCGACCTCGACCTCTGCCGGCGGCTCGAGGCCGGGCTGCTGACCGTCACGCTCATCTTCCCCCCGCTTTTCCCGCTGGCCCGGAAGCAGATGGAGCGCGTGAAGAAGCTGCCGCTCGGGGACGACGTCGGGTCGCGCATGCTCCTCGGCCTGATCGCGTTCGCCCAGGCCCGCGCAATGGGCGACCGCGAGACCTGCATCGAGTACGCCGAGCGCGCGGTGGCCGGCGGCGCGATCTTCGCCGAGGACAACCCCGCCTTCGCCTTCTCGACGGTCACGCTGACGGTGGCGGACGAGTGGGAGACGGCCGCTGCGATCTTCGACGACGCGTTCGCCGACGCCAGGGTCCGAGGCTCGGTCTCGGCGTATGCGGTCGCGTCGACCTTCCGCGGGTACCTCCACATCTTCACGGGCGACCTCTCCGAGGCCGAAGCCGACCTCCGGAACGCCGTCGAGGCCCTCGAGCAGCACGGGCTCATCAGCGGCATGCCGTACGCGCTCGCGTTCCTCGCCGACGCGCAGATGCAGCGCGGCGACCTCGAATCGGCGATCGAGACCCTCGCGCGGGTCGACGCGCTGCCCGAGGCCTCACGTGGGCAGGCGTTCGTCCACGACGCCCGCGGCCGGCTCCGGTTTCTCCAGGGCCGCCACCGGGACGCGCTCGCCGAGTACACCCGGGCACGCGAGGTCTTCGAGGAGCTCGGCGGCGTGAACCCGGCCGTCATCTCGTGGCGCTCCCAGATGGCGCTCGCCCACCAGCAGCTCGGCGAGATCGACGAGGCGAAGCGGCTCGCGGCCGAGGAGGTCGAGCTCTCACGGCAGTGGGGCGCGCCTCGCGCGATCGCCAAGTCCCTCCGCGTGTCCGGCATGGTCGAGGGCGGCGAGGCCGGGATCGAGCTCCTGCGCGAAGCCGTGGCGACCCTCGAGGGCTCGGACGCCGTCCTCGAGCGCGCCCGCGGCCTGCTCGAGCTCGGCTCGGCGCTCCGACGCGCGAACCACCGCTCGGAGGCGCGCGAGGAGCTCCGTCAGGCGCTCGAGCTCGCCCACCAGGGCGAGGCGATCCCGCTGATCACCAAGACGCAGGAGGAGCTGATGGCGACGGGTGCCCGCCCACGGCGCGTGGCCCTGAGCGGGCTCGACGCCCTCACCCCGAGCGAGCGCCGGGTCGCCGGGATGGCGGCCAAGGAGATGACGAACCGGGACATCGCCCAGGCGCTCTTCGTGACCCCGAAGACGGTCGAGGTGCACCTCTCGAGCGTCTACCGGAAGCTCGGGATCTCCTCCCGGGCCCAGCTCGCGGGCGCCCTGGGCGCGGACGCCCCCGCGCCGGCGTTCTCCTAGTACGGCTAGCCGCACCCCTAAGGGGGCGGTTGCTCAAAACCTCGGTGGCGATCTTTGGGGGTCGCCCCGATGCGCGGCGACCCCTCGCGGGCCAGGATCAGCGCAGTTCCCGAGCACTCCACCGACTACAGGAGGCAGCGTTGATCCAGGCAGGCGACACTCTCACGAACCCGGTCACGAAGGAGCGGATGACGTTCCTGAAGACGGCAGCCGACACGAACGGCGAGTACGTCCTGATCGAGCTCAGCGCCGCCCCCGGCGGCGTCGTGGCCGCAGCCCACGTCCACCCGTCCCAGACGGAGACGTTCGAGGTGATCCGCGGCACGCTCGGCGCGAAGCTCGGCGGGAAAGAGCTCGAGGCGAAGGCGGGCGACGTGCTCGTCGTCGAGCCCCGCGTCGCGCACAAGTGGTGGAACGCCGGAGCCGACGAGCTCGTGTTCCGCTGCGAGGTGCGCCCGGCGCTCCAGTTCGAGGCGCTGATCGAGACGATGTTCGGCCTCGCGGCCGACGGCAAGACGAACCGGAAGGGGATGCCGAACCCGCTGCGGCTCGCGGTCATCGCGAACCACCACTTCGGCGACGTGCAGCTCCCGGTCGTGCCGAGGTGGATGCAGAAGGCCGCGCTCGCGATGGGCGCCCCGATGGGCCGCATCCTCGGCTTCCAGCCCCACTACGCGCCGGCGGGCGAGCCCGTCCAGGCGACCATCTAAAGGAGGAGGCAGACGTGAAGAAGTGGATCTACCTGACCATCCTCGGCGTCGCGCTCCTCGTGCTGGCAGTCGGCGGGTGGATCGTCGGAGGGTTCAAGTCCGTCACGAAGCCGTCCGGGCGCCTGGCGCCCCGGACGGCCTAGGAGGGGACGTCATGGCGAACCTCACGGGATCCTGGCTCGCGTTCAGGCTCGGCGTCGACCCCGCCCGGATCGAGTCGATGCGCAAGGCCGGTGAGCTCTACGGCGTGCGTGACGAGGCCCGGGGCGAGTGGCACTACCCCTCGTGGCAGTTCGACTCGGCGGGGCACACGAAGCCGGCGGTCAAGGAGATGCTCCGGGCCGCACGGGCCGAGCGCCGAAGCCCCCGGGAGCTCCTCGAGCGAAAGATCGGGCTCGTCGGCGGCGCGCGCACGAAGGACCTGCTGCTCGCAGAGGGTGCGGCGTAACCCGCCGCACCCTTTTCCTCGACCTTCCGCCACCCGGACCTCGCCTTTCGGCTGTTTCGCCGTGGGTGGAGCGGCGTATGGTTCCGTCCGAGGGGGGAGCCATTCTCCCCGTGGTTATCGAGGAGCGAACGAGCTCCTCACGAGAAGGCGTCGTCTGCGGCAAGAGGAAGCCTCCTGAGGAGGGTCGGCCTGGGTCGGCATCTCTGACGAATCGGCCCTCCCTGGCGCAGCCATCGCCGGGAAAGGGAGCAGATGCGGAGGAAGACGCTGATCCGTGCGGCCGGAACAGCGGTGGCGTTCGTCGCGGGGCTCATGCTCGCGATGGTTTCCATCGGTTCGGCGAGCGCGACGGGTGGCCCCAAGGACAAGGTGACGATCTGTCACGCCACCGGCAGCAGCTCGAACCCGTACGTGCGGAACCACCCGTCGGCCGACGGTGACGTCTCCGGTCACGACGGCCACGGCGACGACATCATCCCGCCCTTCACCTACGAGGACGGCGGCGTCACGAAGCAGTACCCGGGCAAGAACTGGGACGCGACGGGCCAGGCGATCTTCGCGAACGACTGCAACGTTCCGGGCACGACGACGCCGACGACTGCCGACGACTCCGACGACTCCGACGACTCCGACGACGCCGACGACTCCGACGACTCCGACGACGCCGACGACTCCGACCACGCCGACGACTCCGACCACGCCGACGACTCCGACCACGCCGACGACTCCGACCACGCCGACGACTCCGACCACGCCGACGACTCCGTCGACGCCGTCGATCGACCTCTCGGTCACGAAGACGGACGCGCCGGACCCCGCGACGGTCGGTGGCTCGCTCGTCTACACGATCCGCGCGACGAACGGCAGCGCGGCGACGGCGACCGGCGTCACGGTCACGGACCAGCTTCCGGCCGGCGTCACCCTCGTCTCGGTCAGCGCGAGCCAGGGCAGCTGCTCGGGCCAGCCGACGATCGTCTGCTCGCTCGGCACGCTCGCCGGCGGCGCAAGCGCGACGATCACGGTCGTCGTGCAGCCGCAGTCGCCGGGGACGATCACGAACGTCGCCACGGTCGACGGCAACCAGCCCGACCCGGCGCCGTCCAACAACACCGCGGTCGCCACGACGACGGTCAACGGAGCCTTCGCCCCGCCGACGGTCGGCTGCACCGCGCTCCGCGTCACGCCGCGCTCGCTGGCGGTCGGACACCGCGTCTCGCTCAGGGTCGTCGCCCTCGGCGGCACCGTCTCCGGCCTCCGCGTCCGCGTCCGCGGTGCGGGCATCGACGCCTCCGCACGCACGAACGCGCAGGGTGTCGCGAGCGTCCGTGTCATGGGCCGCCGACCGGGCGTCGCGAACGTGACGGTCGCGGGCCAGTCGTGCAGCGCACGCTTCGGAGTCCTCGGTGCGTTCCAGCCTCCGCTCACGGGCTAGCTTCCTTCTCGGCCTGCTGCTCGCGCTCTCGGCGTTCGCCGCCGAGGGCCGGGCAGCGGCGCCGAGCCTGCCTCGCTCCTATCCCGCGGCCGGCCAGCTCGTCGTGCCAACGGTGACCGTGCGGCGTGCTCCGAGCGCAGGCGCGAAGAAGCTCGCCGTCCTGCGCGACTTCCGCCGGTCGGACTTCCGCCCGCAGGTCGTGCTCGCGCTCGAGCTCCGGGCGGAACGGAACGGTCGGCTCTGGTTCAAGATCGCGCTCCCCGGCCGCCCCAACGGGCGGACCGGATGGATCCCCGCGTCTTCGGCGTCGCTTCGGCCGACGATCGCGTCGATCGTGATCCATCGCGGCGCGCGGACGCTCGAGCTGTCGCGCGACGGGAAGGTCGCGCTGCGCACGCGCGTGGCCGTCGGCAAGCGCGGAGCCGAGACGCCGCTCGGCCTCTTCTACGTGACGTCGCGGTTCACGCCGCGCAACACCTTCCTCGGCTCGTACGCGCTCGAGACGAGTGCGTACTCGAAGCTGAGCGAGTGGCCCGGCGGAGGGATTGTCGGCATCCACGGCACGCCGCGCCCGGACCTGCTCGGTCAGGCGGTCTCACACGGATGCATCCGCGTCTCGAACGCGGCTGCGCTCGAGCTGAAGCGGCTCGCCCCGACGGGGACGCCGATCAGAGTCCTGCGCTAGCGCGAGAGCGCGTCGAAGCTCGTCAGCCGCCGTGCCACGACCGCGTAGCCCGGAGACTGGAAACGGTGGTTCGCGCGGAACGCGTGCCACGAGCCGCCGGGTGCCGCCGCGACCGCGAGCCGGTCGAAGCGATACGCGAACGTGTTGCAAGCGCGCGTACCGGCGTTCCAGCTCTCGGCGGTCGCGAGCCCGCGCCAACGCTTGTGGCTCCCGGCCAGGTGCACCGCCCGAGAGACGGGACGGCCGTTCACCCACACGCGCCACCAGTTCGGATGCCCTCGCACCTCGAGCACCGCGACGGTGCGCGTCGCGACCGGCGCGATGTCGGGCTCGACCTCGAAGTACTGCGGCGCGCGGCCGGCGCGCGAGATCTCGTAGTAGAGGTTGCTCGTCGGCGAGCCCTCGAAGCCGCTGACTCCGACCTGGATCCACTGCGTGCGGCCGGCGACACCGACCCATGCCGCGACGTGCCCCTTCTCGACGCGCGGAGCGTCGAGCACGGTGATGGTCGCGCGCACGCCGTGGCCGCGCTCGGCTGCCTGCAGGCCCGCATAGGAGTACGACGCTGCGCCGCATCCGGCCGCTCCGGCACCGGCCGGCGCCGCAGAGATCCCGCCGGCGCAGAAAACCGCCGAAACGAGTGCCACCGCTGCGACGAGCCGCCCCATCCCAACCATCGATCGGCGGCGGTAGCGCGGGCAAGCGTACCTCGAACGAGGGACACGTCACAATGCTGATCATGCGGGTAGGCATCGTGCTGCTCGCCGTGAGCGTCGCGCTGATCGCAGCACCGAGCTCGGGAAGCGACGTGCGCGACGACACCGCGTGGCTGCAGGCGCGGCTCGACGCGGGGCAACCGGTCTACCTGCCGAAGCTTCCCGACGGGCAGTGCTACGCGACGCGCGGCCTGTGGGTCAGCCGCGACGACACGCAGATCGCGTCCGACGGCGCGTGCATCCGCGGCCTCGGGCCGGGCGAGGTGCGGATGCGCTCGACCGACGGCGACCCGATCGCTGCCGAGGCGGTCTTCTACGTGTCGAGGACGAGCGTGCTCGACCCCGCACCCGCGCGCATCTCGATCAGCGGCCTGCGGATCGAGGTCCCGGACGGTGTCGAGCTGTACGGCATCTCGATCCTCGGGCATCTCGTCGACGTGCACGGGGTCGAGGTCGGAGGCGCGCCGATCGACGCGCTCTACATCGGCGGCCGCGCGAACGACGGCTTCGCCGCGCGCGTGACCGTGACGGACTCGCGGTTCGTCGGCGGACGCAGGAACGTCGTCTCCGTCGTGGGCGCGCTCGACGTGCGGCTCGAGCGGAACGTGATCGCCGGCGGGACCGACACGTACCCGACCGGCGGCGGCCGGACGTGGGGGAACCCCGCGGCAGGGATCGACGTCGAGCCGGGCGGCCGCGGCGCGCCGACGCTCGGCGTCCGCATCGCCGACAACGAGATCGTCGACAACGCCGGCCCGGGCATCCTGCTCGCGCTCTCGACGAACCAGGGCCTGCCGATCGTCGGCAGCGGCGTCGAGATCGTCGGCAACCGCATTCAGCGGAACGGCACCCGTGCCACGCCGCCCCAGCACGGCGGGATCGTCGTCAACGGCGGCCAGCAGATCGGCGGCGGCCGGGTGCTGGTCGAGCGGAACGTGATCGCCGGCAACCGCGGCGCCGCGTTGCTCTCGCGCTACGACGTCAACCTCGAGCTCGAGCTACGCGACAACCAGCTCGACGGCCGCGTCCGCTTCCAGCGGACCGAGCCGCGGTAAACGTCGACGCTGGAGAGACAGGACATTCGCACCGCTCGCCGCGTGTGATGGAGACTGATGTCGTGAGCAGCGGTCTCGACCATGCCCGACGCACCCCGTTGCCACTGAAGCTCCGATGACGGCCGACGCCCGCGAGATCGAATGGCAGTTCGACGCCCTCGACCTGCGTCCGGTGCTGCGATGGCTCGACAAGCCCGACGCGTGGACGGCGGCCCACGGGGTCAACGTGGTCGCGAACGGCACTGGCGCGACCCAGGTCGATCGGTACTTCGAGACCGAGGACTGGCGTTTCCGCCGGGCGGGTTATTCACTTCGGATACGTCGCGTCGGCCGCCGCCGAGAAGCCGAGGCGACACTCAAGGGTCTCGACGCCGCATCGGCCGACGCTCCGGGATTGCGCAACCGGCGTGAGGTGAACGAGCCGCTAGGAGCCGCCGACCTGCCGACGCTCCTGCGTGCGACCGGATCCGTGGGCCGGCGCGTGCGCGCCGTGGCGGGAACGAAGCCGCTGCTGCCGTTGTTCGAGGTGCGCACTCGCCGCCGCACCTTCTCTCTCGAGGCCGAACGCCTACCGCCGGGTGAGATCGCGCTCGACGAGACGGCGATCCACCAGCCGGGCGGCGGACCCCCGGCACGCCTGCGGCGGATCGAGATCGAGGTGCCGGAGGCGGCTCTGCGGACGCTCGAGCCGTTCGTTCACGAGCTGCGCGAAGCATGCGCATTGCAGCCCGCCGGCCT
Organism: uncultured Actinomycetes bacterium; assembly: GCA_963737405.1. GTDB lineage: Bacteria > Actinomycetota > Thermoleophilia > Gaiellales > Gaiellaceae > JACCTU01. Next base: position 537,496 of record CAVTSL010000011.1, read on the forward strand.
GAGCAAGTTCGAGGCCGGGATCCTGTCCTCCGATCTCCAGCCCCCGTCGGCGGAACGATTCGGCCCGACTGCAATCGACCCGGAGATGGCGAGCGGCGCCGTTGCGCTGGCTGTCCTGCGCCTGCACTTCTCGGCCATGCTCGCCAAGGAGCCCGGTACTCGGCTCGGAGACGACATCGAGGAGTTGCACGACATGCGCGTCGCAACGCGCCGGCTCCGCGCTGCGCTCTCGCTCTTCGTCGATGTACTGCCGGAGACTGCGCTGAAGGTTGGCGAGGAGCTCCGCTCCGTCGGCGAGATGCTGGGCACCGTACGCGACCTCGACGTCCAGATCGAGCAGCTCGACACCTGGCTGGACGCGCTCGAGGAAACGGACCGCGACGCGCTCATGGGGCTCCGCGCGTTGCTCCACGAGCAACGCGAATCCAGTCGCGCTGCGATGCTCGAGATGCTCGACTCGCGCCGCTACGAGGCCTTCGTCAGCCGCTTCGGCCGCACACTGCGCGCCCGCCACTTCGCCCGCTCGGGCCCAGCTTCGCGCCCGGCCCGCGCGCTCGCCCCCGACCTCATCGAGAGCCGCTTCCGCTCCGTCCGCAAGGGCGGTGCCCGGATCGGCCCCACCTCGCCGGCAAGCGACTACCACCGGCTCAGGATCCGCTGCAAGCGCCTCCGCTACGCGCTCGAGTTCCTGTCGGACCTCTACCCGGGCGCGACGCGACCGCTGATGAGACGACTCGTGACGGTCCAGGACCTTCTCGGCCTGCACCAGGACGCGGACGTCGCGATCGAACGTCTCCGGCACCTCGCCGTTTCGTCCAGGGACGACCTCGACCCCGGGACGATCTTCGCCATGGGCGAGGTCGCCGAGCGCTACCGGCAGTCGATGATCGATCTACGAGCGCGGTTCCCGGCCGCGTACGCCCAACTGTCCGGCAAGCAGTGGAAAGCGTTCGAGAGACTGCTCGAGCGCGAGCGTCCAACACCGCCCACAGCCACTACGGCCGGCGACGCACGAACGGAGCCGGATCCGGTAGTCGGTTGACGACAGGCATCCCCCACGCCAAAGAGAAAGCCCGCCCTGCGGCGGCAGGACGGGCTTTCCCGGCTGTTGCGCTCTCGCTAGCGGGCTAGCGTGACGTCGACCACCATGCGTTGACGTTCCAGAGCGCGGTCTGCTGCGTCGGGTTGCGGACGATGCCCTGGATCCGCTTCTCGTGGATGAGGAAGCCGGGCTTCGCCATCAGCGGGATCGTCGGGATGTCGTTCGCGATCAGCGCGTCCGCCTTGTTCAGCATCGCGTTGCGCTTCTTGTCGTTCAGCTCGACCGACGCCTTGCTCAGCAGGCTCGTCACCGTGCGGTTGCAGTAACCCATGTCGTTCTGGTCACCGCCACAACCGTGGATGGCGACGTCGGTGAGCGCCGAGACCGGGCTCCCCTGCCAACCGAACATGAACAGGTCCCAGTCGCGCGACGGCAGCACCGTGCCGAACACGTGGCTCGCGGGACCGAACGTCGACTTCACCTCGATGCCGACGGCCTTCAGCTGCGCCTGGATCACCTCGAAGGTGAGCTCACGGAGCTGGTTGCCGGCGGTCGACGTGAAGCGGAACGACAGCTTGCCGACGCCCGGGCAGCTGTAGATGCCGTCCGAGCCCTTCGTGCAGCGGTTCGTCCGGAGCAGCTGCTCGGCCGCCGCGCGGTTGTACGTGTACTTCTTCCAGTTCGGCTTGTACTGCGACTCGAACGGCTTGAAGATCACGTTCTGAAGCACGGGCAGGCCCGGCGAGATCGTCCGGTAGAGCGCGCTCGTGATCGCGGACCTGTTGATCCCGCGGATGAGCGCCTGCCGGACGAACTTCTTCTTCAGCGCCGGATGGCCCTTCGGGCCCTGCTGCATGTCGATGTGCTCCCACGAGAACTCCGGCCCGAACTGCACGCGGAGGTTGTTGTTCCGGCGCGCGTCCGCGATCTGCAGCTGCGGCTGCGGCCGGAGCACGGAGAGCTCACCCGAGCGGATCGCCTGGAACTGCGTGTTCGTGTCCGAGACCACGCGGTAGACGATCTGGTTCAGGTACGCCTTCTTGCCCCAGTAGTTCGGGTTCCGCGTGAGCACGAGCTGCGAGCCGCGCTGCCAGCGGTTGAAGACGAACGGGCCCGACGAGATCGGCTTGTTGCTCTTCGGGCTCATGAAGTCGTTCCGCCAGACCTGGTTGAAGTTCTCGCCCTGCAGCGAGTGCTGCGGGATCGGCGCGGTGCCGATGAGCGCCTTCCAGGCCGCGTACGGGCGGCGGAACGTGACCGTGACCGTCTTGCCCGCCACGGCGACCTTGCTGATGTCCTCCCAGCCCTCACGCGAGGTGATGTCGAACGACTGGTTCATCTGCGTCTGCCAGAGGAACCGGAAGTCCGCCCCGGTGATCTGCTGGCCGTCGCTCCACTTCGCAACCTTCTTGTAGGCGAAGCGAACGGTGAGCGGCCGCGCCTTCAGCATCTTCGGCTGGCCCGTGAAGAGCACGGGCTGGAGCGTGCCGCGGTTGTTGTACTCGAGACCGCCGTCGAGCACGGGCTCGGTCGCCTCGGCCGTTGCAAACAGGTTCCCCTCCGTGATGTACGGGTTGAGGACCTTCGGCTCCTGGTCGAGGCCATAGATCACAGTGCCCCCTGTGCGGGGCTTCACCTGCGGTTTTGCCACCGCAGAGGACGCCACCAGCAGGCTGATGGCGCCGGCAGCTCCGAGCAGGAGCTGAAACCACCGTCGGTTCATGGAGTGTCTCCTCCGCCGCATGTCGCGTTCGCGCGTCGGCCGTCTCCGTCGGAACGACCTCGGCACGGAGCGGTTCGATCCGCTCAGAGACCAAGACGGATGGACGCGATCGGGCGGCGGTTAGAACCTCTTATGCGCCGATCAGCAACCTCGCCTAACAAGAAGGAGGAGCGTCCGCTCCGGCGGAGTGTGTGCCGAAGCGGACGCGACGTTCCCACCGACGTTCTACCAACGGCACCCCAGTCTGAGCCAGCAGAAGGAGTGATCCGCCGATTCGGAACTCGGGCCGGTCAGGACGCGCGCGCGATGCGCCGGTCCCGCGCGGCGAGCACGTCGCGCACGATCTCGACGAACTCGGCGCCGGCGTCCGTCGGCGGCTGCTCGCGCCGCCACGCGATTCCGATGCGCCGGTAGAGCTGCGGCGCCGCGAGCGAGCGTGCGACGAGGCCGTGCGCGTCGCTCTCGACGAGCAGCTCGGGGACGAGCGCCGCCGTCGCCCCGGCGCGAACGAGCCCGAGCAGCGTCCCGCTGTCGTCGGTGCGGTACACGACGTCCGGCCGGATGCCGTTCGCCTCGAGCCTCGAGAGCGCCTGCTCGGTCGAGCGGCACGTCCGCAGGGCGACGAGACGCAGACCGTGGAGGTCGGCGGGCGTGAGCTTCCCCTTGCCGGCGAGCGGGTCGTTCGGCGCGAGCACGAGCTGCAGCTCTTCGGCGAGGAGCTCCTCGACGACGAGCGGGCCCGGCTCGAGCGGAAGCGTGACGAAGGCGAGGTCGATCTCGCCGCGGCCGAGCGGCTCGAGCAGCTCGTCGTCGGAGATCGAGTGGATCATCTGGAGCTGCACGCCCGGGTCGTTGAGCGGGAACCGCCGCACGAGGGCGCCCGCAACGAGGCTCCCCAGGCCCTGGAAGATCCCGACGCGGACGACGCCGGCGTTCCCCTCGCGGAGCGCCCGCACCTCGCCCTGCGCGACGCGAAGGCGCGCGAGGATCCCGCGAGCCTGCTCGAGCATGATCTCGCCCGCGGGCGTGGGGGTCACCCGCTGGAAGCGCTCGGGCCGCACGACGAGCTTCTCGCCGACGATCCGCTCGAGCGCGGCCACCTGCTGGCTGATCGCCGACTGCGTGTAGCCGAGCTTCTTGGCGGCCTTGTTGAACGAGCCCTCCTCGGCAACCGACTCGAGCGCCGCGAGGTGCCGAACCTGGATGCCGAGCCAGGGGGCGACCCCGACGGCGTCCCGCGCGGCCCGGTCGCGGGTTCTGCTCTCCGGCGAGGATGGAAAGAGCATTCTCTATTTGCAGACGCGCGGATCCGCGGGAAGTTAGATATCGCGGTTCCGCGCTACCTTAAGGCTTCATTAACGCCGCGCTTCTGCTGCTCCGCGAAGAGCACCTGAGCGGCGCCGCGGAGACGTTCGAGCGGCTCGCGGTAGGCCTCGAGCGAGCCGAGCTCGTGCTCGAGGGCCAGCTCGAGCGCGCGGACGGCCGCGCGTGTCTCCTTCAGCATCGTCGTCCCGTCCTGCGTCACCGCGAGGAAGTACGAGCGCTTGTCGTCGGGGTTCGGCAGCCGCTCGACGAGGGCCTTGTCGCTCAGCGCCTGCACGCGTTCGCGGAGCGTTGTCCCCGCGAGCCCGCTCTCGAGCTCGAGGCTCGTCGGGGTGAGCGGGCCGTAGAGCTCGATCAGCTCGAGGATCCCGAACGAGAGTCGAGCGGGAAGTCCGCGCTCGCCGGCCTCGCGCTCGAAGAGCGAGGAGCAGAACGCCGTCGCGCGCATGAGCTCGAGCAGAACGCTTCGGGACGCCGACCGCCGCCGCGGACCAGGCACGGCGCGATTCTAGGGCGGTCCCGGACGCGGCGTCGAAGCCGCGCCCGGGACCGGGCCGTCACGCGACCGGGACGGTCGTCAATGCGAACCCACCGTGGAGCGGCACCGTGAAGCGCGCAACCCCGGCTGCGTTCGTCGTGACCGTGCCGCCGATCGCGTTCTCCCCGTTGGCCGCAGCGTTCCAGATCGCGAGGTTGAACGTCGTCGCCGGCGGGAGCCCGCCGAGGCTGTACGTGGCGACGTCGGACGAGGCCGCGTTCAGCTGTCCACCATGCGTGTCCAGACCGACGAGCGTGAGCTCGCCGTTCGGGCCCGCGTACGCGGCGATCTCCTTTTCGGCCTCGTCCGGTATCCCGATCGTCCAGTCGTCTGCAACCCAAGGGTCGACCCCGAGGACCTGCCACCCACGCGCCGTCGTCTGCAGCAGCAGCCGCATCGCGTGGTACGTCGGGAAGAGCGGCCAGCCCTCGGCGGCCGGACCGATCATCGAGTACGCCGACTGATTGCCTGCGTCGTACCTGCCCCAGTACGCATCCCACTTCACCGAGCCTTCGAAGCCCAGCTGCGCCGAGAGAACGTCGAACCAGAGCTGCTGGAACGCCGCGATGCTCGTCCGGGCGATCGGCGTACCGTCCGCCCAGTACCCGGGCTCGAGCACCGGCTTGCCCGAGAAGTTGACGATCCCGGTCACGCCTGACTCGGTGATGTACGTCGGCTTGCGATGTTCAGGCGACAGCTCCTCGGCGACGATCTTGCGGACGTCCTTGAGCCGGTTTGCGAGCTTCGCCGTGTCCCAGTAGTCCCAATAGATGTGCACCGAGTAGGCGTCGAGGATGTCGCTCATGTGCTCGGCGATGTACCGGAACCAGATCCGTTGGTTCATCTGGACGAGGTCGCCGCCCATCAACCCGATCTGACCGCGAAGCCCACGTGCGGCGAGCTGAGCGTGCAGCTCCCGGTACAGCGTCTCGTACAGCGCCATCGGGAGGCTCGTCGTGTTCGGTTCATTCTGGATCGTGACCCAGCGGATGTTCGTGAACCCCCGCGATCGAACGAGGTCGTCGAGGACCGCTGCGAACTGGGCCATGAACGGGCCCGGCTGGGATCTCGCCCGCGCAGCGGTCTGGTACGTGATGTTGATCGCCGCTCCCGTTTCGTTCGCCATGCGTACGACCTCGATGAACGACGCCAGGCGATCGGGGAACAGCGACGAGTCGTCTCGGTCGTTGAAGAAGATCCGCACCAGCTGTGGCTCGAGCGCGCGCACCTTGGGCTCCAGGCCGCCGATCGTTCCAGGCGGTGTGACAGTGAGGTTGGCGAACACGTGGTGGTTGAACTGCGCTCCGTAGCCGCCGAGATGGTCGAGGATCAACCGCGAGGGCGCGAGCTCGTGCTCCGTCACGTCGACCGTGGCCGAGCGCTCGTTGTTCGTCTCGTCGGTCTCGGCCGGCGCAGCCTTTCCGACGACGACGGTCAGCTCCACCTCGACCGGCGTCGTGAGCGCGACGCCTGCGAAGACGACGGTCGTCCGGCCGCCCGCGGGCACGTCGACCTGCTGCGTCGCGAGCACTGACGGTCCCCAGGAGAGCGTCGCGGTCGCCGTTGCGCCGACGTCGCCGTTCTGCTCGGCGATCTCGACCCGGACGTCGACCGGGCGGACGGAGAGCGTCTGCGGTGGCGCGACGATCGACGCGACCGTCAGGTCCGGACGGAGCAGCGCGACCGCTTCGCTCCGAGCGACCTCGGTCCGCACGCCCTCGCCCGGGTCGATCAGCGCATCGGCCTCGACGCGGCTGCCGCGGGCGAGGTTCCCGAGCTCGACGTTGGCGGTGCCCGACACGAGTGGCACGTCCTTGAGGTTCCAGGTGTCGCCCCGGTCGGAGCCGGTCGACGTCTTGACCTGGAGCTTCTTGAGCTCGTTCGGCACGGGGCACCCCGACGCCGTGGCGACCCGGACAGTCAGGTCGGCTCCCGCCGGCCCCGTGAGCACGCTGGAATCCAGGCTGTAGCACTTGTCGGGCGTATCGGCTCGTGCCGGCGAGCCGGTTGCCCCGATCAGTGCGATGGCCAGCGCGGCCGCGATCCCTCGCAGTGGACCCATGGAGATCACCCCTTCGTCGTTGACGGACGAACGAAGGATGCGCCCGGCCGCTCACGCGGCTCTCACATGGCGCTACGCGGCGTGCTCGTCCGCGATCGCGAGCACCTCGTCGAGGATGCCGAGCCCCTCGTCGAGCTCCTCGCGGGTGATCGTCAGCGGGGGCGCGATGATCACGACGTTCCAGTGGACGAAGAGGTAGAGGCCGCGCTCCATCGCCGCCTTCGCCATCCGCACGACCGGCGCTGCCGCCTCGCCGCCGGCGTTGAACGGCACGAGCGGCTCGCGCGTCTCGCGGTCCTTGACGAGCTCGATCCCGAAGAAGAGGCCCTTGCCGCGGACATCGCCGATCGACGGGTGACTCTCTGCGAGCCGTGGGAGCTCGACGGCGAGGTACTCCCCGAGCGACGCGGAGTTCTCGACGATCCCCTCTTCCTTGAACGCCTCGATCGACGCGACCGCAGAGGCGCACGCGAGCACGTGGCCCGAGTACGTCAGGCCGCCCGCGAAGAACTTGTCCTGCACCCAGTCCGAGAGCCGCTCGTTCACGACCATCGCGCCGAGCGGGACGTAGCCCGAGTTGATCCCCTTCGCGACGGTGAGGATGTCGGGCACGACGTCCCAGTGCTCGCACGCGAACCACTTGCCGCTGCGTCCGAAGCCGGCCATCACCTCGTCGCAGATCAGCACGATCCCGTACCGGTCGCAGACCTCGCGGATCGACTGGAGGTAGCCGTCGGGCGGGACGATGATCCCGTTCGTCCCGACGATCGTCTCGAGGATCACGGCCGCGACGGTGTGCGGGCCTTCGTACTGGAGGATCTCCTCGAGGTGCGGTCCGCCCGAGCACACGGGGCACGGATCGGGGTGACCGGCGGGACAGCGGTACGTGTACGGGTCGAGCATCCGCACGACGCCGGGAATGCCGGGCTCGGAGGGCCAGCGGCGCGGGTCGCCGGTCAGCGTCATCGCGCCGGCGGTCGCTCCGTGGTACGAGCGGTAGCGCGCGATCACCTTGTGGCGGCCCGTGTACCAGCGCGCGAGCTTGATCGCGTTCTCGTTTGCCTCCGCGCCGCCGTTCGTGAAGAAGGACATCGTCAGGTCGCCCGGCGTGACCTCGGCGAGCAGGCGGGCCAGCTCCGAGCGCTTCTCGTGCGCCATCGGCGGGCCGATGGTGCAGAGCTTGTCTGCCTGCTCCTTGATCGCAGCGACGACCTTCGGGTGCTGGTGCCCGATCGAGACGTTGACGAGCTGCGAGGCGAAGTCGAGGTACCGGTTGCCGTCGTAGTCCCAGAAGTAGGAGCCCTCGCCGCCCGCGACGGGCAGCGGGCTGATCTGGCTCTGAACCGACCAGGAGTGCAGGACGTACTGCTTGTCGAGCTCGCTGACCCGCCTGCCGAGCTCTGCGTTGCTCTCGACGATCGCCACGTGGTGCTCCTTCGCTCGCTTGCGTCGATCGTACCCCGGGTTGCAGCCGGGGCGCTCGCGCGCGACGATCCCGGGGTGACGGTCACTGCGGCCGACCCGACTGCCCGTGGGCTGCGTCTGCTCGAGCGCGAGGAGCAGCTCGAGGTGCTGCGCGCCGCCCGCGACGATGCGCTCGCGGGTGAAGGGCGCCTCGTCCTCGTCGCAGGCGAGGCCGGCGTCGGGAAGACCGCGCTCCTCCGAAGCTTTTGCGGCGAGAACGGCGCGTCGGTCCGCTGGGGGGCGTGCGACCCGATGTTCGCGCCGCGTCCGCTCGGTCCGTTCCTCGACGTCGGCGGCGAGCTCGCGTCGCTCAGCGGGCCGCACGAGATCGTCGACGCGCTGGTCCGTGCGCCCGGTGTGCTCGTGCTCGAGGACCTCCATTGGGCCGACGAGGCGACGCTCGACACGCTCCGGCTGCTCGCGCGCAAGGTCGCGGGCGCGCCGCTGCTCGTGGTGGCGTCGTACCGCGACGACGAGCTCGACCGCGCGCACCCGCTGCGGATCGTCGTCGGCGAGGTCGCTCCTTCGTCGTCTGTCGTCCGCCTCGACGTGCCTCGCCTGTCGCGCGAGGCGGTGGGCGCGCTCGCCGTCGCCTCGTCGCTCGATGCGGACGAGCTCTACCGGCTGACGTCCGGCAACCCCTTCTACGTGACCGAGGCGATCGCCGCGGGCGGCGGGGTGGTCCCCGCCTCGGTGCGCGACGCGGTGCTCGCGCGCGCCGCACGCCTCAGCCCGGGTGCGCGCTCCGTCCTCGACGTCGTCGCGATCGCGCCGCCGCGCGTCGAGCTCTGGCTCCTCGAAGAGCTTGCGGGCGAGCGGATCGATGCAGTTTCGGAGTGCGTCGACGCCGCCGTGCTCACCGCGAGCGACACGGGCGTCGAGTTTCGACACGAGCTCGCGCGGCTCGCGATCGAGGAGACGATCGAGCCGCTCGAGCGTCGCCGTCTCCATCGGGCCACGCTTGCCGCGCTCGCGAGCCCGCCGTTCGGCGAGCCGGACGTCGTCCGCCTGTCGCACCACGCCGACTCCGCGGAGGACGCTGATGCCGTGCTCGTGTACGCGCCCGAAGCCGCGGAACGCGCGACGGCAGTCGGAGCACATCGCGAGGCCGCGGCTCACCTCGCGCGCGCGCTGCGCTACGAGCAGCTGCTGCACGTCGAGGAGCGGGCCGACCTGCTGAAGCGCTACGCCGACGCGTCGTACTTGACCGACCGCTGCTACGACGCGATCGACGCCGCCGAGCGGATGCTCGCGTGCTACCGGTCGATCGGCGACTCGCGTAGCGAGGGCCGCACGCTGACGATGCTGTCCGCCCTCCAGATGTGTCCGATGAGCGTCGTCGACGCGGAGCCCGCGGGCGTCGCGGCGGTCGAGCTGCTCGAGACGCTGCCCGCGGGCCCAGAGCTCGCGGAGGCGTACGCGAACCTCGCTGCGATCGCGATGAACCGGGAAGATCTCGAGACGACGCGCCTCTGGGGTCGGCGGGCGATCGAGCTGTCCGAGCGATTCGGCGACCGCGCGACGCTCGCGCACGCGCTCAACTCGCTCGGGATGGCTGAGTTCCTCCGCTTCGGACCAGAGCACCGGCGCGACGTCGAGCTGAGCCTCACGATCTCGCTCGACGCGCGCCTCGAGATCCACGTCCTCCGTGCGTATTCGAACATGGCGTGGGCCGCGTGGCGGCATCGCGACTACACGCTCGCGGAGCGCTATCTCGTGGCGGGGCTCGCGCGCTGCAGCGCACCGGACTTCGACCTCTGGCGCCTGCAGCACTGCGCACAGCTCGCATGCGTTCGCCTCGAGCAGGATCGCTGGGACGAGGCGGTCGAATCCGCCCGGCTCGCGATCGCGGATCCGCGGAGCTCCCCGCTCCCGCGCATCCTCGGTCAGGTGGTCATCGGGCTCGTGCGCGCCAGGCGTGGGGACCCGCACGCTCGGCCGCTCCTCGACGATGCGGCGGCGCTGGCGAAGGGGAGCGGTGAGCTCCAGCGCATCGGGCCCGCAGCGGCTGCCCGTGCGGAGGCGGCGTGGCTCGCCCGCGACCCCGACGGCGTCGACGACGCCACCTCGCAGGCGCTCGCACTCGCGCGGGAGCGCGGCGCGTCCTGGTTCGTCGGACATCTCCTGCTCTGGCGGCATCGCGCCGGCCTCGACGAGTCGCTCGACGACGTCGTTCCGGCGCCGTACGCGAACGAGCTCGCGGGCCGGCATCAGGAGGCGGCGCAGGCGTGGGACGAGCTGGGCTGCGGGTACGAGGCTGCGCTCGCACTCGCGTTCGCAGACGGCGAGGCCGAGCTTCGCAACGCGCACGAGCGTCTGGTCGCGCTCGGCGCGCGACCGGCATCCGACTTCGTCGCGCGCCGCCTGCGCGAGCGCGGCGTCCGCGGGGTCCCGCGCGGTCCGCGGCCGCGCACCCGGCGGAATCCCGCCGAGCTGACCGACCGCGAGCTCGACGTCCTCCGGCTGCTCGGGGACGGCCTGCGGAACTCCGAGATCGCGAGTCGCCTCGTGCTCTCGACCCGGACGGTCGACCACCACGTCTCGGCCGTTCTGCGCAAGCTCTCGGCGGAGCACCGCGGGGAGGCCGTCGCAGAGGCGCGGCGACGGGGCGTGCTGCCCTAGTCATCGCGTTCCGCGATACCCTCACCGCAGAGAGCAAGGAGGGAAGATGACGCAGCTTGCGCAGGCACCCGACGAGGTCCGCGGCGAGGTCGCACGGATCACGCACTGGATCGGTGGAAAGCGGGTCGAGGGGACGTCCGGCCGGCGAGGGCCGGTCTTCAACCCGGCCACCGGCGAGCAGACGGCCGAGGTCGACTTCGCGTCCGTCGAGGAGATCGACCAGGCGGTCCAGACGGCGAAGGAGGCGTTCCCGGCTTGGCGCGCGCTGTCGCTGTCGCGCCGCACCGAGCTCTTCTTCCGGATCCGCAAGCTCGTCGACGAGCACCGCGAGGACATCGCGAAGCTGCTCACGGCGGAGCACGGCAAGGTGCTCTCGGACGCGAAGGGCGAGGTCGCGCGCGGGCTCGAGGTGATCGAGTACTGCTGCGGGATGCCCGAGCTCCTGAAGGGCGAGTTCTCGGAGCAGGCGTCGTCCGGCATCGACGTCTACTCGATCCGTCAGCCGCTCGGCGTCGCCGCCGGCATCACGCCGTTCAACTTCCCGGCGATGGTGCCCATGTGGATGTGGGCGCCGGCGCTCGCGTGCGGCAACACGTTCGTGCTCAAGCCGTCGGAGAAGGATCCGTCCGCGTCGATGTACACGGCCGAGCTGCTCAAGGAGGCCGGCGTTCCCGACGGCGTGTTCAACGTCGTGCACGGCGACAAGGTCGCGGTCGACGCGATCCTCGAGCATCCCGACATCAAGGCGGTCTCGTTCGTCGGCTCGACGCCGATCGCGAGGTACGTCTACGAGAACGCGACGAAGCACGGCAAGCGCGCCCAGGCGCTCGGTGGTGCGAAGAACCACATGATCGTGCTGCCCGACGCCGACATCGAGATGGCGGCGGACGCCGCGGTCTCCGCGGCCTACGGCTCCGCCGGCGAGCGGTGCATGGCGATCTCGCAGGTCGTCGCAGTCGGCGACGTTGCCGACAAGCTGATCGACGCGATCAAGGCGCGGATCCCGAAGGTGAAGGTCGGCGACGGGATGGATCCCGAGTCCGAGATGGGACCGCTCGTCACGCGCGAGCACCGCGACAAGGTCGCGTCGTACGTCGCGAACACGCCTGCGGAGGGCGGCACCGTCGTCGTCGACGGCCGCGAGTCGGCGCCCGAGGGCGACGGCTTCTGGCTCGGCGTGTCGCTGCTCGACAACCTCACGCCCGACATGAAGGCCTACCAGGACGAGATCTTCGGCCCGGTGCTCGGCGTCACGCGCGTCGACACGTACGACGAGGCGGTCACGCTCGTGAACGAGAACCCGTACGGCAACGGAACGGCGATCTTCACACGCGACGGCGGTGTCGCCCGTCAGTTCCAGTTCGAGGTGCAGGCCGGGATGGTCGGGATCAACGTCCCGATCCCGGTGCCCGTGGCCTACTACTCGTTCGGCGGCTGGAAGGCGTCGCTCTTCGGCGACTCCCACATCTACGGGCCGGAGGGGATCACGTTCTACACGCGCGGCAAGGTCGTGACGTCGCGCTGGCCCGACCCCGCCACGTCGAAGGTCGACCTGGGCTTCCCGCAGACGCGCTGAAGCTGCTCGAAGATCGGTAGCCGGACCGCCCAACATGGGCAGTGCCGCCGATGTCGTGCGTCGCCGCGCCTCCTACCGTCGAACGATCGACGAAAGGAAGCCCATGGAGACGTACGTGATCCTTCGCCGGGGCGGGTGGCGGACTGCCGAGGACCTGCAGGAGGCGGCCGCGCGCTCCACGGCGGAGGGAGAGCAGATGGAGGACGACGTCCGCTGGATCCGGAGCTACGTGCTCGCCGAGCAGGACGGGAGCGTCGGGACCGTCTGCATCTACCAGGCGGCGAGCCCCGAGGCGATCCGGGAGCACGCGAAGCGGGCAGAGCTGCCGGTGGACGAGATCATCGCCGTCGCCGACACGGTGATCGTGCGGCCCGACCCGAAGGCGGTGGCGGCATGAGGCGCGCACGGATCTTCGTCCTCGCGGCCGGAGTGGCGTCGCTGCTCGGCGTCGCCGGGATTGCCTACGCCTCCGAGGCGTTCGACGGCGCGAAGCCGGCGACTGCGTCGGTTCCACGACCTCGACAAGGCGATCAAGGCCGGATACTCCTTCCGGTTGCCGGAGCTGAGCGGTGCGACGTGCATCGCGCTGCCGGGCGTCGGCGGCATGGGCGTCCACATGGTGAACACGTCGCTCCTCGACGGCACGATCGACGCCGAGGCGCCCGAGGCGCTCGTCTACGAGGAGAAGGCCGACGGTGAGCTCAAGCTCGCGGCGGTCGAGTACGTCGTCTTCCAGGGCGACTGGAAGGGGTCGAAGCCGCCGGCGCTCTTCGGGCGGGAGTTCGACCTCGTGCCTGCGCCGAACCGGTTCGGCCTGCCGTCCTTCTACGCGCTCCATGCGTGGATCTGGAAGCCGAACCCGAGCGGGATCCTCTCGGCCTGGAACCCGCGCGTCACCTGCGGCTGACGACACGCCAGGCGGGCCGCGGCTCGGGCCGCGGGCCCGTCGCGGTTGGCCAGGTCCGGGGTCAGACCCCGGACCTGGCGCCCCGAGCCGCGGCCGGAACCGGTTTCCGCCCGCTCACGCCGCGAATCGGCCACGCCGGGCGGACATGTCCAGGCTCTGACCCCGGACCGGACCCCGCGCGCCGCGTCCGCGCGAGCTACTCGAGGCGGTGCGCGATCACGTGGAAGACGTGCCAGCGCTTCGGGTCGCCGAGCGCGGTCTGGCCGTCCTCCTCGAGCTCGTCGAAGCGCTCGAGCTCGAGCCCGTCGAAGAGCGCTTCCGCCGCGGCGCGCGAGTGGAAGGTCATGTCCTTCGAGCCGGCCCAGGCGTCTCGGTCTCCGAAGAGCTGTCCGCTGAAGCGCCCGCCGGGCGCGATGGACGCCCGCAGGCGCCGCCAGAGCGCGTCGAACGAACCGGGCGGACAGAACGGCAGCGAGAAGCTCGAGTTCACGAGCGACGCGTCGGGCCACTCCGCGTCCTCGAAGCGGGCGACCGTCGCCTCGAGCCGGTCGCCCTGGTCGCCGACCCGCGCGCGCAGCCGGGCGATCGCCTCGGGCTCGCTGTCGATCGCGACGACACGCCACCCACGCCGCAGGAGCTCGACGGTGTCGCGGCCGTCACCGCAGCCGAGGTCCACCGCGAGCCCCGGCTCGCCGAATCGATCGAGCGCGCCGAGCAGCGTGTCGTGAGGCGGCCGCTCCGCGACCGCGTCGTAGAACGCGCCCCAGTCGGTCACGCGGCTCCGGCCCGAGCCCGCCCCTACGCGATCACCGCCGCGCCGCCCTTCAGCTCCTCGCCGAACTTCGCGCGCTTGACGAACTGCCCGATGCCGGGCGTCGCGACGAGCTCGTCGTTCTCGACGAGGACGTTCCCGCGGAGCAGCACGATCTCCGGAGTGCCGGTGACCTCGGTGCCCTCGTAGAGGTTGTAGTCCGTCTTCGAGTGGTGCGTCTTCGCCGAGATCGTGTGCTTCCGGTTCGGGTCGAAGACGACGATGTCCGCGTCGGAGCCGACGGCGACCGTTCCCTTTCGCGGATAGAGGCCGAAGAGCTTGGCGGGGTTCGTCGCGAGCAGCTCGACCATTCGGTTGAGCGTGATCCGCCCGGTGCGGGCGCCGAACTCGTGGATCATGTGCAGCCGGTTCTCGAGCCCGGGCCCGCCGTTCGGGATCTTCGAGAAGTCGTCCTTGCCCATCGTCTTCTGCCCGTCCCAGAGGAACGCGCAGTGGTCGGTCGAGATCACCGAGAGCGAGTCTCTCCGGACCGCGTTCCAGAGGACGTCCCAGTTCGACTTGTCGCGGACCGGTGGCGAGTACACGTACTTCGCGCCCTCGAAGTCCGGCTTCGCGATGTCGTCGAGCGAGTTGAAGAAGTACTGCGTGCACGTCTCGCCCCAGACGTCCCACCCGTTCTCCCGGGCGAGCGCGATCGGGTCCACCGCCTCCTTGCACGTCACGTGCACGACGTAGAGCGGTGCGCCGGCGACATGCGCGAGCTGGATCGCCCGGTTCGTCGCCTCACCCTCCGCTTCGGGCGGCCGCGTGAGCGCGTGATAGAGCGGTTCGGTGTTGCCCGCCTCGAGCGCCTGCTTCACGAGCACGTCGATGAGGTCGCCGTTCTCGGCGTGGACCATCACGAGCGCGCCCGACTGCGCAGCGACCTCCATCGCGCGGAAGAGCGTCTCGTCGCTCACCATCAGCGCGCCCTTGTACGCCATGAAGAGCTTGTACGACGTGACGCCCTGTTCGGGCAGCGACGCGAGCTCCTCGAGCGACCCGCCCTCGTCGAGGTCGGTGATCGCCATGTGGTAGCCCATGTCGATCACCTGCTTGCCGTCGGCCTTCGACTTCCACTCGTCGAGGGCCGCTGCGAACGACGAGCCGGGCGGCTGGATGACGAAGTCGACGTGGCACGTGGTGCCGCCGAACGCCGCGGCGGTTTGACCCGACTCGACGTCGTCGATCGTGACCGTCCCGCCGAACGGCATGTCGAGGTGCGTGTGCGGATCGACGTTGCCCGGCAGCACGTACTTCCCGCGTGCGTCGATCACGCGGTCGGCGTCGACGTCGAGGGACTCGCCGATCAGGGAGATCCGCTCGTCCTCGACGAAGACGTCTCCGACGTAGTCGTCGGCCGCCGTGATGACGCGGCCGCCTTTGATCAAGATGGACATGCGGATCTCCCTTCTCGGCTCGGTTCGCTACTTGCCGCCTTCGGTCACCTCGACTTCCGCCTTCTGCCAGTCGGCGCCCTTCCCGTCCTCCTTCAGGCTGTCATACGCCGCCTGCGCGAGGTCGGTGCGGTAGGCGTCCTTCGAAGCGGGCTTCGAGATCACCTTGAACTGCTTGGCGATGTCGGCCGTCCGCTGGAAGTCCGCGGCGTTCATGATCCCGATCCCGGTCTCGTTCGGCCAGATCAGCGCGTTGATCTCGTTCAGCTGCCAGCGCTGGTGGCCCTCGCCGAGCGTCGGCCCGTTGTCGAGCACGATCTGGAGGCACTCGTCCTGGTTGTCGCGGCAGAAGATCCAGCCGCGGAAGCTCGCCTTCAGGAACCGCTTCGAGATGTCCTGGTTCTTGGTGTCGGAGATCCAGTCACCGCGGACGAAGACGCCGTCCTCGAGCATCGACGTGCCCGCGTCCTCCATCGTGATCACGTTCAGGTCGTCGAGCGTGTAGAGCTGCCCGGTCTCCGGGTTCTTCTGCTCGAGCACCTGCGCGAGCTCGTTGTAGGTCATGGCCGCCGCCGCGTCGACCTGCTTCTGGAGGAAGAGGTTCATGTCGAAGGGCTGGTTGACGATCGTGACGTCGTTCTTGTTCTTGGGGTCGATGCCGTTCTTCGTGAGCGCTGCGAAGAGCTCGAACTCGTTGCCGCAGCACCACACGCCGACCTTCTTGTCCTTCATCGCGGCGACGTCGGAGATGCCGCTGTCCTTCCACGTGACCTCGGTCATGCCCGAGCGGCCGAAGACCTGCGAGATGTTCACGAGGTCGCCGCCCTTGTCGCGCGTTGCGAGGAGCGACGGCAGCCAGTCGATTCCGTACTCCGCACCACCGCTTGCGACGACCTGCTCGGGCGTGATGTCGGGGCCACCGACCTTGATCGAGACGTCGAGGCCCTCGTCGTCGTAGTACCCCTTCTCGAGCGCCGCGTAGTAGCCGGCGAACTGGGCCTGCGTGACCCACTTCAGCTGGAGCGTCACCTTGTCCTTGCTCCCGCCGGCCGCCTCAGTGTCGGTCCCGCTCGACTCGTCGTCACCGCCGCAGGCGGCGAGTGCGAACAGCGCTGCCACGACGAGCGCGGCGAGTGCGAGGAACCACGTCCTACGACCCTTCATCCTTCTCCTTTCGTCACTCCGCCGCGCGCGCGGACGGATGCCAGTTCATCGTCAGGCGCTCGACGAGCGCGATTGCCAGGTAGAAGCCGATTCCGAGGAGGCTCGCGACGAGGATCGCCGCCCAGGCGGTCTCGAAAGCGAAGAGCGCCGCCGAGTTGCGGATCTGGACGCCGAGCGCCTCCTGCGACCCACCGAAGTACTCGCCGACCACGGCGCCGATCATCGCGAGGACGCTCGCCACTTTCAATGCCGCGAAGAGGTACGGGAGCGAGTTCGGGAAGCGGACGCGCCGGAAGATCGTCACCTCGCCGGCCGCGTACGACCGCATGAGGTCGATCGACGACGGGTGGACCGAGGTCAACCCGCGAAGCGTGTTCACGAACACCGGAAAGAAGCAGAGGACCGCAGCGATCACCATCTTCGAGAGCGGGTTCAGCAGGCCGAACCACTGGTTCGTGATCGGGGCGAAGGCGATGATCGGGATCGCGTTGGCCGCGATCGCGTACGGCATGATCGCCGTCCGGAGCAGCCGGAACCGGGCCACGAGCACCGCGAGGATCACGCCGGCGGAGCAGCCGATCGCGAAGCCGCCGAGCGCCTCCTTGAACGTGTACCACCCGGCGCCCCAGAGCACGGCGCGCTCGTCCCAGAACGTCCGGATGATGTCGCTCGGCGGCGGGAGCAGGAAGCGCTGGACGTGCAGCGCCGCGACGAGCCCTTCCCAGAGCGCGAGCCCGAGCACGAGCACCGCGACGGCCGGCAGCCACTCGCGGGCGGTATGCATCGTCCGCCCGAGCAGGCGCTCGCCTGCGACCGGCGTGACGGTGTAGCCGCTCATTCGGCCTCCGCGAGCCGCAGCTCAGCGTCTCGCCCGGAGCCGCCGTGCAGCGCCTCGCGCACGCGCGTCACGAGCTCGAAGAAGTGAGCGTCCTCGCGCGTCGCGTTCGTCCGTGGCTGCGGCAGGTCGATCGGGATGATCTCGGTGATCCGGCCGGGCCGCGGCGACATCACCACGACGCGCGTCGAGAGGAAGACCGCCTCGGCGATCGAGTGCGTGACGAAGACGATCGTCGACTGCGTCTCCTGCCAGATGCGGAGCAGCTCCGTGTTGAGACGCTCGCGGGTCATCTCGTCGAGCGCGCCGAACGGCTCGTCCATCAGCAGGAGCGCCGGCGAGAACGAGAGAGCGCGCGCGATCGACACACGCTGCTGCATGCCGCCGGAGAGCTCCCACGGGTGGCGCTTCTCGAAGCCGGTCAGCTCGACGAGGTCGAGCATCTCGTTCACGCGCGCATCGCGCCTGCCTCGGTCCCAACCGGCGAGCTCGAGCGGGAGCGAGATGTTCCGCGCGACCGTCCGCCAGTCGTAGAGCACGGCGTCCTGGAACACGATCCCGTAGTCGCGGTCGAGGCGCGCCTGGTGCGCCGTCTTCCCGTTCACGATCGCCTCGCCCGTGCTCGGCTTGATCAGGTCGCCGATGATCCGCAGCAGCGTCGACTTGCCGCAGCCGGACGGTCCGATCAGCGAGACGAACTCGCGCGGCTCGATCTCGAGGTCGATCTCCTGCAGCGCGACGACCTCGCCGTTCGCGAACGTGCGCCCGACGGTGCGGAGCGAGACGGCGGCGGCGGCGTCGGTCATACGACGTGCTCCGGCGCCTTGCGGACGACGAGCTTCTCGAGCAGGGCGATCGAGAGGTAGAAGGAGATCCCGAGCAGCGCGGCGATGAGGTTCGTCGCCCAGAGGCTCGGCGGTGAGCTCAGGTAGTACTGGTTGAAGTTCAGGATCGCGCCGCCGAGGCCGTCCTGGATCGACGACGGGAGCTCGCCGATGATCGCGCCGACGACGCTGGCGGTCGCGGAGACCTTCAGCGCCGTGAAGAGGAACGGCAGCGACGCCGGCACCTTCACCTTCCAGAGGATCGCCCACTTGCCCGACGCGTACGAGCGCATGAGCTCGAGCGCGCGCGGATCCGCCGAGTCGAGGCCGCGCATCGTGTTGATCGTCACGGGGAAGAAGGTGAGGTAGGCGGCGATCACGGCGACGGAGCCCCAGGCCGGGAGCCCCCGCGAGCCAGTCCAGACGACGACCATCGGCGCGATCGCGAGGATCGGCACGGTCTGAGACGCGACGATGTAGGGGAGGACCCCGCGCGCGAGCAGCCGCGAGTGGTGCAGGACGATGCCGATCGCGAAGCCGATGGTCGCGCCGAGCAGCAGGCCGACCGCCGCCTCCTTCGCCGTGAAGAGCGCCGAGTGCCAGAGCACCTCGATCAACAGCGGCCCGTTCGTCCGTGAGGGCTCGAACAGCTGACCGACGATGTCGTGGATGTGCGGCATCGTCAGGTCGGTCACCGTGAACGTCCCGACCTTGAGCTCGGTCGTCTCGCCGAGCCACTTGAAGCCCTCCCAGAGACCCCAGAGCACCGCGAGCACCGCGAGCAACATTCCACTCCTGCGGAGCACCGGTTTATCCTCCCAGGCCGTGCCGCTGGAGCCAAGCAGGACCGTCGACGAGCTCCGGGAGCTCCGCGAGCTGACCGGGGACGAGAACGGCGCGCAGCGCGTCGCCTGGACGGAGACGTGGGAGCGGGCCCGCGAGTGGTTGCGCGGCAAGGTCGCCGAGACGGGCGCCACCGAGGAGATCGACGAGGCCGGGAACCAGTGGTTCACGCTCGCCGGCGCGTCCGACCGGGCGCTGCTGATCGGCGGACACATCGACTCCGTGCCGAACGGCGGCTGGCTCGACGGCGCGCTCAACGTCGTGGCGGGCGTCGAGGTGTTGCGGCGACTCGCCGAGGAGGGGCAGCCGCCGCTCACGGTGCGGCTCGTGAACTGGGCCGACGAGGAGGGCGCGCGGTTCGGGCGCTCGCTCTTCGGCTCGAGTGCAGCCGCCGGCTCGATGGCCGACCAGGACGAGCTCCGCCAGCGGCACGACGCCGACGGCGTGGCGCTTCCCGACGCCCTGTCGGCGCACGGGGTCGACCTCGACAACGCGATCGCGGCGCGCTCGCAGCTCGCGAGCGCCGCGGCCTACCTCGAGCTGCACATCGAGCAGGGGCCGGTGCTCGAGTCGATGGATCTGCCCCTCGGCGTCGTCCTCGGGACGTTCGGCGTCGAGCGGCACCAGATCACGTGGCGTGGACAGGCGGCGCACGCGGGGTCGACGCCGATGGACAAGCGCCGCGACGCGCTTGCGGGCGCCGCCAAGCTCGCGCTCGAGATCCGGCCGATCGCCGCTCAGGTGGGCGGTGGCGCGGTGTGCACGTCCGGCGGAGTGGTCACGAAGCCGGGGATCGTCACCTCGGTCGTGGAAACGGCCGAGCAGCTGCTCGACCAGCGGCACCTCGACGCCGACAAGCTCGCCGAGCTCCTGCGGTTGGCACGCGAGGCGTCCGAGCGATTTGCGGCGGAGGAGAACATCGAGGTCGAGTGGGAGCGGATCTGGAACATCGAGCCGATCCTGTTCGACCCGGAGCTGATCGAGCTCGCGGACGAGTCGATCCGCGAGGTGGCGGGGACGTCGCACCGGCTCCCGAGCGGCCCGTTGCACGACGCGGCAGAGGTGTCGCGCGCCGGCGTGCCGACGGTGATGCTCTTCGTCCAGAGCCTCCGCGGCCTCTCGCACACGAAGCTCGAGGACACGAAGCCGGAGCACCTGGAGCTCGCGGTGCAGGCGCTCGACCGGCTCACGACGAGGACCCTCGAGCTGCTCGCCTCGCGGGGTTAACGCGCAGGGTCGCAGCCCCGGGCCCGGACACGTCCGACCGGGCGGCAGGCAGGCGACACTTCGCTGTGATCGTGACATCGCGCGTCCGCCGGCACGCCGCCGGTGGACGAATCGTCACACTCTCGACACGAAGGACGCGTCTGCAGGGGCGAACTGCAGGGTCAGACCCAGGGGTTCGCCGACCGCAACCGCCTCGCCGTCACGTGAACCGAACGAGCGCGACGCCGACCGCCACGAGCGCGATCCCCGCGAGCCGGCCGGGTGTGATCGGGTTCTCCTCGAACCCGACCCAGCCGAAGTGGTCGACGAGGAGCGAGGCGAGCGCCTGCCCGGCGAGGATGACCGCCACGAGCGTCGCCGCGCCGAGCTTCGGCGCCGCCACGACGCTCCCGAGCACGTAGAACGCCCCGAGCAGCCCGCCGATCCAGACCCACCACGGCGCCGACTCCATCCGCGAGAGCGGCGGCCAATCCCGGTAGGCCGCGAGCATCACCACGAGCAGCACGAGCGTGCCGACCGCGAACGACACGAGCGTCGCCCGCAGCGGGCTGTCCACCCAGTTCGCGAGCTGCGCGTTGATCCCGAACTGGATCGGCAGCATCGCCCCTGCCGCGAACCCGAACGCGAGGTAGGGCCAGATTGCCACGCGGGCCAATTCGCGCGAAGATCCCACTTTCCCTGCCCGCCCGCCGCTTGCCCGGAGGTCACATGCTCACGTTCGGCGTCACCGTCCTGCCCGATCCCCCGTACACACGCCTGATCGAGCTGACGAAGCTCGCCGAGCAGCACGGGTTCGACTACGGCTGGACCTACGACTCCCACATCCTCTGGCAGGAGTCGTACGCGACGCTCCCGCTCGTCGCCGCCGAGACCAGCCGGATCAAGCTCGGCCACTTCGTGACGAATCCGGGGATCCGCGACCCGACGATCACCGCGAGCTGGTACGCGACGATGCAGGACCTCTCGAACGGGCGGATGGTGATGGGCATCGGGCGCGGCGACTCCTCGCGGCGCGTCGTCGGGCTCAAGCCTGTGAGGGTCGCCGAGTTCGAGGCGCGGACGGCGATGATCAAGGACCTGATGAACGGCCGCCCGGTCGAGTGGAACGACAAGGAGCTGAAGCTCGAGTGGGTGCGTCCGGAGCTGCCGGAGATCGAGGTCTGGGTCGCGGGCTACGGCCCGAAGGCGCTCGCCGTCGCCGGCCGCGTCGGCGACGGCGTGATCATCCAGCTCGCGGACCCGCAGATCATCCAGTGGATCATGGACACCGCCCGCCAGTCCGCCGAGGAGGCGGGCCGCGACCCGAGCGCGCTCAAGTGCATCGTCGGCGCGCCGAGCATGATCACCGACGACATCCAGGACGCCCGGGAGCAGGTGCGCTGGTTCCCGGCGATGGTCTCGAACCACGTCATGGACCTGATCGAGCGCTACGGCTGGGACTCCTCGATCCCGACCGCGCTCACCGAGTTCGTGAAGGCGCGGAAGTTCTACGACTACAAGGACCACAGCCGCGTCGGCGCAGCGCACGGCGAGTTCGTGACCGACGAGATCTGCCGACCGTTTCTGCGTGATCGGCAACGTCGAGCAGGCGATCGAGAAGCTCCGCGAGCTCGAGTCCGTCGGGGTCGACCAGTTCAACATCTACCTCATGACCGGCCAGCAGGAGTCGACCCTGAAGGTGTACGGGGACGAGATCATCCCCAAGTTCGCGAGCGTCCCGGCCTGAGCCGCTACTGGAGGCAGATGTCGACGAAACGCTTCGTTCCGTCGTCGAACGACGCAGAGACCCGGTACTCGCCGGCGACCAGGCCTTCGTGATGGTGGTCCGTGTCCGCATCAGAGCCGCAGCTCAGAGCGAAGCACCGCTCTGAGCTGAGCGACCCTGGCCGTGCGGCTCGGACGATTAGCCCCAGGGCTAGTCGTGTGCCGCGGGCTTCGTTACCCGATAGCGCTGAGCGCCGGCGTACAGCTGGCGCGGCCGTGCTTCTCGAGGTAGCGCTGGTGGTACTCCTCGGCCCGGTAGAACGTCTGCGCCGGCTCGATCGCCGTCACGATCGGCCGCTTGTACTTGCCGGACGCATCGAGCGATGCCTTCGAGCGCTCCGCCGCCTCGCGCTGCTCCTCGTCATGGAAGAACACGACCGACCGGTACTGATCGCCGAAGTCCCAACCCTGGCGGTTCAGCTGCGTCGGGTTGTGCTTCGCCCAGAACGCGTCGAGGAGGTCCTCGTAGGACACCCGCTCGGGGTCGTACGTGACCTCGACGACCTCCGCGTGGCCGGTCCTGCGCGAGCAGACGTCCTGGTAGGTCGGGTTCTCGAGCCGGCCGCCCTCGTAGCCGACGGCCGTCGCCGTCACGCCCTCGATCTGCCGGAACGCCGCCTCGACGCCCCAGAAGCAGCCTGCGCCGAACGTCGCCCGCTTCTCCACTACGCCTCCTCCAGTTCAGTGCCGCCGAGTTGATGCAGTACCGCTGCCCGGTCGGGTGCGGCCCGTCGGGGAACACGTGCCCGAGGTGGCCGCCGCAGCTCGCGCACAGCACCTCGGTGCGGATCATCCCGTAGGCTCCGGTCGGAGTGCTCCTCGACCGCGCCTTCGTCGGCGGGCGCGGAGAACGCGGGCCAGCCGCAGCCGGAGTCGTACTTCGTGTCGGAGCTGAAGAGCTCGGCGCCGCAACCGGCGCACCGGTACGTCCCGGGATCGAAGGTGTGGTCGTACTCACCCGTGAACGCTCGCTCGGTGCCCTTCTCGCGCAGGATCCGATACTGCTCGGGCGTCAATTCCGCCCGCCACTGCTCGTCTGTCTTCTCGATCTTTTTCATACCCTTCAGTCTGCCCAAGGCCGTATTCGTTACGGGTAGCCTCGTGGCGTGGCGGGCGGCGGACACCTGATCGAGGCACGGGGCCTGACGAAGCGCTTCGGCGACTTCACCGCGGTCGACTCGATCGACTTCGTCGTCGAGCGCGGCGAGACGTTCGGCTTCCTCGGCCCGAACGGCGCCGGGAAGACCTCGACGATGCGGATGATCAGCGCCGTCTCGCCGGTGAGCGCCGGGACGCTCCGCGTGCTCGGCCGGGACCCGGGCGAGGCCGGGGCCGAGATCAAGGCGCGGATGGGGGTCGTCCCGCAGCAGGACACGCTCGACTTCGAGCTGACCGTGTACGAGAACATCCTCGTCTACGGCCGCTACTTCGGGATCGCGAAGGACGTGATCAAGTCGCGGGCCGAGGAGCTGCTCGAGTTCGTCCAGCTGAACGAGCGGCGGGAGTCGAAGGTCGAGCCGCTCTCGGGCGGGATGAAGCGCCGGCTCACGATCGCCCGCGCGCTCGTCAACGACCCGGAGCTGCTCCTGCTCGACGAGCCGACGACCGGGCTCGACCCGCAGGCGCGCCACGTGCTCTGGGACCGCCTCTACCGCCTGAAGCAGCAGGGCGTCACGCAGGTGCTGACCACCCACTACATGGACGAGGCCGAGCAGCTCTGCGACCGCCTCGTGGTGATGGACCAGGCGAAGATCGTCGCGGAGGGCTCGCCGCGCGAGCTGATCGCGCAGTACGTGCAGCGCGAGGTGGTCGAGCTCCGCTTCCCGGACGGGGCGCCGCCGAACGGCAACCTCGAGGGTCTCGGCGACCGCCAGGAGGTGCTCGCCGACCGGGTCCTGATCGGCACCGACGACGGCGACGCGCTCGCGCACGTCGTCCACGAGCTCGGCATCCCGATCGAGAGCGTGCTCGTCCGCCGCAGCACGCTCGAGGACGTCTTCCTCACGCTCACGGGCCGGACGCTCGTCGACTGATGGCCGCCGTCGCCCACGCATCGATCCAGTCGCCGCTCGCGCGCACCGTCGCGGTGACCGAGTGGCACGCGCGGAGCTACCGCCGCACCTGGCGCGCGACGATCACGACCTCGATCCTGAACCCCGTCTTCTTCCTGCTCTCGGTCGGCGTGCTCCTCGGGCAGCTGATCGACGACGACCAGGCGCAGCTCGGCGGCCTCTCCTACGTGGAGTTCGTCGCGCCCGGCCTGCTCGCCGCGACCGCGATGCAGATGGGCGCGAACGACGCGATGTGGCCGGTGATGGCCGGGATCAGGTGGCTGCGCACGTACCACGCCGTGCTCGCGACGCCCGTCCGCGTCGGCGAGCTCGTGCTCGGGACGATGGGCTGGTCGGCGATCCGGGTTCTCAGCTCCGCGATCATCTTCACGACCGTCGCGGCCATCGGCGGCGCGATCATCTCGCCGCTCGCCGTCCTGGCGCCGTTCGCGGCGCTCCTCGTCGGGCTCGCGTTCAACGCGCCGATCGCAGCGTTCTCGGCGAGCCTCGAAGGCGGCGACGACGGCTGGTTCCCCGCGCTCAACCGCTTCGTGCTGATCCCGATGTTCCTCTTCGCCGGCACGTTCTTCCCGGTCTCACAGCTGCCCAACTGGCTCGAGCCGGTCGCCTGGGTGACGCCGCTCTGGAACGGCGTCGAGCTCTGCCGGATGCTGACGACGGGCGACGTCGACGCGCTCCTCGCGGTCGTGCACGTCGTCTATCTGCTCGGGTTCGTGGTCGTCGGCTCGTACCTCGCGATCCGGATCCACCGGAGGGCGTTGCTCAAGTGACCGACTACGCGCTCGGCGGGCGGATCACCCCGTGGTTCACGTTCGGCGCGGACCGCTCGCTCCGGCTCGTCTACCGGAACCTCCGCGCGGCGCGCCGCTACTGGCTCGTCGTGGTCTCCGGCTTCTTCGAGCCGCTGTTCTACCTCGTCGGCCTCGGCGTCGGCGTCGGCACGCTCGTCGGCGACATCTCGTACCAGGGCGAGACGATCTCCTACCAGGAGTTCGTCGCCCCGGCGCTCCTCGCGGCCTCGGCCATGAACGGTGCGATCTACGAGACCACCGGCAACGTCTTCTTCAAGCTGAACTACGCGAAGACGTACGACGGCGTGCTCGCGACCCCGCTCGGAGTACGCGACATCGCGGTCGGGGAGACGATCTTCGCCCTGATGCGCGGCGCGGTCTACTCGGTCGCGTTCGTCGTGATCATGCTCGCGCTCGGGCTGATCCAGTCCTGGTGGGCGATCCTCGCGGTGCCGGCCGCGCTCCTGATCGGGGCGTCGTTCGCGGCGCTCGGGCTCCTGGCGGTGACCCTCATGCGCTCCTGGGCCGACTTCGCGTTCGTCGAGCTCTTCACGCTCCCGATGTTCCTGTTCTCCGCGACGTTCGTGCCGCTCGACGAGTACCCGCCGGCGGTCCAGTGGGTCCTGCCGCTCACGCCGCTCTACCACGGCGTCGACCTGATGCGCGACCTGACGCTCGGCAGCGTCGGCTGGGACGAGCTGATCCACGTCGCCTATCTGCTCGGCGTGATGGCGCTCGGCGTCTGGTTCACCGCGCAGCGGCTCGAACGGAAGCTCCTCAAGTGAGCGCGACCGCGGACCAGGTCGCCTGGGACCTGTCGGCGCTCTACGACGGCGTCGACGACCCCGAGCTCGAGCGCGACTCGACCGCCGCGCTCGAGGGCGCGAAGGCGTTCCGAAGCAGGTACGGCGGCCGCGTCGGTGAGCTGAGCGGCCCGGAGCTCGCAGAAGCTGTCGACGAGCTCGAGCGGCTCCGCTCGATGGTCGACCGCGTGCGCCTCTTCGCGCAGCTCGGCTTCGACGCGAACACGCAGGACGAGCCGTTCGCACGCCTGCTCGGCCTCGCACGCGAGCGCCAGACGGCCGTCGAGAACGAGCTCCGCCCGTTCGAGATCGAGTGGGCCGGCGTCGACGACGCCCACGCGGCGCGGATCCTCGACGCGCCAGAGCTGGAGCGCGTGCACCACTACCTCGCGTCGCGCCGCCGGTTCAAGCCCTACCTGCTCTCCGAGGGAGAGGAGCGCGTCGCCGCCGAGAAGTCGCTCTCGGGAGCGCTTGCGTGGGAACGGCTCTTCTCCGAGCTGCTCTCGTCGATTCGCGTCCCGCTCGACGGCGAGGAGGTGTCGCTCGACGAGGCGCGTGAGCGGCTGCGGATCATCCCGAGCCGGAGTGACCGCCAAACGGTCGCCGAAGCGATCACGCGCGCGCTCGAGCCGAACATCCGCCTGCGCGGCCTCGTCCTGAACACCGTCGCAAGCGACCGGGCGATCGACGACGGCCTCCGCGGTTACCCGACGTGGATCTCCGAGCGGAACCTCCAGAACGAGATCACGGATGCCGCGGCGCAGGCCCTCATCGACGCCGTCGTCTCCCGCTACGACATCGTCCACCGCCACTTTCGGCTCCGCGCACAGCTGCTCGGGCTCCCGAAGCTCTCGGACTACGACCGCTTCGCGCCCGTCGGCGAGGACGTCACGGCCGTCGACTGGGACGATGCGCGGGAGCTGGCGGTCGAGGCGTTCGGCGCGTTCTCACCCGGTGCGGGCGAGATCGTCGATCGCTTCTTCGAGGAGCGCTGGATCGACGCGGCGCCTCGTCCCGGCAAGGTTCCGGGCGCCTACTGCGCGATGCAGGTCGCCGACGCGCATCCGTTCATCCTCATGAACTTCAGCGGCTCGCGCGACAGCGCACTGACGCTGGCGCACGAGCTCGGTCACGGCCTCCACGCGGTGCTCGCGGCCGACCGCGGCTTCCTCAACCTCGAGTTTCCGTTGACGTTCGTCGAGGCGGCATCGGTGTTCGGTGAGACGCTCGTCTTCCAGGCGCTGCTCGAGCGCGCGACGACCGATCGCGAGCGCCTCGAGCTCCTCGTGTCCCGCATCGACGGCGCGGTGGGCACCGTCTTCGGCACGGTGACGTGGAACCGCCTCGAGGATGCCGTGCACACCGGGCGCCGCGACCACGGCGAGCTGTCGGTCGAACACATCAACGAGCACTGGGAGGCCGCGGCGCGTGCGATGAACGGCGACGCGGTCGAGATCACGCCCGGCTTTCGCACGTGGTGGAGCTACGTGCCGCACTTCGTCGCCGTGCCCGGGTACATGTACGCGTACGCGTTCGGCTATCTGCTCTCGCTCTCGATCTACGAGCGATACCGCGAACAGGGCGACGCGCTCGTCGAGCCGATCCTCGACATGCTGCGCGCAGGATCGTCGGACTCTCCCGACCGGCTCGCGGCACGACTCGGGCTCGACCTCGCGGACCCGCAGTTCTGGCACCGCGGTCTCGACGCGATCGAGCAGCAGGTCGCAGAGGCCGAAGCGCTCGCTTCGGCCTCCGCACCCTCGAACTAACGACCTACCAGGTCCAGTTCGCGAGCCAGGCGAACAGGAAGTCCCCGTTCGCAGCCGCGACAGCGATCGCCGTCACGACGAGCACAACCTGCGAACGCCGGCGAGTGTCGCCACCGCGTCCCCAGAGTGCGCTCCGCTTCGAATCGTTCCGCCGCATGTGTTGCGCCACCTTTCCCCCGCACGAAGGCGGGACCACGTGCCCCTGTGCTCAACCTAGGCAGGTTCGGCGCCCGAACATCCCCCCATCGAGTGAAAATCCACACGAAAACCTCTTGAAGTCGGCGGGGGAGTCGCGTAGCCTCGGACGTTGACCTCGGCGCGGGGGCCGAGGGTCAGTGGGAGAGCCAACGAACCGAGGGCCGAGGTGCGTCCGCGAGGGAGGTTGCCACGCGCGCGCGTCTGCGCATTCCGGCGTTCGTGGCTGCGGCCATGATCGGACTTCTCGGTCCGGTGGGAGTGGCGCATGCCGCGATCGGTGACGCAGGTCCCGACGATCCTGCGTCAACACCTGCACAGGAGACGAGTGCGACAGCCGACGCCGCGACGGCGAACGACGCAGGCGTCGAGCAAGTCGCAGGACAGACTCAGCTCGGCGGAACGAGCGAGCAACCACAGCAGAGCGACGCAAGTCCGGGACAGTCCGACGTGCAGCACGGACAGAACGCGCACGTCGGTCAACAGGCAGATGCAGACGCGGACGCAAGGCTGAACCATCCGGAGAACGAGAACGCATCAACGCGCGTAGGTGCTTCAGCGGCCGGAGACGGTCACGGTGCATCGCAGAAGAACGCCGGCGACGCAGACGCGAGCGCGACGACGACGCTCGACGTCGGGCAGCAGACAGACCATCCTGGCAACGCGCAGTCACAGCACACCGCATCGGGCGACCAATCTGCGAACGCTTCCGCGCGCGCAGACGTCGACCGGCCGGCGAACACGCACGTGACCGCGAGAGTCGAAGCACCCGGTCACGACAACGGATTCGACCAGTCGAACGAAGCGAAGGCGAAAGCGAAGGCGAACGCCAAAGCAAACGGCACCGACGTCGATCAGGAGGCGGACGCCGACGCGAACGCGACACTCGAGAGTCCCAGCAACACAGCCGTCGAGCTCCGTGTCGAGAGCGACGGCGACTCCGAAGGCGGCACGCAGTCGAACGCCGCGACCGCCGAGGCAGCGGTCACGAGCGACGATCCCGACGCAGACGCAAGCGCGAACGCCCAAGCAAGCGTGACGAACCCCTCGAACACGTTCGTTTCGGTTCGTGTCAACAGCGACGGAACCACGGGCGACGTGGAGCAGTCGACGACTACGAGCGAGTCGGAGACCGTCAACGGCGTGACCGCAGCGTCGACCACCAGCGATCACGAGGACAGCGAGTGGAGCTCATCCGACCGGTCGAGCGGCGTCGACGTGACGCTGCGCTCCGACGGGACGAACACCGACGTCCGTGTCGGCGTGGAGAACGCCGCGCTGCCGCGGCCGAGCGCGGCGCCGACGTTCGTCTGGACGTGGGACATGGTGTTCGGCCCCGGTGCCCAGGTCAGCTGCGACATTCGCTCGTCCGTCACGGCCGACCAGGTCACGTGGAGCTTCGACTGCGACCCGAACGACGAGATCACGCGCTCGAGCGAACCGGCGACGGGCTCCGCGACCGCAGGAGCGATCACCTGGACGTGGAGCTGGGATCGCCCCGAGCTGCCGGGCTGGAGCTGGGACCGCGCGGACGTGCTTCCGATGGCACTCGCGACGTGCAACTGCCGCTACGTCATCGACTTCCGCTGGATTTCGTACGAGCCGACCGCTCCCGCGGCGCCGCAGCCGGCAACGGCCGCCATCGAGAGCGCGACGCCTGCCGTCAGCCAGTCGAACGAGGCGTCGGCGACTGCGGTCGCATCTGCCACCGCAGACGTCCAGCAGTCCCTGATCCAGTCCGGCGACGACGCCTCGGACCGCACGCAGAGCCTGCTCCAGCAGGCCGAGGTCGTGCAGATCGTGTCCGCGAGGGCCTCGTCGCAGCTGAGCGACGCGCTGAACGAGTCGGAGGGGCTCCTGGCGGTGTCCCAGGTCAACAGTGTCGTCTCGCAGGCCGCTCAGAGCGTCGAGGCCGAGGTGCTCCAGAGCGCCGCGCAGACGCAGCTCGGCACGGGGTCGACGCAGGTGCAGATCGCGCTCCAGTCGGCGTCGACGAGGCAGCGCGTCTCGGCGATCGCGGTCGCGATCTCGGCCAAGGGCGTCAACTCCGCCGCCGGTTGGGGCGCGACGAAGCAGTCCGTGACCAGCAAGTCCGCCGCAAACGGTCACGCTTCCGCCAGCACGCGCCAGGTGCTCGAGCAGGCGCAGCAGGGCGACCGCTCCGATCAGCAGCAGCTCGCGGGCCAGTGGACGACGATCTCGCAGGATCAGCGCCTCGTCGCCGCCTCCGGGCTCTCGAGCTCGGTGAACGAGACGAGGCTCGCCGGTGACGCTGTCGCCCAGCGGACGTCGGGCGGGACGACGAGCCGCGGCTCGTCGAGCGCCGCGGTGCTCCAGGCGGTCGTCCAGATTCAGGTCGGGGACGACGCGGCGCAGCTCCAGGAGTCGTACCAGGTCGTAGACATCGCCCAGGACGGCGAGGCGGTCGCCGCGGTGACCGCAGGCGGGACGCATCGCTATGTCACGCCGCCCGCCGCGCGGACCGAGGAGCCGGCGAGCACCCGTCCGACCGGGTCGCTCTCGGTGTTCGCGGTCGGCTCGGCCATCCTCCGGGCTCGCCTCACCCGTCACGGGTGGCCCGATCAAGCCGCGCACGGCGCTCCCTCGGCGCGCCAGGCACGTCGTCGCTTCGGCGACGCACGCATCGCCGCAGTCGCGCGGCTCATCTCACACAGGTTTCGACGTCTCGAGCCGGTTCGACCGGCACGGCCCTGAAGCGGGCCCGAGACGTCGGAGGTGCCTCGAGCGGCTCTCCGCGCCGCCGCGGCACCGCCCCGCAGTCGATCGGGGCAGCCGCGTTCGGCTCGTCCGGTGCCGGTACCGGGGGCGCGCACGGTGCGCTCGCCCGGTACGTGCTGTTGTGGGCGCCGGGCACGGGTCGACGCGTGCACTCGCCGGCGGGTAGGCGGCCGGCGGCTGTCCACTTCGCCAGAAAGCGCCCCGGCTAGCTCCGTTCGGTCGTGCCAACCCACGCAGGCGCCCGGGCGTCGCGTGGTGTTTTCCCGACGACACACCGAAGGGAGTGAAGACATTGCTACGGAAGTTCCTGATCGCAGGCACAGGAGCCGTGGCGCTGGCCGTTCCGGCTAGCGCACTGGCCCAGGTGCCGGATCCAGGCGCTCTCCAGGCGAACATCGCTGCCCAGGTGAACGTGCAGGTCGCCGCGGTGCATCAGAGTGGCATCGCAGCAAGTTCGGCCAGTGCGGACGCCAAGGCACGTGGCGGTAGCGGTGGATCGGCTGACGGAGGTATCTCCGCCGGCGGAGCTGCCAACTCCGGCGCAGTCGGAGGCTCGGCAGGACCGTCGAACGGCGGCGCCTCGAATCAGACGGCAAATGCAAACGGCGGAAACTCGAGCTCCAGCGCCAGCGGCGACACGAGCTCGAACGGAAACACGGGCGGGAACTCGTCGTCCTCCTCGAACGTCGGCCGGCGGAAGCGCCGACGGCGGCAACGGAGGCAACGGCGGAGCCGCATCGTGCGGAGCCGGTTGCTCGAGCTCCAACGCCGCTCTGTTGGAGGCAGGTCCGGAGGCATCGAGAACGAGAACGAGGGTGACTCCGGAAACGCCAACGGCGGCGACAGCCTGGCTGCGTCCAGGTCCGAAGCCGAGTCCGAAGGCGGAAACGCGTCCTCGCGCAGCAGCGCGAGCGGCGGCGACGCCGAGGCGGAGCAGGCGGCAGGCGGGAACGATCCGAGTTCCTCGGCCTCGACCGGCTCGTCGTCC
This sequence comes from uncultured Actinomycetes bacterium, assembly GCA_963737405.1. Lineage (GTDB taxonomy): Bacteria > Actinomycetota > Thermoleophilia > Gaiellales > Gaiellaceae > JACCTU01. The sequence goes on from CAVTSL010000011.1 coordinate 568,975, forward strand.
GGCGGAGCCGGCGGCGACGCGAACGGCAACTGCAACGCCTCCGGCAACCTCGGGGGCGAGTTGCGACGAGCAGCACTGGTGGCCGGCGGATCCAGCACGTCCGGCGGTGCCGGGTCCAGCTGCAGGTGTAGGGACCGCATCTCGAACAGCAACAGCGGCGACGGTGGCGCGGCCACCTCGTCGAGCAGCGCGACGGGTGGAGCCGCTGGCGATCCGGCCACGTCTACGTCGTCGGCAACGAGCACCGGCGGAGACGGTGGAACGTCCGGTAACACGTCCGCGACCAACTCCGGCTCGACCGGCTCCGCGAACAGCGGAGTCCGCGACGAGCGGGGACGCCGCCACGATGGTGGCCGGCGGCGACGCCGGCGAACGGCGGCAACGGCGGCAGCGCCAATGCCACGTCCGGCGTCGTCGAGCAGCAACGGCGGCAGCGCGGACACCATCGGTGGCGACAACGACGCCAGCTCCAAGGGCGGCAACGGAGGCAGAGAACGACTCCGTCGGCGGTCCCGGGATCTCGGACGCCAGCGCCGCTGCGATGGACACCGGTGACGCGAACGCGAACGCAGGCAGCGCCAACGGCGGCAGCGCCAACGGCGGGCCGGCGACCGCGACGGGCGGGGAGGCTGACGAGCAGCGCCTCGCAGGTCGAACTCGTCCACCATCAACCAGACGAGCACCCAGGACCAGCGGGCCGACCAGTCCAACCGGATCCGGCTCCGCCTCCGCCTGGTGATCTGGTAACGGAAAGGAGTAGGACGCTGAACCGACGGCATCACGAGCACGCATCGACCGGGCCGGACGCCTACCGTCCGGTCAGCCGGTGCGCGCTCGCGGCCGCGGGGAAGCGCTGGACGAATGAGACGGCAACGAGCGAGGGAGAACGCCGCCGGAGCCCGGCCCGGGCCCGGCTCGGCGGCAGGATCCCCGTTCGGCCGCTCTCCTCTTACTCTCGAGAGAACGGCGCCGGGTCGCTGCAGGGTCGCGAGCGCGCGACTCTGCGGCGGCCACGGGCGTCGCTCAGTTGGTTCGCCGCAGCTGAATCGCCTGGAGGTACGCGTTGAAGCCCTGAGAGGCGTCGGCCTTCGACGAGACCTTGACCGTCAGCGTCTTCACGCCGGACTCGCCGACGACGATGTCCGGGATGGAGGCCTGCGAGTTGTACTGGCCGCCCTGCGAGTACCCGTCGATCGTTCCGGCGGCCGTGTCGTCGAGCGACCAGGTCATGACGCCGGCGTCGTTCCACTCGACGTAGACGAGGTCGAGCGAGTACGTGCCGGCCGACAGCACGACCTTCCACGACGCGCTCTGGTCCTGGACGCCGTTCCCGGCCCCCGACCGGTAGCCGCCGTTGTAGGCGGAGCCGCTGAAGTAGAGGGTGTCGAAGTTGGACTGCGCGGCGGGGGGCAGGATCGGATCGATCTGCACGGTCCACTGGGGCGGCCCTGCGGGCCCCTGCGGCCCGGTCGCACCCTGTGCGCCGGCCGATCCCCTGCGCCCGCCGGACCCTGCGCGCCGGTGTCGCCCTTCGGCCCTTGCGGGCCGGCCGCACCCTGCGGCCCGGCTTCACCCTGAGGGCCCGGGACCGCGGCACGCGACTGCTCGTGCCGAAGCGACGGCGCGAGATCGCGCGCCCGGATCGTGTTGTCCGCGATGTCGACGGACGTGATCGATCCGTTCTTGATCTGCGATCCCGTGATGAGGCTTCGCACGGTGCCGCTCGATGCTGCGCTCGCCACGATGAGCGACGCCGCAACGGCGATCGCCAGGACGCCCTTCCTCCCCATGCTGCTTCCACCCACCCTTTCGTAACCGCGAAGGTCTCGTGGTCGACCCCGCCCGGCCGACCAAACCGGTCCCAAGGTAGATGTGGCCCTCGGCACCCGCTATCCCCAGATGGCTAGGTCGCGGCTACGCTCCCGCGATGACCGCCGACCGCACCGAACGGATGACGCCTGCCCAGAAGGAGCAGCTCGAGGCCGAGCTCGCGGAGCTCGAAGGGCCGAAGCGCGCGGCGGCGGTCGAGGCGATCGCGGTCGCTCGAAGCTTCGGCGACCTCTCGGAGAACTTCGAGTACCACGCTGCCAAGAACGAGCAGGGCCTGCTCGAGCGTCGCATCACACTGATCCGCGACCGGCTCGCCCGCTCGGTCGTCGTCGGCGAGGACGAGGGGTCCGCCGACAAGGTCGACGTCGGCTCGCGCGTCGAGATCGAGGACGAGCACGGCGAGCGCTTGGAGGTCGAGATCTCGAGCGTCGGCGGCGTCTCGCCGGACTCCCCGGTCGGCCGTGCGCTTCTCGGCAAGAAGGTCGGCGACGAGGTGGAGATCGAGGCGCCTCGCGGCAAGTGGCGGGCGCGCGTGCTTTCCGTCTCGCGCTAGTCCGCGCGTGATCCTCGCAATCGACCAGGGGACGACCTCGACGACGTGCCTCGTCGTCGACGAGGAGCTTCGTCTCCGAGGCCGGGGCTCCCGCGAGCTCCCGCAGTACTTCCCGCGCCCGGGGTGGGTGGAGCACGATCCGGACGCGATCTGGGCGAGCGTCGTGGAGTCCGCGGACGACGCTGTGCGGAACGCAGGAGTCCGCCCGGCGGATCTGCGCGCGATCGCGATCACGAACCAGCGCGAGACCACGCTGCTCTGGGAGCGCGCAACCGGAAGGCCGGTCGCGCGCGCGATCGTCTGGCAGGACCGGCGAACCGCCGAGCGCTGCTCGGAGCTCCCGGCCGACCTGATCCGGTCGCGGACGGGGCTCGTGCCCGATCCGTACTTCTCGGCGACGAAGCTCGAGTGGCTCCTGGCGCACACCGACGCGCCTCAGGCCGAGCTCGCGTTCGGCACGGTCGACTCGTGGCTCGTCTGGAAGCTGACCGGCGGCCGGGTCCACGCGACCGACACGACGAACGCGGCGCGGACGATGCTGCTCGATCTGAACACGCTCCAGTGGGACGACGAGCTCCTCGCGCTGTTCGGCGTCGACCGCGGGCTGCTGCCCCGGCTCGTCGGCTCGTCCGAGGTCGTCGCGGAGGCGGAGCTGCTCGGCGTGACGCTTCCGATCGCCGCGATCGCAGGCGACCAGCAGGCGGCGCTCTTCGGCCACGGGTGCTTCGAGCGCGGCGAGGCGAAGGCGACCTACGGGACGGGGAGCTTCGTGCTCGTCAACGTCGGCCCGGCTCGCACGCCGGCGCCGCACGGGCTGCTCGAAACGGTCGCGGCGGCCGGCGGCTACGCGCTCGAGGGCGCGATCCTCGTCAGCGGGGCCGCGATCCAGTGGCTGCGCGACGGCCTCGGGATCCTCGACGACGCAAGAGAGAGCGAGGCCCTGGCGAGGGAGATCGGATCCACCGACGGCGTCCACTTCGTCCCCGCGCTCACCGGTCTCGGCTCGCCGCACTGGGACGCCGACGCGCGCGGCCTGATCACCGGCCTCACGCGCGGGACGACGCGCGCCCACATCGTGCGCGCCGCACTCGAGGCGATGGCGTTCCAGGTGGCGGACGTGCTCGACGTCTTCCCGGACAGCGTGAGCGTGCTCCGCGCCGACGGTGGTGCGAGCGCGAACTCGTTCCTGATGCAGTTCCAGGCGGACCTGCTCGGCTGCCCGGTCGAGGTCGCGGCCGAAAGTGAGACGACCGCGCTCGGCGCGGCCGCGCTCGCCGGCCTCGCGATCGGGCTCTGGCCCGACAAGGAGGCGATCCGGCCGCTTCTGCGTACCGGTGCGACCTACGAGCCGTCGGCCGACCCCGCGACCGTGGCCGAGCAGCGCTCGGAGTGGCAGCGGGCGGTCCGGCGCGCGTTGCTCACCTGAGGTGGGCCACCGACGCCGGCGGATGCGCGTCCTACCGGAGTGCGACCCTACCGCCTACGCCCTCTACCCGGACAGGCGGCCCTGCGACACGACGATTTGGAAGTCGCTCTAGCGGCGTCGCAGGAACGCGTACTCATACCACGCGGCGCCCTGGCCTTCAGGCGTCCACCCTGCCGCGACGAGCCGGTCGACGAGCTCGTTGTGCGCGTCGAGTGCATCACCGGAGGCAGGCGGTCGCTCCGCGCGCCTCCATCTGAACATCCGTGAGCGCGCCACGATTGATCGGTGTCCATTCGGCCGGACCGCCTCAGCGTAGAAGTCGGACTTCACATACCCCCTCCACCAGCCGATCCGACAGATGTCGAACGCGTCGTCTGTCGGCTGCTCACGTTCCGAGCCCGAGGGAAGCGGGCGGCGGCTTGCCCGGGCTGCGGGCGCGAGCGTTTCGGAGCTGCTCGCGCCGCGCCGAAGCGCTTCGTGCCGCGAGGGCGTGCTGGGCGCGAGAGCCTCGAGGAGATCAGGTGCCTCCTCGGGCTTGCGCGCGGTGCGGCGGGTCGCGGCTCCGGCCCCCGTCGAGGCGGACGTCCGTACCTCCCGAGCGCGGACGCGCACCAACAGCAGCGTTCCGAACGCCAGCGCCATGCCGGCGAGCACGATCGCGAGTTCCCCGCCGTCGCTTCCGCTGCTCGCTGCGATCGGTGCTCGGGTCCCGCTCTCGTGCGTCGCAGGCAGCACCTGCGCGGCTGGCCGGGACTGGCGCCGGACCGTGGGGTCGAGCGGGTACTCGGCCCAGAGGCGCGTCGGCGACGGCTCGAGCTTTCCGGTCGTCGTTGCGGCAACGGCCGCGGGGAGGTTGCCGGCCAGTCCCAACGCGGCCGCGGCCGCAACGACGCCCGCTGCCCGCGCCGCGCCGCTCATCGGATCGTCACGGGCGTCCCGATCGGCATCAGCCGGTCGAGCTCGAGGATGTCGTCGTTTCGCATCCGAATGCAGCCGTGCGATACGCGCCCAGGCAAGAGCTCCGGCCGATCGGTTCCGTGGATCCCGATGAAGCCGCCGTCGGGCCAGTCCGTCAGTACCGCGGAGCGGGCGCTCGTCCCGAAGGCGACGGGGCCGTAGAACGGGCTGACGTAGCTCGTCAGCCGATTGCGAACGTAGAAGTCGCCTCTGGGCGTCGGCCAGGCGGGCTTGCCGACACCGATCGGAGCGCGAAAGATCTGCCTGCGGTCGCGGAGGAGCGTCGCCGTGAGTCGTCGGAGGTCGACCACGAGGTGCGTCCGGACGACGCCGTAACCGCCGAGGGCGTCGCGTGGAATCCAGGCGGTGCGCTCGTTCGGGAGGACCGGAAGGCGGACGTGCACCCAGAGCCCGCCGGCGGCGTCTCGGCCGCGCCCGAGGACGAGCACGATGTTGGACGTGTCCTCCGCAGTCCGGATCTCGAGCCGTGCGACGACCGGCGCGTTCGGGCTCGGCTGCCGGCGGGCGAAGACGGCGCGGCGCACGGTGGCCCAGGTGGTGCCGCGGGCCTCGAGCGGCGCGGGAGCGGGCACTCGGAGCGCCGGCTCGGGCGAGGCGGGCAGCACGGGCGCCCTGAGCGCCGCCGTCGTTGCGGCGGAGCCGCCGGCGGCCACGAGCACCCACGCCACGAGCAACGCGAGAACCGCGAGCCCTGCGGCGAGGCCGACCCACGCTCGAGTCCCGAGCGCTCTCAGCCGGTGAACCGCGGCGGCCGGCGTCCCGTCCTCCTCGGTCGCGCGACGATGAAGCGGGTCGAAGCCACGATCTCGCGCACTTCAGATGCGGGTTTTCCTTCGTCGAAGGCGCTCGCTGCCGGAGTGAAGCCGGCGAGGTAGCGCATCCACGCAGCGTGCCGGGCCTCGACGGAGTGGATCGACACAGCGGCCGCGAGGAGTGCGGGTGACTTCACCCGCGTCGCCTGACCTTTGTACGCGGCTGTGCCGAGGTCTTCGAACGCGACCGCGGTCTTCAGGAACTTGGCCTGATCCTCGGTCGTGCCGCGGAAGTCGAACGAGGGACGTTTCACCGCCGCACGGCCGAGGACGGTTCTCAACGCCGTCACATGAGCACGTTCGACCGAGCCGAGCTGCTTTGGAACGCGGGCTAGCTCGCCGGAGACTGCGCCGATGCGCTCGGTCTCCGTATAGAACGCCGCCTGCAGATACTCGAGCGTGAGGGCGAAGTTCAGGATCGCCGTGTCCGAGCTCGATGCGGCGCGCCCCCGCTCGGGTACGGCGAGTGCTCCGAGCAGCGCTGCGCTTCCGACGAACACTTTGCTCAGGAGCGACGCCCGCGAATCGACGGCGTCGAGCGCCTCGAGAATCGCACCGTCTCGGTCGAGCTCGTGCAGCCTGAGCTCTCCGGTGATCTCGCCGCGCATCGGTCAGCCGACCTTCACGAAGTTCGTCTTGTTCACGGCTTCGGTCGCCTGAGCAGCCGTCTTGGGAACCTCCGTCGCGCTGGGGGCGGGGTTCTTGCCGGCGATCGCGCGGATCCAGCCGGCGTGACGAGCCTCGACCGAGACGATCTTTGCGGCGCTTGCGAGCGCGCCCTTGGTGAGGTTCGTTGCCTGGCCGTTGTAGGCCGCGACCGCCAGGTCTTCGAGCGCGACGGCGGCCTGCGTGAATGCGTCCGGGTCTCGGGTCGCGTTTCCGAAGTCGAACGTCGGCCGCTTGCGCGCCTTCGACCCGAGCGCGTTGCGCAAGAACGCGACATGCGCGCGCTCGTGACCGCGGACGACGTCCACGAACTCGAGGAGCTCGCCCGTCAGCCGCCCGTTGACAGACGCCTCGGTGAAGAAGGCCGACTCCATGTACTCGAGCAGGAGCGCGAAGTTGAGGATCTCCACGTCCTGAGCCGGCGAGGGAGCGGAGACCGCGAGCTTCGGCAGGCCGGCGATGACCACGCCGCCTCCGAGGATCATGCCGCCGCCCGCGAGTGCCCGCCTGAGGATCTTGCTTCGCGACTCGCGAAGCTCAGACCCCGTCGTGGACGCGGCCGCAGGAACAAGCACGTCTAACCGCAGACAATCCGACATGAATTGACGCCATTGATGCCGTTACGCCGCACAAGACGCTATCGCGTCGTTGCGATGGTTACAAGAGCGGGCGTAGGGCGTTCGCGATTCGGAAGTCGGTTCGCGATCATGCGCGCATGCCACCGCTCAGCGCGAAGGACCGGGCACAGCTTCCCGACAGCGCGTTTGCCTACATCGACTCGCGCGGCCGGCGTCGTCTGCCGATCAACGACGCCGCGCACGTCCGGAATGCCCTCGCGCGGTTCAGCCAGGTGGCGTTCGAGGACGACGACGCTCGGGACAGGGCGCGCAACCGGCTCCTGAGGGCAGCCAAGAAGCACGGGATCGTGCCCATCGGTTTCGTCAGCGCGCAGCTCGATCCACAGCGGAGGCTGCCGAAAGGCCATGTCACCTTCCTGCTGACCGACATCGAGGGTTCGACCGCGCTGCTCGGGCGTCTCGATGATCGATACGCACGGCTGCTCGCAGATGTGCGGCGGCTCGTGCGCGCAGCGGTGCGGCAAGCCGGTGGTCGCGAGGTGGACTCCCGCGGGGACGAGGTCTTCGCGGTCTTCGAACAGGCCCCGGCGGGGCTCGAGGCCGCGCTGGCGATCCAGCGGGGCATGGACGCCGGCCCCTGGCCGGAAGACGTCGACGTTCGGCTGCGAATCGGCATGCATCGCGGGCGTCCCACGCTCACGGATACCGGCTACGTCGGCCTCGCGGTTCACGCCGCCGCGCGCATCGGCTTCGCGGCGCACGGCGGGCAGATCGTCGTCTCGTCCGCCGTGCGGGCAGCGGTCGACGAGTCACTCGCAGAGGGGGTCAGCCTCAGGGGCTTGGGCGCCTGGCGATTTCAGGGTCTGCCCGACCCGCTGGAGCTCTTCCAGGTGGATGCGGCCGACCTGCTCACCGACTTTCCGCCTCCTCGAT
>CAVTSL010000012.1:0-338898 GCA_963737405.1 uncultured Actinomycetes bacterium
GGGCTGCACGCCGCGACACGGGCGAGCCAAACGGGATCGCAACCGGCGTAGAATTCCTCACGCTCGAGGCCGTTGTCGTGCTGGCGTCGGCGCGCTGATGTTCCGGCGCCATGCGCTTCGCGCGGCTGAGGCGCTCTGATCGCATGGATACGCCGACCCTCTCGCCCAAGCGTGTGTTGACGCCTCGATTTCAGGGCGTGTCTTCCAACGGCATTCCCCTGTCCCGATCCGGGCTGCTGGAGCGCCCCGTGTTGGCGGTCGTGTATCTCGCTGGCGTCACGCTCGCATCCATCTTCGCTGTGAACACGGGCCTTCGAATCTCTCTGCGCGCAACGACGGCTTCCAGCATGGCCGCCCACTGGATGTTCTTCGACCTCTTTGTGGTCGAGCTTTGCACCTTCGCTGCGCTGGTTTGCGTGCTGGTGAATGGAAGGGTCCTGTGTCGGCTCTGTGCGTACCTGCTGTCCACGATATTTGTGCTGGTCAACTGCGTTCAGGCGTCTGCGGTGCTTTTTGGCGGCGAATACATCTCGCCGCTGGCACTGGAAAACGTTGCGCACCTCGACTTCTTCCTCAGTTTCTTCCTCACACCAGCCAACTTGGTGGGCCTCTCAGCCGCACTGGGGATATGCGCGGCATTCCCCGTCGTTTCGGAGACCGTGGCACGGCCGGCGGTGCCCAACCACAGTGCCTTCAGATGGATCACGGTCATGTTTCTGCTGGGCGTGCTTTTCCATCAGAGCCCCCGATGGCTGCCCCAATCCGTGATCGAAGCACGAGCGGACTTGCAGTACCGGACCAACATGGGACGCCGCTCTCCTGTATGGGCCCTCGCGCTGGCAATCGCACCGCGGAACGGTTCTGCGGGACAGGCGTTCAGTGCGTCAGAGGCTCAGGCGCTCGGCGAATTGGGCTTCTCACTCAATCGGGACTCACCTCTTCCGTTCGTTCGTGACCACGTCTACCAGGGCGCTGTCCCGTTTCAGCCAGCATCCCTTGGACGAACGGAAAGGCCGAATGTCCTGCTGCTCGTCCCAGACGGTATCTCGTCACGGAGCATCGATCGGGATCACGAGTATCCGGGGTTGACCCCCAACCTGCAGCGGTTCGCTGCGAGCGCCATGTCGGTGCGCAACTACTACAACCACACGGCTGCCACCTACCGCGGTCTGCTCGGGCAGCTCTGTTCGGTGTTTCCATTCTGGGATGGCATCGACCAGGAAGCAGGCGTGCTTCCTTCCCACGACTACATGTGCCTGCAGGACCTGTTCAAGGAGGCTGGTTACCGGACCATCTTCATCGATGCCGACCACACCGAGGGGTCGTTCCTCGACGAGACGATGAAGCGACTGCGGTTCGACAACTTTCTCAGCGGCGAACAGATCGCGCGGGACTATCTGAACTTCCCGTCGTTCACCCCTGGCGACCATTTCCTGACTGACCAGCAGTTCTTCCGCGGGGTTGAAGGGTTTCTTCGCGAATCGGAAGTTGTCGGTCCGGAACAAAAGCCTTTCTTTGCCGTTGTCTACAGTGTAGAGACGCACGCGTTTGTCGACATCCGAGAGGATGGCATCCGATATGATGACGGGAGCAACAATGCACTCAATACCATTCATACGTTCGATGACGCGTTCGGAAAGTTTCTACGGTACTTCGAGGCTTCCCCGTATGCTGGCAACACGGTGCTCATTGTGACGACTGACCATGCGCACTATTCCGAAAACACGTTTGTTGCGGCATTCGGAGGTGACCCAGACTACCGGGGCGGGTTCGTTGACCAGATTCCCCTGATGATTCGTGACCCGCTGCGTCAGCTTCCAGACGTATACGATCCCGGAGTGGCGACATCGATCGATTTCGCCCCTTCCATTGCTCACTATCTGGGACTGCCAGGCAATCGCAGGAACCCATTTTTCGGTCGATCGATATTTGAAATCCGCTCTCCCCAGAAGCGTTGGGGATTTGCGAGCTATGACGACAATTACTACATGATTGAAAGAGGACGGGTCCACGATCGCAAGTTCCCTGAAGGGAATCCCCGAGAGATGGATCTGTTCGTGAGATACATCCAGTTCGCCTATTCGCAGGAAAAGCTCAATCGGATCTGGCAGTCCGACGCTCCGTCGGTCAACCTTGCGGATTGAGACTGAATGTAGCGGCGGGTCTTCAGACCTGCCGTTGCCAGGACGGACCGTCGCACAAATTGATCGAAGCCGCAGGGTGCACTAGGATGTGCCTCGTTGTTTCTGTGGGTGGAGGATCCATGCAGAAGTGGCTCGCCTCAGTCGTCATACTTGCTCTCTCGTTCGTCGCAATCGGTCACGCTCAGCGCGGGCGGGGCGCCGGAGGACCGCCCCCGCCACCACGGCCAGTCGCAGGTCACGGTGTCGAGGTCCCTGGCTGGTGGGCGCGGGTGGACGATGTCAAGGAGCCAACGACCGGGTTGAAGTTCAGCCCGATGAATGGCGGACTCCACGCCACCACGGGGCCAAACATCATCTTCTGGGATCCGCAGCAGATGGCCTCCGGCGGATACACCGTGAAGGCGACCTTCACCGTTGCCAAGCAGCCGAGCCACGAAGTCTCCTACGGCCTGTTCATCGGCGGGGCCGACCTCGAGACGGACAAACAGAGGTACAGCTACTTCCTCATCCGCGAGAACGGTCAGTTCCTCATCAAGAAACGGAACGGGACTTCGACGAGCAACGTGGCCGGCGACTGGGCGCCCAATCCTGCCATCACGGCGATTGCAAGCGGCTCTCAGAAGAACGAGCTGTCGGTCCAGGTGTCAAAGGAACGCGTCAGCTTCATGGCGAATGGGAAGGAAGTGGCCAGTCACCCGGCAACGGCGATCGACACCAATGGAATCGTCGGGCTGCGGATCGGTCACGGGATGGATGTGCAGATCGATGGCTTCGCCGTGGAGGCGCAAAAGTAGCCTGCCCGGCATAGCGCCGCGCGGGCTGAAGCCCGCGCTCTACATCGGACGAGTCATCCCACGTAGCGCGGGGCTTCCGCCTCTGCCAAGGCGACGGCGAGGCTCGCCAAAGCGCGGGCGCGACGGCGGCAGCCCCCGCCAAGGCGACAGCGGCAGCCCCCGCGGGTTTCCTATCGTGACGATCGCTGCGCCGCCTGCCCTTCGACCGTGTACGTGAAGAATCCAATCATCATCTCTTCCCACGTCTGATCGCCCCATCGCACGACCGTCGACGGGTCGGGATTGTTGCGATTCGCGGGAGAGTTGTCGAAGTGCGCGCGCACGAGGAGCTTCGATCCCTTCGGCAACGTGAGCGGTTCGGCCAGCCAGTAGTCGGTCTGCCAGCCGAAGTCGAACTTCGGCACCGAAGGACGATCTCGCTGCGCCCGTCGGGATAGATCGCCTTGTAGGTCATGTCCTTGCCGCGCAGATGCATGTGCGGATGCATCGTCCAGATCCTGGACATCGTCGCTGAAGCTCGCCTCGGCTTCGACCTCGTGATTGGCGGCACCGGCAGGAATGGCGAATATCGGGTTGGCGATGATCCCCGTGCGAATCTCCTGCCGCGGCGGTTCCTTCGCGAAGATCAAGCCGATGCGCGACCGATCGACGCCAGGCTTCCCGTTGGTCGTGTAGTGGACCTGGAAAATCAGTGTCGATCCGGCGGGAATGCGCTTCGCGGTCCCCGGAAGGTAGACGGGAGCGTCCTCTCCGACGGCCCAATTCACGAGCATGGCATCACCACCGCCCGGGCGGCCGAGCGCGCAGGTGCCGATCGCGCAGGCGCGGCAGTCCCGGGCGCACGAGCAGGAGCAGGCACGGGCGCCTGACCAGCCGGGAGAATCGGTCGAATCGACACCACGTTCGGGCGATTGCTGGCGCCGGGCTCCCGCACGTACACGATGACGTGATGCACGTGGGAGCGATCGCCGGCTCGCACTTCGCCCGCCTGCATCCACCGGTCCTCGGTGAAATTGGTCGGAACCTTGAAGTACTGATAATCGATGGTGCCCGTCGCCGGCACCTGGTAGTCGGCCGGCATCTCGAACACCCGATCGGGCTTCCCGATCTGCCAGCCCTCGGGGAATTTCGGCAGCGCGGGGAGATCCTACGGGTTCCCTTCTCTTGCACCGGCGCCGGCCCACGCCGCGATCGTGTCGATCTCCCGCTGCGTGAGGCTCAGATCGTTTCGAAAGGATCCATACTGCGGGTCCGCATGCCACGGAGGCATCACGCGCGTTGTCACTTTCTCGCGGATCGCGCTGGCCCACGGCCGTACGTCGCTGTAGGTGATGAGCGACATCGGCGCGAGTTCGCCGGGCCGGTGACAGCTGACGCACCTGTTATAGAAGATGGGAGCGACGTCCCGGCTGAAGGTGGGCGCGTCCGCGGCGGCGCGCTGGCTGTCCGCGGGGGCTGCCGCCGTCGCGCCCGCGCTTTGGCGAGCCTCGCCGTCGCCTTGGCGGAGGCGGGAAGCCCCCGCTCTACTGAGGGCGGAGGAGCTCTGTGGCGCCGCATCTCCGGCGATCACGAGCCCGGCGGCACACGAGATGCCGAGCGCGACAAGGAAGACAGTCGGGCGAAGCCTGTCAGGTCTCATGAGCTACTCCGGCCAAAGGCCAGTAACACGTTGCCGGGTCTGCTGCCGAACGCCCCGTATCCAGAGTTCACAAACACCATACCCCGGCGATGACCGCGCCCGGGCCAATCATCGAGGCGCCTTTGGCGGGTACGCCGTTGACGGTCGTGAAGTCGCGATTGCTGTCGAATCGCCACAACACCTCGCCGGTCGTGGTCGAGTACGCGCGCAACGAACCATCGTTCGATCCCGAAAAGACGGCGCCGGCAATCGCAGTCACCGCCGCAGACTGTGCGCCGTTACACCCTCGCTCGGAGCCGCGCTCGGCGCGGCACGTCGGAATTGGCGGAGCCGTGAACCACGCGCGCGTCCCGGTCGCCAGGTCGACGGCATGAAGACCCCCCGGCTGCGCGGTGATGATGTCCGATACGGCGAAGTACGCACGCTCGCCGTCCACTGCGGCGCCCCACTCGATGCCGCCAAGCGAACTGCCCTGCCCGGCGCGATACGTCCAGAGGACCTCGCCGTTCTTCTCGGGATCCATCGCGAACGCCAAGCCCGACTTCTGCCCAATCACGAGGACGTCTCGGCCACCCGCACGCGCCAGCACGGGCGGGCTTCCGAAGTCGAAATCGGGACCGAGTGACTCAGGGCAATTGGGATTGCCTGCGCGGCAGTTGGAGACGTAGACGTCGTTCGCGGTGACCTGCCTCGTCCACCGAATCGCTCCAGTCGCGAGGTCCATTGCCACGACGGCATCGCTCGACGACGTGGCTGGTGCGCTATAGGCGTTGCCGGTCGCCACGTAGAGAGCTCGTCGCGCTGCGTCGACGGTCGGCGCCGACCAGATGCCCGCACCAGATGGCCCCCATTCTGGAACGCCCGCAGGGTCGGAAGCCCCGGCGGCGACGGCAGCAGCGCCCGGTAGGTGAAGAACCCGCTACCGACGCGACGACCGCCGTCACCTCGTCGGGGTCGGCGTCCGCGGCTCCGGGCCAGCGGGCGAACAGCGTCTCCGGTTCCGGGCCGCCCTGCATCGTCACGCTCGGCGCGAACGCGACCGCATCGACCCACGCCGGCCCGACGTACGCGTGCGGCCAGTCGACGAAGTAGACGTCCGCGTCGGTCAGGAGCAGGTTGTCCGCGCGAATGTCGAGATGCAGAAGCGTCTCGCCCGCCACCGTCGCCGCTTTTGCCTCGAGCTCGACGAGGTCGTCGAGCCGGCGCAGCGACCAATCGTCGAGGCCCTCGGCGGAGTCGACGAGGTGCCACGAGTTGATCGACTCCACGAGCCTCGTCCCGACCTGTGGCGTGTCGAGCGGTGACGGTGTGAGGGCTTCGACCAGCGTGTGCGCGCCGCTCACGACGCGTTCGAGCTCGTCCGAACGCCACGGCTCCGCCGGGTGGTGTGCATCGACGTCCTCCAGGGCGAGCGCAACCCAGCCGCCTTCACCCTCGTCCACGCCGCCGATCAGCCGCGGCACGGGCGCGTCGGCGGGCAGCGCGGACATCACCTCGAGCTCCCTGCGGTGGAGGGCGGGCGAGTCCGGGTTCGGCTCCGGCCCGACAGCCTTCACGAAGGCGCGCCGTCCGTCCTCCAAGACCACGCGCGACGCGATTCCCGGAGAGAAGCCGCTCGGCTGCGACGCCGCAGCCTGCACGGTGGCGCCGAGCATCCGCTCGAGCTCGGCGAGCACCCGACCCGGCAGCTCGGACCACGCGCGCCGCTCACCGCGCGCAGGCGGAGGGACGCTCACCTCCGCGACTTGACGGCCCGCTCGATCTCGCGGTCTGCGTCGCGCTTCGCGATCGCGCGCCGCTTGTCCTGCGACTCCTTGCCGCGCCCGACCGCGACCTCGACCTTCACACGGCCGTCCTTGAAGTAGAGCCGGGTCGGGATCAGCGTCAAGCCGCGCTCGCGCACCTTGCCCTCGAGCGAGTCGATCTCGCGCCGCTTGAGCAGGAGCTTCCGGTCGCGGTCCGGGTCGTGGTTCGCGATGTTGCCGTGGCCGTACTCCGGGATGTGGGCGCCGACGAGCCACGCCTCGCCGTCCCGCACCTCGGCGTAGGCGCGCTGGAGGTTCGCCTGCCCGGCGCGCAGCGACTTGACCTCGGTGCCGAGCAGCGCGACGCCCGCCTCCACGCGATCGGTGAGGTGGTAGTCGTGACGCGCCCTGCGGTTGTCGGCGATGAGCTTCTCGGCCACGCGGCCATTCTAGGATCGACCTGTGAAGGCACTTCGCGACGGGGAGCTGCGGCTGCGTCCCTGGCTGCCGGAGGATCTCCACGAGCTCGTCGCAGCCGCCAACGACCCGGAGATCGGCCGCTGGATGCCGGCGATCCCGTACCCGTACCTCCGCGGCGACGGCGAGGCGTACCTCCGACGCTCGGCGGGCCGCGACGGAACGTTCGCGATCCTGGACGAGGCGCGCCTCGTCGGCGGCATCGCGGTGAGCGCCCGGAAGTGGAAGCGCGCCGAGGTGGGCTACTGGGTCAGGGCAGACGCGCGCGGACGCGGGATCGGCTCACGCGCGCTGGCGCTCGCAGCCGAGTGGGGCTTCGCGCACGGCTACCGCCGGCTGCAGCTGCACGCCGACGTCGAGAACCTCGCGTCGCAGCGGGTTGCGGAGAAGGCCGGCTTCCGGCGCGAGGGTGTGCTCCGGGCATGGATCGAGCAGAACGGCGTCCCGCGGGACCACGTCATGTATTCGCGGCTCGAATCCGATCGATGAGGTAGTCGCGCGCCTCGAGGAGGAATCGTGGGTCGATCGCGTGCGGCAGCGGGTACTCGCGGTAGAGGAGCTCGGCGCCGGCCTCCTCGAGGAGCGCCTTCGCACGCCGCCCCCACTCCACGCCGATCACCGGGTCGAACGTCCCGTGTCCGATCGCGAAGCGCGGGAGCGGCTCGAGGTCGAGCTCGAACCCCTCGACCGTCGGGACGAAGCCGCTCAGCGCCAGCACCGACGCAGGCCGCGGCCGGCCGGCTCCCAGCGACAGCGCGTAGCTCATCACGGCGCCCTGCGAGAACCCGCCGAGCATCGTTCGCTCCCAGTCGAGGTCGAGCCCGTCGATCCATGCCGTCACCTCGCGGTACGTCGCGTGGAACGTGCCGGGATCGGGGTAGCCGATCTCGCGAACCGCGTACCAGTGCGCGCCGCCGGGCGGCAGCGAGAGCGGCCCGCGCGGCGTGATCCCGAGGAAGCGGCGCTCGGGGTCGAGCACGTCGAGCAGCGGAACGAGGTCGTGCTCGTCCGCGCCGCGGCCGTGGAAGAGGACGATCGTCCCCTCGGGCTCGCCGTCAGGTTCGCGCGTTACGTACGAGACCACGTCTCGCGCGGGTTCGTGATCGGAGTGAGCATCGGCTCGACCTGCTCGCGGATGCCCTCGAAGTCCGGCGGAAGCGAGAGGCGCTCGCCGAGCGACTCGAGCGGCTCGTCGGCGGTGAAGCCCGGGCCGATCGTCGCGATCTCGAACAGGACGCCGCTCGGCTCGCGGAAGTAGATCGACTTGAAGTAGAAGCGCTCGATGATCGGCGTCGGGCGTCCCCCGGCCGACGCGACGCGTTCGCGCCACGCGGCGTGCTCCTCCGGCTGCGACGCCCAGGCGACGTGGTGGACGGTGCCGGCGCCGGGAACGCCCGCACCGGGCGGCGCCTGGTCGTACTCGTACGTTCCGCTCCGGTTCTCGCCGCGCGCGACCCAGCCGGGCTCGAAGCCGAGCGCGCCGAGGAACTCGTTGCTTCGGTCGGGATCGCCGCTGAACGCCCGGACGCCCGCGAAGCCGCGCAGCGCGTGCTCGGCCGGAATCTCCGGATGCTGCGCGACGAGCGGCTCCTCCCCGCTCTCGTCGACGAACAGCTCGTGATCGAGACCCTCGGGGTCGGAGAATCGGAGCGTGTCGCCG
This sequence comes from uncultured Actinomycetes bacterium, assembly GCA_963737405.1. Taxonomy (GTDB): domain Bacteria; phylum Actinomycetota; class Thermoleophilia; order Gaiellales; family Gaiellaceae; genus JACCTU01. The sequence goes on from CAVTSL010000012.1 coordinate 8,460, forward strand.
TCGCGCTCGACGCCGAGCCGATCGGCCCAGAAGTCGAGCGACTCCTCGGAGCCGACCCGCCAGAGCACCCGGTGAACCATGCCGGCGCCCGCGCTCCCCTTCGCCGCGCCCGGGTACTCGAAGAACGTGATGTCGCTGCCGGCGCTGCCCTTCTCGTCGGCGTAGAAGAGGTGATAGACGGTCGGGTCGTCCTGGTTGACGGTCTTCTTGACCAGCCGGAGCCCGAGCTTGTCGGCGTAGAAGTCGACGTTGCCCTGTGCGTCGCCGGTGATCGCCGTCACGTGATGGATGCCTTCGAGCTTCATGTCCCTCCCAAGGGTGCAGTCGTGATCTCGCTGAGCGCCTCGTCGAAGACCTCGGTGTGCTTGTCGACGTCCGCCCGCGTCGTCGCGGGCGACATGAGCGCCATGTTGTGGAACGGCGTGAGCAGCACGCCGCGGTTGAGCGCGTACAGGTGCATGAACCGCTCGAGCTCGAAGTCGCCCGCTTCAGCGGCCTCCGACCCCGTGCGGGGCCGACCCGGGCCGAAGAGGTACTCGGCTCGACATCCGAGCTGCGTCACGTGCCAGGGCACGTCGTAGCGGTCGATCGCGTCCTCGACGCCCGCGGTGAACCGCTCCGCGAGCGGGATCATCCGCTCGAACGCCTCGTCCGTCAGCACGTGCTCGAGGGTCGCGCGCATCGCGGCGAGCGAGAGTGCGTTGGCCGCGAGCGTCCCGCCCACGCCGCCGACGTCTACGTCCTCGAGCTCGATGTGGTCGACGACGCGCTCGGCCACCTCGTCGCTGAATCCGTACGCGGCGGCGGGCACCCCGCCCGCGATCGGCTTCCCGATCGTGAGCAGGTCGGGCTCGAGGTCGTTCGCACGCGTGAACCCGCCCGGCCCGCAGCAGATCGTGTGCGTCTCGTCGATGATGAGCAGCGTATCGGTGCGGCGGGTGACCTCCCGAAGCGCGTCGTGGAAGCCCGCATCCGGGTGCACGATCCCGACGTTCGTGAGCGCCGGCTCCGTGAGGACGCAGGCGACGTCGCCGGCCGAGAGCTCGCGCTCGAGCGCCTCCACGTCGTTGAACTCGACGACGCGCGTCGTGACGTCGAGCGGCACCGGCGGCCCGAGGTTCCCGCGGCGCGCGACGACCCGGCCGTCCTCGAGCGCGACGAACGTCTCGTCGACCGTGCCGTGGTAGCACCAGTTGAAGACGAGCACCTTCGGCCGCGCCGGTCACCTCACGGGCGAGTCGGATCGCGAAGCGGTTCGCGTCGGTCGCGGTCAGGGCGAACTGCCAGAACGGCAGCCCGAAGCGGCGGGCGAGCTCCTCGCCGACCCAGGGCGCGTCCTCGGTCGGGAGCATCAGCGTGATTCCGCGCTGCGCCTGGCGGCCGAGCGCGTCGACGGTCGCGGCGGGCGAATGGCCCGTCATCGCGCCCGTGTCCCCGAGGCAGAGGTCGACGTACTCGTTCCCGTCGACGTCGACGAACCGCGCACCGTGCGCCTCGGCGACGAAGACCGGGAAGCCGCCCGGCCACTTCGCCATCCAGTGCATCGGAACGCCGGCCAGAAGCGAGCGGCGCGAGCGCTCGGCGAGCTGGAACGAGCGCGGGTGCTCGTCGCGGAACCGCCGCTCCTCGCGCGCCGTGAGCTCGGCGATCCGCACCCGGCGAGCCTAGCGCCGACGCGCGAGCGAGAGCTCGACCTTCCCTTCGGTCTTCCGGATCTCCTCGACGCGCACCTGGATCGGGTCGCCGAGCTTGAAGACGCCGCCCCCGCGACGTCCGACGAGCCGCGTCTCGAGCGCGTCGATCTCGTAGAAGTCGCCGTGCAGGCGGCGCGCCGGCAGGAAGCCCTCGAAGACGTCGCCGAAGCGGATGAAGAGGCCGGAGCCGATCAGTCCGGTGATCTCGCCGCCGAACGGCTCGTCCCAGCCGCGCTCGAAGAGCACGTCCTCGAGGAGCCAGGCGAGGCAGATGTCGTCGGCGCGGTACTCGACCTCCGCCGCGGAGCGCTCGCGCGTCGAGCAGTGCTCGGCCGCCTCGTCGAGGTCCTCCGGCACGGGATCGTCGCCCGCACCGATCTCGCGGAGCAGCGCGCGGTGGACGACGAGGTCGGGGTAGCGGCGGATCGGCGACGTGAAGTGGCAGTACGCGGGGCTCGCGAGGCCCGAGTGGCCGAGGTTCCGCGGGTGGTAGCGGGCCTGCTTGAGCGAGCGGAGCACGAGCGCGGGAAACGCCTCGCGGCCGCGCTTCGACCGCTCGACGTACTCGCTGACCCGCTCGCTCGCCTGGCCGGCGAGCCGCGCTGCCTCCTGCGGCGCCATCCGGTCGGCGTCGGGGATCGGCGGCGTCGGGACCTCGAGCGCCGCAAGCTTCGCGAACAGGCGCGCGACGGACTGCGGCTCGGGCGGCTCGTGGATCCGGAAGAGCGCCTCCCTGCGGCGTCCGGCGAGCAGGGCGGCGACCGCCTCGTTCGCCAGGATCATCAGCTCCTCGACGAGCGCGTGCGCGTGCGGCTCGGTCTCGAGCCAGGCCTTCTCGACTCCGCCCTCGCCGTCGAACGCGAACGCGATCTCGGCCCCGGCGATCCTGAGCGCGCCGCGCTCGAAGCGCCTCCGGCGGAGCTCGAGCGCGACGGTCTCGGCGAGTCGGATCCCCTCGGCGAGCTCGTCGCGCACCTCCTCGCGCCCTGCGAGGATCCCTTCGGCCTGGCCGTACGTGAGCCGCTCGTCGCTCCGGATCACGGAGCGGTAGAAGCTCGGCTCCCCCGCCTCGAGCGACCCGTCGAACGGCACCTCGACCGTCACGCAGAGCCGGTCGACGTGCGGCCGGAGCGAGCAGGCGTCGTCGGCGAGCTCGTGCGGAAGCATTGGCGCGACGAGCCCGGGCACGTAGGTCGACAGCGCGCGCTCCGCGGCGCCGCGGTCGAGCGGCGAGCCGGCGGGGACGAACCACGAGACGTCGGCGATGTGCACCCACACGCGGATGCCGTCGCCCTCGCGTCGCGCCGAGATCGCGTCGTCGAAGTCCTTCGCGGTCTCCGGGTCGATCGTGAACGTGAGGAGCTCGCGGAGGTCGGTGCGGCCCTCGAAGCTCGGGCTCGGGAGCTCGAACGGCTCGAAGGGGCGGCGCAGGCCCTCGTGCTCGAGCAGCCCCTCGAGGACGCTCTCGATCCGGTCGGAGGGGCCGAGCCGCCGCTCGAGGCGCGCCCGCCCGCGGCCCGTCCGGACGACCGCGATGTCTCCCGGGCCGACATCGGCGAGGCCCTTGCGGTCGAGCGGGATCGGGACGCCGGGAGTGAACACCGGCTCGCCGACGACCAGGCGTCCGCGCTGCGAGACCTCGACGACCACGTAGTCGGTCACGCCCGCAACCTTCCCGTTCGCTCCCCCGTTGCACATCCGATGAGCTCGTTCGTCGCACTGCTCCTGGCGGGGGGCCTCGGATGTGCGGTCGCGTTCCTGCTGGGATTGGCGTTCGCGCGGTCGGCAGGCCGCGTGCTGGCGCTCGGAGCGCTGGGCGCGCTCTTGGCCTGTGCCTTCCAGGCGGCGGTCGCGTCGGACGAGCTCGTCGACCCGCTCCGGCTGCAGCTGCTCAACGCCGCCTGCCTGGCGAACGCGCTCGGGTGGCTCGCGGGGACGCTGCTCGTCGCGCGACTGCGCGCGCTCGAGTGGCTACACGCGCAGGAAGCGGCGTAGCGTCAGCCCCGAGCCGGCCGCTCCGAGCAGCAGGCCGAGGACGAGCAGGATCAGCGCCGTCAGCGGGAACGCGAGCGCCTGCACGTCGGAGTCGGCGTCGACGCGGCCGAGGATCGCGGGGAGCGCGATCTCCTTGCCGAGCAGAAGCAGGAACACCGCGAGCACCGCACCGGCGAGGCCGCAGAAGAGCCCCTCGAGCATGAACGGCCCACGTACGAACCAGTTGGACGCGCCGACGAGCTTCATCACCTCGATCTCTCGACGCCGTGCGTAGATCGACAGTCGGATCGTGTTCGCGATCAAGAGCCCCGATGCCGCGAGCAGCAGGATGACGACCCCGAAGAAGATGATCGAGATCACCTGGCCCACCTTGATGATCCTGCGCGCCGTCGCGCGGCCGAAGTCCACCTTCTCGACGCCGGCAAAGTTCTGCAACCGGAGATCGCGCGCGATCGCCTCGACGTCCTCCGCACGCTTCGGCGTCACCTCGTACGCGTTCGGGAGCGGGTTGTACGTCAGGTCCTTGACGAGCTCGGGAGAGCGCTTCCGCATGATCTCGAGCGCCTGCTCCTTCGAGATGTAGCTCGCCTCCTTTACGCGCGAGTCGCGGTCGAGCCACGCCTGCACGGGCGTGACCTGCGCATCCTTCATGTCGCGCGCGCACGTGTGCTCGGTGCAGAAGAACACCTTCACCTGCACGTCCTTCTTCACGTGGTTCGACCACGAGACGACCCACGAGCCGAGCGCGATCGCGACGCCGAGCAGGAACATCCCGATCAGCACCGTCATCGTCGCGGCGAACGTCGTGGAGAGGCTCGCGCGGAGCGAGCGAAGAGCCTCGGCGACGAGCAGCTGGAACCTCATTCGCCGACGTACCCCCCGCGCCGTTCGTCGCGCGCGAGCTTGCCTTCCTCGAGCGCGAGCACGCGGCGGCGCATCTTGTCGACCATCTCCCGGTCGTGCGTGACCATGAGGATCGTCGTGCCCGAGCGGTTGATCCGGTAGAGGAGCTGCATGATCCCGATGGACGTGTCGGGGTCGAGGTTGCCCGTCGGCTCGTCGCAGATGAGGAGCGGCGGATGGTTGACGAACGCGCGCGCGATCGAGACGCGCTGCTGCTCGCCCCCGGAGAGCTCGTCGGGCAGGGAGTTCATCTTGTGCGACAGGCCGACGAGGCTCAGCACCTCCGGCACCTTGCGCCGGATGCTGTTCGTCCCCTCGCCCTGGACCTTCAGCGCGTAGGCGACGTTCTCGGCGGCCGTGCGGTTCGGGAGGAGCTTGAAGTCCTGGAACACGCAGCCGACGTTCCGGCGGAGCTGCGGGATCTTCCCGCGCCGGAGGCGCGTGAGGTCGCGGCCGCCGACGAAGATCCGCCCGGAGGTCGGCTCGAGCTCCTTCAGGATCAGCCGGATCAGCGTCGACTTCCCGGAGCCCGACGCGCCGACCACGAAGACGAACTCGCCCTTCTCGATCACGAACGAGACGTCCGAGAGGGCGGTCACGCCCGGGTCGTAGACCTTCGTGACGCTGTCGAAGATGATCGCGGCACCGGCGCTGGGCGCGGGGGCTTCGGCGCCGTTTTCCGACGCCTCGATGACTGCCGCAGGTGTGGTCTCGAGCTCCGTCACCAGGAGTGTGTGCAGGGCTGCCCGAAGCCGCTCCGGCCGGGGGGCTCCCGCCTGAGGAGTGTAGCTGAGGGGTCGGAAGCGCCTATGCGGCGGGACCGGCGGCCGCCTGCTCCAGCAGATAGGCGTGGATGAAGCCGTCGATGTCCCCGTCGAGCACGCCCTGGGCGTTCCCGACCTCGTAGCCCGTCCGGTGGTCCTTCACCTGCTGGTAGGGCTGGAGGACGTAGCTGCGGATGTTGGCGCCGCCGAAGCCCGTGTCCGCCGCTTCGCCCCGCTCGCGCGCGAGCTCCGCCTCGCGCTCCTCGAGCTGGAGCTCGGTGAGCCGGGAGCGGAGCATGCGCAGGGCGGTCTGCTTGTTCGCGGACTGCGAGCGCTCGTTCTGGCACTGCACGACGATCCCGGTCGGCAGGTGCGTGATGCGCACCGCCGAGTCGGTCTTGTTCACGTGCTGGCCGCCGGCTCCGCTCGCGCGGTACGTGTCGATGCGGAGATCGCCCTCGTCGATCTCGACCGCCGCGTCGTCCGGCAGGAGCGGCGCGACGACGACCTGCGAGAACGACGTGTGCCGGCGGTGCGCCTGGTCGAACGGCGACAGGCGCACGAGCCGGTGCTTGCCGCGCTCCGCCTTCAGGATCCCGTAGGCGTTCTCGCCCGCCACGCTCAGCGTCGCCGACTTCAGGCCCGCCTCTTCGCCGGGGGTCGCCTCGAGCAGGTCGGTCCTGAACCCGCGGTCGGACGCCCAGCGCAGGTACATGCGGAGCAGCATCTCGGTGAAGTCCTGCGCGTCGATCCCGCCCGTCGCGGCGTGCAGCGAGACGAGCGCGTCGCCCGTGTCGTACTCGCCCGTGAAGAGCGCGTCCTCCTGGAGCCGGTCGAGCTCGGCGCGGAGCGGCCTGATCATCCGCGCGATCTCGTCCGCCATGTCACCGTCGAGCGCGAGCAGCTCGCGCGCGTCGTCGTAGTCGCGCGTCAGCTGGTCGTAGCGCTCGAGCCGCTTGTTCAGTCGCGCGTGCTCGGAGGAGATCTGCGCGGCGGCGGACTGGTCGTCCCAGAAGCCGGGCTCGCCCATCCGGGACTCGAGCTCGGCGAGACGTGCCCTCAGCGAATCGGGGTCAAAGGTAATCACGGACCCAGGCGAGCTGGGCCCCGATCTCCTCGAGCTGCTGGTCGAGCGGTGCGTCGGTCTCGGTCATGCCGTTGTCGATGGTAGCCCGGCGAGCCCGAGCGTCGTCAGGCGCGTGCGGCGGACGTCGACGTCGTCGTCGGTCAGCGCCATCTCGCGCTCCCGGGCGAGCACGCGCTCGACTTCGAGGACGGGTGCGTCGTCGGCGACGGGTCGCGCGAGCTCGGCGTCCTGCCGGATCCGCGCGAGGGCGAGCTCCCAGTCGTCGCCGTAGCGGTGGACGAGCCGCCTGCCGACGTCGTCGGCGAGCCCGAGGTCGCGTGCGGCGGCCTGCGCGCGGGCGAGCGCTTCGCCGAGCGGGACCGTCAGGCCGAGCGGCAGCTCGCGGGTCCTGCTCCGCGTGCGCGGTGCGAGCCTGTCGACGACGTCCTCGGCCATCGCCCGGTACGTCGTGAGCTTCCCGCCGGTGACGGTCAGAAGGCCAGGGGGCGTCTCGTAGATCTCGTGCCGGCGGGAGAGGTCGGCGGTCGCTCCGTCGCCGCCGCGCGCGAGCGGACGCACGCCTGCCCACGACGCGACGACGCAACGCTCGTTCACGTGCGGGAACGACTGCGAGACGGCGGCGAGCACATATGCGGCGTCGGCCTCGTCGACCGCGGGGTCGTCGAGGTCGCCGTCGTATGCGGTGTCGGTCGTCCCCGCGTAGTAGCGGCCGTCCCACGGCAGCACGAAGACGAAGCGGCCGTCGCCGTCGGCCGACGGGACGAGCGCGCCGGCCCGTGCCCGGACGGCGCCCGGGCGGAAGACGAGGTGAACGCCCTTGCTCGCGACGTGTCTGCGCGGCTCGTCGGTCGCGAGCGACTGGAGCGAGCCTGCCCAGACTCCCGTCGCGTTGACGGTGGTTCGCGCGCGAACCTCCAGGGTCTCGCCGCTCTGCTCGTCGCGCACGCGGGCGCCGTCGACGCGCCCGTCGCCGAGCAGCGCATCGACGCGAGCGTGGTTGGCGACGAGCGCGCCGTGCGCCGCGGCGGCGCGTGCGACCTCGAGCGTCAGCCGCGCGTCGTCCGTCGCGCACTCGTAGTACACGAGTCCGCCGCCGTCGTGCTCCATGCCGGGTGCCCACGCGTCGAGCTCGTCGGCGTCGACCCGGCGGTGGCGAGCGACGTTGACGCCGACGGCCAGGACGTCGTAGAGGCTGAGGCCGGTCCGGAGCACGGCGCCGGTGCGCGGAACGTAGATCGGAAGGGTGCGGAGAAGGTGCGGCGCGAGCCGGAGCAGGATCGCGCGTTCCCGCAGGGACTCCCGCACGAGCCGCAGCTCCCGCTGCGCGAGGTAGCGCATCCCGCCGTGCACGAGCCTCGAGGAGCGCCCGGAGGTGCCCGACGCGAAGTCGTCGCGTTCGACGAGACCGACGCTCAACCCGCGCGACGCGGCGTCGAGCGCGACGCCGCAGCCGGTGATCCCTCCGCCGACGACGAGCACGTCGAGCTCCGTCTCGGCCATCCGCTCGAGCGATTGCCTTCGCGCAGCGGCGTCGAACGGCGGCCGCCCCGGGGGCGGGCTTTGCCCGTCCCCGCTCACGAACCTCGACGGAGAAGCTCGTGACGGGAAGTCGTCATGGCAGCCGCGAAGCGGCTGCCGGACTTCCCGTCATGCTCCGTGGCACTTCTTGTACTTCTTGCCCGAGCCGCACCAGCAGGGGTCGTTGCGGCCGAGCTTCTGCTCCTCGGCGACGCGGACGGTCTGCGGTGCGGTGGAGACCGTCTCGGCGGGCTCCGAGAACCCGCCGGCGGTCGCGCCCGCCATCGCGATCGCGCCCGCCCCCGCAGTCGACTCGTGCTCGTAGGAGAGCGCGCCGCCGTTCTGCTGCGCCTGCGGCTCGAGGATCGGCGCGTCCTGGGGCGCGAGCTGCGCGTGGAAGAGCGTGCCGACGACCTCCTCGCGGATCTGCATCCCGAGCTCCTCGAACATCCGGTGCCCCTCGCCGCGGTACTCGACGAGCGGGTCCTTCTGCGCGAACGCGCGGAGGTGCACGCCCTCGCGGAGGTAGTCCATGTTCTCGAGGTGCTCGCGCCAGCGGGTGTCGACGACCTGGAGCGTGACGTAGCGCTCGAGGTCGCGGAGGAGCGGCTGGCCGCTCTCGTTGTTCGGCCCGAGCTCCTCCTCCTTGTCCTGGTAGGCGTCCCGCGCGTCCTGCTGGAACTCCTCGACGAGCGCGTCGCGCTCGAGCGCGACCTCCTCCTTGAGCTCTTCCGGCGTGATGTCCGAGCCGTAGAGGTCGTGCATCGCCTGGGTGAGCGCGCCGAGGTCCCACTCCTCGGAGTACTCGCCCTGCGTATACGTGTCGACGGCGTTCTCGATCACCTCGTCGATCCAGCCGCGAATCTCGTCCGAGAGATCCTCGCCCTCGAGGACGGAGCGCCGCTGCGCGTAGATCACCTGGCGCTGCGTGTTCATCACGTCGTCGTACTTGAGGACGTTCTTGCGCATGACGAAGTTCTGCTCCTCGACCTTCTTCTGCGCGTTCTCGATCTGCTTCGAGAGGATCGACGCCTCCATCGGCTCGTCGTCCGGCACCTTGAAGCGCGCCATGATGTTCTTGATCCGGTCGCCGGCGAACAGGCGCACGAGCTCGTCCTCGCCCGAGAGGTAGAACCGCGACTCGCCGGCGTCGCCCTGACGGCCGGAACGGCCGCGGAGCTGGTTGTCGATCCGGCGCGCCTCGTGGCGCTCGGTGCCGAGCACGTAGAGCCCGCCGGCGTCGAGCACGCCCTCACCGAGCTTGATGTCGACGCCGCGGCCCGCCATGTTCGTCGCGATCGTGACCGCGCCGAGCTGACCCGCGTCCTTGATGATCTCGGCCTCGCGCTCGTGCTGCTTCGCGTTCAGCACGTTGTGCGTGATTCCCTGGCGGTCGAGGAGCTGCGCGAGGTACTCCGACGTCTCGACCGCGATCGTGCCGAGCAGGATCGGCTGGCCCGCCTCGTGCCGCTCCTTGATGTCGCGGATCACGGCCTCCCACTTGCCTTCCTTCGTCCGGAAGATGAAGTCGTTCTTGTCCATGCGCGCGACGTCCTTGTTCGTCGGGATCTCGACGACGTGGAGGTCGTAGATCTCGACGAACTCCTTCTCCTCGGTCTTCGCGGTGCCGGTCATCCCCGCGAGCTTCTCGTACAGGCGGAAGTAGTTCTGGAGCGTGATCGTCGCGAGCGTGACGTGCTCCTCCTGGATCCGGAGGCCTTCCTTCGCCTCGATCGCCTGGTGGAGGCCCTCGCTCCAGCGCCGTCCCTCCATGATGCGGCCCGTGTTCTCGTCGACGATCTTGACCTCGCCCTCCTGCACGACGTAGTCGACGTCGTTCTTGTAGAGCGACTGGGCCTTCATCGCCTGCGTCAGGTGGTTGACGAGCTGGACGTTCCGCGGGTCGTAGAGGTTGTCGATCCCGAGGGCGCGCTCGACCTTCTCGATCGCTTCCTCGCTCGGGGAGACCGTCTTGAACTTCTCGTCGTAGACGAAGTCGCCGCCCTCGGCGAACTGGTCCTCGCCCTTCGCGAGGATCTTCGCCGGGCGCGACTCGAGCGTCTTCACCACACGCGCGAAGTCGTAGTACGTCTTCGCCGCGGTCTCTGGCTGGCCGGAGATGATGAGCGGCGTCCGCGCCTCGTCGATGAGGATCGAGTCGACCTCGTCCACGATCGCGTAGCGGTGGCTGCGCTGCACGAGCTCGGGCAGCGAGACGGCCATGTTGTCGCGGAGGTAGTCGAAGCCGAACTCGGAGTTCGTGCCGTACGTGACGTCGGCGTCGTATGACTCCTTGCGCTCCGCGAACGGCATCTGGTTCTGGATGAAGCCGGCCCGCATGCCGAGTATCTCGTAGACCGGGCCCGTCCACTCCGCGTCGCGCTTCGCGAGGTAGTCGTTGACCGTCACGAGGTGGACGCCCTGGCCCTCGAGCGCGTTCAGGTAGAGCGCCTGGACCGCGACGAACGTCTTGCCCTCGCCGGTCTTCATCTCGGCGATGTCGCCTTCGTGGAGGGCGATGCCGCCCATCAGCTGCACGTCGAAGAGCCGGACGCCGATCGTCCGCCTGAAGCCTTCGCGGACGGCGGCGAACGCCTCGAAGAGGAGCTCCTCGAGCGACTCGCCGTTCTCGAGCCGCTGCTTGAACTCCGTCGTCTTCGCCGCGAGCTGCTCGTCGGAGAGCGCCTCGAACTCGGGCTCGAGCGTGCCGACGTAGGCGGCCTGCTCGGCCAACCTCTTGATCCGGCGTCCCTCGCCGAAGCGAAGGACTTTCTCGAAGGAACCCAGTCCCTGAGCCACGCTCGACCTAGGGTAGCCGCTCGGGGGCGCCGGCCGAAATCGCCCGCTCGGTGGTCAGAGCGGCGACACCCTGACCTCCCAGGCGTCGCCGTCGATCCGGTCGGCACGGATGACGTAGGAGGGCATGCCTTCGGCCAGCGACTCGAGCCCCGGGAGCAAGCCGAACGCGAGGGCGCCGTCGACGAGCAGGGTGGCCTCGCCGTCCTGGACGGCCAGCTCGACGGTGTCGCCGGCGATCTCGTCCGTGATCGTCGCGACCGTGATCTTCGTGGCCCCGACCGCCCACAGCCTCTCTCCGCGCCGGGTCGCCTCGGCACGGTACGGAGGGTCGAGCTGAGCCTCGACGGCGTCGGCGAGCGGGGACAGCTGGTCGTCGGGGACGTCCTCGTCGACGATGAGCGATCGATCCGCGAGCGCGACGAAGTGCACGACGTCGCCGGGAAGGTCGGCTTCGGCGCTCACGACCGCGTCCCACCTGCGCGGCCGCGGCACGCCGTGGATGCCGGCCTTGTCCCACGGCGCGACCTCGCGACCGCCCGTCGATGCGAGCGTCATCCCGCCGTCCTCGGCCAGCTGCTCGTGGAGCGGCTTCTCCCGCCGCCAGAACGGCGTCACGCCTGGGGCTCGATGAGCCCGTACCCTCCGTCTCTCCGTCGGTAGACGACGTTGATCTCGCCGGTGTCGGCGTTCCTGAAGACGAAGAAGTCGTGGCCGATCAGCTCGAGCTGGAGGACGGCGTCTTCCGCGGTCATCGGCTTGTCGGGGAACGTCTTCGTCTTGACGATCTGGCTGTCGAGCTCGTCGTCCTCGGCCATCGGCGGCGCTCCTTCGTCGGCGGGCACGTTGTGGTTGCGGGAGCCGCGGAAGCTTCGCTTGTCGCGGTAGTGCCGCACCTGCCGGACGAGCTTCTCGGTCAGCTGGTCGATCGATGCGCGCATGTCCTCGCTGGCCTCGCGCGCGCGCAACGTCGGGCCCTTCGTCCACACAGTGATCTCGGCGACCTGGTTCGCCGCGATCGACGGGTTCTTCTCGACCGCGAGCTCGAGCTCTGCGAGCGTCGCGTCACCGAGCTGCTTGTTCAGCTTCGCGAGCTTCTGCTCGGCGTAGCTGCGGATCGAGTCGGTGACCTCGAGATTCCTGCCCTTCACCTGAAGTCGCAACGCGTCCTCCTCGCGGGCGGAGATCAAGCCTGGGAGCTCACCATATACCCGCGGACTGCCCGGGCGAACGTGATCACCTCGACGCGCCGCGCGCCGGCCCGGCGGAGCGCCGACGCCGCCGCGTTGACGGTGGCACCGCTCGTATAGACGTCGTCGACGAGCACGATTCCCGGCGGCGAGCGGGCCGACGCGAACGCACCGCGGACGTTCGCTTTCCTCGCGGCGAGCGTCTGCGCGCGTTGCGGCGCGCTTCGCCCGGTCCGGGTGAGGAGCGGCAGGACCTCGCGTTCCCAGCGCGCGCCCAGCTCGTGTGCGAGGGCCCTCGGCGGGTCGTGTCCGCGTTTGCGTTTCCGCTCGCGGTCCGCGGCGACGTACGTCAGGTCGAGGTCGGGCGGGTCCAGGGTGTCGACGACGACCGCCGCAGCCTCGGCGGCGAGCCGACGGAGCCCGCGGTCCTTCCAGGCGACGACGAGCGCGCGCGCCGCGTCGTCGTAGACGACTGCGGCCCGGGCCTCGGCGAACGCGAGTCGCCGTGCCGCGCACTCGCGACAGCGGCGGACGGGCCAGGCGGTCGGTGCGCCGCAGCGTGCGCAGCGCGGCCCGGCGAGCCGCCGCAGCGCTCCGGCGCACCGATCGCAGAGCTGCGAACCACCACGCCGGCAGACGACGCATCGCGATGGAAGCAGCAGGTCGAGGAGCATGTTCCGAACGTACCGGCGGCTCGCGCGAAATCTCGACGTGTGGACGGATCGTCACGGAATCGGCACGAAGGCGGCACGCGCTCGCGCGAAACGCGGGACGCCGCGTCGGTAGCGTCGCCGCCGAGGGCGGAGGGAAGCGACCCCACCCTGATTCGGGTGGGGGCTGCACGCCGGGCGCTAGGCTCGCGCGGTGGCCGAGTCGACCGGGGCGCTCGCGCGGCGGATCTTCGACGCCTTCGAGCGGCGCGACGGGTTCGCGCTCCGGGGATGCTTCGCCGAGGACGCGGTCTGGCGCGTCGCCGGACGGAGCCGCCTCGCCGGTGAGCATCGCGGGCGGCGGGCGATCATCCGCTTCCTCGGCTCGCTGCCGCGCCTGAGCGACGGCACGTACCGATCGGAGCTGATCGACGTCCTCGAGAGCGCAGACCGCGCCGTCGTCCTCTACCGCGCGCGCGGCATGCGGAACGGCGTCGAGCTCGACATCGACCAGCTGCTCCTGTTCACGATCCGCGACGGCGTCGTCGTCGCAGTCGACGCGTACCCGAGCGACCCGATCGCTTTCGACGCGTTCTGGGCCTAGAGCGCGTACTCGGCCCGAGGCTCGAGCCCGGCCCGCTCGCGCGCGAGGTTGTCCGCCTCGAGGAGCTGGTTCTTGTCGCCGATGTCCAGCCACTCGCCCGAGAAGCGATAGCCGTACACCGGTGCGCGCCGGTACAGCCACTCGACGAGGCGCCCCGGCTGATCGGGCGAGTTGCCCTCGTCGAGGTACGTCTGGATCAACGGCAGGTGCTCGCGGTGGTACAGGTAGCACGCCGTCGCAGCGAGGTTCGACGCCGGGTCCGGCGGCTTCTCGATGAACGAGACGACCCGCTCGTCCCCGTCGATGTCGACGACGCCGTACTGCTTCACGAGCTCGAGATCGGGGTGCTCGTAGAGCGCGACCGCGCTGGCGACGCCCTTGCCCCGCCACCACTGCACGTAGTCCTCGAGGCTGTAGTCGAAGAGGTTGTCGCCCGCGACGATCAGGAGATCGTCGTCGATCTCCGCGTGGTCGATCACGAACTGCGTGTCGCCGATCGCGCCGCGGCGGTCGTCCTCGCTCGTCGTCCCGTCGTCGTGCACGGTGACGTCCGCGGGCGCCCACTCGGAGAAGGCGCCCGCGAACTTCGAGTTCGTCACGACGTGGATCCCGTCGACCGACTCGACCTCACGGATCCGATCGAGGATGCGGTCGATCATCGGCGTCCCGCCGACCGGCAGAAGGGGCTTCGCGACGGTTTGCGTCAGCGGGTAGAGCCGCGTGGCGTAGCCAGCCGCGAGAACGAGCGCCTTCAGCTCACGTCCCTTCGTCCCACGACGCGAGGTAGCGCTCCTGCTCCTCGGTCAGCGTGTCGATCTGGACGCCCATCGTCTCGAGCTTGAGCCGAGCGATCTCGGCGTCGATCTCGCTCGGCACCGAGTAGACCTTCCGCTCGAGCTCCGATGCGTGCGTGACGGCGTACTCGGCCGCGAGCGCCTGGTTCGCGAACGACATGTCCATCACGATCGCGGGATGCCCCTCGGCGGCGGCGAGGTTGATCAGCCGACCCTCACCGAGCAGGTAGAGCCGACGGCCGTCGGCGAGGGTGAACTCGTCGACGAACGCGCGCGCCTCGCGGGTCTCCGACGCGAGCGAGCGCAGCGCCGGGATGTCGATCTCGACGTTGAAGTGGCCCGTGTTCGCGATGATCGCGCCGTCTTTCATCGCCTCCATGTGCTCGCGGCGGATGACCGACTTGTCGCCGGTCGCCGTGCAGAAGATGTCGCCGACGCGCGCCGCCGGCTCCATCGGCATGACCTCGAAGCCGTCCATCGTCGCCTCGAGCGCCTTGACGGGATCGACCTCGGTCACGATCACGTGCGCGCCCATGCCCTTCGCGCGCATGGCGACGCCCTTGCCGACCCAGCCGTAACCGGCGATGACGAAGCGCTTGCCGGCGAGCAGGACGTTCGTCGCGCGGATGATCCCGTCGATCGTCGACTGCCCGGTTCCGTAGCGGTTGTCGAACAGGTGCTTCGTGAACGCGTCGTTGACCGCGATCACCGGGAAGCCGAGCGCGCCGTCGCGCTCGAGCGCCTTCAGCCGGATCACGCCGGTCGTCGTCTCCTCGGTGCCCGCGATCACGTCGCCGAGCTGCTCGCGACGCGCCGAGTGCAGGACGCCGATCACGTCGGCGCCGTCGTCCATCGTGATGTGCGGCTTGTGGTCGACGGCCGCCTCGATGTGCGCGTAGTACGTGTCGTTGTCCTCGCCCTTGATCGCGAAGACGGCGATGTCGTACTCCTCGACGAGCGCCGCGGCGACGTCGTCCTGCGTCGAGAGCGGGTTCGATGCGCAGAGCACCACGTCCGCGCCGCCCGCCTTCAGCGTCCGCATCAGGTTCGCGGTCTCGGTCGTCACGTGGAGGCACGCCGAGACGCGGTAGCCGGCCAGCGGCTGCTCGCGCTCGAAGCGCTCCCTGATCGTGGCGAGGACCGGCATCTGCCGGTCGGCCCACTCGATGCGCCGCACGCCCTCGGGGGTCAGCGACAGGTCCTTCACGTCATGTCTGCGTGTCGTAGCCAAAGCGAATCCTCTTCCCTCGTCGGATGGTCAGTGGGTGGTCAGGCCGCGAGCAGCCGTTCGTGCTTTCGCTGCTCCCAGTCGAGTGCGTCGACGCCGCTGCCGTGCAGCCACGTCTCGACGCTTGCGCGCAGCTCGGGCTCGCGCCTCATTCGAAGTGCGAACGCGATCTCTGCGAGGTCGACGTCGAACCGCCGCCGGAGCTCGGCGAGCGACCGGAGCTGGTTCAGCTCCCGCAGCCCGTAGAGCCGGTAGCCGGCAGCCGTCCGCTCGGGGACGACGAGCCCGGCCCCCTCGAGGTAGCGCAGCATGCGCGCCGACCAACCGGTGCGCGCCGCGGCCTCTCCGACCGTGAGTCCGTCCATGCGGCGAACCTTATCACAACAGTGTTAAGGTTCTGAGGTGCCCTCCCGGCCGTAGGCGTCCTCGAGCCGGACGACGTCGTCGAGGTGCGGCGTCGAGACCTCCAGGATGGTCGTGTCCTCGATCGCCGTGACGCGGTGGACCGTGCCGGGAGCGTAGTGGTACGCCTCGCCGGGCGCGATCACCTGCTCCTTCAGGACCGGGTCGCCGGTCGCGCCGAGCTCGAGCTTGGCCCGCCCCGACTCGACGTACCAGCTCTCGTCCTTCCGCTCGTGGTACTGGAGGCTGAGCGAGTGCCCGGCCTTCACGAAGAGGATCTTTCCGACGTAGACGTCCGTGTGGGCCCAGATCAGCTCCCAGCCCCACGGCTTCTCGACTCGCCGGGGGTCGAAGGTCCACGCCTCGAAGGTGTTGAGGTTCGGCGAGCTGTCGATGCGGCGATCCTAGACCGGTCCGGCGGCCGTGAAGTACTGCTCGGCGGCCCGGAGGTCCTTCGGCGTGTTCACCGTCAGCCACAGCCCCTCGTGCCGGAACGCGAGGAGCTTCCCCTCCTCGGCGAGCTCGGGGAACGTCGACGTCTCGTGGTCGCCCTTCTCCGGGAGCCGCTCGATCGCCTCGTCGTCGAGGACGTAGAGCCCCATGTTCACCCAGTGCGGGAGCTTCGGCGCCTCGCGGAAGCCGCGCACCAGGTCGTCGTCCGCGAGCTCGACGACCCCGAAGGGCGAAGGAAGCGGGGCGACGGAGATCGTCGCGGCCGGCGACCGCTCGCGATGGTGCGCGAGGAGCGCGTCGAGGTCGACGTCGAAGAGCTCGTCCCCGTTCAGCGCGAAGCACGGCCCCGACTCGCGGCGGAGGCGGGCGGCGAACCGGAGCCCTCCCCCACGTCCGAGCGGCTCGTCCTCGCCGGCGAACGCGAGCTCGACGCCGACACCCTCGAGCGCGCGCTCGAACTCGTGCTCCTGACCGGCGCGGGAGCTGACGATCACGCGGTCGACACCCGCGGCCGCAAGGCGGCGAATCTGGTACTCGGCGAGCGGCCTGCCGGCCACCTCCACGAGCGCCTTCGGCCGGCCCTGCGCCGCGTCGCCGAGGCGCTCGGCCTTGCCGCCCGCGAGGAGGATCGCCTCCACTAGACGACCTTCGGATCGCGCTCGGGCGTCTCGGCGAGCACGTCGCTCGGCGAGATCGGCCGCCCGATTCCCTCGTAGGCGAAGCCGGCGGCGCGAACCTGGGCGGGGTCGAGGAGGTTGCGTCCGTCGACGATCAGCGGCCCCGCCATCAGGTCGCGGATCTCGGGCCGTGCGAGGTCGCGAAGCTCGTCCCACTCGGTGACGATCACGGCCGCGTCGGCGCCGCGGACGGCGTCCTGCACCGTGGAGCAGAACTGCGCCTGCGGCAGCAGCGCCGCGCCGTCGACCACCGGATCCCAGGCGTACACCTCCGCGCCTTCGGCGATCAGCCGAGACGCGAGCACGAGGCTCGGCGCCTCGCGCGTGTCGTCGGTGCCGGCCTTGAACGCGAGCCCGAGCAGCGCGATCCGCTTGCCGCGGAGCTTGCCGAGGTGGCGCTGCAGCTTGCCGATCACGCGCCGCTTCTGCAGCTCGTTCACCTCGATGACCGCGTTCAGGAGCTGGAAGTGGTAGCCGGAGTTCGCAGCGAGCTGCTTGAGGGCGAGAGAGTCCTTCGGAAAACACGAGCCGCCCCAGCCGACCCCCGCACGCAGGAAGTGCGGGCCGAGCCGCTGGTCGAGGCCGACACCCTCCGCGACCTTCACCACGTCCGCGCCCGTCGCCTCGCACACGTTCGCGATCTCGTTGATGAAGCTGATGCGCGTCATCAGGAACGCGTTCGAGGCGAGCTTCACCATCTCGGCCGAGTGGACGTCCATCCGGACGATCGGCCCGTCGAGCTCCGCGTAGAGCCCGGCGACGCGCTCGCGCGTGCTCCTCGTCGAACGCGCCGACGACGACGCGGTCGGGCTCCATGAAGTCCCGGACGGCCCGCCCCTCCGCCGTGAACTCGGGGTTCGAGACGTACCCGACGTGCTCGAGGCCGCGCTGGTCGAGCACCGCGCGAACCTTCTCGCCCGTGCCGACCGGCACGGTGCTCTTCATGACGAGGACCGGCCGGCCCTCGACGTTCGGCAGCTCCTCGACGACCGTCCACACCCGGGAGAGGTCGGCGTCGCCCGAGTACGGGACCGGCGGCGTGTCGACGCAGACGAAGACGAAGTCGGCGCCGAGGACGGCCTCGGAGGCGTCGAGCGTGAACGTCAGCCGCTCCTCGTTCTTCGCGAGCAGCTCGTCGAGGCCGGGCTCGAAGATCGGCACCTCGCCCCGCTGCAGGCGCTCGACCTTCGCCGGGACGACGTCGCGGACGACGACGTCGTGGCCGAGCTCGGCAAGGCAGGCCGCGGTCACGAGGCCGACGTATCCTGCGCCGAAGACGCCGATCCTGGACACGGCGGGAGCCTAGCGGGAGAGCGGCCGGAGACCCTTCGCGATCTCCAGCATCGTCTCGTTCGAGAGCTTGTCGAGGACGGTGTTCGTGACCCAGTACGTCGCGCCGTCGGCCTCGAGCACGACCATGTGCAGGTGCGGGCCGTTGTAGTAGAGGCGGTACGTGCGCCGCTTGATCACGGTCGAGTCGTTCGGGTCGCCGAGCGCGGGCGCGTCCTCCCAGTCCGTCATCTGGACGCCCCAGAAGTCGCCGACCCCGTTCGTGTACGTGAGCCGCACGCCGTTGTGGTCGCCGAGCTTGTAGACGCGGATCGGCGTCGTGTCGTCGAGCCGCGAGTTCGCCTCGATCACCGTCGGCGCGTAGAGCCGGTACGGGACGCGCTTCCTCGCCTGCGCGAGCAGCGAGACGGCGGAGCTGTCGCGGCGAACGTTCGGCGGCGTGCGGGCCGGTGTCCGGTCGGCGGACGACGGCGCGATGCTGCCGTGGTAGGTCTGACCGACGACGACGGTGACGAGCGCGTTGTTGGCGAGCGCCGCGATCTCGGGCGGGAGCGGCTGGACGCGCGCGTCGCCGAAGAGCTTCGCGAGCTTCCGCGCGGCGGCGAGCGCCTTCGGCGTGCCCTGGTAGTAGACCTCGCTCCGGAAGTACTCCCAGCTCGGCGCGTTGCCGTCGCCGCCCGTGACGATCTGGTACCCGCGCGACGCGAGCTGCGAGCCTGCCGTCGCCGCGGAGCCCGCCTCCCCGTTCCCGTTCAGCACGGTCACGCTCGTCTGCGAGGGCGGCGGCGCGTTGTCGGCGCGCTTGCGCTTCAGCGCGACGTCGGTTGCCTTGAGCGGCGCGTCGACGTCGGGGCGCACGAAGTCGTTGACCGCGGACTGGACGCACGACTGGGCGACCGTGAGCTCGTTGTAGCCCTGGTAGCAGCCGATGTCGATCTTCGACTGGAACACGTGGCCGCCGGGGAGCTGGTACGCGAAGAGCGCGTAGTCGAGGATCGCCTTCGCGTCGAAGCGCGTCCCGTCGCCCTTGCCGACCTCGACGTTCGACGTGATGACCTTGACGAGGCGCGGCAGGTCGAGCACGGGGAAGCCGGCGGCGCGCTGCTTCACCGCCTTCACGAACAGCTGCTGCCGCGCGAGGCGGTAGAGGTCCGAGTCGGTGTGCCGGTAGCGGACGAAGTCGAGCGCCTTCGCGCCGTTCAGCTTCTGGTAGCCGGGCTGGAGGTCGATCGAGGCGTAGCCGGTTCCCGGCGGGTTGTAGTAGCGGCGGTCGACGTCCATCCAGACGCCGCCGAGGTGGCTCACGACCTGCTTGAAGCCGCGGAAGTTGACGGTGACGAGGAAGTTGATCGGCAGGCCGCGTCAGGTGGCGGACGGTCTCGATCGCCGCCGACGAGCCGCACTCGCCGTAGGCGTTGTTGATCCGCGAGACCCACGGCCCGCGGTTCTTGCACCCGTAGATGTTGACGAGCAGGTCGCGCGGGAACGAGAGCATCGTGACCGTCTCGAGGTCCGGGTCGGCCCGGACGAGCATCAGCGTGTCGGAGTGGCCGGTCTCGGCGCCCTCGATGCCCGCCCGCTTGTCGTAGCCGAGCACGAGCGCGGTCGTCGGCTCACCGGGGATGACGGCATCGAGCTCACGCTGCGCGACCTTCACGTCGGCGGAGCGCGGGCCGAGGCTCGCGGCGATGTCCTGCTCCACGTAGAGGTACGTGCCGCCCGCGATGCCCGCGGCGAGCATCAGCGCGGCGATCACGATCCAGAGGACGATCTTCCCGAAGAGGACGGCGAGGCTGCGCTTCTCCGGCTCGGGCTGCCGGTAGCGCCGCATCGGGGCGGCGACGGCGGGCGGGTAGACGGCACGGCCGTTCCCGTTCAGCTCGGCGGCACGGCCGATGCCTCTCTTCAGCGTCGTCTTCATCGGTTGGAAAAAAGGACGCCTCACAGGCGTCCCCGCGGGTCAGGATAGCGCCGGCTCCGGTTGCGGCGTGTAAGCAAGATTCGGCGCCAGCCACCGCTCGACCTCCTCGAGCGGGAGGCCCTTCCGGGCGGCGTAGTCCTCCGCCTGATCCCGCCCCACGCGGCCGATGCTGAAGTAGCGGGACTCCGGGTGGGCCAGGTAGATCCCGGAGACCGCGGCCGCGGGCAGCATCGCGAAGCTCTCCGTCAGCTCGAGGCCGACCTCGTCCGCCTGGAGGAGCGAGAAGAGCGTCCGCTTCTCGGTGTGGTCGGGGCAGGCCGGGTAGCCGAACGCCGGGCGGATCCCCCGGTAGCGCTCCTCGACCAGGTCCTCGCTCGTCGGCTCGGGCCCGGTCTCGTACCACTCGCGACGAGCGACGGCGTGGAGGTACTCGGCGAAGGCCTCGGCGAAGCGGTCGGCGAGGGCCTTGACCATGATCGCGTGGTAGTCGTCGTGCTCGGCCTCGTAGCGCGCGGCGAGCTCGTCCGCCCCGTGGATCGCGACCGCGAACGCGCCGAGGTAGTCGTCGCTCTGGGCCACGAGGTCGGCGAGCGAGCGGTTCGGCCGCGAGTCGCCGTACTCGGTCTGCTGGCGGAGGAAGTGGAAGCGCGTCCCGTCCTCGAGCACGACGTCGTCGCCGTCGCGTTGCGCAGGCCAGAAGCCGTAGACCCCGCGCGCTTGGAGCTCCGAGTCCCTGACGATGTTCCCGAGCAGCGCAAGTGCGTCGTCGTACAGCTCGCGCGCGGCCGGCTGCTCGAGGATCGCCGGGAACTTGCCCTTCAGCTCCCAGGCGTAGAAGAAGAACTGCCAGTCGATGTAGCGGACGAGCGTCTCGAGGTCCGGCTCGACGATCCGGCGGCCGGTGAACGAGGGCGTCGCGAGGTCGCTGAAGTCGAGCTTCTGGGCGTTCGCGCGCGCGTCCGCGATCGAGGCGAGCGGCTTGCGCTCCTTCTCGGCGTGCTGCTCGCGCAGGCGGTCCTGCAGCTCGCGGTTCTCGCGGTCGAGGCGTGCCTTCCGCTCGCCGTCGAGCAGATCGGACATCACGCCGACGACGCGTGACGCGTCGAGGACGTGCACGACCGGCTGCGCGTACTCGGGCGCGATCTTCACGGCGGTGTGCTGCTTCGAGGTCGTCGCTCCGCCGATCAGGAGCGGCAGCTCGAGCCCGCGCCGCTCCATCTCGCGCGCGACGCTCACCATCTCGTCGAGCGACGGCGTGATCAGCCCCGACAGCCCGACGACGTCCGCCTCGAGCTCGAGGGCCGTGTCGAGGATCTTCTCGGCGGGGACCATCACGCCGAGGTCGACGACTTCGTAGTTGTTGCAGCCGAGGACGACGCCGACGATGTTCTTGCCGATGTCGTGCACGTCGCCCTTGACGGTCGCGAGCACCGCGCGTCCCTGCGCTCCGCCGTTGCCCGCCTGCTTCTCGAGCTCCATGTAGGGCTCGAGGTACGCGACCGCGCGCTTCATCACGCGCGCGCTCTTGACCACCTGCGGCAGGAACATCCGCCCCGAGCCGAAGAGGTCGCCGACGACCTGCATCCCGCCCATCAACGGCCCCTCGATCACCTCGATCGGTCGGGCGAACCGCTGGCGTGCCTCCTCGGTGTCGTCCTCGACGAAGTCGACGATCCCGTGGATGAGCGCGTGCTCGAGCCGCTTCTCGACGCTCGCCTCGCGCCAGGAGAGGTCGACCTCGCGGCGCGCTCCCTCCCCTTCGACGCGGCTCGCGAGCTCGACCAGACGCTCGGTCGCGTCGGGTCGCCGGTTCCAGATCACGTCCTCGACGTGCTCGAGCAGCTCGGGCTCGATGTCCTCGTAGACCGCGAGCTGGCCGGCGTTGACGATGCCCATGTCGAGGCCGGCCTGGATCGCGTGGAAGAGGAACGCGGCGTGCATCGCCTCGCGGACGACGTCGTTGCCGCGGAAGCTGAAGCTGAGGTTCGAGATGCCGCCGGAGGTGCGCACGCCGGGGCAGCGCTCCTTGATCAGCGGCAGCGCCTCGATGAACGCCTTCGCGTACCCGTCGTGCTCCTCGATCCCCGTCGCGACGGCGAGCACGTTCGGGTCGAAGACGATGTCCTCCGGCGCGAAGCCGGCCTGCTCGGTGAGGATCCGGTACGCGCGCTCGCAGATCGCGACCTTTCGCTCGACGGTGTCGGCCTGGCCCTGCTCGTCGAACGCCATGACGACCACGGCGGCGCCGTAGCGGTGGATCCGCCGCGCCTGCTCGAGGAACGCGTCCTCGCCCTCCTTGAGCGAGATCGAGTTGACGACGCCTTTGCCTTGCATGCATTTCAGGCCGGCCTCGATCACCTCCCAGCGGGAGCTGTCGACCATGATCGGGATCCGCGCGACCTCGGGCTCGGTCGCGATCAGGTTGAGGAACGTCGTCATCGCCTGGACGCCGTCGAGCAGGTCGGCGTCCATGTTCACGTCGAGGATGTTCGCCCCGCCGCGCACCTGCTCGACCGCGACCTCGAGCGCGCCGGACCAGTCGTCCGCCTCGACCATGCGGCGGAAGCGGGCGCTGCCCGTCACGTTCGTCCGCTCGCCGGCCATCACGAAGCCCGTGTCGGGGCCGATCTCGAACGGCTCCATCCCGCTCAAGCGCGGGTTGTGGGCAGTCGCCGGGATCGCCCGCGGCGGAAGCCCTTCGACCGCGGCGACGATCGCCGTCACGTGCTCGGGCGTCGTCCCGCAGCAGCCGCCGACGACGTTCACGAGCCCGTCGGCGGCGAACTCGTGCAGGAAGGAGCTCGTGTCGTGCGGCTGCTCGTCGTGCAGCCCCATCTCGTTCGGCAGCCCGGCGTTCGGGTGGCAGGAGACGTACGTGTCGGCGATCCGCGAGAGGCCCTCGACGAACGGGCGCATCTCGGTCGCGCCGAGCGAGCAGTTGACGCCGACGACGAGCGGCTCGGCGTGCTCCACCGCGGTCCAGAACGCCTCGACCGTCTGGCCGGAGAGGTTGCGGCCGCTCTTGTCGATCGCCGTGAACGAGATCCAGCGCGGGACGTCGGGGGCGACGTCGATCGCGGCCGCGACCGCGGCCTTCGCGTTCAGCGTGTCGAAGATCGTCTCGATCAGGAGCAGGTCGACGCCGCCTTCGACGAGCGCGCGGATCTGCGACGCGTAGGTCTCGACCACCTGGTCGAACGTGTGCGAGCGGAAGGTCGGGTCGTCGACCCGCGGGGAGACCGACAGCGAGACGTTGAGCGGGCCGATCGAGCCCGCGACCCAGGCGGGCCGGTCGAGCTCGTCCGCCGCCTGCCGTGCGAGCCGCGCGCCCTCGACGCTCATCTCGTAGGCGGCGTCCTCGAGCGCATAGTCGGCCTGCCCGATCGTGGTCGCCGTGAAGGTGTTCGTCGTCGCGATGTCGGCGCCGGCCGCGAAGTAGTCGCGGTGGATGCCGAGGACGACCTCGGGGCGCGTGATGTTCAGCAGGTCGGGGTCGCCGGCGACGTCGCGCGGGTGGTCGCGGAACCGCTCGCCGCGGTAGGCCTCCTCGCCCTTGACCTCCCGCTGGATGAGGACGCCCCACGACCCGTCGAGCACGACGATCCGCCGCGCGAGAAGCTCCTTCAGCTGTTCGATCCGGTCGCTCACGAAAAACGCTCCCGCCTGCAGAGGTCGGGAGCGGGAGCTCTCGGCTCTTTAGGCGTTTTTTATCCTGGTCGCCAAGCTGCCTTCAAAGCTCTCCAGGTAGCGAAGAGCGTAGCAGCAGGTTCGGGCCTAGCGCGCCCGGGCTCGCGGTGGTGCGGAACTGCCGCAGGTCCGCGCCCGTCGCGACGTCGAGCTGCGTCTGCGCGTGGACGATCCGCTGCTCGACGACCCAGCGGTCGGCCGTCGACTCGCCCTGCTCGATCCGCTCGAGCTCCGCCTGCGCCTCGTCGAGCTGGCGCTGCGCATCCTCGCGGTCGATCTCGCTCGCCCGCACGGCGTGGTCGACGAGCGCGATCGCGCGGTCCTGCTCGACGGTGAAGAAGCCGGGGCCCGTCGCGAACTCCTCGATGCGGTCGGAGCCGAGGTGGACGCGCGTCGCGCCCGCCTTCAGCGTCGCGATGAGCGGCGCGTGCCGCGCAAGCACGCCGATCTCGCCGGCCGCACCAGGGACGACGAGCATCTCGGCGTCGCCCTCGAAGGCCGGGCCCTCCGGCGTGACGAGCGAGACGTCGAAGCGAGGCCGGGCGGACATCTACGCGGCTGCGCCGGCCGACTCGCGCTGCTTCCTGCGCGCCTCGACGGGATCCTCACCGCGCGCCTTCATCGTCGCCTCGTCGATCGTGCCGACCATGTAGAAGGACTGCTCGTTGAGGTCGTCGTGCTTGCCCTCGATGATCTCGCGGAAGCCCTTGATCGTCTCCTCGACCGGCACGTAGACGCCCGGCTGGCCGGTGAAGGCCTCGGCGACGTTCATCGGCTGCGAGAGGAACCGCTCGACCTTGCGTGCACGCTGCACGACCAGCTTGTCCTCGTCGGAGAGCTCGTCCATGCCGAGGATCGCGATGATGTCCTGGAGATCCTTGTAGCGCTGGAGGATCTCCTGGACGCGGGTCGCCGTGTCGTAGTGCTCGTCGCCGACGACGGTCCGGTCGAGCGCGCGCGACGAGGAGTCGAGCGGGTCGATCGCCGGGTAGATGCCCTTCTCCGAGATCGGGCGCGAGAGCACGATGAACGCGTCGAGGTGCGCGAACGTGTTTGCAGGCGCCGGGTCGGTGAGGTCGTCCGCCGGCACGTAGATCGCCTGCACCGACGTGACCGAGCCGGTCCGGGTCGACGTGATGCGCTCCTGCAGCTGGCCCATCTCGGTCGCGAGCGTCGGCTGGTAGCCGACGGCGCTCGGCATCCGGCCGAGCAGGGCCGAGACCTCGGAGCCGGCCTGCACGAAGCGGAAGATGTTGTCGATGAAGAGCAGCACGTCCTGCCCCTCGTCGCGGAAGTACTCGGCCATCGTCAGCGCGGACAGGCCCACGCGCAGGCGCGCGCCCGGCGGCTCGTTCATCTGGCCGTAGACGAGCGCGACCTTGTCGATGACCCCGGTCTCCGTCATCTCGCGCCAGAGGTCGTTCCCCTCGCGCGTACGCTCGCCGACGCCGGCGAACACCGACACGCCGCCGTGCTGCATCGCGACGTTGTGGATCAGCTCCTGGATCAGCACCGTCTTGCCGAGCCCGGCGCCGCCGAAGAGGCCGATCTTGCCGCCGCGCACGAACGGGGCGACGAGGTCGATCACCTTCATGCCGGTCTCGAAGATCTCCATCGTCGGCGAGAGCTCGCGGAACTCCGGCGGATCGCGGTGGATCGGCCAGCGCTCGCCGCCCTCCTCCACCTCGGAGTTGTCGACCGGGTCGCCGATCACGTTCCAGAGGTGGCCGAGCGTCTGATCGCCGACGGGCACGCTGATCGGCGCGCCGGTGTCGGTGACGTCGGTTCCGCGCGCGAGGCCGTCGGTCGAGTCCATCGCGACGGCTCGGACGCGGTCGTCGCCGAGGTGCTGCTGGACCTCCGCGATCAGCGTGCCGCCGTTGTCGGGCCGCTCGATCGAGACTGCGTTGTTGATCTCGGGCAGCTCACCCGGGAAGACGGCGTCGATCACGACGCCCTTGATCTCGACGATCTTGCCGACGTTGCCGTTTTCCCGGGTGGACATGCGCCTCCTACGAAGCTCGAGCGGTCAGGTCAAAGGATGCGCCGGAGCGCACCGTCGATTCTATCGAGAGGCCGCGGAACGCCGCGTCAGGAGGGCTTGGCGGAACGGGCCTCGTTGCCGGGGTGCGATGGGTGGTGCGAGGCAAGGACGCAGGGAGCGTTCGTATCCACTGGATACGGGCGCGACTGAGGACGCCGTATCGCGCCGCCCAGCGCGGCACAGCGCCCGTTTCGCCAAGCCCTCCTAAACGGGGATGACCGGGCCGGCCGGGCCCTCGTTCGGCTGCGCGCGGCGGTAGAGCTGGAGCTCGACCCGCGGCTTGATCGGCTCGAAGAGGCGGCCGGCGGAGCGCTCGGCAGCGCTCGGGTGATCGAGGAGGGCCGGTGTGAGGCCCACGACCCCTGCGACGACGGCCGCCGCAGCGACTGCTCCCGCCGCGGCCGTCTGGAGACCACGCAGGTAGGCGCGGCGGCGCGGGGCCGGAAGCCAGATCGGCTGCTCGAGCCGCTCCAGGGGCGCCTCGCGAAGCTCGCGTGTCGCCTGAGCCGTCTCGGTGTCGAACTCGCGGCAGGCCGCGCAGCCACCCAGATGCGCCTCGAGGAGCACGCCCTCGAGCTCCGAGAGCTCGTCGTCGAGCCGCAGCGAGACGAGCGACCGTGCCTGGTCGCAAGCCCGCGTTCGAGTGAGTGCCAACCGTGCCATTTCCTAGGGAGTCTGACGGACGATCCTGCCGGGAGTTAGCAAGATCCCCGAATACTCACATTAGGTACTCGGCGAATCGGCGCTCAAACTGAAGTCGAGGCGGGCCCCAGGTCGGCTTCGGCGTCGAGCGGCTTGAGCACCTCGGCGAAGTGGCAGGCGCTGGGATGCCCCTGCCCGCGGTCGATCAGGGCGGGCTCCTCCTCGGCGCAGATCTGCTGCGCCTTCCAGCAGCGGGTGCGGAATCTGCACCCCGACGGGGGATTCGCCGGGCTCGGGACGTCCCCGGTGAGGACGATCCGCTCCCGCTTCCCGCGCAGGGCGGGATCCTCGATCGGCACGGCCGAGAGGAGCGCCTGGGTGTACGGGTGGGACGGCTTCTCGTAGACGTCGCTCCGGTTGCCGATCTCGACGATCTTGCCGAGGTACATGACCGCGACCCGGTCGGCGACGTGCCGGATGAGCGACAGGTCGTGCGCGACGAAGATGTAGGTGAGCCCGAAGTCGCGCTGGAGCGACTCGAGCAGGTTCACGACCTGCGCGCGGATCGAGACGTCGAGCGCCGAGACGGGCTCGTCGAGCACGAGCAGCTGCGGGTTGAGCGCGAGCGCGCGCGCGAACCCGATGCGCTGGCGCTGACCGCCCGAGAACTCGTGCGGGAAGCGGTTGCCGTGCTCGGGGCTGAGACCGACGGTGCGAAGCAGCTCGTCGACGCGCTGCCGACCGCCCTTGCCGCGGTACATGCCGTGGATGCGGAGCGGCTCGGCGACGATCTCGCGCACCGTCATGCGCGGATTGAGCGAGGCGTACGGATCCTGGAAGACGATCTGGAGCTCGCGCCGAACAGGACGCATCTGCCGCCGGGAGTACTCCGTGATCTCCTTGCCGTTGAACGTGACGTGGCCGTCGGTCGGCTCGAGCAGCTTGATCACGGTGCGCGCGAGGGTCGACTTGCCACAACCCGACTCTCCGACGAGCCCGAGGGTCTCGCCCGCGGTCAGGTTGAAGTCGACGCCGTCGACGGCGTGGACCTGGCCGACCTGGCGCTTCCAGAGACCGGCGCGGATCGGGAAGTGCTTGACGAGACCGTCGACGCGGAGGATCTCACGGTCCTGCGGCGGCGCGTTCGTGGAGTGCGGCCTCCTCGGCCGTCGTCGTCGCCGCGACGTCGCTCACGTGGCCTCCACGGTCTCGTGGAGCTTCGACCCACGGCCGATCAGCTCCTCGGCGAAGTGGCACGCCGAGAGGTGCGCCGTCTCCTCGATCGGCCGGAGCGGCGGAACCTCTTCGCGGCAGCGCTCGCGCCCCTGCGCGAGGAAGCAGCGCGGATGGAACGCGCACCCGGGCGGCACCGCGATCAGGCTCGGCGGCTGGCCGGGGATCGGCTTGAGCCAGTCGTCGTCGACGGTCAGCCGCGGCAGGCTGTCCATCAGGCCGATCGTGTACGGATGGCGAGGCGACGAGAAGATCGTGTAGACGTCGCCCTGCTCGACGACGCGGCCGCCGTACATCACGACGACGCGGTCGGCGAGCTCCGCGATCAGCCCGAGGTCGTGCGTGATCAGGATCGTCGCGGCGCCCGTCTCTTCCTGCGCCTTCTTCATGACCTCGATGATCTGCGCCTGGATCGTCACGTCGAGCGCGGTGGTCGGCTCGTCGGCGATCAGGAGCTGGGGCTCGTTCGCGATCGCCATGGCGATCATCGCGCGCTGCCGCATCCCACCGGAGAACTCGTGCGGGTACTGCTTGGCCCGCTCGGCGGGGTTCGGGATCCCGACGATCGTGAGCAGCTCGACCGCTCGCTCGGCGGCCTCTTTCTCGTCGCGGCCGTGCGCGACGAGCGCCTCGCTGATCTGGTCGCCGACCCTGAACACCGGGTTGAGCGAGGTCATCGGATCCTGGAAGACCATCGAGACGGCGCCGCCGCGGATCCTCCGCAGCTCGCCGGCCTTGATCTTGAGCAGGTCGCGGCCGTCGAAGATCGCCTCGCCGGAGACGACCCGGCCCGGCGGCTGCGGGATCAGCCCGAGCAGCGACATCGTGCTCACGCTCTTCCCCGAGCCGGACTCGCCGACGATCCCGAGCGTCTCCCCCGGGAAGACGTCGTACGTGACGCCCGTCACGGCGTGCACGACACCGTCGTCGGTGTCGAACTCGACCGTCAGGTCTCGGATCGAGAGCAGCGGATCGGCCACTTACGTCCGGACCCTGCGCTGGGTCGGGTCGAGGGCGTCGCGAAGGCCGTCGCCGATGAAGTTGATGCAGAGGGCGATCAGCACGATCACGAGGCCCGGGAACGTCACGAGCCACCAGAGCTTCAGGCCTTCGCTCTGGCCGTCGTCGATCAGCTTCCCGAGCGCCGGCGTCGGCGGCTGGATGCCGAAGCCGAGGAACGACAGCGCCGCCTCGACGAGGATCGCGGTGGCGATCAGCAGCGTCGCGTTGACGATGATCGGACCAAGGGTGTTCGGAAGCATGTGCCGGATGATGATCCGGCGGTCCGGCGAGCCGAGCGCCTTCGCCGCCTCGACGTACTCCTTCTCTCGTAAGGAGAGGAAGATCCCTCGCACGATCCGGGCCAGCGGCGTCCAGAAGAGGAGCGCCAGGATGATCGCGACGCGCAATGGGTCACCCTGCCCGAGGTACGCGGCCGCGACGAGCAGGACTGCGAGCGTCGGCAGCGTCAGGAACAGGTCGGTGATCCGCATCAGGAGGTTGTCCCCCCAGCCGCCGAAGTAGCCGGCGATCGCGCCGATCGCGGTCCCGATGACGGTCGAGAGCCCGGCGACGACGAGCGCGACCCAGACGGACGTCCGGATGCCGTAGATCACGCGGCTGAAGTAGTCGCGGCCGAGCAGGTCGGTGCCGAACAGGTGGTTCTGCGGGCTGAGCAGGTTCCACGTCTCGAAGTGCGGCGGCGAGTACAGCGCCTCGAGGTCGATCTCGTCGTATGCGTACGGCGCGACCTGCGGCGCGAAGATCGCGATCAGGAAGATGAGCGCGAGCACCGCCGCGCTCGCCATCGCGAGCTTGTGCCGCAAGAAGCGGCGCCAGACGTAGCCCCACTGGCTGCGGGCCTGGATGTTGAGCCCCGACTCGTACGCGAGCGTGACGTCCGCGCCGATGATCATCGGGTCGTTCGGCATCCCGATGGCCTGCGGGATCTCCTTGTTGCCGTCGGTCAGCGCGGAGTCGTACAGCTCCCGCTCGATGTCCTCGCTGGCTACTCATAACGCACCCTCGGGTCGAGGACGCCGTACAGGATGTCGGCGAGGAGGTTGCCGATCACGATCATGATCGACGTGATCATCAGCCAGGCCATGATCGGGTACGGGTCGGCCTCACCGAGCGCGGTGATGAAGTACTGGCCCATCCCGTCGAGCTGGAAGACCGTCTCGGTGATCACCGCGCCGCTCAGCAGGCCGCCGAAGTTGAGCGCGACGAGCGTGACGAGCGGGATGAGCGCGTTCCGGAAGGCGTGGCGCATGATCACCCCGCGCTCCTTCAGCCCCTTCGCGCGGGCGGTGCGCACGTAGTCCGAGTTGATCACCTCGAGCATCGACGCGCGCATGAAGCGGCTGTACGCGGCGATGTTCGCGACCGCGAGGACGAAGACCGGCAGGGCGAGGTGCTGCATCCGGTCGAGCAGGAAGTGGTAGCCGCCGCCCGGGTCGGGCGAGCTCAGCTGGGCCACGTAGAAGATGCGGTGCCCCGATTCGATGAAGATGTTGACGACGAGCACCTGGAGCATCAGCGCCAACCAGAAGACAGGCGTCGCGAGCCCCAGGAAGCTGAAGGTCGTAGCGGCGTAGTCGAACGCCGAGTACTGGCGAACGGCCGAATACACCCCGATCGCGATCGCGAGCAGGATGGCGAGCATCTCCGCGGCGATGATCAGCTGCAGGGTGTTCCCCATCACGCGCTTGAGGTCGGGCCAGATCGGCCGGTCTCCGACGAGCGTTCCGCCGAACTTCTGGGTGATCGCCTCGTGCATCCAGTAGACGTAGCGAACGGGCACCGGGTCGTCGAGGTGCTCGCGCTTCGTGATGTTCTCGATCGTGTCCCGGCTCGAGTTCGGCTGCATCTTGATGAACGCGAGCGGGTCGCCCGAGACCGAGACGAACGTGAAGATGATGAAGGTCGAAACCAGAATGACGGGGATGCTGTAGAGCACCCGCCGGATGATGTACGTCAACATTTCGCGCCTCGCCTGATCGTAAGAGGAGTCCCGCCCCCGCCGGAGCGGGGACGGGACTCAGTCTTCCTGCTACCCACGAAGGCTACGCCTTCGACGGGGGTTCTGCTTGACCCTGCTTAGCGGGTCGTGGACCACCACTGCGTTGACGTTCCAGAGAGCGGTCTGCTGCGTCGGGTTGCGGAGGATGCCCTGGATCCGCTTCTCGTGGATCAGGAAGCCGGGGCGTGCGAAGAGCGGAATCTGCGGGATGTCGTTCGCCATGAGGGCGTCCGCCTGATTCAGCAGCTTCGCGCGCCTGGTGTCGTTCAGCTCCGTCTGAGCCTTGACGAGCAGGCGCTGCACCTTCTGGTTGCAGTACTCCATGTCGTTCTGGTCGCCACCGCAGCCGTGGATCGCCTCATCGGTGATGGGCGAGGTCGGGCTACCGATCCAGGTGAACATGAAGAGGTCCCAGTCGCGCGACGGAAGGACGGTGCCGAACACGTGGCTCGCCGGACCGAACGCCGACTTGACCTCGATGCCGACTGCCTTCAGCTGGCTCTGGATGACTTCGAACGCCAGCTCGCGAATCTGGTTGCCGGCGGTCGAGGTGAAGCGGAAGGAGAGCTTGCCGACCTGCGGGCAGCTGTAGATCCCGTCGGAACCCTTGGTGCAGTTGTTCCGGCGAAGCAGCTGCTCGGCGGCCGCGCGGTTGTAGCCCCACTTCTGCCAGTGCGGGACGTAGGACTTCTCGAACGGCTTGAAGATGGTGTTCTGAAGGACCGGGAGCCCCGGCGAGATCGTCCGGTAGAGCGCGCTGGCGATCGAGGCACGGTTGATGCCCCGGATCAGCGCCTGGCGGACGAAGAGCTTGTCGAGAGCCGGATGGCCCTTGGCTCCACGCTCGATGTCGATGTGCTCCCACGCGAACTCCGGCCCGGACTGGACGCGAAGGTTCGAGTTCCGGCGCGCATCCGCGATCTGAAGCTGCGGCTGCGGCCGGAGGACGTTCAGCTCACCCGAACGGATGGCCTGGAACTGCGTGTTCGTGTCTGAGACCACGCGGTACACGATCTGGTTCAGGTACGCCCGCTTGCCCCAGTAGTTCGGGTTGCGGGTCAGCACGAGCTGCGAGCCGCGCTGCCAGCGGTTGAAGATGAACGGGCCCGAAGCAATCGGCTTGTTGTTCTTCGGGTTCATGAAGTCGTTCCGCCAGACCTGGTTGAAGTTCTCGCCCTGCACCGCGTGCTGCGGGAGCGGAGAGGTCGCGACGAGCGGCTTCCATGCCGCGTAGACCTTGCGGAACACGACGGTCACGTTCTTGCCCGCTGCCGAGACCCGGGCGATGTCCTCCCACCCCTCGCGAGAGGTGATGTCGAAGGACTTGTTCATGATCGTCTGCCACGTGAAGCGGAAGTCAGCACCGGTGATCTGCTTACCGTCGTTCCACTTCGCGGCCTTCTTGTACGCAAACCGGATCGTCAGCGGATTGCTCTTGACGATCTTCGGCTGGCCCGCCATCAGCACCGGAACGAGCACGCCCCGGTTGTTGTACTCCATGCCACCGTCAAGCAGCGGCTCTGTGGCCTCACTCGCGGCGAACAGGTTGCCCTCCGTGATGTACGTGTTCAGGACCTTGGGCTCCTGGTCCAGTCCGTAGATCACGGTGCCGCCGGTGCGGGGCGTTACGTTCTTGCCCGCGATCGCCGACGACGACGCCGAAAGGGCGACGAGGCCGATGACTCCAAGCAGGAGCCAAAGGGAACGTCTCTTCATACACTCCTCCATCGTTCTGAGCCAGCGGACGCTGGCTCGTGTGGGACGACTCCTCCCGCCACTCAGACTCCGGAAATCAGGATTGGTTAGCGGTCGATGAAAAAGCCGAATCGCAGGTCGGCGGGCGGCTCGGCGGCTAGCCGGTGAGGGCGTCGGCGCCCGCGACCACCTCGAGGATCTCCTGCGTGATCTCGGCCTGGCGGGCCCGGTTCATGGCCAGCGTGTACGAGTCGATGAGCTCCCCGGCGTTCTTCGAGGCGTTCCGCATCGCCGTCATCCGGGCGCCCTGCTCCGACGCGGCCGACTCGAGGAGCGCGCGAAAGAGCTCGGTCTCGAGGTAGACCGGGAGCAGGCGCTCGAGGATCTCCTCCGGCTCGGGCTCGTAGATGAAGTCGCCGCGCATCGCGTCCTCGCGGCGCTCCTCCTCGTCGGTCTCGAGGAGGTGCTCCGGGATCGGCAGGATCTCCTGCTCGGTCACCGTCTGCACGAGGGCCGACCCGAAGTGGTTGTAGACGACGATCACCCGGTCGACCTCGCCCTCGATGTAGAGCTCGGCCAGCCGGTGGGCGATCTCCTGCGCGTCGGAATACGCGGGCCGGTCGCTGAAGCCCGTCCAGTCGGCGGTCAGGTCGTAGCCGCGGAACCGAAAGGTCGAGCGGCCCTTGCGCCCCGACGTGAGCCAGCGCACCGTCTGCCCCTCCCCCTCGAGCTCTCGGCCGAGCGCGAACGCCCGCCGGACGATCTGCGCGTTGAACCCGCCCGCCAGCCCGCGGTCGCCCGTGATCGCGAGGATCGCCGTCGTCCGAGGCTCCCGGCGCTGGAGCAGGGGCAGCCGCTGCGTCGAGACGGACGCGCGGGCCACGCCCGCCATCAGCTGGAGCATCTTGTCCGCGTACGGGCGCATCACCTCGATGCGAGCCTGGGCGCGCCGCAGCCGCGCTGAGGCGACGAGCTCGAACGCCTTCGTGATCTTCTGCGTGTTCTGGACCGAGCGAACCCGGCGCTTCAGGTCTTGGACGGTTGCCATCGGCTAGGCGACGAGCGAGTCGGAGGTCTCGATGTTGAAGCCCTCCTTGAACTTCTCGACCAGCTCCTTCAGCTTCGTCTCGAGCTCCTCGGAGAGATCGTTCGTCTCCCGGATGTCCTTGTAGATCGCCTCGTCGGCGCGCAGGAAGTCGCGGAGCTCCTCCTGGAAGCGCGGGACGTCTGCCGTCGGGATGTCGTCGAGGTAGCCGTTCACGCCGGCCCAGATCGCGACCACGATCTCGTCGACAGGCCACGGCTGGTACTGCGGCTGGTTGAGCGTCGCGACGAGCTTCTCGCCGCGGTTCAGGGCGGCGCGGGTCGCCTCGTCGAGCTCGGAGCCGAACTGCGCGAAGGCCTCCAGCTCGCGGTACTGCGAGAGGTCGAGGCGGAGACGTCCGGCGACCTTGTTCATCGCCTTGATGCGGGCGCTTCCGCCGACGCGCGAGACCGAGATGCCGACGTTGATCGCGGGCCGGATGCCCGAGTAGAAGAGGTCGGACTCGAGGAAGATCTGGCCGTCGGTGATCGAGATGACGTTCGTCGGGATGTAGGCCGCGACGTCGCCTGCCTGCGTCTCGACGATCGGGATGCCCGTCAGCGAGCCGCCGCCGAGCTCGTCGTTGAGCTTGCACGAGCGCTCGAGCAGGCGCGAGTGGAGGTAGAAGACGTCGCCGGGGAACGCCTCGCGTCCGGGCGGGCGGCGGAGCAGCAGCGACAGCTGCCGGTACGCGTCGGCGTGCTTCGAGAGGTCGTCGTAGAAGCAGATCGCGTGCTTGCCCTGGAACAGGAAGTACTCGCCCATCGCGGTGCCGGCGTACGGCGCCATCCACTTGATCGGCGCCGCCTCGCTCGCGGCGGCCGAGACGATGATCGTGTACTCGAGCGCGCCGGCCTCGCGGAGCCGCTCGACGACCTGCGCGACCGTCGACGACTTCTGCCCGATCGCGATGTAGATGCAGATCAGGTCGCCCCCGCGCTGGTTGAGGATCGTGTCGACGGCGAGCGCGGTCTTGCCGGTACCGCGGTCGCCGATGATCAGCTCGCGCTGGCCGCGGCCGATCGGGATCATCGAGTCGATCGCCTTGATGCCGGTCTGCACGGGCTCCTTGACGGGCTGCCGGTCGATCACGCCCGGCGCCTTGAACTCGAGCGGCCGCTGCTCGGCGCCCTCGATCGGGCCGAGCCCGTCGAGCGGGTTGCCGAGCGGGTCGATCACGCGGCCGAGGAGTGCCTCGCCGACCGGCACCGAGGCCACCTGGCCGGTGCGGCGGACGGGCTCGCCCTCGCGGATGTGCTCCCACTCGCCTACGAGCGCGACGCCGACGTTGTCCTCCTCGAGGTTCAGCGCGAACCCGGTGACGCCGTGCTCGAACTCGAGCAGCTCGAGCGCGACGCAGTTGTCGAGGCCGTGGACGCGCGCGATGCCGTCACCGACCTGGAGCACGGTTCCGACCTCGGAGAGATCGGTCTGGACGTCGTACTGCTCGATCCGCTGCTTCAGGATCGAGGTGATCTCTTCAGGGCGTAGCTTCACGCGGCGCTCTCCTTAGCTCTTCGTGATCTCTTGGCGTAGTCGTTCGAATCGTCCGCGGACGCTCGCGTCGACGAGCATCGAGCCCGCCTGGAGCACGAAGCCGCCGATGATGCGCGGGTCGACGCGGCGCGTGGCCTCGACCTGACGGCCGCTCTGCCCCTCGATCTGCGAGAGGATCTCCTTCGCCTCGGCGTCCGAGAGCTCGTAGGCGGTCGTGAGCTCGACCTCGAGACGGCGCTCCTCGGCCGCGACGAGTGCGTCGACCTCGCGCGCGATCTCCTCGAGCTCTGACGCGCGGCCCTTCTCGACGAGCACGAGCAGGAAGTTGCGGACGAGCTCCTCGCCGCCGCTCAGCAGCTCCTCGAGCGCGGCCTGCTTCGTGCGGTGGTCGATCTCGGGGTTCTCGAGCAGCGCACGCAGCTCGGGCACGTCGCGGGTCGCCTGGACGAAGTCGCTTAGCTCCTCGTGCACCTGCGTGAGGCGGTCGCTCTCCTTCGCCGCGTCGAACAGCGCGCGCGCGTAGATCCGGTGCGCGACGGCCACCTAGACGACCTCTTTCTCCAGCTTCGAGAAGTCGATCTCCTCGATCGCGTCGTCGATCAGCTTGCGGTGCGACTTCGGGTCGAGCGCGCCCGCGGTGACCTTCTCGGCCGCGACGAGCGCGAGCTCCGCGACCTCGCGCCTGATCGCGCCGAGCGCCCGGTGCGTCTCGGCCTCGATCTGCCGGCGCGTCTCCTCGAGCCGGCGCTGGCGGTCCTCCTCGGCCTCGTGCTTGACGCGCTCCCGCTGCGACTCGGCGACCCGCCGGGCCTCGGAGAGGATCTCCTCCGCCTGGTGCCGCGCCTGCTGCATCAGCTTGCGGTGCTCCTCGAGCAGCGACCGTGCCTCGTCCCGCGCCTTGTCGGCCTCCGTCAGCGACTCGCGGATCCGCTCGCGCCGCTGGTCGATCACCTGCTGGATCGGGCCGAACGCGTACCGCCTGAGGACGAAGAACGTGATCCCGAACGAGATCAGCGTCCAGATCATCAGCCCCGGGATGGGCTGGATCAGGCTGTTGTCGGCGACGGGCAGCATCGGGCTAGACGAGGACGAAGGCGAGCAGGCCGCCGATCAGGCCGTAGAAGACGACCGCCTCGGTGAGCGCGAAGCCGAGCCACATGATCCCCTGCAGCTCGCCGCGCAGCTCGGGCTGCCGCGCCACGGACTGGATCATCGAGCCGAAGATGTTGCCGATGCCGACGCCGGCGCCGAGCGAGCCGAGCCCGATGCCGAGCGCGAGGGCGATCGCCTTGCCGAGGTCGACGACGTTGCCCTCGGTGGCGGCAAGAACGAGGTTGGACATGTGTCTCCTTAGTGGTCCGGCTCGATGGCCGAGCCGATGTAGATGGCCGAGAGTGCAGCGAAGATGAAGGCCTGGATCGAGACGACGATCACGACCTCGAACAGGTAGAACGCCGTCGCGGCGGGCACGGCGACCACGGCGACGGCCAGGTTGCCGAGCACGAAGATCAGGCCGATGAAGGTCAGGATCAGCATGTGGCCCGCGAGCATGTTCGCGTAGAGACGGACTGAGAGCGAGATGAGCCGCATGAACTGCCCGAGGATCTCGAGCGGAATCAGGAGCGGCAGCAACCCCCTCGGGACCTCCGGAACCCAGCTCTTGAAGTACTTCTTGACGCCGTTCTCGCGGATGCCCTCGACGTGCGTGAAGGTGAACGTCAGGAGCGCGAGCGCGAGCGTCACCGAGATCGACGACGTCGCCGCGTAGATGCCCCAGACCGGGAGGTCGACCCCGGCGACCTCCCACGTCTCCCCCGTGAGCGGGAGCGGGATGAAGCCGACCATGTTGATCACCCAGATGAAGATCATCAGCGACGCGACGTACGGGAACCACCGGCCGATCGCCTTGGTCGGAAGCCCCTGCTCCGCGACCTGGGTCTGGGCGACGTCGTAGATGGACTCGCCGATCGTCTGGCGGCGGTCCGGCGTGACGCCCACGCGCCAGCGCATGACCAGGATCCCGAGCAGGATCGTCAGCGCGGAGCCGAGCCAGAGGTAGACGACCGCCTTGTTGATCGACATGTCGAGCGGGCCGATGTGGATCGGCACCCAGGCGGGGAGCTCGAACTCGTGCGACGGGTCGAACTTCTCCTCCTCACCGCCGGACTCGGCGGCGAGCGTGATCACGCTGAGCAGGAGGCTCACGACGTCTCCTGTCCGAAGTACGTGGCGAGCGAGACGCCGAGCTCGAGGGTGTACGCGATCACGTAGAGGAGCGCGGCGGAGAGACCGAGCCGCGCGTCAGTGGCCGCGACCGCGATCAGCACCACGCCGACCGCGACCGAGCGCATCGTCATCCCGATCCCCACCACGCCCGAGGCGGCGAGCTTATCGGCGCCGACGCCGAGCCGCGTGAGGAGGAGCGCGAGCGCTTCGCCGGCGAGCCAGAGCACGCTCGCGAGGACCCAGCCGCCGAGCGGGAGCCCCGCGGCGAGGAAGACCGGCAGTGCGAGGACGAGCACCCCCGCGGCGGCGAGAGCCGGAAGCAGGCGGCCCGGCACGGCGCGCGGCGTCTCGAACATCGCGAGCCTCACATCGCCTCCCGGTAGCGGCGGTAGACCGCGAAGATCCCGACCGGGATCCCGATCACGACGCCGACGATCAGGCCGAGCGGCCACGAGCCCAGGGCCCAGCCGACCACGAGCCCGATCACGGCACACGCAGCGGTCATCCCGACCAGGGTTCCCCCTGCGCCGGCAAGCTCGAAGGACGGGCGGGCGGGCTCCACCACCGGGGCGAGCATATCAGACTTCGTGACAGTGGATTCCGCATGGTTTGGCGGATTTCGGCCGATTTTGTACGCTCGTCGGATGCACGTCGAGACGCTCGGTTCCGGCCCCCGGCTCGTGCTCGTCCACGGCAGCGTCGCACCCGGCTGGATGACCTGGAACGCGCAGAAGCCGCTCGCCGCGTCGTTCACGCTCGTGGTGCCGACCCGGAGCGGATACCCGCCGAACCCGCCGCTCGCGTCGATCGACTTCGAGGTGCAGGCGCGGGAGCTTCGCGACGTGCTGGAGCCGGGCGACCACCTCGTCGGCCATTCGTACGGCGGGGTCGTCGCGCTGCTCGCGGCGGAGGGGGTCGAGCTCGGCTCGCTGACGGTGCTCGAGCCGCCCGCGTTCGGGCTCGCGCGCGAGGACCCTGCGGTCGCGGAGTTCCTCGCGCACTTCGCCGGCGAGGTGCCGGACGATCCGCGCGGCTACCTCGAGTTCTTCCTGCCGCTCGTGGGGTCCTCGCTTCGCCTCGCCGACCCGCTGCCGCCGGCGCTCGAGGCGGGCGCCCGCGCGGCGATCGCGGAGCGCACGCCGGATCAGGCGGTGGTCCCGCTCGACGCGCTCGCCGCCGCCTCGTTCCCGAAGCTCGTCGTCTCCGGCGGGCACGCCAGGGCGTTCGACGCGGTGTGCGACGTGCTCGAGGAGCGACTCGGCGCGCAGCGGGCGATCCTGCCGGGCGCGGGGCACTCGATCCCCCGCCTCGGCGAGCCGCTCAACGCCCTGCTCGAGGCGTTCGTGACTACGCGGTCTTCCGCTCGCGAACCGACTCCTCCCGGCGGCGGGAGCGCGGGTTCGTCAGCTTGACGAGCTCGAGCACGTAGACGACGTACACCGAGAACGCGACCGCGACGAGCCCGATCGCGAGAGCGAGCAGCGTCGGCCAGAGGTGCCAGTCGCCGCTCTCGCGGAACGGCACGAAGCGCGTCGCAAGCGCCGCGCCCGCGAGCGTGATGCACCAGGCGTACATCGTGAGCGCCGCGCGGCGCTGCGAGAAGCCGCGGCGGAGGAAGCGGAAGTGCAGATGCGCCTGGTCGGCGACGTAGAGCTTCTCGCCGTGCTTCAAGCGCCGCGCGAGCACGAAGCCCGTGTCGAGGATCGGGATCGCCAGCATCACGAGCGGGAAGAACAGCGCGACGGTCGCAGCGGTCTTCAAGAGGCCCTGGACCGAGACGGTGGCGAGCGAATAGCCGAGCAGCAGCGCTCCCGAGTCGCCCATGAAGATGCGCGCCGGATAGAAGTTGTGGCGCAGGAAGCCGAAGCACGCCCCCGCGACGATCGCCGAGAACACGGCGGGCGTCGGCTTCCCGAGCGAGAGCGCGATCACCGCGAACGTGAAGCCGGCGATCCCGCAGACGCCGGCCGCGAGCCCGTCCATCCCGTCGAGGAAGTTGACCATGTTCATCAGCGCGACGACCCACACGATCGTCGCGGTGACGCCGACCCACGTCGGCAGGTCGTGGATCCCGATGAACGGGAACGTGAAGCGGTCGACGTAGATCCCGAACGCCGTCGGGACGGCGGCCGCGAGCACCTGCCCGCCGAGCTTCTGCCACCACTCGAGGCCGCGGAAGTCGTCGAGCGCGCCGACCGTCGTCGCGATCGCCGCCCCGAGGAGCAGCCCACGCGACTCGCGGCCGAGATCGAGAAATGCGAGCGAGGGCACGAGGATCCCGAAGAAGAGCGCGAGACCGCCGAGGCGCGGCACCGGCAACTCGTTCAGCCGCCGCGGCTCGGGCGTGTCGACCGCCCCGATCCGCCGTGCCATCCCGCCGACGACCGGCGTCAGCAGCAGCACGATCCCGAGCGCGAGCACGAAGCCCCAGATGACCTCGGGTGTCTCGGTCAGCTCGTCCCACATGAGCGGCTACTTGGTGCCGTAGAGGCGGTCCCCGGCGTCGCCCAGCCCGGGAACGATGAAGCCGCGCTCGTTCAGCCCGCGGTCGATCGCGGCGCAGACGATGTGCACGTCCGGGTGGTCGCGGTGGACCCGGTCGATGCCCTCCTGGACGGCGACGAGCGAGACGAGCGTGACGGTCCGAGCCCCGGCGTCCTTCACGGTCTGGATCGCCGCGGCGCTCGAGTTGCCGGTCGCGAGCATCGGATCGAGCACGATCGCGTCGCGGTCCGTCATGTCGGCCGGCAGCTTCACGAAGTACTGCACGGGCTGGAGCGTCTCCTCGTCGCGGTACATGCCGATGAACCCGACGCGCGCGCTCGAGATGAGCGAGAGCACGCCGTCGAGCATCCCCACCCCGGCTCGCAGCACCGGGCACACCGCGACCTTCTTGCCCGCGATGCGCGGGAAGGACGCGACCTCGAGCGGCGTCTCGATCTCGACGTCCTCGGTCGGGAAGTCCTTCGTCGCCTCGTACGTGAGCAGGAGCGTGACCTCCTCGACGAGCTTGCGGAAGTGGACGGTCGGCGTGTCCTTCTCGCGCAGGTACGACAGCTTGTGCTGGACCAGCGGGTGCGTGACGTGCGTCACGCGCTCGGTTGCGGTTGCGCTCACGCGGCGTAGGTCGTGAAGCCGCGGAACCCCGGGTAGAGCGGGCGCTTGTCGCAGAGGATGTCGATCCGCGCGCGAAGCGCGTCGAGGTCCGGCGACTCGCCGAGCGCGTCGACCATGACCGCGCCTACCTCGCTGAAGTCGTCCTCGTCGAAGCCGCGCATCGTCGCCGCGGGCGTCCCGACCCGCACGCCCGAGCCGACGGTCGGCGGGCGCTCGTCGAACGGAACCGTGTTGCGGTTGACGGTCAGCTTCACGTCGTGGAGCCGCTCCTCGGCGTCCTTGCCCGTCCAGTCCGACTTGCGGAGGTCGATCTGCAGCAGGTGGGTGTCGGTGCCGCCCGTGAGCAGGTCGAGCCCGCCCTCGATCAGCGTCTCGCCGAGCGTGTCGGCGTTCGCCCGCACCTGCGCCTGGTACTCGCGGAACGCGTCGGTCGCCGCGATCCGGAAGCACGCGGCCTTCGCGGCGATCGTGTGCTCGAGCGGGCCGCCCTGCATGCCGGGGAACACCGCGCGGTCGACGTCCTTCGCGAACTCCTCCTTGCAGAGGATGAAGCCGGCGCGCGGGCCTGCGAGCGTCTTGTGGGTCGTCGAGGTGACGAAGTCGGAGTGCGGGACCGGGTTCGGGTGGAGGCCTGCCGCGACGAGTCCCGCGAAGTGCGCCATGTCGCACATCAGGAGCGCGTCGACCTCGTCCGCGATCTCGCGGAAGCGCTCGGCGTCGATCGCGCGCGGGTACGCGGAGCCGCCGCAGATGATGAGCCTCGGCCGGTGCTCCTTCGCGAGCGACCGCACCTCGTCGAAGTCGATGAGCGCCGTTTCGCGGTCGACGCCGTAGCCGACGATCGTGTACATGCGGCCGGAGAAGTTGACCTTGAGGCCGTGCGACAGGTGGCCGCCGTGGTCGAGCCGCATCGAGAGGATCGTGTCGCCGGGCTCGAGCGCCGCGAAGTAGACGCCCATGTTCGCCTGCGCGCCCGCGTGCGGCTGGACGTTCGCGTGCTCCGCCCCGAAGAGCGACTTCGCGCGCTCGATCGCGAGCGACTCGATCTCGTCGACGACCTCGCAGCCGCCGTAGTAGCGCCGTCCGGGATACCCCTCGGCGTACTTGTTGGTCGGCACGCTCCCGACTGCCTCGAAGATGCTCGGCCACGTGAAGTTCTCGGACGCGATCAGCTCGATCTGGTTCCGCTGCCGTTCGAGCTCGCGCGTCAGCAGCTCGGCGATCTCGGGATCGATCTCGGACAGCCCCGCGGTGCGGAGGTGCTCGAGGGTTTCCTGCGCGACGGCCATGGGCTCTCCTCCCGGGAAGTCTCGCCGGGGATGCTACTCGCCGCTCAGGCGAGCACGGACAGCGCGCGCTCGACGTCGCCCGCGCCCTCGCGCAGGACGACGGGGCGCTCCGAGCTGAAGTCGATCACCGTGGACGGCGTGCCCGGGAGCTCGCCCGCGTCGACGACCTCGGCCACGCGGCCGAGGATCTCCTGCGGGATCTCGTCAACCGACTTCGCGTCGCGCTCGCCGTGGAGGTTCGCGCTCGTCGCCGCCACCGCGCCGACCCGCTCGAGCACCTGCTTGCCGTAGCCCTCGAGGTCCGGCACGCGGATGCCGATCGTGTCGGGCCGCGTGCCCGTCAGCCAGCGATAGCGATGCGCCGGGTTCGGGAAGACGAGCGTGTACGGCCCGGGAAGGAGCTCGCGCGCGATCGTCGCCGAGCGCCCGCGCAGCTCGGGGATGCACTCGAGGAGCATCTCGAGGTCGGCGGCCACGAGTGCGATCGCCTGCTGGCGGTCGCGTCCCTTGAGCTCGAAGAGCTTCTCAGCCGGTCCGCGCCGGTACGGGTTCGCGCAGATGCCGTAGACGGTGTCCGTCGGGAGGACCACGAGCTTGCCCGCGTTGAGCGCCGCGACGGCGCTGTCGATCACGGCCGCTTGCCCTCGACGATGCGGTCACGGCCGGCGAGGTCCTCGGTCACGAGCACCTCGTCGTAGCCGAGCCGCTCGAGCAGCTCCGCCGCCTCGTCCGCGCGCGTGTCGGCGACCTCGAGCACGAGGTGGCCGCCGGGGTGCAGCGCCTCGAGGGCGTGCTCGGCGATCAGCTTCGTGTGCTCGCCGCCCACGGTCGCGAGCCGCGGCTCCCAGTCGCGCACCTCCGGCTGCAACGAGTCGACCTCCTCCTGCCTGATGTAGGGCGGGTTCGAGACGACGAGATCGTATTCGCTCTCCCCCAGCCCGCCGACGAGGTCGCCCTCGACGAACCGGACGGTGATGCCGGTCAGGACGGAGTTCTCACGGGCGAGCGCAAGCGCGTCCGGCGAGACCTCGAGCGCGGTCACCTGCGCGCTCGGGTGCTCGTCGGCGATCGCGAGCGCGATGGCTCCCGTTCCCGTGCCGACGTCGAGCACCTTCGGAGCGCCGCCGTTCAGGAGCGCGAGGCAGCGCTCGACGACGACCTCGGTCTCCGGCCTCGGAACGAGCGCGCGCCGATCGGTCTTCAGCGTCAGCCGGCGGAAGCCCCACTCGCCGAGCACGTACGCGAGCGGCTCGCGCTCGCCCCGCCTGCGGACGAGCTCGCGGAACGCGTCGCGCTCGGCGTCGTCGAGCGGACGATCGTGGTGCATGTAGAGCTCGACCCGCGAGAGGCCGAGCGCCTTGCCGAGCATGTGCTCCGCGTCGAGACGCGGGCTCTCGACCCCCTTGCCGGCGAGGTACTCGGTCGCCCGCCGGAGGACCTCGCCGACGGTCACGCGCCGTCGTCGCCGAGCGACCTTCGCCGATCCTCGGCCGTGAGCGCGTCGGTGAACTCGTCGAGCTCGCCCTCGAGCACACGATCGAGCTTGTGCTGCGTGAGGTGGATGCGATGGTCGGTCACGCGGTTCTCGGGGAAGTTGTAGGTGCGGATCTTCTCAGCCCGCTCGCCCGAGCCGATCTGCGAGCGGCGCGTCGCGTCGAGCTCCGCCTGCTGTCGCTCGCGCTCGAGCTCGTAGAGCCGTGCGCGGAGCACGCGCATCGCCTTCGTCTTGTTCTGGAGCTGCGACTTCTCGTCCTGCATCGCGACGACGGTGCCGGTCGGCAGGTGCGTGATCCGGACGGCCGAGTCGGTCGTGTTGACGCTCTGGCCGCCCGGGCCGGTCGAGCGGTAGACGTCGATCTTCAGCTCGTTCGGGTCGATCTCGATCTCGACCTCTTCGGCCTCGGGCATCACCGCGACCGTCGCGGTCGACGTGTGGATGCGTCCCTGAGACTCGGTCTCGGGCACGCGCTGGACCCGATGGGTTCCGCCTTCCCACTTGAACACGGAGTACGCACCGTCGCCCTTGACCGCGAACGTGACCTCCTTCACGCCACCCGACTCGCTCGGCGAGCTGCCGAGCTGCTCGGTCTTCCAGCCGCGGCGCTCGGCATAGCGCGTGAGCATGCGGAACACGTCGCCGGCCCAGAGCGCGGCCTCGTCGCCGCCGACGCCCTGCCGCACCTCGACGATCACGTCCTTGCGGTCGGCCGGGTCGTTCTCGACGAGCGCGAGCTTCAGCTCCTCCTCGAGCGCGGCAAGCCGTTCCTCGAGGTCCGGGACCAGCTCGCGCAGGTCGCCGTCGTTCCTCGCGTCTGCGAGGTCGTCGCGAACCTGCCGCCACTCGAGCGCGAGGCGGTACGGGCTCTCGAGATCCTTCAGACGGCGGCCGGTCTCCGCCGCGTCGCGCCGGTCGTTGTAGACCGACGGATCGGACATCCGCTCCTGCGTCTCGAGGTAGCGCCGCTCGAGGTCGTCGATCAGATCGTCGAGCGCCATCGCCCTCAGGCCATGACTTCGACCCGCCGCCGCACGTCGGGGCGCTCCTGATCCTCGAGCCGGAGGACCTCGCGCAAGGCGCGGATCGAGACCTCGAGCTGGTCGAGCGAGGGCTCGCGCGTCGTGAGCCGCTGGAGCCAGAGGCCCGGTGCCAGCAGCGTCATCAGGATGCGGTTGTCCGAGTGCTTTCCGGCGAAGCGGATCAGCTCGTACGCGAGTCCGGCGATCAGCGGGAGGAGCAGGATGCGGCTCGCGATCAGCCACGGCCACGACGGCTGCCCGACGAATGCGAAGACGAAGATCGCGATCACCATCACCCAGAGCAGGAACGCGGTCCCGCAGCGCGGGTGGATCAGCGAGAACCGCTGCACCTTCTCCGGCGTCAGCTCCTCGCCGGCCTCGAGCGCGTTGATCGCCTTGTGCTCCGCGCCGTGGTACTGGAAGACGCGGCGGAGGTCGGGCAGCAGCGAGATGACGAGGATGTAGAGGATGAAGAT
The DNA here is from genome assembly GCA_963737405.1 of uncultured Actinomycetes bacterium. Taxonomy (GTDB): domain Bacteria; phylum Actinomycetota; class Thermoleophilia; order Gaiellales; family Gaiellaceae; genus JACCTU01. Next base: position 52,955 of record CAVTSL010000012.1, read on the forward strand.
CGAGACGCGGATCAGACCCTCCACGACCACGAAGTAGCCGTCGGTCTCGACCGGCAGCCAGTTCGTGATCAGCGCCGGCGTGACCTTGAAGAGCATGAGGGCAAAGCCGATCGCGATCGCGAAGGCGAAGAAGATCGCCCAGCGCGAGAGCTCGGTCTCGACCTCTTCCTTCTCGTCGGCGTCGGCGTCCTGGGCCGCGTAGTTCGCGGAGATCGCGAGCGCGCGGAAGCCGATCGCGAGCGACTCGCCGAGCGCGACGACGCCGCGGATGATCGGGAGGCGGAACACGCGGTGGCGCGCCATCGGCGAGCTGATCGGCGTCGTGTGCTGCGCGATCTCGCCGTTCGGCTTTCGGACCGCGAGTGCCCAATGCGCGGGACTGCGCATCATCACGCCCTCGAGGACCGCCTGGCCGCCGATCGTCTGCATCGTCGGAAAGTGTGGAGCTAGCCCCGGCGGGCGCCGCCGGCGCGCTCGAGCCGCTTCTGGAAGCGCTCGACCCGGCCGCCGGTGTCCATCAGCTTCTGCTTCCCGGTGTAGAACGGGTGGCAGTTGGAGCAGATTTCGACGTGGAGCTCCGGCTTCGTGGAACGCGTCTGGAACGTGTTCCCGCAGGAGCACGTCACATTCGCAAGCACGTAATCAGGATGGATTCCGGCCTTCATCGCGGAGCCAGGATAGCAGAGGCGGTTTCCGCCGAAACGTTGCCCCCCGAGACAACCAGGGCGACGTGCTCGCCGGGGTCGTGGGCGATCTTCCCGGCGACGAGCGCGGCGGTCGAGGCGGCTCCCGCGGGCTCGACGGCGAGCTTTGCTCGGCTGTAGAGCAGGCGGAAGGCGTTCTCGAGCTCGGCCTCGGTCACCAGGACGACCTCGTCGACGCGCTCGCGCGCGACGGCCACCGCGTTCCGGCCCGCGTGGGGTGCGTTGAGACCGTCGGCGATCGAGACGGGTTTGATCTCAACGCGTTCGCCCGCCTCGAGGGCGAGGTGGAGCGCCGCCGAGGTCTCGGGCTCGACGCCGACGACGCGGACGTCGGGGCGCAGGCCCTTGACCGCGGTCGCGATGCCGGCGATCAGCCCGCCGCCGCCGACCGGCACGACGACGACGCCCGCGTCGGGGACGTCCTCGAGCAGCTCGAGCGCGACGGTTCCCTGGCCGGACTGGATCAGCGGGTCGTCGAACGGGTGGACGAGCGTGCGCCCGGTCTCCTCGAGCAGCTCGTCGAGGCGCTCGAAGGCCTCGCCGGGGTCATGGGCGACGAGGTCGACCGCGGCCCCGTACTCGCGCGTCGCGGCGATCTTCTGCTCGCTCGCGCCCTGCCACATCACGACGAGCGCGTCGACCTCCTCGAGCGACGCGCAGTACGCGAGCGCCTGCGCGTGGTTGCCGGCGGAGATCCCGATCACGCCGCGCCGCTTCTCGTCGGCGCCGAGCGACGCGAGCTTCGTGAGCACTCCGCGCGGCTTGAACGAACCGGTGCGCTGGAAGAGCTCGGCCTTCAGGTGCACCGACGCGCCGGTGAGCCGCGAGAGCGCGGCCGAGGTGAACGTCGGCGTGCGGTGCAGGCGGTCGCCGATCGTCTCGCGCGCGCGCCGGACGTCGTCGAGCTCGATCAGCGCGGTCGCGGCCATGGGGACGAATCGTCACACGTTTGGCACGCCGCGTGACGGTTGCGTGACGGGTTCGCGGGTAGCGTCGGCCTCGGGAGGCGGGTGGCCCACTTCCCCACCCCGATGGGAGGGGAAGGCGGTGACGTCAGGCCGGTTCGGGCTGGTCCGGTTCGGGCTGGGATGCGGTCGGCTCGGATTCGGCGGCCGGTTCCGCTGCGGCCGGGGCTTGCGGCTTCTTCGGCTTCCGGGGCTTCGGCTCGGCCGAAGGCCTCGACGGAGCCGGCGGCTTCGTCGACGTCGGCGGCTCCTGCGCCGGTGGCACCTCGGGCTCCGACGCAGGCGACGGCGCGGCCTTCTGCGACGCGCGCGGCCGATCGACGAGCTTGATCGCGAGCCCGAGCAGCACTGCGCCCGCCAGCACGAACATCCGCCGGTGCCGCCGAACGCCGATGAGCACGAGCAGAAAGCCGGGCATCGCGAGTGGGCCGACCACGAGCGCGCGCTCGTCCTGTCCCGCGGGTCCTCCGGGCGCGGTCACGTCTGCTGGTACTCCGGCCCCGAGCCGCCCTCCGGCGGCGTCAGCCTCCCGCCCTTCGCGGTGATCGCGCCGCACTGCACGCAGTTCGACGGGTTCAGCTGCACCTCGACACCGCCCTCCCCGTCGGCCTCTCCGACCTCGTACACCTGCGCGGGACAGAGCCGCACCCAGAGGTCGCCGAGATCATGCGGCACGCGTCGCTGGATGCGGATGTGGTTCGGCTGGTCTTCCCGCGTCTTGTTCCCGGACAGGAAGACCGACGAGAGCTTGTCGAACGTGAGCCTGCCGTCCGACGCGGGATACCGGGACGCGCGGTTCGTGCGGATCAGATCCTGCGACGAGTCCGGCTCGGTCCGGAGCGTCCCCGGCGGCAGCTTCCCCCTCGTCGCGGTCATCATCCCCGCGAGCGCGCCGCCGACCCAGAGGCCGCGCCCGAACGCCTGGCGCGTGTTCCTCACCTGCTCGAGGTCGCGCCAGATGAAGCTGTCCCGCACAGCGCGGTCGTAGGACTCGAGCACGCCCGGCGTCGCCGCGGTCCGCCCACGCTGGAGCGCGTCGAACGCCGACTCGGCCGCGAGCCTCCCCGACTCGACCGCGTAGTGGATGCCCTTGAGCGCGGGCACGTTGACCATCCCGACACCGTCGCCGCAGAAGAGGAGCCCCGGCGCATGCAGCCGCCTGGGGAAGGCGAGGAACCCGCCTTCGGGAATCGTCTTCGCACCCCACTCGATCCGCTCGCCGCCCGCGACGATCGGCATCACGAGGCTGTGCATCTTCAGCTCCTGGAGCACGTCGTGCACCGAGAGCTCGACGTCGCGGTAGTCGAGCCCGACGACCATCCCGAGCGTCACGTGCTCGTCGCCCATCGGATAGATGAAGGAGCCGCCGAACTCCCGGTACTTCGCGCCACCGCGGAGCGGCCAGCCCAACGTGTGGATCACGCGCTTCAGCGGCTTGGCGACGCGCCACACCTCTTTCACTCCGAGCGCCCACACCTGCGGGTTCTCGCCCTGCAGCTGAAAGTGCTCGATCGCGGCGCCCGTCAGATGTCCCTGCGTGCCTTCGGCGAGCACGGTGATCCGTGCAACGAGGTCGGAGCCCGGCTCGAAGTTCGGCAACGGCTCGCCGTCCCGACCGCGGCCCTTGTCCCCGGTGCGAACGCCGACGACGCGGCCGTGGTCGACCAGGAGCTTCGTCGCCGACGTCTCCGGCAGGATCATCGCGCCCGCCTGCTCGGCCTCTTCCGCCAGCCACCGGCCGAGCTGCGAGAGGGACGCGACCCAGTTGCCGTGGTTCTTCATCGTCGGGGGCGCTGGAATTCGGTAAGCCGAGTTGGCCGTCAGGAAGAAGACGGCTTCCGCCTCGACCGGCTCGAGCAACGGCATGTCCTCGATCTCCTTGCGGCCGCGGAAGAGCAGGCGCAGCCCGCGCGGGTTGACGACGGCGCCGGAGAGAAGGTGCGAGCCGGGTTGCTTCCCCTTCTCGAGCACCGCGACCGGGACGTCGCCGAGGCGCGCTCGCAGCTCGGGCGCCTCCTCGAGCAGCTGACCGAGCCTGATCGCGCACGCGAGCCCGGCGGGCCCGGCGCCCACGATCAGCACGCCGACGTCGATTCGCTCGTCCGCCGGATCGGTCGGCGCCGCGATGACCTCGGACGCGGAAAAGGGTGGCGGGAAGTCGGCCGGGCGCGTCACGAACCGCGGCGCTCGCGGACGAGCTCGGTCAGCTTCGGCACGACCTGGTGCACGTCGCCCACGACCCCGAGGTCGCAGAAGTCGAAGATCGGCGCGTTCGGATCCTTGTTGATCGCGACGATCGTCCCCGAGCTCTGCATCCCGACCTTGTGCTGGATCGCTCCGGAGATGCCGCACGCGACGTAGAGCTTCGGCGAGACCGACTTGCCGGTCTGGCCGATCTGCGTCGAGTACGGGTACCACCCCGCGTCGACGACCGCGCGCGTCGCGCCGACCGCGCCGCCGAGCGCCTTCGCGAGCTCCTCGACGAGCGTGAAGTTCTCGGGGCCGCCGAGCCCACGGCCGCCCGCGACGATCACGTCGGCCTCTGCAAGGTCAGGGCCCTCGCTCTCGGCGTGGGCCTGCTCGACCATCGTCGCGCCGCGCGAGTGCTCCTCGAGCTCGACCGCGACGTCCTCGACCGCGGCGGACCCACCCGTCGCCGCGGGGTCGAACGTGCCCGATCGGAAGATCGCGAGCCGCGGCTCGCTCGTCCAGCCGACGTCGACGTAGACGGAGTCGCCGAGCGCGGGTCGCTTGCCGACGAGCCGGCCGTCGCGCCGCTCGAGGTCGACGAGGTCCCAGTTGAGGCCCGCGTCGAGCCGCGCCGCAAGCCCCGCTGCGACGTCGGCCGAGAGCACCGACGCTGCAAAGAGAACGGTGTCGAAGCCCTGAGCGCGGACGAGCGACGCGAGAACGTCGACGCGCGGCTGCGGAAGCGGCGCCTCGAGCGACGCGTCGTCGGCGACGAAGACCTTCGCCGCGCCGAACTCGCCTGCACCGTCGGCGAGCGCGCGGACGCCCGAGCCGATCACGACGCCGGCGACCTCGTCGTCGCCGAGCTGCGCCGCCTTCGAGAGCACGCCGAGCGCACCCTTCTGCAGCTCGTTCTCGTGGTGCTCGAGGAAGACGAGCGTGCTCAGATCAGCCTCCGCTCCGCGAGGAACTCGACGATCTGCGTGGCCGCGTTCCCGTCGTCCTCGATCTTCCGGGTCTCGCCCCGAGGCGGCGGCTCGGAGAGCGCGAGCACCTCGGTCATCGCACCGGCCTCGACCCCGAGGTCCGCGAGCGTGACGGTCTCCTGCGGCTTCGACTTCGCGCCCATGATCCCCTTGAGCGACGGGTAGCGAGGCTCGTTGATCGCGTCCGAGACCGCGACGACCGCCGGGAGCGGCGCCTCGATCACGTCGTAGCCGAACTCGGTCTGCCGTTTTCCACGCGCCTTGCCGTCGGCGACGGTGAGCTCTGCGACCTGCGAGATGACCGGACGGCGCAACCGCTCGGCGACCGCCGACCACAGCACGGCGCCGTCGGCGTCGGCTGCCTGCTGCCCGAAGAGGATGAGGTCGGGCTGCTCGCGCTCGAGCGCGGCGGCGAGGACACGGCTCGTCCCGACGAGGTCCGCGCCGGCCGCGGCGTCGTCGGTCACCAGCACGGCCCGGTCGGCGCCCATCGCGAGCGCCTTGCGGAGCGCGTCCGCCGCCTTCGCCGGGCCCATCGAGACGAGGACGACCTCTCCCTCACCCGAGTGATCCTTGACGCGGAGCGCCTCCTCGACCGCGTGCGCGTCGAACGCGTTGAGCGCGCCCTCGCCGGAGCGGTCGAGCCGCTTGGTTGCTGGATCGAGGCGCTTGCTGCCCTCGGGAACCTGCTTGACGCAGACGGCGATCTTCATCGGGCGAGGACTTTATCCCGAGGGCGCGAAGCCAAGGCGCAGTCGGATTCCGTGTACCCTCCGGCCCTTCGAGCGCGAACCGGAGCTCATGACACGCCACCGGACGACAGCCCGAGGACTTCTCGTTCTCACCGCGATCGCCCTGACCGCAGGGTCGGCAGCCGCGTACGCGTCGTCCGAAGCCGCCGCCCCGAAGGTTCCGCAGCTGATCTTCCCCGTCGTCGGCAAGGCGACGTACATCAACGACTTCGGCGCGCCGCGCGGCCAGGGGATCCACGAGGGAAACGACATCATGACGACGTGGCGTTCGCCCGCCGTCGCAGTCGAAGCCGGCAAGGTGAAGTTCCACACGACGTCGGCGCGCGCTGGTTGCATGCTCTACCTCTACGGCGCGAGCGGCACGATGTACGTCTACATCCACCTGAACAACGACCTGACCGCGAAGAACGACAACCGTGGGAAGTGCGTTGCGGGCGGGTCGTACTGGAAGGGCTTGAAGGACGGCGCGAAGGTCGAGGCGGGTCAGCCGATCGCGTACAACGGCAACTCCGGGGACGCCGACCAGGCGGGGTACCACCTGCACTTCGAGGTGCATCCCGGAGGCGGCGCGGCCGCCAGTCCGTTCAAGCATCTGAACAGGGCGAAGCGGCTGCTCTTCGCGGTGCAGCCCGGAGCAGACTTCACCGCGGCACTCCGGGGGAGCGTCGTGACGGCAGATGCGGCCTCGCGGTCGCTGACGTTGATGGTCGACCGTGTGCAGTCGTGGCCCGGCGGCATGCGCGTCGCGGGCGTCAAGCGTGCGGTCGAGCTCTCGGTTTCGCCGAGCGTCGTGATCTCCGACCCGCTCGGCGCGCTCGTGACGTCGGCGAGGCTCTCGAGCCTGAAGAAGGGCCAGACGGCCGTCGCGTGGACGGAGAAGGCCCCCGCGACGATCGACGCGGCGATGGGCGAGCCGTTCTCGCTGATCGCCGAGCGGCTCGTTCTCGGCTAGCGCCCGGAGAAGCGCGCCTCGCGCTTCTCGACGAACGCCGTCATCCCCTCCTTCGCGTCCTCCGACGCGAAGAGATCCGCGAACCGCTCGGCCTCGGAGGCGAGGTTGCCGGGGTGGTCGCCCTGGAGCGCGCGGTTCGTTGCCGCCTTCGCGGCGGCGAGCGCGATCGGACTGTGCTTCGCGAGTGCGTGCGCGAGCTCGAGCGTCTTGCTCATCAGCTCCTCCGGCTCGAAGACGGCGTTCACGAGGCCGCGGCGCTCCGCCTCGTCGGCGTCGATCATGCGCCCCGTGAGCACGAGCTCCTTCGCGAAGCCGATCGTCGTGGCGCGCGCGAGCCGTTGGGTTCCGCCCCAGCCGGGGATGATCCCGAGGTTGATCTCCGGCTGGCCGAGCTTCGCCTTGCTCGACGCGTAGCGAAGGTCGCACGCGAGCGCGAGCTCGCAGCCGCCGCCGAGGGCGAACCCGTTGATCGCGGCGAGCGCCGGCTGCGGCATCGTCTCCAGCAGGTTCGCCGCCGCGTGCCCGAGCGCACCCCAGGCCTGGGCTTCGGCGACGCCGAGGCCGCTCATGTACTTGATGTCGGCGCCCGCGACGAACGCGCGGTCACCCGCACCCGTGAGGACGACCACGCGAACGTCGGCGTCCTCGGAGAGCTCGCGGAGCCGGTCGCGCAGGTCGGTCAGCGTCGGCAGGTCGAGCGCGTTGAGCGCATCCGGGCGATTGACGGTGACGACCGCGACGGCGGCGTCGCGCTCGACGTCGATGCTCACGCGGGGACGCGGGCGCGGAGGAACTCGACGATCTCGCTCGTCGGCGCGCCGGGCGTGAAGACCTCCGCCACGCCCTGCTCCTTCAGCTCGTTCGCGTCCTCCGTCGGGATCGTGCCGCCGACCACGACCAGCACGTCTTCGGCGCCCTGCTCGCGGAGGCCGTTGATGATCTTCGGCACGAGCGTCATGTGCGCGCCGCTCAGGATCGAGATGCCGACGGCGTCCGCATCCTCCTGGATCGCGGTCTCGACGATCTGCTCCGGGGTCTGGTGGAGACCGGTGTAGATGACCTCCATCCCGGCGTCCCGGAGCGCCCTGGCGATGATCTTCGCGCCGCGGTCGTGCCCGTCGAGGCCGGGCTTCGCGATCACCACACGGATCTTGCTGGCCACGGCTGCGCAAGTATATGGCGGTGAGGTTGAGGATCGTGGGGTGCTCGCCGGCCTGGCCGAACCCCGGCGGGGCACAGTCCGGCTATCTCGTCGAGGACGACGGGCGTCGTGTGCTGCTCGATTGCGGGCCCGGCGTGCTCGCGCGTCTGCGCGAGTGGGAGGAGTGGCCGCGCGTCGACGCGATCGCGATCACGCACTGGCATCTCGATCACTGGGGCGATCTCGTGCCGTGGGTCTGGGGTGCGATGTTCGGTCCGGCGCGCGAGCTCGCGACGCCCGAGCTCTGGGTGCCGCCGGAGGGGCGGAGCCGTCTGTCCGACCTCGGCGCGCGGCTCGGTCAGCCCGAGATGTTCGAGCAGGCATTCGACGTGCGCGAGTACGACGAGGGGCAACCGTTCGTCGCGGCGGGCATGGAGGTCACCGCGGTGAAGGTGCTGCACTACGACCTCCAGGCATACGGGTTCCGCGTCGCGATGAACGGCTCGGTGCTCGCGTACTCCGGCGACAGCGGGCCGGACGAGGGGCTCGCCGAGCTCGCGAAGGACGCGGATCTCTTCGTGTGCGAGGCGACGCTCGCGGACGGCGACGCGCAGAAGGAGGGGGAACCGCGCGGTCATCTCTCGCCCGAGGAGGCGGAGCGCGCGTTCGAGACCGCCGGCGCGAAGCGGCTGCTGCTCACGCACCGCCCGAGCGAGCGGGCGCTCGCGGAACGGTTCGAGCAAGCGACCGACGGGATGGAGGTCGAGGTCTAGGCGCTAGAAGACCGGCGTCTCTCGCCAGACGCCCCAGACCTCGCGCCAGGCGTCGCACATCTCCCCCATCGTCACGTACGCGCGCGCCGCGTCGAGGATCAGCGGCATCAGGTTGACGTCGTCGCGGGCGGCCGCCGCCTTCAGCGCGCCGAGCGCCGACTCCGCAGCAGCCGAGTCGCGCCGCCCGCGGAGCGCCTGCACGCGGTCGATCTGCTTCTGCTCGAGTGCGGGGTCGATCTTGAGGATCTCGATCGGCGGCTCGCTCGCGAGCTCGTAGCGGTTGACGCCGACGATGACCCGCTCCCCCCGCTCGACCTCGGCCTGGTAGCGGAACGACGCCTCCGCGATCTCCCGCTGGAAGAAGTTCTCCTTGATCGCCTCGACGACGCCGCCGAGCTTCTCGATCCGCTCGAAGTACTCGTAGGCCTGGCGCTCGAGCTCGTTCGTCAGATGCTCGACGTAGTAGGAACCGCCGAGCGGGTCGATCGTGTTGACGACACCGGTCTCGTGCGCGATCACCTGCTGCGTGCGCAGCGCGATCCGCACCGCCTCCTCGGTCGGCAGCGCAAGCGCCTCGTCGAACGAGTTCGTGTGCAGCGACTGCGTGCCGCCGAGCACCGCCGCCATCGCCTCGAGCGCGGTGCGCACGATGTTCACCTCCGGCTGCTGCGCCGTGAGCGACACGCCTGCCGTCTGCGTGTGGAAGCGCATGAGCCACGAGCGCGGCGACTTCGCGCCGTACCGCTCCCGCAGCTCGCGCGCCCAGATCCGTCGGGCCGCGCGGTACTTCGCGATCTCCTCGAAGAAGTCGAGGTGCGCGTTGAAGAAGAAGGAGAGCCGCGGCGCGAAGGCATCGACGTCCATCCCGCGCGCGGTCGCCCACTCGACGTACGTGAACCCGTCGGCGAGCGTGAACGCGAGCTCCTGCGCGGCCGTCGACCCCGCCTCGCGGATGTGGTAGCCGGAGATCGAGATCGGATGCCACTTCGGCATCTCCTTCGCGCAGAACTCGACCATGTCCGTCACGAGCCGCATCGAAGGCTCCGGCGGGAAGATGTACTCCTTCTGCGCGATGTACTCCTTGAGGATGTCGGTCTGGATCGTCCCGCGCAGCTCCGACATCGGCACGCCTTGCTCTTCGCCGACGCACGCGTAGAACGCGAGCAGGATCGCCGCCGGCGAGTTGATCGTCATCGAGGTCGACACGTCGCCGAGCGGGATCCCGGAGAAGAGCGTCTCCATGTCCTCGAGCGAGTCGACCGCGACGCCCTCGCGCCCGACCTCACCGAGCGACCGCGCGTGATCCGAGTCGTAGCCCATCAGCGTCGGCATGTCGAACGCGGTCGAGAGGCCCGTCTGCCCGTGGTCGCGGAGGTACCGGAAGCGGGCGTTCGTCTCTTCGGGCGTGCCGAAGCCCGCGAACTGCCGCATCGTCCAGAGCTTCCCGCGGTACATCGACGGGTAGACGCCGCGCGTGAACGGATAGACGCCGGGGTAGCCGAGGTCGCGCTCGGGATCGATCTCGACGTTCTCCGCCGTGTAGAGCGGCTCGTTGTCGATCCCGGAGATCGTCGAGAAGAGCTCGAGCTGACGCTCGGGCGTCGCCTCGTACAGTTCCTTCCACGCGCCGAGCCCTTCCAGCGAGCGGCGGTCCTCGGTCGTCGCCATGAACGGATTCTACGGGCGCGTCGGGCGCGCACAGCACCAGGCTTCGTGGTTCTCGCCTCTTGATCAATCGCCGAATCTGACCCACGATGCGTACGGCGGCGACTCGAAAGGGGTTCGGACACGTGACGGGCACGAACGCATGGACCAACGACCACCCACGAATGGTTCTCCGATGAGGCGCACTCGCGTCCTCGTCGCCGACGGGCTCCCGCTCTTCCGCGTCGGCGTCCGGAGCCTGCTCAGGCGCGAGAGCGACTTCGAGCTGCTCGAGGCGAACGACGCAGACGAGGCGGCCGCGCTCCTGCTCGGCGGCTACGCCGAGATCGCGCTCGTCGACCTCGAGCTTCCGCGCGGCGGCGGGCTCGAGCTCGTCCGGCGCGCACGCGGGCGCTGCCGCACGCACCTGATCGTCTGGGCGCTCGAGCCGTCGCGCGAGTCCGTGCTCGAGTCCATCACCGCCGGCGCGCACGGGTTCCTGCACAAGGAGATCACGGGCCAGGGCCTGATCCGCGCGCTCCGGGGCGTGGCCGCGGGCGAGGCCCCGCTCTCGCGCGACATGGCCGGCCTGATGATCGAGGCGATCCACGGGCTCGAGGCGCGATCGAAAGCGCTCGAGCGCGCGGCAGTGCTCTCGGAGCGGGAGAAGGAAGTGCTCGCGTTCGTCTCGCGCGGCGCGCGGAACCGCGACATCGCCGAATCGCTCGAGATCTCGGAGTTCACCGTGAAGCGCCACATGCAGAACATCCTCCAGAAGCTCGACGTGCCTTCCCGTCGCGCGGCTGCGGCGTTCTACGTGTCCGCGTACCGCGACGACGCGAGCATTGCGGAGCGTTCGGCATGACCGAGCGCAGCGAACCGCTCGTTGCCGTCGTGTGTGCGGTGCCGATCCTGGGCGAGGCGCTCTCCGCTGCGCTCGAGGGCCTCGCCGAGTGCAAGGTGATCCCGGCACGCCAGCCGGAGCTCGGCGGCCTGTTGAAGTCGCTTCAGCCGGACGCGATCGTCGTCGACGACGAGCAGGAAGCGGCCGTCGCAGCGACCTACGCGCGCTTCGCGCGAACGCCGGTGATCAACGTGTCGCTCCGCGACCAGCGGGTGACGCGACTCGACGACGGCAAGTGGGAAGCAGCCGGACGAGAACGACATCTCACCGGAGACGATCCGCAACCTCGTCGCCGGCGGCATCTACGGCCGCCGCGCACACTGACTCACTCCTGCTCGTCGAGCAGGTGGTGCAAGAAGATCGCGGGGTCCTCGAGAAAGCCCTTGGTCAGTCGATACGGGTCGGACTCCTCGTATGCGATGCGCGCGATGCCGTCGTCGGAGAACTCGAAGATCGCAGCGTCGGGGTAGCCGAGCAGGATCGGCGAGTGCGTCGCGACGACGAACTGTGACTCGAGCGCGACGAGCTCCGACATCCGTCGCATGAGCGCGAGCTGTCCGTGAACGGAGAGTGCGGCCTCCGGCTCGTCGAGGATGTAGAGGCCGCGCGGGCCGAAGCGCTCGAGGACGAGTGACAGGAACGACTCGCCGTGCGACTGCTCGTGCAGCTCGCGCTCGTACACCTGCTCCATGCGCAGGCCTTCGCTGAACGTCGCGAAGTTGAAGAAGCTCTCGGCCCGCAGGAAGAACGCGTTCACCGGGCGAACCTGCGCGCGCTCCACGACGAGCGCCTTGTGCAGCGCGGAGTGCGACGAGCGCGTCGAGAACTGCATCATCTGCACCCGACCGCCGCCCTCCGGGTTGAGCTTGCTCGCGACCGCGAGCGCTTCGATCAGGGTCGACTTGCCGCTGCCGTTGTCCCCGACGAAGAACGAGACGTGCGGGTCGAGGTCGATCGGCGCCTCGGCGAGGCTGCGGATCGCCGGTAGCTCGACGGCGTAGCCGTCGCCCACGTCGGCGTTCAGGCCGACCCGAGTGATGAACGGCGCGCCGGCTTTCACGCCCTCGAACCTATCGCGGAGAGCGAAGTCTCGACCTCGGGTCCAGGTTCAGACTCGGCGGCCCCGCCTCGCCCATCGTCTCCCGACGTACCCCGGAAGGGGGAACTTGAGGGTGAAATCGGCCCCTGACCCATTTGGGTCGCCTCGCGAACTGCCGATGTGGCTCGTACACGCGCATCACTGTGCGCGCGAAGGAAAGGCGAGCTTGGCGAGCATCGACGGACTGCGGAAGCACGGAATGCATCCGGCTACGGCCGGATGCAGCCGCATGTCCGGAGACGATCTCGCGGCCGCACTCGCCGCGGCCCTCGCCGCTCTGCAGTCCCCGGCTCAGCTCGCCAGCCGGCGGGGGCAGCAGGCAGTGCCGAATCCGCGCTTCCCGGCGGTCGCCCTCGACGCGCCGACCGCGTCGAGGGCGGTCGCCGGGAAGCCGGAGTCGGAGGTGCGCGCGCATGCGTAGACGCGGTCTCGTCATCGCGCTCGTCGTGCTCGGTTGCGCGCTCGTACTCGCGACGTTCGCGGCCGCGGCGGTGACGGTGACGCCGGCCACCGCGGGCACGAACATCTCGGCGGACAACGCAGCGAACGCGACGACGCCTGCATGGACGACGCTCGGAAACATCGTCGTCACTGAGGGCGCGAACGGCGACTTCGCCGCAAACCAGGCGAACACGACGCTGATCCTGACCGCGCCGACGAATTGGCAGTTCAATGCGGGCGTCGGATCCGTCAGCTTCACCGGCACGTCGCCGAGCAGCGCCGACCTCACCGCTGCGTCGGTCGCCGTCAGCGCTTCGACGATCACCGTCACGCTCAGCACGGACGGCAACGCGAACAGAAGCGACTCGATGACGATCAGCGGCATCCAGGTTCAGCCCGTCGACGGCGCGGCCGCCTTGCCTTCGTCAGGGAGCATCCTCCGGACGGCCGGCAACCCCGGCACGGCGACGATCGCCGGGATCACGAACGGCTCGACGAACTTCGGCTCGCTCTCAATGGCGGCGGGAGCGGCACGCCTGGCGATCACGTCGGTCAACGGCGGTTCGAACCCGACAGCCGGCACGGCGTTCTCGGTCACGGTCGCGAAGCAGGATCAGTTCGGGCACGCGATCAACGCGGTCGCGGCGACCGGCGTATCCCTCTCGCTCAACACCGGCACCGGCACGCTCGGCGGGACGCTGACCGGCACGATCAACGCCGGCTCGAGCTCGACGAGCATCAGTGGCGTCACGTACACCAAGGCCGAGTCCGGCGTCGTGCTCACCGCGACACGGACGAGCGGCGACACGCCACTCCCCTCCGGGAACAGCGCCGGGTTCACGGTCAACCCGGGCGCGCTCGCGAACTTCCTCGTCGAGGCTGCGGGCGGCGGCAACATCGGCACCCAGACCGCGGGCACGAGCTTCAACATCCGCGTGACCGCGCGCGACGCGAACGGGAATACCGTCACGAGCTACAACGGCGCCGGGAATACCGTGAACATCACGTCGACGGGCACCCTCTCCGCCGGTTCGGGGACGACCGCGACGTTCACGAACGGCGTCCTCGCCTCCCACGCGGTCACGATCTCGAACACGGGCAGCTTCACGATCACCGCGACGCGGACGAGCGGCGGCGCGCAGACCGGGACCAGCAACTCCTTCACCGTCAACCCCGGCGCTCTGAACAACTTCCTCGTCGAAGCGGCGGGCGGTGGCAGCATCGGCACCCAGACCGCAGGGACGAGCTTCAACGTCCGGATCACCGCGCGCGACGCGAACGGCAACACCGTCACGAGCTACACCGGCGCCGGGAACACCGTCGACATCAGCTCGACCGGCACCCTCTCCGCCGGCTCGGGGACGACCGCGACCTTCACGAACGGCGTGCTCGCCTCCCACGCGGTCACGATCTCGAACTCCGGCATCTTCACGATCACGGCGACCCGCACGAGCGGCGGCGCGCAGACCGGGACGAGCAACTCGTTCACCGTCAACCCGGGAGCGCTCGCACTCTTCCTCGTCGAGCAGGCAGGCGGCGGGAGCATCGGGCCGCAGACGGCGGGGACGAGCTTCAACATCCGGGTCACCGCGAGGGACGCGAACGGCAACACCGTCACGAGCTACAACGGCGCCGGCAATACCGTGAACATCACGTCGACGGGCACCCTCTCCGCCGGCTCGGGGACGACCGCGACCTTCACGAACGGCGTGCTCGCCTCCCACGCGGTCACGATCTCGAACACCGGCAGCTTCACGATCACCGCCACCCGCACGAGCGGCGGCGCGCAGACCGGGACGAGCAACAGCTTCACGGTCTCTCCCGGCGCCCTGAACAACTTCCTCGTCGAGGCCGCGGGCGGCGGGAGCATCGGCACGCAGACCGCAGGTTCGAGCTTCAACGTCCGGATCACCGCGCGGGACGCGAACAACAACACGGTGACCGGCTTCACGGGCGCCGGCAACACCGTGAACATCACGTCGACGGGGACGCTCTCCGGCGGGCTCGGGGACGACCGCGACCTTCACGAACGGCGTGCTCGCCTCCCACGCGGTCACGATCTCGAACACCGGCAGCTTCACGATCACCGCAACGCGGACGAGCGGCGGCGGCCGAGAACGGCACGAGCAACTCCTTCACGGTCAACCCGGGCGCGCTCGCGAACTTCCTGGTCGAGGCGGCGGGCGGCGGGCGCGATCGGCGCCCAGACCGCCGGCTCGAGCTTCAACGTCCGCATCACCGCTCGGGACGCGAGCAACAACACGGTGACCGGCTACACCGGGACGGTCGACATCACCTCGACCGGGACGCTGTCGGCCGGCTCCGGGACGACCGCAGCCTTCACCGCCGGCGTCCTGGCCTCCCACGCGGTCACGATCTCGAACACCGGCAGCTTCACGATCACCGCCACCCGCACGACCGGCGGCGCCCAGAACGGCACGAGCAACTCCTTCACCGTCAACCCTGGTGCGCTGGCGAACTTCCTCGTCGAGGCGGCGGGCGGGGGCGCGATCGGCGCCCAGACCGCCGGCACCGGCTTCAACGTCCGCGTCACCGCGCGGGACGCGAACAACAACACGGTCACCGGCTACACCGGCACCGTCGACATCACCTCGACCGGCACGCTCTCCGCGGGCTCCGGCACGACCGCCGCCTTCACCGCCGGCGTCCTGGCCTCCCACGCCGTCACCGTCTCGAACACCGGCAGCTTCACGATCACCGCGACCCGCACGACCGGCGGCGCCCAGACCGGGACGAGCAACTCCTTCACGGTCAACCCGGGCGCGCTCGCGAACTTCCTCGTCGAGGCGGCGGGCGGGGGCGCGATCGGCACCCAGACCGCCGGCACCGGCTTCAACGTCCGCGTCACCGCCCGGGACGCGAACAACAACACCGTCACCGGCTACACCGGCACGGTCGACATCACGCTCGACCGGCACGCTCTCGGCGGGCTCCGGCACCACCGCGGCGTTCACCGCCGGCGTCCTCAGCTCGCACGCCGTCACCGTCTCGAACACCGGCAGCTTCACGATCACCGCGACCCGCACGACCGGCGGCGCGCAGAACGGGACGAGCAACTCCTTCACCGTCAACCCTGGTGCACTGGCGAACTTCCTCGTCGAGGCGGCGGGCGGCGGCGCGATCGGCGCCCAGACCGCCGGGCTCGAGCTTCAACGTCCGCGATCACCGCTCGGGACGCGAACAACAACACGGTGACCGGCTACACCGGCACAGTCGACATCAGCTCGACCGGCACGCTCTCGGCCGGCTCCGGGACGACCGCGGCCTTCACCGCCGGCGTCCTCGCCGTCGCACGCCGTCACGATCTCGAACACCGGCAGCTTCACGATCACCGCCACCCGCACGACCGGCGGCGCCCAGAACGGCACCAGCAACAGCTTCACCGTCAACCCTGGTGCACTGGCGAACTTCCTCGTCGAGGCCGCGGGCGGCGGCGCGATCGGCGCCCAGACCGCGGGCGTCGAGCTTCAACGTCCGGATCACGGCCCGGGACGCGAACGGCAACACGGTCACCGGCTTCACCGGCACGGTCGACATCACGTCGACCGGCACGCTCTCGGCGGGCTCCGGGCACGACCGCCGCGTTCACCGCCGGCGTCCTGCCGTCGCACGCGGTCACGATCTCGAACACCGGCAGCTTCACGATCACCGCCACCCGCACGACGGGCGGCGCGCAGAGCGGCACGAGCAACAGCTTCGCCGTCGGGTCCGGCGCCCTTGCGAACTTCCTCGTCGAGGCCGCAGGCGGCGGGAGCATCGGCACCCAGACCGCGGGCTCGAGCTTCAACGTCCGCGTCACCGCCCGGGACGCGAACAACAACACCGTCACCGGCTACACCGGCACCGTCGACATCACGTCCACCGGCACGCTCTCGGCGGGCTCCGGCACGACCGCGGCGTTCACCGCCGGCGTCCTCAGCTCGCACGCCGTCACCGTCTCGAACACCGGCAGCTTCACGATCACCGCCACCCGCACGACCGGCGGCGCACAGAACGGCACGAGCAACAGCTTCACGGTCAACCCGGGCGCGCTCGCGAACTTCCTCGTCGAGGCCGCGGGCGGCGGCGCGATCGGCGCTCAGACCGCCGGCACCGGTTTCAACGTGCGGATCACCGCGCGCGACGCGAACAACAACACGGTCACCGGGTTCACCGGGACGGTCGACATCACCTCGACCGGCACCCTCTCCGCCGGCTCCGGCACGACCGCCGCATTCACCGCCGGAGTCCTCGCCTCCCACGCCGTCACCGTCTCGAACACCGGCAGCTTCACGATCACCGCCACCCGCACGACCGGCGGCGCGCAGAACGGCACGAGCAACTCGTTCACGGTCAACTCGGGCGCGCTCGCGAACTTCCTCGTCGAGCAGGCAGGCGGCGGGAGCATCGGTACCCAGACCGCCGGGTCGAGCTTCAACGTCAGGATCACCGCGCGAGACGCCAACAACAACACCGTCACCGGGTTCACCGGCACCGTCGACATCACCTCGACCGGCACGCTCTCGGCGGGCTCCGGCACGACCGCCGCCTTCACCGCCGGCGTCCTCGCCTCGCACGCGGTCACCGTCTCGAACACCGGCAGCTTCACGATCACCGCGACACGCACGACCGGCGGCGCGCAGAACGGCACGAGCAACAGCTTCACCGTCAACCCGGGCGCCGCGTCGAAGCTCGTCGTCACGACCGTCCCGGCCACGGCCGCCGTCGGCACGACGTTCAGCGTCACCGTCCGCTCGCAGGACGCGAACGGCAACTTCTCCAACGTCAGCGGTGCGACCGGCATCAGCCTCTCCCCCAGCGGCGCCGGCTCGCTCGGCGGGAACACGGCGACGATCTCCGCCGGGACGAACAGCGTCACCCTCCCGAGCGTCACGTACGACACCGCCGAGACGATCACGCTCACGGCGGCGCGCACGAGCGGCGACACCCTGGCGACGAGCGCCGCGAGCTCGAGCATCGACGTCAAGGCGCGGCCGACAAGCACGATCGGGTTCCCGAGCTCGGGCGGCGCGTACAACTCGGCGGGTTGGGCCGCGGGCTGTGCGACGGCCGGCTTCTGCGGCAGCGCGACGGACAACAGCGGCCTCGGCCTGGCGACCGTCGAGCTCAGCATCAGGCGCGGCACCGGAAACTACTGGGACGGCTCGGGCTTCAACTCCGGCGCCGAGCAGTTCGTCGCGGCAGGCGTCGTCGGCACGAACTGGTCGTACGCGTTCGGCGCCGGGAGCTTCCCTGCCGACGGCGACTACACGATCCGTGTGCGTGCCACCGACAACCTCGGCGGCGTCCAGGCTCCGCTCGCCTCGCACACGTTCACGTACGACTCGACCGCACCTGCGACCGTCGTGGCCTTCCCGGCCGCCGGCGGGACGTATCGCGCCGCGACGTGGAGCGATCCGTCCGGAACGGCCTCGGACGGCGGCTCGGGCCTGCAGCGCGTCGAGGTCTCGATCAGGCGCGTCTCGAGCAACCAGTACTGGAACGGCACCGCATTCGCCGACGCGAGCGAGAACTGGCGGACCGCCACGGGGACGGCCTCGTGGTCGCTCTCGTTCCCGACGTCGAACTTCCCGGCGGACGGCGACTACGTCTTCCGCGTGCGCTCGATCGACCTCGCCGCGAACGTCGAGAGCGCGACGTCCTACAGCGTCACGGTCGACACCGCGGCGCCGAACACGTCGATCACGAGCCAGCCGGCAGATCCGACGAACGCGACCGGCGCGAGCTTCTCGTTCACCTCGACCGAGGGCGGCTCGACGTTCGAGTGCCGTCTCGACGGCGGTGCCTGGACGGCCTGCACGAGCCCGAAGAGCTACACCGGGCTCGCCGACGGCTCGCACACCTTCGACGTCCGCGCAACGGACGCAGCCGGGAACACCGACGCCTCGCCCGCGAGCTTCACCTGGACGGTCGACACCGCGGCACCGAACACGACGATCACCGCGCAGCCGAACGATCCCACGAACGTCACGGGCGCGAGCTTCTCCTTCAGCTCGAGCGAGGGCGGCTCGACGTTCGAGTGCAACCTCGACTCCGGCGGCTGGTCGGCTTGCGCCTCGCCCAAGAGCTACAGCGGACTCGCCGACGGCTCCCACACCTTCCAGGTGCGCGCGACCGACGCCGCCGGCAACACCGACGCGACGCCCGCGAGCTTCACCTGGACGGTCGACACCGCCGCGCCCGAACACCACGATCACCGCGCAGCCGAACGACCCGACGAACGCGACCGGCGCGAGCTTCTCCTTCAGCTCGAGCGAAGGCGGCTCGACGTTCGAGTGCAACCTCGACTCCGGCGGCTGGTCGGCCTGCGCCTCGCCCAAGAGCTACAGCGGACTCGCCGACGGCTCCCACACCTTCCAGGTGCGCGCGACCGACGCCGCCGGCAACACCGACGCGACCCCGGCGAGCTTCACCTGGACGGTCGACACCGCCGCGCCGAACACGACGATCACCGCCCAGCCGAACGACCCCGCGAGCTCGGCCGACCCGAGCTTCTCGTTCTCGTCGACCGAGGGTGGGTCGACGTTCGAGTGCAACCTCGACTCCGGCGGCTGGACGGCCTGCACCTCGCCCAAGAGCTACACGGGCCTCGCGGACGGCTCGCACACCTTCCAGGTGCGCGCCACCGACGCCGCCGGCAACACCGACGCCTCGCCGGCGAGCTTCACCTGGACGATCGACACGACCGCGCCGAACACGACGATCACGGCCCAGCCGAACGACCCGTCGAACTCGACCGACGCCGACTTCTCCTTCACGGCGAGCGAAGGCGGCTCGAGCTTCGAGTGCCGCCTCGACGGCGGTGCCTGGACGGCCTGCACGAGCCCGAAGAGCTACACCGGCCTCGCCGACGGCTCCCACACCTTCGACGTGCGCGCCACCGACGCCGCAGGCAACACCGACGCCTCGCCCGCGACGTTCACGTGGACGGTCGAGACGACGCCGCCCGACACGTCGATCACCGCGTCGCCGAGCGACCCGTCGAACACGGCTGCGCCGAGCTTCTCCTTCAGCGCAAGTGAGGGCGGTTCGACGTTCGAGTGCAAGCTCGACGGCGGCGCCTTCGCCGCATGCACCTCGCCGAAGAGCTACAGCGGGCTCGCCGACGGGTCGCACACGTTCGCAGTCCGGGCGACCGATTCCGCAGCCAACACCGACCCGACCCCCGCGAGCTTCACCTGGACGATCGACACTGCCGCGCCGAACACGACGATCACCGCGCAGCCGAACGACCCGACGAACGCGACCGGCGCGAGCTTCTCCTTCAGCTCGACCGAGGGCGGCTCGACGCTTCGAGTGCAACCTCGACTCCGGCGGCTGGACGGCCTGCACCAGCCCGAAGAGCTACACCGGGCTCGCCGACGGCTCGCACACCTTCGACGTCCGCGCAACGGACGCGGCCGGGAACACGGACGCGTCTCCGGCGAGCTTCACGTGGACCGTCGACACCGCCGCGCCGAACACGACGATCACCGCCCAGCCGAACGACCCGACGAACGTCGACCGGCGCGAGCTTCTCCTTCAGCTCGAGCGAAGGCGGCTCGACGCTTCGAGTGCAACCTCGACTCCGGCGGCTGGACCGCCTGCACCTCCCCGAAGAGCTACACCGGGCTCGCCGACGGCTCGCACACGTTCGCACGTCCGCGCGACCGACGCGGCCGGGAACACCGACGCGACCCCGGCGAGCTTCACGTGGACGGTCGACACCGACCGCGCCGAACACGACGATCACCGCGCAGCCGAACGATCCCACGAACGCGACCGGCGCGAGCTTCTCCTTCAGCTCGAGCGAAGGCGGCTCGAGCTTCGAGTGCAACCTCGACTCCGGCGGCTGGACCGCCTGCACCTCCCCGAAGAGCTACACCGGGCTCGCCGAGGGCGCGCACACGTTCGCAGTCCGCGCGACCGACACCGCCGGCAATACCGACGCGACCCCGGCGAGCTTCACCTGGACGGTCGACACGACCGCGCCGAACACGACGATCACCGCCCAGCCGAGCGACCCGACCAACTCGACGGCGCCCAGCTTCTCCTTCACGTCGAGCGAAGGTGGCTCGACGCTTCGAGTGCCGCCTCGACGGCGGCGCCTGGACGGCCTGCACCTCGCCGAAGAGCTACAGCGGCCTCGCGCAGGGCGCGCACACATTCGACGTGCGTTCGACCGATGCTGCCGGCAACACCGACGCCACGCCCGCGAGCTTCACCTGGACGATCGACACGACCGCGCCGTCGAGCGTCGTCGGCTTCCCCGGCGCAGGCTCGACCTACAACGCGGGCGGCTGGAACGATCCGGCGGGCACGGCCTCCGACTCGGGCGGCTCGGCGCTCGATCGCGTCGAGGTGTCCGTGCGGCGGACGTCGACGGGCCTCTACTGGGACGGCTCGTCGTTCGCGAACGGCTCCGAGCAGTGGCTGGTCGCGTCCGGCACCGGGACGTGGTCGCGTGCGTTCGCGAGCGCGAACTTCGCGGCGGACGACGACTACGTCGTCCGCGTGCGCGCAGCCGATACCGCCGGCAACGTCGAGGCACCCGCCTCGTACTCGTTCACGTACGACACGGCCTCGCCGCAGACCACGATCGACTCCGCGCCGAACGATCCTTCGGGCTCGGCCGACGCGAGCTTCTCGTTCTCGTCGAGCGAGCCCGGCTCGAGCTTCGAGTGCCGCCTCGACGGCGGCGCCTGGACGGCCTGCGCCAGCCCGAAGAGCTACACCGGGCTCAGCGACGGCGCGCACACGTTCGACGTTCGCTCGAGCGACGTCGCCGGCAACGTCGATCCTTCGCCCGCGAGCTTCGGCTGGACGATCGACACCGCCGCTCCTGACACCACGATCACCGCCCAGCCGAACGACCCGAGCAACTCGGCCGACGCGAGCTTCTCGTTCTCCTCGAGCCAGGCCGGCTCGAGCTTCGAGTGCCGTCTCGACGGCGGCGCCTGGGCAGCCTGCACCACGCCGAAGAGCTACACGGGCCTCGCCGACGGCGCGCACACCTTCGACGTTCGCGCGACCGACGCCGCGGGCAACACCGACGCCTCGCCCGCGTCCTTCGGCTGGACGGTCGACACCGCCGCCCCGAACACCACGATCACCGCGCAGCCGAACGACCCGGCCAACACGGCCGACGCCGACTTCGGCTTCAGCTCGAGCGAGGGCGGCTCGAGCTTCGAGTGCCGGATCGACGGCGGGCGCCTGGGCGGCCTGCGCCAGCCCCAAGAGCTACACCGGCCTCACCGACGGCGCGCACACCTTCGACGTTCGCGCGACCGACACCGCCGGCAACACCGACGCCTCGCCCGCGTCGTTCGCCTGGACGATCGACACCGCAGCGCCGAACACCACGATCACCGCCCAGCCGAACGATCCCGTCCAACTCGGCCGACGCCGACTTCAGCTTCAACGCGACCGAGACGTCGACGTTCGAGTGCCGGATCGACGGCGGCGCCTGGACCGCCTGTGCCAGCCCGAAGAGCTACACCGGCCTCGCCGACGGCGCGCACACCTTCGACGTCCGCGCCACCGACGCCGCCGGCAACGTCGATCCCTCGCCCGCGAGCTTCGGCTGGACGATCGACACCGCCGCGCCCAACACGACGATCACGGCCCAGCCGAACGACCCGAGCAACTCGGCCGACGCGAGCTTCTCGTTCTCCTCGAGCCAGGCCGGCTCGACGCTTCGAGTGCCGGATCGACGGCGGCGCCTGGGCCGCCTGCGCCAGCCCGAAGAGCTACACCGGCCTCACCGACGCAGCCCACACCTTCGACGTGCGCGCCACCGACACCGCCGGCAACACCGACCCGACCCCGGCGAGCTTCACCTGGACGATCGACACCGCCGCCCCGAACACCACGATCACCGCGCAGCCGAGCGACCCGGCCAACTCGGCCGACGCCGACTTCGGCTTCAGCTCGAGCGAGGGCGGCTCGAGCTTCGAGTGCCGGATCGACGGCGGCGCCTGGGCAGCCTGCGCCAGCCCGAAGAGCTACACCGGCCTCACCGACGCAGCCCACACCTTCGACGTCCGCGCCACCGACGCCGCCGGCAACACCGACCCCTCAGCCGCCTCCTTCGGCTGGACGATCGACACCGCCGCCCCCAACACCACGATCACCGCCCAGCCGAACGACCCGGCCAACACTGCCGACGCCGACTTCAGCTTCAACGCGACCGAGACGTCGACCTTCGAGTGCCGGATCGACGGCGGCGCCTGGGCCGCCTGCACCAGCCCGAAGAGCTACACCGGCCTCACCGACGGCAGCCCACACCTTCGACGTCCGCGCCACCGACACCGCCGGCAACACCGACCCGACCCCGGCGAGCTTCGCCTGGACGATCGACACCGCCGCCCCGAACACGACGATCACCGCGCAGCCGAACGACCCGACGAACTCGACCGCGCCCAGCTTCTCGTTCACCTCGAGCGAGGGCGGCTCCACCTTCGAGTGCAACCTCGACTCCGGCGGCTGGACGGCCTGCGCGACCCCGAAGAGCTACACGGGCCTGACCGACGGCGCCCACACGTTCCAGGTCCGCGCGACCGACGGGGCCGGGAACACCGACCCGACGCCCGCGAGCTTCACCTGGACGGTCGACACCGTCGCGCCGAACACGCAGATCGACAACGCCCCGACGACCCCGACGAGCAGCCAGAGCGCGAGCTTCGACTTCTCGGCTCCGGGCGGTGCGACGTTCGAGTGCCGGCTGGACGGCGGGGCCTGGGCGGCATGCACCAGCCCCAAGAGCTACACCGGCCTCACGGAAGGCGCCCACACCTTCGACGTCCGCGCGACCGACGCCGCCGGCAACACGGACGCGTCGCCGGCCTCGCGCACGTGGACGATCGACCTGACGGCGCCGACCTCGGCCTTCACGTTCCCCGCCGCGGGCGGCTCCTACAACGCCGCCGGCTGGAACAACCCGGCCGGCACCGCGTCCGACGCCGTCGGGCTCGACCACGTCGAGGTCTCCCTCCGGATCTCAGGCGGCGACTGGTGGAACGGGACCGACTTCTCGGCGACGAGCGAGAGCTGGCAGACCGCGACCGGCACGGGCTCGTGGACGCTCGCCTTCCCCGCTGCGAGCTTCCCCGCCGACGGCAGCTACGTCCTGCGGGTGCGCGCGATCGACGCGGCAGGCAACGTCGGCGCCGCCACGGCCAGGCCGTTCGACGTCGACACCGTCGCGCCCGAGACGACGATCGACACCGCTCCCACGACGCCGATCAGCGACGCCGACGCCGACTTCACCTTCTCGGCCGACCAGCCCGGCTCGACGTTCGCGTGCCGCATCGACGGCGGCGCGTGGGTCGCCTGCACGTCGCCGCGCTCGTACACCTCGCTCGCCGAGGGCTCGCACACCTTCGAGGTGCGCGCGACCGATCCGGGCGGGAACGCCGACGCCTCGCCCGCCGCTCACACCTGGGTGATCGACACGGTGCCGCCCGCGGCGACGATGGACGACCCCGGCGCCTACCTCCGCGGCACGATCGCGCTCGGCGCGAACGCGACCGACACCGGCGGAACGGGGATCGCGTCCGTCGCTTTCGAGCGCTCCCCGGCAGGAGCCTCGACCTGGGCGGGCATCCCGGCCTCCTGGGACACGACCGGCACGGCCAACGGCCTCTACGACCTCCGCGTGGTTGCGACCGACCTCGCGGGCAACTCGAGCAGCTCGCCCGCCCTCACCGGCCGCTGGGTCGACAACCTCAAGCCGACGGTCTCCGTCGACGACCCCGGCGCCGTGACGGGAACGTTCGCCGTCGTCGTGACCGCGACGGATGCGCACTCCGGGCTCGGGACCGTCGAGCTGCAGGTCCTGAACGGGACCTGGCAGTCGCTCGGTACCGACTCGGGCGCCCCGTACGAGTTCGCGTGGGACACGACGACGCTCCCCGACGGCCCGCGCGATCTGCGCGCGATCGCGACCGACCACGCCGGCAACGTCGAGACGTCGGCCACCGTGACCGTCGTCGTGGACAACACCGACCCGACCGTCGCGTTCACCGCGCCGACGGACGGCGGCTTCGTCAACGCGGCCTCGCCCGATCCGTACACCCTCGTCGCGAGCGCGGCCGACACCGGCAGCGGCGTCAAGGAGGTCGAGTTCTTCGACGGATCGACGTCGCTCGGCGTCGACGCGACCGCGCCGTACGAGGCGAGCTGGCCCGTCCCCGGCAGCGACGGCCCGTCGACGCTGACGGCCGTCGCGCGCGACAACGCCGGCCGCGAGGCGAGCATCGATGTCACGTTCACGGTCGACCGCGCGGTGCCGGACACGACGCTCGGCGCGAACCCTGGCGACCCCTCGCGCGAGCCTGCGCCGGTCTTCGGCTTCTCGTCGACCGAGCCCGGCTCGACCTTCGAGTGCCGCGTCGACGCCGGCGCCTGGGCAGCGTGCTCCTCGCCGCACACCTCGTCCCCGCTCGCCGACGGCCCGCACACCTTCGAGGCGCGCGCTATCGACGCCGCCGGCAACGTCGACGCCACCCCCGCGAGCTGGACGTGGCTCCTCGACGCGACGGCGCCGAACGCCGCGATGACCGACCCCGGCGCGAACCTGCGCGGCGACGTCACGCTGACCTCGACCGAGAGTGACCCCGGCGCGAGCCCGTCCGGCATCGCGTCGATCGAGTACGAGTACTCCGTCGCCGACGCGAACACGTGGGTCAGCGTCGGCCCGCAGCCGTGGCACACGAACGCGGTGACGGACGGCCTCTACGACCTCCGCGTGGTCGTCACCGACAACGCGGGCAACCGCACCGAGTCCGCCCCGGTCGAGGACCGCCGCATCGACAACTCGCCGCCGGCGACGGCGCTCGACGACCCGGGCGCGAACCTGCGCGCGACCGTCACGCTCAAGGGCTCCGCGAGCGACACGGGCTCCGGCGTCCAGCAGGTCGAGTTCGAGTACAGCGTCGACGGGATGTCGTGGTCGCCGCTCGCGGGCGGGTTCGACAGCTCGGATCCGTTCGAGTTCGCGCTCGACACGACCGGCCTCGCCGACGGCCTCTACTTCTTCCGCACGAAGGCGACCGACGTCGCCGGGAACACCGCCTGGAGCGCCGGCGTCGGCCCGCGCCGCGTCGACAACACGCCGCCGGTCGCGATCCTGAACGACCCGGGCGCGAACCTCCGGGGCACGGTCAACCTCACGTCGACCGCCGACGATCCGGGCGGATCGGGCGTCGCGTCCGTCGTCTACCACTACGCCGGCCCGGAGACGGGCACGACCTCGAGCACCTGGACGACGACCGACGTCGCCGACGGCGTCTACGACCTGACGGTCGAGGTGACCGACGTCGCGGGCAACGTCACCATGTCGAACGTCGTCGGCGGACGTCGGGTCGACAACACCGCGCCGACGACCGGCCACAACGCCCCGAGCGGGTGGCAGTCGAGCGCCGTCACGGTCAGCCTCAGCGCGAACGACGGCGGCTCCGGAGTCGCGAACACGCAGTTCGCGGTCGACGGCGGCGGCTGGAACAGCGGGACGAGCGTCAACGTCTCCGGCGACGGCGTCCACACGATCTCCTTCTTCTCGACGGACGTCGCAGGCAACGTCGAGTCGGCGCAGACCGCGACCGTCTCGATCGACACGACGCCGCCCGATCCGGGCGCGCTCGATCCGGGCAACTACCTCCGCGGCACGGTCACGCTGAACGCGAATCCGAGCTCCGGCACGGGCGGCGCCGACCTCGCCGAGGTCGAGTTCCAGCTCAAGCTCTCGAGCGACTCGACGTGGACGTCGATCGGTGCGGACACCACGGCGCCCTACAGTGCGACGTGGGTGACGACGCCCGCCGACGACGGCTCGTGGGACTTCCGCTTCATCGCCCGCGACACCGCGACGCCGGCCAACGAGAGCATCACCGACTTCCCGTCGAAGATCGTCGACAACACGGCACCGACCGGCGCCGTCACCTCGCCGCTCTCCGGCGCGGTCGTCTCGGGCGGCGTCACGCTCGGCGTCAGCGCCAGCGACGCGAACCCGATCGCCTCCGTCGAGTACTACGTCGACGGCGGCTCTGTCGGCTCGTCGAGCGGCACGCCGTACCAGGTCTCCTGGAACTCGGCGTCGACCGGCGACGGCTCGCACAGCATCAGCGCCGTGATCACCGACATGGCCGGGAACTCGACGAGCACCGGCGGCGTCGGCGTCACGGTCGACAACTTCGCGCCGACCGTCAGCGTCTCCGGCCTCCCGGCGAACGTCAGCGGCTCGGTCTCGGTCTCGGCGAGCGCGTCGAGCGACACGGCTACCGTCGCCTACGAGGCGCGCCTGCTCCCGAGCGGCGGCTGGTCGTCGATCGGCTCCTCGTCGGGCGGCTCGCCGTGGACGATCGCGTGGACGCCAGGCGTCGACGGCAACTACGAGGTTCGCGCGAAGGCGACCGACGCCGGCGGCAACTCGGGCACGAGCTCCGTCGTGACGACCCGCGTCGACAACACCGACCCGAGCGGCCTGCTCACCGCGCCGGGCGACGGCGCGACCGTCGGCGGCACCGTGAACCTCACGGCGAACGCGTCCGACTCCGGCTCCGGCGTCGCGAGCGTCACGTGGCAGGCGCAGTCGGGCGGCGGCGGCTTCTCGGACATCGCGAGCGACTCGGGCGCGCCGTACGACGGCTCCTGGAACGTCGCCGGCCTGCCGAGCGGCTCCTACGACCTGCGCATCGTCGTGACCGACCTCGCCGGCAACAGCTTCACGAGCGCGCCGATCACGGTGGACGTCGACGCGACGGCACCGGGCGTCACGCTGAACAACCCGGGCTCGCCGCTCTCCGGCACGGTCGCGCTGGGCGCAGCGACGACCGGCGACGCGACCTCCGTGACGTTCTCGCGCAGCCCGGCCGGCGCCGCGTCGTGGACGGCGATCGGCAGCGACGGCTCCGCCCCCTACGGCGCGAGCTTCAACACGACCTCGGTCGCCGACGGCCTCTACGACCTCCGCGCGGTCGTCACCGACGCCGTCGGCAACACGAGCCAGAGCGTCGTCGGCGGGATCCGGGTCGACAACTTCATCCCGATGGTCGTCTCGTCGGTCCCGGCCAACGGCTCGATCGTGGCGAGCGCGAACCAGATCGCGATCACCGCGAGCGAGGCCATCGCGTCGCTGACCGGAGTGACCCTCGACGGCGCCGCCGCGGCCGCGCCGACGATCTCGGGCGCGAGCGCCACGTTCAACACGGGCGCGCTCGCGAACGGGACGCACACGCTGGCCGGCACCGTCCACGACGCCGCCGGGAACTCGAGCGCCTTCTCGATCACGTTCATGGTCGGCGTCCCCGCGCCGCCGGCCGACGGCGGCGCAGGCGGCGGCACGTTCGGGAACGTCCTCCCGCTCGTCCCCGCCCCGCTCGACTTCCGCGGTGTGCTCGAGGACGACGGCTCGCTGACGCTCCGGTGGACGCCGTCACAGGACGGGAAGGGTCGGCCGTTCGCGACGATCCTCTTCGTCGACGGCATCGCGACGCAGACGCTCGGCGCCGGTGAGGACGAGCTCAACCTCGGGCCGTTCGACCCCGCGGACACGCGCGTGTTCTCGATCGCCGCGGTCGACGCCGACGGCCACGCGAGCCCGACGTCGCAGAAGCTCCGGTCGTCGTCGAAGCTCGCCGGCAAGACGCTCGACGAGGCGAAGGCGATCCTGGCCGAGCGCGGCTTCGAGCTCGGCGCGGTGCGCGGCACGGGCACGGTCGTCGTCTCCGAGCCGGTGGTCGCGCCGCTCGGCTCGAGGGTCGACCTCGAGCTCGGCCAGCCGGGAACGCCGCAGCCGCGCTTCGTGTTCGGCGTCGTCGGGACGAAGCGCTACGTGCCCTCGCAGCGGAAGACGATCGCGATCCGCGTGCGGACGACACGTACGGCGCAGGTGACGGCGAACCTGATCGGCCCGAGCCGCGTGCAGGTTCACCGTTGGCGCTTCTCGGTCAAGGTCGGCGTCACGATCAAGCGGCTGGCGATGCCGTCGAGGGTGCGCCGGCCCGGCACGTACCGCGTCGTCTTCAGCGTCCAGTCCGGGCGCGACGCCCTGAGAAGGACGATCGCCGTGCGGGTCGTCGGCAAGCGCGCTCGCCCCGACACCCGGCCGGTCGAGGTCGTGCTGGCCGGCGGCCCGACGGACATCGCGCACGGCCTCGGCAGCGGCACGCGTGTCGTCCCCGCGATCGGCGAGGAGACATGGACGATCGCCGGCTCCCAGAACCGCAACGTGCAGGTGATCGTGGTCGACGTCGACCGCTACGGGCTGCAGCTCGTGAGGGACCTGCGCACCGTGTTCCCGTCGATGAAGATCATCGCGCTGACGAACGACCCGCGGCGTCTGGCTCAGGCGATCCGGGCAGGCGCCGCCGTCGCGCTGCCGCGCTCGACGCCGCCGGCCGACATCGCGAAGCTGATCCGCCGGCTCACGCGGCGATAGCCTCGATCGCGAAGGCGACGGCGATCGCGAGCAGCGCGACGCCGATCAGCCGGCGCAGCGTCTCCTCGGAGAGCCCGCCCGTTCTGTGCGCGCCGAGCCACGCGCCCGGGATCGCACCGAGAAGCCCGGCTGCGAGGAGATCCCACTCGACCTCGAGCCGCGCGGCATGCGCGGCGAAGCCCGCGACCCCGAGGAAGAAGCCGACGACGAGGTTCGTGCCGACGGCTCGCCTCGCGTCCATCCCGACCGCGCCGAGGAGCGCGGGCATGCGGAGCGTCCCGAGGATGACGCCGATCGCGCCGCCGACGACCCCGATCGCGAGCCCGAAGACGGCGGCCGGCCACAGGCGCGGCTCCGTGCGCGGCCGCGCGCGAACCGGCCGGACGAGGAGGTCGAGCCCGTTCCACGCGAGGATCGCGGCGATGCCGGCGAAGAGCGCGCGCTCCGGCAGGCTGCCGCCCACGAGCCCGCCGACGACGGCTCCGACGACGGACGGCGGCGCCATCCAGGCGACGACCCGCCAGTCGACCCGCCCCTCGCGGGCGTGGCGCCACCCGCCGGACGCGGCCGCCGCGGCGCTGATCGCGATGTTCGTCCCCGCCGCGGCCGCGGGGTTCCCCGCGGCGAGCAGGACGGCCGGCAGACGGAGTGTCCCGAGCACGAGCCCGACGACGGAGCCGAGGTAGCCCGCCGCGAACGAGGCGCCGAACGTCAGCGCGAGGCGCCAGGCTTCCAGAGCGGCTCGTCGCGGCCGGCCGCGGCGTTCGCGGCGCGCGCGAGGATGAAGAGCAGGTCGGAGAGTCGGTTCAGGTAGACGACGGCGAGCGGATTGACGGGCGCGGCGAGCGCGTCGCGCTCCGCGCGCCGGCAGGTCGCGCGCGCGACGTGGATCAGCGCGGCATTCTCGTCGCCGCCCGGCAGCACGAAGCTCTTCAGCTCGGGGAGCTCGGCGTTGAAGCGGTCGCAGTCGGCCTCGAGCGCGTCGATCTGCGTCTGCGAGACGCGCAGGCGGTCGTCGTCGCCCTCGAACGGCACCGAGAGATCCGCGCCGACGTCGAACAGCTCGTTCTGCACGCGCTCGAGCACGGTGCGGATCGGCTCGGTGAGCTCGCCGGCGAGCACGACGCCGAGCTGCGAGTTGAGCTCGTCGACCGCGCCGTACGCGACGATCCGGGGGTCGAGCTTCGAGGCGCGAGAGCCGTCGCCGAGCGACGTCTCCCCGCGGTCGCCGCCGCGCGTGTAGATCTTCGTCAGCCGGACCGGCTCGTCCCGTTTGCGCGCCACGCGCCGTAGATTAGGGAGCGATGCGGTTGCGACGCGGTGAACCGAGCGACACCGACGAGCTGGCCCGCATCAAGCACGCGTGCTACTCGCGGATGCCCTACCTCCCGCCGATCCCGACGCTCGACGAGTACCGGGTCTTCGTCTCGACGATCCTGCTCCCGAACCAGGAGGTCTGGGTCGCCGAGGGCGAGGACGGCCGCGTCGTCGGCTGGGCATCGCTCACCGAGGGGTCGCTCGAGCACCTCTACGTCGATCCCGACTTGCAGAACCGAGGGCTCGGGAGCGAGCTGCTCGCCGCCGTGATGGAGCGGATGCCCGAGGGCTTCTCGCTCTGGACGTTCCAGAAGAACGAGGGCGCACGCCGCTTCTACGAGCGGCACGGGCTCGACGCGGTCGAGTTCACCGACGGGCAGGGGAACATGGAGCGCGAGCCCGACGTCCGCTACGAGTGGAGCCCCTAGGGCTGCGCGAGCGTCTGCTCGTGCCGGCGGAGACCGAGCACCGAGCGCGCGATCACGAGCCGCTGGATCTCGCTCGTCCCCTCGTAGATCTCGGTGATCTTCGCGTCGCGGTAGTAGCGCTCCACCGGGAACTCCTTCGTGTACCCGTAGCCGCCGAGGATCTGGATCGCCTCTGCGGTCTGGCGGCGCGCCGTCTCGGACGCGAAGAGCTTCGCCTTCGCGCCTTCCTCGGTGTGCGGGCGCCCTTGCTCCTTCAGCCACGCCGCGCGATAGACGAGCAGGCGGGCGGCGTCGATCTCGGTCGCCATGTCGGCGAGCTTCCACTGGATCGCCTGGTGCTCCGCGATCGGCTTCCCGAAGGTGCGGCGCTCCTTCGCGTACGCACGCGCGACGTCGAATGCCGCCTGCGCGATCCCGAGCGCCTGCGCGGCGATCCCGATCCGCCCGCCGTCGAGCGTCCCCATCGCGACGCGGAAGCCGCGACCCTCCTCGTGCACGAGCCGGTCGCGACCGACGACCGCGCCCTCCAACACGAGGTCGTTCGTGCAGGACGAGTTGAGGCCGAGCTTCTCCTCCTCGCGTGTGATGCGGACGTGCTCGGCGTCGAGCACGAAGGCGGAGATGCCCCGCGGGCCCGCCGTCTCGGGATCGGTGCGCGCGAACAGCAGGAACGTCGACGCGTGCGCGCCGTTCGTGATCCACTGCTTCGCCCCCGTGATGCGCCAGCCGTCGCCGTCGGCCTCGGCGCGCGTGCGCAGCGCCCCTGCGTCCGAGCCCGACTCGGCCTCGGTGAGCGCGAACGCGCCGATTCCCTCGCCGCGCGCGAGCGGCGGCACGAAGCGCGCCCGCTGCTCGTCGGTCCCGTACATGAGGAGCGGCAGCGTGCATGCGCTCGTGTGGACGGCCACGGTGACGCCGACACCCGCGTCGGCACGTGAGAGCTCCTCGAGGACGAGGATGTACGAGAGGAAGTCCGCGCCGGCGCCGCCGTACTCCTCCGGGATGCAGACGCCCATCAGGCCGAGCTCGGCGAGCTTGGCGTAGAGCTCCCGCGGGAACTCGTGCTCGCGGTCCCAGGCCGCGGCGTTCGGCTCGATCTCGGCCTGCGCGACGTCGTGCGCGAGCGCCTGGATCTCCCGCTGGTCGTCCGTCAGGTCGAAATGCACGGCGGGACTATCGTAGAGGGCCGGTGCGAATCGCCCTCCTCGCATCCTTCGCCCTCGCGCTCGCGGGCTGCGGCGGCGGCGCCGCCTCTCCCGAGAGCGTCGTCCGCGCCTGGTCCGAGGCGGTGAACACCGCCGACAACGACGGCGCCGCGCGGCTGTTCGCGGAAGGCGCCCGCGTCGTGCAGGGAAGCGAGGTACGGCGGCTCAGGACGTTCGAGGACGCGCGGGCGTGGAACAGCTCGCTCCCGTGCTCGGGCCGGATCTTGAGCCTCACCGCCCGCGAGGACACGGTGCGCGTGACGTTCGTGCTGGGCGACCGTCCGCAGAAGATGTGCGACGGCCCGGGCGAGCGCGCGCTCGCGCTCTTCCGCGTGCGCGAGGGGAAGATCGTGCTCTGGCACCAGCTCGAGCCCGAGCTGCAGCTCAAAGACGAGCCGGTCTAGGAGGGCTTGGCGGAACGGGCCTCGTTGCCGGGGTGCGATGGGTGGTGCGAGGCAAGGACGCAGGGAGCGTTCGTATCCAGTGGATACGGGCGCGACTGAGGACGCCGCATCGCGCCGCCCAGCGCGGCCCGGCGACAGCGTCTGTTTCGCCGAGCCCTCCTAAGCCGCGACGAGAAACTCCTTGCGCACCTCGCGCAGGGAGGACTCGCACGCGAGGAACGCGTCGACGACGTCGGGGTCGAACTGCCGGGCGGCCTCGTCGACGATCACCTCGTGCGCGGTCGACCACGGCAGCGCAGCTCGGTACGGGCGGTCGCTCGTGATCGCGTCGAGCGTGTCGGCGACGGCGAAGATCCGGGCGCCGAGCGGGATCTGCTCGGCCGCGAGACCGTCGGGGTAGCCCTCCCCGTCCCAGCGCTCGTGGTGCGAGCGGACGACGTGCACGCCGGCGCCCTGGAGGAGCGCGACACCGCCGAGCATCTGCTCGCCGAGGATCGTGTGCGTCTGCATCAGCGTGCGCTCGTCCTTGTCGAGCGGGCCCGGCTTCTGCAGCACGTTGTCGGGGATCCCGATCTTGCCGACGTCGTGCAGGAGGAAGCCGTACTCCGCCGAGGGATCGTCGGCGAGCTCGGTGTCCATGCAGCGCGCGAGCTCGATCGCGTACCGCTGCACGCGCTGCGAGTGCGCGCGCGTGCCGGTGTCCTTCGACTCGAGCGCGCTCGCGAGCGCGGCGACGGTCTCGCGGTACGCCCGCTGCACGAGCGAGCGCTGCGCGCGCTCGATCTGGAGGATGTGCCGAAGGTCGCGGGCGTAGAGCAGAAGCTGCTCCTCCTCGCTGCTCGACCGCTTCGCGGCGCGAAACGGGACGCCGTAGAGGCCGCCGGCGAGCCGCTCGACGACGGCAAGCAGCTCGAGCGGGCTGAACGGCTTCGGGACGTACGCCTCGGCGCCCGCCGCGTCGGCCGCGACGCGCGAGCCGCCCTCCGACCCCGAGAGCAGCACCACGCCGATCCCACGCGTGTCGCGGTCCGACTTCAGCTCGCGGCAGAACTCGATCCCGTCCATGCCGGGCATCAGGACGTCGAGGACGACGACGTCGGGCGCGCTGCGATCGATCTCGGCGCGCGCCTCCTCGGCGTCCGCAGCCTCGACGACCTCGATCTCGAAGACGTCGAAGGTCATACGCAACAGCGCCCTGAGACCTGCGTCATCGTCGACGAGCAGCACCCGCACCCGTGAACGTCCCCCTTTCACGACGCGTATCGGCACCCGGTGCCGTTGCCTTGAGGACTAGTACCTGAAGAAGCCCTGCCCAGACTTGCGGCCCAGCCGGCCCTGGTCAAGCAGCTCCCGCAGGAGCGGGCACGGAGCGTACTTCTCGTCTCCCAGACCCTCGTGGAGCACCTCCATGATCGCGACGCAGGTGTCCAGGCCGATCAGGTCGGCGAGGGCCAGAGGTCCCATCGGGTGGGCGAAGCCGAGCTTCGCGATCGTGTCGATCGCGTCCGCCTCCGCCACGCCGTCGTGGAGCGCCCAGACGGCCTCGTTGATGAAGGGCATGAGGATCCGGTTCGAGACGAACCCCGGGAAGTCGTTCGCCTCGGCCGGCACCTTCCCGAGCTCCTGCGCGAGCTCGACGATCTCGCGCGTCGTCTCGTCCGAGGTGTCGCGTCCGCGCACGACCTCGACGAGCTTGAGCACGGGCACCGGGTTGAAGAAGTGCATCCCGATCACGCGGTCGGGCCGCTGCGTCGCGGCCGCGAGCGACGAGATCGGGATCGACGAGGTGTTCGACGCGAGGACGGCTTCGGACGGGAGCGTCGCGTCGGCACGGCGGAAGACGTCGAGCTTCACGTCGGCGTCCTCGACGACGGCCTCGACCATCAGGTCGGCGGGAACGACGTCGTCTACCGGCTTCACGCGGGCGAGGACCTCATCGGGGTCCGCGCCGCCCTTCTCGGCGAGCCTGCCGAGGCTCTTTCGCATCGCCTCGAGCGCGCGATCGGTCGCGCCGGGCTGCTCGTCGTAGAGGGAGACACTGCGCCCCGATCCGGCGACGACCTGCGCGATCCCCCCGCCCATCTGACCGGCGCCGACGACGAGCACGTGCTCGAAGCGCATCGGGCGAGGCTAGCCGACCGAGCCTCGTCGCTTCATGGCGGGTTCCATTTCCTCGAGTTATTTCGTACGCTCTGAGACGACCACGAGGAGGGGGCATGGGTCAGTTCCGAGAAGTGCTCCGACGAGCCTCAGGACCAACGGCTGTGACTGCCGTCGTCCTCGGCGCAGTCCTCTGGCTGGGCGCCGCCGGCTACGCGCGTGACACCGTTTCACGGAGCGTCGCCGGAACGCTGGCGCAGTACCAGTACCCGACGGAGCGACCCGGCTGGGGTTGCGGAGACAAGAACCACGAGCACTCCGGACCGCCGGGCGCGCAGTACGGGAAGACAGCGCCGCCGGGCTGTACGCAGTACCGCGGGCCCGGCGACGACCAGTACGCGGGTACGCGACCTGGCTGGGGATGTGGCGATGCGAACCACACTCATACAGGCCCGCCCGGCGCTCAGTACGGCGCCACGCCGCCGCCGGGCTGCACGCAGTACGGCCGACGGAGCTAGTACGGGAGCGGCGGCGGCGGTTGCCGTCGCCGCCGTTCCTTTCACGCTCGTCGTCGGCTTCGCGGCATTCGACGGCGGCTACTACGCGCCGGCTTGGGGCTGGAGCACGCTTGCGCTCGTGTGGGCCACCCTCGTCGCGACGACCGGCAGCAAAGAGCTTCGGCCCGGAACCCTCGCGATCATGTGGGCCTCTGCCGTCGCCGCGCTCGGCCTATGGATCTGGCTGTCCGGGGCGTGGTCGGTCAGCTCGACGCTGACGCTGCTGGACGCGCAGCGCGTGCTCGTCTACGCGAGTGCCGCGGCGTTCGTCGTCATCGCGGTCACCCCGCGAAATTCCAGAGCGGTGCTGCGCGCACTGCTTGTCGCGACTGCGATCGTCGCAACCTACGCGGTGATCCGTTACGGGTCGCTCGAAGGGACGCCGATCGCTGAGCCGGTCGGGTACGCGAATGCGCTCGGGCTTCTGGCTGTCCTCGGACTGTTGCTTGCGCTCGGATTCGCCGCAGAAAGTGGCCTGGACCGCGCCCTCGGCATCGCCGCAGCATTCCCAGTCGCGGCATGCGGGTACCTCACCTACTCTCGCGGGCCCCTCCTCGCATTCGCGGTCGGGCTCGCCACGATGGGAATCCTCGGCGGCGGAAGACTACGAACCGTCGCCGTCTCCTCGGCAGTCGCAGGGGGCCTGTTGCTCGCTGCGCTCGCGGGTCGCAGTGCAGTCGTCGGCTCAACGCTCGGGACGACGCTCCGCGAGGACGTGCTCACCTTCTCGTCCAACGACCGCGACCGGTACTGGGCCGCGGCGTGGCAGACAGTGCTCGACCATCCACTCCTTGGAAGCGGCGCAGGCACCTTCCAGCGAATGTGGCTCTTGCATCGCGACGTCAACCTCGGCGTTCTCGATGCGCACAGTCTCTATCTCGAGACCCTCGCGGAGCTTGGGCCGATCGGGCTCGCTCTGGTCATGTTGGTCTGCGGCCTTCCGGTCCTCGCTGCATGGCGGGCGCGTGCCGAGCGGCTCGTTCCCGCCGCCGCGGGCGCCTACGCGGCCTACCTCTCCCATGCCGCGGTCGATTGGGACTGGGAGATGCCTGTGCTGACGGTGCCGGCGTTCGTGCTCGGAGGCGTCCTGGTCGTCACTGGTTCACGGAAATCGGTTCGTCTTGCGAGGCGGGGACGTGCAATCTTCGGCGCCGCCGTCAGCCTCGTTGGTGTCGTGGCGTTCGTCGGACTGATGAGCAACAGCGCGTTGACGGCGGCCGTGATCGACCTCGAGCGTGGGTCGTCGCGATCAGCGGAGCGCGAGGCGCACCGCGCGCGACCCTGGGCGCTCTGGTCTGCCGAACCCGATCGTCTGACGGCCGAGGCTGCCGCCGCCGGCGGCGATCGCGCCGTCGCGCGCCGAGCGGCGTTGGCGGCGCTTCGCAGGGATCCCGGGAACGTTCGGCTGTGGCGGCTCCTTACGGGCGTCGCGCCCGCAGATCGGGGCCGCGCGTATCGACAGATCGCAGCGTTGGACCCGCACGGCCCTCCACCCTGGGCGCGCTGACACGACGAGAGCATCCGCGACAGGATGAGCGGACGCGCGTCGAGCGAGGCTGGCCGACCGCTGTACAGTTGGTGTGGATGAGCGAGTCGCGCGATCTGCTCGGGCGCACGAGCGAGCTCGCGTCGCAGTTCCTCGAGTCGCTCGACGAACGTCCCGTTCTCCCCGACATCGACGTCGACGCGTTGCGCGCGGCGCTCGAGCGTCCGTTGCAGGACGAGCCGCTCGACGCGCGCGTCGTGATCGAGGAGCTCGTCGCCGATGCCGACCCCGGCATCGCCGGCATGTCGAGCGGACGGTGGTACGGCTTCGTGATCGGCGGAGCGCTCCCGGCCGCGATTGCCGCGGACTGGCTCACCTCGGCGTGGGACCAGAACGCGGGCCTCTTCGCTCCGGCGCCGGCCGCGGCGATCGTCGAGGAGGTCTCCGGCGAATGGCTGCGCGAGCTCTTCGGCCTGCCGGAAGGCGTCTCGTTCGCATTCGTCACGGGCTGCCAGATGGCGCACGTGACGGCGCTCGCCGCGGCCCGCGAGCACATCCTGCGCGAGCGAGGTTGGGAGCTCGGCGAGCGCGGCCTCTTCGGCGCGCCGGAGATTCGCGTCGTCGTCGGAGCGAAGCGCCACGTCACCGTCGACCGCGCGTTGCGGCTGCTCGGGATGGGCGCGCCCGACGTCGTGCCCGCCGACGACCAGGGGCGATTGGTCGTCGACGAGCTCTCGGTCGACGACCGTCCGACGATCGTCTGCGCCCAGGCGGGCGAGGTGAACACCGGTGCGTTCGACGACATCGACGCGATCGCCGACCTCGCGCGCGACGCGGGCGCGTGGTTGCACGTCGACGGCGCGTTCGGGCTCTGGGCCGCCGCCTCGCCGTCGCTCCGGCAGCTCGTCAAAGGCGTCGAGCGCGCCGACTCGTGGGCGACGGACGCGCACAAGTGGCTGAACGTGCCGTACGACTCCGGGATCGCGTTCTGCGCGCATCCGGCCGCGCATCGAGCCGCGATGGGCGTGCAGGCGGAGTACCTCGTGCACGACGCGAGCGGGAACCGCGACCAGATGGACTGGAACCCGGAGTTCTCGCGCCGGGCGCGCGGCTTCCCGGTCTACGCCGCGCTGCGGACGCTCGGCCGCTTCGGGACGGCGGAGCTCGTCGAGCGCTGCTGCATGCACGCACGGCGGGCCGCGGACGGGCTCGCGCAACTGCCGGGTGTCGAGCTGCTGAACGAGGTCGTCCTGAACCAGGTGCTGTTCCGCTTCGACTCGGACGAGCGAACGCAGGGCGCGCTACGGGCGGTGCAGCGGACCGGAGACGTGTGGCTGAGCGGGACGACGTGGGACGGCCGCGCCGCGATCCGCGTCTCCGTTTCGAACTGGCAGACGTCGGACCGCGACGTCGACCGGCTCGTCGGCGCCTTCCGCGACGCGGTCGTCGGCGCGCCGGTCTAGGCGCAGGACGCGAGCATCCGCGAAGGGAGGCCGCGGAAGAACCGCGCCGTCCGCTGCTCGCAGAGGCTGGAGTGCCAGCGTCCGTCTGAAGCGGCGGAGGAGCAGGCCGTAGCGGCTGGCGCTTACTGAACCTCGAG
The DNA here is from genome assembly GCA_963737405.1 of uncultured Actinomycetes bacterium. Taxonomy (GTDB): domain Bacteria; phylum Actinomycetota; class Thermoleophilia; order Gaiellales; family Gaiellaceae; genus JACCTU01. The sequence goes on from CAVTSL010000012.1 coordinate 91,041, forward strand.
GCCGCAGGCGGCGCCGTTGTTGGCGCTGACGACCTCGATGTCCGCCCGAAGAGCCCCTTGAGGCGGCGCTCGACGCGGAAGCGATAGATCGCCGCGCCCGGCGAGCCTCGGGATGGGCTTTGCGACCGAGGTAGACGCCGACGAACGCGCCCTTCGCCTTCGCGAGCTCCTCCTTCGGGATTGCCCCACTGCAGGCACGAGCAGGCGAGCGCGTCGGCCGGCAGCGCCGCGAACAGCGCGGCCGCGGCGGCGAGCGCGACGAGGAACGGCTTCATGCTCCGAGCTACGCCGCCGGGGCGTCGGCGCGTCACACCTCGAGGAGGAGCGCGTCGCCCTGGCCGCCGCCGGAGCAGATCGCCGCGAGCCCGAGACCGCCGCCGTTCCGGCGGAGCTCGTGCACCATCGTCCCGACGATCCGCGCACCGGATGCGCCGATCGGATGCCCGAGCGCGACGGCGCCGCCGTTCACGTTCACCTTCTCGGGATCCGCGCCGAGCATCTTCATCGAGTTGACGACGACCGACGAGAACGCCTCGTTCAGCTCGACGCGCTCGACGTCGCCGATCGACTTGCCGGCCTTGTCGAGCGCGATTCCGCCGGCCTTTGCGGGCGTGCGGGCGAGGTAGGCGAAGTCGTCTGCGACGTACGCCTGCGAGACGATCGTCGCGAGGATCTCGAGGCCGCGCTCTCTCGCGAACTCCTCGCTCGTGACGACCACGCACGCGGCGCCGTCGTTCACGCCGGGCGCGTTGCCGGCGGTCGTCGTCCCCTCCGGGTCGAAGACCGGCTGCAGCGCGGCGAGTCGCGCGAGCGACGTGTCGCGCCGCGGGCCCTCGTCGGTGTCGAAGCCGTCGATCGCGACGATCTCGTCGGCGAACCGACCCTCGTCCTGCGCGGCGATCGCGCGCTCGTGGGAGCGCAGCGCCCACGCGTCCTGATCCTCGCGCGAGATGCCGAGCTCGCGCGAGACGAACGACGCCTGCTCGACCATGTGCTTCCCGTCGAAGCTCGACGTGAGCCCGTCGTAGGTCATGTGGTCGATCAGCTTCCCGTCGCCGAGCTTGTAGCCGAAGCGCGCCTTCTTCAGAAGGTACGGCGCGTTCGACATCGACTCCATGCCGCCGGTGACGATCACGTGATGGTCGCCCGCGCGGATCATCGCGTCGGCGATCTGCACGGCGCGGATCGACGAGGCGCAGACCTTGTTGATCGTGTCGGCGGGGAGCTCCTTCGGCAGCCCGGCCGCGATCGCCGCCTGGCGCGCGGGCGCCTGCCCGACGCCGGCCTGGAGCACCTCGCCCATGATCACGTACTCGACCTCGCCCGGCTCGAGGCCGACCTTCTCGAGGCCGCTCTTGATCACGTGCGCGCCGAGCTGGGGCGCCTCGTAGTCCTTCAGCCCGCCTCCGAGCTTGCCGAACGGCGTGCGGACCGCGCTCACGATGACTGCTCTCGCCATGTGCGTTGAGCCTAGCGAGCGCAGGGTCGCAGCCGCCGGGGAGCGCCGAGAACGCGCCCGAAGCGCACGACGATTGTCGCTCGCAGCAACCGCAACGCGCGCACCTGTGGACAGATCGTCACGCTTTCGTTCCGATCGACGTGTCTGCAGGGGCGAACTGCAGGGTCAGACCCAGGGGTTCGCCCTACCGAGCGAACGAGGCGTGCGGATCGAGGCGAATCGCGAAGGCCGCGATGAGCCGCGCGCACTTCTCGACGTCCGCGAGCTCGACGATCTCCGTCGGCGTGTGCATGTAGCGGAGCGGGATCGACACGAGCCCCGTCGCGACGCCCGCGCGCGAGAGGTACATCGCGTCCATGTCCGTCGACGTCGTCCCGGAGGAGACCTCGATCGTGTACGGGATCCCCTCCGCCTCGGCCGCTTCGACGAGCAGGTCGAAGATCCGGGGGTTGATCGTCGAGCCGCGCGAGATCGCGGGGCCGCTGCCGAGCCCGTGCTCGCCCTCGATCTTCGGGTCGCCGCCGGGAACGTCCGTCGAGTGCGTGACGTCGACCGCGATCGCGATCGCAGGCTCGAGCGAGAACGTGACGACGCGCGCGCCGCCGAAGTCGCCGACCTCCTCCTGCACCGCGGCGACCGCAGCGACATCCCCGGGCGCGCCGCCGGCCTCCGCCACGAGCCGCGCCGCCTCGAGCGCGACGTACGCCCCGAGCCGGTTGTCCATCGACCGCGAGGCCGCCCGACCGTTCGGCAGCTCGACCGGCTCGCCCGCGATCACGGCGACGTCGCCCGGCCGCACGAGCCGCTTCGCGTCGTCCCCATCGCGCGCTCCGATGTCGATGTGGAGGTCGTCGAGCTGCGTCGGCAGCGGCTCCTGCCCGCGGCGCACCCGCTGGCGCGCCCGCTCGACCACGCCATGGATCGACCCCTCGCGCGTCAGTAGCTCGACGCGCTGCCCGCGCAGCACCTCGGGAGCCCACCCGCCGATGCCGCGGAAGAACACGTACCCGCTCTCGTCGACGTGGGTGACGATCAGCCCGATCTCGTCGATGTGCCCGACGATCGCGAGCAAGCGGCCCGCCGCCGGTCCCGTGGACGCGCGCGACCGACGAGCCGAGCGTGTCGCCGGAGACCTCAGCGAACTGCGACGCTGCCTCACGCCACACCGCGGACGGCGCAGCACTCGTACCCGGAGGGTCCGGGCGCGGTCAGCAGCGAGCGAAGGAGCGACGGCAGCGCCACGGCGCGAGCCTACCCTTGACGCTGCGACGAACGGTCCCTACGCTGCGGTCAATGACTCCGACCCCGCGCACGTGGTGGGCATGGCGCACCAAGCGGGGCGGGAGCCTGCGCTAACACTGCGTTAGCCGGAACACTCGTCTCGCTTGTCGGCCCCGGGAGGGGCTTTTTTCGTACCCGTGATCGTCCAAACCGTCATCGCAACCGACCTCCTCACCCCGCTCGGGGCGTACCTCCGCCTGCGGGGGACGGGACGTGCGTCGTTCCTGCTCGAGTCCGTCGAGCACGGCCGGCTCGGCCGCTACTCGCTCGTCGGCGCCGGCTCGCGCATCGTCGACCTCGAGGAAGCGGAGGCCTGCGGCGAGCCGGTCGTCGGCTACGTCTCGTACGACCACATCGCGCAGCTCGAACCGACCGTGCCGCTGCCCGACCGCGGCCCGACGCTCCCCGAGAGCCGCTTCGTCGTCGCCGACGTCCTCGTCCGCTTCGATCACGTCTCGGGGATGGCGGAGGTGCTCTGCGGCGACCCGGCAGAGGTCGAGCAGGCCCTCGACGCCCCGCTCGGCGAGATCCCCAACGGCAACGGCAGCCCCGCGGGCTCGATCAGACGCCTCCCTTCGCGCCACGAGTACGAGCGGATCGTGCGCGTCGCGAAGGACCACATCCGCGCGGGCGACGCCTTCCAGATCGTCCTCTCACAGCGCGCCGAACGGCCGACGTCCGCCGGCGCGATCCAGCTCTACCGCTCACTCCGTCGCGTCAACCCCTCTCCGTACCTCTTCCTCCTCGAGCTCGATGACGAGCTCGCGCTGGTCGGCTCCTCGCCCGAGACCCTCGTCAAGGCCGAGGGACGCCGTGCCAGCGTCAACCCCATCGCCGGGACGACTCCTCGCGGCGAAGGGGACGCGGAGCGACTCCTCCGCAGCGAGAAGGACCGAGCCGAGCACGTGATGCTCGTCGACCTGGGTCGCAACGACCTCTCGCGGGTCTGCGTGCCCGGCTCGGTCCACGTCGAGCGGATGATGGAGGCGGAGCAGTTCTCGCACGTGACGCACCTCGTCTCGGAGGTCGTCGGCGAGCTGCGCCAGGACGTCTCGCACTTCGACCTCCTCCGCGCCTGCTTCCCGGCCGGCACGGTGAGCGGCGCACCGAAGGTCCGCGCGATGCAGATCATCTCCGAGCTCGAGGGCTACCGCCGCGGCCCGTATGCAGGTGCGGTCGGCTACGCGCTCCCCGGCGAGGCGTTCGACACGTGCATCGCGATCCGGACGATCGTGCTCAACCGCGGCGTCGCGTACCTCCAGGCCGGCGCGGGGATCGTCGCCGACTCCGAGCCGCAGGCCGAGCAGCAGGAGTGCCTGAACAAGCTGGCCGCGCTCGAGACCGCGATCAGGCTCGCGGAGGCGCGCGGATGATCCTGCTCGTCGACAACTACGACTCGTTCACGTACAACCTCGCCCATCTCTTCGGCGAGCTCGGCTGCGAGGTGCTCGTGCGGCGGAACGACGAGCTCGACCCCGACGAGGCGGAGCGCCTGGGACCCTCGCACCTCGTCGTCTCCCCCGGTCCCGGCCGCCCGGCGGATGCGGGCGCGTCGATCGAGATCGTGAAGCGCCTGACCCCGCACACGCGCACGCTCGGCGTCTGCCTCGGCCACCAGGCGATCGTCGAGGCGTTCGGCGGGGAGGTCGGCTTCGCACGCGAGCTCGTGCACGGGAAGGCGACGCAGGTCGTGCACGACGGCAAGGGGCTCTTCGCCGGCTTGCCCGAGCGCTTCGAGGCCGGCCGCTACCACTCGCTCGCCGCGACGGCGGTGCCGGACACGCTCGAGGTCTCGGCCGTCACCGACGACGGCGAGGTGATGGCCGTGCGCCACCGCGAGCTGCCGGTCGACGGCGTGCAGTTCCACCCGGAGTCCGTGCTGACGCCGAGCGGACGCGACCTCGCGAAGAACTTCCTGGAGGCGGCGTGATCCAGGAGAGCCTCCAGCGGCTGCTCGAGCGCAGCGACCTGACGCGCGAGGAGTCCCGCGGTGTGATGGACGGCGTGATGCGCGGCGAGGCGACGCCCGCGCAGATCGGCGGGTTCCTGATCGCGCTTCGCCTGAAGGGCGAGACGGCGGACGAGATCGCCGGCTTCGCCGAGGCGATGCGCGCGCACGTCGTGCCCGTCCGACCCGAGCGTCGCGACCTCGTCGACACCGCCGGCACCGGCGGCGACGGCGCGCACACGCTCAACATCTCGACCGCGGCGGCACTCGTCGCGGCGGCTGCAGGCGCCGCCGTCGCGAAGCACGGCAACCGCGCCGTGTCGTCGTCGTCGGGCTCGGCAGACGTGCTCGAGGCGCTCGGCTTCACGCTCGAGCTCGCGCCCGAGCAGATCGCGCGGTCGATCGACGAGCTCGGCTTCGGGTTCATGTTCGCGCCGACGCACCACCCGGCGATGCGGCACGCCGCGCCGGTGCGCCGCGAGCTCGCGACCCGAACGGTCTTCAACGTGCTCGGCCCGCTGACGAACCCCGCGGGAGCGCGCGCGCAGGTCGTCGGCGTCTACGCGCCCGAGCTCGTGCGCACGCTCGCCGACGTGCTCGCGCGCCTCGGCGCGCGCCGGGCGTTCGTCGTCCACGGCGCCGCGGGGATCGACGAGCTCTCTCCCGCCGGCCCGAACCTCGTCGGCGAGGTCGTCGAAGGCGACGTGCGCGAGCGCACGATCGATCCGCTCGACCTCGGCGTGCCGCGCTGTGATCCCGCCGAGCTCGTCGGCGGCACGCCCGCCGAGAACGCCGCCCGCATCCGCGCGATCTTCGAGGGTGCGGAGAACGGCGGCGCGCGGAGCGCGATCCTCCTGAACGCCGCAGGTGCAATCGCCGCGGGCGGCCACGCAGCGGATCTCGCGGAGGGGCTCGGCTACGCGCGCGAGGCTCTCGACTCGGGTGCCGCCGCCGAGCGGCTGGACCGGCTCGTCGCGTTCTCGCGGGAGACAGTCGTCGCGTGAGGTTCCGGGACGCACTCGCGGCGCGCGGCCTCGGCGCGATCGCCGAGATCAAGCGCCGCTCGCCGTCGGCCGGCGACCTGCGCGTCGACGCCGACCCGGCGCTCCTCGCCGCGACGTTCGAGCGCGGGGGCGCCGCGGCGCTCTCCGTCCTCGTGGACGAGCGGTTCGGCGGCTCGATCGACGATCTTCGCGCGGCACGCGCCTCGACGTCGCTCCCGATCCTCGGCAAGGGCTTCTTCACCGAGGAGCGCGACTTCCGGGAGCTGAAGGACGCGGGTGCCGATGCCGCACTGATCCTGCTGCGAGACGTCGACGACGACCGAGCACGCGACCTGATGCGAGCAGCGACCGAGCTCGGCCTCGACACGCTCGTCGAGGCGCACGACACGAACGAGCTCGAGCGAGCAGTCGCGCTCGGCGCCGACCCGATCGGCATCAACGCCCGCGACCTCTCGAGCTTCGCGATCGACCGCCTCGCTCAGCTCGCGCTCGTCGCGCAGGCGCCGGGCGACCGCGTGATCGTGGCCGAGAGCGGCGTGCACTCGCGCGCGCAGGCCGCCGCCGCCGAGCTGGCGGGCGCCGACGCGATCCTCGTCGGGACGGCGCTCATGCGCGCGGCCGATCCGGCGGCGAAGCTGACCGAGCTCCTCGCCCGCCCGCTCGTCAAGGTCTGCGGGCTGACGCGGCAAGAGGACGTCGACGTCGCGGTCGACGCAGGCGCCGACCTGGTCGGCTTCATCCTCGCCCGCGAGACGCCGCGCCGGGCGCCCGGCGTCCTCGAAGTGCCGGAGACCGTCCTCTCGGTCGCGGTCTTCGTCGAGGACGTCGAGGAGACGCCGGCCGACCTCGTGCAGCTCTACCGGCGCGAGAACGGACATCGGGGACGGGACGCGGCGCTGCTCCGCGAGGGACGGGAGGTTGCGCGCGTCGTGGACCTCCCGTGGGAGGAAGGCGACCCCGAGCACCTCGAGCGCGCAGCCGCGGTCGACGGCCGCGTGATGCTCGCCGGCGGCCTCTCGCCCGAGAACGTCCGCACCGCGATCGACGCCGTGCACCCGTGGGCCGTCGACGCGAGCTCCTCGCTCGAGACGCGCGCCCGGGATCAAGGACGCGGCGCGCGTTCGTGCCTTCGTCGAGGCCGCACGATGCTGACCTACGGCGAGTACGGCGGGCGGTACGTGCCCGAGACCCTGATCCCCGCGCTCGACGAGCTCGAGGCCGGCTGGCGCGAGGCGCTCGCCGACGACGAGTTCCGCGCGGAGCTGCACGACCTGCTGACGACCTACGCCGGCCGCCCCACGCCGCTCACCCGCGCCGACCGATTCGCCCCCGACAAGCGCCTCTACCTCAAGCGCGAAGACCTCCTCCACACGGGCGCGCACAAGCTCAACAACGCCCTCGGCCAGGCGGTGCTCGCCCGGCGGCTCGGCAAGCGCCGCATCGTCGCCGAGACCGGCGCGGGCCAGCACGGCGTCGCGACGGCGACGGTCTGCGCGCGCTTCGGCTTCGACTGCGTCGTCTACATGGGCAGCGAGGACATGCGGCGCCAGCGCCCGAACGTCGAGCGGATGCATCTGCTCGGCGCCGAGGTGCGCCCGGTCGAGATCGGCACGCGCACGCTGAAGGAGGCGACGAGCGAGGCGATCCGCGACTGGATCACGAACGTCGAGACCACGCACTACCTCATCGGCTCGTGCGTCGGCCCGCACCCGTATCCCGAGATCGTCGGCGAGCTGCAGGCCGTGATCGGCCGCGAGACGCGGGAGCAGGTGCTGGCGGCCGAGGGCCGACTGCCGGACGCGGTCGTCGCGTGCGTCGGCGGCGGGTCGAACGCGATCGGGATGTTCGCGGGGTTCGTCGAGGACGACGTCAGGCTCGTCGGCGTCGAGGCGGCCGGCGCGGCGTCGCTCGGCACCGGTCGACCCGCAGTCCTGCACGGCGCACGGTCGTCGGTGCTGGCGGACGACGACGGGCAGGTGCTCGACGCCCATTCGATCTCCGCGGGCCTCGACTACCCGGGCGTCGGGCCGGAGCATGCGCACCTCCGCGACACCGGCCGCGCGGAGTACGTCGGCGCAACCGACGCCGAGGCGCTCGACGCGTTCCACCGGCTCGCGCGCACCGAGGGGATCCTCCCCGCGCTCGAGCCCTCGCACGCGCTCGCGCGCGCGCTGGAGCTCGACGCCGAGCTCGTCGTCGTCTGCCTCTCGGGCCGCGGCGACAAGGACCTCGCGCAGGTCGTCGGATGAGCGACAACGTCGAGGGCCGGCTCTCGACCTACGCGTTTCCGAAGGAGTTGGCGGCGGACGGCATCCGGCTGCGGCCGCCGACGCTCGACGACGTCGAGACGATCGCGCCGGCCTTCGTCGACCCCGCCGTCGGCGGCGAGGCCGGGCTTCCCCCGTTCGGTGCCGACGCGCTCCGCTACTTCATCGCGAACGAGCTCGAGGACTTCCGTTCGCGTGGCTTGATGTCGCCGTACCTGATCGAGGACTCCGGGACCGGCGACACGCTCGGCGGCGCTGCGCTCCACCACTTCGATCCGATGCGCGACGTGATCGAGATCGGCTACTGGCTCTTCGTCGAGGCCCGCGGCCGCGGCGTCGCGACGCGCGCTGTCGAGTCGATGGTCGCGCATGCGTTCGCGGGCGGCGTCTACCGCGTCGAGGCGCACGTGCGGCTCGGCAACGCCGCCTCCGAGCGCGTGCTCGAGCGCGCAGACTTCACCCGCGAGGGCGTCCGACGCGGTGTCCTCCGACACGAGGGAAGACGCGTCGACGCGACGCTCTTCTCGAAGCTGGTGGACGAGTGAGCAAGCGACTCGTCGTCTATCTCATGTGCGGCCGGGAGACGCCAGAGCTCGCCGAAGCTGCCGTCGATGGCGGCGCCGATCTCGTCGAGCTCGGCTTTCCGTTCTCGGACCCGCTCGCAGACGGCCCTGTGGTTCGGCAGCGGCGGAGCGTGCGCTCGCTGCGGGCATGCGCACGGGCGCGTGCCTCGAGTGCCTCGCGTCCGTGCGCGAGCGTGTCGACGTCCCGCTCGTGCCGATGACGTACGCGTCGCTCTTCGAGGCGTACGGGTGGGATCGGCTCGAGCGCGACGCGCGGGCTGCGGGCGCCGACTCGCTGATCGTCGCCGACCTGCCCGCGGACGAACGGCCCGACCTCCGGCGGGTGCAGCTCGTCGCACCGACGTCGACCGACGAACGCCTTCGCCTCGCGGCCGAGCGGACCGAGGGCTGGCTCTACCTCGTCACGCTGACGGGCACGACCGGTGCGCGCGACGCGCTCTCGCCGGCGCTCGCACCGCTCGTCGAGCGGACGCGCGCGCTGACCGACACTCCGCTCTACGCCGGCTTCGGGATCTCGACCCCCGAGCACGCCGCCGCGGCGGGCGAGCTCGCCGACGGCATCGTCGTCGGCTCGGCCGCGCTGCTCGCGGCGGAGCAGGGCCCGGGCGCCCTCCGCGACTTCGTCGCGTCCCTGCGATCCGCCCTGGACGTCGGCGACCCCGCCGCCCCGGTCCTGCGCAAGTAACCCCCGCTGGCAATCTGTGGGCCATGGACGTCGACACCGCAAGCTTCGAGCACGAGGTCGTCGAGCGCTCCCGCGAGCGCCCGATCGTCGTCGACTTCTGGGCCGACTGGTGCGGCCCGTGTCACGCGCTGACGCCGGTGCTCGAGCAGGCGGCGACGGAGCGCGACGTCGAGCTGGTGAAGGTCGACGTCGACGCGAACCCCGAGCTCGCCGAGCGGTACGGGGTCCGCGGCATCCCGGCCGTGAAGGCGTTCCGCAACGGGCACGTCGTCGCGGAGTTCACGGGAGCGAAGCCGCCTGCCGCGGTCGAGCAGTTCCTCGACGAGCTCTCGGGGCCGAGCGAGGCCGCGCAGCTGCTCGAGGAGCTCGGGCTCGAGGACCTCGCGGAGGCGTACGAGGCGGGCGACCACGAGCAGACGCTCGGACGCCTGCTCGAGGAGCTGCAAACCGCGGAGGGCGACCGCCGCGAATCTCTGAAGCGTGCAATGGTTGCGCTCTTCGGAGAGCTCGGGCAGGAGAATCCTCTCGTGATCGACTACCGCCGTCGCCTCGCCACGACCCTCTACTGATGGAGTCGCTGAAGGGCAGCCTCCTGATCGCGGGCGCCGATCTGCTCGACCCGAACTTCCGCCGTGCCGTGGTGCTCATCACCGAGCACGACGAGGAGGGCGCGGTCGGGCTCGTCCTCAACCGTCCCGCGGAGACCACGGTCGCCGAGGCGGTGCCGGGTCTGTCGCCGCTCGTCGACGAGGAGTCGCCCGTGTTCGTCGGCGGACCGGTCGACCAGCAGGCGCTGCTCGTGGTCGCGGAGTTCGACGACCCCGACGACTCGGCCGCGACCATCTTCGAGGACGTCGGTTTCGTCCGCGGCGACGCCGACATCGTCCTCGCGGCCGGCGGCACGCGCCGCGCGCGCGTCTTCGCCGGCTACGCCGGTTGGAGCCCCGGCCAGCTCGACGACGAGCTCGCCGCCGACGGCTGGATCGTCACACCGGCGACCCGCGAGGACGTGTTCGGCGACGGCGACGGCGAGCTGTGGAGCGACGTGCTGCGCCGCAAGGGCGGGTCGTTCTACTCCCTGCTGGCGACGATGCCCGACGACCCTTCACTGAACTGACGGGATGGTCGAGCTCGTCGAGGAGACCGTGCGGGCCGGCCCGCTGACGCTGAAGATCATGCGTCCACCCGATCCGGGCGCGCTGATCGACGTCAAGCGCTTCAAGGAAGAGGAGTTCATGCCCTACTGGGCCGAGCTCTGGGTCAGTGGCGTCAGGCTCGCCGCCGTCGTCGCCGACCGCGACGTCCGTGGGCTCTCGGTGCTCGAGCTCGGCTGCGGGCTCGGCGTGCCGAGCGTCACGGCGGCCCTCGGCGGTGCGACCGTGCTCGCCGTCGACTGGGCGCAGGAGGCGCTCGACGTGACGCGGCAGAACGCGGAGCGGAACGGCGCGTCCCTCGAGACGCTGCGGGCGGACTGGTCGAAGCCGGAGACGCTCCTCGAGCGCGCCCCGTTCGACCTCGTGCTCTGCTCCGACGTGCTCTACGAGCCGCGGAACGTCGACGCGCTGCTCGACCTCCTCCCCCGCATCACGCCCGAGGTGCTCCTCGGCGAACCGGGCCGCTCGACAGCGGGCCGGTTCTTCCAGCTGGCCGAGGACGACTGGAAGATCGGACGCGAAGGGGAGGTCAGCGTCCTGCGAAGGCGGTAGCGAGCGCGCGGACGCCGGCGCGGAGCGACGCCTCGCTGGAGCGCGCGAAGCCGAGCAGCAGCGCGCCGCGGCCACCGGCCGCGATCCGGTGCTCGCGCAGCCCGCTCAACGCGATGCCGGCGCGCCGAGCGGCGGCGAGCGCCGCCTCCTCCGTCCGCCCGCGCGGAAGCGACGCGACCACGTGGAGCCCGGCCGCGACGCCCGCGACGTCGAGCTCCGGCAGGTGTCGTTCCAGCGCTCCGACGAGGACGTCGCGTCGACGCCGGTACCGCAGCCGCATCCGCCGGACGTGCCGGTCGAGCTCACCGCGCTCGACGAAGTCGGCCAGCGCGAGCTGGTCGAGCGCGGGCGGCGCGATGATCGTCCCGCGCACGTCCGCTGCGAGCTCCTCGACGAGCCACGACGGAACGACCGCCCAGCCGAGACGGAGCGCAGGCGCGAGCGTCCGCGACGTCGAGCCGAGGTAGACGACGCGCTCCGGCGCGAGGCCCTGCAGGGAGCCGACGGGCGCGCGGTCGTACCGGAACTCCGCGTCGACGTCGTCCTCCAGCACGAGCGCGCCCCGCGCCTCGGCCCAGTCGAGCAGCGCCGCCCGGCGGTCCGCCGCGAGCACCGCCGTCGTCGGGAAGTGGTGAGCGGGCGTCGCGAGGACTGCGTCCGGGTCGGCCGCTGCGAGCTCCTCGACGACGAGCCCACCGTCGTCGACGGGGATCGGGACGAGCTCGAGGCCCGACGCCGCGACGATCCGCCGGACTGCGAGATGGCCGGGATCCTCCACGCCGATCCGTCGCGCGCCGCGCGCGACGAGCACGCGGCACGCCGCACCGACACCGTGCGCGAAGCCGACCGTGACGAACGTCCGCTCCGGCTCGGTGACCACGCCGCGCGTACGCCCGAGATATGCAGCGAGGGACTCACGCAGCTGCGCCGCGCCGCGCGCGTCGCCGTAGCCGAAGACCTCGTCGCCGGATCGCGCGAGCACCGTTCGCAGCGACGCGAGCCACTCGCGACGCGGGAACGAGGCATAGTCGGCGAGGTCGGGGCGAAGGTTGTACCGAGGAGCGGGCTCGGGGCGTGATTCGGGCCGCGGCGTGAACGCGCGCTCGACCTCGGCGACGCGGACCGCCGCGCCTTGCCGCACGACGAGGTAGCCCTCGGCCCCGAGCTGCGCGTACGCGGCGCCGACGACACCCCGCGACACGCCGAGCTCGTGCGCGAGCGCGCGGGTGGACGGCAGGACGGTCGACGCCGGAAGGCGCCCGTCGCGAACCGCTGCCCGTAGCGCACGCTCGAGGCGTCCGGTCAACGGGCCGCCGCCGTCGAGGTCGAGCAGGAGCTCCGCCGAACTGGTCCGCGATTTCTCCACCGAACTGGACTTTACGAGATGTCAGTTCCGCCCGTAGGTTCGGGACATGGATCCCATGCGCTACGTCCTCTTCGGCCGGAGCGGCCTCCGCGTCTCGGAGCTCTGCCTCGGGACGATGACCTTCGGCACCGACTGGGGCTGGGGCGCGGACGAGGCCGAGTGCGGCGGCATCTTCCGCACCTTCGCCGAGGCGGGCGGCAACTTCGTCGACACCGCGTGCAACTACACCGACGGGACGAGCGAGGAGATCGTCGGCCGCCTCGTCGCGCCCGAGCGCGACCGCTGGGTCGTCGCCACGAAGTACACGCTCACGATGGACAAGGCGGACCCGAACGCCGGCGGCAACCACCGCAAGAGCCTCGTCCGGACGCTCGAGGGCAGCCTCCGGCGGCTCGGCACCGACTACGTCGACCTCCTCTGGCTCCACATGCGCGACGCGACGACGCCGATCGAGGAGGCCGTGCGCGCGCTCGACGACCAGGTGCGCGCCGGCAAGGTGCTCTACGTCGGCATCTCCGACTCGCCGTCGTGGGTCGCCGCGCAGGCGAACACGGTCGCAGAGCTCCGGGGGTGGACGCCGTTCGTCGGCCTCCAGCTCCCCTACTCGCTCGCGTCGCGCTCGCCCGAGCGGGAGCTGCTGCCGATGGCGGCGGCGCTCGGGCTCGCCGTCACGCCCTGGGGCGTGCTGAACCACGGGATCCTCGCAGGGCGCGACCCGTCCACGCTCCGCTGGCCGTCGGACGCGGTGCCCGAGCGGCTGCGCGGCCTCGTCGAGGCGGTCGGCGACGTCGCTGCGTCACACGGCGCGAGCATGGGCCAGGTCGCGATCGCGTGGCTCCTCCACCGGCCCGACGCACCGACGATCGTCCCGATCCTCGGTGTCCGGAGCGCCGAGCAGCTGTCCGACAACCTCGGCGCACTCGACGTCTCGCTCACGCCCGACGACGTCGCGCGGCTGGACGGCGCGCTGCCGCTCGAGCTCGGGTTCCCGCGGTCGTTCCTCGAGTCCTCGGACGTCCGCGAGCTGATCTACGGCGACACCTGGGAGAGGCTGCGGACGGCGTAGCGCCGCCCGCAGCGGATCTCCTCGCCTAGTTCTTGACGACGCCGACGACGTGGCCTTCCGGGTCGGCGATCAGCGCGAACGTCACCATGTTCGGGATCTCGGTCACCGGGACGACCGTCTTGCCGCCGAGCTTCTCGGCCTTGTCGAGGTACGCCTGCGGGTCGTCGACGCCCATGTAGAACGTGACGTGCCCGTCGCCGTTCTGCGCCGGGCCGATCCCGCCGCCGACGCCGGACTCCGACGCGTCGACCGTGCCGTAGTTCATCGGGTTCGATGCATCCACCTTCCAGCCGAAGAGGTCGCCGTAGAACTTCTGCAGCTTGCCGCCGTCCTTGCCGGTGACCTCGAACCACACGACCTTGTCCGCCATCGTCTGTCCTCCCTCGTTGGGTTGTCGCCACTACGACGAAGGAGAGACGCCGTTTTCGACCGTCAGGTAACGAGCCAGGTCACGAGCTCGACGAGGCCGTAGAGGAGCAGGAAGATCACCGACACGCCGGCGAGGACGCCGACGATGATGATCAGGAGCGAGGCGGGCGTGCGGCCTTCGCGTGCCTCGTGCTCGAGTCGCGTCACCTCGTCGCCCGGGTGCGACGCGAGCCGCTTCAGCTCCTCCGCCGCCTCGTGCCGGACGCTGAACTCGTCGGGCTCGTCGGCCATGCCGACAGTATCCGTCAGGCGAAGAGCGTCAGGTCGGGCTCGCGGCGCCCGCGCAGCCGGTCGAGATCGACCTCGACCGTGATGAACCCGCGCGAGTCCGCGAGCGTCGCCGCCTGCGGGCGGACCTTCTGCGCGGCGAGGATGCCCCTGCAGCCCGCCATCGCCGGGTCGAGCCGGATCCGCTCGAGGTAGCGCGTGAGCTGCTCGACGGCGTCCATCGTCGCGATCCGCTTGATCTCGACCGCGACCCACTGGTCGTCGCCGTCGCGGCACATGAGATCGACGGGCCCGATGTCGGTCGGCCACTCGCGGCGGACGAGCCGGAGGTCCGACTCCAGCGCGTGCGGCTGCGCCGCGAGCTCGAGCTGCAGGTCGCGCTCGACGCCGTCCTTCTCGAGCCCGGCCGCCTCGCCCATGTCGTGCCGCACGTCGCTCAGCACCTCGGCGAGCCTGATCTCGAGCCGGTCCTCGGTCCGGCCCTGTCGCTTGCGGACGACGAGGACGTCACCCTCCTCCTCGACGACGGTCGGAGGTGTCATCCAGTTCAACGGCTTGTAGCCGCCGGCGTCCGCGTGGACGAGCACGGAGCCGTCGTCCTTGAAGATCACCAGGCGAGTCGACTCGGGCAGATACGCCGACAGGCGGCCCGAGTACGTCACCTCGCAACGCGCGACGATGAGGCGCACCGCGGCACCGTACCGCCTCTTTCGGACGTGTCCTATCTGAGGCCCGAAACGTACGATGGCGCGATGGAGGCCGCGGCGGCGCAGGCGCCCGCAACGCCGACGACCGTCGGCACGGACACCGCCCGCGGCGAGGACGAGCGTCGAACCTCCTACCTCGAGCTCTTCTTCGACCTGGTCTTCGTCTTCGCGATCACGCAGGTCACCGCCCTGATGATCGACGACCCCACCGCGGCCGGCTTCGCGAAGGCCGCACTCGTGCTCGCGCTGATCTACTGGGCATGGTCGGGGTACGCGTGGGCGACGAACGCGATCGACCTGTCCTCCCCACGGCTCCGGCTCGGCTACATCGTCGCGATCGGTGCCAGCCTCGGGATGGCGGTCGCGGTGCCGGACGCCTACGCGGAGCGTGCCGGGTGGTTCGTGGTGTCGCTCTTCACGGTGCGGATCCTTCAGCTCGTGCTGTATGTCGGCGGCCTCCGCGACGACCCCGTGCACCGCGCCGCGATCCTCCGGCTCGCGCCCTGGTTCAGCGTCGCGCCGACCCTCATGCTGGTCGGCGGCTTCGTCGACGAGAGCCTCCGCATCGTGCTCTGGCTCGGCGCCGTCGCGATCGACGTGGCGGGGGCGCTTCGGCAGGGGCCGGACTCGGGTTTTCGCATCTCGCCCGCGCACTTCGCCGAGCGCTACGCGCTCTTCATCATCATCGCCCTCGGCGAGTCGATCGTCGCGGTCGGAACCGGCCTCGCAGGACACCCGAAGGACGCGGCGTTCGCGGCGGCCCTCGCCGTCGCGTTCATCGGTGTCGCCGCGATCTGGTGGGCCTACTTCGACTTCACCGCCGCCGTGCTCGCGCGTGTCCTCGCGAGCAGGCCGTCGGGGGTGCGCGGACCGCTCGCCCGCGACGTCTTCACGCTGTGCCACTACCCGATCGTGCTCGGGATCATCTTGTTCGCGGTCGCGGCGAAGAAGACCGTCGCGCACCCGACCGAGCCGTTGTCGGGAACCGGCCGCTTCGCGCTCGCCGGCGGGATCGCGATGTTCCTGATCGGGTTCGCGCTCGGGCGCTACCGCATCGTGCGGCACGTCGCCTACGAGCGCGTCGCGGCGGCGGTGGCGGGCATCGTCGTCGTGCTCGTCTTTCCCGACCTCGACGGTCTCGCGCTGATGGCGATCGTGGTCGGCGTCCTCGTCGCCGGGCTCGCGTGGGAAGCCGTGCACCTCCGGACGTTCCGCGCGGAGGTGCGTGCCGGCCCCACGCAGAACTAGCGATGTCACGCGGAGAGACACCGGGCGGAGTCGAACCGCCGTGGCGCGCTTTGCAGGCGCGCACCTCACCGCTCGGTCACGGTGTCGTGGAATGGACCCGGTGGGAGTTGCACCCACGATGTCTCCGCCTCATTCGCCGGTCGCTACCACGCCGGCCGCGGCCGCACTCGCTGACCTCCTGCTGCGGGCCCATGTTGCAAACCTCCGAGAGGACTCGAACCTCTGCACCCGGGGTCGAAGCCCGGCGCTCTGTCCAGCTGAGCTACGGAGGCGGGAAGAGGTGCGGGCGGAGGGATTCGAACCCTCATCGACCGGTTTCTGAGACCGCTCAGCCGACGTCTGCCCGCTGCGGACCCGCATGGTTACGCGGTGCAAGGTTCTCTGACACCCCATGAGATCACCTGAGGTGAGTAGCACCGGAAGTAGCAACGGACCGCCGGGCGTGGCCGCTCACATCGTCTGACATGTCCCGACTGGTCATCTAGGCGCGATGAGCGGAAGCGCGTACCGTCAGCGTCGCCGAATCGCGTTCGGAAAGAGAGGTCGGATTTACGGCCGACGTTCGGGGAACCGCTCGAGGCCGTCGTCGGGGATCGGCTCCCACGGCGCGGCATACGCGACGAACTGCCGGTACGACGGCCGGATGCCGGGATCGCCGTCGAGGACGCCGAGCCGGACGGACGCGATGCTCCCGTCGGCCGGGAACAGGCTCCAGAGGGACGAGCCGCACGCGGCGCAGAAGACCTTCGGGAAGCCGTCGTCCGGTTCGTACGCCCTCAGCAGCTCCTCGCCGGCCGTGAGGCGCACCGAGCCCGGAACGATCCGCGCCTGCGGCGACGCGGCCGTGCCCGTCCGGCGCTGACAGCGCGTGCAGTGGCAGTAGCCCGCGGAGACGAGCGGCTCCGAGATCTCGAAGCGCACACCGCCGCACAAACAGGCGCCCGTGAGCGGAAGCTCCGGCACGCCCGGAATCCTAGACGGCGACCTGCTCCGCGACCGTTGCCGCGACGCGCCGCCCGGCGGCGTCGACGATCGCATCGACGACCTCGAGCAGCTGCTGCGCGTAGCCCGCGCCGACGAGGCGGCCCTGCTCGTCGAAGTTCTCGTGCGCGTGCGGGAGCGCGAGCTCGACGTCGAGCACGCGGGCACCGAGCGCGCCGAGCACCTTCCGAAGCTCCGCCTGCGCCCAGACCCCTCCGAACGCCCCGGTGCTCGCGCCGATCACCGCGACCGGCTTGTTCCGCATCGGGTTCGTGGCGATCGGCCGGGAGACCCAGTCGAACGCGTTCTTCAGCTGGCCCGGGATCGAGTGGTTGTACTCCGGGGTGGCGATGAGGACGGCGTCGGCCCGGGCGATCGCCTCGCGAAGCTCGGTGACCGCCTCGGGCGCGTCCACACCGTCGTCGTCCTCGTCATACGGCGGCACGTTCTTCAGCCCGCCCCACAGATCGAGGACCGTGTCCTCGGGGAAGAGCTTGGCCGCGCTGTAGAGCAGCTTCGCGTTGTGCGAGTCGTTGCGGAGGCTGCCGGGGATGGCGAGGACGCGCATCGACTACGCCGCCTTCACGAAGAAGAGCTCCGCGACGATCGACACGTCGTTCGCGAGCGCCTGCTCGCCGGTGGGAAGGGGTGCGTTCCAGCTGACGCCGAAGGCGGTGCGGTCGACGGTCGTCGTGAGCTGCAGGCCGACGCGCTCGCGACCGTAGGGATCGATCATCGGCTCAGCCACGCGGCCCGTGACGACGGCCGGCTGGGTGATGCCCTTGATCGTCAGCTCGCCGTCGACCCTGACGTCCTCGCCCTCGAGCGAGATGTCGCTCGCGGCGAAGCGGATCGTGGGGTACTGCTCGGCGTCGAAGAAGTCCGGTGACTGCAGGTGGGCGGAGAGGTTCTCGTCCTTGACGTCCACGCTCGCCACCTTGGCGGTGCCTTCCAGGGTCGCGTCGTCGCCGTCGACGACGAGTGCTCCGTCGAACTCGCGGAACTGGCCCTTGAAGGTGCCGGAGAGGTACGCGACCTCGAAGCCCACGGAGGAGTGGATGGAATCCAGCTGCCAGGTGCCGGCCGGGGCGATCAACGTCTCTGTGGTGCTCATTTGCTTCCTCCTGTTGAGTGCACTACTATTGAGTACGCAAGCAACTGTAGCGAGGAAACCTTGAGCCGTCAAGTAACTACCGAAACCCCAGTCCTGGAAACGCCTCCCGCCGCCGTTCGGGCCTGGACCGAGCTCCTGCGCGGGCACTCGGCCGCGACCCGCCTGCTGAGCGTGGAGCTCCAGCGCACCCACGGCCTGACGATCAACGACTTCGAGGCGCTCTCCACGCTCGCCGCCGCCGAAGGCGGGCGCATGAGGCGCGTCGACCTCGCGCGCCGGTTGATGCTCACCCCGTCCGGCGTCACGCGGCTGCTCGAGGGACTCGAGGCCGCCGGCCTCGTCGAGCGGGCCGAGTGCCGGGCCGACCTCCGGGTCACCTATGCGCAGCTGACCGAGGCCGGCCTCGAGAAGCTCCTCGACGCGTCCTGCGGCCACACCGGCTCCGTTCGGACGCTCTTCGAGGAGCGACTCGACGAGGACGAGCTGGAGACCCTCGCCGAGCTCCTCGCGCGGCTCGGCTGATCAGACGCGGGTGAGGAGGTCGAGGAGCTCCTCGACGAACTCCCCGAGGGCCGCGCCCCGCTCCGGCACCGCGTTCGGGTCGGCCTGGCCGACGGCGAACAGGCCGAGGTACGCGCTGTACGCGACGAGTGCGCGGTTGCGCGCCGCCTTCAGGCCGAACCCGAGCTGACCGAACATCTCGGCCGTGGCCTCGAGCCGCCGCGCCGTGACGCGGCCGAGCGTCGCGGCCACGGCAGGGCGCCGACCGTCCGCGAGGAGCGACGCCTCGATCCGCCCAGCCCCAGGGTTGCCGAACGCCGCCGCGAAGAGGTCGCGCAGTCGTTCTCGCGGATCGGAGATGCCGGCCGCGCGCTCGTCGATCTCGCGGGCATCCGTCTCCTCCCACCGCGCGAGCGCCGCGTCCACGAGCGCGTCCCGGTTCTTGAAGTGCCAGTAGAAGCTGCCCTTCGTCGTGCCGAGCTCCCGGGCGAGCGCCTCGACCGCGACGCGCCCGGTGCCGCCCTCGGCGATCGCGGCCAGGGCTGCGTTCGTCCAATCGTCGGGAGCGAGTGTGTTCCTCTGCTCCTCAAGCACCCTGTCAGCATACGCAGCGGACTCTCATCGCCGTCTCATCGGCGCAGGCCTACGGTGGCGCCGAGAGTCGACAGCAAGGAGGCCACTCACCGATGAAGCGCAGAACGACGAAGATCGCCGCCGGGCTCGCCGCCATCGCGGCGCTCGCCCTCGGCGGTGCGGCGATCGCGAACGCGACACAGGGCGGCGGCGGCAAGCTCACGCAGGGCGAGGCCGCGAAGGCGTCTGCGGCCGCGCTCCGCGCGACCGGCGGCGGCAAGGTGCAGGCGTACGAGCGCGACAACGAGGACGGGGCGACGTTCGAGGTCGAGGTCCGGAGGACCGACGGCTCGGTCGTCGACGTTCGCCTCGACGCGTCGTACAACGTCGTCGTGGTCGACGGAGACCAGGAGTCGAACGACGACGGCGGCGGCCACGAAGACTCGAACGACGGCTGAGCACCCATCGCCGCGGGGCCGGGAGCCGGTGCTCCCGGCCCTCGGCGCGGGACAATGAGCTCGTGCGGGCGCTCGTCGTCGAAGACCAACCGAAGCTCGCCTCGCTGATCCGCCGGGGTCTCTCGGAGGAGGGCTACTCGGTCGACGTGGCAGCGGACGGGCCGCAGGCGCTCGTCCGTGCGACCGCGACCGACTACGACGTGATCGTGCTCGACGTCATGCTTCCCGGGCTCGACGGCTTCGAGGTGTGCCGGCGGCTGCGTGAGCGGACGGTGCAGGCGCCGGTGCTCATGCTCACCGCGCGGGACGGCGTGGACGACCGCATCGCCGGTCTCGATCTCGGCGCCGACGACTACCTGACGAAGCCGTTCTCCTTCGACGAGCTCCTCGCGCGGCTCCGCGCGCTGACCCGTCGCGGCGCGCTCGAGCGACCGCCGGTGCTGGAGGTCGGAATGCTCCGCCTCGACCCGCGGACGAAGCAGGTGTGGCGAAGCGACGAGGAGGTCGACCTCTCGTCGAAGGAGTTCGCGCTCCTCGAGACCTTCATGCGCCATCCCGGCCAGGTGCTCTCGCGGTTCGAGCTGCTCGAGCACGCGTGGGACTTCGCCTACGACAACCGCTCGAACGTCGTCGACGTCTACGTCCGGTATCTGCGACTGAAGCTCGGCGCCTCGACGATCGAGACGGTTCGCGGCGCCGGCTACCGCCTCCCGGAGCGATGAGGCGCCTCCCGATCCGTCTGCGACTGACGTTCGCGTTCGCGCTCGCGATGGCGGCGCTGCTCGCGGCGACGGGCGCGTTCGTCTACCTCCGGCTCGGCTCGAGCCTCGACGCGACGATCAACAGCAGCCTCAGGGCGAGGTCTGGGGACCTCGCGGCGCTCGTGCACCAGTCCGGGGGCAGCCTCGGCGGTGGTCGCCGCGGCGAGATCGGCGAGCCGGGGGACAGCTTCGCGCAGGTCCTCCGGACCGACGGTACGACGCTCGACGCGACCCCGAACGCCGGAAGCGCACCGTTGCTCTCGCCCGACGAGGTCGCACGTGCTGCCCGTGGCTCGATCATGGTGGATCGCACGCGGCTTCCCGCGTTCGACGACTCGGCGCGGCTGCTCGCGCTCCCGGTGACCGCAGACGGCAGGCGGCTCGTCCTCGTCGTCGGCGCCTCGACGGAAGCCCGCGGCGAGACGCTGGAGGGGCTCCTCACCCAGCTGCTCGTCGCTGCTCCGATCGCGCTCGTGCTCGCGTCGCTGCTCGCGTACGGCCTCGCAGCCGCTGCGCTGCGTCCGGTCGAGTCGATGCGTCGCCGCGCCGCCGCGATCCGGCCGTCGGATCGCGGGCAGCGGCTCCCGGTGCCGGACACCGACGACGAGATCGCGAGGCTCGGCGAGACGCTCAACGACCTCATCGCGCGGCTCGAGTCGGCGCTCGAGCGGGAGCGCCGCTTCGTCGCCGACGCGAGCCACGAGCTCAGGACGCCGCTGGCGCTTCTGCGGAGCGAGCTCGAGCTGGCGCAGCGCCGCCCACGCTCGCGCGCGGAGCTCGAGGCGGCGCTCGCGAGCGCCGCCGAGGAGACCGAGCGGCTCTCACGGCTCGCGGACGACCTGCTCGTGCTCGCCCGCGCCGACGCGGACGGCCTCGCGCTTCGGCCGGAGCCCGTCCGCGTGCGCGAGCTGGCCGAGCGCGTCGGCTCGCGCTTCGACCGGCGCGCCGCCGAGAGCGGCCGGACCGTCGACGTCGAAGGGCCCCGCGACCTGCAGCTCGTCGGCGACAACGCACGGATCGAGCAGGCACTGACGAACCTCGTCGACAACGCGCTCCGCCACGGCGGCGGGGCGGTGCGCATCGTCGCCGCGAGGAGCAACGGCTCGGTCGAGCTCCACGTCCTCGACGAGGGGCCGGGCTTCGACGACGGCTTCGCGGCGCAGGCGTTCGAGCGCTTCAGCCGCGCCGACGAGGCGCGTGCGAGCGGAGGCGCCGGGCTCGGGCTCGCGATCGCGCGCGTGATCGTGCAGAGCGCACGGCGGGCGTCGTTCGCGCGAAACCGGGACGACCGCTCCGGCGCGGACGTCTGGCTCGTGCTGCCCGCTGAGCCGTCCTAGAGCGCCTCGTCCGTCTCCGGGTCGAAGAAGTGCAGCCGCCCCGTGTCGACGGTCGTCTCGACCCGGTCGCCGATCCGCACGGCGTCCGAGGCTCGAACGTCGCGCAGAACACCGAGCCCGATGCGCCGGTCAGCGGCGCGTCCTCGAGCTGCTCCCCGGTCACGGCCGCCGCCACGGGCTTCCCCTTCGGGCCAGGCGCGTCGACCGAGAAGTAGACGAGAAGCTCGGCGCCGAGCTCCTCGACGCGCACGACCTCGCCGCCGAGCGACGGGCCGCCGTTCGACCCTCCCTCGAGGTCCTCCGGACGGATGCCGGCGATCAGCGTGCGGCCGACCCAGCGCTCGAGGCCGCGCTCCTCGGCGAGCTCGCGCGTGACGGCGACCGTCTGGTCCCCGAACCCGACGGCGAGTCCGCCGTCGTGCCGCTCGATCGTCGCCTGCGCGAGGTTCATCGGCGGCGACCCCATGAACCCGGCGACGAAGAGGTTCGCGGGACGGTCGTAGATCTGCGTCGGCGAGGCGACCTGCTGCAGCAACGCCGTCGCGGAGCACGGCGACCCGGTCGCCCATCGTCATCGCCTCGACCTGGTCGTGGGTGACGTACACGGTTGTCACGCCGAGCCGCTTCTGCAGCGACTCGATCTCGCCGCGCATGTGCACGCGCAGCTGGGCGTCGAGGTTCGAGAGGGGCTCGTCCATCAGGAAGACCTGCGGCTCGCGGATCACCGCACGGCCCATCGCGACGCGCTGCCGCTGGCCGCCGCTCAGCTGCTTCGGCCGGCGGTCGAGGAGCTGCTCGATGGCGAGCAGGCGCGCCGTCTCCTGCACGCGCTCCCTGAGCTCGCGCTTCGGCGTCCGCGCGAGCTTGAGGCTGAAGCCGATGTTCTGCGCGACCGTCATGTGCGGGTAGAGCGCATAGTTCTGGAAGACCATCGCGATGTCGCGGTCCTTCTCCGGGACGTCGTTCATCCGCTTGCCGCCGATGTAGAGGTCGCCGGAGGTGATGTCCTCGAGGCCGGCGATCATCCGCAGCGCGGTCGTCTTCCCGCAGCCGGACGGGCCGACGAGGACGAGCAGCTCGGCCTCGGCGATCTCGAGCGACAGCTGCTTCACGGCCTCGAACCCGTTCGGGTAGCGCTTCGTCAGCTCGTTGACGACGATCTCGGTGGCCATGGCTCCATGGGTCAGCCTTTGAGCGCTCCCGCCATCAGGCCGCGCATGAAGTAGCGGCCCGCGAGGATGTAGACGATGAGCGTCGGCAGCGACGCGAGAAGCGCCGCCGACATCTGCAGGTTGAACGGCGTCACGAGCGAGCCCGCGGTGTTGTTCAGCGCGACGGTCACCGGCCACTTCGAGGGATCGGTGATCAGGAAGACCGCGAAGAGGAAGTCGTTCCAGATCGACGTGAACTGCCAGATGGCCGCGACGACGAACGCGGGAGCCGACAGCGGCAGGATGACGTACCAGTACGTCCGCAGCATCCCCGCCCGGTCCATGCGCGCCGCCTCCATCAGGTCGTTCGGGATCGTCGAGTAGTAGTTGCGGAAGATCAAGGCCGTGATCGGGATCCCGTAGACCACGTGCGCGAAGACGAGCCGCGGGATGCCCGCCGGGAAGTGCATGTCGTCGAGCAGCAGCGTGAGCGGGATCATGACGGCCTGGTACGGGATGAACATCCCGAACAGGAAGAACGCGAAGACGATGTCGGCGCCCGGGAACCGCCACTTCGAGAGGACGAACCCGTTCAGCGAGCCGAGGATGCAGGAGAGGATCGTCGCGGGGATCGCGAGCTTGAAGCTGTTCTTGAGGCTCGGCGAGAGCTGCGTCCAGGCCTGGTGCCAGGCGTCGATCGTGAACACCTGCGGCAGCGACCACGCGTGCGACGGGTCGATCTCGGAGAAGCCCTTCACGCTCGTCACCAG
The DNA here is from genome assembly GCA_963737405.1 of uncultured Actinomycetes bacterium. Classification (GTDB taxonomy): domain Bacteria; phylum Actinomycetota; class Thermoleophilia; order Gaiellales; family Gaiellaceae; genus JACCTU01. Next base: position 114,665 of record CAVTSL010000012.1, read on the forward strand.
CAGGACGTAGACGGGGGTGAGCACGATGACCGCGAACCCGAGCAGCACGATGTACTTGAGCGGCGTCGCGCTGATCCGCCGGCGCCGGCGCGAGCGCTCGTCGATCGGCGCGACGGTGGGAGGCGCTGCGGTCGTCGTGCTCACGCGCGCCGCTCCTGCCGGATCGTGTAGACGAGGTACGGGACGATGAGGACCGAGATCCCGATCGAGCAGCAGCGTCGCGATCGCTGCTCCCTTGGCGTAGTCGCGCGCGTCGTAGATCAACACCCACATGTAGACGGCGGGCACCTCGGTCACGATCTGCTTGCCGCCGATCGCGACGATCAGGTCGAAGACCTTGATCGAGATGTGGCCGAGGATGATCAGCGCCGCGAGCGTCACCGGCCGCAGGTGCGGGAAGACGACGTGCCGGTAGACGCGCCACTCGGAGGCGCCGTCCATGCGCGCCGCCTCGCGGAGCTCTTCCGGGACGCCGCGAAAGCCCGCGAGGTAGAGCGCCATCACGTAGCCGGAGAGCGCCCAGATGGCAGGTATCGCGAGTGCGACCGCCCCGTACTCGGGGTGCTGCCACCACTGGTTCGAGAGAAAGCTCAGGTGGGCCTTGTCGAAGACGACGTTCAGCCCCGACGCGCGGTCGCCGGGCGCCGGGTTCATCAGCCAGCGCCAGACGATCCCCGAGGCGATGAACGAGACCGCCATCGGGAAGAGGTAGATCGCGCGGAAGAACCCCTCGCCCTTCACGCCCTTGTCGAGGAGCAGCGCGAGGAAGCTCCCGATCAGGAGCGTCCCGATGATGAACGTGATCGTGAAGAGGAACAGGTGGCGCAGGTCGAGGCTCCAGCGCTCGTCGGTGCGGAGCTCCTTGTAGACGTCGAGGCCGACGAAGTGGTTGTCCCGCACCGCCGTGCGCCAGTTGCTCGTCGACACGCGGGCGTTCCAACCGATCAGGCCGTAGACGAAGACGGCGATCAGGACGATCGACGGCGAGACGAGGAGGAGCCCGGGCCCCCATCTCCGGACTCCTCTCATCTCGTCGTCGTCGTCCTGTCCGTTCCTACGTGTTCTTGCTCGCCGCGCTCTGGAGCGACGTCTGGAACTTCTTCACGTCCTTGCTCTGCAGGAACAGACCAAGGGCCGTGTCGATGTCCGTGTTCCAGGCGTTGCTGGCGACGACGCCGTGGGTCAGCGAGCCCGCCAGCTTGTTCGTCTTCCACTGGGCGAGCGCCGACTTGAGGTACGGGTCGTACAGCTTCGCGTTCGCGTCCTTCCGCGCCGGGATCGAGCCCTTCACGGGGTTGAACGTGTCCTGCGCGAGCCGACCGCCGAGGAAGCGTGAGCCACTGGACGGCCGCCGCGCGGTGCGGCGCACCCTTCGGCAGCGTGAAGCTGTCGGAGAGCCAGTCGTAGACGCCGACCGTTCCGGGCACCGGCGCCCAGTTGTAGCCCGTCTTCGGCTTCTTCTTCAGGTCGATCCGGAAGTACCCGTCGGCCCAGTCGCCCATGATGTTGAAGGCGGCCTTGCCGTCGGCCACGAGCTTCGACGCGTCCTGCCACGTCAGCGACGCGGCGTCGGAGTTCGTGTACGTGAGCAGCGTCTTGTAGCGGTTCAGCGCGAGCGTCACGCCCGGCGTGCCCCACCCCTGGCCGGTCTTCCAGAGCGCCGCCCACCGCGCCGGCCCGATCGTCGCGATCATGACCGTCTCGAGCAGGTGCTTCTGCGTCCACTGCTCACCGAGCGCCAGCGGGATCACGCCTGCGGTCTTCGCCTTGTTCAGCGCGACGATGAACTCGGCCCACTTGGTCGGCATCTTCGTGATGCCGGCCTTCTTGAGGACGGCCGGGTTCGACCAGAGCACGTTCGCGCGGTGGATGTTCACCGGCACGGAGTAGATGTGCCCCTTGTACGTGATCTGCTGGAGCAGCTGCGCCGGCATGGCCTTGGCGAAGCCGGCCCTCTTGTAGATGAAGTCGATCGACTCCACCTGGCCGGCCTTGATGTAGTCCTGCAGCTCCGCACCTGCGTGCCCCTGGAACGAGTCCGGCGGCTTCTTCGCCGCGAGGCGCTGCGCGAGCACGGCCTTCGCGTTCGAGCCGGCGCCTCCGGCGACCGTCTCGTTCTTGAACGGCGTGTTCGGGTGCTGCTTGTTCCAGATGGTGATGAGCTTCGCGAGGCCGTGGGCCTCACCGCCGCCCGTCCACCACGAGAACACCTGGAGCTGCGAGCTCGCCTTCGTCTTCTCCGCCCCGCTCTTCCCACCGTACGAAGCGGCGGGGAGAACGAGCAGAACGGCGGCAACGGCCAGAATCGAGCCGCGGAACACCGTCCCACGCGAGACAAGACGAGGGCGACGTGCCTCGGTCCTTCGTGTCATTCGCATCCTCCTCTAGGGGGAACCCGCGCTCGATTATCGCGCGGGGCAGCTTCGAGGAGAAGGGCGAGGCACAAGTGGCCAGGGTATGGGGGCCCTGTGGTGGGGCCCGGGCGGGGCGGATTCGCGGAGATCGCCGGGTGTTGGGACACCACGGCATAGGGCATGATCGTGGGCGCAGTGACACCAGACCACGCGCGAGAGAGCCGCGGCGAGCTCGACGAGGTGCTCTGATGGTCGAGCCGGGGCTCGACCTCCACGAGTGGGAGACGCGCTGGGCGGAGCTGCAGGACGCTGCGGCCGACGCTCCGGACGAGACGCTGCCGGAGATGGTTCGGTTCATCGGCGAGGTTCTCCGCGAGCGAGGGCTCGAGCCGCACGACCCGATCACCGAGGAGACCGAGGACCCCGAGCTCGTCCGCGACTACCAGGCGGCGCTCGAGATCTCACGAGCCCTCGAAGTCGGTCGCCAGGTCGAGCCGGAGGACGTCCAGACCGCGATCGAGGACTTGACCGAGATCTACGAGTACGTGTCCGAGGACCGGGCGGCGCCGTAACGCGCTACGGGACGCGGACGGGCGCCGCGCTCACATGAGCGGGGTGCAATGCTGGCGGCCGTGGGCGGCCGGGCTCTCTCGACGCTTGGCACCGGTGCGCGCTGGGCCCGCGGAGCCGGTCTCGGGCGGGTCATGCGGGCGGGTCGCGACGGTGTCGACGCGGTCTTCCTCCGCCTCGGACGCCCGCCGCTCGAGGCCGAGGCCGGTGGGCTGACGCTCCGCGGGTACCTCCGACACCGGAGCTTCCTCGCCCACGTCGCGTCCGGCACGTACGAGCCCGAGTACCGCCGCCGGTTCGAGCGGGAGCTTCGGCCGGGCGCGACCGTCGTCGACGCCGGTGCGCACATCGGCGACGTACACGCTGCTGGCGTCCCGCGCCGTCGGAGCGACAGGCCGCGTGATCGCGATCGAGCCGGATCCCTACAACGCGCGAGCGCTCGAGGCGAACGTCCGCCGCGAGGGCAGCGGCAACGTGACGATCGTCCGGAAGGCGGTCGCCGACGCGCCCGGTCGCGCGCGGTTCCAGCAGAGCCTCGGCACGATCTCGAGCTCGTTCGAGGCGCGCGCCGGACGTGGGCCGTTCCGGGAGCTCGACACCGAGGTGACGTCCGTCGACGCGGAGCTCGCCGGCTCGGAGATCGGCGCGCTCGTCGTCAAGCTCGACGTCGAGGGCGCCGAGCCGCGCGCGCTCGCGGGGATGACGGAGTCGATCCGGCGCGCGGGCTCGATCGCGCTCTTCGTCGAGGTGAATCCCTCGGCGCTCGAGGCCGCCGGCTCGAGCGAGGAGGCGCTGCTCGCGGAGCTCGACGCCCTCGGCCTCGAGGCGACGCCGATCGGCGACGAGCAGGTCGGCGCGGGGCCGACCAACCTCCTCTGCGTGCGGCGTTAGGCAAGATCCGCGCGATGGCGACTGTCCACGAACTTCGTGTCTGCGTCACGGCGCCGGACTACGACGAGGCGCTTCGCTTCTACCGCGACGTCCTCGGCCTGCGCGAGCGCGCGGCGTTCTCCTCACCGGACGGCCGCGTGACGATCCTCGAGGCCGGCCGCGCGACGCTCGAGCTGATCGACCCGACGCACGCGGACTTCATCGACGAGGTCGAGGTCGGGCGGCGTGTCGCCGGGCACATCCGCCTGGCTTTCGAGGTCGACGACTCGGCGGCGACGACGCAGGAGCTCGCGGAGGCGGGCGCCGAGGTGATCGCGGAGCCGACCCGCACTCCGTGGAACTCCCTCAACGCCCGCCTCGAAGCGCCTGCGGGCCTCCAGCTCACGCTCTTCACCGAGCTCGGCTAGCACTCCCTTCCGCGAGGGCAGGTGCGCCGACCGCGCTCTCGTCCTCGGCGCCCGAGCGGAGCAGCACCGCGCCGACTCCGGCCGCGACCGCGGCGAAGAGCGCGCCGATGAGGAACGCCGCGTGGTAGCCGCCGGTGAGCGCGGCGAGCGTCGCCCTCGCCCGAGGCGAGAGGGTGTCGGTGCGCGACGACGCGAGGCTCGCCAGCACCGCGAGACCGAGCGCGCCGCCCATCATGAACGCGGTGTTGACGACGCCCGAGGCGAGTCCGGACTCCTCCGGCGCGACGTCGCTCATCGCGGCGAGCAGCACCGGGTTCAACGCCATGCCGACGCCCAGGCCGAGGAGGACCATGCTCGGCAGCACGTCGACGACGAAGCTTCCGTCGACCGGCGCGCGTGCGAACAGCGCGAGGCCGGCCGCGACGAGCAGCATGCCGCCGACGAGCGGCGTCCTGATCCCGTAGCGCAGCACGAGCTTCGCCGAGAGGCCGAGCGAGAACGCGCCCATGATCAGGTTCGCCGGCAGGAACGCGAGGCCGACCTCGAGCGGGCTGTAGCCGAGCACGAGCTGCAGGTAGAGCGCCGACAGGAAGAACCACGCGAACATCGCGGCCGACCAGAGCACGCCGACGATGTTCGCGGTCGCGACGTTGCGCAGCTGGAAGAGGCCGAGCGGCATCGAGCGGCGACTCGACGCGGGACTCGATCACGAGGAAGGTCGCGAGCAGCGCGCCCGCCACGCCGAGCAGCCCGAGCGTCTGCGCCGACGTCCAGCCCGCCTCGTTCCCGTTGACGATCGCGTAGACGGCGAGCATCAGCGACGCCGTGACGGTGACGGCGCCGGCGACGTCGAGGCCGCCCGTCGCTCCGTGCCGCGGCCGCCCGGGAGCAGCACGAGCGACAGCGACGATCACGGCGATCCCGACCGGGAGGTTGACGAGGAAGATCCAGTGCCAGTCGAACGAGTCGGTGAGGACGCCGCCGAGCAGCACGCCGATGCTGCCGCCGCCGGCAGCGACGAAACCGATCACGCCCATCGCCTTCGCGCGCTCGCCCGGCTCGGTGAAGAGGGTCATGATCAGCGAGAGCGCGACCGCGGCGACGACCGCGCCGCCGAGCCCCTGCACGGCGCGCGCGCCGACGAGGAACGCCTGCGACTCGGCGAGACCGCACGCCAGCGAGGCGAGCGGTGAAGAGCGCGATCCCGGCCAGGAACAGGCGCCGGTGGCCGAAGAGGTCGCCGAGCCTGCCGCCGAGCAGCATGAAGCCGCCGAACGTCAGCATGTACGCATTCACGCACCCACGCGAGCGAGGCCTGCGAGAAGCCGAGATCCTCGCGGATCGACGGCAGCGCGACGTTCACGATCGTCGTGTCGAGGACGATCATCAGGTCGCCGAGGCAGAGGACGATGAGTGCGAGCCAGCGGGTGCGAGTGTCGGTGATGGTCATTGCGGCGTCCTTTCGGGCGTTCGAATCGGTCTACGGCTAAGACCCGCTCCCCGCGCCGAATTCATCGCCCGGCGACCGATGAATTCCGGGCGCCGGGCCAGTCCTAGGTGTGCATGGCCGTGCGACCGAAGACGATCGCCTTTGCGATCCATGGTCCGATCGCCCGGGACGACCTCCCCGGGCTCTGCGACCGCGTCTGCAGGCTGTTCGAGGCCGGAAAAGCGGCCGAGGTGGCGTTCTGCGACGTCCGTGGGATCGACCCGGACGCGGTGACGGTCGACGCGCTCTGCCGCCTCCAGCTCGCCGCGTGCCGGCACGGGTGCCAGGTGCGGCTCCGGCACGCGTCGGACGAGCTCCTCGAGCTCGTCGAGCTCATGGGGCTGCGAGATGTCTTCCTGAGTGAGCTAGGCGGCGGTACTCGAGGGGGACACCGAACAGCGGGAACACCCGCTCGGTGTCGAGGAAGAACGTGAACTCGACGATCTTCCCATCCTCGATCTCGAGCACCTGGAGCGCCCAGGGCTCGTAGCCGTCGCCCGCGTCGTTCGGCTTGTACTGCGCAAACGCGGGCGAGCCGTTCGCCGCGACCGTCGGGATGACCTTCGAGCCACGACAGCCGTTGCCCGGGCCGAACCACCAGCTGAAGATGTCGTCGCGGCCGCTCAGCCACATGTCGAACGGCGGCATCGACTGCCTCGCGTCCTCGGAGATCAGCGACGTGAGCGCGTCGATGTCGTAGCGCTCGAACGCCTCGACGTAGCGCGCGAGCAGCTCGGCGTCGGGCGCGTCGACCGCGGCAGGCGTCTCCGCGACGTTCACGTTGCTCGCCTCGAGCGTCGCGCGCGCACGCTGGAGCGCGCTGTTCACCGACGCGACGCTCGTCTCGAGCAGCTCGGCGACCTCGGCCGCCTTCCAGCGCAGCACCTCGCAAAGAATGAGGACGGCGCGCTGCTTCGGCGGAAGGTGCTGGAGCGCCGCGACGAACGCGAGCTTGATCGTCTCGCGCTGCACGGCGACCTCGGCGGGATCGCCCGCGTCGGGGGTCGGCTCGATCCACGTCACCTCAGGGAGCGTGTTGAGGCTCTCGACGACCGGCTCGCGAGCCGGACCGAGGTCCATCGGCCGCGCGCGCCGCTCGCGGCTGCCGATCATGTCGAGGCAGACGTTCGTCGCGATGCGATAGAGCCACGAGCGGAGCGCGGCGCGGCCCTCGAAGCGGTCGTACGCGCGCCACGCGCGGATGAACGTGTCCTGCACGGCGTCCTCGGCCTCGAACGGCGAGGCGAGCATGCGGTAGCAGTACGCCGTCAGCTCGGAGCGGTACTGCTCGAACTGTCCGGCGAGCTCACCCGCGTCGGGCTTCAGCCTGAGCGACGAATCCTGCACTCGGCCCATCCTACGGGAGGCCCCGAAGTCTCCGCGATACTCGACTCGTGACCCCCGTTCCGCCCGCACGCCACCTGCTCCGCGCGCGAGATCTCGCGGATGCGCGCTACCGCGAGCCGCTCGACGTCGCCACGCTCGCGCGCGCCGCGCACGTCTCGCCGGCGCACTTCACGCGCGAGTTCCGGCGCGCGTTCGGCGAGACGCCGCACCGCTACCTCCTCACGCGGCGGCTCGAGCGCGCGGCCGCGCTGCTCCGCAACACCGACCGCAGCGTGGCTGACATCTGCATGACGGTGGGGCTGTCGAGCGTCGGGTCATTCACGACGAGCTTCGGAAAGCTGTACGGCATGTCGCCGACGGCGTACCGCGCCGCCCATCCGCCGGCCGCGAACCGCGCACGCATCCCGACGTGCGTGCTGCAGGCGTACGCCCGTCCGCACTGAGCAGTTTTGGAGAAGACAGCGGCGTACGCGCGGGCTAGCGTGACCGGCGTTCCGCCACGACAACGGAGGTCGACATGCTGAAGACCCTCACCAACGTGAACGTCTGGGTCCACGACCAGGACGAGGCGCTCGCGTTCTACACCGAGAAGCTCGGGTTCGAGCTTCGCGACGACGTGACGGTGGCCGAGATGGGCAACTTCCGCTGGCTCACCGTGGGCCTGCCGGGCCAGGACGTCGCGCTCGCGCTGCTGGCGGTCCCCGGCCCGCCCGTCTTCGACGACGAGACGCGCGCCGCGCTGCAGACGATCGTCGCGAAGGGCGCCGCGGGCGGGCTCTTCTTCTCGACGGACGACATCCAGAAGTCCTACGAGGAGCTGAAGAGCAAGGGCGTCGAGTTCTCGCAGGAGCCGACCCAGCAGCCGTACGGGATCGACGCGGGCTTCCGCGACCCGTCCGGGAACCAGATGCGGATGGCGCAGCTGAGCCAGTAGGCGCTTCGGGTGCAGCTCGGCTCACCGGCCGAGCTGCACCCTGAGACTTCGCTCAGTCCGCTTCGGCCGTCGCGAGCTGGCCGTGCGGCTGCGGCGCCTCGACGCGGAGCAGCGAGGCCGCGACGAACGCCGCCGCGACGATGAAGACCGCACCGACGACGAACGCGACGTGATAGCCGCCGTTCAGCGCCTCGAGCGAGCCGTCGCCCGACGCGAGAAGCGTCTCGCTCCGCCGGTCGGCGAGACTCGCGAGGATCGCGAGGCCGACCGCGCCGCCCATCATGAACGACGTGTTCACGACGCCCGACGCGAGGCCGGCCTGCTCCTGCGCGACGCCGCTCATCGCGGCGAGGAGGATCGGGTTGAACGCGATGCCGGCGCCCAGGCCGATCGCGAGCGTCGCCGGGAGGATGTCGGTCGCCCAGCTGCCGTCGACCGGCGTCCGCGCCAGGAGCACGAGCGCGAGCGTCATCAGCATCAGCCCCGTGACGAGCGGCGGCTTGATCCCGTAGCGCATCACCAGCCGCTCCGAGAGCAGCAGCGACGCCGCGCCCCAGACCACCGTGCCGGGCAGGTACGCGAGGCCGACCTCGAGCGGGCTGTACTCGAGCACGAGCTGGAGGTAGAGCGCCGAGAAGAAGAAGTACGCGAACATCCCGGCCGCCATCAGGATCCCGACGACGTTCGACGTCGAGACGTTGCGGTTGCGGAACAGGCTGAGCGGCACGAGCGGCGAGGAGACGCGCGTCTCGATCACCAGGAACGCGCCGAGGAGCGCCACCGCACCCGCGAGGATCCCGAGCGTCTCGGCCGAGGTCCAGCCGTTCGAGTTGCCGTTGACGATCCCGTACACCGCGAGCATCAGCGCCGCCGTCACGGTGATCGCGCCGGCGTAGTCGACGCGTCCGGTCGCCGCGGGGCCGTGCGCGGCGGGCAGCAGGCGAAGCGACAGCACGAACACGGCGACGCCGACCGGCAGGTTGACGAGGAAGATCCAGTGCCAGCTGAGCAGGTCGGTCAGGATCCCGCCCGCGAGCACGCCGATGACGCCGCCACCGGAGAGGACGAAGCCGAAGAATCCCATCGCCTTCGCTCGATCGGCGGGCTCGGTGAAGAGCGTCATCAGGAGCGACAGCGCGACCGCCGAGACGACTGCGCCTCCGACGCCCTGGACCGCGCGCGCCGCGATCAGCATCCCCTGCGAGGTCGCAAGGCCGCACGCGAGCGAGGCCGCGGTGAAGACGCCGATCCCCGAGAGGAACAGCCGCCGGTGCCCGAAGAGGTCGCCGAGCCGGCCTCCGAGCAGCAGGAAGCCGCCGAAGGTCAGCAGGTACGCGTTCACGACCCAGGCGAGCGACGTCTGGGTGAAGCCGAGGTCGTCGCGGATCGACGGAAGCGCGACGTTCACGATCGTCCCGTCGAGGACGATCATCAGGTCGCCCAGGCAGAGGACGTAGAGCGCGAGCCAGCGTGAGCGGCCGTCCAAGGTCATCGACTGGTTCCTTTCCTCGTTCGCATCGGTCTCGAAGGGTTCGACCGTCCGGCGCGCGAAAACTCATCGCTCACCCCCGCGCGGGCATGCGGACGTACCCCCATGGCCTCCGGACGGGCGAGACGCCCGCGATCTTCCCGTCGGTCTCTACCCGGTCAGAGCGCCGCGCGAACGAGGCGGGCGCCCGCGACCATGGCCTCGAGCTTGGCGAACGCACGTTCGCGCGGGAGGTATTTCATGCCGCAGTCCGGCGCGACCACGAGCCGCTGCGGTTCCACGACCGTGAGCGCCCTCCGGATCCGCTCGGCGACGACGTCCGGCGTCTCGACGTCGCTCGAGCCGAGGTCGAGCACGCCGAGGACGATCGTCTTGTCGGGCAGGCCGCGCAGCACCTCCGGGTCGAGGTCGGGCTGCGCCGCCTCGAGCGAGACGTGCGTCGCGCGGCAGTCGTTCAGCTCGCGGAGGAAGGGATAGCCGCTGAGCCGCTCGTGGACGATCGCGGCGTAGCCGAAGCACGTGTGCAGGACCGTGTCGCCCTCGATGCCTTCGAGCGCGCGGTCGATCGCCTCGACGGCGTACTCGCGCGCCGGCTCGGGGCGCGCCTGGAGGTACGGCTCGTCGATCTGCACGACGTCGGCGCCGGCCGACTTCAGGTCGCGTAGCTCCTCGTTCACCGCTTCGGCGTAGGCGAGCGCGAGGCTTCGCTCGTCGGGGTAGTGGTCGTTCTGCGCCTGCTGCGTCATCGTGAACGGCCCCGGGACCGTGATCTTGATCCGGCGGTCCGTGATCGAGCGGAGAAACTCGACGTCGCTCACCTCGACCGGCCGCGTTCGGCGGATCGGCCCCACGACCCGCGGCACGGGGTTCTCGTGGCCCGTGCGGTCGAGTGCGACGCCGGGCTCGTCGAGGTCGACCCCGTCGAGCGCGGTCGCGAAGCGGTTCGAGTAGCTCTCGCGCCGCATCTCGCCGTCGGTGATCACGTCGACGCCGGCGCGCTCCATGTCCTGGACCGCGATCCGGGTCGCGTCGTCCTGCGCCTCCTCGAGCTGCGGCTCCGGAACGCGCCACAGCTCGCGCGCTCGCACGCGAGGCGGCAGCCGGTCTCCGAGCCGCTCGCGGTCGATCAGCCAGTCCGGCTGGGGATAGCTCCCGACGACGGTCGTGACGAGGACGTCGCTCACGAGCGCTCGACGAGCGTCGACTTGTACTCGCTGCGCTCGAGGCTCCCCCACGGCACGAGATCGACGGCGGTCTGGACGACGAGCACCTCGCGCAGGCGCTCGCGGATCGCGCTTGCGAGCCTGTCGTCGCGCTCGGTCCCGCGCGCGAGCTCGACGCGCACGGGCAGCGGCGGCTCCTGCTTCACCCCGTCGGCGCGCGGCGTCACGAGCACGTTGCCGCTGACGTTCGGCGCGAACGCGCTCACCACCTCGCGGATCGCCGACGGGAAGACGTTCACACCCCGGACGATCAGCATGTCGTCGGTTCGCCCGATGCACCGCACTCGCGGGCCGGTGCGGCCGCACGCGCACGGGCCCGTCCGGATCTCGACGTGGTCGCGGGTCCGGAAGCGCAGGAGCGGCGCCGCGCGATGCTGCAGATGCGTGAGCACGAGCTCGCCGGTCGCGCCGTCGTCCGGCTCGACTGCGCGCCCGGTCTCGGGGTCGATCAGCTCGGCGTGCACGAAGCCGCGTGCGCCGAGGTGCATCCCGCTCTGCTCCTCGCACTCGCCCCAGAGCGAGACGCCGATGTCGCCGATCCCCATCGCCTCGGTCACCTTCGCGCCCCACCCGTCCTCCAGCTTCGCGCGGAACGCCGGCTCGCCGCCGCCCGGCTCGCCGGCGACGAGCACGCGCTCGACGCTCGACGCTCGCAGGTCGATGCCGCGCTCCGCGGCCCATTCGACGAGGTAGGCCGCGTACGAGGGCGTGAGCACGACCGCCTCGGGCCGGAGCAGCTCGACCGCCCGCATCAGGCGCTCGGTGTTGCCCGTGCCGACCGGGATGTGGGTGAGGCCGATGAGCTCGAACGCGCCGAGCGCCGCCCCGGCGACGAACGGGCCGGCGTTGTAGGTCGAGACGATGCGCTGGCCAGGCGCGATCCCCGAGGCCGCGTAGCTCCGCGCCGACCCGGTCACCCAGTTCTCGAGGTCGCCGGCGGTCAGCGGGATGTAGCTCGGCGTCCCGGTCGTCCCGCTCGTCGAGTAGATGCGGACGATCTCGGATCGCGTCGCGCAGAGGTGCGCGCCGACCGGGTTGTCCGGTGTGACGGTCGCGCGCAGCTCGCGCTTGTCCGTGAGCGGCAGCTCAGCGATCTCCGCGAGCCCGCCGAGGTCGCTCGGAGCCTCGCCGAGCTTCGCTTTGTAGAACGCCGACCGGTGGAGGAGGTACTGGAGCTGCGCCCGATAGCTCGCGTCGTCGAGTGCGAGCTGCTCGTCCCACGGACGCGTCTCGACATCAGGCTGGAGCATCAGGCTCGTACTCGACGGCTTCCTCGGCCGCGCGCGCCATCGCGAAGCCCGTCGGGCTTTGCCGCTCCTCCGCGAGATGTGCGAGCAGCCCCGCGGTCCGCGCGAGGATCGGCACGGCCTTCGCGGCATCGGGTGGAAATCCAAGGTCGAGCAGCACGGCGGCGATCGGCATCGAGACGTTCATCGTGAGCGGCCTCCCCCATGCGTCGGCGACGGCGTCGCGGAACGACCGCGCGAGCAGGACGTGCGGACCGCTGACGCCGCGCTCGTCGGCGAGCTCGAGGATCCGCTCCGCGCGAGGGTCGAGCGGGCGGTGCACCGGATGGCCGAACCCGGGCGCCTTCCCGCCGGCGTCGTGGATCGCGCGCGTCGCCTCACGGGCGACGTCGGCCGGCTCCGCGCCCGCGTCCACCTTCGCCTGGGCTTCGGCGAGCAGGCGGGCGCACTCCTCCGACGTCCCGAGGACGACCGGCCCCGCGCCGAGGATCCCCGCCGCAACAGCGCCCTGGAGCGAACCCGGATCGGCCGCGAGCGTCATCCTCGCCGCGACGTTCGTCGGCATCATCCCGTGCTCCGCGATCGCGACGAGCAGCAGATCGAGGAAGAACCGCTGCTCCTCGGTCGGCTCGTCGCCGGTCAGCAGGAGGTGGAAGTACTCCGTGAAGCTCAACCGGCCCATCAGGTCGCCGGTGAGGTCGCGCCCGCGCACCTCGACGCGTCGGGAGACGCCCGGCTGATGGAGCTGACAGGGCCCGTCTCACCGATCGACATCCGGCTCGCGACGGTACGTGCGGTGTGCCCGACCGTCAAGCGACGGCGTCCTGTATTCGCTCAGCGCTCCGAAGGCTCGCCTGGTCGGATCAGCCCGGTCTCGTATGCGACGACGACAGCCTGAACGCGATCGCGGAGCCCGAGCTTCGCGAGGATGTGCGTGACGTGTGTGCGCACCGTCGCTTCGCTGACGAAGAGGCGGCCGGCGATCTCCGCGTTCGAGAGTCCGCGGGCGATGAGCACGAGCACCTCGCGCTCGCGCTCGGTCAGATCGTCGAGCTCGACAGGCGGGCCCGAGCTCGGCGCGGGACGCCGAACGTAGTCCTCGATGAGCCGCCGGACGAGCGCCGGAGCCATCAGCGCGTCGCCGGCCGCGACCGTGCGCACCGCGGAGACGAGCTGATCGCGCAGCGCGTCCTTGAGCAGGAACCCGCTCGCGCCGGCCTTCATGGCTTCGTAGACGTACTCGTCGAGGTCGAACGTCGTGAGCATGAGCACGCGCGGCGCATCACCGTCCCGGAGCAGCTGCCTCGTCGCCTCGATGCCGTCGACGCCCGGCATGCGGACGTCCATCAGCACGACGTCCGGCCGGAGCGTCCGCGCGACGGACACGGCCTCGCCGCCGTCGACTGCTTCACCGACGACCTCGAGATCCTCCTCCATCTCGAGGATTGCGCGGAAGCCCGCCCGCACGAGGACCTGGTCGTCGGCGATGAGGACGCGGATCACGCAGTTCCAAGCGGGAGCCTTGCACGCACCGAGAATCCCCCCTCCGCGCGCCGGCCGGTCTCGAGCGTCCCACCGTAGAGCCGCACCCGCTCACGCATGCCGGTGATCCCGTGCCCGTGCGGGCCGCCGTTGGTGCTCCCGCGCCCGTCGTCGAGCACTTCGAGCTCCACGTCGTTCGCGCCGTACCGAACGGTGACGTGCGCGCTCGCGGGCCGAGCGTGCTTCAGCGCGTTCGTCAGCGCCTCCTGAACGATTCGGTACGCCGACAGGTCGACTCCGGTCGGCAGCGGCCGCGGTTCACCCTCGATCGTGAGCTCGATCGGCAGCCCGACGTCCCTCATCTGTTCGACGAGCGCTCGGAGCTGAGTCAGCCCGGGTTGCGGCCCGAGCTCGGGCCCGCCTTCGGCAGCGCGCAGCAATCCGAGCATGCGCCGCAGCTCCCCGAGCGCCTGGCGCCCGGAGCTCGTGATCGCCACGAACGCCTCGCGCGCTCGCGCCGGCTCGTCCTCGACCAGTGCCTCTCCGGCCTGGGCCTGCACCACGATCGTGCTCACGCTGTGCGCGACGACGTCGTGCAGCTCGCGCGCGAGGCGGGCGCGCTCGTCGACGACGGCCGCGCGCTCTCGCTGCCTCCTGCTCGCGTCGAAGCGCCTCCAGCAGGAGGTTCTGACGTCGGACGATCCTCCCCGCTCCCCACGCGGCCCCGATCAGGACCCAGGCGAAGACCGCATCCGCGAGGCCCGAGGGCAGGCTCAGAGCGAGCGCCCCGACGAGCCCGGCGACGGCCCTCCGCCGGTCCGAGTACGCAGCGACGGAATACGCAGCGACGAGCGCCGCGGTCAAAAGGGACAGCCCGTCGGGCGGAGTCGTCAACACCTCCTGAAGCGCCGCGGCGCCGAACACGACGAGCACGGTTGCCAACGGAAGCCGGCGGCGAAGTGCGAGCGGGAGCGTCATCGCAAGCGCGGTCGGCACGAGAACGGCCTTCTCGCCCTCGATCGGCCCCGTCGCGAGAAATCCGCCGGGCCAGAAGATCTCGATCAGGGCCAGCGATGCGAGCCCGAGCGCGACCAGGAGATCGAAGAGACGTCGGGCGTGTGGAGCGACGCGACCGACCACTCGTTGAACGTAGCGCAGCGGCACCGCTCGTTCCATCAGCGCAGAGGTTGATGTCGGGCGCGCAGAATCGTCGTCGACGCTGAGGAAGAACGAGAGCGCCGACCGATGCGCCGTTCTCCGCTCCGTCCTAGCGTGGCTCGGGTCCATGAGCGCGCGTCGCAACATCCGGTCAGCTGCAGGTTGGGCTCCGCTCGTCCTCTCGTCCGTCCTCGTCGCCGCCGCCGCGATCCTCGTGCGCGGGGCCCCGACCGACGTCCCCGGACTCGAGGTCGCGACGACCGAGGACGTCGTGGACGACGTGCTCATCCTGGCGTTCCCGCTCGTCGCCGCGCTCATCCTGGCGCGGGAGCCGCGGAACCTGTTCGCGTGGGCGTTCGCTCTCGTGGGCCTCTGCCACGAGGCGAAAGCCTTCGCCGGCAGCTACGCAACGTACGCGACGTTCACGAACCCGGGATCGCTGCCGGCGGCGCGTTTGATGTCACTCGTGAGCGACATGCTCCTCGTGCCGACGTTCGTCCTCGTTGTCGTGCTGATTCCGCTCCTCTTCCCGACGGGGAAGCCGCCCACGAGGCGATGGTGGCTTTTCGGAGCAGCGGCATGCACAGCCGTCGTCTCCGCCGTCACGTCGATGGCGATCCGACCCGGTCCGGTCGACGAGGACGTGCCCTCCTCCGGGCTGAATCCGCTCGGGATCGCCGGAGCCGGAGGTGTCGCGAACGCGCTCGAGGTCGTCGCGCTCGCTCTCCTCGCCGTCGCTGCGCTGGGGGCATTCGCGTCGGTGGTCGTTCGGACACGTCGTTCCCGCGGCGACGAGCGACGCCAGCTGAAGATCTTCTTCGCCGCCGTCGCCGTCGTCTTCGCCGTGTTCTTCCTTCCCGATGAGCCGCTCGGCCTCGGGGGCGAGGCCGCGCAGGTCGCCCTCGCATTCGTCGGCATCCTCGCGTTCCCGGTCGCGGTCGCGATCGCGCTCTGCCGGCCGCGATCCAAGGAGGTCGAGCGGGGCAGCATGTGCGAACATATGTTCGTGCAGGCTGAGGCGACGATCCTGCACGCAGACGTCGACGCCTTCTACGCGTCCGTCGAGCAGCGCGACGATCCGCGCCTGCGGGGCCGCCCGGTGATCGTCGGCGCCGGCGTCGTGCTCGCGGCGAGCTACGAGGCGAAGGCTCACGGTGTCCGAACCGCGATGGGAGGCCGGCAGGCGCGGCGGCTCTGCCCCCACGCCGTCGTGGTCCCTCCGCGGATGGCTGCCTACTCGGAGGCGAGCAAGGCGTTGCTTCGCGTCTTCGACGACGCAACGCCGGTCGTCGAGGCGCTGTCGATCGACGAGGCGTTCCTCGACGTCCGCGGCATGAGGAGGATCGCCGGCTCCCCGACCGAGATCGCGATGCGGCTGCGGCGCGACGTCCGCGAGCACGTCGGGCTGCCGATCACGATCGGCGTCGCGAGGACGAAGTTCCTCGCGAAGGTGGCGAGCGGCGTCGCGAAGCCGGACGGGCTGCTCGTCGTCCCGCCCGACCGCGAGCTGGCGTTCCTGCACCGGCTTCCCGTGGAACGCCTCTGGGGCGTCGGCGACAAGACGGCGGAGAAGCTGCACAACCGCGGCATCACGACGGTCGGACAGGTCGCGCGGCTCGAGCAGGGTGCGCTCGTCGCGATGCTCGGCGCCGGGTCCGGTCGCCAGCTCCACGCGCTGGCGCACAACCGCGATCCGCGGCTCGTGCGCGCCGGCCGGCGACGGGGATCTGTCGGCGCACAGTGCGCGCTCGGCCGTCGCCGGATGTCGCGCGAGGCCGTCGACGCCGTGCTCGTCGGGCTCGTGGAGCGCGTGACGCGCCGGATGCGCAAGGCCGGGCGGATCGGCCGCACGGTCGTCCTGCGGCTCCGCTTCAACGACTTCTCGCGCGTCACCCGCTCGCACACGCTCCCGTGGCCGACGGCCGAGACGCACACGATCCTCAGCACCGCCCGCTGGCTGCTGCTCACCGCCTCGCCGATGGTCGACCGGCGAGGGCTCACGCTCGTCGGCGTCGCGGTCGCCAACCTCGTGGACGACCCGCCGCGTCAGCTCCCGCTGCCGCTCGATCCGCGCGGCGACGGTGCGCTCGACGACGCGGTCGATGCGATCCGCGAGCGGTACGGATCCGGCGCGATCACCCGGGCCGTGCTCCTCGGGCGCGACCCGGGATTGATCGTGCCGTTACTCCCCGACTAGGGAGGGCTTGGCGAAACAGGCGCTGTGCCGCCGGGCCGTTCCACCAAGCCCTCCTAGCGGCCTACGTCAGGGCCGCGCAGAACGCAGCCTGCTCTTCGGGGTTCTGGTCGAGCACCGGATTGCCGTGGAAGATCTCGGGCTCCGGCGGAAGGATCGACTCCCGCTGGTACCCGGCCCACATCGTGATGGTCTTCCCGCCGGGCAGCTTGTACCGCGCGAGCAGCCCATGGTCGGTGAAGACGATCTCCGGGCTCGCCGTCTCGGTGAACTTGGCCGTGCGGATGAGCGTGTGCCCGTTGCCCGTCGCGGTTCCGACCGAGGTCATGTGCGCCACGGCGCGCGGCGGGTTCTCGAAGAAGTAGATCGTTCCGGTGACCTCGTAGTCGATCGTCACGCGAAGTCGCACCGCGTCCCGGCCGGAAGCTCGTTGTGGACCGAGAAGCTGAACGTGCAGATCTCGGGGCCCGGGAGGTTCACGGTCGGGTCGTCCGGACACCGATTCGGTCCGACGCCGGCCTGCGCCGGCGAGCCGAGCACGGCGATGGTCATCGCCGCACCGATTGCGAGCAGTATCCAGAGCGCTTTCATTCGGAGCCTCCTCTGTCGTTGTCGTCCTTGTCGAGCTCGGCCGAGCACGCGGGTGCCAATGCGAGCAGCGCCGACGCGACCACGACGACCACTCCGATTCGGAGGAGCCGTCGGCGGAGAGCGAGTTCGCAAGGCACGCCGCGATCGTGCGAGCAAGCCCTCTCAGGCACCTCTCAAGGCGCTCTCGACCCTCGTTCGGAACGGTGCTAGCGTCGTCGGCACCGAGCCGAAGGAGACTCGTGGAGTTCCGGCTCTTGGGACCGGTCGAAGCCGTCAGGGACGGCAGCGTCGTTGCGATCGGCGGCGCGAAGCCGCGGGGTCTGCTGGCGCTGCTGCTGCTGCACGCAAACGAGGTCGTCTCGCGCGACGTGCTGATCGAGGCGCTGTGGCCGGAGCGGGCTCCGGGCACCGCCGGGCACAGCCTCGACATCCAGATCTCACGGTTGCGAAAGTCGTTCGAGCCGGACGAGCTCGTCCTGACGCGGAGCGGCGGCTACGTCCTCGAGGTCGAGCCCGAGCAGATCGACGCGCACCGGTTCGAGCGACTGCTCGACGAGGGTAAGCGAGCGAACGCGGCAGGCCGGCACTCCGAGGCGCTCGCCGCGCTCGACCAGGCGTTGGGGCTCTGGCGCGGCGCTCCGCTTGCCGACCTCGGGTACGAGGAGTTCGCGCGGGCCGAGGTCGAGCGGCTGGAGGAGCTGCGGCTCGTCGCGACGGAGGAGCGACTCGACGCCGAGCTCGCACTCGGGCGCCACGACACCGCCGTTCCGGAGCTCGACGCGCTGACGGCGAAGCACCCGCTGCGCGAGCGGCTCCGCGGCCAGCTCATGCTCGCGCTCTACCGATCGGGCCGACACGCGGAGGCGCTCCGCGTGTACACCGACACGCGGCGTCGGCTTCTCGATGAGCTCGGGATCGAGCCCAGCCAGCAGCTCCGCGACCTCGAGCAGGCGATCCTGCGGCAGGATCCCGAGCTCGAGCGTCCGCGGCCCGCCGTCGCGGCAAGACGAAGATGGGTGGCCGTGCCTGCGGTGGCGCTCGCCGCCGCCGCCACCGCGGTCGTCGTGGGGCTGACACAGGGCGGAACCGAGAGCGCACGGGCGCTCGCAGCAGCCGACTCGAATGTCTTCCTCAGCGCGAGCGGCGGCGAGATCGCACGCTCGGTGCCGGTGCGGAACACCGAGCTCGTGCGCTTCGGCGCCGGATCCGCTCTGGAGCGTCTCCTCCGAAGGCGAGCTGCTCCGGATCGATCCCCGCAGCGGAAAGGTGCTCGCGACGATCGGCCTCGGTGCTGAGCCGGGCGGGATCGCGTTCGGCGAGGGCTCGATCTGGGTGACGAGCAGGCACGCACCGACGCTGTTCCGGGTCGACCCGTCGGTGAACGAGGTCGTCGATCGCTTCTCGCTCCCGATGAACGGAGTCGAGACCGACCTCACGGGAGAGGTCGCTGTCGGCGCCGGCTCGGTGTGGGTCGGCCACGGCGCGTTCAACCCGGGCGCCTGGGTCGAACGCCTCGACCCGCGCACGGGGCACGTGCAGGCGCGGATCTCGATCCTCGGCGGAGACGTGGACCACCTCGCGTTCGGCGAAGGCGGGCTCTGGGTCGCGAGCACGCCGGGTGAGCTGCGGAAGATCGACCCGCGGACGAACTCGGTGGTGCTCACGCGGACGCTGCAGTCCGACCTGTGCTGCGTCGCCGCCGGCGGCGGCTACGTGTGGGCCGCGACGAACCCGAGCGGAGACGTCTGGAAGGTCACGAGAAACGGGAGCCTGCTGCCGACGATCGCCCTCTCGTCGGCAATTCAGCGCCTGTCCTACGCTGACGGAGCGCTGTGGGCGACGCTCGGCGGACACGGAACGGTCGCGCGCGTCGACACGACGACGAACGCGATCCGGCGCTACCAGGTCGGCCACTTCGTGACCGGAGTCGACGCCCGCGACGGGCTCGTAGCGGTCGGCGTTCGAGAGAGCGCGGAGGACGCGACGGCGGACCTGCGCGGCGACATCGTCTGGATCGGCCGGAAGGCGCGCACGCTCTTCGACAGCGGAGCGGCGACCGACCCCGCGTTCACGCTCCCGACCTGGGACGCGCCGCAGGTGCAGTTCCACTTCGCGACGTGCGCGAGGCTGCTCAACTATCCGGACACCGAAGGCGACGCCGGTACGCGGCTGATCCCGGAGGTCGCCGAGGACCTCCCCGAGGTCGCGGACGGCGGACGCACGTACACGTTCCGGATCCGGAAAGGCTTCGGGTTCTCGCCGCCGTCGAAGGAAGAGGTGACGGCCGAGTCGTTCCGGCACGCGATCGAGCGCGCGCTCTCGCCGAAGTTCGACTACGTCATCCCGCAGGCGCTGAACATCGTCGGTGTCGACGAGTACCGCGCAGGGAATGCCCGCCACATCTCGGGCATCTCGGCGAGCGGCGGCCGACTCGTCGTCCGGCTCCGCAAGCCGGGCTCCGGACTTTCCGTGGTTCGCCGCTCTGAGCTGCGCCGTTCCCGTCGGGACGCCGGTCGTCGCCGACGGCATCGGGACGCCCGTTCCCTCGGCCGGCCCGTACTACCTCGCGGAGCACACCGAGTCGTTCGCGGTGCTGAGGCGCAACCCGAGCTACGGCGGCTCGCGGCCCCAGCACCTCGACGCGATCGTCTTCAAGTTCGACGTCGCACCGGGTGAGGCCGCGTCGCAGATCGAGAACGGCCGGCTCGACTACTTCCTCGACTCGCAGAACCCGACGCTGACGCCGGACACCGACGCCGCGCGGGCGGCCGGCGCGCGATACCGCCTGACGCCCGGGCTCGAACGCCGGCGTGCACTTCCTCGCCTTCAACTGGGAGCGGCCGCTCTTCGCGGACGTTCGTATGCGCCGGGCGGTGCAGTACGCGCTCGACCGCCGGGCCCTCGCGGATGCGGGCGAGAGCGTCGGCATTCCCGCTTCACGTCTGCTCGCACGCGGCGTGCCGGGTTACGAGAAGCACCCGCTGTACCCGTCCCGGGCCGACCTCGGTCGAGCGCGCAAGCTCGCCGGAAACCGGACCGGCCGCGCAGTCGTCTTCACGTGGGACGACCCGCCCTACACGGACGCCTTCAACCGAGCGCTCCGCGACCAGCTCGCGTCCATCGGCATCCGCATGGTGGTCATTCCGATGGTGCAGGGCGAGAGCGAAGAGCGTTGGCTCGCGAAGGCTCGCCGGGCGGACCTCATCTGGGGCGGACTGAGCGCGAGCACCCCCGACCCCGCTGCGTACCTCGAACCGTTGTTCCTTCCCGCCCACGACGCAACGGCGCTGCACCGCTTGGCGCGGCTCTCCTCCCCTGCGCGTGAACGCGCCGCAGCATCGCTCGCGCGAACGGTCGAGCGGAAGTCGCTGTTCGCCGTCTACGTGACAGACGCGATGCCGGAGCTCGTCTCTCGACGACTCGGATGCATCGTGCACAACCCGGTCTACGCCGGCGTCGACCTCGCCGCGCTCTGCCTCAGGCGGTGATCGTGCCGAGCTCGGCCGGGAGCTCGTCGGACTGTTCCTCCGGCTCGAGCTCGTGCCGCGTTCGCGCGTCGAAGTAGACGTACGTCGTCGTCAGCGCGACGAACGGCATCGCAGCCGCGTAGATCACGCCCGCGACGAGGTTCAGCAGCGCGAGCGGCAGGCTCGTCGCCAGGATCAGGACGGCACCGAGCAGCGGGCCGGCGACGATCGTGACGACGCTGCCGACCCCGACGAGCGACGCGACCCGGAACCAGCGGCCGCGGACGAGCTGTGCGCTTCGAGCGAGAGCACCGACGGCCGAGCGTCCCTCGAGCTCGACTGCCTGCGCGAAGAGCGCCCATCGGACGGCGAGCCAGATCGCGACGGGGAAGAGGAATCCCGTGGCGGTGAGCGCGAGCCACACACCCGAGGCGAGAGCCGATGCGCCGAGCAGCGGCCGGATCTGCTCGAACGCGGCGCGGTACGCGCGCACCGGGTCGACCGGGCGGCCTTCGTCGATCCGATGGACAGCGCACGCGGTCGCTGCCTGCACGAACGCGAACGCGAAGAGCGTCAGCGTCGTGCCGATCAGGACGACGACGAGCCGCAAGTGCACCCGCCGACTCACCGTCCGCGTCCAGCCCCACGAGCCCGAGCCCGCCGATCAACACCGCCTGCAGCACCGTCGTCACGGCGGTGACGGGAAGCAGGAGCAGCCCGATCCCGAGGAAGAGCGGCGCGCGTCCGACGTACATCCGGCCGGCGGCCGAGAGGATCTGGCCCCACGTCCGGCGGCGCGCGACCCGGAGCGGCGCCGTCGGCCGCCACGTCGCCTTCGCGGCGGTGAAGAGCACGAGCGCCAGCAGCGCCGTGAGCGCGATGATCGTCGTCACCGGGTCGCGCACGAGTCGGATCAGCCCGGTCGAGCCCTTCGCGACCGCGGTGCAGAAGAAGTCCGTGGCGTCCGTCCCGAGGATCCCGCCGGTCGGGACGGCGATGCTCCGGTCCCGCCAGGTCTCCGACCAGGTGATCGGCTCGGTCCACTGGTCCTTGAGGTTCGGCCCGGTCGGGCCGTTGAAGAACGCGTCCTGCAGCTCGCCCCACCGCCCCTCGAACCCGACCCACGGAAACGCCGTTTGCGCGGCCGAGGTCTCGCTCGGGATCGTGCGCACGACGGGGTTCAGGTCGACGTGCGGGCCGCGCGTGTCGTCGCAGCCGACGCCCTGGTCGCCGGAGCTGCCGACGAAGAGCGCCTGCTCGTAGAAGTTCGCGTGCGAGCCGGCTGCCGGATACACGACGGGCCGCCCGTCGACGAGCTCGAGCTTGTCCTCGCCCCAGTCGGCACGCTCGGCTCCCTCGTGCTGGCTGTAGCCGATCGAGACGGGCGCGCTCGCGAGCGCCGCCCGCGCATCCGGTGCGTCGAAGACGAGCTGCACCATCTCCCAGTCGCCCTCGTGGAGGTTGTTCCAGTCGTTGTAGACGTAGAAGAGCCAGTACTGGAGCGCGAGCTTGCCGGGATGCTTCGGATCCGTCGCGACGTGGCCGTAGACGGTCGGCGCGGTTCCCTCGGTGATGCGGCGCCCCCAGCGCTCGTACGAGCATCCGGGGTCGAGCGCGTTGCCGGGGAAGTCGAGGTGGTACTCGTAGAGCCCGGCGAGGTCGCGCGCGGTCGGGCCGATCTTGACGAGGTCGAACGCGTTCCACGGCCCGCGCAGCGCGACGGTCGGTTCGCTGAAGAGCGAGTCGACGTCGATCGGCTTGTAGGGCTCGCCCGGACCGCACTCCTCCTTCTGCTCGACGAGGCGGACGACCGGCGCATACTTCTCCGCGAGCGCGGTCTCGTCTCCGAGGTCCGCGGCGGCCGCGGGCGCGACGACGAGGGCGGCGACGAGCGCGGCGAGAAGCGACCGCGTCGCCGGCCTCACCTCTGCACGCGGGGCTGCGACACGAACAGGTCCAGGCCGAGGCGACGGGACAGGAAGCGCGCGACCAGCTGCCCCTTCACGCTGTTCCCGGCGTCGTCGAGCAGCGGAGCGAACGTGCCGAGACCGCCCTTGCCCGGCGAGACCGTCACGATCCCGCCGCCGATCCCGCTCTTCCCCGGCAGCCCGACGTCGCACAGCCAGTCACCCGACGTCTCGTAGAGCCCGGCCGTCGTCATCACCGCGAGCGTATAGCGGCAGACGGATGCGTCCACGACGCGCGTCCCTGTGACCGGGTTCACGCCGCCGTCCGCGAGCGTTGCGCCCATCACCGCGAGATCGCGCGTCGTGACGTCGAGCGAGCTCTGCCTCGTGTAGACGTCGACGGCGTCGGCCGGCTCGTCGAAGATCGCCCCGGAGCGCTCGAGCGCCTCGGCGATCTCGCGGTTTCGATGGTTCGTCGCGGACGCCGACTCGTACACCTCCTCGTTCAGCGAGAGCTCGCGCCCCGCGAAGCCGCAAAGACCCTCGTGGACGAACCGCCACTTCTCGTCGGCCGTCGCACCGGGCGCGAGGCTCGTCGCCGCGATCGCTCCCGCGTTCACCATCGGGTTCGTTCGCCCGTCGGCGCTCTGCTCGACCGCCGCGACGGAGTTGAACGGCAGGCCGGTCGCGTTCACGCCGAGCTTCCGGCGCGCGTCGTCCGGCCCGAGGTGCTGGCAGACGAGCGCGAAGACGAACGGCTTCGCGACGCTCATGATCGTGAACTCGACGCCCGCGTCGCCGATCTCGACGACGTGCCCGTCCGTCCCCGCGACGCAGATGCCGAACAGCTCGGGCGAGACGCGCTCGAGCGCCGGGTACACGTCCGAGAGCGCTCCTTCGGCGTTCGTCCGGAACCGCTCGTAGGCCTCGGAGACGAGCGCGGAGACGAGCTCGTCCCTGGGCAGGCTGCCGGTGGAGACGTAGGCGGGCTCGGCGCTCATCCTGGCTCGAACGCGAGCGCGCTCACGACGCGCCGCGAGGCCGGCGCAGGCTGGTCCTGCGTCGAGTACGGCCGGTTCAGGAGATGGCCGCGATGCACCAGGGTGGTCGAGCCGCCGCCGTCGAGGTTGATCGCGCTCTCGGCCCCGAGCTCGACCATGACCTCCGCGAGCTCGCCCATCGAGAGGCCGCCGTCCACGTTCGAGCGCCGGCCGTCGCACGCGACGGCGACGAGCGAGCCGTCCGAGACCCCGAGCGCGGCGCGCGGGTAGCGCCCTTCCGTGATGTCCGAGTCGAACTGCCCCGCGCCGGCCGAGAACCCCTCGCGGTCGTCCTCCGCGTCGAACACGACCTTCCCGCCCGCGACGAGGAGCGGGCCGGCCTGGACGAGATCGCCGCCGGGTTGCGAGGGCGCGTCGGATCGCTGCGCGAGCCGAACGGCACCGTCGTCGATCACGACGCTGGCGCGCCTGTCCGTGTAGGGCTCCGCGACCGCCTCGTGTCGAATCTGACGCCCGTCGATCCAGAGCTCGCCGAGCGGCCGGTACGGGTCGCGCAGGAAGAACCCGCCGACGACCGCTTCCTCGACGCCGTGCGCGCGGCACCACACGTCCAGGTGCTCGGTGCGGGGGAAGTAGACGACGCGCGCGCGCGTCGCCGCGCTCGAGTGGCGCACCGCGTAGATCGTCGTCACCTCGCCGTCGGAGAGCGTCTGCCTCCAGAGGAGGTACTCGGGCGGCGTCACGCATTGACCGGATAGCCCGGGCCGAACGGGATCCCGATCAGGTACCACGCGACGAAGAAGAGCGTCCAGAAGACGAGCGTCACGAGCGTGAACGGCAGCATCAACGACACGATCGTCCCGAGCCCGGCGCCGCGGTCGTAGCGCTGCGCGACGACCACGATGAACGGCAGGTACACCATCAGCGGCGTGATCACGTTCATCGGCGAGTCCGCAACGCGATACGCGGCAAGGACGGTCTGCGGCGCGACGTCGAGGCGCAGGAAGAGCGGGATGAAGATCGGCGCGAAGATCGCCCACTTCGGGACGACGCCCGGGATGATGATGTCGAGAAACGCGATCACGAGGATGAACAGGAGCAGGAGCCAGATCGCGCCGATGTCCGCACGCTCGAGGAGGTCGGCCATCTTCGCCGCGATGACCGTCGGCATGTTGCTGAAGTTGAAGTACGCGATGAACTGGCTGATCAGCAGCAGCATGAAGATGAGGCCAGCGAGTGACGCGAACGTCTCGGTGATCGCGTTGATCACGTCGACGCTGCTCTTGACCGTCCCCGCGCCGACGCCGTAGCAGATGCCCGCGACGAGGAAGACGAGCGTGATGATGAAGATGAGGCTGTCCATGAACGGCGAGTCGCCGATCACGGCGCCGGTCTCAGGATCACGGAGCGGCGCGCCCGGGATGGCCGTCAGCAGCACGACGACCGCGATCGAGAGCAGCACGCCGATGACCGTGAACCGGAGCCCGCGCGACTCGTCTCCGAGCACGACCTCTTCGTCCGGCGCGGTGTGCCCTTCGTCTCCCGAGCCTTCTGCGTGATACGGGCCGAGCCGCGGCTCGATCACGCGCTCGGTCACGACGGTCACGACGAACGCGATCACGAACGTCGACGCGATCGAGAAGTAGAGATTCGCGGTGATCCCGATCGGCTCCGATCCGGGCACGAGCCCGAGGGCCTCGTTCGTGATCTCGGTGACGAGGCTGTCGATCGGCGTGATCAGCACGTTGACCGCGAACACGGCGCTGACGCCGGCGTAGGCGGCGGCGAGCCCGGCGAGCGGATGTCGCCCGAGGCTGAGGAACGCAGCCGCCCCGAGCGGGATCAGGATGAGGTAGCCGGCATCGCTGGCGACGCTCGAGAGGACGCCGAGCAGCACGATGATGAACGTGATCGCGCGCGCCGGCGCGACGCTGACGAGCTTTCGGATCAAGGCGGCCATCAGCCCCGCCTTCTCCGCCACCCCCACGCCGATCATCGCGACGAAGATCACGGCGACGACGCTGAAGTTCGCGAAGTTCTGGACGAACGACGTGAAGATGAAGCGGATCCCGTCGACCGACAGGAGGCTCTCGATCTTCGTCGTCTGCGTCCGGATCTCGGGCTCCTCGTCGATCTCCGAAAACGGGGGCACGACCGCCTCGGGCTGGATCGAGCCCGCCAGCTCGGTCTCCTCGACCTGCACGGGCGGCGTCTCGGCGACCTCGTAGGTGACGCTGACGTCGAACAGCGCGAGCGCCGCCGAGAGGACGATCACGAGGACGCAGAGGCCGAGGAAGATGATCGCCGGGTGCGGGACCTTGTTCCCGACCGTCTCGATGCGATCGAGCAGCTTCTGGCTGAACGACCGGTCGCTCACGTCGCGCCTTCCGCCCGAAGGGCGTACTCGCGGAAGAACTCCGCTTCGGCGACGACGGCCTTCTCGAACTCGTCGAGCACGACGCGCTCGTTCGGCGCGTGGATGTTGGCGAAGCCGTCCGTCGTGCCGAGGAGCAGGATCTCGGCATCGGGGACCGCCTGGCTCAGGGCGTTCACGAGCGGGATCGACCCGCCGGTCGCGACGAACACGGGGTCGGCGCCCCACGCGGTTGCGAGGGCTGCGCGCGCCGCGTCGTAGGCGGGCCCCGACGTGCGCGCCGCGAACCCCGTTCCCGTCTCGGCCGCCTCGACGCCGAGCTCGATCCCGAAGGGACGCGCCTCCTCGAGGAAGCGGACGAGGGCCGCCTGCGCCTCCGCCGGATCCTGCTCCGGGTGGATGCGGAGGCTCACCTTGGCGCGGGCGTACGGGACGACGGCGTTGAGCGCCTGATCGACCGAGAGCACGTCGATGCCGGTGACTGTGATCGCGGGCCCGGACCAGACCCGTTCGCCCAGCCCTCCGGTTCCGAAGAACGGCACGCCCGGCTCGACCTCCGCCAGCTCACGGAACTCGTCCTCGCTGTACGAGGCGCCGGTCCACTCCTCGCGGCGAAGGCCGGGGACGGCGACGTCCCCGCGCTCGTCGTGCAACGTCGAGAGCGCGTGCAGCAGGGCGACCAACGCGTCGGGAGCGGCCCCGCCGAACTGTCCGCTGTGCTTCGGGCCCGCCAGCGTCCTCGCCTCGACCTTGACGGCCGCCATGCCGCGGAGCGCGACCGTCAGCGTCGGAACGCCGGGACGCAGGCTGCCCATGTCCCCGATCACCATCGCGTCTGCGGCGAAGCGCTCCGGCTGCGACTGCGGGAACTCGACGAGGTCGCTGCCGCTCTCCTCCTGGCCCTCGATCACGATCTTGATCCCGACCGGCGGCCTGCCGTCCCACGCGCGGAGCGCTCCGACGTGCATGAGGATGTTCGACTTCGAGTCGGCGGTCCCGCGGCCGAAGATCGCGCCGTCGCGCTCGCTCGCCTCGAACGGCGGCGAGTCCCACTTCGCGATGTCGCCCGCGCCGACGACGTCGTAGTGCGAGTAGAGCAGGACGGTGGGCGCGCCCTCCGGCGCCGGAATCTCGCCGGTGATCACGGGAGCGGTGTCGGGCAGCTCGATCGAGCCGAGGTTTTCGACGCCGACGTCGCGCAGGAGCTCGACGATGACGTCGCGCGCCTCGAGCAGCGCGGGCCTCGTCTCGTCGGGGAATCCGGCCGCGGAGACCGAGGGGATCGCGACGAGGCGGACGAGGTCCTGGGTCAGGTGTGCGAACTGCGACCCGACGGTGTTCGCGGTCGTCGTGCCGGTCGCGGATCCTTCGCCGGTGCTCGGGGGCAACGAGTTCTCCCTTGGCGCGACAGCGAGGGCGATTCTCCAGGCGCCTCGGGTGAACGAACGTCACCCTTGATGGGTGGGCGGCGACGAGGTGGCGCGTGGCCACCTCGTCGACCGTCTCTCCATCAGTCGTCGTCGTTGCGCTTCGCCGGCCCGAAGTAGTGCTTGTCGCGGTAGCGCGCGACCTGCCTGCCGATCTTCGCGCCCTGCTCGTCGGCGTTCCGGAAGTGGATCCCGGACCACACGCGCGCGTCGACGACCTCGTCGATCGCCTGCGAGAAGCTGGCGAAGCTGCGGGTGAACCCGCCGTTGTTCGTGTCCGTCCAACCGATCGCGTCCGTTCCGAAGAAGTCCTGGAGCGTCGCCGCGATCGAGCCGCTCAGGCCCGAGTGGCCGGACGAGTGCTCCGGGTACGGCGGGGTCGCGATGAGCGGCAGCCAGGCATCGTCCTTCCCCGTCGCCGAGTTGCCGTCGGTGTCGGCCTCGCGGATCGCGGTGATCGGCCGCCAGAAGAGCCAATGCGCCTTGTCGTTCCAGACGCTGATCAGCGCGTCTGCTGCGGTCAGGTAGAGCATCGCGTACAGGCGGGCGTTGTCCACGAGCGACAGCCCCTGCTGCGCCGACAGGGTGCGGAAGACGCGACTCCACGTCCCGGGCGGGTTCTCCGCCCAGTAGCGGGCCGCGTTCGTCTGGTCGGTCGAGCGGGCCGTGCTCGCCGCGGAGCCGAGCGACTTCACCTCGTCGAACTCGCGCGCGTACTTGCGGCTGTCGAGCGCGAGCGGGCCGTCGGACAGGAACTGCGTCCCGCTCCGGATCAGGAACGGACGCACGTCCTTCAGCCACGCATTCGGGTCGTTGACGAACATCGGCAGCACCGGCTTCCACACGCCGGGCCCTGCCCCGACGTCGAACCGGAAGGCACCGAAGCGGCCGTCGTCGGTCCGGGCGGCGATCATCGCCGCGGCTGCGGCCTCACCGACCGCGATCCCGCGCCGCTTCGCCGGCCCATCCGCGACCGTCGCGAGCGACGCCGTGTACAGCGTGTCGAGCGCACCCTGCTGTGCAGGGACGATGTTCAGCAGGACGCGGTACGCCGCCGTCGCGGCCGCGGCGTCCTTCGAGTCGGACGGCGTCGCCAGTCGCGACGTCAGCAGGTATCCCTCGTGGCCCCCGTCGATCGCGTTCACCGCGTCGTAGACGGCCCCGTGCACCATCGCCAGGTGCGGTACGGACTGCTGCGGCGGTTGGGCGGCGGTGACCATCAGCGCGTTCGAGGCATTGAGGTTCCACTGCGTGACCATGTCCGCACGAGCGACCGCGGGCGCCGCAAGCGCGGCCGCGGTCGCGAGCAGGACGACGGTACGCAGGCGACTCCTCGGAATGAACTGCCGTTGCATGTCTTACTCCTCTCCGGACGTCACGGCTTCGACGACGCGGTACGCCTCGAGCGAGGCCAGCTGCGCGACGAGCGCAGCCTCCCGACTCGACTCGGCTCCGAACACGAAGAAGCAGATCTCGTCCTCCGGGACGTGGATGACGCCGTCGAAGCGGACGTGCGTGCCGGCGCGCGTCAGCTCCTCGGCGGCCGAGCGTGCCCGCGCCTCGCGTGCGCCCCGTTCTCCAGGGTCACAGCGCGAAAGGAAGGTCTCCACCAGGTAGCTCGGCATGCGATCGACGCTACGACCGCGCCGGTCCGGTGAAAACGTCAGAACAGCTGAACTTTGCTCCGGCCGCGCAGGGCCGTCAGCGGAGCCTGCCGGCCAGCTCGGTCCGCGAGCGCACGCCGAGCTTGGCGTAGACGTGCGTCAGATGGCTGGCCACGGTTCGCTCTGCAAGAAAGAGCGCCGCCGCCACCTCGGCGTTGGTCCGTCCCTTCGCAACGAGGTCGGCGACGCGCCGCTCCGCAGGTGTCAGGCCGTCGACACGGGTTCGGCCGCCGATCTTGCCGAGCTCGTCGCCCGCACGGTCCGCCCAGCCCCGGGCTCCGATCTCCTCGAAGCCGACGCGCGCCTCCTCGATTGCCTGCCTGGCGGCGCGCTTCTGGCGCGCCCGCCGCCGCACGACGCCGAGTGCGAGGAGCGCCCGCGCGCGGCCGAACGGATCCCCGACCGCCTCGTGCTGCGAGACCGCCTCCTCGAGAACGGACAGGGACGTCTCGATCTCGCCGCGTGCGGCGGCGACGAGCCCGCGGCACCGAGTCGCGTGCGCGAGCACCCAGTCGCGACCGAGTCGCCGCGCGTCCGCCTCCCATGCGTCCAGCCGCTCGACAGCGTCTTCGACGAGACCGAGCTCGAGCAGCGCCTCGATCTGTTCAGCGCGCCACCAGCACATGCTCGGCTCGTGACCGTCGGCCGCGTCGGCAATCCGCTCCGCGGCCTCGAAGTGCGCGGCTGCTGCCTCGGCGTCGCCGCGCCACAGCTCCACGAGCCCGAGCGTCGCCTTGGGCGACTGCAGGCGCGACGCGTGGAACTCGCCGCGACGGCGGATCTGCTCTGCGAGCTCGCCCGCCCGCTCGAGCTCGCCTCGATGCGCGGCGACCAGCGCCGAAGGGAAGAGTGTCTGCGGGGACTCCTCCTCCTCCTTGCCGTATTGGGCGTACAGCTCACGTGAGCGGTCGGCGTACTCATCGGCCAGCGCGAGACGGCCCGAGCGAAGTTCAGCCATCGCCAGGTACCAGAGCGCAGACGCCGCCATGCGCTCGTCACGCTCGCTCCAGCCCTCGTAGATGCGCTCGAGCAGTGCGCGCGCCCGGTCGAAGTGGCAGGACCAGACCAGCACGTGCGCGAGCGCGAAGCCGGCTTCGGCCGCCTCCTCCGGCGCCGCACCGTCGGACGCGAGCTCCCACGCTTCCTCGGCGAGCGTCAGCGCGCCAGCAGCGCCCGCGTTGAAGCGAATGAGCGCGAGCCCACCGAGGGCGGCGGCGCGAAGCCCGTCGTCGTGGAGACGCTCCGCGAGCTCGACCGACGAGCACGCGTGCTGCTCTGCAGCGGCGAGCCCGTCGGTGAACCGGACGAGCAGGCTCAGGCGCTGGTGAATCGACGCCTGGAGGGCGGCCGGCGCTCCCGGCACGCTCAGCGCCTCTCTCAGCCGAGTGATCCTGGCGCGAATGTCCTCCCCCTCGACGTCGGCCATGAGCACGAGCGCTTCGGCGCGTTCTGCGCCGGTTGAGGCTCGCGCGAGGACATCGGTCGCGAGCGCTCGCCCACGCTCGACCTCCCCCGCCGCGAGATGTGCGCGCGCTGCCGACGTGCCACGGCGCCTGGCGTCGGCATCGTTCTCCGCAGGCGTCAGGCGAAGCGCGTGCTCTCCGAGCTCGGCGGCGGCGATCGGTGCGCCGTGCGCGGCGGCCACAGCGGCGGCCTGCTCGAGCGTCGCGGCAAGCGCCACGTCCGGTCGATCCGTCGAAAGGGCGAGGTGACGCGCGCGCGCGAGTGGATCGTCGCCGAGCTCCGCGAGCCGGCGGTGCACGCGCCGGCGCTCATCTGTGGAGAGCCCCTGGTAGAGGACCGAGGCGAGCAGCGGATGCGTGAAGCGGACGCTGCCGTCTGCGAGCTCGATCACCTGCTCCGTGAGCGCGGGGTCGAGAGCGTCCCGCTCGATGCCGGCATCGTGGAGGTCGGCCGGCGTCAGCCGCGCATCTGCGGAAGCGAGAACGAGCGCTTCGCGCGTCGGGCCGGCGAAACCGTCGAGCCGCGCGGACACGAGCTCCTCGAGCTGCTCGGGAACCGGCAGCGGCTGCGTCGGATCGCGAACCGCCCCCTCCGCGCCGAGCGCCCGCGCGAGTTCGAGGGCGTAGAACGGGTTGCCGCCGGACACCTCGTGCAACCTCAGCAACGTCGGCCGTGCGACGGCACGGGAGAGCCTGTCGCCGACGATCCGATGGACCGCGCCGACGCTGAGGGGTCCGACCCGAACCCGCTCGATCCGGTCGGAGTCGAGCGCGGTCTCCACCGGGGACGGCCGCTCTCGGTCGCCGAGCCGACGCGTCCAGACGAGGAGGATCGCCGCCTCGGACAGCCGGCGGAGCGCGAACCCGAGCGCGCTCGCGGAAGACCCGTCGAGCCACTGGAGATCGTCGATCGCGATGACGACAGGCCTCTCCTGCGCGAGGAGCTCCAGTGCGCTCCGAACCGCGACGCCGAGGGCTCGCGGGTCAGCGGGACGATCGGCGGAGTCCTCGACGAGGAGCGCGACCTCGAGAGCCCGACGACGCGGCGCGGCCAGGGCCGGAAGAACGTCACCGAGTGCGCCGTCGAAGAGGTCGCCGAGCCCGGCATACGCGAGCCCGTGCTCGGACTCGGCAGGTCGCGACGAGAGGACGCGGAACCCGCGCGCGCGTGCGCCGTCGACGGCCGCATGCCAGAGCGTCGACTTCCCGATTCCGGCCTCGCCCTCCAGCGCGAGCGCGACCGGGCCCTGCGCAGGCACGCGTCGGTCGAGAAACGCGTGCAGCGAATCGCGCTCTTCGTCGCGTCCGATGACTTCGGCCATGGCCGAAATCGTGACACGGCGGATCGCCGAAGTCAGCTTCGGCTGGGCGTCAGGACCGCATCGGCCCGCTCGTTACTGGCGGCCGGCCACACGACCTTCCTGTCGTAGTAGACGTCGAAGGCCGGAACCGAGTCCGGAAGCACGACCCAGTCGAGCTTGGACTTCGTGAAGATGTGGACGTCGGGCGAGACTCGTGACGGCTCGTCGAGCGTCCCGCCGCGCACGAACCGCACCTCGGGCCGCGTGTACTCGCTGTACACGGCGATCTGACAGGTCGGGCAGCGGTAGATCCGCTGCATGCTGCCGTCGTCGCGCGGTACGTCGACCGGCTGGAGATCGGCGCCGGACAACTCGAGACGATCGGCTTCGATCAGCAGGTTGACGGCGAAGGCGCTTCCGGTCTGGCGCTGGCAGTTCAAACAGTGACAGCAGTGCGTGATCATCGGCTCGGACACAAGCCGGTAACGGACGGCGCCGCACGCACAACCACCTTCGAGTTGGTCGCTCACGGGTCTCCTCCTCGACGACACGCGGTGGAGTCGGACAGTACCGCAGTGAGCCACGGGATCTGCCATCGTTCGCTCGATGCCGACGGATCAGTATCACGAGCCGCCCGACGAGCTCGGCGACGACGCCAGAACGTTCGCCCGCGTCATCGCGTCGCTCCAGGAGGAAGCGGAGGCGATCGGCTGGTACGAGCAGCGGATGTCGATCGAGACGAACGACGAAGCCCGCAGGATCATGGAGCACGCGCAGCGAGAGGAGTTCCTCCACTTCGGCATGGATCTCGAGTTCCTGGCGCGCCGCAAGGAGAAGTGGCGGCTCGCACTCCAGAAGATCCTCTTTACGGAGGGCGACATCGTCGAGCGCGCGGAGCAGGCCGAGGACGCCGTCGAGGACTAGCCGGCGACCCGGACGACTCCTTCAGCGCTCCGCTGACGACCGATGAGTCTGCGCCCGTAAGCGGGTCTAAGGCAGCATGATCCTCGTACACGTAGCGATGTCTCTCGACGGCTTTATCGCCGGTCCGGGGCACGACATGTCCTGGACAGACGGAGCCGAGTACGACACCTCCAGCCAGTTCGCGGACGAGGTGGCGCGTTCGACCGGCGTCGTGCTGGCCGGCCGCGGCTGGTACGAGGTCGCCAGCGCAGACGAGGGCGGCGCTGTCGCTGGAATCTACGGCGGCGCTTGGTCAGGCCCGGTTCTCGTCTTGACCCATGATCCGGAGCGGCTCGCGTCCGACATGACGGTGGAGGCGGTCTCGGACCTGGGGACTGCGTTGGCGCGCGCCGAGGAACTGGCCGACGGTCGAGCGGTGAGCATCTTCGGCGCCGACGTTGCTCGGCAGGTGCTGGCGATTGGTCGGCTGGACGAGATCATCGTTCAGATCGTCCCTCTGGTACTGGGAAATGGGGTGCGGCTGTTCGGTGAGGCGCCGGCTCCGCGAGTCAGGCTGGAGCGCGCGTACGTCGGAACGAGTGGGACGCTGACGGACATCCGCTTTCGGGTCGTCGGGCCGCCGACAAGCTAGTCCGGAACGTCTGGGTCTGACCCTGGCTATGCGCCGGGCAGACACGTCCCGTGTCACACAACTGTGACGTTCCGTCCACCAGTGCCGCCCTGACCTCTCGGGCGTGCCACGATGTCCGTTGCCTGCCGCCGGACGATTCACCTGCGGGACATGTCCGGCCCGGGAATCTCGCGCTGCGGCAACAGAGCCGGGCGGGAACGTCTTCGGCGGCCCATGAGCTCGAACCGAGGCCAACACGCCAGAGTGTCGGCAGCCGTCTAGCGAGCCCGGGCTTTACGCCGCGCCGACGTTCGTCTCGCTCGGCAGCTCGTCGTCGATCGCGATCGACTCGTCCTCGACGCCTTCGGGCAGGTCGCGCGCGGCTGCGGCTGCAGCCTTCTTCTCGTCCTTCTTCTCCTGCTTGCGCGCGCGCTTCTCCTTGACCGCGCGCTCGCGCGTCATCTTCGCCATCGTCTGTCGTTTCTTCGAACTCGAGCCCACTCCGCCCTTTCTCTCGCTCGACGCATCTTCGCGCCCGACCCTCTGGAGCCTCCCCGACGCCAGGTGGAGGGGGAGATCGAAAGAAGGGGAACCCAAGGTTCCCCCTCTTGGATCCACATAGCGGGGGCGGGATTTGAACCCGCGACCTCCGGGTTATGAGCCCGGCGAGCTACCTGACTGCTCCACCCCGCGTCGCGGCGTGCATCATAGCACCGCGTGTCGCTCCTTCTCCTCGCGCTCCTGGCCGCGATCCTCGCTTCTGTAGCGGGATTCGCGTTCCTCGCCGTGCGGTCACTCGAGCTCTATCGGAGCACGCGGGGGTTCGCCGGGTCGCTCGCGATCGAGCTCGAGGTGCTCGCGAACTCGCTCGACCGACTCAATTCCTTCGAGCCGCCGGACACCGGCCGGGTCGCGACCGCGTTCGCGCGCGTCGAGTCGTCGAAGGAACGGCTCGAGATCCTCACTGGTGCTCTCCGCCGCGTGCAGCAGCAGTCGGCCTCCCTGTTCGGCGTCTACCCCAGGAAGTAATGCGAGTCGCAGCGATCGACCAGGGCACGAACACCACGCGCCTGCTCGTCGCGGATGTCGAGGACGGCAACCTGAGCGAAGTGGTTCGGCGGTCGACGATCACCCGCCTCGGCGAAGGGGTCGACGAGCGCCGGCGCCTGCTGCCCCTCCCCATCGCCCGCGTTCGCAACAGCCTGACGGACTACCGACGGGAAGCGGAACGGCTCGGCGCCGAACGCACCCTGCTCGTCGCGACGAGCGCCGTTCGCGACGCGGAGAACGGCGAGGCGTTCCTCGGCGAGATCGAGTGGTCGTACGGCTTCACGACGAAGCTCGCGACAGGGGACGAAGAAGCGGCGCTCATGCTGCGGGGCGTCGGCGAGATCGGGCCGCGCACGCTCGTGCTGGACGTCGGCGGTGGCTCGACCGAGCTCGTCACGACGGACTTCCGGACAAGCCTGGACATCGGCTCCGTGCGACTGACAGAGCGCTACCTCCACTCCGATCCGCCGACGGGCTACGAGATCGACGCCTGCGCCGCGCGCGTCCGCGGGGCGCTCCCGGCCCTCGACGTGAGCGACGGCGTCGGCGTCGCGGGCACCGTCACCTCGCTCGCGGCGCTCGACCTCGGCCTCGCCGTCTACGACCGCGAGCTCGTCGACGGTCACCGCCTCTCGCTCGAGGGCGTCGAGCGCCAGCTCCAGCGCCTTGCCGCGCTCCCACTCAGCGCGCGGCGCGTGGTGCCGGCGCTCGAGCCCGAGCGCGCGCCGGTGATCGTCGCCGGCGCCGTGATCGTCCGCGAGGTCATGGCGGCGTACGGCATCGACGCACTCCGCGTCAGCGAGCGCGACATCCTCGACGGGATCGCCTACGAAGCGGCGACGCTGCCCGAGCCGGTCGAGGGAGACGCGCCGCCCGGCGCGTACACCTGCTGCTGAGCGATCACTCGAAGGAGTGATACGAGCGGCGCGGGTCGCTGACAGGCTGTGGTGGTGGCCGTCGCGCGCCTCCATCCGCGACTCCTCGTCAGCGGGTCGCTGGCGATGTTCGCGCTCATCTTCGCGTCGCTCGTCGTGCTGGAGTCGCCCGGGCTCGGGCTCGGGCACTTCTTCTACCTGCCGATCGCGATGCTCGCGATCGTCGGCGGGCCGCGGGACGGCCTGCTCGCCGGGCTCACCGCAACCGCCCTGTACACGATCGCGGTCGTGGCGAACGAGAACCTCCCGACCCGCGACCTCCTGACGGTGAGCTCTCCCGTGCGCCTCGTCACCTACGTGACGTGCGGCGTGCTCGTCGGGTGGTTCGCGCAGCGGAACAGCGAGCTGATCGGTCGGCTCGAGCTGCTCGCGTCGCGCGACCGGCTGACCGGGCTCCCGAACGCGCGGGCCTTCGAGGCAGCGGTCGACCGGCGCTTCGGTGCGCAGGAGCCGTTCGCGATCCTCCTCGGCGACCTCGACGGGCTCCGGCAGCAGAACGAAGAAGGAGGCCACGGCGAGGGCGACGCCGTCCTCGTGCAGCTCGCGGACACGCTCGGGAAGCTCCTCCGCGCGGAGGAAGAGATCGCGCGCGTCGGCGGCGACGAGTTCGCGATCCTCGCGACCGTCCCGTCGAAGGACGATGCCGCCGCCCGCGCGAACCTGGTCGAGAAGCGGCTCGCAGAGAGCGGCCTCAGGGTCACCTTCGGCTGGGCGGCGTTCCCCGAGGAGGGGAACAACGCTCTCGGGTTGATCCGCGTCGCCGACGAGCGGCTCTACGCGCGGAAGCTCGTGCGCGGACGCCGTCTCGACGCGCCGCAGCAGCAAGCGTCCTTCGCTTAGGAGGGCTTGGCGGAACGGGCCTCGTCGTCGGGGTGCGATGGGTGGGCGAGGCAAGGACGCAGGGAGCGTTCGTATCCGCTGGATACGGGCGCGACTGAGGACGCCGCATCGCGCCGCCCAGCCGGCCCGCGGCCCCTTTCCGTCGAGCCCTCCTTAGTCCTCGACCGGCGGCTCGTCCTCGGCGAGCCGACGCTGGACGACCGCGCGCGAGAGCACGCCGACGAGCCGGCCGTCGGGCTCGACCACCGGCGCCCGCTCGAGATCGCGCTCCTCGAGCGCACGGAACGCATCGTCGAGCTCCGCGTCGGGATCGAGCGTGAACATCGGGTCCTCCGCGACCTCGCCGAGCAGCGTGCCGCGAGAGTCACGGCCGCGCGCGACGACCTCGCGGACGAGCGTCTTGCGCGTGACGATGCCGGTGAGGCGACCGTCCTCGCAGACGAGCACGGCGCGCACCTCCGGCCGGTCGAACAGCTCGCCCGCCTCCTGCGCGCTCGCCGATGCCTCGAGCGCCGGCGGCTCCACGATCATCGCGTCGCGGACCTTGCTCATGGGTAGATCCCGCGCGCCTCGAGCGCCTGCGCGACCTCGCGGATCCCCGAGACGAGCGCGGCGTTCCGCAGGGTGAGCTCGCGGTCGTGCGCGAGGTCCCACACGCGGTGGAACGCGTCGCCGAGCTTCTCGGCGAGCCGCGCACGGATCTCGTCCCGCGTCCAGAAGAGCCGGCCGAGGTCCTGCACCCACTCGAAGTACGACACGGTCACGCCGCCGGCGTTCGTCAGCACGTCCGGAAGCACGAGAATGCCGCGCTCGGCGAGGATCGCGTCGGCGTCGTTGTCGATCGGGCCGTTCGCACCCTCTGCGATCAGCCGCGCGTCGACGCGCGGGGCGTTCTCGCCCGTGATCTGGTCCTCGAGCGCGGCGAGCACGAGGATGTCGCACTGGAGCTCGAGCAGCTCCGCGTTCGTGATCCGCGCACAGTCCGGGTAGTCGGCGAGCGAGCCGTGCTCGGCCACCCACTCGTGCGCGCGCGTGACGTCGAGTCCCCCAGGCGAGTAGATGCCGCCGGAGATGTCGGAGACGGCGATCACGATCGCACGCTTGTCGTGCAGCTCCTGCGCCGCGACGCCGCCGACGTTGCCGAAGCCCTGCACGACGCAGCGCTGGCCTGCGAGCTGCCACCCGAGGCGGTCGCATGCGCGCTCGATCACCATCACGACGCCCGCGCCGGTCGCCTCGCGGCGGAACACGGAACCGCCGAGCGGGATCGGCTTCCCGGTCACGATCTCCGGCACCGCGAACCCGTGCTGCATCGAGTAGGTGTCCATCATCCACGCCATCGTCTGCTCGTTCGTCGCCATGTCGGGCGCCGGGATGTCCTCCTGCGGGCCGATGAAGTCGCCGAGCTCGATCGTGAAGCGGCGCGTGAGCCGCTGCGTCTCCGCGGAGCTCAGCTCGCGCGGGTTGCAGCGCACGCCGCCCTTGGCGCCTCCGTACGGCAGCCGGAGCAGCGAGCACTTCCAGGTCATCCACATCGCGAGCGCCGCGCACTCGCCGAGCGTGACGTTGTCGTCGTAGCGGATGCCGCCCTTCGTCGGGCCGAGCACGCTGGAGTGCTGCACCCGGTAGCCGGGGAAGACGCGCAGGCTCCCGTCGTCGAGCTTGACCGGCACGGTCATCACGAGCGAGCGTTCCGGGTACCGAAGCCGCTCGGCGACCTCCGGCGCGACGTCCGCGTGCGGGAGCGCCTGCTCGAACTGGGTCAGCGCCTGACGGAAGAGCGGCGTGTCCCACTCGAGCAGGGGCGACGGCGCTTGCGTCGGCAGGCTGGCCACTCGGCGGAGTGTAGGCACAGGTTCTAGCTTCGGCAGGGACGACCGGTCGGTGCAGTCTCGATGCGCGTGAGGCGTACTCCGACCGGGCGGAAGCGCTCGCTGTACGGCGGCGCGAGCGGGATCGCGCGCACGGTCGTCTCGCCGTCCACGCGGATCGGAACGTCGGCGAACCCGGACTCGGGGACGCACACCTCGAACGTCAGCTCCTGCGTCTGCGTCGAGCCGAGCGTGGCCGTCGCCGGCCCGACCGACGCGGTGCGCGGCGTCTCGACCTCGGGCGAGCTGACCGAGGCCTTCACGGCCGTCTGCCCGGCGGGGCCGAAGACGCGGAGCACCGCCTTCCGCTCGGGTCGCGTCCATCCGTCGGGATCGAGCCCGAACGTCATCCAGGCCGCCCGAAACGGCACCTCCAGGTCGACGAGCTCGAGGTCCCCGGACGCCGCCACCGCCGCGCCGGCCGGGCGCATCCGTGCGTCGAGCGGCGTGCGCACGATGTAGTCCGGTGGCTCGCCGGCGGCGATCCGGCCGGTCAGCGGATCGATCCGAAGCCGCGGCCGCGGGAACGTCTCGGGCGTGTAGGTGAAGTACGGCCCGAGCATGTAGGCGCGATCGACGCGCGCGTTCCAGAACTCGACGTCCCACCACGCGACCGCGCTCGGGTACCACTCCTCGCCGACCGAGTAGGCGAGCATCCCGACGCTTCCCGACGGCGCTGCCCGGTCGACCCATGAAAGCGACACCGGCGTCGCAACTGTGAGCGCGCGGCCGCTCGGCCCGGAGCTCTCGAACAGCCTGTTCCACGTGTACGCACTCTCGGCGATCGCGAACGCGAGCACGGCTCCGAGCACGACCACGCCGAGACCGGGCGACGCCCAGCGGCGGAGCGCGACGAAGAGCACTGCGCCGGCGATCCCTCCGACGATCGCGAGCAGATCCGCCGGTGCGACCCCGAGGTCGTTGCCGAGCCGCACGAGCGCCTCGTGCGTCGACGAGGCCGGCGAGTCGACGTTCACGCCGAACACCGGCGCGAACTCGTGCAGCCCGACGGTCAGCACGAAGAAGACCGTGACGCCGAGGACGCCGAGCGCGACGAGCCGCGGGCGAGGGTCGTCGAACGCGCACGCGCTCGCGAGGAAGAGCAGCGGCGCGATGTAGAAGAGGTAGCGGTCCTTCACCTCGAGCCCGAGCCCGAAGCGCGTCACGACCGAGCCGCTCTCGAGCGCGAGCACCGTCACCGCGGCGACGACGATCCCGGCGAACGCCAGCCGCTCCGGTGCGGCCCCGCGCACCAGCGCGACGATCGCCCAGCCGCCGCCGAGCAGGAGCGGGACGATCCCGAGCGCGATCGATGTGATGTCGAGGTGTTGGAGCGCCGAGTTGAGCGCGTCGAGCGAGACGAGGTTGCCTTCCTCGAACACGGGCGCGTAGCTGCCGAGCAGCCCGGCGCCGCCGAGCACGACGACCGGGACCGCGACAGCGGCGACGGCCCCGAGCACGACGTGCTCGCGCCAGCGCCCGTGGCGGGCTTCCTGCGCGGCGGCCGCGAAGACGAACACGACGCCGAGCGCCGCGAGCTGCGGCCGCGCGAGCGTCGCGAGCAGGATCGCTCCGAGCGCGACGAGGTCGAGGCGGACCGACGGCCGGACGACGGCGTGGTACATGGCGAGCACCGCGAGGAGCGCCGCGGGGTAGGCGGCCGCCTCCGTCATGACGAAGCCGCCGATCACCGTCCATGGGAGCGCCACGGCGAAGACCGACGAGGCGAGCACCGCGAACCGCGGCAGCCCGAGCGCGCGTGCGAGGAAGTACGTCGGGACGAGCGCGCTCGCGAAGAGCACGCCGTTCAGCCCGTGCACGGCGCGCACCGCTTCCGGCATGTCGATCAACGCATAGACCGGCATGAGGAGGAACGGGTAGAGCACCGCATACGCGTCCACGTGCTCGCCGTGCAGCGTCGGCAGGAACGCGCCGTCGACGAACGAGAGCGAGAGCCGCTCGTAGAGCAGCTCGTCGGTCATCACGGCCCAGTCGGCGATGCGCGAGCAGAGCGCGCCGAGCACGACGGCCGCCGCGGCGAAGAGCAATGCAGGCGTGCCGTACTGCCGCACGCCGGGACGCTAGCGGCCTCAGCGCGTGAGCGTGAACGTCTGCCGGCCGAGGATCGCGCCGTAGCGAACGTCGGCCCGTGCTCCGAGCCCGGGCCAGACGTACCAGCGATACGTCCCGGGCGTCAGCGTGAAGCGTCGTCCCTGGTAGGTCCAGCGGCGCTTCAGCTGGAGCTGGTTCGTGATCGGCCAGGAGCTCAGGAGCTTCAGCCCGTCGCGCCAGAGCTGCACGTTGTAGTACCGCGCGCCCGGCGACCCGCTTCCACCGGAGCATCGGCGGCTTCGTGAGGCGGGCCGCCTCCTTCGGCGAGACGAGGAGCGACGCCTTGGGGCCGGCGAGCACCATGACGCCACCCGACCGATTCCCCGTCGTGTCGACGGCGACGAGCACGTACCGGTACTGAACGCCGTTGGCGACACCACGGTCGACGAACTGCTGCTTCGTGCCCGAGTAGACACTCGCCTCGGCACTGCCTGGTGCGAGGTCCGCGCGAAAGACCTCGGCGTGGTCGAAGTCCGGATCGGTCGGGTCGCTTCCACGAGAGCGCGACGGAGCCGTCACCCGAGACGACCGAGACGCTCTGGACGTCCCCGGGAGGCGTACGGTCGATCCGGGACGGTTCCGTTGCGCCGGCTCCTCCGAGCGCCGGTGGGACGGACGAGTCGGGCGCGACGATCGTGATCGACGACTTCGCGGACGCCACGTTGCCGACCGCATCCTTCGCCGTGAACGTGACGACCGTCGTCCCCGGCGGAAGCATCGCCGGGATGTCCGAAACGAGCGACGGCTTCGGGTCGACGAGGTCGACCGCCCGCGCACCTGCCAGGTACACGCCTACGGTCGGACTCGACGCGGGAACGGCGACAGCGGAGCCCAGGGTCATCGGAGCCGGAACCGTCAGCCTCGGAGGCGACGTGTCTCGCACGGCCACGGTGAACGAGCCGCTCGCCCCGACGCCGAGTGTGTTCTTCGCCGTGCACGCAACCGTGGTCGAGCCGAGCTTGAACGTCGAGCCGCTCTTCGGCGCACAGCTGATCGCGTCGGGCGGAATCGGGTCGGCGCCGTCCTCCGCGGAGACGGCGTACGTCACGACGGCGCCGTTCGGTCCGGTCGCCTCGACCACCCTGTCCGCAGGAACGTGGAGCGTCGGCGCCGCGGTCCTGATCGTCCACGAGTGCGCCGCGGGGGTCGAGTCGGCGTTGCCGGCTGCGTCGATCGCGCGGACGGCGAACGAGTGCGTTCCGTCGCCGAGCCCCGCGTAGCTCTGCGGCGAGCTGCAGGACGCGAACGCTCCGCCTTCGAGGCTGCACTCGAAGCTCGCTCCGGCATCCGGCGACGAGAACGAGAACTCCGCGCTCGACGAGGCGACGGAGGAGCTCGGTGCGGCGGAGATCGCGGTCTCGGGCGACGTTCGGTCGATTCGGAACTGGACCGATGCCTGGGCGGCCAGTCCTGCGCCGTTCGTCGCGGAGCACGAGACGGTCGTCCCGGGCGTGTCGGCGGTGTAGGTCCCCGGGTCGCAGCCCGACGCGGACGCGATCGCCGAATGCGGATCGGCGACGTCCCAGCTGACGGCGACGTCGCCTCGGTACCAGCCGTTCGAGCCGAGCGGGCCGGTCACGTGCGGGACGACCGTCGGCGCGCTGGCGTCGTAGTTGAGCGCCGCCGAGGCGGAGGTGGTCAGGCCGGCCCCGTTGGTGCACGAGCCGGACACCGACGCGCCGGCGGCGTCGGGGCCGGCGTAGATCACAGTCGGCGTGCAGGACGTGACGTCCGACACGGGGTCAGTGCCGCTGAACGCGACGGAGACCGGCTGCGTGTACCAGCCCGTGGCTCCGGGCGGCGCAGTGGGTGCCGCCGCCACGACCGGGCCGGTCTTGTCGATCTTGACGGAGACGGTTTGCGTCGCGGTGAGCCCGACTGCGTTCGCCGCGGTGCAACTGACGTCGGTGCCCGCGGTCTCCGCGCTGAGCGTGACCGCGTCGCAACCAGACGTCGAGGCGACCGCCGACTCGGCGTCGACAACACCCCAGCTCACACTCACGTCGCTCGTGTACCAGCCTGTCGCCCCCGCCGTTCCACCGAGCGTCGGGCGTGATCGACGGAGGTGTTGTGTCGGGGTCGTCGCGCATCGCGGCACGCGGTGACGCGGAGCCGACGAGGAGCGCCGCCGCGACGACGAGTGCGACCGAGGCGGGCCGGATCATGCTCCGTCGCCTCGGCGTCAGCCGTTGGCTGTACCACGCGCGCCCGCGCCCGTACGCACTCCAGCCCTCGCCCTCGAGCTTGGCCAGCAGCTTGTCCCGTGCGTCCACGATCTCCGGAAGCGGCGGCGGCGGCTCGGCCTGCCGCCAGGCGAACCAGGGGGATTCGATCCGTCTCGACAACCCGTCCGGCGGCGAGTCGAGCACCACGTAGAACTGCGACTTGACGTACCCGCGAAACCATTCGATCTCGCACGTGCTGCTCTCGGCTGACACGGCCGGAGGGGGTGGCAGCGGAGGCTTCTGACGCGGGGGAGTCGGCCGCCTTGCCTGAGCGCGACGAGTGCGGCGCCGCTCCGAGCGACCGGGCCTCGGCGCCGGCTTACCTGGAAGGCGGATCGGCTCCCCGGCATGACCGCCCGGGACCGCGAGTCGAATCGAGGGGACGGCCACGGATCCCACAGCGGCTGCAACGACGGCGAGCAGCGCGGCGGCGAGCAGGAACACCGCAGGCCTGACGGCGTCTGCCAGCTCGTCGCCGCTCGGCGGACCACCGCGAGCGGCCCGAACGACGTGCGCCGTCGTCGCCCCCGATCCGGCCGGCAGCTCGCGGCGCGGTCGCGGAGCCGGCGGCTCGTGAGCCGAAGGGCGCGGGGCGGCCGCGCGGATCGGACGCTGACGCTGCGGCGCTCGAGCACGTACCGGAGCGCTCCGCCGAGTCGAGCGGGGCGTGGAGGTCGGAGCGCGTGGGGTAACCGTGATCGCCGCAGGCTGCGTGCGAGGCGGCGTCGACGACACCGTGGGCTTCGGCTTCGGAGCCGTCCGTGCCGGCGCGGGATCGGGGCTCGGATCGACGGGCGTGGCAGCGGTCGTCGGCTCAGGTGTCGGCGCGGGCTCCTCGGCAAACGCAGGCGTCGCCTCTATCCCCGCGACCGACGCCAGCACGACCGCAACAACCGCGACTCGCGCCAGCGAGCGTCGCGTGCGGGTGATCGTGGCGGCGTCGGTTGTCGTGGTGCCCCCTAGCTGCGGTGCGTCGCTTCACCGTTGCGCCGAGGCACGCCGACGACAACTAACTCATCGGCTAGGTTTCCCCGAGCCTCCGGGAGTACCGGGGGCGGGACTCGAACCCGCACGTCCCGTCAGGGACACCCGATTTTAAGTCG
Source organism: uncultured Actinomycetes bacterium (assembly GCA_963737405.1). Classification (GTDB taxonomy): domain Bacteria; phylum Actinomycetota; class Thermoleophilia; order Gaiellales; family Gaiellaceae; genus JACCTU01. The sequence goes on from CAVTSL010000012.1 coordinate 158,315, forward strand.
GGCGCGTATGACCAGTTTCGCCACCCCGGCGGGGGAAGGGTAGCCCGCTGTTACGGGTTAGGTGCCGGGCTGGAGGCTCTCGGGCGGGATCCGCTCCGGGCCTTTGTAGCGGTAGGCGTCGCGGAACGCGCGGAAGGCGTTCTCGTCGAAGTTCGTGCACTCGGCGAGGATGCCCTGCGACTTGTTGCTCGCGGGGTCGGCCGAGTACCAGGCGGTGACCGCGATCTTCTCCCCGAGCCGCGGCAGCGGCGCGAGCAGCATCGCGCCCGGGTCCTCCCGGTAGAACGAGCGCAGCTTCGAGATCTCGTCCTGCGACACCTGCGAGCCGTAGAAGATGACGATGCCGCCGTGCTCGAGGTTGTGGACGGACTGCGCGAGCCGGACGGGCTGGTCGTACTCGCCCCAGATCACCCACTGGCCGTAGTGCGGGCCGCTCGTCGGCGGGAACGAGTTCCACTCCTTCGGCGTCGCGTTCGGGTTCGAGATGTGGACGCCGGCCGGCAGGCCCGGGTACGTCTTGTAGGTGCAGCCGGCGGCCTGCATCGCCTGCGCGACGTTCTCGGAGGTCGAGCTGCCGTTTCGCAGCAGGAGGAACGCAGCGGCCGCGCCCACGACGGCGAGGGCGGCGACGGCGCCGACGATCAGCCAGAGGCCGCGCCGGTCGCGCTCGTCCTTCCTCGTCTTGGGCGCCTGCACGCGGCGAGGCGGCGGCGGCGTCTTGACCTTTCCGGGCAAAGCGGCGGCGATGGTATCAGCCGTCTCTTTAAGGCCAGATGAGCGATTCGGCTCCGTCCGATGGCGTCTCTACCGTTCGTCGGCCCTATGGCCGTTGCAGCTCGCGATCGCGTTCCTGCTCCTCGGCTCCCCGCGGTGGGCGGGGTTCTGCTCGCGCGCCTGCTCGTGGGGGAGCTGCGCAGATGCCCGCGACGAGACCGGACGAGGTGCTCACGAAGCGGACGGCGAGGTCGACCGGCGGCGCGCCGGCATGGAGGCGAGAAGAGCGACCGCCGGCTGGCCGAGGGCTCGACGCGAAGGACGACTGCCGCCTCCAGAGCCGGTCGAAGACAGGGACGTCGCATCCGAAGAGTCGCCTGGCGAAGGTCGACAGGCGACGGCCGCAGGTCTCGAGCAGGCGCGCCAGAGGCGTTCGGCCGCTCGAGCAGGAGCACTCCGCGCGCCCAACGGGCAGGGCGGGTTCGGCGAGACCGGAACTCGAGAACCGCCTGCGAACGCCGGCTCGCGGCGGGCGGTCGGGGCAGATCCAGTACGGGTTCGCGAGTGGTGAGCGCGTCGACGCGATCCTGCGACTTCGTGGCCCGGCCCGATCGCGACGCGAGGTGGACCGCTGCGGCGGAACTTCGAGAGCTCGCCGCAGCCGAGAGCGACGAAGAGCGCGTCGTCGATGAGAAGGGCGTTCGCGCGCGACCTCGACGCGTCGAGGGACAGGACGACGACGCACGCGCGATCGCCATCGCCTCGCACGCCCGCCAGAGTTCGCGACCACATGACGAAGCTCGCCGCGAAGGCGTACTGGCGTCAATTCGCGCCACGCGGAGTTCGTCGTCTTTCCTGACGAGGGTCTCCGCTGCGGCAAGACAGGAGACGCTCCTCCGAGGACGCGCATGGAAGCGGGCGTCTTCCTGGTCTCGCCCACGACGTTCACGGCGCAGCTCCAGGTGATCGCGACCGGGCACAGGGGCTGCGGATCGAGCAGCAGGCCCACGAGGTGAGGGCGTACGATCGTCTCGGCAGCTCGCGGAAGGACTTCGATGGCTCCAAGGTCGATTCGACGTCGTCGGCAATGCACAACGGGGGCGCCCGAGAGCAAGTACTCCGTGGCGGAGAGGCGGCTCGCGACCCGGTGTCGAGGCGAGGAGCTGCCGAGATCGAGCGTGCGAGCGAGCAGGACGATGATGCGCTCGAGCGACGCGGAGCCCGTCGACCTCCCGCGGGCGCTGGACGCCGCCTAGACCGCTCTCGTACGATGCGCGCGATGTCCCTGCGCGCGCTCTTCCGGCGCTCGCGCCCGAAGCGGCCGGAGCCGATCGACGAGCAGACCTCGCTCAGCGAGGCCGACGTGAGGAAGCTGCAGCGCGTCCAGCGCGCGGGGCCGAAGGCCGTCCGGGTCCTGCGGCGGCGCTAGAAGCGCAGCAGCGCCGCGAGACCCTCGACCGGGCCGAGGTCGACGTGGTGCCGGACGGCGAGCAGCGACCCGCCGTGGAGCAACGTCTGGTGGACCGCGAGGTCGAAGCCCGAGTCGCGCGGCTCGAGCGGCGTCCCGTCGAGCGGGCACTCCCCTCCCTCGAGCGAGGCGCGGCCGCACTTCGGGCACTCGTGCGCGGGCTTGTTCGCTCCCTCCTCGTAGAGCAGGAGCTCGACGCGCCCGTCGGAGGCAGCCGCGAGCGTCTCGGCCCAGCCCGACGACGCGCGCGTGCCCTTGGCCGCGCGCTCGCGCCAGCGATCGATCGCGGCGCGCTCGGCTGCGACCCCCGCCTCCTCGAGCAGCGGCTGGACGACGGCGAGCAGCCCGTTCGCGTCGACGTGCGCCTCCGCCTCCGTCGTCCCGACCAGCGCGTTCTTCACCTCGTGCGGCAGCGTCTCGATGAACTCGGACCGCGTCTCGTCCGATCCGACGACGACCACCTTCGGGCCCTCGATGTTGCGGACGACCTGGTCGAGCTCCGACGCGACCTCGCGCAGGTGCTCGGCGACGAGGTTCTCGATGTGCCGCTGGTAGCGCGCCTGCGACCAGCCGCCCTGATCGTGGCGTCCCGGCTGCTCCTCGGTCCGGTCGACGACCTCCCGGAGCCGGCCGCCCACGAGCCGGAAGAGCTGTCCGCGCTCGCGCCCGACGAACGCGACGAGCGCGCCGTCGCCGCGACCGACGTGGGGTGCGAGCGGCCCGATGTTGAACCCGCGGCCGAGGTCGACGACGTCGGGCACCGGGTCGGGCAGCGACACCGTCGACCAGTAGTCGCCGGAGACGAAGACGGCGACGCCGCGTGCACCGTCCCGCTCGAACTCGTTGTCGTAGAACTCGCGGATCCGGCCGAGGTCGCGCTCGAGCCCCTCCCGCTCCTGGTGGGACAGCCGCTCGCGCTTCGCGTCGATCCGCTTCCCCGCGTCGGAGAGGAGCGAGCTGACCCGTGTGTCGGCCACGGTGGGCGTCGGCGTGTCCGTCGGGTCGAGGTCGACGTAGAGGCTGATCGCGCACTCGCTCGGAGAGCGGAAACGCGCGAGCTCGCGGAGTCGGTTCAGCGTGAGCGTCTCGGCCATCGCCTTACGGGCATACCCCCTCTGGCGGCGATTCTATGCTGGGTTCCACGAGGGTGCCGGGTGGGAAGACCCGTGGAACAACCGTCCGGCCCTTAGCGTTGAATAGAGCAGATGGAAATCCGTGATGTCATCGTGATCGGCGGCGGCCCCGCCGGCTATACGGCGGCGCTCTACGCCGCCCGAGCCAACCTGAAGCCGCTCGTGATCGAGGGGTTCCAGTGGGGCGGCCAGCTGATGATCACCAGCGACGTCGAGAACTATCCCGGGTACCCGGAGGGCATCCTGGGCCCGCAGATGATGGCCGACTTCCGGCGGCAGGCCGAGCGGTTCGGGACGGAGTTCATCACCGACGACGTGACGAAGGTCGACTTCTCGGAGCGCCCGTTCCGCGTGTGGGTCGGGAACGACGAGTACCGGGCCCGCACCGTGATCGTCTCGACCGGGGCGAGCGCGCGCCAGCTCGGCCTCCCGTCCGAGATCGCGCTCCAGGGCCGCGGCGTCACCTACTGCGCGACCTGCGACGGCGCGTTCTACCGCGACAAGGAGGTCGTGGTAGCCGGCGGCGGCGACTCGGCGATGGAGGAGGCGCTCTTCCTCACTCGCTTCGCCTCGAAGGTGACGATCGTGCATCGCCGGAACGAGTTCCGCGCGTCGCAGATCATGACCGACCGCGCGCGCGCGAACGACAAGATCGAGTTCCTGACGCCCTTCGTCGTCGAGGACGTCCTCGGCGTCGAGGACGGCAAGCTCACGGCGATCAGGCTCCGGAACGTCGAGACCGACGAGGTCGTCGACTACCCGTCCGACGGCCTCTTCGTGGCGATCGGCCACGACCCGAACACGAAGCTCTTCCTCGACGAGCTCGACCACGACGCGGCCGGCTACCTGATCACGAAGCCGCGCTCGACGGAGACGAACGTCCCGGGCGTGTTCGCCGTCGGCGACGTGCAGGACCACACCTACCGGCAGGCGATCACCGCCGCCGGCTCGGGTTGCATGGGCGCGCTCGACGCCGAGCGCTTCCTCGCCGCGGAAGAGGGTCACCTCCACGACGCGCTCGCGGTCCCGCGCGTCGAGACGGCTGACGTCTAGCCGCCTCCGCGGTGGCACGCGACAACTGGATCGACCTCCTCGATCCGTCGGAGGACGAGCTGCTGGAGCGCGCGCCGACCGACCTGCATCCGCGCGCGATGACCGAGCTCACCGCACCCCCGACCGACCAGCCGCCCCGACCCGTGATCGAAGGCCACGGCGACTACGTCTTCGGTCACCTCGTCGCCCCGGTCGCCGTGACGGAGGAGGACCGCATCTACTACCAGGAGCTCGGCTTCGTGCTGACGAACGACCGGATCCTCACGGTGCGCAAGACGCCGATCGACGGGCGGCCGTTCGACCCGACGCCGGTCGAGCGCATCTGCGACATGAAAGGTCACGTCGCGCCCGGCATGATCGCGTACCTCCTCGTCGACGAGGTCGCGGAGCGCTACCTCGAGATCCTCGACGCCGTCGACGAGGAGGTCCAGGAGGTCGAGGAGAACGTCGGCGTCTGGGACCCGCGCCACGCGCAGCGGCGGTTCGCGGAGCTGCGCCGGACGGGCATCGGGATCCGCCGGACGCTCGGACCAACCCGCGACGCGGTCCGCGGGATCGTCGACGGCCGCACCGATCTCGAGGGACGTCCGCTCTTCCGGCGCGAGCTCTTTCCGCGCGACGTGGAGCTCCACTTCGCCCAGGTGCACGACAAGCTCCTTCGAGCGATCGACGGGCTCGACTTCGCCCGCGACGCGGTCGCGGCAGTCCGCGACTACTACCAGGGGCAGATCGCTCACGACCAGAACGACGTCGTGAAGAAGCTCGCCGTGATCGCCTCCCTCCTTCTCTTCCCGACGTTCATCGTCGGCGTCTATGGCCAGAACTTCGATCACATGCCCGAGCTCCATTGGGACCTCGGCTACCTCTTCTCCTGGGCGCTGATCGTCGTGCACGACCATCGCGCAGCTCGTGTTCTTCCGCTGGCGTCGGTGGATCTAGTAGGCGGAGCTACGATCGAGACGTGCCGTACTTCATCTGCCCGAACTGCAAGAACCGCTCGATCGACAACGACGGCCGCGAGGGCCTGCTCGACCAGGCCGCGGCCTGCCAGCGGTGCGGGTTCGGGTTCCTGTTCGAGCTGCTCGACGACTACTACCCCGCCCCCGGCGCCGGGTTCGTCGTCTGCGACCGCGAGGCCCGCGTCCTCGCGACCGGGAGGGGCGTCTTCGAGCTGACGGGCTACCAGGAGCCGGAGCTCATCGGCCGCAACGTGGTCGACGCGCTCGGGCTCGAGGGGACCGAGGACATGCCGAACCCCGCCGCCGTCGCGCTCGAGTGGGGCGTCCGCCGGCTCGGCGAGAAGCTCCAGCTCCGCACGCGCGCGGGCATCGCGAAGACGGTGACCGCCGACTTCTTCCCCGCGTACGACGAGGACGGCGGGCTGCTCGTGGCGCTGGCGCCTCGCTAGACCCGCGAAGACGGGCAGAGGTCGTTCAGCACGCAGATCTCGCAGTGCGGGTTCCGCGCGAGGCAGACGCGGCGGCCGTGCCAGATCAAGAGGTGCGGGAAGCGACCCCAGTCCTCGCGCGGGACGAGCTTGATCAGGTCGCGCTCGATCTTCACCGGGTCGTCCTGCTTCGTGAGGCCGAGCCGCTGGGAGAGGCGGCGCACGTGCGTGTCGACGACGATCCCCTGCGGTTGCCCGAGCTCGGCGGCGACGACGTTCGCGGTCTTCCGTGCGACGCCCGGCAGCCGCGTCAGCTCCTCGATCGTCCGCGGCACCTCGCCGTCGAACTCCTCGAGCAGCATGTGCATCGTGCCGCGGAGCGCCTTCGTCTTCTGCCGGAAGAAGCCGGTCGCGAAGATGTCGCGCTCGAGCTCCTCCGGCGGCACGGCGAGGTAGTCCTCGGGACGGTGGTACTTCGCGAACAGCCGCTCCGTGACGCGGTTCACGTTCACGTCCGTCGTCTGCGCGGAGAGCATCACCGAGACGAGCAGCTCGAGCGGGTTGCGGAAGCTGAGCGCGATCGTCGCGTCCTCGTGCTCGCGCGCGAGCCGGTCGATGATCTCGCGGATGCGTTGCCGCTTCGGGCCGACGCGCTTCCGCGCCTCCCCGACGAAGCTACGCGCCACGCGCCATCCGCTCGAAGTACTCCGACGCCTCGTCCGGCCCGATCGGCTCGACGAGCGACGACTGGACGAGGTCGTCGAGCCGGGGGAACTCGAGCGCGCGGGCGGCGCCGATCATCGCGTCGATGTCGTATTCGGTCCTGCGGTGCTCCACGTCGGGGCCGAGGATCGCCCAGTACGCGCCGGGCTGCACCTCGTACGGCAGGCCGACGCTCCCCGGGTTGACGATCCGGAACCCGGCGGCGCGCCGGTCGTAGCGAACGTGCACGTGACCGTGGACGACGACGTCGGCCTCGACTCCGGACAGGATCTCCCGCAGACGATCCTCCGGCGTCAGGCGGGTGACGATCTCCTCGTCGCTTCGCGGAGTCGCGTGGCAGAAGAGCACGTTCCCGAGGCCGCCGACGTCCAGCGAGACCGTCAGCGGCCAGCCGAGCACGACGGCGTGTCCCTCGTCGCCGAGGCGTTCCCTCCGCCACGGCTCGAGCGCGCGGTCCGCGTTCCCGAGCACGACGAGCGCCCGCTCGCCGAGCGAGAGCACGCGTTCGAGCGTCTCCGCCGGCCAGGGACCCGAGATCACGTCGCCGCCGAACACGATCCGGTCGACGCCCTCGCGCTCGACCTCCGCCAGCACGGCGTCGAGGGCGGGCAGGTTGCCGTGGACGTCGTAGAGCGCGGCGACGCGCACTAGACGGCGACGGCCGCCGCGGCCGGCATCGGCTGCAGCGGCAGCCGCGGGCCCGCGCAGACGACGTCGAGCGCGGGGCAGCCCGCGCAGGCGTACTCGCTCGGCGTCGGCCGGAACTCGCCGGCGCGCAGCCGGGCGATCGCGGCCGAGAGCTCCGCCTCGAGCTCGGGTACCTCGCTTCGCGTGAACCTCGTCGCGACCGGGCGATCGGGCTGCTCGAGGAACTGGTAGACGACCTCGACCTCCTCGGCGCCGGCGCGGAAGCACGCGAGCGCGTAGACGAGCCGCTGGAGGCGGTACGAGCGCTCGACCACCTCGTCCGGCTCCTCGTCCTCGAGGACGTTCGTCTTGTAGTCGACGACGAGCGCACGCCCGTCGGTGGCGTGGTGCGTGTCGAGGAAGCCGTGGAGCAGAACGCCGTCGTGCTCGAACGTGAAGTGCCGCTCCTTCGCGACGCCGTCGAGGCCGGCCACGCGCGCCGCGAGATCCGACGCGCAGTACGCCTCGACCAGCGAGCGGATGCGTGCGATCTCCTCGTCTGTGGCGGTCGGGTACGCGCCGCGCACCCGCTCCTCCCAGCCGTCGGGAAGGCCGGGCGACGCGAGGTCGACGTGCTCGAGCTCACCGTGCACGGCGCTGCCGATCGCGGTGCCGGAGAGCCCCTCGTGGCCGACGGACTCGACGTCGAGCGAGCGCATCCCCGCGACCCGCTCGGCGAAGTACCGGTACGAGCACGTCTCGAAGAGCGACAGGGCCGTGAACGAGAGACGTCGGACGTGATGGATCGCCGGCTCCGCGATCGACGTCAGCTCCGGCAGCGTCGGGGCCGGCGGCGGCAGCGGGGCGACGCCGCCCTCCTCGAAGAGCGCGAGCTGGCCCGGCTCCCCCACGTCCTCGTCGACCTCGGTCTCCGGCGCCCACCGGTCGAAGCGCACCTGGATCAGCGCGCTGCCCCGCTCGAGCTCGAGCGGCGCGCCGTTCGCGGCCGCGAGCTCCTCGCCCGCGTCGAGCCGCTCGAGCACCCAGCCCATCGGCGTCGAGCGGTCGGCGGTGCTCTCGCGGTCGATCGCGCCGGAGACGATCAGCCGGTCGATCGCTCGCGTCATCGCGACGTAGTAGAGGCGCAGCCGCTCGGTCCGCTCCTCCTCCTCGCGCGCGCGCCGCACGGCCTCGTAGTCGAACGCGCCTCTGCGCTTCGTCGTGAGCGGATCCGCAACGCGGAAGCCGAACCGCCCGTCGGAGAGCGCGAGGATCTCGTCGGCGTCGGGCGCGCGCCTGTCACGCCCCGCGTCCGCCACGACGACCACCTTGAACTCGAGCCCCTTCGCGGCGTGGATCGTCAGCAGCCGAACCGCGTCGGCGCCCTCCTCCTCCGCGACCGCCTCGAGCTCCTTCGCGCCGACGGCCTCCTGGTCGCGCACGAACCGGACGAAGCCTTCGATCTCGGGCCCGCGCAGCTCCTCGTACGAGCGCGCGAGCCGCGCGAGCTTCCGCAGGTTCGCGTAGCGCCGCCGTCCGTCCCACTGCGCGAGCACGGCGAGGTCGTAGTCGTGCTCGGAGACGATCCGCTCGCACAGCCGCTCGAGCGACAGCCGCGGCACCGACCGCACGAGCCGCTCGTACCGCTGCAGGAACGCGCGGAGCAGGTTCGCGTCGCGCTCCGGCAGGTCGGGAGGCAGACCCTTCTCGATCCCCGAGAACAGCGGGCGCTTCGACGCGACGCGCCTGATCAGCACGAGCGCGTCGTTCGAGACGCCGACGAACGGCGAGGCCAGTACCGAGACCAACGCCCGGTCGTCGTACCGGTTCTGGAGCAGCTGGAGGTACTGGAGGAGATCGACGACCTGCTGCTGGCCGAAGTAGCCGCGCCCCGTCGCGCGATAGGTCGGAAGCCCCGCATGCCGCAGCTCCTCCTCGTACGCCTCGGCGTCCGTGCCGGCCGCGAAGAGCAGGACGATCTCGCCCGGAGTCGCCGCGCCCTCGTCGACGAGCTCGCGCACGCGGCGCGCGATGTGCTTGGCCTCCGCGCGTCGCCAGTGCACGCCGGTGTCCGCGTACGTCTCCTTCTCGGTCACGAGCAGCTCGACCGGATGGCCGAAGACCGGGTCGGGGAACTCGCCCGAGGCGGCGAGCGGCTGGAAACCCTCGCCGAACTCGTCGTGGAAGAGGAAGTTGACCGCCGCGAGCACCTCGGGCCGCGAGCGGTAGTTCCGCACGAGCGCGATCCCGCCGCCCTCGGCCTCGCGCCGCTCGCGGAACACGCGCACGTCCGCGTGCCGGAAGCCGTAGATCGACTGGAACTCGTCGCCGACGAAGAAGACCTCGGGCCGGCCGGGTCCGTCGGCGAGGAGGTCGACGAGCTCGCACTGGAGCCGGTTCGTGTCCTGGAACTCGTCGACCATGATCGCGGTGAAGCGAAGGTGCTCGCGCTCGCGGATCCGCTCGTTCCTGACGAGGAGGTCGCGCGCGACGAGCTGGAGGTCCTCGAAGTCGAGCACGCCCTCGCGCTGCTTCGCCTCGGCGTACGCGGTCGCGAACCCGTCGAGGAGCTCCTGGAGCAGATCGCGGTCGCGCAGCGCGAGCTCGTCGGTCGCGGCCTGCTCGACGGCCTTCCGCGCCTCTTCGTACGTCTGCGCGCGCAGTCCCGACGCCTTGTGCGCGGAGAGGTCGAGCAGGCGGTCCGGGCTCGGCTCGCCCTGCACGAGCTCGAGCAGCCGCGCCGAGTTCTGGCGCTGCAGGTCGGTCGCGTTCGCGTCGTCGGCGAGGCACCGCGCGGCGTCGCGCAGCTGTTCGAGCCGCTCTGCGAGCGGCGCGCGCTCGCCGAGGTCGAGCACGAGCGGGCGACCGGCCGAGCGAAGCGTCTCGTAGACGCCGATCAGCATCCGCCGCAGCCGCTGCGTGCCGTACGTCGCGAGCAGGCGCAGCCGCTCCGGATGCTCGCGCGCGCAGAACTCGTCGAGCGCGACCTCGAACGCCTCGCCCGCGAGCACCGCGGACTGCGCCTCGTCGAGCTCGCGGAACCGCGGGTCGAGCCCGGCCTCGAACGGGTACGCGCGCAGGAGGCGTGCGCAGAAGCCGTGGATCGTGCCGATCCACGCGCCGTCGAGCTCGCGCGCGAGGTCGTGGCGTCCGCGCTCGCGAAGCTGCCGTCGGATGCGTGTGCGGAGCTCGCCTGCCGCCTTGCGCGTGTACGTGATCACGAGGATCGAGCCAACGTCCACACCGCGGTCGCACACCGCCTCCACGAAGCGCTCGACGAGCACCGCCGTCTTCCCGGTGCCGGCGCCTGCAGAGAGGAAGACCCGACCGCGCGCGTCGATCGCCGAGCGCTGCTCCGGGTTCGCCGCGAGCGAGCTCATGCGCGCTTCACCCGGCACATCGGCCAGAGATCGCACCACTGCGGGCAGTCGCCGCCGCGCGGGTCGTGCCGGACGTCGCCGGTCCGGATGCGCTGCGCGAGCCCCCGCGCGTTCGTGCGGGCGTTCTCGACCTGCTCCCAGAACGCGCCGTCCTCGAGGTAGTCGGACTTCGTGTACCCGCCGAGCACGTCGTTCTGCGCCTCTGCGCGGAGCAGCCCGCGCGGCTTGCGGTCGCCGGCGAGCGGGCGGTAGACACCGCCGAGCGGCTCGATCCCGACGAGGTCGCGGAGCACGAGCATGTAGAGCGGGATCTGGAGCCGCAGCTCCTTCTCGATCTGGATCGCCGAGTGCGCGCTCTTCCCCGCCTTGTAGTCCTGGACGATCCCGCGCGCGCTGAACGGGTCGACGTCGATGCGGTCGATCTTGCCGCTCAGCGTCAGGCCCTCCCCCAGGTCGAGCCCTCGCTGGAGCTCCTGCGGAGAGCGCTCCATGCCGAACGACACCTCGAAGCGCTTCGGCACGAGCTGCGCGTCGTTCTCGGCCTCGAAGCGGACGAGCGCTTCGAGGTCGCGCCAGAGCGACGCGTCGAGCTCGCGGCGCTGCATCGTCGTCATCTCCATGCGCACGCCCTCGAGCGCCTGGTCGAGGCAGGCGCGCATCAGGCGCACGGCGTCGTCGACCTGCTCCGGCAGGACGCGGTCGGCGCCGAGCTCCTTCGGGAGCGACGAGAAGAAGCGGTTCAGCGTGGTGTGCGCGACGGAGCCGCGAAGCTTCGGGTCGACCTCGGCGTCGATCGTCTTCGGGTCGATCAGCCGGTCGACGAACCAGGCCGACGAGCAGTCGGCCATGCGCTCGAGCTCGGTCACCGGGAACGTCGTGCGTGCGCCGAGCGTCTCGAGCACGAGCGGGTGGCGGAGCCGCGTGGGTCGGTCCGGCGCGTTCCGCGCCCGCGCGAGCCGCCGCTCCCACCCGTTCGCGCGGGCGATGCCGTCGGCGTCGGCCGGCGCCTCCCGCGCGATCGACGCGAGCGCGCGCAGCCGCTCGCGCTCGGTCGGTGCGTCCTCGAGGCGCCACGTGAGCTCGGACATGCGGCGGCGAGACGTTGCGCGTTCGACTTCCTCGCGCGGGAAGAGCGACTGGACCTCGTCCCAGAACGGGCTCGCCTCCCTCGGGCTGCCCTCGTCGGTCGCGGACTCGCGGACGAGGTAGAGGCGCCGCGTCGGGCGCGCGCACGCCGTGTAGAAGAGGTAGCGGTCGCGGCTGACCGGATCGGCGCGCTGGAGCCGGCCGCCGAGCCGTTCGCGCTCCTCGTCGTCGAGGAAGGGCGAACCGCCGCCGCGGCGCGGAAGGCTGCCCTCCTCGAGGCCGATCACGAAGACGACCTCGAACCGCGCAGTTCGAGCGCGGTCGAGATCGAGCACAGAGACCTTCCCGGGCTCGGCGCGCTCGCGCCGGAGCCGCGCCCGCTCGAGCGTCGCCGCGACGTCGTCGGCGGTCGTCTGCTCGTCGACGAGACCCTCCCAGCGCGCGAGCTCGTCGAGCAGGCGAAGCGCGGCGTCGTAGGCGCGCAGATCTTCCGCCGGGTCGGCGCCGACCGGCGGCCGTTCCAGCCCGTGTGCCGCGCGCAGCATCCCCTGCGCCAGCGCGCGCACGGCCTCGACCGGCGAGACCCCGGCGCGGAGCGAGTCGAGCTGCCGGAGCGGCGCACCGCGGAGCTCGTGCAGCACCTCCTCGATCCGTCCCGGCGCGGCGACGGCCCGCCCACGCAGCCGTCCCTCGACGAAGTCGACGTGGTTCCGGCTGAGCCCCGAGTACGGCGACCGGAGGAACGCGAACAGGTCGGCGCGCGGACCGCCGAGCCACGCGAAGCGGAGCAGCGAGAGGAGTGCGTGGCCGAACGCCGTCTCGCCGAGTCGCGACCGGCCCTCGAACGCGTACGGGATCCCGAGCGTCCGAAAGACGGTCTCGAGCGGCGCGCGCCAGCGGCCGAGCGACGGGCAGACGACGCCGATCGCCTCCGGCGCGCAGCCGCCGCGGACCAGCTCGAGGATCTCGTCGCCGACGAGCTCGAGCGCGCCGCGCACGCCTGCGCCCTCGAGGAAGCCGATCGCGCCGGCGATCGGCGGCGCCTCGCCGGCCGGCTCGTCGAAGAGCGAGCGCTCGAGGTAGCGCGATCGCCGGCTCGGCGACGTCCGCGGAGGCCGGCGGGAGCTCCTCGATCCCGTCCGTCGGCGAGCGCTCCCAGATCCTCCGCGGTCCGGCGGAGTGAGTCGAACGCGGCGCGGCCGGGCTCGTACGGCAGCGAGACCGTGACCTCGGTGCGGCCGGCGAGCGCCCGCAGCAGCGACCACTCCGCTTCGGTCAGATCCTCGAAGCCGTACGCGAACACCGGCTCGCCGTGCCAGGACTCGAGGTCGCCTTCCAGGCGGGCGACGGCGCGCGCACGAAGGAGCTCGCGGTCCCACAGCCCGAGCGACTCGAGCTCGGCGCGGTACGCGGAGTAGAGGTGCGCGAGGTCGCCCTCGATGCGATCCGGCTCGAGCAGCGCTCCCTGGAGCTCGCGGATCGCCTCGCGGAGCGTTTCCGCGAAGCCCGCCGAGCCGGCGGAGGCCGACAGGCCGTTGAGCGACGCACGGCCCACCGCGCGACGGAGCGCGAGCTGCTGCTGCGCCTCGGTCGCGACCGGTCGGCTCCCGTCTGTCAACGCGATGCGCCCGAAGACGTCGTCGAACGTGCCGATCGAGCCGCCGAACACGCACCCGTGCTTCGCGACGAGCTCGCGCTCGACGCGCTCGACGTCCGACCCCGTCGGCACGATGAGAATCGGTTCTCGACCGAGCGCGTCGAAGTAGCGCTCGAGGAGCAGCGAGACCTTGCCCGCGTTCGCGGGGCCGACGAGGAGCTTCAGACCCACAACCCACCCATCGTAGAGCGGCGTCCTGACGGATCCGGACGCGGCTCCCCGCAAACTGCGCGAATCGCCGCGAGGGCGGGTCTCGGGCTTCTAGGCCGCGGCGGCCTTCGGCCTGCGGCCGCGCCTCGCGGCCGGCTGACCGGGCATCTTCCCGGCGCAGGTGTCGCAGAGATCTGCCTGCTTGGAGCCGCGGCGGGCGTCGTTGAAGTTGATCCGCATCACTGCGCCCTTTGACTCGTCGATTTCATTGGAACAGTTGTCACACACCAGCACCGTCTTTCGCGCCATGTTTCCTCCTCGCCTATCGGGGTCTCATTCGACTGTAGCCGAAAAAGCCGGCTGAAATCTAGGCTGCCGCGCGTGCTTGTCGAATTCGCCACGAGCGCAGGAGGCTCAGCAGCGCCTGCTCCTCGAGGTCGAGCCCGGTATCGCGCGCGGAGACCACGCGCAAATGGCGAGGTCGAAAATCGGCAATGGTTCGACCGTCCATGTACTGCTCGATCACGGGTGGGCTGATGTAGGACGCGCGGCAGACGGCCGGCGTGTTTCCGAGCTTGTCGGCGACCGACCGGCAGACTGCCGTCACCTCTTTCTTCGCCTGCGATTCGGTCTCGGCCGCGCCGCGCTCGGCGAGGCCGACCGCGGCGAGCAGCGTCCCGCCCCACGTGCGGAAGTCCTTGACGGTGAAGTCGTCGCCCATGTGCTCCTGGACGTACTGGTTCAGGTGGCGGTCGCTGAGGCTCGCGAGCGCGCCGTCCTCCGTCCGGAAGCGGAAGAGGCGGCGGCCTCCCTTGAGCTCGAGCAGCTCCTTCAGCGCGTCGGCGAGCTCGGCGTCGAGCACGGCGGTGCGGATCCAGACCTTGTGCTTTCCGCGGAAGTTGAGCGAGATCCTCTGGCCGCGAACCTTCACGTGGCCCTTGCGAAGCGTCGTGATCCCGTACGTGCGGGATTCCTTCGCGTAGCGCTCGGACCCGGGCGGAACCAGCCGAGATTGATCAGCCTGAGCGCGATCGCGCAGACGCGCTCCCGGTCGAGATGGTCGCGGTCCATGTCGTCGGACATCGCCTGACGGATCTCCGTGAGCTTCTCGCCGAAGCGAACGAGCTTGTCGTACTTCGCTTGCTCCTGCATCGCCCGGTACTCGTCGGAATAGAGGTACTGCTTCCGGCCCGCGCGGTCGAGGCCGACGGCCTGGAGCTTCGCGCGCGGACGCGGCGAGATCCACACCTCGCGCCAGGCCGGCGGGATCCGCAGCGCGTCGATTCGCTCGAGCTTCTCCTCGTCGGTGATCTTGCGACCCCTCGCGTCGACGTAGTGAAAGCCGCGGCTCTTCGAGCCGCGGCGGCGCCAGCCTCCAGTGCGTGCCACGACCCCGGTCTAACCGCGTTCGCGCACCTGTAACCTCCGGCGCCGTGGACACCGGCACGATCGTCGTCCTCGAGGGCGACCAGACCGGACAGGAGCTGCTCGAGGAGTCGCTGCGGGTGCTCGCCCCCGACGTGATCGGGCTCGAGCTCGAGTTCCCCCGCTTCGACCTCTCGCTCGAGAACCGCCGCGCGACGCAGAACGCGGTCGTCCACGAGGCAGCGGCCGCGATCCGCGAGCACGGTCTCGGCCTGAAGGCGGCGACGATCACGCCGGAGGAGGCAGGCGACGTCGGCTCGCCGAACCGGATCCTGCGCGAGGAGATCGGCGGGCGCGTGATCGTCCGCACCGGCAGGCGGATCCCGGGCGTCGTGCCGATCGGGGGCGTCTTCGCCCCGATCTCCATCGTGCGGATGGCGGTCGGCGACGCGTACGGCGCGAAGGAATGGCGCGAGGGCGAGGGCGACGACGAGGTCGCGTACCGAACCGAGCGAATCGAGCGGCGGATCTCCCGCGCGGTCGCCGAGTATGCGTTCCGCCTCGCGGAGCGGACCGGGGCGCGCGTGTTCGGCGGCCCGAAGTACACGGTCTCGCCCGTGTACGAGGGGATGCTGAAGGAGGAGATGGACGCGGCGGCCGAGCGTCACCCGGACGTGCCGTACGAGCCGCAGCTGATCGACGCGACGTTCGCACTGTTGATGGCGCGCGCGTCGGAGCCGCTCGTGATCCCCTCGCTCAACCGCGACGGCGACATCCTCTCCGACTTCGTGCTCCCGCTCTTCGGCTCGATCGCCGGGTCGGAGTCGCTGCTCGTCGCGTTCGACGAGCAGTACGTTCCGCGCGCGCTGATGGCCGAGGCCGCGCACGGCACCGCGCCCGCGCTCGAGGGAAAGAACATCGCGAACCCGATGGCGATGATCCTCGCGGCCGCCGCGCTCCTCGCCCACGGCGGCGAGCGCGAGCAGCAGGCCGCGCGCGCGATCCGCGAAGCTGCGCTCGAGGCGGTCTCCGAAGGCCACCGCACTGCCGACCTCGGCGGTCACCTGGGCACGAGCGAGTTCACCGACGAGGTGATCCGCCGCGTGCGGACGAAGCTCGAGGTCTGGTCGGCGCTCTAGACGGCGAGGCGCAGTCGAGCCGACCACACCTCGACGCACGCGTGCGTGAGGATCGGGTCGAACTGCGTGCCGGCGCACCGCGACAGCTCCTCGAGCGCCTCCGGCAGGGAGAGCGTCGCGCGATACGGCCGGTGCGAGGTCATCGCGTCGTAGGCATCCGCGAGCGCGACGAGGCGTGCCTCGGCGGGGATGTCGGCGCCGGCGATGCCGGCCGGATACCCGCGTCCGTCCCAGCGTTCGTGGTGGTGCAGGATCGAAGGGAGGGCGCAGCGCGCGTTCGGAAGGTTGGCCACGAGCAGCGCGCCGGCGGCGGGATGCCTGCGCACCTCCGCCTGCTCGACCGCGTTGAGCGGTCCCGGCTTGGCGAGGATCTCGCCGGGGACCGAGAGCTTGCCGACGTCGTGGAGCAGGCTGCCCGCCCGCACGTCGGAGAGCGCATCGTCGTCCCAGCCGAGCGACTGACCCACCGCGACTGCCAGTGCCGCCACCCGGCGTGCATGGCCGCGGGTCCAGGGATGACGGGTCTCGACGGCCTCGGTCAGGTCGGCCAGCATGGAGCGCGCATTTCGCGGTCGGCAGCCGCGTCCCTTCTCCGACGCCGTACATAGGATCTCCCGCGGTGAGAGTCGGCGTTCCGCGCGAGACCGCTGCCGGCGAGCGTCGGGTGGCGCTCGTACCCGACTCCGTCGGGCGGCTCGCGCAATCCGGCATCGCGGTCGTCGTCGAACCGGGCGCGGGCGCGGCGGCGTCGTATCCCGACGAGGCGTACCGCGACGCCGGCGCAGAGCTCGGCTCGCCGTGGGACGCGGACGCGATCGTGAAGGTGCAGAAGCCGTCGGCCGCGGAGCTCGAGCGGCTGCGCGACGGTCAGGTCGTGATCGGCTTCCTGCAGCCGCTCACCGATCGAGACGGCGTCGAGCAGCTCGGGTCGCGCGGCGTGACGGGGTTCGCGATGGAGTCGATCCCGCGGATCACCCGCGCGCAGCCGATGGACGCGCTCTCTTCGCAGGCGACCGTGTCCGGGTACAAGGCTGCGCTGGTCGCGGCCGACCGGCTTCCGAAGTTCCTCCCGATGCTGATGACGGCGGCGGGGACGGTTCCGCCCGCGAAGGTGCTCGTGCTCGGCGCCGGGGTCGCGGGACTCCAGGCGATCGCGACGGCGCGGCGATTGGGTGCAGTCGTCTTCGGCTTCGACGTGCGACCGGTCGTCCGCGAGCAGGTGGAGTCACTCGGCGCGAGCTTCCTCGACCTCGGCGTGGTCGGCGAGGAGACGGAGGGCGGCTACGCGCGCGAGCTGACCGACGACGAGCAGCGGCGCCAGCAGGAGGAGCTCGAGGCGCGCATCCCGGAGTTCGACGTGGTGATCACGACCGCGGCGATCCCGGGCCGTCCCGCACCGCAGCTCATCCCTGCGGCGGCGGTTCGTGCGATGCGCCCCGGGTCGGTGATCGTCGATCTCGCGGCGGACACGGGCGGCAACTGTGAGCTGACGCGGCCCGGCGAGGAGGTGGTCGAGGACGGCGTCACGATCGTCGGGTCGACCGACCTCGCGAGCACGATGGCCTTCGACGCGTCGCGGCTCTACTCGCGGAACGTGACCGCGCTGCTGCAGCACCTCGCGCCCGAAGGCGAGCTGCAGCTCGACTGGGACGACGAGATCGTCGCGGGCGCGTGCGTCACGCGGCGCGAGGAGGTGCCGGCGTGAGCGCGCAGCTCGTCGCCGAGCTGACGATCTTCGCGCTCGCGATCTTCGTCGGCTTCGAGGTCATCTCGAAGGTGCCGACGATGCTGCACACGCCGTTGATGTCGGGCACGAACGCGATCCACGGCATCGTGCTGATCGGCGCGATGCTGATCGTCGGCACGGCGGACTCGACGCTCGAGCAGGTTCTCGGCTTCGTCGCCGTCGTGTTCGGGACGGTGAACGTCGTCGGCGGCTTCCTCGTCACCGACCGCATGCTCGAGATGTTCAAGCAGCGCCGCCCCGACGCCGACGACGAGCGCCGTTGAGCCAGACCTGGATCAACGTCGCCTACCTCGTGGCGGCGATCCTCCTCATCGTCGGTGTGAAGCGGCTGTCGCATCCGCGCACCGCGCGGTCGGGCAACTGGATCGCGGCCGTCGGGATGGCGATCGCGGTCGGATTCACCTTTCTCGTCAAGGAGATCGACCAGTACGGGCTGATGCTCGTCGGGATCGCGCTCGGCTCGGTCGTCGGCGTCGTCGCCGCGCGCGCCGTGCAGATGACGGCGATACCGCAGATGGTCGCGCTCTTCAACGGGGTCGGCGGCGGGGCCGCGGCGCTCATCGCGGCGGCCGAGTTCCACCGCCAGGCGCCAGACGCCGGCCGGCTCGCGGGCGACGTTCTCGTCGGGATCCTCTTCTCGGCGGTGATCGGGTCGGTCAGCTTCTGGGGCTCGCTCGTCGCGTTCGGGAAGTTGCAGGAGCTGATCACCGGGCGGCCGCTCGTGTTCCGGGGACAGAACCTCGTCAATGCGCTGCTCGGTGCGATCTTGATCACGCTCGTCGTCCTCGTCTTCCGTGACCGAGAACGGGATCTGGCTCGTGCTGCTGATGGTCGGCGCGGCCGTGCTCGGCGTCTTGTTCGTCCTGCCGATCGGCGGCGCGGACATGCCGGTCGTGATCTCGTTGTTGAACGCATGCACCGGGCTCGCGGCGGCCTCGACCGGGTTCGTGCTCGACAACACGGTGTTGATCATCGGCGGGACGCTCGTCGGGGCCTCGGGGACACTGCTCACGATCAAGATGGGCCAGGCGATGGGCCGGCCGCTCGTTCAGACGCTCTTCGGCGCGTTCGGGTCGGCGCCGGCGGCGGCCGTCGCCGCGGGACCTGCAGGCGACGGCGCGAACGTGCGCACCGCGTCCGCCGACGACATCGGCTACATGCTCGCGTACGCGCGCCGCGTCGTGTTCGTGCCGGGCTACGGCCTCGCGGTGGCGCAGGCGCAGCACGACGTGCGCAGCCTCGGGGAGCTGCTCGAGAGCAAGGGCGTCGACGTGCGCTACGCGATCCACCCGGTCGCGGGCCGTATGCCGGGACACATGAACGTGCTGCTCGCGGAGGCGAACGTGCCGTACGACGAGCTCTTCGAGATGGACGAGATCAACCCGGAGTTCCCGCAGACCGACGTCGTCGTGGTCGTCGGCGCGAACGACGTCGTCAACCCGGCGGCGCGCAACCAGCCCGGCAATCCGATCTACGGCATGCCGATCCTCGACGTCGACAAGGCGCACAACGTCGTCGTGATCAAGCGCTCGCTCGCCACCGGGTTCGCGGGGGTCGACAACCCGCTCTTCTACGACCCGAAGACGGTGATGCTGTTCGGCGACGCGAAGTCCGCGCTCGAGCAGCTCGTGTCGTCGGTCAAAGCAGTGTGAGCGTCCCGGACGTTCCGTTCTTCTCGGGCTCGGCGGTCGAGGCTGCCGTGCCGCCTGAACGCGCGCTCGAGGCGGTTCGCGACGCGTTCGTCGCCTACGCGCGCGGTGAGTGGACGATGCCGCCGAAGGTCTACGTCCCGGCGTATCCCGCGGGCGACTTTCGGGCGATGCCGGCGCTCGGCGGCGGTCACTCGCTGCTCAAGTGGGTGACGTCGTTTCCGTCGAACCCGGCGGTCGGATTGCCCACCGTGATGGGGCTCGTGCTCGTGTCGGACGCATCGAACGGCGTGCTCCGCGCGGTGCTCGACGCCGGTGCGGTGACGGCGCTTCGGACGGGAGCCGCGGCGGTGCTCGCGGCAGAAACGGTCGGCCGTTCGGACGCCGAGTCGGCGGCGGTGATCGGCGCCGGGGTGAACGGGCGGGCCGCGGCGCGGACGCTCCTCGCGCGCGGCGGCGGCGCGTCGCGCTCTGGGACGTCGACGAATCGCGTGCGCGAGCGGTCGCCGACGAGCTCGGCGCCGACGTCGCGCGTTCCCGCGAAGAAGCGCTCGGCGCGGACGTCCTTGTGACGGTGACGCCGGGACGCGAGGTGCTCCTCGGTGAGGGTGCCCTTCGACCCGGGCAGCACGCGTCGCTGATGGGCGCGGACGGTCCCGGGAAGCAGGAGATCGACGTGCGCGAGCTCGCACGCGTTCGCGTCTTCTGCGACGACTGGGAGCAGGCGAGCCACAACGGGGATCTCGTGCACGCGGTCGAGGCGGGCGTGCTGTCGCGCGACGACGTGACGGAGCTCGGGCTCGTTCTCGCCGGCGACGCCGTGGGGCGCCGCTCGGACGACGAGTCGACCGTGTTCGACTCGACCGGCCTGGCGATCCAGGACCTCGCGATCGCCCTCGCGGCGCTCGAACGAGCGGGCGAGCTCGATCTGCCGCGCTTCCAGCCCTAGGTCGCCGCGACGGCGCGCGCGGGATCGAGGAGGTCGAGGATCGGGTCTCGATCGCCGAGGAGCGCACGGGCGACGAGCCGGCCTGCCGCGAACCCGAGCACGTTGCCGTGACCGGAGTACCCGGCGGCGACCCAGACGCGTTCGCTGCCCGGAAGCGTCCCGACGAGCGGAAGGAGATCGTCGGTCGTCCCCCAGATCCCGGCCCAGCGGTGCGTGATCTCCGGCCGCCGTCCGAGCAGCTCGGACGCGAGCGCCTCGATCCGCTCCTGGACGACGTCGGTCACGACCTCCTCGTCGGTCCACTCGTCGTCCAGGCCCGCGTCCCGCGAGCCGCCGATGACGAGCCGGCGATCCGGCGTCTGCTGCCAGTAGTCGAAGCCGTGGCGCGCGTAGTGCGGTCGCTCGAAGAGCAGCTCCGGCAGCGGTTCGGTGACGAGCACCTGCCCGCGGGTCGACCGGATCGACGCGTCGAGCTCGGGGACGAGGCCGGTGCCCGAACCGTCAGTCGCGACGACGACGCGCTCCGCCGTCAGCGCGTCGAGCGTGTCGACGCGGCTGCCCTCGACGAGCTCGGCGCCGCCCTCGGCGGCGAGTCGGGCGAGACGGCGTACCCAACGGGCCGGGTGCAGCGCGCCGTCGGGCGGATGCAGCACGGCGGCGGGGAACCGGTCGCCGAGCGGCGGCGGCGGGTCGTCGAGCCACTCGGCCGCGAAGCCGTCCTCGACGAGTGCGTCGTACTCCGCACGCAGCTCGGTGCGCTCGTCCTCGTCGACGGCGAGCCGCAGGCTGCCGACGGCGCGGAATGCGTCGCCGGCGAGCGCGGCCATCCGCCGCTGGGCGTCCTCGGTCAGTTGCCAGTATGTTCGTGCCCGATCCGCGCCGAGCTGCCGTCGAGCGACGTCGTAGGCCATGGCGCCGCCGCGCAGCGCGAAGCCGCCGTTTCGGCCGCTCGCGCCACTCGCGATCTCCCGCGCCTCGTGCAGGCGCACGCGGAGCCCGGCCTCCGCGAGGACGAGTGCGCACGAGCAGCCCGTGACACCGCCGCCGACGATCTCGACATCGGGGGTGCCCGCTGCGGAGGTCCGCGGCAGCGGCTGCTCGGGATCTTCGAGCCAGTACGACGCCATCGAGCGATCGTACTCACCGCCCTGTCCTTCGATAGATCCCGTCGCTCGACGCGACGAGACCGGCGAGCTCGAGCTCCGACAGCGCTGCCATCGCCTCGCCTGCGCCGAGGCCGGTCGCGCGGACGAGCTCGTCACCGGTGAGCGGTGCGTCGAGTCGATCGAAGAGCGCCTTCGCCGTTGGGCCCAGGTCGGCCTCGGCATCGTCCGCCGCGGTCAGGCCGAACAGCTCGAGCACGTCTGCCGGTGCGGTGAGCGGCGTGGCACCGAGCTTCAGCAGCGCATTCGAGCCGGCGCTCAACGACGAGGTGATCTCGCCCGGGCAGGCGAACACCTCGCGTCCCTCTTCGAGTGCGAAGTCGGCAGTGATGAGCGCGCCGCTTCGCTCTCGGGCCTCGACCACGATCGTCGCCTGCGCGAGTCCGGCGATGATGCGGTTGCGCGCCGGGAAGCGCCAGGGCGCGGGCTCGACGCCGGGGGCGTACTCGGACACGACGAGCCCGGTGTCTGCGATCCGGCGGGCGAGCTCGGCGTGCGCCGCCGGATAGTCGCGGTCGATGCCGCAGCCGAGGACGGCGACGGTCGCTCCGCCCGCGTCGAGGGCGCCGCGGTGCGCCTCTCCGTCGACTCCGCGCGCCAATCCACTGACGACGACGAGCCCTGCCGCCGAGAGCTCGCGTCCGAGCAGCCGAGCGACCTGGGTCCCGTACCCGCTGCAGCGCCCGCGCTCCGACGATCGCGACCGCGGGGCGCGCGAGCAGCTCAGCGCTCGCCGTCCCTCGGAGGAAGAGCCCGCTCGGCGCGTCGTGGATCGCCCGAAGGAGCGGCGGAAACAGCGGGTCGGAGCGAGCGAGCCAGCGCAGCCCGCGGCGCTCGAGAGCGTCGAGGTACACCTTCGCGTCGAACGCCCTCCTGAACGCGTTGAATCGCGCAGACCGCTCTTCGAACCGGGCATGCACGTTTCGCTCGGCGGCGAAGGCGGCAAGGGCGAGCTCTCTCACGCCGTCAGCTCCTTCGGTGCGCGATAGGAGAGAGCCTCGCCGACGTGGTCGGTCCCGACGGAGTCCGAGCCGGCGAGGGCCGCGATCGTCGCCGCCACGCGGGCGACGCGCGCACGTCCGCGGCCCGAGAGCGGCAGTGACTCGACCGCACGCGTGAGCAGCGCGTCCGCGTTCTCGTCGCGCTTCGGAACGTGCTGCTCGAGCCGCGTTCGCGCCGCCGCGACCCGCTCGCGAACGGGCGCCGAAGCCTCCCCCGCCGAGCCCGCGAGATCGTGCGCGCGCGGCCTGGGCACGAGGACGACGAGATCGAACCGGTCGAGCAGCGCGCGCGACAGCTTGTTCGCGTACGCGGTCAGCCGCTGCGGCGTGCACGAACACGCAAGCAGCGGATCGCCGCGCGCGCCGCACGGGCACAGGTTCATCGTCCCGACGAGCTGGAAGCGCGCCGGATAGAGCACCGTGCCCTCCGCGCGAGCGACGCTGATCACCCCGTCTTCGAGCGGCTGGCGCAGCGCCTCCAGCGCCGGGCGGACGAACTCCGGCAGCTCGTCCAACAGCAGCACGCCTCGATGGGCGAGGCTCGCCTCGCCGGGCCGCGGGCCGCGACCACCGCCGACGATCGCAGCCGCGGACGCGGTGTGGTGCGGCGCACGGAAGGGCGGCGTCGTCACGAGCGGGTGCTCGGGCCGGCAGGATCCCGGCCACCGAGTGGATCCGCGTGACCTCGAGCGCCGCCCCGTCCAGCAGCGCCGGCAAGCAGCCCCGGGAGCCTGCGCGCGAGCATCGTCTTCCCCGTTCCCGGCGGCCCGGCGAAGAGCAGGTTGTGGCCGCCTGCAGCCGCGATCTCGAGGGCGCGCCGGGCGCGTTCCTGTCCTCGCACGTCCTGCAGGTCCGGCGCGGCCGGCGGCGGACGGCCGTTCCGCGGGGGGACGGGCTCGGGCTCGTGCTCGCCGCGGAGGTACGCGACCGCTTCGGCGAGGTGCCAGACCGGCACGGGTTCCACGCCCGCGAGCGCGGCCTCGCGCGCCGAGTGCGCTGCGCAGATGATTCGCGGCATCCTCGCCCGTCGCGCGCCTTCAGCCACCGCGAAGACGCCGGAGACCGGCCGAACCCGTCCGTCGAGCGCGAGCTCGCCGTGGACGGCGTGACGGTCGAGCTCGTCCCGAGGGATCTGCCCCGACGCAGCCAGGATCGCGAGGGCGATCGCGAGGTCGAACGACGACCCTTCCTTGCGAAGCGCCGCCGGCGCGAGATTGACCGTGATCCTCCCGCGTGGCCAGTCGCACTCCGCGCAGCGGACCCCGCTCCGGACCCGCTCCTTCGCCTCGGTCACGGCTCGATCGGCGAGTCCGACGATCGTGAAGCCGGGCATCTGGCCGCCGACGTGCGCCTCGACCTCGACGCGTCGAGCGTCGAGCCCTACGAGCGCATGAGTGACCGCGCGTGCGAGCACGTTGTCACACTAGGCGACAACGTGTGCCATCTCTGTGTCAACTGTGTGACAACTTGCGCGCAACGAGCACGTCTTCGAAGTATTCGCCCGCCCGCCGTCCGGTGCGTCGGTTTACGTGTCTGCGCAGACGATGATCGAGTTGCAGACCCGCACGTTCCAGCACGTCGCCGTAGAGCTCGCGCCGATCGTTCACGACGACGACCACGTATGCGCCAGCACGCAAACGCTCCGCCGAGCGTTCGAGCACGCGCGCGATGCCGTCCACATACTCCGCGATCGCCGATTTCGTCGCACCCTTCCCGAGCTCGAGCGAGCCGAGGTCGTCCAGACCGAGCAGTTCGTACGCGTAGCGGTGCTGCTCGTGGTAGTCGATCAGGCCCGGGTACGGAGGCGAGGTGACGATCCCGTCGTACGGCCCACCGAGCTCGAGCTCGCGGGCGTCGCCGTGCAGGACCGACGCGGTCCGCCCGTCCGCACGCGCACGCGAGAACGCATGGATGCGCGAAACGGTGTCGAGCGCATACCGGCGAAGGAAGTGGGCCGCGCGGTCGATCGGCCTGCACTCCCGCTTGTGCTTGTGGCACCAGTACGGGCCGCGCTGCGGATCGCGCGGAAAGTCGAGGTCGAAGTGCGTCGTGCGTCGCGCCGACCGCGCGGCCCGGGCGAGCACGACTCGAAGGACGTCCCGATGCTCGTACTCGCCGATGATCGACCGGAACGCCAGGAGCTCTGCGAGCGCGCGCGGGGCGTACCAGCGACGGAGGTAGGGGCTCGCTCCCGCAACGCGGCGCGCGTCGAGGTCGCCGAGCCGCGAGCTCGCCTCGTTCACGTCTCGCTCGAGCGCCTCGAGGTTGTACCGGGTCGTCTTGACCCGCATCAGGAGCGCGTTGAACGCTGCGATGTCGGCGCCGGTCGCGTCGCGGTCGCTCTCGAGTGCCTGGACGAGAGTCGTGCCGGAACCGGCGAACGGATCGAGCACCCGGCCACCGGGGGGGACGTAGCGTTCCAGCAGTACCTCGACGAGCTGCGGGATGAACTTTCCCAGGTACGGGTGGAGCCGGTGGACGTGCCGCGTCCGCTCGTGCTCGGGCAGCTCGTGCTCGGACCACGAGAGGTCCAGGTCGATCTCGTCGTACAGCAGTTCCTGCGTCGGAGCCATCGCCTCCGACGGAGTTCGGCTCCTACAACGGATCTCCTAGCGGGACGCGGCGGAGCTCGCGGCCCTCCACGGCGACGACCTCGAACTCGACGTCGACGCCTGCAAGCGACGGCTGCCGCGCGAGCCACGCCTCGGCCGCCTGGAACAGCCGACGCTGCTTCTCGCGGCCGACCATCTCCTCGGGCAGGCCGAAGCCGCTCCCGCTCTTCGACTTGACCTCGGAGAACACGAGGCGGCGACCGCGACGCACGATCAGGTCGAGCTCGTAGCCGGCGCTCCAGACGTTGACGCCGAGGATGCGATAGCCGCGCAGGCGGTAGTGCAGCAGCGCGCGGCGTTCAGCTCGCTGCCCTGAGCCCTTCCTCGGCACGATCCGCGTAGCAGAGCGCCTGGAACGACCGGCGGTGGATGGAGGACGGCCCGCGCTCCCGGACGACCGCCGAGTGGCCCGGCGTGATGTAGCCGACGTGCGACGAAAACCCGTAGTGCGGGAAGACCGCATCCATCCGCCGCATCGCGCGATCGCGCACGACCTTGGCGATGATCGACGCGGCGGCGATCGCGGCGCTCTTCGTGTCGCCGTCGACGATCGCCTTGTGCGGCGGCGCCGTCGGGCCCAGTCGGAATCCGTCGACGAGGCAGAGCTCGGCCGGCGGCGCGAGCGACCAGAGCGCTGAGCGCATGCCGGCGAGGTTCGAGCGATGGAGACCGTTCCGGTCGATCTCGCGCGCGGAGAAGATGCGCACCGAGATCTTGGCTGCGCAGCCGACAACGGCGCGGAAGAGCTCCTGCCGCTCCGCAGGCGACAGCTGCTTCGAGTCGTTCAGCTGCGCGAGCGGGCGGACCCGGTGGTCGCGGAGACAGGCGTAGTCGAGCAGCACTCCCGCGACGACGAGCGGCCCGGCGAGTGAGCCCCGCCCCGCCTCGTCGACGCCGGCTACGAACCGTGCGCCGTGCTTGCGATCGAACCGAAGGAGACGCTGACCGCTGCTCAGGGGCACGCGGCGAGGATAGCGCCGCCGTCAGCCGACCCCTTCGGCTGTGGAAAAGGTCTTACGCTTCCGCGTTGGCCGGCTGGGGCTCGCCCTCGGCCTCAGGCTCGGGCTCGGGCTCGCCACCGGCTCCCCGACGGCCTCGGCGACCGGGTCCTGCTCCTGCTCGACATCCGCCGGCCCCGTCGCCGCGGGAGCTTCCTCCGTGGCCTGCTCCGTGACCTCCGCGCGCGCGGCAGCCGCCTGCCCCGGGCGCTGCTGCTTCTCGCGCACCCGCGCCTTCTTGCCGACCTTGTCGCGCAGGTAGTAGAGCTTTGCGCGCCGCACATCGCCGATCGCCATGACTTCGATCCGCTCGATCTTCGGCGAGTGGAGCGGGAACGTCCGCTCGACGCCGACTCCGAACGACTGCTTGCGAACGGTGAAGGTCTCGCGGGCGCCGGCGCCCTGACGCTTGATCACGATGCCCTCGAAGACCTGGACGCGGCGGCGCTGGCCCTCGATGACCTGAAAGTGCACCCGGACGGTGTCGCCCGCCTTGAACTGCGGGATCCCGTCGCGCAACTGGGCGCGCTCGATGGAGTCGATCACGTTGCTCATAGCAAGGAGGCCCCGAGGGCCGACGGGTGATGTTAGCGGAAGGAAATCCGGTTCGGCGGCCAGTAGGTCGCGAACACCTTGCCGATGAGGTTCTCTCTCGGCACCGTCCCCCAGACCCTCGAGTCGCACGACTGCGTGCGGTTGTCGCCCATCACGAAGTAGTGCGCCTTGGGGATCCGCTGCGGGTCGTAGGTGTTGAAGTCCCGGCGGCCAGGTGGGATGTACGGCTCGATCAGCTTCTTTCCGTTGATGAAGACCTCCCCGTCGCGCTGCTCCCAGAGCTCGCCCGGCAGGCCGATGATCCGCTTCACGAACGTTCCGGCGGGCGGGCACTGCTGCGCGGCGCGCGGCGGCGTGTTGAAGACGACGATGTCGCCCCGCTTCGGGTCGCGGAAGTGGTAGATGAACCGGTTCGCGAGCACCCGATCGGAGAAGCGTGCGAGGCAGCCCGGGCCGGGGCGGGCACAGTGCAGCCGGGGCTCCATCGAGGACGTCGGGATCCGGTACGGGTTGACGACCCACGCCTTGATCGCGAGCACGATCGCGACCGCTCCGACGATCGTGACCAGCCAATCGAGGGCCACCGTCCACGCGTGCGGCAGCCCAAGGCGCTCGATCGGGTTCCTCACCCGCGCACGCTCCGCAAACGGCTCTGCTCGCGTCGCCAGCCTTCGATTCGCTTGTGGTCTCCCGAGAGGAGGACGTCAGGCACACGCCAACCGCGGAACTCCGCCGGCCGCGTGTAGTGCGGGTACTCGATCCCGCGCTCGAGCTCGGCGGAGAAGCTCTCGTGCACGCTCGAGTGCTCGCTGCCGAGCGCGCCCGGGAGCAGTCGCGCGATCGCGTCGATGAGCACCATCGCCGGCAGGTCGCCGTTCGACAGGACGTACGGTCCGATCGAAATCGCGTCGCTCGCCAGGTTCGTCACGACTCGCTCGTCGAAGCCCTCGAAGCGCGCGGACAGAATCGTCAGCCGCGGCTCGCCCGCGAGCTCCTCGACCACCTCCTGCGTGAGCTGCCGTCCGGCGGGCGTCATCGCGACCACCCGGCCGTCGGGTGCGGCCGCCGTAGACCGCGTCGAGCGCCGAGGCGACCACGTCGACGCGCAGCACCATCCCCGCCCCCCCGCCGTACGGCTCGTCGTCGACCTGGCGCGAGCTGAGCGGCGACGTGTCGCGGTAGTTGAAGAGCCGCAGGTCGAGCTCGGTCCCGAGCACCGCGGCGAGCGGCCGCTGCTCCGTCAACCATGCGTAGGCGTGCGGAATGAGCGTGAAGACGTCGATCTGCACAGGGGCGTGAGGTTACTGGCCGTCCGCGAAGCCGCGCGAGACAACGATTCGCCCCGCGTCGAGATCGACCTGCCGCACGCAGTCCTCGACGAGCGGGAGCAACAGGCCTGAGTCGAGCTCCAGCACGTCGTTCGCAGCGTAGTTCGAGACATCGCGCACGCTGCCGAGCGATCGGCCCTCCTCCTCGACCACCTCGAGCCCGATCAGGTCCGCGACGTAGTACTCGTCCTCGCCGGTCGGCGGGAGCGACGAGCGCGGAACCTCGAGAACGCTGCCGCGCTCCGGACGACGGTCGAGCCGGATCACGAGGCGCCCACCGGACCGCTTCGACTCCTCGACGTGCGCCTGCTCACCCGCGACGAGCAGCTCGGCGCCGACGGCAAACCGGTCGGGGTCGTCACTCGCTCCCTCGACCACGAAGGCTCCGCCGACACCGTGCGGCTTGCCCACCCGACCCACGACGACGAGCTCCTCAGCCGGCAATCTCGAGCACGACGCGTCGGTTCTCGTGTGCTCCGCCCGCCCGGACCACCGTCCGGAGCGCGCGTGCGATTCGTCCCTGGCGGCCGATCACCTTGCCGACGTCGCCCTCGGCCACGTGCAGGTGGAGCACGAGCGCGTCGTCGCGGTCCTCGCGCTCGACCCGGACCGCGTCGGGCTCGTCGACGAGGCTGCGCGCGAGGAACTCGACGAGCTCGGCCACGTCAGGCGTTCAGGTTCTTGATCTTGAGCAGCCGTGAGACGGTGCCCGACGGCTGCGCACCCTTGCCGAGCCAGTCCTTCACCTTCTCTTCGTCGAAGTCGATCGTCGACGGGTCGGTCTGCGGGTTGTAGCGACCGACGATCTCGATGAACTTGCCGTCGCGCGGCGAGCGCGAATCGGCGACGACGACGCGGTAGATCGGGTTCTTCTTCGAGCCCACCCGCGTCAACCTCATGCGAACTGCCATTTCACCTCCGGTTCTTCGACCGTTTCTTCTTCTTGGACTTTCGCGGAACGGCTCGAGCGGGAGGGGCGCCGTTGCCGACGTCGCCGAGGCCCGGAAGCTGCGGCATCTTGCCCTTGCTCATGCCCTTCATCATCTTCTCCATCTGCTTGCGGGCCTCGAGCAGCCGGTTGACCTGCTGCACGTTCGTCCCGCTTCCGTTCGCGATCCGAATCCGACGCTTGCCGTCGATCAGGTGCGGGGTGCTCCGCTCCTGCGGCGTCATCGAGAGCACGATCGCCTCGACGCGCTTCAGCTCGTTCTCGTCGATGTTCACGTCCTTCAGCTGCGACCCGACGCCGGGGAGCAGCTTCAGCACTCCCTGGAGCGGTCCCATCTTGCGGAGCATCCGCTGTGCGGACAGGAAGTCGTCGAACGTGAACTGCCCCTTCCGGATCCGCGCCTCCATCGCCTCCTGCTCGTCTTCCTCGATCGCCTGCTCGGCCTTCTCGACGAGCGAGAGCACGTCGCCCATGCCGAGGATTCGCGACGCCATGCGATCGGGGTGGAAGTACTCGAGCTGGTCGAGCTTCTCGCCGACGGAGACGAGCT
This sequence comes from uncultured Actinomycetes bacterium, assembly GCA_963737405.1. Taxonomy (GTDB): domain Bacteria; phylum Actinomycetota; class Thermoleophilia; order Gaiellales; family Gaiellaceae; genus JACCTU01. The sequence goes on from CAVTSL010000012.1 coordinate 187,698, forward strand.
TGATCGGACGGCCCGTCACTGCCTTGACCGAGAGCGCGGCGCCTCCGCGCGCATCGCCGTCGAGCTTCGTCAGGACGACGCCGTCGAACGCGACATGCTCCTGGAAGCTCTGCGCGACGCGCACCGCTTCCTGACCGGTCATCGAGTCGAGCACGAGCAGGACGTTGTGCGGCTTCGACTCCTTGCGGACACGCGCGAGCTCGTCCATCAAGTCCTCGTCGACGTGCAGGCGGCCGGCGGTGTCGAGGATGACCGTGTCGCGGCCGTCGGCCTGCGCGCGTGCGAGCCCGTCGCGGACCGCGGCGACGGGATCGCGGCGCTCCTCGCTGTACACCGGCACCTGGATCTGGCGGCCGAGCTGCTCGAGCTGGTCGATCGCCGCGGGGCGCTGCAGGTCGGCCGCGACGAGCGCAGGCTGCTTCCCGTCCTTGCGCAGGAGCAGCGCGAGCTTCGCCGCTGCGGTCGTCTTGCCCGAGCCCTGGAGGCCGGCGAGCAGGATGACCGTCGGCTGCTTCGACGTGAAGACGATCCGCGAGCCGCCCGTGCCCATGAGCGCAGTCAGCTCGTCGTGCACGATCTTCACGACCTGCTGGCCCGGCGTCACCGACTTGAGGACGTCCTGCCCCATCGCGCGTTCGCGGACGCGCGCCGTGAAGTCCTTCACGACCTCGAGATTGACGTCGGCTTCGAGCAGGGCGAGACGGATCTCGCGCATCGCGCGAGAAATCGACTCTTCGTCGAGCGTCCCGCGTTTCCTGAGATCTCCGAGAGCGCCCTGCAGCCGGTCGCTAAGCGTGTCGAACACGGCCGCAGAAGTGTACTGACGCCCTTAGGCTCCTCCGAGCAACGCCAGGAAAGGAGCCCGTATGGCCGAGGTAGCGAAAGTCGTGAGGATCATCGGCTCGTCGCCGGAGAGCTTCGCGAAGGCGGCCGACGCCGCGGTTCAGGAGGCGTCGAAGACGATCCGGGGCATCTCCGGTGCGCACGTCGTCTCGATGTCGGCGATCGTCGAAGGCGACCGGATCAGCCAGTACCGGACCACGGTGGACATCGCGTTCGGCGTCGAGAGCCCCGGATAGACCGGCACACACTCGGCACGAAGCCGTGACAGACACGTACGACGGCCCTCGATAGCGTTTGTGTTGGGGGCCGTCGTGCCGCCCCCCATGGGGGTGCGCCGATCAGCCCGCGACGAGCGCCTGCGCGAAGTCCCGGGGGTCGAACGGCCGCAGATCCTCGAGCTGCTCCCCCACGCCGACGAGCTTCACGGGCAGGCCGAGCTCGTGCGCGATCGCGACCGCGATCCCGCCCTTCGCCGAGCCGTCGAGCTTCGTCAGCGCGACGCCGGTGACGCCGACCGCCTCGCCGAACAGCCGGGCCTGCTGCAGCCCGTTCTGACCCGTCGTCGCGTCGACGACGAGGAGCACCTCGTGCGGCGCCCCCTCGCGCTTGCGCTCGATCACGCGGCGCACCTTGGCGAGCTCCTCCATCAGGTTCTGCTGCGTATGGAGGCGACCTGCGGTGTCGACGATGACGACGTCGGCGCCGTCGCGCTCGGCCCGCTCGATCGCGTCGTAGGCGACCGCCGCGGGGTCTCCCCCGCGCTCGCCGCCGACGAACGACGCGCCGGCGCGCTCGGCCCAGATCTCGAGCTGCTCCTCCGCGGCAGCGCGGAAGGTGTCGGCCGCGCCGACGACGACGCCGTGCCCGTGCTCGCGCAGGCGCATCGCGAGCTTGCCGATCGTCGTCGTCTTGCCGGTCCCGTTCACGCCGACGACGAGGATGACCGCGGGACGCTCGTGGACGTCGAGCTGTCCGGGCTCGCCGAGGAGCTCCGTCAGCTCGTCGACGAGCGCGCCCGAGAGGTCGGGCACATCGCCGCGCTGCTCGAGCCGCCGCACGACCTCCGCGGTCGCCGGAACCCCGACGTCCGCCGTGATCAGCGCCTCCTCGAGCCGCTCCCACGCCGCCTCGTCCGAGGGGTCGAACACCGCGGACTCCAGCTGCTCGGTCAGCGCGCGCCGCGACCGGCCGAGCGAGTCGCGCAGCCGCCCGAGGAACCCCTGACGCTCCTCGTCCGACTCCGGCCGTGCGCCGTCCTCGCCGAGCAGCTCCGCCCATGACCTCGCCATCGCGGGCCACGATAGCCTCCGGCTGTGGCGACCTGGCAGGACGTCGTGGCGCTCGGCCTGCGCCTGCCGGAGGCGGAGGAGAGCACGACGTACCGCCAGCCCGCGCTCAAGGTGCGCGGCCGGACGTTCGCCTGGCTCAGCCCTCACGAGGACGGGGCGCTCGTGCTCCGCTGCGACCTCGGCGAGCGCGCGCTGATGATCGAGTCGCAGCCGGACGTCTTCTGGACGACGGCGCACTACGCCGGGCACCCGATGGTGCTCGTCCACCTCGACGCGATCGGGGACGACGAGCTCCTCGACCGGGTCGCCGAGTCGTGGCTGCTGACCGCACCGCCGCGGCTCGCGGCGACCCTGGAAGCAGCAGACTAGGCCGCGCCGGCCGCGATCGCCTCTTCGCGCGGCAGCCGCCGCGAGACGATCTGCGAGATGCCGTCCGCGCCCATCGTCACGCCGTAGAGCACGTCGGCCGCCTCCATCGTGCGCTTCTGGTGCGTGATCACGATGAACTGCGCGCGGTCGGCGTAGCGCCGCAGCAGCTCGACGAAGCGGCCGATGTTCGTGTCGTCGAGCGCAGCCTCGACCTCGTCGAGGAGGTAGAACGGGCACGGCCGCGCGAGGAAGAGCGCGAAGAGGAACGAGATCGCGCCGAGCGCCTTCTCGCCGCCGGACAGGAGCGACAGCCGCGTGACCTTCTTGCCCGCCGGGCGGAGCTCGACCTCGATCCCCGGCTGCTCCTCCTCCGACTCGGGCTCGACGAGACGGAGCCGCCCCTCGCCGCCGGGGAAGAGCGTCGTCGCGACCTCGTGGAAGTGCTCCTCGACCGCCGCGTACGTCTCGGCGAAGCGGCGCCTGACCGTCTCGTCGAGGTCGGTGCGGAGCTGCTCCAGCTCGGTCAGGCTCGTCTCGAGGTCCGCGCGCTGCGTCGAGAGCTCCTCGAGCCGCTCCTTCTCCGACTCGTACTCCTGCTTCGCCAGCGGATTGACCTGGCCGAGAGCGAGCCGCCGCTTCTCGAGCCGCTCGACGCGCTCGGCGAGCGCCTCGCGGTCGTCGCCCTCGGCGGGCTCCGCGCCGGCATCCTCGAGCCGGCGCCGCGCCTCCGTCGCCTCGGCTTCGACGCGAGCGAGCTCGACCTCGACGCCGCTCGCACGTTCGGACGCCTCGGCGGCCTCGCGCCGCAGCTCGACCTCCTGCGCGCCGAGCGTCCGCAGCGACTCGCCGAGCTCCTGCGCCCGGTGCGACCCGGCGTCGACGCGCGCGCGCATCGGCGACTCGAGACGGCCGCTCGACTCGACCGCGCCCTGGAGGGCCGCCATCGCACGCTCGGCAATCCGCGCCAGCCTCGCCGCCGCGACCGGATCGAGCCGGCCCGACGGCAGCGCGTCGAGCGCCGCGCGGGCAGCCGCCGCGGCCGCCTGCGCCTCGGCGGCGCGCGACGACGCGGCAAGAAGCTCGCGATCGAGCTGCGTCGATCGACGCCGACAGCTCGCGGCGGCGCGCCTCGAGCTCGAGCAGCACGGCTTCTGCCGCCTCGCCCGCAGAACCACAGCTCGCCGGTCGCCGGGTCGTACCCGAACCCTTCGCGCGTGACGGCGCGCTCCGTCTGCGCGAGCAAGTCCTCCTTCGCGACGACGCGTGCCTCGCGGAAGGGTTCCGGAGGCCGTGTGACGACCGTGAGGCTGCCGAGCCCGGCAGCGCGTGCACGCTCGAGCAACCGAAGCGCCGTGGCCGCGTCGGCAGCGACGACCGCCGAGGCACGCGAGCGCAGCGCGGCCGCAACCGCGCGCTCGTCGCCCGGTGCGACGTCGAGCTGCGACAGCGCGATCCGCTCGCCCTCTTCGGCGAGCGCGCGTGCAGCCGGCGGGATCCCCTCGCGCTCGGCCAGCGTCCGCTCGAGCGCGGCGAGGCTCGTGCGCGCAAGTGAGAGCCGCTCGGCGAGCTCTTCACGCGCCTTCGAAGCGGCCGAGGCCACGGCGGCGGACTCCGCGGCGGTCCGACGGAGCTCGGCGCCGTTCGTGAACGTCTCCTCCGCGCTCGGCAGACCCGCGCGCAGCGACGCGATCGACTCGAGACGGAGCGTCAGCCGCTCGCCCGCGCTTCGGAGCCGATACAGGGCGGCCGTCGCCTCCTCGCGCTTCCCGGCCGCGTCGGTGAGCTCCTCCTCGACCCCGTTCCGCTCGACGAGCAGCGACTCGAGCCGCTCGTTCACGTGGCGTCGCGCCAGCGCAGCCGCCGTCCGGCGCTCTTCGCCCTCGGTCATGCGCGCCCCGAGCGCGTCGAGATCGAGCTGTGCGACGCGCGCGCGAAGCGACGCGATCTCGCCGCCGAGCTTCTCTGCCCGTTCCGCCGCAGTCGCCTGCAGCGCGAGCGGCCGGAGGCGCTTCTTCACCTCGGCCTCGACGTCGCGCGCACGCTCGACCTGGAGCGCGACGCGCTGCAGCTTCAGCTCGGCCCGGTGCCGCTGGCGCTTGAAGCGGCCGAGCCCTGCGGCCTCCTCGATCATCTCGCGCCGCTTCTCCGGCGACGACGAGAGCACCTCCTCGACCTTTCCCTGCCCGATGATCGAGTGCATCGCGCCGCCGAGCCCGAGGTCGGCGAGCAGCTCGACGAGGTCGATCCGGCGCACCGCCGCCCTGTTGACGAGGTACTGCCCCTCCCCGCCCCGGTGCAGCCGCCGGGCGATCGAGAGCTCGGAGTAGTCGACCGGCCCGTCGCCGTCGGCGTTGTCGAAGAGGAGCTCGACCTCGCAGAAGTCGACCGACTTGCGGCCGGACGCACCGGCGAAGAGCACGTCGTCGGGCTTCTCGGCGCGGAGCTCCGACGGCGAGAGCGAACCCGCGGCCCAGACGATCCCGTCGGAGACGTTCGACTTCCCGGAGCCGTTCGGTCCGACCACGACGGCCACGCCGGGCTCGAGCCGGACTTCCACCGGGTCGGGGAACGACTTGAAGCCGCGCAGCTTGATCGCGCTCAGGTGCACGCGTGCGGGAGGCTAGCGGGCGGCGCGGATGCCGCGACGGCGATCAGTCCGAGAGGAAGCCGAGGCGGTCGAGTGCCTCGAGCGCGGCCTCTTGCTCTGCATCCTTCTTCGTCCGCCCCATCCCCGACCCGACCTGCTCGCCGTCGACGAGCGCCGCGCAGGTGAACGTCCGGTCGTGCGGCGGGCCGTCCGTCGTGAGCGTGACGTACTCGACCCGCTGGCCGCGCTTCGCGAGCTCCTCCTGGAGCGACGTCTTGTGGTCGACGGGCTCGTGGAGCGCCTCCTCGATCTGGCCCTCGAAGGCGGCGACGATCGGCTGGGCGATCCCGTCGAGGCCGCGCTCGAGGTAGAGACCCGCGAGGACGGCCTCCATGAGCGCTGCGAGGACGTTCGTCGAGCGCCTGAGATCGTCCGGGATCTCGCCGCTCTCCTCCAGGCGGCGGTCGAGCCCGACCTCCGCGGCGACGATCGCGCAGGACCGCCGCGAGACGACGTGCGCCCGGATCTTCGAGAGCTGCCCTTCGGTGAACTCCGGGTAGCGGTCGTAGAGCGCGCGGGCGAGGACGAAGCCGAGCACGCTGTCGCCGAGGAACTCCAGCCGCTCGTACGACTCGACGCGATCCTCGGTCTGCGATGGATGGCGGAAGACCTGCTCGAGCCGGGCGGCCGGCAGCTCGTCGATCAGGCGCTCGAGCGCCGCAGTGTCTCTACTGGTGGGTCGAGACGTAGTCGACGGCCTGCCCGACGGTCTGGATCTTCTGGGCGTCCTCGTCCGAGATCTTGATCCCGAACTGGTCCTCGAGCTCCATGATCAGCTCGACGAGGTCGAGCGAGTCCGCATCGAGGTCTTCCGTGAAGGACGCCTCCTCGGTGACCTCGTTCTCGTCGATGCCGAGCTGCTCCGTCAAGACATCTTTGACCCGCTCGAAGACTTCCTCGCGCGACGCTGCCATCTCACCTCACTTCGTCGGAACCTCGGGGCGCGCGGAATCTACCACCATCCGCTCGGAAAGACGATCCACCACGCCGTGCTCGACGCCGCGGGCCGCAAGGCGGATCGCGTTCGCGATCGCCGTCCGGGACGAGTTCCCGTGGGCGATCACCGACAGGCCGCGCAGGCCGAGGAGGTAGGCGCCGCCGTAGGTGTCCGGGTCGAGACGGTTTCGGAGCCCGCGCGCGGCCGGCCGGATCAGGAGGCCGCCGAGCTTCCCGCGCGTCGTCGCGGCGACCTCCTCGCGAAGCGCGTCGAGCAGCTCCTTGATCGTCCCCTCGAGGAGCTTGAGCGCGACGTTGCCGGTGAAGCCGTCGGTGACGACCACGTCGGCCGCGAACCGCAGGAGCTCGCGCGCCTCCGTGTTGCCCCGGAAGTTGAGGCTGCTCTCCGTGAGGAGCGCGTGCGCCTCGAGCGTCAGCTGGTTCCCCTTCTCGTCCTCCTCGCCGATCGAGAGGAGCCGTACCTCGGGGTTCGCCCGCTCGAGGACCTCCTCGGCGAAGACCGAGCCCATGTGGCCGAACTGGAGCAGGTGCTCCGGCCGCGCGTCGGCGTTCGCCCCGGCGTCGATCAGGACGGTGGCGCCGTAGCGCGCAGGGATCACGGCCGCGATCGCCGGTCGCATCACGCCCTTCAGGCGCCGGATTTCGAGGAGGCCGGCTGCGAGCATCGCGCCGGTGTTCCCGGCCGAGACGACGACGTCGGCCTCGCCGCGTCCGACCGCCCGATTGGCCGCGACGAGCGAGCTGTCCGGCTTCGAGCGCACCGCTTCGGCCGGCTTCTCGTCCATCCCGATCGTGTCGGCCGCCTCGACGAGCTGGAGGCCGCCGGTGTCGAGCCCGGCCGGGCCGAAGAGGATCGGCTCGATGACCTCGCTCTGCGCCTCGAGCGCGCCCGCGACGATCTCGTCGGGCGCTCGGTCCCCGCCCATCGCGTCGACGGCGACGCGGGTTGCCACCGTCAGGGAGCCTGGATGCGGAGCGGCTCGACCTCGCGACCGTTGTAGGTCTTGCAGATCGGGCACATGCGGTGCGGCTGCTTCGGGTTGCCGCACTGCGGGCAGAGGTTCACGCGCGGAGCTTCGATCCGATGCGTCGCGCGGCGCTTGTCGCGGCGTGCCTTCGACGTTTTCTTCTTGGGGACTGCCATGAGCCGCGGAATCGTAGCTAACATCCCGTCGAGCCCTCGGGCTCGTCTCATGACGGATCTCTAGATCGCTCACCAGGTTCTCGTCCCTGCGATCCAGGAGGTCCTCGCCATGCACGGCGGCACGTTGTCCGCGACCCACATCACGAAGAGCCTCGGCGGCGACGTCGTCCTCGACGACGTCTCGCTGGTCGTCCCGCCGCGGGCGCGGATCGGCGTCGTCGGCCCGAACGGCGCGGGCAAGTCGACGCTGCTCCGGGTGCTCGCGGGGCTCGACGAGCCGGACGCTGGCCGGCTCACCCGGCGGCCCGTCGACCTGACGGTCGAGTACCTCGCGCAGCAGCGCGACCGTCCCGGGCTGTCGGGCGGCGAGGCCGCGCGCGCTGCCCTCCGCGCGATCTTCGACTCGGACGCGGACGTGCTCCTGCTCGACGAGCCGACGAACGACCTGGACTTCGACGGCCTCGCGCTGCTGGAGCGGTTCGTCGCGCGGACGCCGGCGGCGATCGTCGTCGTCTCGCACGACCGCGCCTTCCTCGAGCGCGTCGTCGACCGCGTGGTGGAGTTCGAGGGCGAGACGAGGCGCGTGCGGGAGTTCGCCGGCTCGTGGGACGACTACGAGCGCTCGCGCGAGGCGGCGCGGCGGGCGCACGAGGCGGCCTACGAGAAGTACGTCGGGGAGCGGTCCAGGTTCGTGTCGCTCAAGAACGAGCGCCAGAGCCAGGCGCGGCGAGCGTCGTCGCGCAAGCTTGCGCGCGAGACCGGCGGCGCCGACCGGCGCGCGACGCACGCGCTTCGTTCGAAGGTCAAGCAGGCGGAGCGCCGCCTGGAGCGGCTCGAGGAGGTCGAGAAGCCCTGGCAGCCGTGGCGACTCCGGCTCGACCTCGGCGGCGTCCGGCGCGGCGGGAACGTCGTGGCCCGGCTCCAGGACGCCGTCGTCGAGCGAGGCGCCTTCTCCGTCGGGCCGGTCTCGCTCGAGCTCACGCACGGCGACCGCCTCGCGATCGTCGGCGCGAACGGGAGCGGAAAGACGACGCTGCTCCGTGCACTCGTCGGCGAGCTGCCGCTCGCAGGCGGCAACCGGCACGTGGGGCCGTCGACGCGCTTCGGCGTCGTCGAGCAGGACCGCGCGCTCTTCGAGCGCGACGAGCCGCTGCTCGAGCGGTTCATGGAGCGGACGGGGATGCGCCAGGGCGACGCGCGCACGCTCCTGGCGAAGTTCGCGCTCTACGCCGACGAGGTCACGCGCCCGGCGCGCTCGCTCTCACCAGGGGAGCGCACCCGCGCGACGCTCGCGCTGCTCGCCGCGCAGGGCGCGAACACCCTTGTCCTGGACGAGCCCACGAACCACCTCGACCTCGAGGCGATCGAGGAGCTCGAGCGCGCGCTCGACGGCTACGAGGGAACGGTCGTGCTCGTCACGCACGACCGCCGTTTCCTCGAGGCGTTCGAGCCGACGAGGACGCTAGAGCTTTCCGCGTAGCTCTTCGAGCGCGGCCCAGCGCGGATCGACCCGCTCCTCCTCGTGCACGTGCGGCTCCTCGTTCAGGTCCTTGCCGCAGACCGGGCAGAGGCCGGCGCAGTCCGGGTCGTGGAGGATCTGCTCCGGCAGGTCGAGCGCGAGCGCGTCGCGCGCCCAGGCCGAGAGGTCGAGCTTGTCGTCGTGGACGTACGGCGAGCGGAGCTCCTCGTCGGCGTCGGGGCTCGACGCGTGGTACTCGCGCGCCCAGACGTGGCGGTCGATCACGGTGTCGCGCAGGCAGCGCTGACAGGGGCCGTGGAGACGCCCGTCGAAGGAGAGCTCGAAGACGGTCCCGGTCGACGCTCGGGTGGCGCGAAGCTCCGCGGGGACCTGCTCCGGGACGGGGAGGTAGCGCTGGCCGCCGAACTCGAGCGGCGAGAGCTGCACCTCGACCTCGTCCTGATACTGCTCGCCCGACCGGAGCTTCAACGCACGCAGGTTGAAGCTGGTCATGCGGCCAGCGTAGCACCCTCCTCTTCGAGCTCCAGCGGCTCGGATTCGGCTTGGGGAGCGGTCTGCGCGCGCACGATGAGGACGACGGAGACGACGATCGCGGCGCCCGCGAGCAGCACCCACGCGGTGATCGCCTCGTCGAGCACGAGCGCTCCGAGCAGCACTGCGATCACCGGGTTGACGTACGCGTAGGTGCCGACGAGCTCGGTCGGCGCGACCTTCAGCAGCCAGACGTAGCTCGAGTACGCGACGATCGAGCCGAAGACGACGAGGAACCCGAGCGCGATCCACGAGCGCGCGCTGACCTCGCCGACGTGCAGGCGCTCGCCCGAGGCATAGCCGACGACCGCGAGCAGCGCGCCGCCGGCGAGCATCTCCATCCCGGACCCGAGCAGCAGGTTCGACGGGAGCTTCGCGTTCCGCGCGTAGAGCGAGCCGACCGCCCACGAGAGCGGCGCGAGGAGGCAGATGAAGGCCCCGAAGAGGTCGATGTCGCCGCCCGGGTGGACGAGCAGGGCGATGCCGGCGAACCCGACGACGATCCCGAGCACGGCCTGCGGCGCGAGGCGCCGACCGGTCGCCGCGAAGTCGCCGATCGCGAGCCACAGCGGCACCGTCGCGACGATGAGCGCGGCGACGCCCGTGTCGATCCGCTGCTGCGCGACGGCGACCATCGCGTTCCCGCCGACGAGCAGGAACGCACCGACGATCGCCGCCGAGAGCCACTGGCGGCCGGTCGGGCGCTCGCGCGGCCGGAAGATCGCGAACAGGATCACTCCGGCGATCAGGAACCGGAGGGACGCCATGAGAAACGGCGGGAGCGTCTCGATCGCGATCTCCATCCCGAGGTACGTGGCACCCCAGATGACGTAGATCGCGCCGAGCGCGGTCCAGACCGCTGCGGTCGGAGCGGCTAGACGATGCGCCACGGCCCGCGGCGGTCGCGAGTGTCAGTCACACGCGAGTCCGCGCCGTAGCGAACGGCCAGCGGGCCGATCAGCAAGATGAAGGCGAGGATCACAACTTCCATGACACTCATTGTCGGCATTCGCTTCGATTAGCACAAATCGGGTTTTGGTACGATTCCATCATGGATCCTGATCGTTGGACAGGAGTGGAGCTCCGCCACTTGATCGCGCTGGAGGCGGTCGCGCGTGAGATGTCGTTCGGCCGCGCCGCGGCCTCGCTCGGCTACACGCAGTCGGCGATCAGCCAGCAGATCGCGACGCTCGAGCGGATCGTCGGCGAGAAGCTCGTCGAGCGGCCGGGCGGCCCGCGCAAGGTCTCGCTGACCGAGGCCGGGACGCTGCTGCTCCGCCACGCCGAGGCGATCGTCGCGAGGCTCTCCGCGGCGCAGGCCGACATGGACGCGCTCGGCAGCGGCCAGGCCGGCACGCTCCGCGTCGGCGTCTACCAGAGCGTCGGCGAGCACGTCCTCCCCACGCTGATGTCCCGCTTCGTCGACTCGTGGCCCCGCGTCGAGGTCTCGCTCGAGGAGGCCGCGGCCGACACCGACCTGCTCGAGCAGATCGAGCGCGGCGAGCTCGACCTCACGTTCGCCGACCTGCCGCTCCCCGACGGCCCGTTCGAGTACGTCGAGGTGCTCCGCGACCCGTACGTCCTCGTGTTGCCGTCCGACGCCGACGAGCCCGACGACGCGACGCTCGCGACGGCGGCAGAGCTCGACCTGATCGGCTTCAAGCACTGCCGCGGCCTCCGCCAGCTCGAGGGTGCGTCGCCCGAGCCGCTCCGGTTCGTCTTCCGCTCGGACCACAACGGCACGGTGCAGGGCATGGTCGCCGCCGGGTTCGGCGCCGCCGTCGTCCCGCGGCTGACGGTGGACGAGGAGGACGAGCGCGTGCGCGTGCACGAGCTCGACGACGTCCCGCCGCGGATGATCGCCGTGGTCTGGCATCGCGACCGCCACCGCAGCCCGGCTGCGAGGGCGTTCGTCGAGCTCGCGCAGGACGTCTGCGCCGACGTTCGCGCAGTCTTCTAGCGCGAGAGCCGCGCTACGAGTGCCGCGACCCTATTGGTAGGGGTCTTCGTTCGTGACGGCGTCGGCGACCCCCGCCATCACGTGTTCCTGCGAGCGCTCCTGGAGCCGCTCACGGCCGCGCTTCACCGCGGTGAGGAACTTCTCGAGGTTCACCTCGAGCGTCGAGAGGATGCCGTCGGCCCAGTCCTCCATCTCGAGCCGCGTCTCGCGCGCCTGGCGCCTCGCCTCGTCGACGATGTCCTGCGCCTGCCGCTCGGCGAGCTTGACGATCTCGGTCTGCGACGCCTCCCGCACCGCCTGCTCACGGGCCTCCGCGAGCAGCCGGTCGACCTCGCGTTTTGCCTCCGCGAGCATGTCCTGGCGTTCCTTGACGATCCAGCGCGCCTGCTTGATCTCCTCGGGGATCGTCGCGCGCATCTGGTCGAGGATGTCGTAGATCTCCTCGCGGTCGATCCGCACCTGGTCGGTGAGGGGCACGGCCTTCGCGTTGTGCACGAGGTCGTCGAGCTTGTCGATCAGAACCAGTACGTCCATGGGCTTGAAGTCTACTCCTGGGGGTTCTCGGGGGTCCCGGGTCGTCCTTGCGGGTACAGCTCGGCGAAGCGTCGCGCGACCGGCTCGGGCACGAGCTCGTCCACCTTTCCGCCGAACGACGCGATCTCCTTCACCCCGCTCGACGAGACGAAGCTGACCGCTGGGCTGGCCATCACGTAGACGGTCTCGATCTCCGGCGCGAGGGTCCGGTTCAGCTGGTTCATCTGGAACTCCCACTCGAAGTCGGAGATCACGCGGAGGCCCTTCACGATCACCTTCGCGTCCCACTTGCGGGCGAAGTCGACGACGAGCTCGGAGAAGACGTCGACCTCGACGTTCTCGTGCTCGCCGAGCGCCTCCTTCAGGAACTCCACGCGCTCCTCGAGCGTGAACGTGGGCGTCTTGTGCTGCGGGTTGCCGACGACGCCGACGACGACCCGGTCGAAGATCGCCGCGGCGCGGCCGATCACATCGACGTGGCCGAGCGTCACCGGGTCGTACGAGCCTGGGCAGATCGCGGTGATCACTCGAAGAGCGTCAGCCTGGCGGAGCCGTACGTCCGCGACGTCCGCAGCTCGAGCGGGAGCTCGGGCTCGACGCGGGCGCTCGTCTCGACGACGACGAGCGCGTCGTCGGAGAGCAGGGGCGGGAGGTAGCGGGCAAGCATCGGCTGGAGTTCGAGGTAGTCGTCGTACGGTGGGTCGACGAGGACGAGATCGTACTTTCTGCCCGCGGCGCCCTCCGCGGCGAGCGCGCGGGCGGCGTCGTCGCGGACGATCCGCGCGCCGGTCAGGCGGAGCTTCTCGAGGTTCCGCTGGATCGTCGCCGCCGCCTGCTGGTCGGCCTCGACGAACGTCGTGCGCTCCGCGCCGCGCGAGAGCGCCTCGAGCCCCATCGCGCCCGAGCCCGCGTAGAGGTCGAGCACCTCGGCGCCGTCGACCGGGCCGATCAGGTTGAACGCGGCCTCGCGCACGCGATCGCCGGTCGGCCGCGTGTCGCGCCCCTTCGGCGCGGCGATCCGGTGACCCCGGTGCGTGCCCGCGATGATCCGCATCGCGGGCGACGGTAGCTCAGCGCGTCGTGACGATCCAGGCGCGCGCGCTGACGTCGATCCGGTCGTCGTACCCGCCGGCGACGAGCACGCGCCCGTCCTTCAGGCGCGTGGCGGTCGAGAACGCGAGCGCGGCGTCGATCCGCCCGGCGGGGGCGAAGCGGCCGCGCCTCGGGTCGAAGCGCTCGAGCTCGGTGGCACCGCCCGCCACGAGCACCGAGCCGTCGCCGAGCAGGACGGCGGCGTCGGGGAGCTTGTAGCGCCGCGCGCTCATCTGCGTCACGCGAACCGAGCGTGGGCGCCGGACGTCGAGGAGCTCGGCGGACGCGAACCTTCCTCCGAAGTCGCGCTCGTCCGAGCCGCCGATCACGAGGACCCGACCGTCGCGCAGCACGACTGCCGCGTGCTTCTGGCGGGCGACGCGCAGGCGCGGGCCTGACGTGAACCGCCCGCGCTTCGGGTCGTAGAGCTCGGTGCTCGCGAGCACCAGGTCACCGTCGGAGCCGCCGATCACGAGGACCCGGCCGTCGCGGAGGAGCACTGCGACATGGGCGCCGCGAGCCATGCGCATCGGGCCGGTCGCCGAGAAGCGTCCGGTGCGCGGGTCGTAGAGCTCCGCGCTGCGGAGCTTCCGGTTGCCGACTCCCTCGCCGCCGGTGACGAGCACGCGGCCGTCGCGAAGCGTCGTCGCGGTCGGGGAGCCGCGCGCGGTTCGCATCGCGCCGGTCCGCACGAAGCGCGTGCCGTCGAAGCGCTCGGCCGTTCGCGTCACTCCCGTCGGCGTCCAGCCACCGAGCACGAGGACGCCCCCGCCGCGGAGCGCCGCGGCAGCGTGCCCGTCGCGCGGCGCGGCGAGCCGCGGGCCGGCGCGGAAGGCGTTCGTACGAGGGTCGAAGAGCTCCGTCGTCGCGCCGCGCGCGTCGAGCTCGCACGAGTCGACCGTGCAGCCGCCGACGACGAGCACCTCGCCCGAGGGAAGCAGCGTCGCGGTGTGCACGGCGCGAGGCGTGTCGAGCGAGACCGACGGGATCGCTGCCGTGGCGAGCAGCGGGGACCGCGAGCAGGAGCGCGCGCATGACGCTCCTACACCCGCGGCCGCTTGTCGGTTCCCTACGCCGCTGCGGTTCCGTACCGCTCGGCGGCGCGGGCGCGCTTCCGCGCCGCCTCGACCTCGCGGTCCTTCGGCGCAGCATTCGTCACCAGCGCCTCGAGGAGGTGCTGCGTCGCATGGGCGACCTCGTGCACCGCACGGTGGAACGCCTCCTCGTTGGCCTGCGACGGCTTGGTGAACCCGCTCACCTTGCGGACGTACTGGAGCGCGGCGGCGTCGACCTCCTCGGAGGTCGCCCGCGGCTCGAAGTTGAAGAGCGTGTGGATGTTCCGGCACATGCCGGCTATTCAACCTGTTCAGGCAGCGGCTGCGGCGGCCTTTGCGGCGACGGACTCCTGGAGCAGGCCCTCTCCGGCGGCGAGGCTCTCCGCCTCGCGGCGGGCGAGCTCGAGCAGGTCGCGGTCGCCGCGGAGGGACGCGAAGCGCAGGCCGAACGGGCCGGACTGGCGCGTGCCGAGGAGCTCTCCCTCGCCGCGGATCTCGAGGTCCCGCTCGGCGAGCTCGAACCCGTCGTTCGTCGCGACCATCGCCTCGAGCCGGGCGCGTGCCGGCTCCGTCAGCTCGTCCTTCGAGCGCGACACGAGGAGGCAGTACGACTGCTCGCCGCCTCGGCCGACGCGGCCGCGCAGCTGGTGGAGCTGCGCGAGGCCGAAGCGGTCCGCCTCCTGGACGATCATCACCGTCGCGTTCGGGACGTCGACGCCGACCTCGATCACGGTCGTCGCGACGAGCACGTCGAGCTCGCCGGCCTTGAACTGCGCCATCAGCGAGCGCCGATCGGCCGTCTTCAGCCGACCGTGGAGGCAACCGACGCGAAAGCCTTTCAGCTCGCCGGCGCGCAGCCGCTCGGCCTCCGCCTCCGCGGCGCGCGCCTGCCGCGTCTCCGACTCCTCGATCACGGGGCAGACGACGTACGCCTGTCGCCCCTCCTCGAGCAGCCGGCGGAGCCGCGTGTACGCCTCCGAGCTCCGGTCCTGCGTGATCCAGCTCGTGACGATCGGCTTGCGGTTCGCCGGCGGCTTCGCGATCTCGCTGACCGAGAGGTCGCCGTAGAGCGTGAGCGCGAGCGTGCGCGGGATCGGCGTCGCGGTCATGTGCAGCACGTGCGCGGCGCGTCCCTCGGCGAGCGCCTTGCGCTGCTCGACACCGAAGCGATGCTGCTCGTCGACGACGGCGACGGCGAGCTCCCGCAGGTCGACGCCCTCCTGGATCAGCGCGTGCGTTCCGACCACGATCTGCGCGTCGACGTCGCCCTTCACCGAGCTCGTGAGGAGCGCAGCGCTCACGCCGAGCGCCGCGCAGAGCGGCTCGATCGTGAGGAAGTGCTGCTCGGCGAGCGTCTCGGTCGGTGCCATCAGCGCTCCGCGATAGCCGCGCTCGACCGCACGCAGGAGCGCGTAGAGCGCGACGACGGTCTTGCCCGAGCCGACGTCTCCCTGGAGCAGCCGCTGCATCGGCGTGCTGAGTGCGAGATCGTGGTCCAGGTCGGCGATCGCGCGCTCCTGGTGCTTCGTCAGCGTGAACGGCAGGACGTCGCGGTAGCGCGTGAGCAGCTCGCCGGGCTCGCCGAGCGCGGGCGCCTGGACGTCGTCGCGTTCTCGCCGCGCGAGCGCGAGGGCGAGCTGCAGCTCGAGCAGCTCGTCGAACGCGAGCCGCCGCCTGCCCGACTCCGCCTCTTCCTCCGACTGCGGCCTGTGCAGCGCGAACACGGCGTCGCGCACGATCGGCAGCTCGAGCCGCGCACGCAGCGTCGCCGGCAGCAGGTCGGGGACGTCGTCGACGTACGGGAGCGCCGTCTCGACGAACGCGCGCAGCCGCTTCGTCGTCACGTCCTCGCTCGCCGGGTACACCGGCGCGAAGTCGGCGGTCTGCGCCGTCTCGCCGACGTCGTAGCTCTTGACGACGAAGTCGTTTCGCCGCCGCTGGCCGCGCAGCCGAACGTGGGTCCCCGGCGTCAGCTTGTCGGCCAGCCACTCCTGGTTGAACCACACCGCGTCGATCTGGCCGCTCTCGTCCTCGACGCGCGCGGTCACGATCGTCAGCCGGCGCCGCGCGCGACGCTTGCTCACCCGACGGACGACACCGGAGATCGCGGCCTCGTCCTCGCCGAAGAGCTCGGCGATCCGGAGCTCGGGGGCGGCCGGCTCGTAGCGGAACGGCGCGTGGCGCAGGAGGTCGCCGACGGTGCGAAGCCCGAGCTTCCCGAGCCGTCGCGCGACGGTGACGCCGATGCCCGAGAGCACGTCGACGTCGCGCTCGAGGCGCTCGGGCCGCGGCGCCCGGGGGAGCGGCCAGCCGTCGGGCGGGTCCACGCCCGAAAAGCCCGCGGTGGTGCGGATCGGTGTCGCCACGACGACCAGAGCCGGGTCGAGTATAGGAGCCGGTCCCGGACGGAACTCAGCGCCGGAACACGACGACGGCGTCGATTCCCCCCGTGTCGGCGCGCCGCAGCTCCACGGATCCGCCGTCCGCCTCGACGAGCCGGCGCACGATCGCGAGCCCGAGGCCGGAGCCCTCGCCGCTCCCGCCGCGCCAGAAGCGGTCGAACGCCCGCTCTCGCTCCTCGTCGCTCAGCCCGGGCCCTTCGTCGACGACGTGCACCTCGGAGCCGGACGCGCCCACCGTCACGCGTGCGCCCGAGGCCGAGTGCTCGAGGGCGTTCTCGATCAGGTTGTCGAGCACCTGGTCGAGGCGCTCGCGGGTCGCGCGGGCCGGGGCGGCGCCGTCGAGCCGCGGCTCGAGAGCGATCCCGAGCTCCTCCGCGTAGGGCGCCCACGCCTCGACGCGCCCGCGCACGACGTCGCTCAGGTCGAGCTGTCCCGCGGTCGGCGCCTCGTCCGCGCGCGCGAGCACGAGGAGGCCCGTCACGAGCCGCGAGAGACGTTCGACCTCGTCGATCGCCGCTTCGAGCTCGCGGCGGCCGTCGTCGTCGAGATCGCGCTCGAGGTTCTCGAGCCGAAGGCGGAGCGCGGTCAGCGGCGTGCGCAGCTGATGCGACGCGTCCGCGACGAAGTCCTGCTGCGAGCGAAGGAGCGAGTCGAGCTTCGCGACCATGTCGTTGAACTCGGAGGCGAGCGCGCGGACCTCCGGCGGGCCTTCGTCCTCGGGCGCGCGTGCCGTGAGGTCGCCCGCGGCCGCCTCGCCGGCGGCGCGCTGGACGTCGCGCAGCGGACGCGAGACGAAGCGCGCGAGCGCGACCCCGACCGCGGCCGCGACGGCGAGCACGACCAGTGCGATCGCGACGAGGATCAGGCGGTAGCGCCAGACCCGCTCGTCGACCGCGGACGTCGGGTACGTGATCCGAGCGGCGCCCGTGACCCTGCCGTTCGACGAGACGGGCACGGCGACGTAGAGGAGGTCCGTCCCGAGCAGCTCCGAGTGCCTGACACCGGTGGAGACGCGCCCCGACAGCGCTTCCTGGACCTCGGGCCGCGACGAGAAGTTGCGCGCGCCCGCCTGCGGAGGGTCCGTGTCGACGAGCGCCCGCCCGCGCTCGTCGACCACCACGACGCGGCCGCCGGTGTCGCGCGCGTAGTCCCCCACGAACGTCCGCAGCGGAGCGAGCCTCGGAGTCGGCTGCTCGAGCACGTCGTCGGCGACCGACGCGACGGCGACCGCGTCGCGCTCGACCTTCGTCGTGAGCGAGCTGCGCTCGTTCCGCGCATACGTCACGGCGAGCGGCACCTCGAGCACGAGCAGGACGAGCGCGGTCAGCGAGAGATAGCCGAGCAGCAGCCGCCGGCTCATGCGCGCAGGCGGTACCCGATGCCCCGGACCGTCTCGATCGCCTCGGGATCGCCGAGCTTCTTCCGCAGCGCGGCGACGTGCACGTCGATCGTCTTCTGCCCCCCGTACCACGTGGTGTCCCAGACGCGGCGAAGGATCGTCTCGCGATCGACGACCGAGCCCGGATCGGACGCGAGCAGCGCGAGCAGGTCGAACTCCTTCGCGGTGAGCTGGAGCTCGCGCTCGTCGTAGCTCGCGCGGCGTGCGCGCTCGTCCACCTCGAGCGGCCCTGCTCGGAGCACCTCGCGCCGAGTCCCGCCGCCGTCTCGCCTCCGCGTCACCGCACGGATGCGCGCGACGAGCTCGCGGAGCCCGTACGGCTTGACGACGTAGTCGTCCGCGCCGAGCTCGAGCCCGACGACCCGGTCGACCTCCTCGCCGCGGGCGCTCACGACGATGATCGGCACGTCAGAGCGCGCGCGAAGCTCGCGGCAGACCGTGAAGCCGTCCACGTCCGGCAGCCGGAGGTCGAGCAGCACGAGGTCCGTCTCGTCCGCGTCGAGCGCCTCCTGCCCCGTCGCGACCCGGACGACGTCGTAGCCCTCGCGGGTGAGCCCCTCGACGAGCGGCTCCGCGATCGCGTCCTCGTCCTCGACGACCAGCACTCGCACGGCGGAAGGGTTGCACGCGGAAGCGCCGCTCCGTGGGCGGTTAACGAAGCCCGGGCCGAGTCTTAACCCGCGGCTTGCCTGAGCCTTGCCGGAGCGGCGCTACTCTCGGCCGCATGAAGATCGCCCTCGCCGCACTCGCCGCCGCCGCCCTCGCGACGCTCGCGAACTTCGCGCTGCTCGGCTACGCGAACGACGGCAGCGACCCGGTCGGCAACCTCACGCCGCAGGTCTCGCTGCCCGATCCGGCGACGTCGAGCTCCACGACGACCGGGTCGACGACGGCCGAGCGCACGACGTCGACGGCGACCACGGGGACGCCGACGACGACCGTCGACGACAACGGCGGCCGGCGCAACCGGGGAAGCAACGGCGGGAGCGGCGGAAGCGGCAAGAGCGGCCGCGACCACCCCGAAGACGACTAGCCCGCTAGTCGTCCGTGAACCAGAAGAACCCGACGGTCCCCGGGCCCGCGTGCGTCCCGACGACCGCGCCGAGCGTCGTGACGATCTCGACGTCCGCGTTCGGTCGCTCCCCGCGCACCATCTTGCGAAGCTGCTCAGCGCGCTCGGGCGCCTCCGCGTGCGCGATCCCGACCTTCAGCGCGCTCGTGTCCGTGGTGGATTCGATGAACTGCGTCTGAAACTCACGGAACGCCTTCGTCGCGCCGCGCACGCGCTTCAACGGCACGACCTCGCCGTCCTCGATCGTCAGGATCGGCTTCACGTGCAGGAGCTGCCCGGCGAACTTCGCCGCCCGCCCGATCCGTCCCCCGCGCTGCAGGAACTCGAGCGTGTCGACCGTGAAGAGGATGCGCGCGCGCTCGTTGAACCGCTCGACGAGCACGTCGACCTCCTCGTCCGTCGTCCCCTGCTCGAGCCGGCGCTGGATCGCGAAGCCGAGCATCGCGATCGCCGCCGACGCGGTCCCGGAGTCGATCGTCCGAACCTTGTCACCGAAGCCCTCCGCCGCGACGCGCGCGCTCTGGATCGTCCCGGAGAGCGACTCCGGGATGTGGATCGAGAGGATCCGCTCGTACGCGCCGAGCTCCTCGTAGGCGGCTGCGAAGTCGCCGGGCGTCGGCTGCGAGGTCGTCGGCGGCGTCGGCGCGACGCGCAGCCGCTCGTAGAAGTCGCGCGGACCGAGCTCGACGTAGTCGCGGTAGCTCTCGTCGCCGAAGCGGACATAGAGCGGCACCATGCGCCAGTTCGGGAAGCGCTCGGCCGCGTCGGGAAGGTCCGAGGTCGAGTCGAGGACGATCGCAGTGTTGGCAGCGGTCAGGTCCACTGCACCTGCGCCGCCTCGAGGATCGCGCCGACGATCACGTCGAGATCCTGGTCCTTGGTCAGGCACGCGACCGCGCCCGCGTCCTTGAGGGCGTCCATCTCACGCGTTCCGGCCGAGGCGGTCAGGACGACGACGTTCGTGCCCGGGCAGCTCGCGCGCACCGCCTTCGTCGCCTCGACGCCGTCGAGCCCGGGCAGCCGGTAGTCCATCACGACGACGTCGGGACGGTGCTCGATGCACGCGGGGACCGCATCGCTGCCGTCGGCGACCGACGCGACCACCTCGATGTCGTCGCGCAGGCCGAGCAGGAGCTCGAGCGCCTCCCGGAAGACCTGGTTGTCCTCGACGAGCACCACACGGATGCGATCCTCGCTCACTCGGCGGAGAGAAGCAGCGGGTAGTGCGGCTGGCCGCCCTCCTGCACGTCGACCTCGACGTCGGGATGGCGCTCGGAGATCGCGGCGACGAGGCTCTCGACGTCGGGTGCCCCTTCGCCGCGCAGGAGCATGAGCAAGCTGCGCGGCTCGTCGAGCAGCTTTTCGACGACGTCGTTCACGACCTGCTCGAAGCTCTCGCCGACCGAGACAGCTTCGCCGTCGGCGAGCCCGAGGTAGTTCCCCTTGGGAACCGCGAGGCCGTTCAGCTGCGCGTCGCGCGAGGCGATCGTCACCTCGCCCGTCGTCACCGCGTCGAGCGTCTCGCGCATCTCCTCGGCGTTCTCGGCGGCGTTCCGCTGCGGGTCGAACGAGACGAGCGCCGCGAGCCCGCCGGGGATCGAGTCGCTCGCAACGACCTGGACCGGCTTCGTCGCAAGGCCTGCCGCCTGCTCGGCGCTCATGATCACGTTCGAGTTGTTCGGGAGCAGCACGACCTCCGCGGCGCCCGTTCGCTCGACCGCCGCGACGAGGTCTGCGGTCGACGGGTTCATCGTCTGCCCGCCCTCGACGAAGCTCGTCGCCCCGAGGCTCTCGAAGAGCTTCCGGTTCCCTTCGCCGACGACGACCGCCACGACCTCGCTCTGCACGTCGGGCACGACGTGCAGCAGGCGCTCCTCGCGGTGCTGCGTCTGCGCGTGCATGTTCGCGATCTCGACGCCCGCGATCGTGCCGCGGCTCGTGCCGATGGCGAGCGCCGAGCCCGGCTCGTCGGTGTGCACGTGCACCTTCATCGCGTTCCGGTCGCCGACGACGAGCAGCGAGTCGCCGAGCCGCTCGAGCTCTCCCTCGAGCTCCTCGCGCACGAGGTCGTCGCCCTCGACGACGAAGGTCGTGCAGTAGCGGTAGCGCGAGAGCTCCTGGTGGATCGCGTCGAGGCTGAGCTCGGACGACTGCGGTGCCTCGGGGATCGCCTCGCCCGTCGCGGTCGCGGCAAGCCCGCGCACGATCTCGACGAGACCCGCGCCTCCCGCGTCGACGACGCCTGCGTCGCGGAGCACGTCGAGCATGTCCTGGGTGCGCGCGAGCGACTCCTCGCCGGCGTGAACGAGCTCGACGAGGAGCTCGGCGGGAGTCTGCGCCGAGTCGGAACGCTCGGCCGCCTCGGCGATCTCGCGGATCACCGTGAGCATCGTCCCCTCGACCGGCCGGCGGACCGCGCGGTACGCGGCGTCGCTCGCTCCGCGGAACGCGCGCGTGAGCGCTCCCGAGTCGAGCGGGTCGGCCTCGCCGACGACGTCGGCGAACCCGCGGACGATCTGCGACAGGATGACGCCCGAGTTGCCCCGAGCGCCCATCAGCGCTGCGCGTGTGAGCTCCTTCGCGAGGCCGGCGCGATCGGTCGTCTCGGTCTCCTCGAGCGCCTCGACGATCGCCCGCGCGGTGAGCGTGAGGTTCGTCCCCGTGTCGCCGTCGGGGACGGGATAGACGTTGAGGTCGTCGATCCGCCGGCGGCTCCGCTCGAGCGAGGCGAGCGCGCCGCGTGCGAGCTCGAGCGCCGTCACCCGGTCTTCACGTCCTGGATGTGCACCTCGACCGCCGCGATCGTCAGGCCCGTCATCCGCTCGACGTCGTACGACACGCGGTTGCGCAGGCCGGACGCGATCTCGGCGAGGTTGAGCCCGTACTCGCAGACGACGTAGAGGTCGATCGTCAGGCCTTCGTCGTTGCGGCCGACGACCACGCCCTGCCCGACGCGATCGCGCGAGAGAAGGCGACCGACGCGCCCGCGCGCCGACATGCCGACCACCCCGTACGACTCGAGCGCCGCGTGCCCCGCGATGTGCGCCACCACCTCGGGCGCAATCGTGATCCTCCCGAGCGGTGCCGAGAGGGAGTGAGCCGCCTCCACGCCCGGATTAGACCGGATCCGCGGCTTCGGGGTTGCTCGAGGGCCGAGAGGGCCTAGAGGGCCTTGGTGACCTTGCCGGCCTTGAGGCAGCGCGTGCAGACGTACGCGCGCTGGGCCTTCCCGCCCAGGTTCACGCGGACGCGCTGGAGGTTCGGGTCGAAGCGCCGCTTCGTCGCCACCATCGAGTGGCTCCGGCTGTTCCCGAACGACGGCTTCTTCCCGCAGACTGCGCAGATCTTGGCCATGGCGGCGCGCAGTGTAGCGCAACGCTTGTAACGGACTGCTACGTGGCCTGGGCGGCCGACGCACGCAGCTGGGCGAAGAGGTCGGCCATCTCGAGCGCCGTGCGCGCGGCCTCGGCGCCCTTGTCGATCCGCTCGGTCGCCTGCTCGACCGTGTCGGTCGTCAGGACGCCGAAGGCGACCGGGACACCGGTCTCGATCGCGGCGAGCTGGAGCCCGGAGGCGGCCTCGCCTGCGACGAAGTCGAAGTGCGCCGTCTCGCCGCGGACGACGCAGCCGAGCGCGACGACGCAGGCGAAGCGGCGCGTCTTGGCGAGCGCGAGCGTTGCGAGCGGAAGCTCGAAGGCGCCCGGCACCGGGACGACCGTCACGGCCTCGCGCGCGACACCCGCGCGGTCGAGCTCCTCGAGCGCCGAGGCGAGCAGCTGCGACGTGATCTCGCCGTTGAAGCGCGAGACGACGACGGCCACGCCGCGCCTGCCGCCGGCCGGCGTGCCCTCGAGGAGCTGCACGCCCTCCGGGACATCGAGGGAGCCCTCGGCGTGCTGGTCGGGCGTGCGCAGCTGCGGGAGCTCGGCCGGCTCGGTCACTCGTCCTCGTCCTCGAAGCGGCGGTCCTGGTGGTGCAGGCGATGCCCGAGCTTCTCGCGCTTCGCTTCGAGGTAGCGCTCGTTCTCGGGGTTCGGGTCGACCACGATCGGCACCTGCTCGGTGACGGTCAGGCCGTAGCCCTCGAGGCCGGTCAGCTTCTTCGGGTTGTTCGTCAAGATCCGGATCGTGGTCAGGCCGAGGTCGGCGAGGATCTGGTTGCCGATTCCCCACTCTCGCGCATCGGCCGGATAGCCGAGCTTGAGGTTCGCCTCGACCGTGTCGAGCCCGGCCTCCTGCAGCTCGTACGCCTGGAGCTTGGAGAGCAGGCCGATCCCGCGGCCCTCCTGCGACATGTAGAGGAGGACGCCGCGATCCTCCGCCTGGATCCGCTGGAGCGCGAGCTCGAGCTGGTCGCCGCAGTCGCAGCGGAGCGAGTGGAAGACGTCGCCCGTCAGGCACTCGGAGTGGACGCGCACGAGGACGTCGTCGGCGCCGTCGACCTCGCCCTTCACGAGCGCGACGTGCGGCTTGCCGGTCAGCGTCTCCTTGTACGCGACGGCGGTGAACTCGCCGTGCGCGGTCGGGAGCCGCACCTCTGCGACGCGCTCGACGAGCTTCTCCGTGGCGCGCCGGTACTCGATCAGGTCGGCGATCGTCAGGAGCCTGACGCCGTGCCGCTCGCAGAAGACCTTCAGGTCGGGGACGCGGGCCATCGTCCCGTCGTCGTTCATGATCTCGCAGACGACGCCGCCGGCGTTCAGGCCGGCGAGCCGCGCGAGGTCGACCGCCGCCTCGGTCTGGCCCGACCGCTCGAGCACGCCGCCCGGCTTCGCGCGGAGCGGGAACACGTGGCCCGGCCGCACGAGGTCGTGCGCGTCCTTCGAGGGGTCGATCGCGACCTGGATCGTGTGCGAGCGGTCGTGGGCCGAGATGCCCGTCGTCACGCCTTCGCGGGCTTCGACCGAGACCGTGAACGCGGTCCCGAGCGGCGTCTCGTTCTTCGCGGCCATCTGCTCGAGGCCGAGCTCGTCGCAGCGCTCGGGGGTGAGGCAGAGGCAGATCAGCCCGCGGGCGTGCGTCGCCATGAAGTTGATCGCGTCGGGCGTGGCGAACTGCGCGGCGATCGTCAGGTCGCCTTCGTTCTCCCGGTCCTCGGCGTCGACGACGACGACGAAGCGGCCGTGGCGGATGTCCTCGATCGCCTCTTCGACGGTCGCGAAGGGCGCCCGCGTCTCGACCGTCGTTGTCATGGCTGCATCGTAACGACGCCCGTTGCGGCCACTCGTGCGGCGCGGGATGATCGGTGCGTGGAGCAGTACCTGATGGCGGGCCAGGCCTCGGAGCTGGAGCGCCTTCGCGTGCAGGCGCTCGCCTGGGAGCCGGCCGGCCTGGCGCTCCTGGAGCAGATCGGCGACGGCCGCGGGCAGCGCGTGCTCGACGTCGGCTGCGGTGCGCTCGGCTGGCTCGCGATCCAGCGCCTGTTCCGCCATGCCCTCCTAAGCCGGCGTCACGAGCCGCTCGACGTACTTCGCGAGCACGTCGACCTCGAGGTTCACCGGGTCGCCCGGGCCGAGCGAGCCGAGCGTCGTCACGTCGAGCGTGTGTGCGACGAGCGCGACCTCGAACGCGTCGTCGTGCGAGCGCGGCGATCGTGAGCGACACGCCGTCGAGCGCGATCGAGCCCTTCTCGACGCAGTAGCGCAGGATCTCCGCGGGCGCTTCGACCGTGAGCCGCTCGCCGGCGAACGCGCGCACGCGGCCGACGCCGTCGACGTGACCCTGCACGTAGTGGCCGCCGAGCGGCTCGCCCGCGCGGAGCGCCGGCTCGAGGTTCACCTCCGGGCCGAACGGCTTCGCGCGCGCGATCGTCTCGTCGAGGAGGTCGAACGAGAGCGTGCCGTTCGACGCGTCGACGACCGTCAGACAGACGCCGTCGACCGAGACCGAATCGCCGAGCCCGGGCTCGAGCGACGACTCGACGACGAGCCGTCCGCCTTCGAACGACGCGACGTGCCCTCGTTCGCGAACGATCCCGGTGAACACGCGCTCAGGCTATCTCCGCGCTACGGGCCGGCCGCGACCCGCGCGCGCATCTCGTCCGCGCTGCCGCGCTGGTCCTGGATCTGCTCGATCCACCAGGTCGCCCCCGCCGCTTCGTACTCCGCGCGCAGCGAGTCGTCGTCGGGCGTCGAATAGCCCATCACCGCGACGTCGCCGAACTCGTAGCCGTCGAGCATCCCGGCGAACTGCTCCGGCGTCGTGGTCATCTCGGTCGGGCTCGCCGTGTCGGCGAACCACCCGTCGAAGCGTGCGGCGCGAGCGCGCGCCTTCTTGCTCATGCCGCCGATCCAGATCGGGATGCGCGGGTCGGGCGCAGGCTCGAGCGTCACATCGTCGACCGTGTAGTGCTCGCCGTGGTGGTCGACCGGCTCGCCCGAGAGGAGCGCGGCGATCACGTCGAGCCCCTCGTCGAGCTTCGCCGCCCGCGCGCGGTCGCCCTCGTCCTCTCCGAACCGCTCGAACTCACCATGGCCGCCGCCGAGACCCGCCCCGAAGACGACGCGACCCGGAGCCGTCGCCGCGAGCGTCGCGAGCTGGTGCGCGAGCACCTGTGGCCGTCGCCGCGCGACCGGCGTCACGCCCGTCCCGAGGAGCACACGCTCGGTCGAGACCGCCGCCGCGCCGAGCGAGACCCACGGATCCGCCGCCGGCATCCCCCACGTGAACGCGAGGTGGTCCCAGATGAGCACGGCGTCCCAACCGGCTTCTTCGGCGGTCTGCGCAAGGCGGACGAACGCGCGCGGATCCGCGTACGTCCCGATGTTCGCGACGAGCAGCCCGTGCTTCACGGCTCGTGAATGTACGCCTCGACGAGCAGGTCGGCGCCGACGGGACGGACACGCACGTCCTCGAGCTCGACCGGACGCGCGAACTCGCCGAAGAGGTGCGGCCCCTGGCCCGACAGCGCCGGCGCGACGAACACGAGCAGCTTGTCGATCAGGTCTCGCTCGAGGAATGCCGTCGCGAGCGTCGGCCCGCCCTCGAGCAGGAGCGACTGCACCCCTTCCTCGGCGAGCACCCGAAGCTCTTCCTCCGGCGCGCCCGACCGCAGCTCGAGCTCCGAGCCCTCCGGCAGCGGCCCGAGCCCGAACGCGAGCCGGCGCGGCTGCCGCACCGCCTCGACGCCGCGCGCGTCGAGCCGAGGGTCGTCGGCGCGCACGGTCCCCATCCCGACCGCGACGGCGTCCGACTGCGCCCGCAGCTCGTGCACGAGCCGCCGCGACTCCTCGCCGGAGATCCAGCGAGAGCCGGGCAGCGTGACCCGGCCGTCGAGCGTCGCCGCGACCTTGTACGTGACGAACGGCCGGCGCCGGGCCACCCACGTGAGCCACGCCTCGTTCAGCCGGCGCGCCTCGCGCAGGTCGAGCACCTCCACCTCGACGCCGAGCTCCCGCAGCCGCTCGACACCGTCCTGGCTCGGGTCGAGCGCACCGACGACGACCTTCGCGACCCCTGCCCCGACGATCGCGTCGACGCACGGCGGCGTCCGCCCGAACCGCGCGCACGGCTCGAGCGTGACGTAGAGCGTCGCCCCGCTCGCGCGCCCGCCCGCCGCGCGCAGCGCGACGACCTCCGCGTGAGGGCCGCCGGCGTGCTCGTGCCAGCCCTCCCCGACGACCGTGCCGCCCGGCGTCACCACCACGGCGCCCACGACCGGGTTCGGGTACGTCGTCCCGCGCCCTCGCTCGGCGAGCTCGAGCGCCCTGTCCATGTGGCTCACCCCAGCGCTTGTACCAAGCGGCGGTACGCCCGCGGCAGATCCTCCCGCCCGAAGATCGCGGACGCGGAGACGAGCAGCGCCGCGCCGGCCTCGTGCGCCGCGCGCGCGTTCTCCTCGTTGATCCCCCCGTCGACCTGGACGACGATCTCCTCCGGGCAGCAGCGCGCGCGTCAGCCGGAGCCTGCTCGATCGACTCCGGGAGGAACTCCTGGCCCGAATACCCGGGCTCGATGCTCATGCAGAGCACGACGTCCACGCCGCCCTCGGCGCCGACTGCGCAGGCGTCCTCGACCGCCGTTTCCGGCTTGAACGCGAGCCCCACCTCGAGCTCGTGCTCGCGCGCGGCCTGGACGCAGCCGCGCACGTCGCGCACGGCCTCGTAGTGGAACGTCACGCTGTCTCCGCCCGCCCGTGCGATCGCGCCGAAGTGCTTCGACGGGTTCGCCACCATCAGATGGCAGTCGATGACGCCGCCGCCCGCGTGGATCTGCTCGGAGATCGACTCGAGCACGATCGGCCCCATCGTGATCGGCTCGATGAAGTGCCCGTCGCCGACGTCGAAGTGGAAGATCCGCGCGCCCGCACGCAGCAGCTGGTCGATCTGATCCGAGAGGTGGCCGAAGTCGGCGGCGTAGAGCGACGGCTCGATCTCGACGGTCCGAACCCATTCGCGCCACGGCACGAACCGGATCCTAGAAAGATCGGCGGCTAGGCTGAGCGCGTGGCCGGACTCTGGAAGCTCGGGCTGATCATCGTGATCTTCGTCGCGTTCGTGATCGCGACGAAGGCGATCGCCGACCGCTCGTTCACGTCCGACAAGGGCGCGCTGGCGACCGGAACGGTCGTCCCGACCCCGGAACAGAACGCCCGGGCGCCGCTCCGGATCCGGATCGCGCTGTTCCAGGGCAAGGCGCACCTGCCGCAGCCGGACGAGGTCGCGATCGACGAGATCGAGCTGAACACCGAGGACAAGACGCGCGACTTCAGGCTGGACGCGGGCAAGGGCGACGGCTCGCGGTTCTTCGTCTTCTCGATGGTCGAGCCGTCGACGTTCCAGCGCTACTGCACCACGGAGCAGCTCCCCGAGATGCGGTACGACGACGACGGATGGGTGGTCGCCGCGACCGGGAAGACCGCGCCCGCGCTGAAGATGACGCCGACGATCAAGTGCGGCACCGGCTAGGCGCGTAGCCGCGCGATGAAGAAGCCCGACGTGCGGTGCTCGTCGGGTCGCGTGAGCAGGAACTCGGGCCGCTTCGGGTGCACGTACTGCGGCCACTCGTCGGCGAGCGACTCGACGTTGAGCCCCGACGCGTCGACGACGGCCTCGTTCTCGTCCGCGTTGATCGTGCAGACCGAGTAGACGATCGTGCCGCCGGGCCTCGTGCGTTCCGCGGCGGAGCGCAGGAGGTCGAGCTGGAGCTCCGGGAGCGGCCGGGCGCGCCAGCGCAGGTCGGGGCGGCGTGCGAGCACGCCGAGGCCGGAGCACGGCGCGTCGACGAGCGCGCGGTCGAAGCCGTCGAGCTCCGCCGGGAGGTCCGTCGCGTCCGCCTCGACGACCGTCACGTTCGTCGCGCCGAGCCGCTCGACGTTCTCCTGCAGCTCACGTGCGCGGCCGGGATGGCGCTCGACCGCCGTCACGTCGCCGTGGAGCATCGTCGCCTTGCCGCCCGGCGCCGCGGTCGAGTCGAGCACCCGCTCGCCCTCCTGGGAGCCGACCACGAGCGCCGCGAGCTGCGACGCACGGCTCTGCGGCCAGATCCGTCCCTCCTCGAGCGCCTGCTCGTCGACGCGCTCGACGCGGTAGGCGCCGGGGACGTCGGTCGGCTCGCCCGGAGGGTCGCCGCGCACGAGCCGCACGACCGTCTCCGGCGGCTCGTTCTGCGCCCGCATCAGCGACAGCGCCGCCTCCTCGCCGAGATCGCGCCGCCAGACGTCGTAGACCCAGTCCGGGTACGAGTGCTTCAGCGGCCCCTCGGGGAGCGAGCCGAGGAGTCCCCGCAGCTTCTCGGTCAGCCTGCGCATGACGGCGTTCGTGAACGGCACAGCGCGCTCGAGCCGCGCGCGGCGGACGAGCTCGACCGTGTCGTCGACGACGGCGTGCGCCGGCAGGTCGGTGTAGCCGACCTGGTACGCGCCGAGACGGAGCGCCGCGAGGACGGGCGGGTCGAGCTTGCGAGTCGGTCGCCGGCCGATCGCCTCGATCGCATGGTCGAGCGTCCGCTTGCGCTGCACCGTTCCGTAGGCAAGCCGCTGCGCGAGCGCGCGGTCGCGATCGTCGAGCCCATCGACCGCCGAGCGCAGCGCGCGGTCGGCGTACGCGTCCTCCTCGAAGACGCGGCGCACGACCTCGTACGCGGCGCGACGCGCGGGCGCGATCACC
Organism: uncultured Actinomycetes bacterium; assembly: GCA_963737405.1. Taxonomy (GTDB): domain Bacteria; phylum Actinomycetota; class Thermoleophilia; order Gaiellales; family Gaiellaceae; genus JACCTU01. Next base: position 216,577 of record CAVTSL010000012.1, read on the forward strand.
GCAGTCCCCGGAGGAACTCCTCGTACGTCATGCGCCTCCCGCCCGCGGGCTGCACCTCGAGTGGCACGAGCTCACCGTCGTCGACGCGCGCCTTCCAGATCGTCATCGGCCGACCGTGGAGCTCGGCGCGCGCGCCGATGTGCGGCGACAGTGCGCGCACCCGACGGAGCGCGTCGTCGGGATGCGTCAAGTCGAGCTCGCGGTCGCTCGATTCGAGCTTGTGCGCGTAGGTCGGCTCACCCTCCTGCGCGCGGAACTCCAGCTCGTGGCTCCGGGCCACGAGGTCGCCGAGCAGGTCGGCCGCGACCTCGCCCGCGCGGGCGTACACCGCGCCCGCATCGTCCTCGGGGCCGATCGGGAACGCCTGCTCCGCGGCGATCGGGCCGGCGTCGAGCTCCTTCACGAGCTTGATGATCGTCACGCCGGTCTCCTCGTCGCCGGCCAGGATCGCGCGCTCGACGGGCGCTGCGCCGCGCCAGCGCGGGAGCAGCGACGGGTGCACGTTGAGCCAGAGCGCCGCGTTCAGGAGCGCGTCGGGGATGAGCACCCCGTACGCGACGAGCACGATCGTGTCGACGCCCGCGACGTCCTCGACCGTCGGCCGCTCCGGCTGCCGAACCTCGAGCCCGAGGCGCTCGGCGGTCTCCTTCGCGGCGGGCGGCCTCGGTCGGCGCCCGCGCCCCGCCGGCCGGTCCGGCCGCGTCAGGACCCACGAGACGTCGTGCTGCTCGGCGAGCCGTTCGAGGACGTCCGCTCCGAGCGGCGCCGTGGCGGCGACGCCGATCGGCGTCAAGCGATCGACGAGCTGTGCGCGGAGCGTCGCCATCGCCTCGCGCCGCGCGTCGTCGGTCGTGCGGTCGAGGATCAGCACACCGTCGAGGTGGTCGAGCTCGTGCTGCGCGACGCGCGCGGACATCTCGTCGAGCGAGAGCGTGACGTCGTCGCCCTCGAGGTCCTGGCCCTCGATCGTGACGCGGCTGCTCCGCTCAACCGGGACGAGGACACGCTGAAGCGACAGGCAGCCCTCGTCGTCGGTCTCGACCTCGCTGCTCGACTGCGTGATCCGCGGGTTGACGATCACGCGCGGATCGTCGTCGCCGACCTGGTACACGAACACGCGCTGGAGCACGCCGACCTGCGTCGCCGCGAGCCCGACGCCGTGGGCGTCGACCATCAGCGCGGTCATCCGCTCGACCAGCTGCCGCAGCGCGTCGTCGAACTGCTCGACGTCCCTCGCCTGCATCCGCAGCGCCGGGTCGGGGTACTGCCGGATCTGCGCGAGCGCCATCCGCCGCCGCGCCTGCGCCTCGGCATCGAGCTCTTCGTTCGTCCGGATCTCGCCTGCTTCGTCCGCCACGGCGCAGAAGTGTACGCCGGGGAGGCAGGCTCAGAGGCTCTGTGGGTCGACGTCCACGACGGCCGTGAGCCCGGCGCGGCGCATCGCTGGAGCGGCCGCGGCCAGGAGGCGGCCCGCCCGCGTCGCGACCCGTCGCGGCTCGGACGTCTTCGCGACGAGCTGCGCCCGAAACCGGCCGCGCAGCCGGAGCAGCGGAGCCGGGCCGAGCAGCTCTGCCCCTTCGAGCCCGGAGGCGAGCTCGCGCAGCGCCGTGAGCGGCGCGTCGGGATCCGTGCCCGTCACGACGATGCGGAGCAGGTGCCGGAACGGCGGGTAGCCGAGCTCTCGCCGCCGCTCGAGCTCGCCCGCCATGAAGCCGTCGACGTCGTGCCGGGCGGCGAACGCGACCGCCCGCGCGTCCGGCTGGAAGGTCTGGACGATCACGCGCCCCGGCGCGTCCCGGCCCGATCGACCCGCAAGCTGCGTCAGCAGCTGGAACGTCCGCTCCTCCGCGCGGAAGTCGGGCAGGCCGAGCTGGGTGTCCGCGTCGACGACCGCGGCGAGCGAGACGCCCTCGAAGTGGTGGCCCTTCGCGACCATCTGCGTGCCGAGCAGCACGACACGATCGGTCTCGGCGAAGAGACGCAGCGCTTCCGCGACGGCGCCGCGCTCGTCGACCGTGTCGGCGTCGAGCCGAATGCGCGCGAGCTCCGGCACGCTCTCGGCCAGCTCGCGCTCCAGGCGCTCGGTGCCCGCACCGATCCGCGCGAGCTCCGGCGACGCGCACGACGGGCAGGTCTCCGGTGACGCCTCGATCCGTCCGCAGTGGTGGCAGTGGAGTCGCCCGTCGCGATGCAGCACGAGCGAGACGTCGCAGTCGGGGCACCGCAGCGTCCTCCCGCACGCGCGGCAGTGGACCGCCGGCGCGACACCGCGCCGGTTGAGCAGCAGGATCGCCTTGCCGTTCTCCTCGACGACCCGACCGAGCTCGCGGAGGAGCGGCGCGGAGAGCGGATACCCCGACTCGCGCCGGAGGTCGACGACGCGCACCGGCGGCAGCTTTCCGACGAGGCGGCCGCCGAGGTCGAGGCGCTCGAGGCGCTCCCAGCTCTCTGGCCGCGGAGTCGCGCTGCCGTAGACCGCGACCGCGCCCTCGAGCGCCGCGCGCTTCGCCGCGACGGTGCGCGCGTCGTAGCGCGGGTCGGCGTCCTGCTTGTACGACTGGTCGTGCTCCTCGTCGACGCAGATCAGCCCGAGCCCGTGCACGGGCGCGAAGACGGCGGAGCGCGCACCGACGACGACGCGGGCCTCGCCGCGGGCGATGCGCTCGCGCTCGTCGCGCCGCTCGGCGTCGGTCAGCCCGGAGTGGAGGATCGCGACGCCGTCGCCGAACCGCGCCGCGAAGCGACCGGCCGCCTGCGGCGTCAGCGCGATCTCGGGGACGAGCACGATCGCGCCGAGCCCGCGCTCGAGGGCCGCCGCGCACGCCCGGAGGTAGACCTCGGTCTTGCCGCTCCCCGTCGCGCCCGTGAGCAGGAAGTTGGCTGCCGTGCCGAACGATCCGACGATGCGGGCGATCGCCGCGTCCTGCTCGGCGGTCAACCGCTCGGGCACACGCTCCGCGGTCAGCGCCTCGCGCCCCATCGGCGCCGTCGGCTCCTTCCGCCGCTTCCTGACGCGAGGGGCGACGAGCGCGAGCGTCCGCGCCGGCGTCGAGCCGTAGTACTCGGCGAGCCAGAGCGCGAGGTCGACGAGCGCCGGCGGCAGCTCCTCGACGACGCCCGTGATCGGCGCGATCTCGATCCCTTCCGGAGCGCCGCCGTCGACGTCGACGACGACGCCGCGCTGTCGCCCGCGGCCGAACGGCACCTCGACGACCGCGCCCTTGCCGACGCCCTCCGGGACGCTGTAGGTGAAGACCCGCGCGAGCGAGCGAGCCGTGACGAGGGGGTAGACGGACGCGAAGCGCTCGATCGGCCCAGCGTAGAGCCGAAACGCGCTGTTCGAGCCGATGTAAGGTGCCCCTTGCAGATGGATCGACGCCCCGACGACGTGCTCTGTAAGGTCTGCCTTACATGGCATGTAAGGCGACCCTTACCGGAGGTTCGATGCGCACGTTCGTCCTGGCCCTGCTGGCCCTCTCCCTCGTCGCGTTCGGCGCCGGCTGCGGCTCCGACGACGAGAGCGGCGGCGCCGCAACAACGGCCGAGTCGTCCGAGGAGGACACCAGCCCTGCCGCTGCGGCGGCCGAGATCGACGAGATCAAGTCGATGCTCGACGACGCGCTCGCCAAGTACCAGGGCGGCGACGCCGAGGCCGCCGAGGAGCTCGTGGGCGACGCGTACCTCGAGCACTTCGAGCACGTCGAGCACCCGCTCGAGGAGGTCGACGAGGAGCTGATGGAGGACCTCGAGCACACGATCTCGACGGAGATCCGGACGAAGATGAAGGACGGCGCTCCGGCGGCCGAGGTCGAGCAGCTGATCGACCAGACGAAGGCCGACCTCGATCAGGCGAAGTCGAAGCTCCAGGGGGCGTAGCCGTTGCGTCGAGTCGTCACCGTCCTCCTCCTGCTCGCCGCCCTCGTCGCGCCCGCAACGGCGCGCGCGGACGACGGGCAGGTGGAGCGGGCGCGGACGGAGGTCGTGCGCGCGCGTGAGCTCGTCGACCAGTCGCTCGCGGCGGCGAAGGCGGGCGACCGGGAACGCGCCTACGACCTCGCGCGGGAGGCGTACCTCGACCACTTCGAGTACGCGGAGATCCCGCTCCGCCTGCGCGACCCGAACCTCGTGCTCGACCTCGAGTTCGCGTTCGCGAAGCTGCGGAACGGGATTCGCGACGGCGCGCCGATGTCGGAGCTCGACTCCGTTGCCCAGGAGCTCCGCGTCGGTCTTCGGAAGGTCGACCTCACGCTCGCCGACCCCGGGTTCGCGGCGCCGATCCTCGCCTTCTTCTTCTCGTTCACCATCCTCTTCCGCGAGGGCCTCGAGGCCGTGCTGCTGCTCGCGATCCTGCTCGGGTCCCTCGAGGCCGGGCGCGCGCGGGGATTCCGGCGACCGCTCGGGCTCGGCGTGCTGGCGGCGGTGGCGGCGTCGGCGTTGACGTGGGTGCTCGCGACGGTCGTGATCGACATCGCGCCGCTGCAGCGCGAGCTGCTCGAGGGGGTGACTGCGGTCGTCGCGGTCGTGGTGCTCTTCCTCGTGACGTTCTGGCTCGTGGCGCGGCTCGAGCAACGGCGACGCATGGAGTTCATGCGGGCGCGAACTGCGGGCGCGATCGCCGCGGGAAGCGCGCTCGGGTTCGCCGTTCTCGGCTTCACGGCGGTCTTCCGCGAGGGCTTCGAGACCGTGCTCTTCTACCAGGCGCTGATCCTGTTCGCGCAGGGGCTGCTCGAGTGGGTTGCGCTCGGTGCGCTCACGGCCGCGGTCGCGCTCGTCGTCGTCGGCTGGGCTGTGCTCAAGCTCGGCAAGCGACTGCCCGTGAAGCAGCTGCTGCTCGCGGGCGCGTCGACGCTCCTCCTGCTCTCGGTCGCGTTCGCCGGGAACGCGGTGCGCTCGCTGCAGGAGGGCGACTGGATCTCGGTGACGCCGATCGACGGCGGCTGGGCACGGCTGCCGGTCTTCCTCGCGGAGCTGACGGGCATCCACCCGACGCGCGAGGGGATCTTCGTGCAGCTCGTGCTGCTCGGGATCTACCTCGTGGGCGCGGCGTACATGTTTGCGTGGCTGCCGCTGCGGCGACGGGCACTGGAGGCGGCAAGCGCGTGAACGGCGGCCTGCGCATCGGGATCGACGTCGGCGGGACGTTCACGAAGGCGGTTGCCGTCGACGCCGCGACGCTGGAGCTTCGCGCGAGCGCTGCGCTGCCGACGACGCATGAGGCGACGGAAGGAGTCGCCGAGGGCATCGCGCACGTCCTCGACGTCCTGCTCCTTCAGCTCGGCGACGAGCGGCGGCGTGTCGAGTTCGTCGCGTTCTCGACGACGCAGGCGATGAACGCGCTGCTCGAGGGCGACGTCGCGCGTGTTGGTGTCGTCGGGCTCGCGGGCGCGGCCGAGCTCCGGCTCGCGCGCAAGCGCACGAGGGTCGGCTCGATCGGCCTCGCCGCCGGACGCGCGCTCGAGACCGAGCACGAAGCGCTCGAGGCGACACGCCTGAACGGCGACCTCGACGCGGCGCTCGAGCGGCTTGCGTGCGCCGGATGCACCGCGATCGCGGTCAGCGGAGCGTTCGCCGTGGACGATCCGTCGCTCGAGGAGACGGTCGCCGAGCGCGCGCGGGCACGGGGCCTTCCGGTCTGCGCCGGCCACGAGCTGAGCGGGACGTACGGGCTCGAGACGCGGACCGTCAGCGCGGCGATCAACGCGAGCATCCTCCCCGTCGTCGAGCGGACGGCGGCGCACGTCGAGGACGCGCTCGCGCGCGCCGACCTGCGCGTGCCGCTGCTCGTCCTGCGCGGAGACGGCGGGGCGATGAGCGTCTCCGAGTTCCGCCGCCGGCCGTCCCTGACCGTGGGCTCGGGCCCCGCCGCCGGCGTGGCGGCAGCGCTCCACCAGCTCGCGGTGCGCGACGCGATCGTGATCGAGTGCGGCGGGACGAGCTCGAACGTCTCGGTCGTCAAGGGCGGCCGACCCGTGCTGCGGACGCTCCGCGTCATGGGGCGCCCGACGTGCATCCGCGCGATCGACAGCTGGGTCGTCGGCGCTGCGGGCGGCAGCCTCGCGCGGATGCAGGGACGGAAGATCGCGGAGGTCGGCCCGCGGAGCGCGCACGTCGCCGGCCTGCCCTACGCGTGCTTCGCCGATCCCGACCAGCTGCGCGACGCCGAGCTCGAGCTCGTGGCGCCGCGCGCGGGCGATCCCGAGCGGTACGCGACGGTCCGGACGCCGAACGGCCGCTTCGCGCTGACGACGACCTGCGCGGCCAACGCGCTCGGTCTCGTCGCCGACGGCGCGTACGCGAAGGGATCGCAGGAGGCCGCGCTGCTCGCGTTCGCGCCGCTCGCGGCGCGGATGCGAACGACGAGCGAGGACGCCGCGCGCCGCGTGCTCGAGGACGCGGCGCAGAAGATCGCGCATGCCGTTCGGGACGCCGCGCGCCAGCACGAGCTCGGCGAGGACGTGCCGCTCGTCGCGCTCGGCGGCGCCGGCGAGGCGCTCGTCGGGGAGGTCGCGCGGCTGCTCCGGCGGCGGGTCCTCCACCCGCGGCATCCGGAGGTGCTCTCGTCGATCGGCGCCGCGCTCTCGCTCGTGCGGGCGGAGCGGACGCGGAGCGCCGTCGATTCCGCGGGCGCCGACGAGCTCGCGATGGAGGCCGAGCGCGCGTGCGTGTCTGCCGGCGCGGCACCGGCGACCGTCGCGGTGGAGACGTCATACGACGCGAAGCACCGGCTGCTCCGCGCCGTCGCGACGGGGGCCGTCGCGCTCGAGACCGGCGCGGCGACCCGCACGCCGGTGCCGATCGCGGAACGTCACGCCGCGGCGGCCGACGCGCTCGGCGTGTCGGAGGAGACCGTCACCCTGCTCGCCGCGAACGACTTCTACCGCGTCTATTCGGAGAACGGGTCCGGGCGCGTCGCCGTGGTCGACGAGCTCGGCGTCGTCCCGATCGCCGAGAACGCGCGCCGGATCTTCGCCGGCAGCGGCTCCGAGTTCGTCGAGCGCCTGAGCGCCGAGCTGCGCGAGGGATCGCTCAACCTCGGCGTGGCGACGATGCTCCCGCGAGTGCTGCTCGTCTGCGGCTCGCGCATCCTCGATCTCTCGGACGCACGGCGCGCCGAGGAGATCGTCGCCGCCGCGGAGCGGGTCGTCGCCGAGCACGACGCGAACGCGGTCGCAGTCCTCCTCCGCTGATGTCCCTCTACCGCGTCGCCTCGCGGCGCAGCCGGCTGCTCGGCCTGCTCGTGCCCGTTGCGGCGCTCGCGGTCGGGTTGCTCGTCGGCGTCCTCGTCGGACGGGCGACGGCGCCGGAGCCGTCGCTCTCGGAGGCGCTGGCCAAGCCGGCCGCCGACGTCGACGACGCGCGCAACGCGCTCGAGGTGCTGACGGTCGAATACCCGCAGGCCGTCGCGAACGGCGAGGTTCGTGCGGCGACGGAGTACGAGGGGGCAAAGGCGGACATTCAGCGTGCGCAGGACAGGCTCGCTGCGGCGGACGACCTGGAGGCGCTCGATCCCGGCGGCTACCGGCGGGCGGTGGCCCTGCTCTCCGAGGTCGCCGCGCTCGTCCAGCGGAAGGCGGCGCCCGAGGCCGTCGCGGCGCGCGTGCGGGCGGCCGACGAGGCGTTGGCCGGGCTCCCGGGAGTCGGTTCCGCCAGCGGTTAGAGTGGGCTGATGGCGCAGCAAGGCCACTCGGTCGACGAGTACCTCGAGACGATCTACTTCCTCGCGTTCCCGATCGGCGAGTACCGGCCGATGGCGGACGGGCTGCCCACCGTCGCGGTGCGCGTGGCCGAGATGCTCGGCGTGTCGCGCGCGTCCGCCGGCGAGATGCTCAAGCGGCTCGAGGCGGAGGGGCTGATCGAGCGCGGCGAGCACAAGGAGGCGCTCCTCACGAAGACGGGGCGCGCGCGGGCCGAGAAGGTCGTCCGCAAGCACCGCCTGATCGAGCGCATGCTCACCGACTTCATGGGCTACACCGCGGCCGAGGCGCACGTGCACGCAGACGAGCTCGGCGACACGTTCTCCGACGACATGGTCGACCGGATCGCGGAACGGCTCGGGCAGCCGGAGCGCTGCCCGCACGGCTGGCCGGTCGATCCCGAGTTCGAGCAGCGCGAGAACGACGAGCTCGCACCGCTCGCGGCGCTCGAGCCGGGCACGAAGGCGATGATCGTCCGCCTGGCCGAGCACGACGGCGACCTGCTGCACTGGTTCTACGACACCGGGCTCGAGCCGGGCCGGATGGTCGAGATGCGCTCGCGCGAGCCGTACGCCGTCCGCCTGAACGGCGCCGAGGTGGGCCTGACGGACAAGGCCGCCGAAGGCCTGTTCGTCCGCCCGACCTAGTCACCGGTTACGGCGTGACGTCGACGAAGCGGATCGTGACGTCCGTGAACCCGAGCGCCTCGAGCAGCCCGCCGAGCATCCGCCGCGTGTTCAGCTCCGCCCGCGCGCGGAGGCTCGGACTCTCCTCCGCGGCGGCGCGGAGCTTCTCCTCGCCGGCGCGGTAGAGGTCGCGCTCGCTCGTCGGGTTGTCCTGGAAGATCGAGGCGACGCGGTCGACCAGGCCACGGTCGCGGTCGTAGACGTAGCTCTGCTCCGGATCGATCCGCGCGGAGAAGATCTCTGCGTGCGGCAGCTCGAGCACGACGGTGCGCCGCCCGTTCGAGACGTCGACCGCGTCCTCGTCGAGGTTCCTGAAGTCCACCCCCGCGTCGACGTTTCCGACGGCGACGAACAGCACGCGCTCGCCGCGGACGACCGCCGGCACGAACCTCGTGTCCTTCTCGAGGTCGACGATCACCTCGTAGTGGCCCGATGCCGCCTGGAACCGCCGGAGGTTCTCGATCGACTTGAGCACCACCGGGCTGCTCCGGTCGACCGTCTCCGTCCGGAACGGGTTGCCGAAATGCGGGAAGCAGCCGCCGAGCCCGCCGAACGCGATCCACAGGACGAGGACGAGGACCGCCGCGGCCATGACCAGCCGCGGCAGATCGATGCCGGGCCGCGGGGCGTTCGGGGTGGGCGGCGGCTCGCTCAGGCCTGCTCGGCGACGCCGACCGGCTCCGCCACGTGCGGCGGGTCGCCGTCGAGCCCGGCGGCTTCGCGCAGCGTTGCGGCCTTGTCGACGCGCTCCCACGAGAAGTCGTGGTCGTCGCGACCGAAGTGCCCGTACGCCGCAGTCTTCGCGTAGATCGGACGCCGCAGGTCGAGATCGCGCAGGATCGCGGCCGGGCGCAGGTCGAAGTGCTCGCGGACGAGCTCCTCGATCGTCGCCACCGGCACGTTCGCGCTGTCGAACGTGTCGACGTTGATCGAAACGGGGCGCGCGACGCCGATCGCGTACGCCACATTGACCTCGCAGCGGTCCGCGAGCCCGGCCGCGACGACGTTCTTCGCCACGTAGCGCGCCGCATACGCCGCCGAGCGGTCGACCTTCGTCGGATCCTTGCCGGAGAACGCCCCGCCGCCGTGCCGCGCTGCGCCGCCGTACGTGTCGACGATGATCTTGCGCCCGGTGAGCCCGGTGTCGCCCATCGGGCCGCCGATCACGAACTTCCCGGTCGGGTTCACGTAGACGAAGTCCCGGTCGTCGTGCAGCCGACGCTCGTCGTAGAGGCGCGGGTCGAGGATCGGGTGCAGGACGTGCTCGATCACGTCTTCCTTGATCGTCTGCGAGTCCACACCGTCGGCGTGCTGCGTCGAAACGAGGACGCGCACGATCTCGACCGGCGTCTGGCGCCCGTGCTCGTCGACCTCGTACCGGACGGTGACCTGCGCCTTGCCGTCGGGCCGCAGGTACGAGAGCTGCCCGGCCTTGCGCACGCCGGCGAGCCGGCGCGCGATCTTGTGCGCGAGCATGATCGGCATCGGCATCAGCTCCGGCGTCTCGCTCGTCGCGTAGCCGAACATCATCCCCTGGTCGCCGGCGCCGACCCGGTCGAGCGGGTCGTCGTCGCCGGGGTCGTGCTGGACCTCGTACGCCGTGTCGACGCCGAGCGCGATGTCGGGCGACTGCTCGTCGATCGCGACGACCACCCCGCAGGTGTTCGAGTCGAAGCCCCACTCGGAGTGCGAGTACCCGATCTCCGCGATCCGGGCGCGCACGAGCCGCGGGATGTCGACGTACGTCTCCGTCGTGATCTCGCCCGCGACGACGACGAGGCCGGTCGTGATCAGCGTCTCGCAGGCGACGCGCCCGTTGGGGTCGTCGCGCAGCACCGCGTCGAGCACGGTGTCGGACACCTGGTCGGCGATCTTGTCCGGGTGGCCTTCGGTGACCGACTCGGACGTGAACAGGAACTCGCGGGCCGCCATACGGACGGCACAGCCTACCTACTCGACGTGGACGAAAATCGTGTTCGTCGAGGTCGAGCCCTCGGGCTCGCCCCAGGCCACGACCGAGCGGATCGGCCTGAGATTCTCGATCAGTTCCTTCGGAACGTCCGCGCCGGCGAGCCCCGCGAGGCTGAGCAGCGGCAGGGCGTCTGCGACGTTCACGAAGAGGAATCCCGTCGTCCTGTCGGGCATTCCCGCGACCTTCGCGGCCTCCTGGAAATCGGCGCTGCCGCCGAGGTGGTCGCCGCCCGCCTGCAACGCGGCCTCCGGGCTGGACGCGGACGTCGCCACGAGCTTCCCGTCGACGATGCCGACCTTGACGTCGAGCGGGACCTTCGCCAGCAGCTCGCGAAGCGCTGTCCCGGCCGCGCCGGGGTCCTCGACCTCGGCGACGAGCGTGACCTGGGGCACGCCGAGCCCGGGACGGACCCAGAGCGCCCCCTCGCCGCGCACCTGTGCGAGAAGCTCCTTGACAGGCCCGCCGAGGACGCCCGGGAGGTCGCCGAGCGCGGCGGTGTTGGCGCGGAGCGACGAACCGTCGAAGGAGAGGAACGCGAGCGCGTCGGCGGGCGCCAGGTCGACGAGCTTGGACTCGTACGCCGCACCGGCACTGCCCTGCGCGACGCTCGTCACGATCGTCGCGGCAGTCCCGTCGTCGCGAGCCTCGAGCGCGCCCGCGAACCACGCGAACTTCAGCTTCGGCGCGTCCGCGGGCAGTGCGTCGCCGCGGGCCCAGCCGAACCCGAGCCGCTCCGCCGGAAGCTTCGCGAGCGCGGTGCTGAACGCGTCGTCGTCCGCGAGCGAACCACCGGAGGCTGCGAGCGCGTCGATCGCGCTCTGACGCTCGGCGGCCGCGCTCCAGCCGTCGACGTTGCCGAAGACGACCGGCTTGCCGTCCGCAACCTTGCGCACGAGCGCCTGGAACTTCGCCTGGTCGTCCGCCTGGGTGAGGACGACAACGTCGGCCGGCGTCTTGCCGAGCCAGAGCAGCACCAGCTGGTCGCCGAGCGCCGGATCGACGTCTCGCTCCCACTCGAGCTGGTGATCGCGGAGCTGCTCGTTCAGCTTCTCGACGAGCTGCGGCCGCTTCGGGAACCGGTCGAGGAGCGCCTGCGCCTGCTTCCACTGATCCGAGTCGAGACTCGTGTCGAGCTCGACGTACGCCTTCGTGTCGGCCGGTGCGAGGCCGGCCGCGACCGCGGACGCGGCGGTCGTGTCGTTGCCGCCGCAGCCGGCGAGCAGGAGCGCGCCCAGCACCGCGGCGAGCGCGAGCCTCACTCCTCGGTGGGCCTCCGGCCCATGAGCGATCCGAGAAGCTCCGCGAGGGGCATGCCGTCGAGCACGGTACATACGCCCTCCGTTATCGGCAGCTCGATGCCGAGTCTGTGAGAGAGATCCCTCAAGACGGGGGCCGTGGTGAGCCCTTCGACCGTCTGGCCGATCTCGGCGACGGCCTCTTCCGGCGTCATCCCGCGCGCGATCAACTCCCCGGCGCGGCGGTTGCGGCCGCTCGGGTGCCAGCACGTGACGATCAGGTCGCCCATCCCGGCGAGCCCGGCGAAGGTGTCGGGCTGGCCGCCCGCAGCCTCGCCGAGGCGCGCCATCTCGGCGAGCCCGCGGGTGATGAGCGCGGCCTTCGCGTTGTCGCCGAGGCCGAGCCCGTCGACCCCGCCCGCCGAGAGCGCGATCACGTTCTTGGCCGCGGCGCAGAGCTCCACGCCGACGAGGTCCGGGTTCACGTAGACGCGGAACGCGAGCGAGTTGATCTCGCGCTGGAGCCGCTCCGCGAGCTCGACGTCCTCCGACGAGATGACGGCGGCCGTCGGAAGCCCGGCAGCGATCTCCTCTGCCATGTTCGGCCCGGAGAGAACGGCGACCGGCCGGTCGCGCACGAGCGTCGAGAGCCGCTCGCCGGTCTCCGGGTCGAGCCCCTTCGTCAGGCTGAGGATCGGCGCGGTTCCCGGCAGGGAACGGACCGTCTCGCCGAACGCCTTCGACGGCACCGCGACGACGACGACCTCGGCGTCGTCGTACGGCGCGTCGTCGATGGTCGTCGCGTCGATGTCCGACAGATCCGTCTCGCGCTGGTACTTCGGGTTGCGGCCGGTCTCGCGGATCGCGCGCGCCTGCTCCGGATCGCGCGCGGCGAGCGTCACGTCGTGTCCCATGTCGGCGAGCAGGCGCGCGAACGCCGTGCCCCACGACCCGGCTCCGACGACGACGATCCTCACTTGCGCACGAAGTCGATCACCACCGGCACGCCCGTGAGATCGAACCGCTCGCGCAGCGAGTTCTCGACCCAGTAGCCGTAGTCCCGCGTGACGAGCCCCGGGTCGTTCACGAAGAGCTTGAAGCGCGGTGGGCGCTCCTCGACCTGGGTTCCGTAGAGGAGGTTGAGCCGGCGCCCGTTCCGCGACGGCGGCTGCCGCGTCTCGCGAAGCTCACGGAGGAAGTTGTTCAGCTCGGGGGTCGGGATGCGGCGGGTGTGCTTCTCGAACAGCTTCTCGACCTCGTCGAGCACACGCCCGATGCCGCGGCCGGTCTTCGACGAGACCGCGATGATCGGCGGCCGCTGCCTGAGGCGCCGGCGCAGGTGCCCGCGCACCTCTTCGATGTCGACGCTCGACTCGTCCCACTTCGAGAGCACGACGAGCGTCGCGTCGTTCGCGTGGCGTGCGACATCGGCGACGCTCAGGTCCTGCTCGACGACGCCCTCGCTCGCGTCGACGAGGACGAGCGCGACGTCGGCGCGCGACGCCGCCTCGACGGCGCGAAGCTGCGAGTAGTACTCGATCCCCTGGCGATGGCGGCGCTTGCGACGGAGGCCGGCCGTGTCGACGAGGACGAACGTGCGCCCGTCGCGCTCGAGCACCGTGTCGATCGAGTCGCGCGTCGTCCCCGGGATCTCCGAGACGATCACGCGCTCGCGTCCGAGCAGCGCGTTCAGCAGCGAGGACTTTCCGACGTTCGGCCGTCCGAGGATGGCGACGCGGATCGCGTCGTCCGGGAGCTCCGGCCGTGCGGCGCCGATCTCCTCGAGCCGGTCGACGACGACGTCGAGGAGGTCGCCGGTGCCGTGGCCGTGCATCGCCGAGAGCGGGAACGGATCTCCGAGGCCGAGCCGGTGGAACTCGAGCGCGTTCAGGTCCTGCGACGGGTCGTCGATCTTGTTTGCGAGCACGAGCACCGGCTTGTGCGCCGTGCGGAGGATCTCCGCGACCTCTTCGTCGCCGGGCGTGATCCCCGCGCGCGCGTCGACGACGAAGAGCACGAGGTCGGCCTCCTCGACGGCCTCGCGCGCCTGGTCGGCGATCGAGCGGGTCATCTCGTCGGTCACCGCGATGTCGATCCCGCCCGTGTCGATCACGAGGAAGCGGCGGCCGCGCCACTCGACGACGAGCTCCTTCCGGTCGCGCGTCACGCCGGGCGTTTCATGGACGACGGCGGCGCGCGTCGCGCTCAGCCGGTTCACGAGCGTCGACTTGCCGACGTTCGGGAAGCCGACGATCGCGACCGTGCCGATCAGATCGGGCCTGTGTGCAACCGCGCTCACGCGCGGATGATCGCGGATCAGGGCAACTCGACCGCGGCGGGGCGGCCGGCTTCGTGCAGTTCTGCGAGCCAGCGCCAGAGCCGGTGGATCTCGCGCTCGATCTCGGCGGACGCCTCGCGGTAGCCCTTTGCCCCCTTCGGGAGCCCTTCGAAGCGCATCGGCTCGCCCCAGACGATCGAGACCGGATGCCAGTTGCCGGGCCTCCACTCATGTGAGCCGTAGATCGCCGCCGGCACGACCGGCACGTTCTCCTGGAGCGCGACCATCGCGGCGCCGGGCTGCACGGGGCCGGGGACGCCGGTCCGCTGTCTCGTGCCCTCGGCGAAGAGGCCGAGCGCGTGCCCGCCGCGAACGACCTCGCGCATCATCCGCACCGCCTCCCGGTCGGACTCGCCGCGCCGCACGGAGAAGGTGCCGAACGTGCGGATGAGCTGGCCGAGGCCGGGCACGCGGTGCGCCTCGATCTTCGCCATGAAGTAGATGGTGCGCGGCGAGGCCGAGCCGAAGGCAGGCGGGTCGATCCACGAGAAGTGGTTGAACGCCAGCACGAGGCCGCCCTCGCGGGGCACGCGCTCCGAGCCGTACACGCGGAGCGGGACGAACGCGCGCACGAGCCCGCCGATCACGACGCGGCCGATCTTCCACGCGACCTCGACCCGGTCGGTCATGCCGGCTGCCTCTGCCGCACGAGCTCCTCGATTCGCGCCACCACGTCGTCGATCGAGAGCGCCGTGGTGTCGATCCGCTCGGCGTCTTCCGCGGGCCGCATCTGCGCCGCGTCGTTCTCGTCGCGGAGCCGGAGGTCGGTCGCGAGCGCGTCGGCGGCGAGCCCGGGGCGCTCGGCGATCCGGCGGCGCGCGCGCTCCTCCTCGTCGGCGCTCAAGTAGACCTTCACCTCGGCGCGCGGCGCGACGACCGTCCCGATGTCCCGTCCCTCGATCACGACGTTGCCCTGCTCGCCGAGCTCGCGCTGGCGCGCCCGCATCACCTCGCGGACTGCAGGGTGTCGCGCGACGGACGAGACGACCCTGTCGATCCGCGGCTCTCGGATCTCGCTCGTGACGTCGAGGTCGTCGATCAGCACGCGCTGCTCGTCCTCGAACGTGATCGGGTGCGTGCGCGCGAGCTCGGCCAGCGCGTCTTCGCCGTCGAGGCTCGTGCCGCGCTCGAGCGCGAGCCACGTCAGCGCGCGGTACATGGCGCCCGTGTCGAGGTAGCGGAACCCGAGCCGCTCGGCGAGCCGCCTCGCCACCGTGCTCTTGCCCGCTCCCGCCGGGCCGTCGATGGCGACGATCACCGTTTACTCACCGATTCGAGGAGCTCGAAGAAGCCGGGGAAGCTTATCGCCGCCGCCTCGGCACCCTCGACCTGGACGCCCTCGCGCGAGACGAGCCCCGCCACCGCACCGAGCATGGCGATCCGGTGGTCGCCGTCGGATCTCGCGACGCCACCCCCCTTTGGGCGGGTGGGGACACCCACCACCCTCAGTTCATCTTCGCCCGCGGAGACACGGATGCCAAGAGGTCGGAGCAGATCTTTGACGCTTTCGACACGGTCCGTCTCCTTTAGGCGCAGTTCTGCGACACCTTCGATCACCGTCGCGCCCCGCGCGAGCCCGGCGAGCAGTGCGACGAGCGGCAGCTCGTCGATCATCCGGGGAACCTCCTCGGGCGGGATGCGCGTCGCGACGAGCGTCGACGACGAGCGCACCTCGATGTCGGCGACGGGCTCGCCGCCGACGCGCCTCCGGTTGAAGAGCGTGACGCGCGCGCGCATCCGGTCGAGCACGTCGAGCAGGCCGGTGCGCGTCGGGTTGACGCCGACGCCGTGGAGGTACAGGTCGGATCCGGGAAGGAGCGTCGCGGCGACGATCAGCGGCGCAGCGGACGAGAAGTCGCCGGGAACCTCGATCTCCTCCAGCTCGAGCCTGTCGACGCCGGTGACGCTCACCTCGTGTCCGTGCCGTTCGACGTTCGCACCCGCATGCGCGAGCAGCAGTTCCGTGTGGTCGCGCGTCGCCGCAGGCTCGACGACGGTCGTCCTTCCGTTCGCGTAGAGCCCCGCGAGGAGCACGGCCGACTTCACCTGGGCGCTCGCGACAGGCAGCTCGTAGCGGATCGGCCGCAGCGACCCGCCTTCGATCTCGAGCGGTGCGTGCCCGTCGGTCGTCTCGATGCGTGCGCCCATCTGCCGGAGCGGCGCCGCGACGCGCTCCATCGGGCGGCGTGAGAGCGACTCGTCGCCGGTGAGCTCGAAGCGGTCGTCGTGTCCGGCGAGGATTCCGGAGAGGAGACGGATGAGCGTTCCCGCGTTCCCGGCATCCACGGGCTCGGCAGGCGCGCGCAGCCCGCGAAGCCCCCGGCCGTGGACGACGAGCTCGTCGACGTCGGGGTCCTCGACCTCGACCCCGAGCGCGCGCACGGCGTTCACGGCCGACTCGGTGTCGCCGGAACGCCCGAAGCCCTTCACGTGCACCGGCCCGTCCGCGATCGCGCCGAGCAGCACCGCGCGGTGCGAGACCGACTTGTCGCCGGGAACGACGACGTGGCCCTCGAGTGCGCGAGCGGGCGCGACCTTCACTCGGCCACCACGGGCGACACGACGACGCCGTAGCCCTGCGCCTCGAGCAGCTCGGCGGCGCGCGTCGCGGCGGGCGCCCCGGCGACGAGGAGCGTCAGCACCGCGCCGCGCTCGGGCGAGTGGTGACGGAACTCGAAGTCCTCGATGTTGATGCGCTCGGCTCCGAGCGCCTGGGTGATCCCCGCGAGCACGCCCGGCCGGTCCGGCACGTGGACCCGGAGGCGCTGGAGCTCGCCGGGATCCTCGTACGCGTCCTCGAGCATCCGGCGGCGGTTCTGCGACGCCTCGGCGATCCAGCGCGCGAGGAAGCCGGCGTCGCCGGCCGCGAGCGCAGCCTCGAGCTGCTCGATCCGCCGGCGGTGCTCGCCGAGGACGTCGCGGAGCGCGGCCGCGTTCTCGAGGAAGATGTCGATCCAGATCCGCGGGTTCGCGCCGGCGACACGCGTCATGTCGCGGAGCGAGCCGCCGGCCGCGTCGAGCGGCTCGTGTCCTTCGACGCGGGTCGCGCCGGCCTGGTTCACGAGCAGGTTCGCGAGCGCGTGCGGCAGGTGGCTCGTCAGCGCGACAAGGCGATCATGCGCGTCGGGGTCGACCGCGACGGGAACGGCGCCGAGCGACGACACGAACGCATGGAGGTCGCCGTAGCGCGTCGCGTCGGTCGCGGCAACCGGGGTCAGGAACCACGTCGCGCCCTCGAACAGCTCGGCGCGCGCGTGCTCCGCGCCCCGCGCCTCGGAGCCGCACACCGGATGGCCGCCGATGAAGCGCTCCGCCCCGCCCGCGGCGCGGACGACGCCGAGCTTCGTCGAGCCGACGTCGGTCACGGTTCCGGTCGAAGCTTCGAGGACCGCGCTCACGGCGCTGCGGAGCTGGGCGACCGGCGCCGCGACGACGACGAGCTCGGCGCCCTCGACGGCGTCCTCGAGCGAGTGCGCGGGATCGACCGCGCCGCGCTCCGCCGCCGCGGCGAGCGCCGACGGATCCGGGTCGTAGCCGCGAACGGCGTCGTGCCCGGCCCGCCTCGCCGCGAGCGCGACAGACGCACCGATCAGTCCCGTTCCGACGACGGCGAGCACGACGTGAGGCTATCGCTGTCTTCGCGGGCTACGGGCTCGGTGCGGGAACGCGCTCGTCGGCGACGGGCCGCCTGAGCAGCGCGACGCCCATGCTCGCGAGCCAGACGAAGAACCCGAGGAACGCCGGCGTCGTCAGTCCCTCGATCACGCCGGAGAGCGGGCTCAGCAGCCCGACCCAGCCGCCGAGCGCGCCGACGAACACCCCGAGCCAGCCGATCCAGCGCGGCAGCAGGTTCGTCGAGAGGATCGCGAACCCGTACAGCGGCACGACGACGCCCCAGTTGAACGCGTTTCCGACGTAGTTCGTGATGAGGCAGATCATCGCGAGCACGTCCAGCATCGAGCCGAGCGACTCCTTCGTCGCGCCGGTCGCGTCGACGTAGTCAGGGACGAGCTCGTACGCGAGCGCGATCGGGATCGCGTGGGAGATCGTGACGAGCGTCAGGCCGACGACCGCTGCGACGGCGCGATCACCATGATCGGCCCGGCGCTGCGGAGCGCGTCGTAGAAGCCGATCAGTGCGATCACGCCGATCAGCCCCCCGAAGACGACGAGCCATGCGCCGACGACGAACAGGCCGCCCGCGTCGTCGACGTCTGCAATCCAATCGCGGCCGCTCTGCCCCGTCTCAGGGATCAGCACCTGCACGCCGCTCGTCGCCATGAAGGCGATCCCGACCACAAGAAGGCGACCGTTGCCACGCGCATCATGCGCCCACGGTCCGGAGTGAGAGCCTGCGGAGCGTCGCGCGGCGATCATCCGCCGCGACGCGCGCCCCGTCAACCGAGCGACTTGCCCATCAGCTCGACATACGAGACGACCTCGCGGGCAAACGCCTCGAACTCGGCGGCCGGGATCTGATGGGGGCCGTCGCAGAGCGCCTCCTCGGGGCGGGGGTGCACCTCGACGATGATCCCGTCCGCGCCCGCTGCGACCGCCGCACGCGCGAGCGGCAGCACGAGGTCGCGCCGGCCGGACGCGTGCGAGGGATCGACGATCACCGGCAGATGCGTCTCGTGCTTCAGGACGGGCACCGCGCCGAGGTCGAGCGTGTAGCGCATCGACTGCTCGAACGTCTTGATCCCGCGCTCGCAGAGGATCACGCGCTCGTTGCCCTCCTTCATCACGTACTCCGCCGCCATCAGGAGCTCCTCGATCGATGCGGACGGCCCGCGCTTCAGGAGCACGGGCTTCGACGCGCGTCCGGCCTCCGAGAGCAGCGTGAAGTTCTGCATGTTCCGCGCGCCGATCTGGATCACGTCGGCCGTCTCGACGACCGCGTCGACGTCGCGCGGGTCGAGCAGCTCGGTGACGAGCGGCAGCCCGGTCTCCTCGCGGGCCTCGGCGAGGATCTCGAGCCCGGCCGCGCCGAGCCCCTGGAACGTGTAGGGCGAGGTGCGCGGCTTGTACGCGCCGCCCCGCAGCATCGTCGCGCCGGCCGCCGCGACGACGCGCGCCGTCTCGAGCGTCTGCTCGCGGTACTCGACCGTGCACGGCCCGGCGATCAGCCCGAAGTGCGAGTCGCCGAGCCTGCGGCCGTCGATCTCGATCACGGTCGGATCGGCGGCGAGCTCCCGCGAGACGAGCTTGTAGGGCTTCACGATCGGGAGCACCTGGTGCACGCCCGGGTACGCCTCGAGCGGCAGCGAGGCGAGCAGGTCGCGCTCGCCGATCGCGCCGATCACGGTCGCCTCCCGGCCGCGGGAGACACGCGCCGCGACGCCGGCCTCGGCCAGGCGCGCCACGACGTGCTCGGTCTGGTCGGGCGTCGCGCCCGGGCCCATCACGATCAGCAGCTCGGGCGCCGAGTTCGTGGCCATCGAGCAAGTGTACGGGCGGTACTCTCAGCCGATGCACGCGGAGAACACCGACCGTCAGATCCAGGAGCTGCGCGCGCAGATCTCCGACAACGACCGCGCGATCGTGCGCGCGCTCAACAAGCGGGTCGAGCTCGTCGCGCGCCTGAAGCGCTACAAGGAGTCGCAGGGGCTCGAGTTCGTCGACCCGAAGCAGGAGGAGTCGGTGCTCCGCGACCTCTCGCGCGCGAACCGCGGCCCGCTCTCGCAGGACGGTCTGCGCGAGCTCTACCGCGAGATCCTCGAGCTGACGAAGCGCGAGGTCTCGGAGTGAGGGTCTTCTCGGGCATCCGGGCGTCCGGCGACAAGACGCTCGGCAACTACAGCGGCGGGTTCCGGCAGTACGTGCGGACGCAGGACGAGGCGGTGGCGGCGGGCGGCGAGGCGGTCTTCTGCGTCGTCGACATGCACTCGATCACGACGCCGTTCGAGCCCGAGGTCCTCCGCGAGTCGACCCTCTCGGTCTTCGCGTGGCTGCTCGCGACCGGCCTCGACCCGGACCGCTCGACCGTCTTCGTCCAGAGCCAGGTGCCCGCGCACGCCGAGGGCGCGTGGCTGCTCGGCGGCGTGACCGCGTACGGCGAGCTGCGGCGGATGACGCAGTTCAAGGACCGCGCCGAGGAGCAGGACTTCGTCTCGGCGGGCCTCTTCAACTACCCCGTGCTGATGGCCGCGGACATCCTGCTCTACGACACCGACGTCGTCCCGGTCGGCGACGACCAGCGCCAGCACGTCGAGCTGACGCGCGACATCGCCGAGCGGTTCAACCAGCGCTTCGGCGAGACGCTCGTCGTGCCGCGCGGCGTCTACCCCGAGGAAGGCTCGCGCGTGAAGAACCTGCAGGAGCCCGAGCGCCTCATGTCGACGACTCGCGGTGCGCCGCAGGGCGTCGTGCGGATGATCGACGAGCCCGACGTGATCCGGAAGAAGTTCAAGACGGCCGTCACCGACTCCGGCCGCGAGGTCCGGCACGACCCGGAGACGAAGGCGGGCGTCTCGAACCTGATCGAGATCATGGCGGTCGCGACCGGTGAGTCGATCGGCGACGTCGAGGCGCGCTACGACGGCGCGGGCTACGGGCAGTTCAAGACGGACGTCGGGGAGGCCGTCGTCACGCTGCTCGCCCCGTTCCAGGAGCGGTACCGCGAGCTCCGCGCGGACGATCGCGAGCTGCAGCGGCTCCTTGCGCAGGGCGCGAAGAAGGCGGCGGCCGTTGCCGAATCCGACGCTCGCACGGATGTTCGACCGCATGGGGTTCGTCCGCCGCTAGTGCGCGCGGTGCGCTCCTGCGTCGCCGGGACGCATTCGTCGCGTCGGCGATTGCAGGCGTTCTCCACTTCGCGGACGCGAATCGCCGGTCGCGATCGTTCGTCGCCGCGGGATCGCGATCGTCGGGGCTCGCGTGCGTCGTCGGCGCCTCGACCGAGGCCGTCGGCGCGCGGTTCGGGCCCGCGGCGACCGGCGTCCTACAGTCGACGCTCGGCAACCTTCCCGGAGCTCTTCATCGTGCTGTTCGCGCTCTCTGCGGGCGAAGTGGTCGTCGCGACGACGGCGGTGCTCGGCTCGTTGTTCGCGAACGCGCTGCTCGTCCTCGGGCTGGCGATCGTCGCCGGCGCGTGGCGCGCGAGGACGGGATCATGCGATTCGAGCCCGGCTGCCGAACGACGCGTGCACGCTGCTGATGCTCTGCGATCTTCATCATCGTCCTCGTCGGGACTCGCACGAGGTGGACGACCGGGCGAGCAGCCACGACGGTTGACGATCTCGGCGTTCTGCGCGGTGCTCCTGCTCAGCCTGTACGCGGTGTGGCTCGTGGGCTACCTGCGCACGGGCGGCGGCGCCGAGCGAGAACTCGACCGCGCAGCGAACGACGTTCTCGTTCCGGGTCGGCCTCGCGCTGCTCGCCGCGGGCGGCGTGGCGTCGGCGTTCGTCGCCGACTGGTTCGTCGGCGCGCTCGACGCGCGCGATCGAGTCGCTCGGGATCTCGAAGGCGTTCACGGGCATCGTGATCGTCGGGATCGTCGGCAACGCGGTCGAGCACGCGGTCGGCGTCACGCTCGCCGCCAGAGGGCCAGAGCGATCTTGCGATCTCGGTGATCAAGAACTCGGTCGCACAGATCGCGGTCTTCCTCTTCCCCGCGCTCGTCCTGCTCTCGCTCTTCTTCGAGCACCGGCTGACGTTCGTGATCGGGCCGGTCGCGATCGCGGCACTCGTCGCTGATGGCGCTTGCGATCTGGCAGGTCACGGGCGACGGCCAGGCGGTCGCGTTCGAGGGCTGGGCGCTCGTGTGTCTCTACCTCGTCGTGGCCGTCATCGCGTGGTTCGAGTAGCGGCGCGGAGCTGCTCGACCTCGTCGTCGCTCAGCTCGCGCCACTCGCCGACCGGCAGGTCGCCCAGCTCGAGGCCGGCGTACCGCGGGCGGTGGAGGCGGGTGACCGGCAGGCCGACGGCCGCGCACATCCGCTTGACCTGGTGCTTGCGGCCCTCGTGGAGGGCGAGCTCGAGCCGCTTCGGACCGGTGCGTCGGGCACGTGCGGGTGCCGTTCGTCCGTCGTCGAGGTCGACCCCCGTGCGCAGCTGCTCGAGCTGGTCGTCGGTCGGCTCGCGCTCCACCTCGACGTCGTAGACCTTCTCGACCCCGTAGCGGGGATGGGCGAGCCGGTGCGCGAGCGGGCCGTCGTTCGTGAGCACGAGCGCCCCGGTCGTGTCGGCGTCGAGTCGGCCGACGGGCACCACGCGCGCCTCGTGGCGGACGAGATCGACGACGGTCGGCCGACCGTGCGGGTCGCGCGCGGTCGTCACGACGCCGGCGGGCTTGTGCAGGAGGACGTAGGCGAGGCGCTGGGGAGCAACCGGCGAGCCGTCGACCTCGACGCGATCGGCGTCCTCGACGAACGTGTTCAGCTGCCCCGGGTCGCCGTTGACCGTGACGCGGCCGGCCTTGATCAGCTCGTCGGCGCGCCGCCGCGACGCGACGCCCGCGCGCGCGAGGTAGGCGTTGAGCCTCACGCTTCCTCCAGGAGCTCGCGAAGGCGGCGCGGGACGCTGTCCGCATAGTCCCCGCGCTCGTCGTCTCGCAGGCCGGAGTTGATCAGGCCCCACTTGAGCAGGCCGGTCACGTGGCCGAGGAGGACGGCGGCATCGTGCGCTGCGATCAGCTCGTTGCGCGGGCGGAGCGATGTCCACGGCTCGTAGTACGCGTCGCGCGCACGCTCGACCGCGGCCGGGTCGTCGACCGTCCGGGCGACCGCGCCGAGGGGGATCGAGAGGCTGAGTGCCGGTTGTGCGACGCAGGCATCGCCCCAGTCCACGAAGACGTGTTCGCCGCCACGGAGGAAGACGTTCCACTCGTGCAGATCGTCATGCTGAATCGAATCTGGAAGCGCGAGAGCGGCCAGCGTGTCGGCGGCCCCGCGAAGCCGCGGGAGCAGCGCGCGGACGCGTGCGAGCTCGTCGTCGCTCAGGCCATCGTGTCCCGGCGGGCGCATGGTTCGCTCGTCGGAGAGCAGCGCCGCGAACTCGTCGAAGATCGCGGGTGCGGTCCTGTCCGGCACGCCCCCGGCGCGAAGGACGTCGGCGTCCTGCGCGACGTCGAGCTGGAGTTGGGCGTAGGCGGAGAGCGCGTCTTCCCACTGCTCGAGGGACGGCGAGTCGCCGCCTTCGGGCGCGAGCGGCCGGCCGGCGTCCTCCATCAGCATCCACCCGCGGATGCGATCCGCATCGAGCAGCCTCGGCACGCAGTCGGGACGCCGAGCGCCGACCGTCGCGAGCACTGCCACCTCGAACGCCAACGGGGGAATGTTGGCTTTGAACCAGACGTCGCCGTTCTCCGTCGGAACGCGGAGCGCCGTGCCCCAGGGACGAACGTGACCGTGCTCGATCGGGCCGGCGAGCGTTCGACCGAGCGCGGCGAGTCGCTCCTCGATCCACGTCTCTGCTCCCTCCGCCAGTTCGGATCGTTCCAGCGCACGCTTAAGATTGCCCCATGCCGCACTACATCTCGCTGATGCGCTGGACCTCGCAAGGCATGGCGGGCCTCCCGGCGTGGCGGGAGCGCGTGGAGGAGGGCGAGCGGATCGTCGAGGAGGCGGGCGGTCGGTTGATCGGCGTCTACGTGACGCTCGGGCGCTACGACGTCGTCGAGATCTTCGAGGCGCCAGACGACGAGAAGGCGGCCGAGATCCTCATGCGCCTCCAGCGCCACGGCGCCGAGCACACCGAGACGCTCCGAGGCTTCACGCGCGAGGAGGCCGAGGAGATCATCCGGCGGCTCTGACGCGAGGCCGAGGGCCGCCACGATTCCTTTCCCCCGGGGCGCTTTCGCGCCCTGCCCCCCGCTGAAGAGCGTAGAGACGAAAACGTCACGCGTGTGTGACGTTCGTGCCGACTTCGTGACGTCAAGTCCACAGGGAGGCCCGCCGATATCGAGCGGGTGGACCGCTCCTCCGGGCTCCTCTGGTCGGCGATCGCCGCCCTCGCCGCCGTGCTCCTCGTGGGCGCGTACTTCGGCACGAAGCTGACGCTCGAGGCCGCGCCTGCAGCGGCGGGCCCGCACCGTCTCCAGTCGTCGGGCAAGTGGGACCGCTACGTCGCCCCCGACTCGTGGTGCCCCGGCAGGGACGACCTCGGCGCGAGCGTCGCCGCCCAGGAACGGACGGAGCTCTGCCTGCTCAACTACGCCCGCGGCGTCAAGGGCCTCGGCCCGCTGAACATCGCGCCCGCGCTCATGCGGTCGGCGCACATGAAGGCAGACGACATCGTCCGCTGCAACCAGTTCGCCCACGACGCGTGCGGGTTCGACGTCCGCCAGCGCTTCTCCGACTCCGGCTACTTCCGAAGCGACGTCCCGAGCCGCTTCGGCGAGAACCTCGCCTGGGGCGGCGCCGAGGCAGGCAGCCCGCGCGGCGCGCTCCTCGGGTGGCTCGACTCGCCCAAGCACCGCGCGAACCTCTTCAAGCCGGAGTGGACGGAGCAGGGCATCGCGCTCGTCTACCGCCCGCGCTTCCGCGGGGTCGCGAGCAGCCGCATCTGGGTCTCGCACTTCGGCCACCAGGGTTAGTCTTCGGCGCGCCGTGCGCGTCGCCCTGATGATCGAAGGCCAGGAAGGGGTCACCTGGGACGACTGGGTCGCCCTCGCCGACGCCTGCGAGCACGCCGGGATCGAGGCGCTCTTCCGCTCCGACCACTACCTCTCGTTCTCGAACCCGCACGAGCGGGCGGCGCACGACGCGTGGGCGACCATCGCGGGCCTCGCGGCGCGCACGACGACGCTCCGCCTCGGGACGCTCGTCTCGCCGGTGACGTTCCGCCAGCCGTCGCTGCTCGCGAACGCCGTCACGACCGCCGACCACATCTCCGGCGGCCGCGTCGAGCTCGGCATGGGCGCCGGCTGGAACGAGCTCGAGCACGAGGCGTTCGGCTTTCCGTTCCCGCCGATGCGCGAGCGCCTGGAGCACCTCGCCGAGCAGATCGAGATCGTGCACCGCCTCTGGACGGAGGAGCACGTGTCGTTCGAGGGCAAGCACTACCGCCTCGTGGATTGCCCGGCGCTTCCGAAGCCGGTGCAGAAGCCGCACCCGCGGCTTCTCGTCGGCGGCCGCGCGAAGAAGGGCAGCACGACCCCGGCGGCGCGGTTCGCGGACGAGTACAACGTGATCGGCTCGTCGCTCGAGGAGTACGCCGCCGCGCGGAAGGCACTCGACGAAGCGTGCGAGCAGGCCGGACGCGATCCGGAGACGCTCGCGATGTCGATCATGTCCGGGTTCCTCCTCGGCGCGGACGAGGCCCAGCTCCTGGCGCACGCGCGCGCGACGCTCGAGCGCTGGGGCTCCGATGCCGACCCGGCCGCGACCGTCGAGCGGTTCCGCGCGCGAGGGCTCGCCGGCACACCGGACGAGCTGGTCGAAGGATTCGGACGCCTCGCCGAGGTCGGCGTCGAGCGCGTCGCACTGCAGCACATCGTGCACGAGGACCTCGACACGGTGGCGCTGATCGGCCAGGTCGCCGCGCGCGTGTGAGCGCCCGGCTCGGGCACGTCAAGCTCCCCGTCAGCGACCTCGAAGCCAGCCGCCGCTTCTACTCGGCGGCGCTTGGCGCGTTCGGGTGGGAGATCGTCTTCGACGGGCCGCGGTCGCTCGGCTTCGGCGTCGGCGACACCGAGCCGTTCGCGGTCGAGCAGACCGATGCACCCGCCGTCGGAACGCACATCGCCTTCGACGCGCCCGACGCGGCGACGGTAGACGCGTTCCACGCCGCGGCACTCGGCGCGGGCGGCCGCGACAACGGCGCGCCCGGCCTACGGCCGTACGGCGACCACTACTACGCCGCGTTTGTCCTCGACCCCGACGGCCACAACATCGAGGCCGTCTTCCAGCGCTAGGCGGGGCGGCGCTCCGCGACGGCGACGAGCCGGTCGCGGATCTGATCGGCGTCGCCGCCGAGGTCGTCGAGCCGCGGGAGCTCCGAGAGCGACTCGAGGCCGAAGACACGCTCGAAGAGCGGCGTCGTCCGGTAGCGCACCGCGCCGCCGATGCCGTCGTCGCGTCCGGCCTCAGAGATCAGGCCGCGCTCGACGAGGTTCGCGACCGCCGAGTCCGCGGCGACGCCGCGGATCCGCGCGATGTCCGGCCGCGTGCACGGGCCGAGGTACGCGACGATCGCGAGCGTCTCCATCGACGCCTGCGAGAGCGACCGCTGCACGGGACGCTCGAAGAGCCGGCCGCACGCCTCGGCGGACTCGCGCGCGGCGCGGAACGCCCAGCCTCCGGCGACCTGCTCCAGCACGATTCCGCTCCGCCCCTCCCGGTACCGCTCGCCGAGCAGCCCGAGGGCCGTCTCGACCCGCTCGCGCTCGTCGGCCGCCGCCTCGACGATCTCGTCGACCGTCAGCGGCTGCGACGCGACGACGAGGAGCGCCTCGATCGTCCGGGCGAGCTGGTCGAGCGGGTTGGCGGTGATCAGGCGGAGTGGGCGATCCACGAATCGGTCCTTTCGACGTCGGGGCGGGAAATCCTGATCGGCGCGAACGGCGCCGCCTGGTCGATCTCGATCTCGTTCGCGCGGCGGAGATCGAGGAGCGCGAGGAACGCCACGGCCACCTCGACCCGCGAGAGGCCGGCGGCTACCTCGTCGAAGTCGACGCGGCTCCGGCGTGCCAGCAGCGACCGGAACCGCTCGACGAACTGCGAGACGGGCGGGAACCGGAGTGCCATGTGCGCCAGGGAGACGTCGGGCGGCTCCTGGCCGAGCAGGCGCAGCACCGACGCGAGCGCCTCCGGCTGCTGCGGCGCGAGCTTCCGCTCCGGCTGGGGCGCGAGCGGCGCCGGGCCGAGCCGGAAGAAGCGGTCCGCCTCCCCGGCCAGGCGCTCCGAGAGCCACGCAGCCGCCTCCTTCATCCGCCGGTACTCCTCGAGACGCCGGGCCAGCTCTTCGGCGGCCTCCTCCGGCTCGAGCTCGGCGAGGTCGGCGTCCTCCTCGAAGAGCCCCCGCGCCTTCAGCTCGAGCAGCGCCGCGACGAGCACGAGGAACTCCCCGCAGGCCTCGAGGTCGAGCTCCTCGCGCTCCGCGAGCCGCTCGATGAACGCGACGACGATCCCCGCCACGTCCACCTCGGCCAGGTCGAGCTCCTCCCGCAGGACGAGCGTCAGGAGGAGGTCGAACGGGCCTTCGAAGGCGTCGAGATCCAGCTCGAGCTCGCGCACGACCACGGGCGGCCACCCTAGCGAGCGTTCCGGCTAGCGGCGGCCGCGCGGCACGGCCATCGCCGGCCGCTTCGCCTCGGCCGTTCGCCGCCGCCGGAAGCCGAGCTTCGGCAGCTGCCCGTCGTAGATCTGCCAGTAGATGAAGAAGAGCGAGGACGCGATGAAGAGGACGAGCGCGACCCATGCGTTGACGCGCATCCCCCAGAACATCGAGGACGGGTCGACCCGCAACTGCTCGAGCAGGAAGCGGCCGAACGTGTACCACGCGACGTAGAGCGAGAACAGCGCGGGCGGCCGGATCTTCCAGCGCCGGTCGACGAGGAGCAGCACGAAGAACCCGGCGAGGTTCCACAGCGCCTCGTAGAGGAACGTCGGATGGAAGGTCGTCCCGGGCGGGTAGTCCTGGTTGTGCGCATCGTCGATCTCGAGCCCCCACGGCAGATCCGTCGGCTTGCCGTAGAGCTCCTGGTTCCACCAGTTGCCGAACCGCCCGATCGCCTGCGCGAGCAAGAGAGCCGGCGCGACCGCATCCATCGCCACCAGCACGCTGCCGCCGGAGCGCTTGATCACCCAGGCGCCGACGAGGACGCCGAAGAGGATCCCGCCCCAGATGCCGAGACCGCCCTCCCAGACCTTGAACACGCCCTGCCACTTCGGTTCGGGCACGTCGTCCCACGACGTGATCACGTGGTAGAGCCGCGCGCCGACGATTCCCGCCGCGACGCCCCACACAGCGGCGCGCAGGACCAGATCGGTGTCCGGCTTGCCGTCCGGTCCTCGGTACCGCCGGCGCATGACGAGGATCGCCGCGATGATCGCGACGAGCAGCGTCAGGCCGTACGCATGAACCGACGGCAGCGGGCCTGGAAGATCGAAGTCACCCGACGAGGGCGAGGGGATCGACGCCAGCAGCACGGCGGCATTCTGCACGCCGCGCGGGACGAGCTGCGACTAGAGGAGGATCTGGACGGCCAGCTCTTGCGAGCAGCCGGCTGCGATGAGGTCGGTCGCGAGATGCAGGTCGATGTCGAGCCGCGTGGCGAGCTCTGCCGCCATGCGCGGTTCGTACCCGGCACGCTCGAGGGCCTCGGCGCGCCAACGCTCGATCCGCTCGATCTCGGTGCCTTCCCTGGTCTCGGTGTCCGCCGCAGTCATCGCGCCTCCTTGTACCACTTCGTGCTTCGTCAAAACGGCGCGAGCGGATCACCCCTTACCGGGTGATCTGAAGTGTTAACGCGAAATTTACGGAGCGGGCGCGCGGTGAACGCCCGCTCCCGTTCTTACGGCTGTGCGACGGGCGCCGCCGAGGGACGCGAGCGCCGCACGAGCAGGAAGACCGCCGCGAGCCCGAGGGCCGCGAGGCCGAGACCCCACGTCCAGCCCGGGATCGAGAACCCATCGCCGCTTCCGGGGCCGATCTGCACCGGCGCGAACGTGTGCACCTTCTGCCCGCCGTACTGCGTGAAGCCGTCGTAGACCGCGTACCGCCACGTCCCCTCGCTCGGGAACTTCACCTGCGCGAGGTAGACGCCCGCCTGATCGGTCGGCTTCGCCTCGAAGCGGAGCTGCTTGCCCGTCGAGGCGTTCGTGATGATCACGGCCGGCTGCACGCCGACGAGCGGCGTCTGACCGTGCTGCATGATCGTCACCTGCGCGTTCCAGTTGTCGCCGGCGCCGAGCCCGCCGTCGGGCGGCCCGAGCCCGGCGGTCGCCCAGCCGCCGGCCGTCGCGGGCGCGGCGACCACGAGCGCCGCCGCCGCGGCGAGGAGGAGTGTGCGCATCGAGAGCTCTCCTTTCATTCGCTGCCCTCCATACACCGCTAGGGGGCCTGAAGGTTCCGAACGGCCGCAAGCGCCCCGGTCAGGTTCTTCGCGCCTTCGAGTCGGTACGTGATCCCGTCGCGGTCCCAGATGAGCACGTTCCCGACGAGACGCCGCGTCTTCGCGTCGACCTGACCGGCCTCGTCGGCATAGATGATCTCGTGCCGCGCGCCGGTGATCCACAGGCCCGGCACCCCGTTCACCGAGACCGAGACGGTCCGAGACCTCGGCCCGACCTGCTTCTGCGCGAACCTGAGCTGGTCGCCGTGCCACTGCGACAGCACGAACCCCTGCCAGGCGAGGTTCACCATCCCGCCCCCGACCGAGTCGTCGTAGTACGTCACGAAGCTCGCGTCCGGCGCCACGAGCGGGAAATCGACGCGGCCCTGCGCCTCACCGAAGTCGACCTGCCGACCGAGATCCGGGTCGCGGATCACCGCCTGCGGCTGCGTCTCGACCCGCTTCACGTCCACGCCGCCGATGTGGAAGACGTCGAAGATCGCGGCACGCGTCTGCGGGATCGCAAGCAGCGCGCCGACCGCCGCGACCGCGGCGAGCGCGAGGATCAGCCAGGGGCGCCGCGAGCGCCGCTCGAGCTGTTCGCGCACCCGCGGCGTGAGGTCGGGCTCGGGTGGAAAGTCGATCGGGAGCCTGCGGAGCTCGTGCTCGAGGTTCACCGCTCCACCTCCTCGCGCAGGTGCGCCAGTGCACGCGCGGTCCGCGACTTCACCGTGCCCAGGCGGACGCCGAGCGCCTGCGCGGTCTCGTCCTCCGAGAGGCCGAGGAAGTACCGGCAGGCGACGACGTCGCGCTCCTCGTCGCGCAGCCCGTTCACCGCGTCGAGCAGCACGCCCCGCTGCTCGCCCGTCAGGAGTGCCGCCTCGGGGGACGGGACCGCGTCCCCCGGGCGGGCCTCGTCGGCCAGGCGCAGCGCGAGGTTCGTGCGCCGCCCGGCCGACCGCCGCCGGTTGCGCGCCTCGTTCGCGACGATCTGGAGCAGCCACGGCCGAAAGGGCGCGCCTCGGCGGAACCGCCCGAGCGCGCGATACGCCTTCACGAACCCGTCCTGCGCGGCCTCTTCGGCATCGGACGCGTCGCCCGCGATCACGTACGCGGTGCGGAACGCGATCCCCTGGTGCGCTTTCACGAGTGCCTCGTATGCCGCGGAATCCCCACGCTTAGCTCTTTCAATCAGGTCGGATTCGTCCAGTGGCCGGTCCACCACCGCCGCTTCTACACCGGCCAAGACCTACCCGTTCCGGTCATTGACCTCCGAGGGCGCGCCGTGCCACAGTCATGGGCCGGGGGGAGCGGGAGGAAACCCAATGCTCCAAGCAAGAAGGCGACTTGCAGTGGGCGCGGCTTTTGCGGCGTGTCTTGTTGCGGCCCTGTTCGGCCCCGGCACCGTTGCCGGTTCCACGACATCTCAGTGCAACCCGTCGGGACGGGCGATCTGCATCTCCGTCACCGACGTCGACAACGTGTCCAACACGACGCAGAGCTTCGCGCGTCACACGGTCTACAGCACGACGATCTCCAACAGCGGCGGCTCCATGCTGACGAACGTCAAGGTCGCCATGCAGCTCGTCGACGTGGTGGGCGGCGTCGACCAGACGGCGACCGGCACGCTCGTCGCCGCAACGCTTCCGGCGGCCTGCACTCCAGTCGGCACGACAGGGGCGACATGCGTCCTGCCGAACATGCCGGCCGGTGGCACGCCGATCACGCTCGGTCCATTCGCGTCCAAGACCTCGACCAACATCAATGCGGACCAGCGACTCGACGTCACGGTCACGGCGAAGGAGCGCGCGAACGACAACGGCTCCTCCGACCCGAACCCGGACACGTTCACCGTCGGTGAGGTCACCGACCTCGAGCCGCTGGCCAACTTCTCGGCCTCGCTCGCGTTCGCGGGCGGTTCGACGGTGCTCGACACGACCTCGGGTGCGGACCCCCAATCCACGCTCTTCTTCGTCACCGTTCCGGGAACGTTCGCCGGCTTCCAGCTGACGACGCTCCGCGAGCTCGACCCGACCGACGTCGGGTACTTCTGCACGCCGGCGGCGCCGGACCGGCCCTGCTTCGGGCAGTCGATCGCAACGAACGGTCCCGGGATCTTCTCGACCGGGAACCCGGCCGAGCTTCAGACGACGATCGCGTCCGACTCCGTGTCGAAGAAGGTCACGACGACGACGCTCGCGGTCAGCCACCAGTACGCGAACAACACGATCGTCACGTTCACGACGCAGTGCAGTGGTGCCTTCGGCACCCCGCCGCCGGTCTCCGAGCGTCCTTGCCGCCGCGTCGTCGAGGACAAGAAGCTCAAGCTCTGGAAGATCGACATCTGGGACAACGACCAGGGGAACTGGGGCTTCAGCTAGCTCCCGTTCAACCCTGCGAGCGCTTCCCTCGCAGTCCTCGCCGAGATCTCGTTGCCCTTGCGCTCGTAGAGCGCAAGGGCCTCGGCGATCGCGTCTTCCGCGTCCTGCGTCCTCCCTGCGAGCTCGAGGACGTCCGCGAGCGCGAGCAGCGCGTCTCCGCGCTCGACGATCCCGTCCGTCGTCCCGAGGAGCTCGACCGCCTCGTTCGCGAGCTCGACCGCCTCGTCGAAGCGGTCGTCGCGGGCGATCACGCGCGCGCGCACCGAGCGCCACAGGGCCTGTGAGATGACGTCGTCCTCGGTCGAGATCTCCTCCGCGATCGCGGCGAACTTCCCGGCCTCCTCGTAGCGGCCCTGGCTGCAGATCGCGACGGCGAGGTAGCCGGCGATCGTCGAACGCGTGTACGTCTCCCCCATCTGCTCGAGCCGGTCGTACTCGCGCCGGAGCTCCCGCTCGGCGGCGTTCGGATCGCCCGCGAGCAGCTCGACCGTCGACCAGTTGAACGTCGTCGACGCAGCGATGAGCTTGCCGCCGATGTCCTCGAGCAGCGCGCGCCCGCGCGTGTAGAGCGACCGGGCTGTCTCGAACTCGCCCTGCATCGCGTGCAGCGGTGCGAGCAGGCAGAGCACGAGCCCCTCCATCCGCTTGTCGGCGGTCGACTCGAGCAGCTGCTCGCAGCGGGCGATCGCCTCCGCCACCGGGGTCGGCCCGTAGAGCGACGCCATCGCGTAGCCCGAGGCGGCGCGTGTCTCCTGCCGCGGGTCGCCGGCGAGCTGCGCGTGCTCCGCCGCCCGCTCGGCTGCCGCCGCCGCCTCGCCGAACCGGTGTGCGACGCCGTGCGCGTTCATGATCAGCCGCCATGCGCGCGCGAGCCCCGCGTGGTCGCCCGCCTCCTCGAAGATCGCGATCGCGCGCTCGGCCTCCTCGAGCAGCATCGCCGTCCAGCGGTCCAGGCGTTCCGCGTAGCGGCGCTGGAGGAGCAGGACGAGTCCGGCCTCCGCGGCGAGCCGGTCGTCGCCGAGCTCACGTGCGGCGTCCGACGCCTCCTCGAGGAACACCTCGGCCCACGCGAGCTCGCCGATCTCCGTCAGCGCCTCGCCGAGATCGGGGAGCAGCGCGAGCCGTCGCGGATCGCGGTCCGGGAGGATCTCGGCGGCGCGGCGGAGCAGGTTCGCGGCGGCGGCCATGTCGTTGCGGCCGAACGCGCGGCGTCCGGCCGACATCAGCCGCTCGGCCGCACGCGCGCCGATCGCGCGTCCGTCGTCGTCGATCGGCCCGAGCTCGTCGAGGTACTTGTACGCCTGCTCGAGGTGGTAGCCGAAGATCTCCTCGTACTCCGTCTCGCGGTCGCGGTCGCGGTTGACGCGCTCGGCCCAGTCGGCGAACCGGACGTGGAGCGTCGCGCGCGTCCGCTTGAGCAGGCCTCCGTACGCCTCCTCGCGGATCAGGATGTGGTGGAAGCGGTACGTGTCCTCGTCGGCGAGCGGCGAGCGGTCGCGGTCGATCAGGTGCTTGCGCACGAGCGCGTCCAGGTGCCCGTCGACGCCGTCGCGCAGGACGTCGGGGACGAGCTCGGCCACGGCGCTCCGCGCGAACACGCTGCCGATCACCGACGCGGGCTCGATCACCGCGCGCTGCTCGCGCGTGAGCAGGTCGAGGCGTGCGGCGAGGAGCGCGTGGATCGTCGGCGGCACCTCGAGCTCCGAGAGATCGGTCGCGGCGACCCAGGTCCCGTTGTCGCGCCGCACACCCCCGCTCTCCATGAGCATCGAGAGCAGCTGCCGGACGAACAGCGGGTTGCCGGCGGCGGACTCGACGATCCGCGCGCTGACGTCCTCGGCGAGCTCCGCCCCGTCGAGCAGGTCGGCGGCGACGTGGGCGCTCGCCTCCGCCGAGAGCGGCTCGAGCTCGATCCGGATGTGCTGCTGCGTCCACTCGGGGCGGACGTCGACGAGCTCGTGCCGCGCGGCGCAGACGATGAGCGCGGCGCCGTCGAGCGCGGCCGCGAGATGCTCGACGAGGTCGATGAACGTCAGCTCGGCCCAGTGCAGGTCCTCGACGACGAGCACGAGCGGCCGCTCGAGCGCGAGGTGCTCGAAGAGCTTGCGCGCGCCCCAGAAGAGATCGTCGACGGTGAACTGCGCGGTCGAGAGGCCGACCGCCGAGGCGACGCGCGACGTGATCTCGTCGTCGCCGGTGAGCTCGCGGACGCGGGCGACGGCGCGTTCCGGGGCGTCCTCCTCGTGGATCCCCGCCGCCTCGCGCACCATCTCGACGAGCGGCCAGAACGTGATGCCTCGCCCGTACGAGAGGCAGCGGCCGCGCAGGACGCGCGCGTCGTCGCGCGTCCGGGCGTCGAGCTCCTCGAGCAGACGCGTCTTGCCGACGCCCGCGTCGCCGAGCACCGTGACGAGGCGCGGCCGCCGGGAGAGCGTCGCCGACTCGAGCTCGGAGAGGAGCAGCGCGAGCTCGTCCTCGCGGCCGACGAGCTTCGACGCGGCGGCGCGAGTCTCGACGGTGCGCAGCCCCGACCAGCCGGTACGCCGGGCACGCGCTCCGCCTTGCCCTTCAGCTCGAGCGGCTCGACCTCCTCGACCTCGACCGCCTGGTGCACGAGCCGGTAGGTCGGCTCGCCGATCAGCACCTCGAGCTCGCCGGCTGCCTGCTCGAGCCGGGCCGCGACGTTCACGGGATCGCCGACGACGAGGCGCTGTCCCTCCGTCGGGTCGCCCGAGATGACCTCGCCGGTGTTCACACCGGTGCGGTTCTTGAGGCGCACGCCCCAGACCCGCTCGAGCTCGTCGTTCAGCGTCGCCAGCGCCTGCTGCATCCCGTACGCGGCGCGAACGGCGCGGACCGCGTCGTCCTCGTGCAGCGTCGGCAGGCCGAACACGGCCATGATCGCGTCGCCGATGTACTTCTCGACGCGGCCGCCGTGCTCCTCGAGCACCGCGCGCATCTCGTCGAAGTAGCGCGAGAGCACCTCGCGGAGCGATTCGGTGTCGATCGACTCCCCGAGGCTCGTCGAGCCCTTGAGGTCCGAGAAGACGATCGTGACCGTCTTCCGCACCTCGGCAGGAGGCAGCGCGACGGGAGCGGCGTGCCGCAGAACCCGCACAGCTTGAACTTGTCGGGGTTGAGCTCGCCGCAGTTCGTGCAGACAGCCATGCCCGAGTGTAGGCACCGTCACGGCCGTCCTTCCAGCGCTGAGTGCGTCGGGGAGACCCACCTCCCCCGGTTCCTAGGGCAGGAACCGCTCCCATTTCCAGCCCCCGCCGAGGGCGGCGCCGAAAACGAGCGCAGCCGGAACGGCGAGCCGGAAGAACGCAGCGCGAATCATGGTCGTGCTCCTTTGTTGTGGGGTCGGCCGCAACCGCGTCTTCCATCGGCCGCCCCGATGGCGCGCCCCATCCCCTCGCGGAGTGATCTGGGAGGGTCTGGCGGAGTAGGCCTCGTCGCCGGGGTGCGATGGACGTTCCGAGGCAAGGACGCAGGGAGCGTCGATAGCAGCAGCTATCGACGCGACTGAGGACACCGCCTCGGGGCGTCCAGCGCGGCCCGGCGGCACAGCGCCTACTTCGTCAGACCCTCTTAGGCGCTCGCCGGGAGCTCGAACGCGAACGTCGAGCCGCGCCCGCCGCTCGAGCGCACCCAGATCTCGCCGCCCATCCGCTGCACGAGCTCGCGGCAGACGTAGAGCCCGAGCCCGGTGCCGCCGACGCCGCCTGTGAGGTCCGGGTCGAGGCGGTGGAACTTCTCGAAGATGCGCTCGCGCTCGTGCACCGGGATCCCGAGGCCCTCGTCGCGCACGCTGAACCGCACGTACTCGGCGGAGTGCTGCACGAGCATCGTCACACGGCCGCCGTTCGGCGAGTACTTGATCGCGTTCTCGACGAGGTTCAGCAGCACCTGACGGAGCTTGTCGGGGTCCGCCGCGACCTTGGGGAGCGACTCCTGCGTCTCGAGCTCGATCGTCAGGCCCTCGGGTAGCCGCGGCCGCGAGCCCTCGAGCACCTCGCGCGCGATCTCGCCGCCGTCGGTCGGGCGGATCGTGAACTCCTCGCGCCCGGTGTCGAGCCTGCTCGCCCAGAGCACGTCGTCGAGCAGGCGGCCGAGCCGGCCCGCCTCGCTCGTGACGATCGCGAGCAGCGAGCGCCGCGTCTCCGGCGGAACCTCTTGCCGCTGCAGCGTCACCGCCGCGCCGTAGACGGAGCTCAACGGCGTGCGCAGCTCGTGCGAGATGACGGCGATGAACTCGTCCTTCAGCTCGTCGAACGCGCGCAGTCGCGTGAGCGCGCCGTAGAGCCACCGCTGGTAGAAGGCGATCACGAGCAGCGGCGCGACGAGCACGATCGCGGCGACCGGCGAGCGGTCCCAGATCAGGACGAGCGTCGCCGTGAGCGACGCCATGATCACGAACGGCACGACGGTCGACCCGAAGTACGAGCCCATCGCGCGCACGTACGACTGCTCCTGCACGCGGGCGATCACCGCAGCGAGCAGGACGATGTCGACCGCGTAGAACGCGCACGCGGCGAGCAGCGTCGCGGCGACGAGCGACCCGAGGCTCCCCGTGCCGACCGCGTCCGCGGCGAGCCCCGCGGCGAGCCCCGCGCAGACGTAGAGCGAGGTGTTGTAGATCACGCGCGTCGCGGGGCGATGGCGCCCGAGCTCGACCGCGAGCATCGTCAGGAGCCCGATCACGACCGCCTCGGGCCAGCCGTAGAGGACAGCGGCGGCGACGATGAACACCGAGGCGAGCGACGTGCGGCCGACGTCGACGCCCTCGATCGGCAGCGGGAACGCCTCGGTGAGGATCGCGGCGCCGAGGAGCGCGAGCGCGCCGAAGAACGTCTCCGCGCCCGGCACGTTCGACGAGAGCGAGTACGCCGCGGCGCCGATCGCGACGGCGGCCGTCGCCGCAACCGGAGCGACCACGGGCAGCACGCGTGCGGTCTCCGGCGAGCGCCGGCGGCGCGCGGGCATCGGGAGCCCGCTCATGCGCGCGCTTCCGGTCACTCCGTCGGCCTCGACGTCTGGTGGATCCTTGCCTCCTGACCCCCGGAGGCCGCTCCAGGACTTGCAAAATCCGCCGACGCCAAGCGGCGCGCTCAGTATGGCACGGGTCGCGGCGAACCTTCAATCGGGGCTTGCCGCCGTCCGGCCGAGTTGCGACGATGCGCGCGATGGGCGAGGAAGTCCAGATCGCTGCCGGTTCGCGGGCGAAGATCCGCAGTCCCGTCTGGGTCGCGATCTGGGCGATCCTGACGCTCGGGATCTACGTCATCTTCTACTGGTACTTCGTGAACCGCGAGATGGCCGACTACGGCCGCGCGAAAGGGACGGACGAGCTCGGCGACAGCCCCGGCAAGTCGACGCTCGCGCTCTTCCCCGGCGCGCTGATCATCGTCCCGGCGCTCTGGACGACCGTGACGACGTTCCAGCGCGTGCAGAAGGCGCAACGGCTGGTCGGACAGGCGCCGCTGAACGGCTGGATCGCGGTCCTGCTCTACATCGTGATCTCGCCGGTGTTCTACGCGTACATGCAGAGCGGGCTGAACAGCGTCTGGCGGGCCGAGGCGAGCCAGGCGCCCGAGGCCGCCGCCCCGGTCCAGGCCTAAGGGCGGAGCGCGTCGAGCGCCGCGTCGACGTCGGCGGCGGTGTTGTAGAGGTGGAACGAGACACGTAGCCGGTCCGCGCGGACGGCTGCGGCGATGCCTGCGCGCGCGAGCTTCTCGGCGGCTCCGGGAACCGCGACCGTGACGATCGCGGAGTTCGACGGCTCCAGCTCGAGCCCCTCGCGAAAGCGGTTCGCGAGCTGCACGTTGTGGATGCCGATCCCCTCGATCCCGATGTGCTCGAGCAGCTCGAGCGCCGGTGCCGCGCCGACCCAGGAGAACCACGCGGGCGAGGTGTCGAGCCGCCGCGCGTCGGTCGCGAGCCTGAGCGGCGGGCTGTAGAAGTCGCCGTACGGGTCCGGCGCGGAGAACCAGCCGGCGTGCAGCGGCTTCACGAGGTCGAGCCGCTCGGGCCGCACGGTCAGGAACGCCGTCCCGCGCGGAGCGAGCAGCCACTTGTAGCCGTGGCAGACGAGGAAGTCGACGGACGACGCCGACACGTGCCTCCAGCCGCACGCCTGCGTCGCGTCGACGAAGACGAGCGCGTCGTTCGCACGGGCGACCTCCGCGATTGCCTCGACGTCGGCGACCTCGCCGCTCGAGGACTGCACGGCGCTGAACGCAACGAGCGTCGTCGTCTTGTCGATCGAGTCGGCGAGCCGCTCGATCGGCACCGCGTCGACCCTCACGCCGCGCTCCTCCTGCACGAGCCACGGGAAGAGGTTCGACGTGAACTCGACGTCGGGCACGACGACGCGGGCGTCGTCGGGAAGCGACGCGGCGACGAGCCCGACGAGCTCGGATACCGTCGCGCCAACGGCGACGTCCTCGATCCGGCAGCCGACGATCCGAGCGAACGCCGCCCGAGCGGCGCCGACGCAGTCGGCCCACGGCTCCCAACTCGTGCGCCCGTGACGCCAGTCCTCGAGCGCGCGTTGCAGCGCGGCGTACGCAGTTCGGGGAGGCAGCCCGAAGCTCGCCGTGTTCAGGTACGGACGCTCTGGCTCCCAGAGCCCGTCGAGCTCGACCGGCGGAAGGAGGGTCACTCGCGGCGGGCGACGAGCACGCCGCTGACGACGATCACCCAGAGCCCGAGGACGAGGAAGCCGATGAACACGATCGAGAGCGGCAGCAGCAGGGCGCAGACGAAGCCGAGCCAGCCGAGCCAGCGCGGCAGGGTCGAGTAGCGGAACGCGGCGAGCGACGCGGCGACAACGAGGAGGATCGCCGTCATGCCGGCGGTCGCGAAGAGCAGGAATCCCGCGTTCTCGAAGAGCCGGCGCGTGTTCGGCTCGAGCTGGAACTCGTCGTCCATCGCCGCGAACGCGGTCGCGCGCGAGACGGCGTTCCCGGTCAGGACAAGCGCGGCGGTCAGTACACCGCCCGCAAGCGCGAGTGCCGCGAGCGAGCCGGTCTCCTCGCGGCGGGCGATGACCGCGCGCAGCCCGAGCGCGAAGAGGACGAACGAGAGTGCAGCGCCGACGATGAGGAAGTACGCGATGACCTCTCGCGTGCGATGGCCGCTGTCCGCGTAGTAGTCGAGGATCTCCCGGTCGCTCGCCCCGACCTCGATCCCCATCGCGAACGCGGCCACGTACAGCGCGACGAACGCGAAGCCCGCAACCGCCGTCCACCGTGCCCAGCCCATCGGGCGCGATTGTCCTCGACCCGTCGGCCGGCGGTCAAACGATGGGGTGGACGCGCGTCTGCGGGCGCGCCCACCCCATGGCGATCAGCGTCTCAGCGCCTCCACCTGCGAGGGCGCCATCGCGTGCACCACTTCGTAGCGGTCGACGCCCTTGATCGTGCCTGCGCCGGCCTCGGCGTTCTCGGAGCGGAGCTTCTCGCCCTGCTCCTCGCTCGCCTTCATCGACTCCGGGCTGTCCCAGAGCGTGACGAGCATGACCGTGCCGCTCGCCCGGTCGGCGAGCGAGAAGACGCCCTTCCAGCCGGACATCTCCCGAGCCTTCGGGAGGATGTTCTCGATCGAGCTCTTCGTGGCCTCGTCGATCCGGCTCGCGTCGCCTTCGAACGTGCTGACGCGTGCGGCCTTCGCGTCCTCGCCGCCCTCGGCGGTGAGGACCTCGTAGGTGTTGACCCCGATGCGCTTGCCGCGAGTCTCCTCGCGGATCTCGTTCCCCATCTGCTCGAAGACCGGCTCGGCCTCCTGGATCTCCGCCTCGGTCTCGAAGAACGTGATCCCGAGGCCGCGGCCGTTCTCCCGGTCGATGAGCATCACATGGCCTTGTGCGGACGGCAGCGCTTCCCGCCATTTCGGCGCTGTCTCGCGCGCGCGGCTCCTGAGCTGGTCGGCGATGGTCGGGTCGCTCAAACCCGGATTCGCGAACTCCGCGACTCGTGCGTGCATGAAGTACCTCCCAATAGAGGAGCTTCGAGCCTATGCCTCTGAGGGACGGACTTCCATCCTCCTATCGGCCCGCCATGTGGCGGACCGTGTCCTCGATGTCGCCGCTCTCGGTCTCGACGTCCTCGAGATAGAGGCGCGCCCAGCCGATGTGCCCGCCGGAGACGCCGAAGATGATCACGCCGATCTCGTCGAGCTTCGAGCCGTCGGCCTTCGTTCCGGTCAGCCGCGCCTCGATCCAGGCCGTCGAGTCGTCGCTGATCAGGCGCAGGACCTCCCAGTGGAGATCGGGGACGGCCTCGAGCAGCGCTCCCCAGTTCTTCCGCACCTGCTCGGCCCCCTGAAAGGCGCGTGCCGGATGCACCGGCTGCTCGCTTCGGTAGTCCGGCTTGAAGCTCTCGAGCATCGCGTCGAGGTCGTGATCGTTGATCGCCTCGATCATGCGCGCCACGACTTCAGCGCGGGCGTCCATGAGGCGAACTCTACGACCTAGACGACTGCGGCGGGCCCGAGCAGGGCCTTGACCTCGGCGAAGAGGTCGGAGTCCGGCTTCACGCGGTAGTCCGGGCCGAACTCGAGCGTCCGCGCGCCGTCGGAGGTCGTCATCGCGACGAAGACGGACGCCTCGCCGGGGTACGAGCGGAGGATCCCCGCGAGCTCGCGGATGATCCCGGCCTGCGCCGTGCGCGCGTCGAGCTTCAGGTGGACGGCCTTGCGCTCGGGCACCGCCTCGAACGGCGAGACCTCGATCGCGATCAGCTTCGTCTCTCCTTCTTTGTGGTCGACGCGGCCCTTGACGACGAGCACCTTGTCGGTCTCGAGGTGCTCGCGCGAGCTCGCGTAGACCGAGTTGAAGACGACGACCTCGGTCGAGCCGATCACGTCGTCGAGCGAGAGGAAGACCATCGGCTCGCCGCGCTTCGTCGTCATCGCCTTCAGGCCGGCGACGATGCCGCCGACCGTCACGACCTCGCCGTCGCGGCGCGCGCCGAGCTCCGTCATCGGCGTGTCGATCTTCCGGCGCAGCTGGTCGCGGATCGCCGAGAGCGGATGGTCGGAGACGTAGAGGCCGAGCACCTCTTTCTCCAGCTTGAGCAGCTCGTTCCGGTCGAACTCGCCCGGCGGGATCGTCGGGTGGTGCCGCGGCTTCTCCTCGGTCGGCGAGTCGTCGAGGTCGAAGATCGACGCCTGCCCGGCGAGGCGGTCGGCCTGCCGCGCCCCGCCCCACTGCACCGCCTGGTCGAGCACGGCGAGCATCCCCATCCGCGTCGCGCTGAGCCCGTCGAGCGCACCGCACTTGACGAGCGACTCGAGCGAGCGCTTGTTCACGCTCTGCGCGTCGACCCGCTCGACGAAGTCCCAGATCGACTCGAACGGCCCGCCCGACTCGCGCTCGGCGACGATCGCGCGCGCCGCCGGGCCGCCGACGTTCTTGACCGCGTTCAGCCCGAAGCGGATCTGCCCCTCGACAACCGCGAAGTCGATCCGCGAGTGGTTCACGTCGGGCGGCAGCACCTCGATCTCGAGCTCGTGGCACGCGTTGACGTAGAACGGCACGCGGTCCTTCGTGTTCATCACCGAGGAGATGAGCGCCGCCATGTACTCGCGCGCGTGGTGCGCCTTCAGGTACGCGGTTCGGTAGGCGATGAGCGCGTAGCAGGCGGCGTGCGACTTGTTGAACGAGTAGTCCTGCGAGGCCTCCATGTCCTTCCAGAGCTGGTTCGCGACCGAGGGCGTCGTGCCCGACTGCGCGCAGCCCTCGAGGAACTTCTCCTTGAGGGACGCCATCAGCGAGTGGATCTTCTTGCCGATCGCCTTGCGCAGGTCGTCGGCCTCGGCGGGCGAGAAGCCGGCGATGTTCTTGGCGATCTGGAGGTACTGCTCCTGGTAGATGCAGATGCCGTACGTCGTGCCGGTGATCTCCTCCAGGCGCCGGTCGATGTACGTGACGCGCTCCTGCCCGTGCTTGCGCTTCGCGTAGCCCGGGATGTAGCCCATCGGCCCCGGGCGGTAGAGCGCGACGAGCGCGATCAGGTCCTCGAAGACGGTCGGCCGCACCTGCCGCAGCGCCTCGCGCATGCCCGAGCCCTCGAACTGGAACACGCCGATCGAGTCGCCGCGCGCGAGCATCTCGTACGTCTTCTTGTCGTCGAGCGGAATCGCGCTCACGTCGATGCCGGCGAGCGCCTCCGCCTTGTCGATCACGTCGAGGTTCCGCAGGCCGAGGAAGTCCATCTTCAGCAGGCCGAGCGCCTCGACGTCGCCCATCGGGAACTGCGTCACGACCTCCTGGTCGGAGCCCTTCTGCTGGAGCGGCACGACCTCGATCAGCGGCCGCGCGCCGATGACGACGCCGGCGGCGTGGATCGAGTCCTGGCGGGTCAGCCCCTCGAGCGGACGGGCAAGGTCGACGATCTCGCGCGTGATCGGGTCGGCGTCGTAGCTCTCCGCGAGCGGCTGGCCCTTCTTCATGCTCGCCTCGAGCGTCTGACCCGGCCCCTCGGGGATGAGCTTCGCGATGCGGTCGACGGCGCCGTAGGGGATCTCGAGCACGCGGCCGGCGTCCCTGACCGCGGCGCGCGCGGCCATCGTCCCGAACGTGATGATCTGGGCGACGCGGTCGCGGCCGTACTTCTCGGCGACGTAGTTGATCACGCGGTCGCGACCCTCGACGGCGAAGTCGATGTCCATGTCGGGCATCGACTTGCGGCCGGGGTTGAGGAAGCGCTCGAAGAGCAGCTCGTAGCGGATCGGGTCGATGTCGGTGATCTCGAGGCAGTACGCGGCGAGCGAGCCCGCGGCCGAGCCGCGGCCCGGGCCGACGGAGATCCCGTTCTGGTGCGCGAAGCGGATGAAGTCCCAGACGATCAGGAAGTAGTCCGAGAACCCCATCTCGCGGATCGTCTTCAGCTCGAACTGCAGCCGCTCGGTCAGCTCGGGCGTGACCTTGTCGTAGCGCTTGTGCAGCCCCTTCTCGCAGAGCTCGACGAGGTAGTCGAACGAGTCGCGCCCCTCGGGCGTCGGGAACTCGGGCAGCAGGATGTTCCCGAGCTCGATCTCGACGTTGCAGCGCTCGGCGATCTCGAGCGTGCGCGCGAGCGCGTGCCTCGTAGCCGACGAAGTCGGCGGCCATCTCGTGCGGCGCCTTGAAGAAGAACTGGTCGGTGTCGAACTTCCAGTGGTTCGGGTTCTTGAGCGAGTCGCCGGACTGGATGCAGAGGAGCGCCTCGTGGGCTCGTGCGTCCTCGTGCCGGAGGTAGTGGACGTCGCCGGTGGCGACGAGCGGCAGGCCGGCGGTCTCCGCGGCACGGGCGAGCACGGGGTTGATCCGAGCCTGGACGTCGAGCCCGGCGTTCTGCATCTCGACGTAGACGGAGCCCTTGCCGAAGATCTGGCCGAGCCGGTCGAGCTCCGCCGCGGCGTCGTTCTCGCGGCTCTCCTCGAGCGCCTTGCAGACCTTCCCGGAGAGACATCCGGAGAGCGCGATCAGCCCCTGGCTGTGGCTCTGGAGCAGGTCCCAGTCGACGCGGGGCTTGTAGTAGTAGCCCTCGAGGTAGCCGAGGCTCGAGAGCTTGATCAGGTTCGAGTACCCGGCGTTGTCCTCCGCGAGCAGTGTGAGGTGCGCGTACCCCTTGGCCTGCGCCTTGCGGTCCTCGGCGACGTAGACCTCGCAGCCGAGCACCGGCTTCACGCCGTGCTTCTTGGTCTCCTTGACGAGCTGAACCGCCCCGGCGAGGGAGCCGTGATCGGTCAGCCCGACGGCCGGCATCTCGAGCTCGGCGGCACGCGCCGCGAGCTCGGGGATGCGGCACGCCCCGTCGAGAATCGAGTACTCGGAGTGGACGTGAAGGTGAACGAACGGGGCCTGACCCATGGCGCCGGGTCAGTCTACGGAGCCGGTCCGCTGGTACCCGATCGAGCCTTGCCGCCCTCTCCGGTCGCTCTCAGAGGCCATCAGATCAACGTCGTGGGAACGTGAGCACGAGCGGCTGTGGCATCCCCTCCTCTCCCCTCATCTCGTCAGCCATGACCGTCGCCACGCGCGTCACGAGCTCGCGGACGACCCGGCTCCGGAACCCGTGCGCGTCGAGGTCGGCGAGCGCTTCGTCCGCCCACGCCTGCTCCCGCATCGACGCCCGCCGGAGCTGCGCGCGAAGCTCTGTCTCGATCTCCCCCCACACCCAGCTGCACGCTGTGGTCGTGATCCCCGCGAGCGCCCGGCGCGCCTCCCCGTCCCGGATCGCGAAGGCGAGGTCGAGATGGCAGAGCGGACAGATCGGCAGCGAACGGAGGTCGATCCGATCGACGATCTCGGCTGCGCGTTCCTGATCGAGCACGCCATTGATTGAACCTGACCCAAAGCCCGAAATTGCACCGACTTCGTGCCGATCAGTCCACAGCCCCGCTCAGGGCCCGCTCGGCGGTGGTCAGGCCCGCAGCTCGGCGAAACCCGCGGCCGCGAAGTCCCCGTCGAACGCAAATGCCTCGCGAAGGCGGAGCGACCGCATGAGGGCGAAGCTCGTCGCGTCGACGAACGAGTACTCGCGCTCGTCGTGCTGCCGCAGCCAGCGCAGCGCGCGTTCCTCGATCTCTGGCTCGACCCTCACCACGTCGACGCGAGCCGTCCGGGCGAGCATGTCGAGGAAGGCGACCGCGGACGCATGTCCGCTGCGGCGCCGGAGGAACGTCCAGGTCTCGCCGCGCACGTTGTTCGAGGTCACGAGCCGCTGGGCGCGCTCGCGGTCGAGCAGCCGCAGCGCCTCCTCGTGATGGTCGTCTCGCCGCATCCGGGCGGCCACCCAGAACGACGTGTCGACGAAGATCACCGCGGATAGACGACGTCGTCCACGCTCTCGGAGTCGCCGCGGGCTCCCTCGTCCCCGCCGACGAACTCCCAGAGCGCGTCCGCCTGAATCGGAGGCAGGGGCCGGAGCTCGTCCGCGACGTAGCGCCTGACGAGGGCAGCCTTCGACACGCCCGCCGCGCGGGCCGCCCGGTCGAGCGCCGCGTCGAGCTCTGGCTCGATCGAGATCTGGAGCCGCTTCATCCTCGCCACGCTACATCACTCTAGATGGGTGATGTAATGGCCGCAACGGCCACGTTACTGCCGCCTCGGCCTCGTTGAACCCGTCCGCTCCGAGCGCTAGCGTCGAGTCGCCGGAGGTTGCCGGGGCATGCCTCGAATCTTCATCAGCTATAGACGTGAGGAGACCGCCTACCCGGCGGCGTGGCTCTTCGACCGGCTCGAGGCGCGCTTCGGCGAGGAGCAGATCTTCAAGGACGTCGACTCGATCGACCCCGGCGACGACTTCGTCGAACGGATCACCGCAGCGGTCGCCTCGTGCGACGTGCTGCTTGCGCTGATCGGCGAGGAGTGGCTGACGATCGCCAACGAGGGCGGCCGGCGCCTCGACGACCCCAAGGACTTCGTGCGCCTCGAGATCGAGGCTGCGCTCGCACGCGACGTGCGCGTCGTCCCCGTCCTCGTCGACGACGCAGTCATGCCCGAGGCGGAAGAGCTCCCGCCGAGCCTCGCGCCGCTCGCGCGGCGACAGGCGCTCGAGCTCAGCCCGCAGCGGTTCGACTTC
Organism: uncultured Actinomycetes bacterium; assembly: GCA_963737405.1. Lineage (GTDB taxonomy): Bacteria > Actinomycetota > Thermoleophilia > Gaiellales > Gaiellaceae > JACCTU01. The sequence goes on from CAVTSL010000012.1 coordinate 261,449, forward strand.
GACACGAGCCGGCTCCTCGACGGGATCGAGAAGGTGGTCTCGGGCGACGAGCCACCCAGTCCGGCGCCGAAGCGGCTGCGCGCATCGCGCCGCGCTCTCCTCGCCGCCGGCATCGCCGGCGCCGCCGTGCTCCTGCTCGTTCCCGCACTCGTCTACCTCACGCGTGGGGACTCGGACGAACCGCCGTCGAGCACGCCGGCCGCGACACCCGCTGCGGGGCAGAGCTGGGTCGCCGAGGCGAACGAGATCTGCGAGCGCGCGAACGACACCATCAACGACCTGCCCGAGCCGAACACCTCGAGCCTCGACACGCTCGGTCCCGACGCGCTCGTCGGCTACGGCGTGACGGCGCTGAAGGTCAACAAGCGGATGATCCGCGACCTCGGCGAGCTCTCGCCGCCGTCGGACGAGCGCGCCGCGCATCAGGAGCTCGTACGCCGCGGAGCGGCGATGACCGAGGCTGCCGAGGAGTTCTTCGCGGCGCTCCGCATCGGCGACGTCGCCGCTGCGCAAGCGCAGGAGTCAGCGCTGTCGAAATCGGGCGAGCGGTTCGACGCCCAGGCACTGAAAGTCGGGGCGACGACGTGCGCCGAAGGCGCATCTCTCGGAGCCTCCTTCGGCGGCTAGCTGTTAGGATATCCAGTCGTGGCGAAACAGATATCCAAACCGGACAAGACCTCTATGGTCATCGACCGCGAGAAGGCGGCGGCGGCACAAGGGATCCTCGGGACGCGAACGCTCGCGGAGACCGTTGACCGCGCGTTGGACGAGGTGATTCGACTCGACGCACGTCGGCGGTTGATGCGCCGGATCGAGAAGGAAGGCGGCATCGGCCCCTCGCCGGAAGAGCTCCGGCGGCTCCGCGAGCCGTAGTGGCTCGCTATCTCGCCGACACGAGCGCCTGGACGCGCAGCCAGTCGACGGGAGGCATCGCGGCGCGCTGGGCAACGCTCGTCGCGCTCGACGAGATCGCGACATGTCCGCCGGTCCGCCTCGAGCTTCTGTACTCGGCGCGCGGTCCCGCCGACTACGCGCAGCGAGCAACTGAGATCGACGGCCTACCGCAGCTGCCGTTCACCGACGTAGACGCAGACGTCGCGCTGAACACGCAGGCGGCGCTCTCCCAACGCGCGCAGCATCGCGGCCCGAAGCCACTCGACCTCTTCGTCGCCGCGATCGCGCAGCGGAACGGGCTCACGCTTCTCCACTACGACCGCCACTTCGACGCGATCGCCCGCGTCACGGGCCAGCCGACCGAGTGGCTGGCCCGCCGCGGAAGCCTCGACTAGCTGCCGTTCCTGTGCCCGTTCCTGCTGGCCGCGATGTAGTCGCGATACCAGCGGTAGCTCGCCTTCGGCACGCGCTGGAGCGTCGGGAAGTCGACGTAGACGATCCCGAAGCGCTTCGAGTACCCGTGCGCCCACTCGAAGTTGTCGAGGAGCGACCACACGAAGTAGCCCGCCATCGGCACGCCGGCCTCGATCGCCTTGCCGATCGCGTCGAGGTGCGCCTCGATGTACGCCTTCCGCTCGGGGTCGACGACCTCGCCGTCGTGGGCCGTGTGGTCGCCGAACGCCGCGCCGTTCTCCGTGATGTAGATCGGCGGCGGGTCGTAGTCGTCCTTCACGCGGACGAGCATGTCGAAGAGGCCGTTCGGGAAGATCTCCCAGTCCATCGCCGTGTACGTCGCCTCAGGGCGGACATGGATCGGCCGGCCGCCATCCGGGCTCGCGCGCAGCACCTGCCGCGAGTAGTAGTTGATGCCGAGGAAGTCGAGCGGCGCGGAGATCGCCTCGAGATCGCCGTCCTCGACCGGCGGGCCTGCCGCGGGCATCGGCGAGAAGTACTCCAGGATGTCCGCCGGATAGCTCCCACGGAAGATCGGATCGAGGAACCAGCGGTTGAAGAAGCCGTCGGCGTGCTCCGCGGCCTTGCGATCCTCGTCGCTGTCGCTCGCCGGGTACGCGGGGTTGAGGACGAGCGTGATGCCGACCTTCGCGTCAGAGACGTTTCGCCTGATCGCCTCCACCGCCCAGCCGTGCGAGAGGAGGATGTGGTGCGCCGCCGCGAGCGCGTCGTCCGGGCTCTTCCGCCCCGGCGCGTGCTCGCCGGACCCGTATCCGAGCCACGCCGCGACCCAGGGCTCGTTGTGCGTGATCCAGTGCTTGACGCGGTCGCCGAGCCGTTCGGCGATTGCCTCGGTGTACTCGACGAACGCTTCGGCGGTCGAGCGGACCGCCCAGCCGCCCTCGTCCTCGAGGGTCTGCGGCAGATCCCAGTGATAGAGCGTCGGGAACGGCGTCACGCCCTGCGCGAGCAGCTCGTCGATCATTCGGTCGTAGAAGTCGAGGCCCGCCTGGTTCACCTTGCCGCGGCCGTCCGGGATGATCCGCGGCCAGGCGATCGACAGGCGGAACGCGTCGAGCCCGAGCTCCTTCATCAGCCGGATGTCGTCGGGATACCGGTGGTAGAAGTCGCACGCGATCGCGCCGCTCTCGCCGTTCCGGACCTTCCCCGGCGTCGCGCAGAACCGGTCCCAGATGCTCTCGCCGCGGCCGTCCTCGTCGGCGGCGCCCTCGATCTGGTACGCCGCCGTCGCTGCGCCCCAGGAGAAATCCGCGGGGAACGAAGTCTTCTCGGTCATGCTGCAAGCCTCCTGACGAAGTGGTCGGGTCGTTCTTCGACGAGCGACGTTCCCGCACCGAGGTCGCCGACATTGCGGCCGACGCGGGCGCCGAGCGGCTGGTGCGAAAGGCCGCGCTCCGGGTGCGGAACGGCGGAGAGCAGAAGCCTGGTGTAGGGGTGGAGCGGCTCGAGGAGCACCGAATCGGTCGGGCCCTGCTCGACGATCTGGCCGGCGTACATCACGAGAACCTCGTCCGCGATGTAGCGCGCGCTCGCGATGTCGTGCGTGATGTAGAGGAACGCGATGCCCGAGCTCCTGCTTCAGCCCGAGCATCAGGTTGAGGATCCCGATCCGGATCGAGACGTCGAGCATCGAGATCGGCTCGTCCGCGAGGATCACCGACGGGTTGACGGCGAGCGCGCGCGCGATCGCGACGCGCTGGCGCTGCCCCCCGGAGAGCTCGTGCGGATACTTCGCGGCGTACATCTCGGGCGGCACGAGGCCCACCGTGCGCAGCAGCTCGTGGACCCGAGGCGCGACGTCGCGCCTCGAGACGACGCTGTGGATCCGCACGGGGCGCTCGAGGTGGTGCCTGATCGTCCGCACCGGATTCAGCGAGTCGAAGGGGTCCTGGAAGATCATCTGCACCCGCGAGCGGTAGAGCTTGACGTCGCGGCGGCCGAGGACGTCCGTCCCGTCGTAGATCACCGAGCCCGACGTCGCGTTGTGCAACCGCGCGAGGATGCGCGCGACGGTGCTCTTGCCGCTGCCGCTCTCGCCGACGAGCGCCGTGATCGTGCCCTGGCGAAGCGTGAAGCTCACGTCGTCGACCGCGCGCAGCTTCCCGAAGTCCTTGGTCAGCGCGCGGACGTCCAGCTCGGCGGTGCTCACGAGCGCGACTCCTCGACGAGGTGGCAGGCGACCTCGTGGCCGGGAGCGACGGGCTTGAGCACCGGCCGCTCCGTCGTCTGGCGCGTGTAGAGCGCGGCGTCGCCGGGCTGGCAGTGCGGACACCGGGGATGGAAGCGGCACCCGGTCGGCGGATCGCCGAGATCGGGCGGGCTGCCGGGGATGCCCGCCAGCCGACCGAGCGGACCAGTGAGCGGGGGGAACGAGCCGAGCAGCCCGAGCGAGTATGGATGCAGCGAGTTGGCGAAGAGCTCCTGGGACGGGGCCAGCTCGACGATCTCGCCCGCGTACATGATCGCGACGCGGTCCGCGAACTCCAAAAGCAGCGACAGGTCGTGCGTGATGAACAGCACGGCGAACCCGAGCTCGCGCTGCAGCTGCTGGACCTCCTGCAGGATCTCGCGCTGCACGACGACGTCGAGCGCGGTCGTCGGCTCGTCCATGATCACGAGCTCCGGCTCGAGCGCGAGCGCCATCGCGATGATCACGCGCTGACGCATGCCGCCGGAGAGCTCGTGCGGATACGCGCGCACGCGGCCGCGGTCGATCCCGACGAGGTTGAGCAGGTCGCCGGCCCGCTCCAGCGCGTCGCGCTTGCTCACGCGCTCGTGCGCTTTCATCATGTCCACGAACTGGTCGCCGACGCGCATGACCGGGTTGAGCGCGCTCATCGCGCTCTGGAAGACCATCGAGACGTTGCGCCAGCGGTAGCGGCGGCGCTCCTTCACGCTCAGTCCGACGACGTCGACCCCGCGGAACCGGATGTGGCCACCGGTCACCTCCGCCGGCGGCTGCAGGATGCTCAGGATCGCGTTCGCGGTCGTCGTCTTGCCGCACCCCGACTCGCCGGCGAGGCCGACGATCTCCCCCGCGCGGATCGTCAGGTTGACGTGATCGACGGCGCGCAGCGGGCGGCCCGGCTGGAGGTAGTCGACGACGAGATCGTCGAGCTCGAGCAGCACCTCGGTCTCGACGTCGGCAGCGATCGCGGGCGCAGCGTCCTGCACGAGGCCGGTCACCGCGCTGCCTTCCGCCGCCGGAGACGCGGGTTCGCGAGCTCGTCGACGCCGTAGTTGATGAACACGAGCGCCGCGACTGAGAGCGCGAGCGCGACGCCCGGGAAGACGAAGTGCCACCACGCGCCCTGGAGCACGCTCGAGTTGTTCTGCGCCCAGTAGAGCGTCGTCCCCCACGTGATCTTGTTGACGTCGCCGAACCCGAGGAACTCGAGGCCCGCGGCGAAGATGATCGAGAGGTAGAAGACGAGCAGGAAGCCGGCGGCGATCCGGCTCACCATGTTCGGCATGATCTCTCCGAACACGATTCGCCGCGTGCTCTCGCCGGAGACCTTCGCCGCCAGGACGAAGTCGCGATTCCTGAGCGAGAGCGCCTGACTGCGGAGGATGCGCGCCTCGACCGCCCACGTCGTCAGGCCGAGGATCAGCACCATGGGGACCGGCCCGCGCTGCGGAATGAACGAGTAGACGACGATCAGCAGCGGCAGCGCGGGGATGACGATGAAGATGTTCGTCACCGTGTTGAGCACGTCGTCGACCCAACCGCCGGAGTAGGCGGCGACCATGCCGAGCGTCGCCGCGATCACCGTCGAGATGACCGCCGCTGCGAAACCGACCGCGAGCGAGATCCTGGCGCCCCAGATGACCTGCGCGAAGACGTCGTAGCCCTGGTCGGTCGTGCCGAACCAGTACTCCCTGCTCGGCGACAGACCGGGGAGCGCGACGATCTCGTCGGGCGGGTTCTGCGCGATCACCGGCGCGAGCAGCGCGGCGAGGACGATGCCGCCGAAGACGATGATGCCGAAGCACGACTTCGGGTTCGTCAGGAGGAGCCGCACCCACTCCGGCGAGCGGAGCCGGGTGCGCGGCGCATCGGGGAGCGGGAACGCGACGGGGTCGATTGCCACGATCAGTTCGCGCGCACGCGCGGGTCGAGGAAGACGTAGATCACGTCCATGATGAAGTTGGCGACGAGGACGCAGACGGAGAACACGAGCAGGAGCGCCTGCGTGAGCGGGTAGTCCGACCCGAGCGCGGCCTGCTGCAGCGTCAGCCCGACGCCGGGGTAGCTGAACACGAACTCGATGAAGACGAGCCCGCCGACCGCGGCGCCGAACTGAGACGCGAAGCCCGTCAGCGGCGGGAGGATCGCGTTCCGCCCCGCGTACATCGTCATCACGCGCCGGTCGCGGAGACCTTTCGCGTGCGCCATCGCGACGTAGTCCTCGTTGACCGTGTTGATCATCGTGTTGCGCATGCTGAGCAGCCAGCCGCCCGTGAAGACACCGAGGATCACGAGCATCGGAAGCTGCGCGTGACGGCCGACGCTCTCGAAGAAGGTCAGGCTGAACCCGGGCTCGATATCGGTGTTGTATGCATGCTGGATCGGGAACCAGCCCCACTTCAGCCCGGCGAAGTAGACCGCCACGAGCGCCGTGAAGAACGCGGGGAACGCACCGAGCGCGATGAGCAGCGGCGTGAAGACGGTGTCGACGACCCCGCCGCGGCGCCACGCCGCGAGCATCCCGAGGAACGTGCCGATCGCGAATGCGAAGAAGAACGCCACGCCGACGAGAAAGATCGAGTACGGCAGCGTGCGGCCGATGACCTCGCTCACCGGCGACGGGAAGTTCGAGGTCGAGATCCCGAAGTCGCCGTGAGCGAGCTGGCCGAGGTAGGTGATGTAGCCCTGGAGCAGCGGCTCCTTCTGGAACCCGAGCGAGTCGCGGAGGTTCTGGATGGCATTCGGGTTGGCCGCGAGCTGTGCGGGCGAGAGCCGCGCGAGCATCCCGTCGATCGGCTCGCCGGGCATCAGCCGGGGGAGCAGGTAGTTCAGCGTGATCGCTCCCCAGAGGGCAATCGCGTAAAAGCCGAGGCGACGAAGGAGAAATCTCACAGCGTTCCCGAATAGTGCCCGGCGGGCGCCCCGCGGCCAGGGCGCCCGCCGGCTTGGGGGAGGAATTACCGGATTCCGACCTTGATCTTCTTGCCGCCCCGACAGATCGTCGTGAGCAGCACCGAGTTCTCAGGGTAGGTGTTGTAGATCGGTCGCACGTAGTGGTTCTGCGGCGACGGGAAGCAGTGGAAGTACTTCGTGCTGTAGGTCGACCACTGCGGCCCGATGAACAGCGGGATCACCGGCAGCTTCTGCAGCCAGAGTGCCTGCAGCTGCGTCGCGAGCTTCTTCTGGCCGGCCACGTTGAGGTTCGACTTCCACTGGTTGAGGAGGTTCGTCGCCCTCGTGTCCTGGAAGTGCGCGAAGTTCCCCGTGTTGACGGCGTCCTCACCCGACGGGACGTACGTGTTCCTGTGCATGTTGTTGAAGAAGAAGCCGTACGGGGAGCCCGTCGCGGCCGTCTGCCACAGGAGCGTCACGAACTTCGTGCTCGTCGCGTTCGGGAACCACTCGCCCCAGCCCGGCTCGAGCTTGACGCTTGCGTCGATGCCGATGTCCTGGAGGTTCTTGGTGATGATCTGGAGCGAGGCGACCCAGTCGGACCAGCCCGAGATGACGTGGATCGTGAACCTGACCTTGTCGCCCCTCGGGTCGACCAGGTCGTTGCCGCTGTACTTGAAGCCGTTCTGCGTCAGCATCCGCTTCGCTGCGGTCGGGTTGTAGGCCCCGAGCGCCTTCGCGTCGGCCTTGATCTTCTTGTTGGTCACCCAGCTCGGGAAGAGCTGCGAGAGGCCGATCGCGTCGGTGGGCGGCGCGTAGCCGTACTCGCCGAGCTTCGACACCTTCTTGCGGTCGATCGCCATGCTGACCGCCTTGCGGAACGGAATGAGGCTGTACGGGTACTTGCCCGTGTCGAACATCAGCGAGATCGGGTACGCCGTCACGTCGTAGAACGCGTGGTAGTAGCCCGGGCTCTTCGACATGTAGGACTTCTCGACGTTCGGCACGAAGTTGTGCGTCCAGTCGGCCTTGCCGCTCACGATCTGGAGCAGCGCGGCGTCGTTCGAGGTCGCCTGGATGTACTCGAGGCACTGGATCTTCGGTGAGCCCTTCTTCCAGTACCGCGGGTTCCGCTCGAGGACGTAGTCCTGCGCGTTGAAGCGCGACACGCGCACGAACGGGCCCGATCCGACCGGGTTCGAGTTCGTGAACTTGTCGATGTCCTGCACCCTCGAGAAGATGTGCTTCGGGACGACGAAGATGCCGTTCAGGTTGACCGAGACGAACTGCGAGTCCTTCGTCTTGAGCCTGATCACGACGCCGTACGTCCCCGACTGCCTGACCGAGGCGACGTTCGTGTCGTTGCGGAACATCCCGAGGATGTCCATCGTCGGGGCCTGCCGCCCTGCGGTCAGGCTGTAGACGACGTCGGCCGCGGTGAGCGGCTTGCCGTCCGACCAGCGGACTCCCCGCCGGATGTTCAACGTGAGCGTCTTGCCGCCGCCGCTCCAGGCGTAGCTCTGCGCGAGCCACTTGTACTGGCGCCCGCCGCCGGCGGGCGTCGTGATCACGAGCGGCTCGTACATGCCGCCGCGCACGAAGCTCGACGACGGGAGACCCTGGACGTACGGGTTGAAGTTGCGGACGAAGGCCGGATCACCCGAGCCTGTCGCGACGAGGCAGCGGTGAGCTGCTGCCGACGCCGCGGACGGCGAGGCGACGTCGTTCATCCGCGCTGCCGAGCTCCCGGCGAGGATGCCCACGAGCGCGGCCCCGCCCACGAGGCTCGCCACTGCAGGCGCCCGAAAGCGTGCTGGAAGGAGCATTTCCCATCCTTTCTTCCGCGGTCGCAGGGGAGCGCGAGCGGAGGGTCCACGGAGGTGTGCTCTGAAACTTTCCCGGTAACGGTACACCAGTCGTTTTCGGAAAGTCAAGCTGGTGGAAAGCCATATTTCGGGTTGACCTCCGACCGGTAGAGCGCGTAAGGTGTGACTCCATGCGGAACCGTTACCGGGACGGAAACGGCGGAAACGGCGGAACCGAGGGCCAGAACGGCCCCCCGACGATCCGCGACATCGCCGACGCCGCGGGCGTCTCGATCGCGACCGTCTCCCGCGTCCTGAACGGACGGCCGGACGTCTCGCCGAACACCCGCGAATCCGTGCTCCAGGTCGTGCGCGAACAGGGCTTCAGTATGAACCGAAGCGCGCGCGCCCTCTCCGGGGGGCGCACCGGCCTGATCGGCGTCACCCTCCCGATGGTCCACGTCGAGTACTTCAGCCGGATCCTCTGGGGCGCCTCGGAGGCGCTCTACGAGCACGACATGCGCGTCGTCCTCTGCCCGACGATGCACGAGCGGGAGCGCGAGGTCACGCTCCTCGACAGGCTCCTCCAGGGGACGACGGACGGTGCCCTGCTGCTGCTGACCAGGGAGTCGAGCGACGCGCTCATCGCGCTCGAGCGACAGGGGTATCCGTTCGTCGTCCTCGACCCCCGGCAGCCCGTCGACGAGCGAGCTCCGGTCGTGTCGGCCGCCCACCTCGCGGGCGCGAAGGCAGCCACCGAGCACCTGCTCTCACTCGGGCACCGCCGCATCGGAGTGATCACGGGCCCGCACGGCTGGGTCGCGAGCGTGGACCGGCTCGCCGGCTACCAGGTGTCGCTCACCGCCGCGGGCGTGTCGGTCGATCCCGCGTTGATCGCGAAGGGCAACTTCACGAACGAGAGCGGCTATGCGGGGGCGTCGGAGCTGCTCGAGCCTCCGGAAGCCGCCGACCGCGATCTTCGCCTTCAACGACGAGATGGCGGTCGGCGCGATGCGTGCCGCCGAAGAGCGCGGGCTCCAGATCCCGCGCGACCTCTCGATCGTGGGCTTCGACGACCTCGAGAAGACGCAGATCGTCACGCCGGCACTGACGACGGTGCGCCAGCCGCTCGCGGAGATGGGGCGGATGGCGGTGAGCCTGCTCACGCGGCTGCTCGAGCGGCAGCCGATCGAAGCGATGCGCGTCGAGCTCGCGACGAAGCTGGTCGTGCGCGAGTCGACGGCGCCGCCGCGCGGCTGACCGCCCGCGGCACCGGGCCCGCAATTTTACGACCGCGCGTGCCGCCCTCGGGTAGTCGCACCCACCGGCGTCGCGTCCAGACGAGGAGCAGACCAGTCGAGAGGATTCAGAACGCGACGAGCCAGTCCACGCGGCGAGTCCAGAAGGCTCCTATCGCCAGGGCTGGGTCGCTCGCTGCTACCGATGCTCCCTTCATGCCGCGCGTCCGTCGGGAGGGTCGGAAACGGGCGTGGCGAAGCCTGCGTCCATGTGGAACGCAGGACGAATCCGGGCGCGTCCACACGCCGCTGGAGCCGGTCGTCCTCGCAGCGACACTGGCCCTCATCCCGGTCCTCATCATCGAGGCGGACGCGACGTCCGAAGGCTGGCAACAGTTCGCGGAAGTCGCGAACTGGATCATCTGGGCGATCTTCGCGATCGAGCTGGCTGCAGTGCTCATCGTCGCGCCACGGAAGAGGGCTGCGCTCCGCGCTCATTGGCTCGACGTCGCGATCGTCGTCCTCACCGTCCCGCTCCTGGGCAAGGCACTCGCCTGGCTGCGGCTCGCCCGGTTCATCCGCCTCGCTCGCTTCGTGGTGATCGTCGCCCGCGCGCTGCAGGCCGAGCGCCGCCTGACCTCGGGCGACTCGCTGCGGGTCGCCGCGCTCCTGACCGTGACCGCGATCATCGTCGCGGGGGCTGCGCAAGCACGCGTTCGCGGCAGGCGAGTTCACGAGCCTCTGGGACGGGATCTGGTGGGCGGTCGTGACGGTGACGACCGTGGGCTACGGCGACCTCTACCCGAAGACCGTTCGGGCAGGCTGATCGGGATGGTGTCTGATGTTCATCGGCATCGGCTTCCTCTCCCTCCTCACCGCCGCCATCGCCTCTCGATTCGTGAAGGAGGAGAGAAGCGAGGAGCACGACGAAGTGATGGAGACGCTGCACCGGATCGAGGCCGACCTCGCGGAGTTGAAGTCGCGAGCGAGCAGCGACTAGGTGCGCTGTTAGCTACCCCTTGAGTGCGCTGATTCTCTCGCGCACTTCCGGGTAATCGGAGTCCTCAGCGAGGATGCGCTCGAGGTCCTTGCGTGCCATGCCTTTCTTGCCTTGCGCCTCGTAGTTGCGGGCACGCTCCGAAAGTGCGAGGTGCCGAACGGAGGCTGCGCGCGAGCGGGAGCGGAGTGCCTCCTTGAAAGTTTCGTGCGCCGCATCGTGGTAGCCCTGCTCGCGCAGCGCGACGGCGCGATAGACGAGCAGGAGAGCGGTCGCGTCGTCCTCGTTCTTGATCCCTCCGTCAGCTCGACCACGTCGTCGTGGCGACCGACCTGCGAGTACAACTCCGCCAGCGACACCGCTGCGTACGCGGTCGGCTCGAGCTGCTCGACCACGTCGATTGCGGCCTCGGAGTCGCCTGCATCCTGCTTCAGTTCCGCGAGCGCGAGTCCGACAGCGTCCCGGTTGATCGGAAGATCTGCGGTGACTCCCGCGGCGATCGGGAGCTCGAGTTGCGTGAAGAGGTACTTCCGGACGAACTGGGTCCGCTCCGGATCAGTGCCCGATCGCGAACACCTGCTCGAGCAGCGCGTTCTGCTCGCCTGGTCGCTCGTCAAGCATCATCAGCCCGGCAAGGCTGTATGCGGGAAGCCGGAAGTTCGGATCTCGTCACCGACCGCTTGGATCGCCTTGGCGTCCTGCGCCTTGATCGCCTTGTAGAGCTGCTTTCTCGCCCTTTGGTGCGAACAGGCCGGGCTTCGATGGCGAGCAGCGGGAGGCCACGGGCAGCGGCAGCGCGCGCGAAGACGCCTGCTCACCGCTGACGCTCGTCTGGTAGTAACGCCAGGGATCCCAGTGCGAGCAGAGACTGTCTCTCGGCCGCTTGAGTGTGCCGAGTAGCGCACGCCTCCGCCACCGACCGAAGCGCCAACACCTCGCTTGGACACGTTCAACCTTACGCCCGGAGCGAGCTTGATCGACTTGCGCATGCGGAACCCCATTGGTGCCTCCCCTGAGTGAGCGCTCGAGAGGCCCGAGGTTACTGCCGCTCGCCCCGGCGGTCGAGGGCGCTATCGGCGTGCGATCAGGAACAGCTTCACGGCGTCCGCGTTCGACTTCTGGCGCGTTAGCTCTCGCAGGCGATCCCTTTGTCCGATTTCTGTGTAGGTACTTCGCGCCTACCGCTTGCAGTAGTAGGTTCGCCCTTCGTACACGACCCGCTTACGGAACGACGAGTTGTAGTAATCGGAGTACGGAGCCACGCAGAGCAGGCCGCGCCAACGGTAGGTCGCGTGGTCACTGGGGCAACTGTGCCAACGATGGCATCCGCTGCGATGCGACGGTGCCGTCGTAGCAGCCGTGGCTGCCTGGGCGATCGGAGTCGCAAGGGAAAGCGCGCCCAAACCGACGAGAATCAGCTTTTTCAAGGTGTGTCCTCTTTCTTCAGAATTCGTTTGCCGTAGTTACGTGCGCCGGCGGAGTGTCGGCCGCCCACGCAGCGGACGCCTCGTTCACGGATCAGCATTGCCCGCACATCATCGATTGCGCCACCGACCGCCCGGCGATCTTTCTTCGGGAACCAGCCGTTGCCCGAACCGATCCCAACATCTCCGCCGCTTCGCGAGGAGCGCGTCGTTCTTAGCTGAGAACAGTGTCGGCGATCGGGCGCCGGAGATGCTTGGCCCAGACGCGTCATTCGCGTTCTGCTGCACGTGTCCCGGCACTTGTTTTCGCTCCACGCGGTCCGACGCTGCGCTTCGCTCGCTGCGGGGTTCGGCGTCACTCTTGGAAGGAGCTTCTTCCGCTTCCGGAACCGCATGCTCATCAGCGCGTCAGGTGGTAGTTCCCGCGGCTGTCACGGCTCGAGCGATGGCAATGGAAGCCGTAGCGGTGGTAGTAGCGGTCGCCAGTGATCTTGCAGTACTGGCCCGCGCGGAGGCACTTCACGCCCCACGGCAGGTTCGCGCGCACGTAGCTCGAGCTGCACGACTTAGCGTACGCCGCCGGCGAGAATGCGACGGAGTCGACTGCTGGCGCGACTGCCGCAGCGCCGAAGGCTGCCGACGCCGCGACGACAAGAACTGCGACACGGCGCCGCACTGCGTTTCCTCTAGCTGACACTGACCCTCCTGTCCTCGGTAGTTGCCCCAGCATGAGACGTGTGACAAAAGGGCGCAAGGGGGCCAGTCGGCCCATTTTCGCGCTCGCTCCGGTCCTGTCCGGTTTCTATGCGGCGTCCAGCGCGAGCGCGACGGCGGCGTCGAACGGCAGCTGACGTCCCTCCTCCCACGCCGCGTCGCCGGCCGCGCCGAGCTCCTCGCGCGCGGTGCCGATGTAGCGCTCGAGGAGCGCGTCCCAGAACGCGATCGAGATCTGGACGCCGAGCTCGGCCAGCACGGCGGATGCCGCTGCGGCCAGGCGGATGCCGCGCTCGCGGTCGCCCTGGCCGGCGAGCGCCATGGCGACGCCCTGGATCTCGAAGGTCGTCTCGACCACGTCTCCCAGCGGGAGCGCTGCGCGCAGGCTTTCGCGGTAGCGCTCCTCCGCGAGCGCGCAGTCGCCGCGGATCAGCGCACAGTCGGCGAGGTAGTGGTGCGCGAAGTGCTCGGAGCGGAGGTCGCGGCCGCGCGACAGGTCGAGCAGCTCGAGCGAGAGCGGCTCCGCGCGGTCGACCTGGCCCATGGCGACGAGGATTTGACAGACGCCGACGAGCCCTCTTCGCTCGCCTGAGCGGTCGCCGAGTTGCCGCCAGATCGCGAGGCTCTCTTCGAACGCCTCGAGGCTCTCCTCGTCTCGGCCCGCGGTCAGGAAGTGGAAGAGCGACCAGCCGAGGAGGTCGAGCGCGGCCGCGACCTCCGCCTCGTCGCCGAGCTCGCGCCAGAGCGCGACTCCTTCTCGGAGCGTCGCCTCGCCTCGTTCGACGTCGCCGAGCCAGCCCGCGAGCGCGCCCGCCCACGTCAGGGCTCGCGCGCGCGTGCGGCCGGCAGCCTGCGGAGCGGGCGAGCGCGTCCTCGAGCTGCCGCTTCCCCTCCGCCAGATGCGAGTGCGAGAGCCAGAACCAGCCGAGCGCGCCGGCCAGCTCGAGCGCGCCCTCGGGATCGTGCTCGGCGCGCCACTCGAGCGCTGCGCGCAGGTCGTCGTGATCGAGCTCGAGGCGGGTCGACCACTCCTCCTCCGCGTCGAAGCGATGCGCGTACGCCTCCTCCGCGAGCGGCCGAAGAACTCGGCGTGACGGCGGCGCCATTCGTCGGCCTCTTCGAGCTGCTCGCGCGCGAACTCGCGGATCGTCTCGAGCAGCAGGAACCGGTCGTCGCCGATCGGCTTCAGCAGACCGAGGTCGACGAGCGTCGCGAGCCCGTCGAGGTCGGCGTCGCAGACCTCCTCCGAGGCGGCGAGCGGGAAGCTGCCGGCGAAGACGGAGAGGCGGGCGAACAGCTCCTTGGACTCCTCCGGGAGCAGGTCGTGGCTCCACTCGATCGTCGCGCGGAGCGTCCGCTGGCGCTCCGGCGCGTCGCGCGCGCCGCCGGTGAGCAGCGGCAGCGCGTGCTCGAGGCGCGAGAGCAGCGTCTCGGGCGTGAGCAGCTTCGTCCGCGCGGCGGCGAGCTCGAGCGCGAGCGGCAGGCCGTCGAGCCGGCGGCAGATCGCCTCGACCGTCGCGTCCGGCGCGAGCGGGCGGCCGACCGCGCGGGCGCGCTCGACGAAGAGCGTCGTCGCCTCGTTCGGCGCGAGCGGGTCGAGCGGGTACTCGCGCTCGCCGGAGAGACGCAGCGGCGAGCGGCTCGTGACGAGGACGCGGAGCTCGCTCGACGCGGCGAGCAGCGACGCGAGCCCCGGTGCGGCGTCGAGCAGGTGCTCGAGGTTGTCGAGCACGAGCAGCAGCCGCTTGCCGCGCAGGTACTCGATCAGGTCCTCGCGCGCGCCGACGGTCTGCGCGACCTCCGGCAGCACGAGCTCCGGGTCGGAGACGCCCGCGAGCGGCACCCAGTAGACGGCGTCGAGCCCCTGCCCGACGAGCTCGGCCGCGACCTGGAGCGCGAGCCGCGTCTTCCCGGTGCCGCCGGTGCCGGTGATCGTGACGAGGCGCGTCCCGTCCTCGAGCATGCCGACGAGCTCGCCCAGCTCCCGCTCGCGGCCGAGCAGCGGGCTCGACGCGATCGGCAGGTTCGTCGCGTCGAGCGAGCGAAGCGGCGGGAACTCGCGCTCGCCGAGCTGGTAGAGCTTCTCCGGGCGGCCGAGGTCCTTCAGGCGGTGCAGGCCGAGGTCGGTCAGCGCGAGGCCGCTGTCGAGGAACGAGCGCGTCCGCTCGGAGACGACGACCTGGCCGCCGTGCGCCGCGCTCATCACCCGCGCCGCGCGGTGGACGTCGATGCCGACGTAGCCCTCGTCGGTGACGATCGGCTCGCCCGTGTGGATCCCGATCCGCACCTGCACGGGACCGTCGGCGAGCGCCTCCTGCGCTTCTCCCGCGGCCGCGACGGCATCGGTCGCGCGCGCGAACGCGACGAACACCGAGTCGCCTTGCGTGTCGACCTCGACGCCTTCGTGGCGGCCGAACACGTCGCGCAACGTCCGCCGGTGATCCGCGAGCAGGTCCGCATACGCGGCGCCGTGCTCCTGCAGCAGCCGCGTCGAGCCCTCGACGTCGGTGAAGAGAAACGTGACGGTGCCGGTCGGGAGGTTCTGCATCGGCTAGAGCTGGAGCGCGAGCAGCGCCGCCGCGAGCGCGACGACCGCGTACGTCAGCGCGCGGAGCGCCGCCTCCGGCGCGCGCGTGAGCGTCTCGGCGGCGATCGCCTCCTCGCGGCCGTCGCGGTACGCGATCGTCCCCGAGACCGCGGACGTCCGGCGTCTCACGTCGCGCACCTGCGTCGAGAGGTGTCGCTGCGCGAGGCTCAGGCACGCCGCGAAGACCGCGGCGAGGAGCGCCTCGGGCCGCAGCGTCTCCGCCGCGCCGACGTACGCGGTGAGGACGGGGAACGCGCCCCAGCCGAGGGCGAACCAGATGTCGGAGTGGAGGCGGCCGCCGAACAGCTCGAGGCAGTACGCGGGAACGAAGAACGCGCCGAAGGCGACGAAGGGGAGCAGCCAGAGCGTCCACGCGAAGGCTGCGCCGACGCCGATCGCGGTCGCCGCTCCGGTCGAGACGACCGCAAGCGCGATCAGCATCTTGTTCGGGATCGCGGTCCGGAGCGGCCGGCTGTTGAGCTCGTCGAGGGCGTGCGCGCCGACGCCTAACGCGAGGGCGAACGCGACGAGACCCCACACGAGCCGGTTGAGCTCGAGGTCGGGCGCGAGCGAGGCGCCGATCACGACGTACGAGAGGTGCCAGGCCGTGTACGGCGGGTGGAGCAGCGTGACGTAGTCGCGCCAGCCGCCCGTCGCGAGCGCGTAGAACGCGGGGCGCTGCTCGACGCTCACCGGCGTCTCCCCCACGTCACGACGCCGCCGCCGAGGCTCAGGCGGCGGGACCGGAACTCGCCGATGCCGGCGTCCTCCCACGCGGCCGCGAGACGTTCCGGCGGCCACTCCGCGTTGAACGATCGGATGCTCGGGCCGAGGAAGTCGCCGACGCTTCGCCATCCCGGTGCGATCAAGCGCCCCGCAAGCGGCAAGCCGACGCCGACGTAGAGGTTCCAGAGCGGCCGCGCAAGCCCGCGCGGCACGCCGAACTCGAGCGAGGAGACGGTGCCGCCTGGCCGCACGACCCGCGCGAGCTCGCGCAACGTCGCAGCGGGGTCCTGCACGTAGCGGAGGAGATAGGTGAACGTCATGCCCGCAAACTCGGCGTCGCCGAACGGCAGCTGCTCCGCGCTCGCCTCGTGGAAGCGGATCCGATCGCCGAGCCCCGCCCTTGTAACGCGCTCCCGCGCGACGTCGAGCATCTCCGCGCTCTGGTCGACGCCGACGACGCTGCAACCGGTGCGCCGCACGAGCTCGATCGCAACTGCGCCCGTTCCCGTTGCGACGTCGAGGATCGTGTCGCCGGGGTCTGCTTCGATGCGCGAGACGAGAAAGCGGCGCCAGCGCGGGTCCTGACCGAACGACAGCAGGCGCGCGTAGCGGTCGTACGTCGGCCCGAGCGGCGCGAAGAGGTCGAGCGCAAGCCGGTTCGGCTCCCCAGTCACCGGGAGTGAGTGTCACACAGCCGCGCGCCGCGCCGGAGGCCGCGGCCGGGCGTGGCGCCCGTGGGGACGCCGTCTCGGAGAACCGGAACGCCGTTCACGAGCACGTGGACCATGCCGTCGGCGACGACGCGCGGCGCCTCGTAGGTGGCGCGGTCGACGACGTCGTCCGGGCGGAAGACCGCGACGTCCGCCGCCGCCTCGGGCCTCAGCCTGCCCCGGTCGCCGAGGCCGAAGCGATCGGCGGCGGCGGTCGAGAGGTGGCGGACGGCGTCGACCCAGCTGAGATCGCCGAGCTCGCGCACGTGGCGCCGGAGGTAGCGGGCGAACGATCCCCAGCCGCGCGGATGCGCGTAGCGGCCGACGAAGATGCCGTCCGACGACGCCATGTGGGCCTCGTGCCGTGTCAGCGCGCGCACGTCGTCCTCGTCGAAGCCGTCCCGCCCCAGGATGACACCGACGTTCAGCCGGCTCTCGGCGAGGATCGTGCACACGAAGGCCGCCTCGTCGAGACCCGCCTGCGCGGCGGCCGCTGCGACGCTCGAGCCTTCCGCCCACTCCCAATCGGGGGCAGCGACGTGCGACAGGCGCATCGCTTCGAGCCTCGGTCGCCGCGACGAGAACTCGTCCCGCAGGCGCCGCTGGACGCCTTCGTCGAGGAGCCGCTCGATGACGCCGTCGGTGTGCCCCTCCTGGACCCAGACGGGAAGCGCGGCCATGGCGAGCAGTGAGCTGCCGGCGAGGTAGGGATACGCGTCGTAGGTCAGATCGGCTCCGAGCGCTCTCTCCTCGTCGAGCAGCCCGAGGATCGACGGCTTCGCCCAGAGATGCGACACGTGCGCGGCGACGTCGCTCGCGCGGGCGATCGCGGCCACCTCCCGTAGCCCCTCGGCCGCGTGCGGGCCGTAGCCGCGCATGTGCGTCACGTAGATCGCGCCCGCGTCGGCGACCGGCCGGCAGAGCGCGACGAGCTCGTCGGTGTCCGCGTAGCGGCTCGGGATGTAGTCGAGGCCGCTCGAGAGCCCGACCGCGCCGTCGTCGAGCGCTTCTTCGACCTGGTGCCGCATCGCGTCGAGCTCATCGTCGGTCGCCGCACGCGAAACGGTGCCGACGACGTTCAGCCGGATGTTCCCGTGCGGCGCGAGGTACGCCACGTTCACCGAGCTGAGTCCGTCGAACGCGCCGATGAAGTCCCGGACCGACCGTGGCGCCGTGTCCTGGAGGCGCCCGTTCACCGCCGCGAAGTAGTCGCTCATGTACGCGACCGTCTCGGGTGTGCCGGGCGCGAACGAACAGCCGTCCTGCCCGAGCACGTACGTCGTCACGCCCTGGTGGAGCGCCGCGAGGTGCACGGGCTCGGAGAAGAGGATCGCGTCACCGTGCACGTGCGCGTCGACGAACCCGGGTGTGACGAGACAGCCGGCCGCGTCGAGCTCGGTACGGCCGGGCTCGGGGACGTCGCCGACCCGCACGATCCGATCGCCGGCGATCGCGACGTCCGCGGCGCGAGCGTCAGCGCCCGAGCCGTCGATCACGGTGCCGCCACGGATGACGAGGTCGATGCTCACGGGCCCTCGTTTACAGGATCCAGCCGCGTTGTGATCCCCGCGGCGGCGCGCTAGGGTCCCGATCAGGAGGGTCACGTGAGCGGAAGCCGCTACCGCCTGCGTTTCGTTGGTTTCGCCGTTGTCGCGGCGCTCGTCGCCGGGGTTGGAGCGACTGCCGACGTCGGCGGCGGATCGGGGCCTCCGACCGCGACCGGCACCGGTGGTGCAGCCGCGAGCGTCGAGCGAATCGCGACGCAGGCGGCGGTCGACACGCTGCGTCGAGGCGGGAACGCTGTCGACGCCGCCGTCGTCGCGGCCGCCGTGCTCGGCGTCACCGAGCCGTTCTCCGCAGGCATCGGCGGCGGCGGCTTCATGGTCGTCTACCGCGCCTCGGACGGGAAGGTGACGACGATCGACCACCGCGAGCGGGCGCCCGCGGCGATGACGCCGACCTCGTTCTGGGAGAACGGCGTGCCGCTGCCGTTCAACGACGCGCGCTTCAGCGGACTGTCCGTCGGCGTGCCCGGGACGGTGCAGGGCTGGGCCGACGCGCTCGGGAAGTACGGGACGATGACGCTCGGCGAGGCGCTCGCGCCGGCGATTCACGTCGCGCGACACGGGTTCTTCATCGACCAGACGTTCTTCGACCAGACGCTTGCCAACGTCGACTTCTTCGACGACGTGCCGGCGACGGCCGCGCTGTTCCTCGATCCGGACGGAACGCCGCGCGACGTGGGCACCGTCTTCACGAATCCCGATCTCGCGGCGACGTACGAGCGCATCGCGCACCTCGGACCGAAGGGCTTCTACCGCGGCGCCGTCGCCGACGCGCTCGTCGAGACAGTGCAGCATCCGCCGATCAGCCCGACCGCCAACCATGTGTGGCGGCCGGGAGTGATCAAGATGCGCGACCTGCACGAGTACGTCGCGCCCGAGCGTCCGCCGACACACGTGACGTACCGCGGCGTCGACGTCTTCTCGATGGGACCGCCGTCGAGCGGCGGCTCGACCGTCGGCGAGGCGCTGAACATCCTCGAGGGCTACGACCTCTCGTCGATGACGCGCGCCGACGCGCTCCACTACTACCTCGAGGCGTCGCGCTACTCGTTCGCCGACCGAAACGCGTACCTCGCCGACTCCGACTACTACGACGTGCCGCTCACCAGGCTGCTGTCCAAGGACTACGCCGCGACGCGGCGGGCGCTGATCACGTCGACGGCCGCAGCGTCGCCCGTCGCCCCGGGCAATCCAACGGAGACGACGACCCACCTCACGACGAGCGACAAGTGGGGGAACGCCGTCTCGTACACGTACACGATCGAGTCCACCGGCGGTTCGGGTCTCGTCGTCCCGGGCTTCGGGTTCCTGCTCAACAACGAGCTGACCGACTTCAACTTCGACTCGACGACGCATCCGAACCGCGTCGAGGGCGGCAAACGGCCGCGCAGCTCGATGAGCCCGACGATCGTGCTCAAGGGCGGCAAGCCGTTCCTGGCCGTCGGCTCGCCGGGCGGCTCGATGATCATCACGACCGTCCTGCAGATCCTCGTCGACCGCCTCGACCTCGGTTTGACGCTGCCGCAGGCAATCGCCGATCCGCGTGCGAGCCAGCGCAACACGGCCGCGACGAGCGCCGAGCCGGCGTTCATCTCGAGCGCCACGACCCCGGCGCTCCTCGCGCGTGGGCACCGCTTCGCCTCGACGCCCGAGATCGGCGCCGCGACCGGAATCGAGTTCCTGCCGGGAGGCGGCGTGATCGCGGCCGCGGAGCCGGTCCGCCGCGGCGGCGGAAGCGCGATGGTCGAGTCGCCGTAGCTTTAGCGGGCGATCTCCCAGATGTGGCCACCGGGATCGCGGAAGCTGGCGGTGCGGATGCCCCACGGGCGATCCATCGGGCCGTTCAGCAGCTCGACCCCGCGTGCCGTCAGCTCGTAGCACGTCGCATCCACGTCGTCGACGGCAAGCGTCAGCTGAAAGCGCACTCCCGCGTCCGGGCTCGCGACCGCCGCCGGGGCAACGAG
The DNA here is from genome assembly GCA_963737405.1 of uncultured Actinomycetes bacterium. GTDB lineage: Bacteria > Actinomycetota > Thermoleophilia > Gaiellales > Gaiellaceae > JACCTU01. The sequence continues at coordinate 281,627 of CAVTSL010000012.1, forward strand.
GTCGTCCGCTTCACTCGACTTCAAGAGGTTGATGAGCGTCTCGCCGAACTTGAAGACGGCCGAGTTGTCGTCCTCGTAGAAGACCGGCAGCCCAAAGGCGTCGTTGTAGAAGCGCTTTGCCGCCGCCAGGTCCTCGACGAAGAGCGTGATCGCAGGGATCCCTCCCGGCCACTCCGTCTGAGTCGATTCGGTCACGTCCGATCTCCTTTCCTAGGGGAACTGCGAGCTGTTCGGGTCGAGGTCGAGGCTCCCGCCGTTGTGGCACTCGTCCGGCACGAGGTACTCCGGGCTCGAGCCGCTGTGGAGCGAGTTCTCGACGAGCTGCTGCCGCATCATCTGCCGCGCGGTTCCCTCGGAGAGGCCCATACGCTCCCCGATCCCGACCGCCGACTGGAGCGCGTAGCACTCGGTCGTGCCTTCGTCGGCCACGCCGCGGAGATGCCACGACTCGTGCGCGAGCACGGCGAGCGCACGTGCGGTCTGGCTCCCGCGCACGTCGTCCTTGAACGCGAGGCGGTAGAGGTCGAGGCAGCGCTCGGGCGCGAGGTACGCGAGGTTGCCTCCGACTAAGGCGACGCCGTCGGAGTGCTGCACCGCGCCGACGTACTTGCCCGACGCGTCGCAGCGGATCGTCGCCTTGTGCCCCGCGATGCGGGAGGCCTCCTCGGAGAAGCGCGCCTCTGCCGCTGCGCGCGTGTCGGCGTCGAGCCCGTCCCATCCGGTCCGGCTGTCGATCACCCACGCGCCCAACGCGAGCGCGCCGATCACACCGAGCCCGACGATCAACCCACGCCACCGGCGATGAGGACGCACCGGTCGAGGCTCCTCTTCCTCTGGCGGCTCGCGCGCCTCCTCGATCAGCGCCTCGAGCTCCTCGCCGGTCTCGCCCGCGTACGGAATCCAGAGCTCCTCTTGCCCGTCGCGGACGAGCAGCAGCTCCTCGTCGTCCGCGTAGCCGTAGCGCTCGCGATCGACCGCCTGCGGCCCGCGATCTCCCCGGCGCGCCGGCGGTGGTCGCATCGCGCCTGCGAACACATAGAGCTCGAGACCGAGCGTGATCAGGAACGGGAGCCAGATCGGCACCACGGACCGCAGCTCGTACGGGCCGAAGAGCCAGGCGAGCACGAAGACGGCGAGCGCGACGCGCAGGATCCACGCGCCTCGCCGCGTCATCAGAAGTTCGGAAGCTGCTTCAGCAGCTCGAGGATCGTGTCGACGGGCACGCGCCGCACGGCCTGCCGCAGCAGACCTGCGACGGTCGGGTTGAGCGCGTTCGCCCGCTCGGCGTCGTCGATGGCTCGCACGAAGCCCGTGCGGAGGAGCTCCTGGAACTGCGTCTCGCTGATCCCCTGGTCGCGCGCGAACTGCGCGAGTGAGTTGCCGTTCGCGAAGGCGAGCACGACCTCCTCGCGCGAGACGCCGAGCTTGCACGCGGCGCCGTCGAGCCCCGAGAGGACGATCTGCTCGGCGACTTGCTGGAAGTCGCCGGGGTTACGCCAGTCGCGCGGCGCGCACGGGTCGGCCACCGCGGCGGGTGCGTACGACGCTCCGCCGAGGCCGAGGTACAGGCCGACGAGCGCCACCGCCGCCACCGTTGCGACCACGATCGCTCGCATCAGACGCTCACGTCCTTTCGGCCGATCACGATCGGGACGAGCGCGGCCAGGCCGAGCAGCGCGGCGACGAGGAACGAGTGCTGGAACGCGTTCGTGACCGCGCGGTCGAGCTGGTCCTGCAGCTTCGAGGCGAGGTCGGCGCGCGCCGGGTCGTCCTGCTCGCCGATGACCTCCGCGACGTCGGGGATCCTCGCCTCCGCTTCCGCCTCGTTGACCGCGACGAGGATGTCGCGCGCGACGCCGATCTTCTCGAGCGGCGGGATCCGGCTGTCGAGCACGACGGCGGTGCCGGCTGCGAGTGCCTCGTCCTCGCCCTTCTGGAGACCGCTCGTGAAGATCGGCGTCAGCAGGAGCAGCCCCAGCACGACGCCGGCGTGGCGCGCCGCGATCGTCCAGCCGCCGTGCACCGCCTGCGACGAGCGCCCGGCGAGCGCGCGCTCGGTGAGCGCCGAGAGCGCGAGCCCGAGGCCCGCACCGACGGCGATCTGCGGCAGGACCGTCCAAACGGCTCCCGCGTGGGGAAGCCAGCCGAGCGCCGCGAGACCGCCGGCGATCAGGATCACGCCCGAGGCGGCCCGCGCCCACTGCGGTGTGATCCTGCCGCCGAGGCGCGCGGACGCGATCGCCGCGACCGGCATCACCGTTAGGACGAGGCCGGCGGCCAGCGGCTCCAGGCGCCAGCCGTTGATGAGCAGGATCGCGAGCAGGAAGACCGCCGCCACGAGCGCGCCCGAGACGAGCAAGAGCGCGGCGTTCGCGGCGAGGTGCGGGCGCTCGGCCGGCTCGGGCACGCGGGCGCCGAGACGTTTGCCGACCACCGCGAGGAGCCCGAGCGCGATGAGCGGCGCCTGCACGGCGAAGATCGACTCCCAGCCGAGGAGCTGCGTCAGGATCCCGCCCGCCGCGGGGCCGAGCGCGAGGCCGGCGACGCCGGCGAACGCCCAGATCCGCGCGGCCCGAGCGTCCGAGCCGGTCGCGTCGCTCAGCAGGTCGAGCGCCGCGCACACGACGGCGGCACCGGCGACTCCCTGGACGGAGCGCGCGCCGACGAGCCAGTTGAACGACGGTGCGAACGCGCAGACGAGCGCGGCGGCCGCGAAGACCACGACCCCGAGCGCGAACACCGGCACGGGACGGCGCCGCGCGACGAACGCCGCCGGCAGCGCGGCGAGCGCGAGAGCGAGGTTGAACGACGTCAGCGCCCAGGCGAGCGTCGCGATCTCCACGTGGTAGCGAGCGAGGATCTCGGGCAGCGCGATCGTCACGACCGACGAGTCGGCGAGCACGATCCCGACCGCCAGGCCGAGGAGCGGGACGCGGGCGCTTGTCATCATTCCGAGAGACTAAGGAGGTGGACCGTGGCAACCACTGATCTGACCGCGGCACTCGACGCTCAGGGCGTCGATTACGAGCTCCTGCCGCACGCTCACACCGAGACCGCGCTCGCCGAGGCGCACGAGCTCGGGGTCGATCCGGCCGACGTCGCCAAGACCCTCGTCGTCTCGACGAGCGAGGGCTACCTGCGGGCTGTCGTCCCGGCGAACGAGCGGCTCGACCTGCGGAAGCTGCGCGAGCTGCTCGGCGCGACAAAGAAAGAGGTGAACCTCGCGAGCGAGGCAGATCTCGCGCGCGACTACGGCGAGTTCGACCTCGGCGCCGTGCCGCCGATCGGCGGAAGCCGCCGCGACAGCGTCGTGATCGACCGCCGGCTCATCGAGCGCGAGGTGCTCGTGCTCGAGGCGGGATCGCACGACGAGTCGATCAGGCTCGGACGCGACGACCTCGTGCGCGCGACGCACGCGCAGGTGGCGGACATCTCGCAGGACTAGGGTCGAACGAGCTCGAGCTCGGCGGCATCCCAGCGCCAGGTGTTGTCGGGCGTTACGTGGGTGCCGCCGATCCAGCGGTCGATGCCGAGCAGCTCGACTCGGTCGGCTTCGCCGCGCAGTGTTCGTTCGCCGGTTGCCGTCAGCCGCAGCTGCAGTCGTGCGAAGGGCCGGCTGTCGCTGAGCGGAGGAGGCGGAGGAAGTGGTGCGCCGTCGGAGGTTTCGAGGAGTCTCGTCTCTCCCTGTCCGAGTGCCGAGAGGGCTCGGTAGAACCACGTGTCGCCGATGAATGGAGCATCTTCGAGACGTTGTGCTGCAACGAAGGCGGCGGGAGGTGTGTCCGCGCCGGCGGCGACCGCCTGGAGCGCCCGTCGTTCCGTCCCCGAGAGCCCGTCCGCCGGCGCGGGCAGCTCCTCGAGCAACCGCCGCAGCGCGGGGGCGAGAAACGGCAGCTCCACGGTCTCACGCGTCGCCCACTCGGTCAGTGCCGTCGGCTCGGGGGCGCGGACGGCGGCCCAGGCGCTCGTCGCTACCTGAAGCGCGGCCGGTGTCGCCCGCCGGCGGGAGGGCCAGAGAATCTCGAGCTCGCTCGCCGTGAGCTCGCCCAGACCGGCGAACGACGGCTTGCCGGGGAAGGAGCCGATGACGATCAGCTCGGGCGCGGCCTCCTCGGTGTCGGCGAGCGCGAGCACGTCGAGCAGTTGGAGTTGGTCGTAGAGGTCGTGCTCGAACCAGAGCACGACCTGGAGGTCGTCGCGAAGCGCCTCGAGCAGTTGCCGGTCGCGTCGCTCGAGCGACGAGAGCTGCGCCTGCTCGCGACCCCAGCCGCAGTCGGCGAGGAAGCGGGCGCGCGTCCGCAGCAACTCCTGCCGCGGCAGCGCCGGCACCGGCCCCTCGTGGAGCGCGTCCTGCCACGGCAGCACGGCGCCGCCGAGCGCGGTCTGCCGCAGGGTGTTGCCGGCGCTCTCGCCGTTCGTGACGTGGAGGAGCGATGGCCGCGACGTCGGCGCCTCGCCGCGGCGGGCATTGGCGGCCCAGGCGCGCCACTCGACGACGTCGATCGCGAGCACCGGGACGCCCGGAGGCTCGCGCTCGTACTGCTCGTACTTCGCCGCGAGCAGCCCGAGCGCGCGTTCGGCCTCCTCCCCGCTCTCGAGCACGCGCGCCCGTCCGCGCAGGCGCACCCACCAGAGCCGGCGCCAGTCCTCGTCGTATTCGTCGACGAGCACCGTCACGTCGGGCCGCTCGCGCGCGTTCTCGATCCGCCGCAACCGACGCGAGCGCTTCGGCTTCGCGTCGACCGCCGTGTAGAGCGTCTCGCCCTCCAGCACGAAGACGATCGGCACGAGATGCGGCCGCCCGTCGGGATCGATCGTCGCGAGCCTCGCGACCCGCGCAACAGACACTCGCTCTCGTACCATCGGGTCGTGCACCTCGGCGTGATCCTGCCGAACTACGACACGCGCGCGAGCCCCGACGGCGTGCGCGCCGTCGTCGAGGCCGCGGCGGAGAACGGATTCGAGTCCGTCTGGGCGACCGAGCACATCATCGTCGGGCCTGAAGGCGTCGACCCGTACGGGCGCGTGCTCGAACCGATCGCCACGCTCTCGTGGATCGCGGGCTACAGCGACGTCGGGCTCGGCACATCGATCATCCTCGTGCCGCTGCACCACCCGATCCACCTCGCGAAGGAGGCGGCGTCGCTGCAGGAGCTCTCGGGCGGACGCTTCACGCTCGGAGTCGGCGTCGGCTGGCACGAGGACGAGTTCCGCTTCATGGGCGTGCCGTTCCGTCACCGCGGGCGCCGCGCCGACGAGGCGCTGCGCGTGATCAAGGCGCTCTGGTCGGGCGAGCGAGAGTTCCACGGCGAGTTCTGGTCGTTCGAGAACGCGACGTTCGAGCCGCTTCCGAACCCGCAGCCGGAGATCTGGGTCGGCGGCGGTTCCGACCGCGCCGTTCGTCGCGCGCTCGAGCTCGGCGACGTCTGGCATCCGTCGCGGAGCGGCACGGTCGACCGCGTGCGCGAGGTGAAGGAGCGCCACCCGGAGCTGCGCGTCGTTCCGCGCGCCCCTGCACGCGACGCCGACGACCTCAGTCAACTGATCGACGCGTACGAGGACGCAGGCTGCGAAGGAGTCGTCGCGAGCTTCGGCACCGATCCCGACCACATCGTGTCGTCGATGCGCGCGTTTGGTGCGAAACGTCGCTAGCGGTTAGGCTCGCTCGTGGCGTCGGAAGGTGAGAAATCTGTGCGATCCTCGGTTGAAGGAACTGTGGATCGTGTGGACAACGCGCGGTCATCCACAGGCGGGGGTGCATTGGAGCGGCTCGACGAACAGAAGATCGACCTGCTCCGCCGCTGGGGCGATGGGCTCGCGGACGACTCACGCGAGGAGCTGCGCGCCGCGGGGCGCGCGATCCAGCTGCTGATCGAGGAGATCGAGCGCCTCCACGTCGACCTCTGGAACGAGCGCTCGCCGGCACCGCAGCCGGTCGCCGAAGAACCGGATCTCCCGGCCAGCCTCCGCTCACGGCTCGGACTCTTCGGCCGCAGGCGCGGCGAAGAGGCGTCGCCCTAGGCCGCGACGCGGATCCGCGGCGCGAACGTGAAGATGCGGTAGCAGCGCTCGAGCAGCGACTCGTCGCCCGTCACGGCGATGCGCCCCTCCGCGAGGGCGGCCCGGGGCTCGAGCTGCCCCGCACAGAGCAGGAAGAACGTCTCTGCGTCGGTCTCGACGACGAGATCGGCGTCGTCTGCGGCGCCGAGCGACGGCTGGAGCACGCCGTCGACGATCCGTGCCGTGAAGACGTCCTCGCCGACCTTGAAGACGTAGGTCTCGGTGAGCCCGCGCGCCGCGTCGCGGTTGAAGACCGCCGGCAGCGCGTTCAGGCCCCAGTCGTCGTAGAGGTCGTCCGCCTTCGTCGGCGGGCCGAGCGAGCGGGCACCCCAGCGCGCGAGTGCGTAGAGCGCCTCCTCGAGCCCGGCGCCGTACTCCGTGAGCTCGTAGACCGTGCAGGCTGCGGGCGGCGGCAGCTTCTTCTTCTCGACGATCCCGCCCGCCTCGAGGTCCTTGAGCCGCGCGGCGAGGATGTTCGTCGGGATGCCCGGCAGCCCGCCGCCGATGTCCGTGTAGCGCTTGGGGCCGCGCAGGAGCTCCCGGACGATCAGGAGCGACCAGCGCTCACCCACGAGCGACAGGGCGTGGGCCATAGGGCAGTACTGGTCATACCGCTTGGCCACGCTTGCGATTGTAGCTCACCAACTTTTCACACGCAAGGGGAAGATTGCTTTTTGCAAGTGCGTCCTGTAGGTTGACAAGCTCGACCGAGACGAAAGGGACGCAATCTGATGATCGAATCGAATCGACGGAAGTGGTTCGCATTGGCGCTCCTCCTGGGCGTCCAGTTCATGGTCGTGCTCGACATCGCGATCGTGAACGTCGCGCTTCCGTCCATCCAGACCGACCTCGGGTTCTCGCAGGAGAACCTCCAGTGGGTCGTGAGCGCGTACGCGCTCCTCTTCGGTGGCTTTCTCCTCCTCGGCGGCAGGATCGCCGACATCTACGGCCGGCGCCGCCTGTTCATCGCCGGTCTGATCACCTTCACCTTGGCCTCGCTCGTGTCCGGGCTCGCGTGGAGCGAGGGCGTCGCTGATCGCGGCCCGCGCGTTCCAGGGACTCGGCGCGGCTCTCATCACTCCCGCCGCACTCTCGATCCTGACCGTCACCTTCAAGGAAGGGAAGGAACGGAACGCGGCTCTCGGCGCGTGGGGCGGCGTCGGCGCGTTCGGCGCTGTCGCCGGCGTGCTGCTCGGCGGCGTCCTCACGGACGCGTTGAGCTGGCAGTGGATCTTCTTCGTGAACATCCCCGTCGGGATCGCGGGGCTCGTGCTCGCGCCGATTCTCCTCTCGGAGAGCCGCGATGCGACCGTGAAGAGCTTCGACGCTCCCGGTGCGGTGCTCGTGACGGGCTCGCTGGTCGTGCTCGTCTACGGGATCACGCAGGCGAACAGCTACGGCTGGAGCTCGATCGAGACGATCGGCCTCTTCACCGCCGCGGTCGCGCTCATGGCGGGATTCCTCGGCTGGGAGGCGCGGACGAGCGACCCGCTGCTGCCGTTCTCCTTCTTCCGGCTGCGCACGGTGGTCGGCGCGAACGTCGTCGGCCTGATCATGGGCACCGCGATGTTCGCGATGTTCCTGATGCTCACGCTCTACATGCAGCAGGTGCTGCACTACTCGGCCATGAAGACCGGCGTCGGCTACCTCGCGGTGGCCGGGACGGCGATCGTCTGGTCGGGAGTCGCCGCACAGCTCGTCAACCGCCTCGGCGTGAAGCCGGTGCTCGTCGCGGGGATGGCATTCCTCTCTGCGGGGCTCATCTACTTCACGCAGGTGTCGGTCGACGGGACGTACGTCGGCGACCTCCTCCCCGGCTTCCTGCTGATCGCGGTCGGGCTCGGGTTCTCGTTCGTCCCGATCTCGATCGCGGCGCTCGCCGGCGTGCCTCCGTCGGAGGCGGGTCTCGCGTCCGGCCTGCTGAACACGTCGCAGCAGATCGGCGGCGCGCTCGGGATCGCGGTGCTCTCCGCCATCGCGACTCGGCAGACCGGTGACTCGATCGCGTCCGGATCGAGCCAGGCCGTCGCGCTGACCGACGGCTTCCAGTCGGCGTTCATGGCCGCCGCCGGCGTCGCGCTCGTCGGCATCCTCGTCGCGCTCGTCGTGGTTCAGCGCGTCGACCTCGACGTGGCTGCTCCCGTCGAGGCCGAGCCCGAGCCGGCGCTCGAAGCGGCCTAGGAAGTTGCGTCCAAGGGGCCGTCGCGCACCGCGCGGCGGCCCCGCTCCTCCTCTACGCGGCGGCGCGCTCGATCGCGGCTTCGCGGTGGACGGCCTCGATCACGTTGCCGTCGAAGTCTGCGATCCGCGCCGCGTACGAGTCGGTCCGATCCGGGTGCGGCCCGGGCTCGGTCAGGCTCCGCGCGCCGGCGGCGAGCGCGGCGGCGTGGAACGACGCGACCTCGCCGCGGTCGGCGACCGCGAGCGAGACGTCGAGGCTCCCGGCGAAGGCCGACTCGACGACCCAGAACGAGCTCGGGCCCGTGTCGACCCCGAAGAACGTCCGCCGCTTGTCGGGCCAGTCGAGGAGCACCTTGAAGCCGAGCGGCTCGAGCACCTCGCCGTAGAACCGCTTCCCGAGCTCGTAGTCGCGCACCGGGACGGTCAAATGGTCGATCTGCATGCGGCAGAGAATAGAACGATCGTTCTTTTCTGTCAAGCGCGATGGTGAAATCGTGGGGGAAACCCGCTATATTCTGGAACAACCGTGCTGAAGACGAAGGGCGAACGCACCCGAGACACGATCCTGGACACCGCCGCAGCGCTGGCGACGCAGGAAGGGCTCGCCCCGCTCTCGATCGGACGGCTCGCCGAGGCGAGCGGGATGAGCAAGAGCGGGCTCTTCGCCCACTTCGGCTCGAAGGAGGAGCTGCAGCTCGCGACGGTCGACCACGCGGCGTCGATGTTCGTCGCCGAGGTGATCTCGCCCGCCCGCGAGGCGCCGCGCGGACTGCCGCGCGTCTGGGCGCTCTGCGACCACATGATCGACTACGCCGAGCGGCAGGTCTTCCCCGGCGGCTGCTTCTTCGCGGCGACGTCCTTCGAATTCAACAACCGGCCCGGCCCGGTGCGCGACCGGATCGTGGAGATGATCGCCAGCTGGCTCTCCTATCTCGAGCACGCCGTCGAGCAGGCGCAGGAGGCCGGCGAGATCGACCCGTCACTGAGCGCGCGCGAGATCGCGTTCGAGCTCGACTCCTTCGCGCAGGGGTCCAACGCGAAGTACCAGCTCTTCCGCGACCCGCGCGTGTTCGACGAGGCGCGGCGCGCCGTGCGCGACCGCATCGAGAGCCTCCGCCCGCCCCTGGCCGCGTAACGACCGCCCCGTCGCGGCGGGGAGCGTGCCAAACGGCCGCCGATTACGCTGCGCGAGTTCCAGGGACGGTCCCGGCTGGAGGTTCGCGTTTGTCGAAGTGGGTTGTGTGGCTTCTCGTCGGCCTCGTGGCCGCCGCCGGCATCGGCGTCGGCATCGACCGAGCGTTCTCGGGCCGGGCGCACGAGTCGTGGCCGCCGCGGCCCTGCAGGGTGCAGGGGATCGAAGCCCGGTGCGGCACCTTCGTCGTCCCCGAGAACCGCGCGAAACCGAACGGGCGCACGATCGGGCTCCACGTGGTCGTCCTGCCCGCGCTCTCGAACCCTCCCCGGAAGGACGCGGTCACGTATCTCGCCGGGGGGCCCGGGGGAGCCGCCACCGAGGAGGCCGCCAACCTGAGCGAGCAGTTGACGAGGCTGAACATGCACCGCGACATCGTGCTCGTCGACCAGCGTGGCACCGGCCGATCGAATCCGCGCGGCGGCGACATGACCCAGTACGGGACGCGGACGGCGATGGACGACCTCGACGCGGTGCGCGCCGCGCTCGGCTACCCGCAACTCGACGTCATCGGCAGCTCCTACGGCGCGACGGCGGCACAGCTCTACCTGAAGCTCCATCCGTCCTCGGTGCGCACGCTCGTTCTCGCGGGTGCATCCGCGATCGACGTCCCCTTCTTCGGCCCGTACGCCGTCAACGCCCAACGCGCCCTCGACCAGCTCGGGAAGCTCTGCGCCTCGCAGCCCGACTGCCGGAAGGCGTTCCCGCTCTGGAAGCGCCAGTTCGGCCGGCTCGTGAAGGCATGGAACGCCCACCCGGTGCACGGCATGAGGGGCGACGACCTCGCTTCCATCGTCCATGTGATGCTGCTCGACCTGGAGAAGGCGGTCTCGATCCCGCTCGTCGTCAGCCGCGCCGCAGCGGGCGACTACACGCCGCTCGAGGAACACGGCCCAGGGGATCTCGACATCGAACTCGAGCGCACGTCCTTGTCGATCTGGTGCAACGAGCCCTGGACCGGGCTCGATGCGAAAGGGCCCTGGGGCACCGACTTCGACAGCTACACGACCGCGAAGATCGCCGCGTTCCGGCAGGACTGCGCCTCCGTCCCGAAGCGCGCCGAGCCGCGCTCGCTCTGGACGCTCCCCACGCGCAGCACCGTGCCGGTGCTCGCCCTGGTGGGCGGCGCCGACCCGCAGGACCCGGTGACGAACCTCTCGGACCTGAAGCAGCACTTCCCCGACAGCCGCACCGTGATCTTCCCGCACGTCGGGCACCAGTTCGGCATCGGCGGTTGCGCCGACGCGATGCTGGCGGACTTCGTGGAGCGCCGCACGACCGAGGGACTGGACACGACGCGCTGCGACGGCGCGGTCGTGGTGCCGCCGTTCGTACTGAGCGACTGAACTGTCAGCTCAGCAGCGCGTAGCCCGCTGAGAGGAACGGCGTCCGGTCGACGAGCGACTTCACGCCCTCGCTCGAGTACGAGCCTTCCTCCGTGACGACCTCGTCGATGAACTGCGACGGCGTGATGTCGAAGTTCTCGTCGTCGATGCGCGCGGGCGGGTCGATCGGCGCGAGCTTGATCACCTCGCACGCGACGACCGTCCGGACGCCGAGCCGCGCGGCTGCTTCGGCGAGCGGTCGAGTGCCGACCTTGTTCGCGACCGAGCCGTCGTGGAAGACCGTGTCGGCGCCGATCAGGAAGACCGACGAGCGTTCGAGGGCCTCGACCGCGTCCTCGTCGTCGACGAGATCGACGTCGAGACCGGCCGAGCGTAGATCCTGCGCGAAGGCGCGTCCTTCCTCTAGCGGGGCCGAGACCGTGCAGACGACACGCTCCGGCACGGTGTGCAGCACCGCCTCGCGAACGGTCGCCGACGCCGAGTGCGTGAGCACGAACGCGTCCGTGAGCGTGTCGCGCAGCATGATCGCGATCGACGCGGCCGCGCGGTCGCGGCTGCCGACGAGCCCGGTCGCCTCTTCCTGCACGAGCCGTCGCAGCTCGTCGGGGTGGAGATGCGCGCCGGCCTGCGCAGATGCGAGCACGCGGCCGACCGCGCCGGCGATCGCCCCCATCGCGCGCCGGCTCGCCGCGAGCTCACGTCCCGCCGCGATGAGGTTCTCGAGCAGCTCGTCGGACGTGGCCGCCGGCTCGTTCGCGACCTCGGCCAGCGCCTCGACCGCCCGGCGGGCCATCCAGCTCCCACCGTGGTAGCGGTCGCTCCGCAGCTCTTCGACGCGTTCGGCCAGGACAGTCGCCATCCCGGGGGATTCTATGACGAGGGGCCGGCCCGGCAGCTCCGGCCCCTCGTCACGGCTCAATCAAGCCGGATGCGCCGCCTTCTGCCGTCTTGCCGCGAAGCCCGCGGCGGTGATCAGCAGTCCGAGCCCGGCGATGCCGGCGCCGACGGCTGCCGCCGTCGAGGCGTCGATCGTCGGGGCGTCGATGGCGAATCCGCCGTCGTCGGTCGCGGCCACGGGGGCGATCCCGCGGGCCGCCAGCGTGGCCTCGTCGTGCGATGCGGCGAGGTGGCCCGCGTCGATGCCGCGGGCTGCCAACGTCGCCTCGTCGGGAGTCGCCGGCAGCGAGCCGGGGTCGATCCCGCGGGAGGCGAGCGTCGCCTCGTCGTGCGAGGCGGCCAGGGTGCCGGCGTCGATGCCGCGTGCGGCCAGCGTCGCCTCGTCGTGCGAGGCAGCCGTCCCGGCCTCGATGCCGCGTGCGGCCAGCGTCGCCTCGTCGTGCGAAGCCGCCAGCGTGCCGGCGTCGATGCCGCGAGCGGCCAGCGTCGCCTCGTCGTGCGAAGCCGCCAGCGTCCCGGCGTCGATCCCACGGGCAGCCAGCGTCGCCTCGTCGTTCGCGGCGGACGTCTGGATGCCACGGGCCGCGAGGCCGGCCTCGTCGTGGCTCGCGACGAGCGGGGTCGCCGCGATCCCGCGCGCGGTCAGCCCTGCCTCGTCGTGCACCGCCACGTACGAGGGTGTGATCCCTGTAGCCGGCCCCGCCTCGTTGTGCGCCGCAGCGGCGACCGAGGCACCGCTCCCGGCCGCGGCGGCTGCCGCCACGGTCAGGATCAGGGCCTTCTCGCGGAAGCCATGCGCATCGACTTCCGGGTCGAGCAGGATCGACTGGAGCTCGTCCTGGTCGAAGGCGAGCGTGATGGCAGGGCCCGTCGTCTCCGCCAGCAGCTGCTCGAGGTCGTCCTTGGTCCACGTGATGCTGACGTCGCGGCTCTCGCCCTTCGCATCACCGTCCAGGCCCCGCACCTCGAGAAACAGCTCCGCAGGCTCCTCGAAACCGAGCGCCGCCTCGAAATCCGCACGAGGGATCGTGGCTGTGACGCTCTCGGGGAAGTCGCGGATGTGGACGAGCTCAGCCTTCGTGCTCGTCATCTCCATATGGACTCCTTTCGTGCATGCGCCCAGGGTTGGGCGGCACGCTTACAAGACGGGCAACGAGGTCGTTCTCTTCCTGTTCACCCGAAATCGATTGTCCCACCACGGCGCGCCGCTGACAATGGCGCGGGGCCGGGTCACTCCTCTTCGCGGCGGCGGGTGAGCGCGAGCTCGGTGAGCTCGTACTTGCTGATCTGCTCGGGCTCGAGGACCGCGAGCCGGCACGGTGTGACCGCACGAAGGGTCGCGGTGCGCGTCCCTCCCTCGAGCGCGGCGCGCTCGCCGAGCATCGCGCCGGGCCCGACTTGCGCGACGATCGCGCCGTCGACCTCGACGTCGAGCACCCCGTCGAGCAGAAGAAAGAGGTCGTCCTCCTGCGCTCCCTGCTCGACGAGCGTCTCGCCGGGCTCGAGCCTGCGACGCGCGAGCTTCTTGAGCTCCATGACCGAGCGCGAGAGGTCGCGCTCGAGCTCGGTCTCGACGGCGGTCACGAATGCGGGCGTGTCCTCCCCGCCCCACGGCGTGTTCTCGCCGTACGACTCGCGGTACCACTTCTCGAAGTCGATCGTCCCGGACTTCTCGATCAGGTTCCCCTCGTCGTCGTAGATCCAGTGGCGCGGGAACGGGCTCGCGCCGATGAGCGAGCCCTTCGCGCGGCCGTCGGCGTAGACGATCAGCTGCAGCGTCGTCCAGGCGGAGGCCGACGCGAGCTGGACGTACGGCTTGCCGCGGACCCGACGCGGTGCCGGAAGCCCCATGCGTCCGCCGGCGGTCTGCACGAAGCGCGCCCAGCCTGGACCGATCTCCGGCTCGGGCTGGATGAGCGGGAACCCGACGGCGGGAAACGCGAGCCGGCCCGGGCCGACCTTCAGCTTCGTCACGCCGAGGAGCGCGCGGCCGTCGTGCCCTGCGTCGACGATCTCGCCGTTCTTGACCTCGATCCAGCCGCGGAGCTCGTTCGCCTCGCGGAACGCGTCGGCGTCGCGCAGCTTGTCGAGGTTCTGGATCCGGTCGGGCGGCGGCTCGTCGTAGCGAGCGACCCCGAGCTCGAACGGCAGCTTCGGCATGCCCTCGATCGCCTCGGACGGGATCCACGTGACGGCGGTCACGGAGGACTCGATGCGCATGGTTCGACCCTAACGGGTCGAGTCGGCGCGGCCTAGCGGCGGCCCGGCGGGCCACGGCCCGACGTACCAGCGCGAGCACCATGCCCCTCGCGTCGCGTACGCCCGCCAGCCCTCGCGGTCGAGCCACTCGAGGAGGCCGGCGAGCGCCCGCTCGGCCTCGGGCGTCCGCTCCGGAGGCGAGGTGCGTGCGCGGAAGAACTCGGAGCTCGCGATGACCGCCGAGCCGTCGACCTCCCACAGGCGCGCCAGGAACTGGCCCTTGAGGTAGCCGCGCCAGAACGTGATCTCGCAGAAGACCTCGCCCGGGCCGGGCGGGGTGTCGTCGTAGTCCTCGACGAGGACGACCGGCGGAGGAGGCGGCGGCGGCGGCGCGGCCGCCTGCTCGCGAGGGAGCGCCGCGGCGACCTGCTGGACGCGATCGACCACGCGGAGCGCGACCTGCCGGAAGTCCGGCGTCCGAACGCTCGGCAGCGCTCGTGGGCCGGCGAGCGCCGCGACCGGCGCGCTCACCGCCGACACGATCGTGTCGCGTGCCCTGATCGCGAGCGCGAGCCCGCCGGCCAGCACCGCGACGAAGAGGAACGGCAGGCCGCGCGAGAGATCGAGTCCGCGGCCCTCGGGCTTGACGACCTCGATCGGCGGAGCGCGCCGCGGCTCCCAGGGCGAGGCGCCCGGGTGCATCCTCACCCAGCCCCGGTAGCTCTCGTCGTGGCGCTCGAGCCAGCCTGCGAACTCGGCCTTCGAGGTGAAGACGCGACCGGCCCAGAGGATCGACTGCGGGTACATCGCCTGCGCCGGAGCCGGCTCAGGCATCAGCGACGTGGCGACGTGCACGAACGCAAGCGCCGCGAGCGGGACCACCACGAGGGCGGCGAGCCCTTTCATCGCACGAGTCTTGCGCGCGCGACGTCACGCACCACCGCCAGGGCGGGTGGGCGCCTCAGGACCTTCTTCTAGGTCGCGTCGGCGATGTCGCGGCTGCGCGTGAACGTCCGCGTCGGCGCGACGGTCGGCAGCTCGAAGTAGAACGCGGAGCCCTTGCTGTCGCGCGACTCGACCCAGATCCGCCCGCCCATGCGCTCGACGAGCTCGCTGCAGATGTAGAGCCCGAGCCCGGTGCCGCCGATGCCGCGGGTCATGTCGGGATCGAGGCGGTAGAACTTCTGGAAGATCCGCGGCTGCTCGTCGGTCGGGATCCCGAGACCCTCGTCGAGCACGCGGAAGACGACGGCGCCGTCTTCGGCCTCCACGCCGAGCTCGATCCGGCCGCCGTCGGGCGAGTACTTGATCGCGTTCTCGACGAGGTTGATCAGCACCTGGCGCACGCGGTCCTTGTCGGCGGCGACCAGCGGGACGCCGTTCGGGTCGGTCACGTGGAACGAGATGTGCGGCGGCGCGTGCGTGCGTGCGGCCTCCGCGACGCGCTCGAGCAGCTCGCCGCCGTCGAACGGCTCGGTGAGGATGTCGAGCCGCCCGACGTCGAGCTGGTTCGCGAGCAGGATCTGGTTCACGATCCGCCCGAGCCGGTCCGACTCCTCGACGATCAGCGAGATGAAGCGCTCGCGTCCCGCCTCGTCGAGCGCGAAGTCGTGGCGGCGGAGCGTCTGCGCCGCGCCGTACACCGCCGCGAGCGGCGTGCGCAGCTCGTGCGACGCGGTCGCGATGAACTCCGCCTGGAGCTCGTCGAGCCGGTGGCCCTCGGTGATGTCGCGGAACGCGTAGACCGTGCCGCCGAAGAACGCGACGCCGGAGATCGAGATCCAGCGCTCGCCCTGCTCGGTGTCGAGCGGCAGCGCCTGCGCCTGCGTCGACTCGCCGGCCGCGGCCATCGGCACCTTCTCGGACAGCTGGTCCCACGAGGCGATCGCCTCGACGGCGAGGCGACCGAGCACCGATTCGGAGGAGAGGCCGGTGATCGCCTCGGCCATCGGGTTCCAGAGCCTGATCACCCCTGCGCGGTCGAGCAGGAAGACGCCGTCGCCGACGTACGTCAGCACGCGCGTCGCCTCGGCGCGCGCCTCGACCTCGTCGTGCAGGCGCGCGGTGTCGATCGCGAGCGCGGCCATCCCGGCGAGCGCACGCGCCCACGAGAGGTCGTCGGACGTGAACGTGCGGCGCCGGCCGCCTGCGCGCAGCGTCAGCAGGCCGAGCGCGCGGCCGCCGTGCGAGACGAGCGGGACGGCGATGCGCGCGTCGCTCAGCACGGGACGCTGTTCCTTGACGACGTCGAGCACGTCCTGCTCCGGCTCGGGTGCGGGCTCCGGCAGCACGTTCGAGCCCTCGGCGCGTTCGACCGCGAGTCGGGTCAGCGAGCCGTCCTCCTCGAGCAGGTCGACGACGCACCAGTCGGCGAGCTCGCGCGCGGCGAGCGCGGCGACCTCGCGGATCGTCGAGCGGTAGTCGAGCGATGCGGCGAGGAACGCCGCGGCCTGCGCGACGACGTCGACCTTGCGCTGCCGGTCGATCGCCACCGCAGCGGCCGTCGCCTCGGCGGCGCGGAGCTGCTTGCGGTCCTCGTCCGCCCGGTGCCGCTCGGAGATGTCGAGCAGGTAGCCCTGCACGCCGATCGGCTCGCCGGCGGCGTCGCGGACGGTCGCGGCGGAGTCGCGGACCCAGACGACCCGCCCGTCGCGCGCGAGGAGCCGGTACTCGGACTGCCGCGCGCCGGCGTCCGGCCGCTGCGCCAGCTCGGCCGCGACGCGTTCCTGGTCCTCGGGGTGAACGAGGCGGAGGAACAAGGCCGGCTCGCGCAGCCACTCGTCGGCCGAGTAGCCGAGCAGGCGGTCGAGCTGCGGGCTGACGGCGAGGGGCGCCGCGTTCTCGGCAGCCGAGAGAAGGTAGGTCACGACCGGGAGGTGCTCGGTGAGCGCGCGGTACTTCGCCGCCTCGTGCGCGCGCCGCTCCTCCGTTGCCGCGGCGACGACGCGCGAGCGCGTGCCGAGCCACCCGGCGACCCCGCCGGCGGCAAGCCACGCAGGGAGCGCGATCAGGGTCGTCGTCGACTGGTCGAAGAGCCCGAACTGCAGCGCGAAGCCGGCGGCCGCCGCAACCAGCCCGGCGACGAGGCCTCCGAACGCACCCGCGACGACGGCGATCAGGACGCCGATCGCCACGAGCACGGCGGGCTCGTCCCAGTTCCGAAGCGGGATGAAGACCGCCGCGTCGAGGGCGAGCGCGAGAACGATCGCGACCGCCGCACGGGTGCGCGGCCGCGCGAGGCGCGTGACGAGGGCTGTGCGCGCGCTGCTGGCGGTCCCTGGGTACACCACCGTCTCCCCGATCATTCGACGCTACAGGATTGCGACCTTCTGCGATCCCCGCGGGGGTACGATCGGTGGGCAAACGTCGGAAGGGGGAGCGAATGGCAGTCCAGCCGATTCCCGACGGATACAGCACCGTCACGCCGTACCTGGCGGTCGACGGGGCGAAGAAGGCGATCGAGTTCTACAAGCGCGCGTTCGGCGCCAAGGAACGGTCGATCATGCCGGGCCCGGGTGACACGATCGGTCACGCGGAGCTCGAGATCGGCAACTCGATCGTCATGCTCTCGGATCCGTTCCCGCAGTCGTCGATCAAGCCGCCGACCGAGCTCGGCGGGACGACAGCCGGAGTCTTCCTCTACGTGGAGGACATCGACGAGGTCTTCAAGCAGGCGATCGACGCCGGCGCGACCGAGACGATGGCGCCGGAGAACATGTTCTGGGGCGACCGGTTCGGAAGCGTCACCGATCCGTTCGGCCACTCGTGGCAGATCGCCACGCATGTCGAAGACGTCTCGCCTGAGGACATGGCCGAGCGGGCCAAGGAGGCAATGGCCTCGATGGCCGGCTAGCCGGTCGCGCGCAGGAGCGCGGCCGCGTGCTCGGACTCGCGTGAGTCGGAGTCGAGCCGCTCGAGCGCCTGCGCGAGACACTCCTTCGCGGCCTCGGCGCCGCCCGCCTTCCGGTGGACGACGCCGAGGTTCGCGAGGATGCGTCCCTCGTCGTGGCGCTTGTCGGTCTCGGCGAGCAGGGCGAGTGCGCGGTCGAGCGCCGCGACGGCGTCTGTGTAGCGGCCGCCGCTCGCGTGCGCGAGGGCGAGGGCGTTCAGTGCAAGCGCCTCGCCGTGCGCGTCGTTCTCCCGCCGGAAGCCGTCCGCCGCCTTCGAGGCGGTGTCGACCGCGCGGTCGATCTTGCCGTCGCGGCGGGCGCGCGTGCTCGCGGTGAGCAGCTCGACCGGCGAACGCTCGAGCGGCTGGGCGATGCGCCGCGGAAGCTGTTCGAGCTGCTCCTTGACCACGGGTGCGCGGGCGGCGGCCGCCCGCGTGAGTCGCTCGCCTCGCTCGCGCGTTCCGGCTGCGGCCGCGCGCGTGAGTCGCTCGCCTCGCGTGCGCGCCGCAGCCGTGACCGCCTGGGCGCGAAAGCGCAGCCGAAGGAGATGCCAGCGCGACGGAACGGCGAGCGCGACCCCCGCGCCGACGCAGCCGAGCAGCACGACGGCGAACCCGATCGCGGGCTGTCCGAGCGCGGCGAGGAGCGACCCCCAGAGCACGCCGATGCCGGCGACTCCTGCGGCCCGGAGCTTTGTGGCGATCGTCACTGCAGTTCACCCCCACGGCCGGTCAGCGACAGAACGTTCCGCTTCGCTCCACCAGGGCGGATTCCTTCATGTTCGCTCTGGGCTCGATCGGGTAGGCGAAGTGAAAGCGATACCAACAAGGGGGCACGAAATGGCAGTCATCGAAATTCTCACCTGGCGTGAGATTCAGTGGAGCACCACGGATCTCGTCGGCTTCGAGGTCGACGCGACCGACGGCAAGATCGGAAAGGTCGACGAGACGACACGCGACGTGCAGATGCACGGCTTCGTCGTCGTCGACACCGGCCCGTGGATCTTCGGCAAGAAGGTCATGCTGCCGGCCGGGATCATCCAGTCGGTCGATCTCGACGAGCAGAAGGTGTACGTCAACCGGACGAAGGACGAGATCAAGAACGCGCCGGAGTTCGACGAGAAGACGTTTCACGAGGACCCGTACCGCGGTTCCGTGAGCTCGTACTACACGGACCTGGACCGCACGACGACGCGCTAACGCGTTCGGGTCGGCGGTGTTCGCACCGCCGACCCACCTCTCTCATTCGCCGGCGGGGAGGCCCACGACCTGTTGCGTGAGCCCACCGTCGACGACGATGCTCGTGCCGGTGATGTAGCTCGCCTCGCTCGAGCAGACCCAGGCGACGACGGCCGCCACCTCCTCCGGCATCCCGGGCCGGCCAAGTGGGATCTCCGGCCTCAGCTCGTCCGCTTCGACGTTCCGTTCGGTCGCGATCGCGCCCGGTGCGACTGCGACAACGCGAATCGACGGCGCGAGCTCGAGCGCGAGGCCGCGCGTGAGCATCCCGAGCGCCGCCTTCGCGGCCGCGTAGACGACGAAGCCCGGACGCGGCACGAGCTCGTGCACGCTCGTGACGTTCACGATCACGCCGCCGTCCTGCATCCGGCGCGCTGCTTCCTGCGACGCGAGCAACGCCGCGCGGACGTCGAGGTCGAACGTGCTGTCGAAGTCGTCGACGGTGAGCTCGAGCGCGGGCCTGGCGGTCGTCAAGCCGGCGTTGTTGACCAGGACGTCGAGGCGGCCGAAGTGGTCCGCGACCTCGCCCACGATGCGCGTCGGCGCTTCAGGATCGGTGAGGTCGCCCCAGACGTGATGCAGCGTGCCGTGCTCGCGCAGCTCGTCGGCGGTCTGCATGTCCTCGCTGTGCGTGACGAAGCCGAGCGCATAGCCGTCGCGCAGCAGACGCTCGGCGACGGCGCGGCCGATGCCCTTGCTCGCTCCGGTGACGATCGCGACGCGGTCCGTCATGCCGCCGGCGCGGCCATCGCGTCGGCGAGCTGCATCCGCGAGGAGATGCCGAGCTTGCGATATGCGCTGCCCAGGTGGACCTCGACCGTCTTCGGCGTCACGAAGAGGGCTTGCGCGATCTCGCGGTTCGTCAATCCTTCCGCGGCCATCCGTGCGACGCGTGACTCGCTCGGGGTGAGCGACTCCGCGCCGGAGACGGCGGTCGTTCTCGGTCGGGCGCCGCTCGCGAGCAGCTCCTCCTTCGCCTGCTCGGCGAGCCCGGTCGCGCCGCACGCGGTCGCGAGCTCGAGCGCGCGGCGCAGGTGGTCGCGGCCCTCGGCGCGGCGGTTGCGCCGGCGCAGCGACGCACCGAGCTCGTAGAGCGCACGCGCCCGCGCGAGCTTCGCGGGCGACGCCTCGAGGATCGCGAGCGCCTCGTGGAGGTGCGGTTCGCCCTCCTCGCCGCCGACGACGACGCCGAGCGTCGTGAGCGCGATTCCGAGCGCACGCGGCGCGCCCCAGCTCCGCTGCGCTTCGAGCTCCTCGCGCGCAAGCTCGAGCGCACGCTCGCGGTCGCCGAGCTCGAGCAGCGTTCGCGCGGCGTGGACGCGCCACGACCCCCACGCGCTGTTGCCGACGTTCAGCGCCTGGATGTGGCGCCCGAGCTCGAGCAGCTCGTTCAGGCCCTCCTCCCGGTCGCCCTTCGCGATGCGGATCGAGCCGCGCGAGGTTCGGTAGAAGAAGAAGTGTCCGCTGGTCGTGACGTCCTGCGGGACCGGCAGCAACCCGAGCGCCTCCTCGGCGGCCTCGACGTCCCCGGCGTCCAGCAGCGCCTGGGCCAGGAACGCCGTGGCGTACGGGTACGCAGCTTGATTCTCGACCGACCGCGCGAGCTCGACCGCCTGACGCAGGTCGTCGATCGCCTCTCGAAGGTCGCCGAGGCGCACCTTCGTGTAGCCGCGGAACACGTGCACGGGCGCCGCCGCGAACGGATCGCCGCGGCGGCGGGCCTCGGCGAGCGACGCGTCGTACGCCTCGATCGCGTCGTTGAAGTGGTCGGCCATCGCCAGCGTGAACGCCGCGTAGTGGAACGCGACCGTGTTGCCGCGCTGGAGGATCCCGCCGTCGAGCGAGCGTCGCGCGTATTCGACGGACGCCTCGCGGTCGAGGCCGCGTCGCGCGCCCATGAAGCCGAGGCTCGCGAGCAGCATCCGGCTTCCCAGACCGCCCGAGAGCTCGTCGACGTGGATCCGGTCGAGATGCTCGACGGCGATCGGGAGGAACTCGGGCTCCCACCACGCCGAGCTGATCACCTCCGCCTCGAGTCGCTCGCGGAGATCGCGGGCGTCTTCGGGAAGGCCTTCGATCGCGTCCCTGAACACGTCGAGCGCCTTCAGGTGATTGCCGCTGTACCAGAGCGCGCGTCCGTACTCGAGCGCGCACTCCGCGCGCGCCGTCGGGTCGTGCTCGAGCTCGGTCGCCTCTCGGAGGTGCTCGGAGGCCGCGCGGCCGTCGATCCGGAGCTCTGCCGAGCCGAGCTCGAAGAGCACGCGCGCGCGCTCCTCCTGCGTGGGCGGCTCCTCGGCCGCGCGCCGGAGGTACGAGACCGCGGTGTCGGACACCCCTTGCGCCAGCGAGCGCGCCGCGGCCTCGCGGAGCGTCGCCACGACGAACGGATCGCCGGCCGGATCGCTGAGGAGCAGGTGCGCGGCGATCCGCTCGGGCGAGCCCCCGGTCGCGGCGACGATGTCTGCTGCGCGCCGGTGCAAGGCGGGTCGCGCCGGATGCGGGATCTGCTCGTAGACCGAGGCGCGCACGACCGGGTGCACGAACTGGAGCGGCCGCCCGATCCGGACGAGGTCGACGCGCGCCAGCTCGGCGGCCCCCGCGTGCGCTTCGCTGCGGTCGATCTCCGCGAGCTCGGCGACCTGGTCGATCTCGGCATCGACGCCGAGCACGGCGATGGCCGACGCGAGCCGTCCCGCGGCGGGACCGAGGCGCGAGAGGCGCAGGCTGACGGCGCGCGACACCGCTTCCGGCCCGATCTCGTGCACGTGCGACGCCATCGCGGCGGTCGGCGCGGCGCCCTCCTGTGCGAGCGTGTCGAGCAGCGCACGGAGGAAGAGCGGGTTGCCGCCGGTCGCCGCGCACGCCGCGTCGAGGAACGCCTCCTCGGGCTCGCCGGCGAGCACCTCGCGCGCGAGCGTCGCGGCGGCGCGCTTCGTCAACGGCCCGGGCTTGAGCGGGAGCGCCGTCGGGTCGGTGAGGATCTGGGTCAGGAGGTCAGGCTCGCGTCCCTGCTCGGCGGGTCGCGACGCGACGAAGACGCGGAGCGACACGCCCTCCAGTCGCGGCGCGAGGTAGCAGAGCCAGCGCAGCGTCGCGGCGTCGGCCCAGTGGAGGTCGTCGACGACGAGCAGCGTCGGCGTGCGCGCGCCGACGTTCGCGGCAAGCCAGTAGAGGCCGTGCAGCATCGCGAAGCTCACGTCCTCGCCCGCGTTCAGCGCCGCGGTGAGCTCGGACTCGTCGAAGAGTCGTTCGGCGAATGCGGCCGGCCCGGCGAGCAGGTCGGCGCGCTCGGTCGCCGTTGCCGTCGCCAGCACGGGCTCGAAGAGCTGCCGGACCACGCCGTACCCGAAGTCCTGCTCGAGCTCTGCGCCGCGCGCGAAGAGCACCTGCAGCCCCGCGTCGGCCGCGGCGTCGCGCGCGGCGAGGACGAGCCGCGTCTTGCCGATGCCGGCGCGGCCCTCGAGCACGACGAACCCCTCGGCCAGCTGGCCGCGAACGAGCGCCTCGATCGTCGCGAGCTCCCGCTCACGTTCGAGCAGGGCGAGCCGCGGGTCGCCGGTCGCGCGCAGGCGCGAGGGCATCACGACGGTGTGGTCGGGGTCGGCGGTGAGCGAGTAGAGCCGGCGGCGTCCCTCGAACCCGGCGAGCGGCCACTCCCCGAGGTCGTTCAACCGGAGCGACTCCTCGAGGTCGTCGCCGACGAGGGCGGCCGTCGTCGCCGAGAGAAGGATGTGCCCGCCGTCCGCGGTCTGCGCGAGCCGTGCGGCCTCGTGCACGGCGAGCCCGACGTACCCGCTGTCGCCGACGTCCGCGTCGCCGGTGTGGATGCCGAGACACACGCGCAAGGGGGCGTCGTGCGGCCAGTCCGATGCCTCGGCGGCGCGGCGCAGCTCGACTGCCGCGGCGATCGCGTCCGCGGCCCGCTCGAAGACGGCGAAGAACCCGCTCCCGTGGCGGTCGACCTCGATTCCGCCGTGCTCCGCGAGCACCGAGCGGACGAGCGCGTTGTGGAACGAGAGCGTGTCCTCGTAGCGATCGCGGCCGAGCTCCTCGAGCACGCGCGTCGATCCCTCGATGTCCGTGAACAGGAAGGTGACTGTTCCCGCAGGAAGGTCGCGTCTGGCGGACACGCTCGGCGAGCGACGCTACTCCCCAGCCTCCCGGGCCACAAGTCTGGACTGGACAAGCTCGCCGCGGCGTTCTACGTTCGCTCAGTAACCGTGGCGGCGGATCGGGGTTCTGCGGCGAAGACCGATCCTGCGTTCCGGCACTGGCTCCGCGAGCTGCGTGAGCGAGCCGGCCTGACGCAGGAGCAGCTGGCGCACGCCGTCGGCACCGACCGGCGCAACATCCGGCGCTGGGAAGTCGACGGTCACGACCCCGCGGGCTCGATGCTGATGCGGGTGCTCGACGCCGTCGGGGTGGAGCTCGTGCCGTCGCCTCCGAGCGAGCTGCCGCGTGCGGTCAACACCGAGCTCCGCGAGCTCAAGGCACGGCTGCGGGAGTCGGCGGACGAGGCGGCTCGACGGCACGAGGAGCTCCTCCGACTGATCGACGCGCAGCGCGAGCGCGTCGCCGGGATCAGCGCTCGTCGAGAGGAGCTGTCTCCGCGGCGCGAATGATCGCGTCCTCGAGGCGGCGGAGCAGGTCGTCCGCCTCGTGAAGCGACCGCCGCACGCGCGCGACGTCCATCAGCCAGGCGCCCGGCGGCAACCCGCGCTCCTCGAGCGCCTGGACGATCTCGTCCGCGAGCTCCGACCGGTTTCCGGTGCGGTCATCCGTTCGCATTGGTTGTTCCTCGGCAGGGCGAGGTGATCGCTGAAGCGCCGCGGCGGTCCGCGCGGACAGATGCGCAGCTTCGGATGTCCGGTGAGCCGCACGGGGATCGTCACGTCACGAGCTCCGCCCACGGCGGCCGCGCGCCGTTCGGATCGCGTCCTCGAGCGCGGGCGCGGGGTGGCCGTTCGCGCGGCGGAGCCGCTCGATGAGCTCCGAGGCGTCCGCGCCCGAGGTCGGAAACTCCTCGCCCAGTCGCTCGCACAACGCCGCCGCGAGGGCGTACACCTGGCGGACGGTCGGCCTTCGGTCCCCGAGCCGGGCTGGAGCTTCCATCTCCGTTCATGGAAGCGCACGGCAGGCGAACACCGTGTGCCAACTCTGCAACAAAAAAACGCCGAGTCCGTCGCGGCTCCGTGTTCCGCCCGACTGACCTTGCCTTGCGGCTTGATCCGTTGGGCTGAACTCTTCGCCGCGCCGTTCTCGGCGCTCGCGGAGTATGCCATGGATCGCGCCGGTGTCAAACTTCGATCGACGATGGCGCACGCAGAGCACGCGACGACGGTCGACGCGCACCTCCGAGGCCCCGCACGGCTGACGTCGCCGATCGTGCAGCGTTCGATGAACGGCGAGGTCGGCGCGCTCGAGAGCCTGAAGCGAGTGCTCGAGTCATAGCCGGCGGCGGACGTCCCGACCGGCTCGAGCGGCTGCCGCAGCAGTACTTCACCGCGCTGCTCGGACGCGTCGCCGCCGAGGCGGCGAAGGACGGCGAGCCGCTCGTCAACTTCGGCCGGGGCAACCCCGAGGTCGGCCCGCCAGCGCACGTGATCGAGGCTGCGCAGCGCGCGGTCGCGGACGAGCGCTCGCACGGCTACCCGGAGTTCAGGGGCATGCCCGAGCTCAAGGAGGCCGTCGCCGCGAGGTACCGCGACGTCTACGGCGTCGAGCTCGATCCCGGGAGCGAGGTCGCGGTCGTGCCCGGAACGAAGACGGCGCTCGTCGAGCTCTGCCTCGTCCTCGCGGAGCATGGCGAGCGGGTGCTGCTGCCCGATCCCGGCTACCCGGACTACACGTCGGGCGTCGCGCTCGCGGGCGCTGAGCTCGGCACGCTGCCGCTCGAAGCGCCCGACTGGACGCCGGACTTCGACGCGGCGGGCACCGCACGCGTCGCCTACCTCAACTTCCCGTCGAATCCCTGCGCGGTCGCGGCGCCGCCCGGCGTCTTCGCGTCCGCGGTCGCCTGGGCGGAGCGGCACGGCGCGGCGATCGTCCACGACTTCGCCTACGGCGACCTCGTCTTCGACGGCCGCGCGCCGGAGAGCTTCCTCGCCGCCGACGGCGCGAAGCAGGTCGGCGTCGAGATGTTCTCCATGTCGAAGACGTACGGGATGGCCGGGTGGCGGCTCGGGTTCGTCGTCGGGAACGCGGAGATCGTCGAGCGGATCAACCTGCTCCAGGACCACAACCGCGCGGGCGTGTTCCGCGGCGTGCAGGAGGCCGGCCTCGCCGCGCTCGCTGGACCGCAGGCGTCCGTCGAGGAGCGGCGCGCCCGGTACGAGGACCGCCGCAACCGGGTGCTCGCGGCGCTGACCGTCCCGGCCGTCAGCGAGGGCACGTTCTACGTCTGGATCAGGCTGCCCGAAGACGCGACCGCCGAGCAGCTGCTCACCGAGCACCGGCTTGCGCTCGCGCCCGGCGAGGGGTTCGGATCGCAGGGCGCCGGCTGGGCGCGGATCTCCCTCGCCGTGACGGACGACGTGTTCGAGCTCGGCCTCGCGCGACTGGTCCGAGCGCTGGCGGGTAAGACGGTCACGCGATGAGCGTTGCGGAGCGCACCGCGGTCGACTGGCTGCTCGAGTCGAGCGAGCCGGCGATCCGGTACCTCGCCCGCCGCGACCTCCTCGACGAGGAGGCACAGGACGATGCCGCACGCATCCTCGACGGGCCGATCGTCCGGACGCTCCTCGACGCCCCGAGCGACGGTCATCCGTACAAGAAGTGGACCGGCGCTCACTGGCGTCTGGTCTCGCTCGTCGAGCACGCGGTGCCGCCGGGCGAGCCACGCGCCGTCGCAGCCACCGAGCCCGTGCTCGACTGGCTCTGCAGTGACGGACACCGGCGCAGCGTCCGGATCATCGACGGGCTGGCGCGGCGATGCGCCTCGCAGGAGGGAAACGCGATCGCGGTCTGCGTTCGGCTCGGTCTCGCCGGTGACGACCGCGTCGAGTTCCTCGCACGGTCGCTCGTGGAATGGCAGTGGCCGGACGGCGGCTGGAACTGCGACAAGAAGGCAAGCGGGCGGAGCTCGTCGTTCCACGAGTCGCTTCCGCCGATGTGGGGGCTGCACGAGTACGCCGTCGCGACGGGCGCCGAGTGGGCGCGCGACGCCGCGCACCGCGCCGCAGAGATGTTCCTTGCGAAGCGCCTGTTCCGCTCACCGCGCACCGGCGAGGTGCTTCGCCGAAGCTACCTCGACCTCCGCTATCCGCCGTTCTGGCACTACGACGTGCTCCAGGCACTGCTCGTGCTCTCGCGGCTCGGGCTCGTCCGCGACGCGCGCGCCGCCGAAGCGCTCGACGAGGTCGAGGCGCGACGCCTCCCCGACGGGCGCTGGCGGCCGAACGGGTACTGGTGGCTGAAGCCCGGCTCGAACGGGAGCAACGTCGAGGTCGTCGACTGGGGACGCGGCGGACCGAGCGAGATGCTCACGTTGAACGCGTTGCGCGTGCTCCGTGCCGCGGGGCGCGCGTGACGATCCGTCGGCTCTGGCAGGAACGCTTCGGCATCGACGCACCGCGGAAGATCGTGTGCGTCGGGCTGAACTACGTCGACCACGCGGCTGAGGGCGGCCGCGACGCGCCCGACGCGCCGATCCTGTTCGCGAAGTTCTCGACCGCGCTCATCGGACCGGGCGAGTCGATCGTGCTCCCGCGAGAGGAGACGCACGTCGACTCAGAGGCCGAGCTCGCGGTGGTGATCGGCGAAGCCGGACGGAGGATTCCCGTCGGCGACGCGCTCGCACACGTCGCCGGCTACACGGTCGCGAACGACGTCAGCGCGCGCACGATCCAGCGCAAGGACGGCCAGTGGGTGCGGGCGAAGAGCTTCGACACGTTCGGGCCGCTCCTCCCGGAGCTCGTCCCGGTCGGCGAGCTCGGCGACGGCTCCGGGCTGCGCATCACGCAGCGACTCAACGGCGAGACGCTCCAGGATGCGAGCACGGGCGACCTGATCTTCGACGTGCCGACGCTCGTCGCCTACGCGTCGGGCGCCTTCACGCTCGAGCCCGGCGACGTGATCCTCACCGGCACGCCGTCGGGCGTCGGGATCTTCCGCGACCCGCCCGTCGCGATGCAGGAAGGCGACACGGTCGAGATCGAGATCGAGCGCGTCGGCGTCCTCGCGAACCCGGTCGTCGCGGAGCGCTAACACCGCGCAGGTTTTCGACCGGGTGGCTCCGGCGAAGCCAACGGCATGGCCGCGCTCGCCTGGATCATCGTTCGGCTCAGGCTCGCGATCGTCGCTGCCTGGCTCGTCGCCGCGGTCGCCGCGGTCGCCTACCTGCCGGACCTCCACGAGTCCGGCGACCAGCAGGAGCTGCTCGGGCTCGTGCCCGACAACGCCAAGGCGCTCGCCGCGGGCGTCCGCTCGACCGAGCTCTTCTCGGTGCCCGTGATCGCGGAGACCGCCGTGGTGCAACGCGATCCCGACGGTCTGTCGAGACCGGCGCTCCAGCGCATCGCGCTGCGCGCGAAGCGGATCGCCGACGGGCAGGACCCCGAGCTCAACGAGATCGAGGCCGCGCTTCCGATCGTGAACCTCGACAACGTCGTCCCCGGCTCGCGCGAGTCGGGGACGACCGCGATCACCTTCCTCCATTTCGACCCGTCGAAGACCGATCTCGACGACCAGGACGAGCTCGCGCACCGCTTCGCGGAGAAGTACGTCCGCTTTCCCGACGACGGGCTCGTCGGGGTGACAGGCGTCGTCCCTGCGCGGATGGAAGAGTGGCGACAGATCGCGGCCGGACTTCCGTGGGTGACCGTCGCGACGATCGCGCTGATCGCGCTGATCCTCGGCATCCACTTCCGATCGCCGGTCGCACCGCTCGTAACGCTCTTCGCCGCCGGTGTCTCGTACGTCGTCTCGCTGCGGACGGTCGGCGTGATCGGCTCGCACCTCGACGTCTCGATCCCGCGCGACGCGGAGCCGGTGCTCGTCGTCCTCCTGCTCGGGGTCGTGACCGACTACGCCGTCTTCTTCCTCCACGGGATGCGCGAGCGCCTCGCCGAAGGCGACGAGCGCGTTGCGGCGGCGCAGCGGGCGACGGCCGACAACCTGCCGATCGTCCTCACCGCCGGTCTGATCGTCGCCGGCGGCACGGCCGCGCTCGTCGCCGGTCGGCTCGACTTCTTCCGCGCGTTCGGCCCCGGGATGGCGCTCACCGTGCTGATCAGCCTGCTCGTGGCGGTGACGCTCGTGCCGGCAACGATGGCGATCCTCGGTCGCGGCCTCTTCTGGCCGTCGCGCCGGCTCGAGCCTCCGCGCGAGCGGCCGAGCGCGCTCGCGCGCTTCGTGACGACGCGGCCCGTGGCGCTCGTGATCGCCACGCTCTCGCTGGCGGGCCTCGCGCTGGGCGCCCGCGGCCTCGCCGAGACGAACCTGGGGCTCACCCAGATCGTGGGTCTTCCGGGCGACTCCGAGCCGCGCGTCGCGGAGCGCGCCGCGGCGGCCGGGTTCGCGCCGGGCATCGTCGCGCCGGCCGTCGTCCTCGTCGAGGGCGTCGACAGGCGACTCGACCTCCCTGGCCTGATCCGCCTCGGCCGGTTGCTGGACGACGAGCCCGGCGTCGCCGCGACGGTCGGCCCGGGCAGCGCGGCCGCGCGCGAAGTGCCCGGGCTCGTGCTCTCGGGAAAGGCGCCGGCCGCGCGCTACCTCGTCGTCCTCGACCACGAGCCCCACGGCGGCCCGGCGATCGACACGGTCGACCGCCTGCGCAGCCGGATGCCGTCGCTCCTCGAACGGTCCGGGCTCCCCGACGCACGGGTCTCGTACGCGGGCGACACCGCGCTCGCGGCGGAGACGGTCGACACGATCACCCACGACCTCGTGCGCATCGGCCTCGCCGCGTTCCTCGTCAACTTCCTCCTGCTGGCGCTGTTCCTGCGCTCGCTCGTCGCCCCGCTCTACCTCGTCCTCGCCAGCACGCTCGCCCTCGCGGCGAGCATCGGCCTGACGACCCTCGTCTTCCAGGGCTTCCTCGGCCACGACGAGCTGACGTACTTCGTCCCGTTCGCCGTGGCGGTGCTGCTGCTCTCGCTCGGCTCGGACTACAACGTCTTCGTCGTCGGCCGGATCTGGCAGACCGCCGAGGAGATGCCGCTCCGGGAGGCGGTCGCGACGGCTGCCCCGCGCGCCTCGCGGGCGATCGGCGTCGCAGGCCTCGCGCTCGCCTGCTCGTTCGCCGCCCTCGCGCTGATCGACCTGCGCCAGTTCCGCGAGTTCGCGTTCGCGATGACGGTGGGCATCCTGCTCGACGCCTTCGTGATCCGCGCGCTGCTGATCCCGGCGCTGATCTCGCTCGTCGGCGACCTCAGCTGGTGGCCGCGCACGCCTCGGACCAAAAAAATTCGCCGAGCCGGTTGTGCTTTCGTCCGTTCATCCGACTGACTTTCCGCTTCCGCGTACAGCCGCCCGGATCAACTTCGACCTAGTCACACTCCGTGCTCGGCGCATGGGGAACGTATCCGGTTGCAAGGGGTCCGGCAAGAGCGTGTCCGACGAAACTTCTCGCAAATTGCACTCGTCAATGCGACACGCACCTGAGACCATGTGCGTGCGATGCCCGACGTCTACCTGACGATCGCGACGGCGGACACCGAGACGCAGGGGCGGCTCGCCGAGATCCTCGAGCTCCGCGCGGCGGACCCGGACCAGCGGGCGATGCTCGAGCGGTATACCGCGCAGCTCGAGCTTCCGGCGCGCGCCCGAATCCTCGAGGTCGGATGCGGGACCGGCCCGGTGTCGCGCCACCTCGCGACCCTGCCCGGCGCCGAGACGGTCGTGGGCGTGGATCCCTCGCCCGTCTTCGTCGACCGCGCCCGGGCGCTCGCGGACGATCCGAAGCTCTCGTTCCACGTGGGCGACGCACGCGAGCTTCCGCTGCCCGACGCGTCGGCCGACTGCGTGGTCTTCCACACCGTGCTGTGCCACGTCGACGGCGTCGAGAACGCGCTCGCAGAGGCGCATCGGGTCTGCCGTCCCGGCGGCACGCTGGCCGTGTTCGACGGGGACTACGCGACCATCACCGTCGCGACCACCGACGACGATCCACTCCAGGCGTGCGTCGACGCGGCGATCGCCGGCCTGGTGCACGACCCCTGGATCATGCGGCGACTGCCTCGACTGATTCAGGAGGCGGGCTTCGAGCTCGCGCGGGTCGAGGGACATGCGTACACGACCACCGGCTCGGCTTACATGACCACGATCGTGGAACGGGGTGCCGACGAGCTGGCCGCCGCGGGTGTGGTCGGCGCCCGAGGCGCCGAGGCCCTCAAGGCGGAGGCGCACGCGCGCGTCGCGAGCGGCCGGTTCTTCGGGCACATCGCGTACGTGAGCGTGATCGCCCGCCGTTAGCGGTCGTCGAGCGGCGCCTCCGTACGCCCTTCCACGACCGCGCGACCCCATGCCTCGAGCACTCGCTCGAACGTGCCCGGCGGCGCGACCTCGGTCGGCAGCTCGGCCGGCGCGAACCAGCGGACGTCGTCCACCTCGGCGTCGGGCTCCCCCACGTCGCCCTCGGGAACCGCGTGGTAGTAGGCGACGCTGATCCAGTCGCCCTCGTAGCGCGAGATCCAGATCCCGAGGTAGCCCGTGATCCGAACCGCGACGCCGGTCTCCTCGAGGGCCTCGCGCGCCGCGGCGTCCGCCGGGTGCTCGTCCGGCTCGCAGAACCCGCCCGGCGCGCACCACAGGCCGCGCCACGGCTCGTGCGCGCGGCGGACGAGGAGCAGCCGGCCGTCGCGCACGACGAGCGCGCCGGCGCCGGGCTTCGCGTTCAGCCAGTGGCGCGACCCGCACGACGTGCAGGTGACAGGCGGTGCGCCCGGGAGCTCGGCACCGCAGGCCGGGCAGAAGCGGAAGGCGTTCTGGACCAAAAAAATTCGCCGAGCCGGTCGCGCTTTCGTCCACTCATCCGGCTGACGTTCCGCTTGCGCGTACAGCCGACCGGATCAGCTTCGTCCTAGTCGCGCGCCGTGCTCGGCGCACGCGTGAACGTAGTCGAGCGCAAGGGTCCGCACAAGAGCAGCGCGAACGAAATCCTGCGCTCTTTGCGGGAATCAAGCCTGGACGAACATCCAGCGGTGGCCTTCGACGTCGGCGGCGGCGTAGAGGCGGCCGAACGGCTGGTCGTCGGGGCCGCGCAGGATGTCCGCACCGGCCGCGCGCGCCCGCTCGAGGTGCGCGTCGAGCTCGTCGACGTGGACGAGCACGCCGTCGACGACGTACGGGTTGTCGAGCCAGCGCGCGGCGTGCTCGCACTCCGCGGCGTGGCGGCGCGGGCTCCGGTAGTGCGGGCTCGCGAAGCCGAGCATGACCTCGCCGTCGCCGAACGCGAGCTCGGCATGGGTGACCCGCCCCTCGTCGTCGCGTGTATCGCTCGCCGCTCTCGCGGAAGCCGAACGCCGAGCAGAGCCAGTCGGCGGCGGCGCCGACGTCCTCGTAGGTGAGCATGGGAACCGTCGTCTGCATGGGGTAAGATTAACACACTCGTTAATCATTGACCAGACGATGAAGCACTTGGACTCCACCCTCTCGGCGCTCGCCGACCCCACCAGGCGGCAGGTCGTCGACCTGCTGCGCGAGCGGCCACGACGCGCAGGCGAGCTCGCCGCCCGGGCCCGGACGAGCGCACCCGCGATGAGCAGGCATCTTCGGGTGCTCCGCTCGACCGGGATCGTCGAGGCGGGAGTCTCGGAGGACGACGCGCGGGCGCGGGTCTACCGGCTCCGGCCGGAGCGGCTCCGTGCCCTCCAGCAGTGGCTCGACTCGTTCTGGGGCGGGCAGCTCGACGCCTTCAAGGCGCACGCCGAGGATCGATGAGCGTCGTTCGCACGATCGAGGTCGCGGTCGACCCCGCGACGGCGTTCTCGGTCTTCACCGACGAGATCGACGCGTGGTACGAACGCGGGCCCTACAGCTGGAACGACCCCGCGCGGGCGGTCGCCATCCGGTTCGAGTCCGGTCGGCTGCTCGAGGTCTACGAGCAGGGCGAGCCCTACGAGATGGGGCGCGTCACCGCGTGGGAGCCGGGTCGGCGCCTCGCCTTCGCGTACCGGAACGTGCACCTCCCGATCGACGGCACGGAGGTCGAGGTCCGGTTCGAGCCGATCGCCGGCGGCACGCGGGTCACGCTCGAGCACCGCGGGCTCGAGCGCCTACCGCCCGAGGAGTACGAGACCTGGGAGCGGCGCGCCTGGGTCCGGCTGATGCAGGTCTACGCGGACTTCCTGCGCGGCGAGACCTCGTAGGCCATCAGGATCGCGTCGACGTACCCGTCGGGCCTGCGGTAGTGGCGCTTCCGATAGCCCTCCCGTTCGAAGCCGAAGCGCTCGTAGAGCCGGATCGCGCCGACGTTGTGCGGGAAGACGTGCAGCTCGAGCTTCTGGACGCCTTGCGTGCGGGCCCAGTCGGCGGCCGCATCGAGCAGCGCCCAGCCGACGCCCCGGCGGCGGTGGCTCATCGCGACCATCAGCCCGAGATCGGCGACGTGGTGGCTCGCGGGGTGCGGGTCACGCCCGACCGAGAGGCGCCCCACGATCCCCTCCGGCGCCTCGGCGACGAAGACGGCCGCGTGCGGGTAGCGGCGGAGCGAGCGGATGTAGCGCCGCTCGTCCCCGACGCTCCGCCAGTTCGAGGTCGTGATGAGCCAGCCCTCCGGCTCCGATCCGACCGCGGTCGCAAGTGCAACGAGCGCACCCGCATCGCCCGGCTCGGCCGGACGGATCCGAAACTCGCCACGCACGGCCGGAACGCTAGAGCGATTCGGCGAAACGCGCGAGGCGGTCGAAGTCGACCGGCTCGTTCTGCTGCGCGCGGATCCAGTCGGCCAGCTCGGCGCGGCTGACGACCCAGACCCCCTCGCGACGGTACGACCTCGTCTCGCGGGTCGCGAGGCAGACGACGGGCGTCACCCAGACGCCGAGCTCGTCGTGCAGCCGCGCGGCCTGCCGCTTCGCCTTCTTCAGGTGCACCGGCAGGTAGCGCGCGAACTTCGTCTCGACGAGGTAGACGCCGTTCGGCCCGCTGACAACGTGGTCGATGTTGCCCTCGCCGCGCTGGGGCATGTCGTGCATGACGATGTAGCGCTCCCAGCGCAAAGCCTCGAGCGTCTCGCCGACCGCGGCCTCCGCCGTGCTGCCCTTGAGCCAGCGCTCCATCAGCGCGCTCTCGCCGTCGGCCGCGTGGTAGAGCGCGACCATCAGCGTGACGATCACTGCCGAGGCGACGAGCGGGACCTCGAACGCCTGGGAGAGCACGAGCGGCAGCGCGCCCACGCCGACGAACAGCGCGACGAGCGCGAGCGAGCGTCGCGCGTGGTTGCTCGCGCGTGCTGCTGCAAACGTCGCGGGCCGCGTCTCGACGTCGTACGCCACGACCTGAGGATCGGCGCGCACAGGCGTTCGCTGGAGCGCCCCTTCGGGTGATCAACCCACGACGACGCCCGCTCCCCCGCGACGGGGGTCGCCGGCCGCTGCGAGCGTGCCGTCGCCGAGCCGCTCGACCGCGGCGACACCGCCGAAGAACAGGTTGCGCGTGCGCCAGTGCGACGCCTCGTACGGAACGCGCCCGGGCTCGAGCGGAGGCTCGAGGTGCAAGACGCCGTCCTCGAGGTGCACACGCGGCGACGCGATGGCGGTGGCGACGTCCATCCGGTGCGCGAGCACGTTGACCGCAACCTGCATGATCGCGCCGCGGAGCCGGTTCGATCCGGCGCTGCCGAGAACGAGCCGCGGCTCCCCGCGCTCGAGGACGAGCGACGGCGCCATCATGCTCGTGAGGCGCTCGCCGGGTCGCGGCGCGCCGACCATCAGGTCGAGCTCGCCGAGCATGTTGTTCATGTGGATGCCGGTGTCCGGCACCACGACGCCCGAGCCGCCGCCGCCCGTCGAGACCGAGAGCGAGGCGGCGTTGCCGGCGACGTCGACCACGCTGATGTGCGTCGTCCCCGCCGTGACGAGGCGGCGTGTGAGCCGGTGCTCGCGCGCCCGCGTCTGCTCGTCCATCACGCCCGCGAGCCGCGCCACCGCTGCGGGGGAGCCGGAGCGGCCCGGGCGCTCGAGTCGGCGCAGGCCGAACGCGACGAGCACGCCGCCGGACGACGGCGGTGGGTTCGAGAGGAACTCGGCGTCGAGGTAGGGGCTGCTCACGGGCCGACGGCGGACGACGCGGTAGCGCTCGAGGTCGGCGAGGCGGATCGCCGGGACGGTCCGCGTGATCGCTCGTGCGGTTGCGCCTGTGTAGACCGCTGCTGCGCCGCGCTTCGCGATCCGCTCGAGTGTGCCGGCGAGCTCGGGCCACGCGAGCTGCGCGCCCGTCGTCAGCCCGGCTGCGGGCGTCTCCGACAACACGGGCGCGAGGATCGTGTGGAGGTACGCCTGCGACTCGGAGACCTCGAAGCCGTCGCGGGCGAGCTCGATCGCCGGCCGGACGAGCTCGGGCCACGGCAGCGAGCCGTACGACCGGTGCGCCGCCTCGAGCCCCGCAGTGCTCCCCGGGATGGCGCACGTCCCCGTGCCGACGCGGAAGAGCTGGGTCTGCGAGCCCTCGAAGACGATCGTGACGTCCGTCGGGTCCTCGCGCGGCCCGGTCGGGACGGTTGCGAAGAAGTCGAGGACTCTGGTGCGGCCGTCGCGGGCCGTGTGGACGAGCATGAATCCCGCTCCGCCCGGCCCGGTGAGCGGGCTCTCGGTCGCCCACGAGGCAAAGCCGGCCGCGACGCAGGCGTCGACCGCGTTCCCGCCGCGCTCGAGCACGCGGGCGCCGATCTCGGCCGTGAGCGGGTGGCCGGCGGCGATCGCGCCCTTCATGAATCGAGACTACGTGCCGATAGGACGATTGTGGGAATCGTCCGGGTCCGCAGTCTCGTGAAAGTCGCGCTACCGTAGGTACGAGTCGCTGAGCGCCGGGGGAAGGCGGTCGACGCCTCCCGCTCCCGTCCCGTCGTTTCCATCTCCCCCACGATGCTCCGCCAGACTCTCGACAAACGGACGATTCTCCTTGCCGCCTTCGGCATGGCGGCCCTCGCCGTCGTCATCCTCTCGCCGCAGCTCTTCCAGCGGCAGGTGCTCGAGGCGCTCGCGACGCTCGAGGACGCGAACGCGGGCTGGCTGTGGGTGGCCGCGGCCGCGTTCGGCGCCGGGCTCATCTGTGCGGGCTGCGCCTGGCGGGCGGCGACGCATCTGCCCGACCGCGTCGATGCGTGCGCGCGCTACGGCGTCGGGTCGCTCGTGAACTCGCTCGCGCCGGCGCACGCCGGCGATGCGGTCCGGCTCGCGCTCTTCGCGAAGGCCTCGCCCGACTCGCGTCTGCTCACGGCCGGGAAGGCGCTGGCCGGTGTCGGGATCGCGCGTTTGGTCTGCACGGGGGTGCTGCTGCTCGCGACGCTCAAGCCGATCGCGCTCGTGCTGCTCCTCGTCGTGCCGTTGCTCGGACGCGTGCCGGCGTGGGTGACGGCCGGGACGGTCGCGCGTCTCGGCGCAGCGGCCGCGGTCGCCGCGGCGGTGGGGATTCCGTCGCCCTTCCTGACCGCGCTTCTCGTCCTGCCCGCGATCGATCTCGCCGGGCTCGTCCCGATCACGCCGGGGAACATCGGCCTGAAGAGCGGCGCGATCGCGCTCGCCCTCCAGGCCCAGGGCGTCGACCTGACGACGGCGCTCTCGACGGGCATCGCGTTCCACGCGGTCGAGACGCTCGTCGGCCTGAGCTTCGGCTCCGCGAGCGCGCTCTACCTCTCGCGCGTGCCGGTCCCGCGCTGGGCGATCGGCGGTGCGACCGCGGTGGTCGCGGCGGCCTTCGTCGGCACGATCGTCCTGGTCTAGACGCGGGCGCCCCCCATGGGGGGCGCGACGAGCGCCCCAACACAAACGCTATCGAGCGTCGTTTCACGCGTGTGTGACGCGAGTGCGCCGAGTGTGCGCCGAGTTCTCTACAGGTCCTTCAGGAAGCTCGGCGTGTCGAGATCGTCGCTCTCGCCTGTTGACGCGCTCCGGCCGAACAGGCCTCGTTCGCGGCGGGGGGACGCACTGTCCCGCAGCCCGGTCGCGACGACGGTCACCCACATCTGGCCGGCGAGCCGCTCGTCGATCGTCGCGCCGAAGATGATGTTCGTGTCGTCGGTCGCGCCTCGGCGGATCACCTCGGCGGCCTCGTTCACCTCGAGCAGCGAGAGGTCGCTGCCGCCGGCGATCGAGAGCAGGATGCCCCTCGCGCCGACGAGCTCGGTGTCGATCAGCGGCGAGCGGAGCGCGCGCTCGGCCGCCTCGGCGGCGCGGTTGTCGCCCGTCGCGAAGCCGATGCCCATGAGCGCCGTTCCGGCGTCCTTCATGATCGTCCGCACGTCCGCGAAGTCGAGGTTGATCAGGCCCGGGAGCGTGATCAGGTCGCAGATGCCCTGGACGCCCTGCCGGAGGACGTCGTCGGCGATCTTGAACGCGTCGAGCATCGAGGTCGACTTGTCGAGCACCTCGAGCAGCTTCGCGTTCGGGATCACGATCGTCGTGTCGCAGTTGCGACGGAGCTCCTCGACGCCCGCGTCCGCCTGCGCGCGGCGCTTCGTTCCCTCGAACGGGAACGGCGTCGTGACGATGCCGACGGTCAGCGCGCCGAGCTCGCGCGCGATCTTCGCGACGATCGGCGCGGCGCCCGTGCCGGTGCCGCCGCCTTCGCCCGACGTGACGAAGACCATGTCGGAGCCGCGGAGCGCGTGCTTGATCTGGTCGTACGCCTCCGCTGCCGCGGCGCGGCCGATGTCGGGGTCGGCTCCGGAGCCGAGGCCCTTCGTCAGCTCGCGGCCGATGTGGATCTTCACCTCGGCGTCCGACGTCTGCAGCTGCTGGAGGTCGGTGTTGACCGCGACGAACTCGACCTGGTTGATCCCGGCGTCGAGCATGCGGTTGACGGCGTTCAGACCTGCGCCGCCGACGCCGACGACGCGGATGACCGCGAGGTAGGCACCGGAGTCGGCTCGGGGCACGCGGTGCAGGCGCGGCGCGGGCTCGGGCAGCGGCTCGAACCGCGTGACGGGAGGCTCGTAGCGCGGCTCAGGGACCGCGGCGAGCTGTGGCCGCTCGGGCTCGCGCTCGACGGGCGGGGGCGTTACGGGTGGCGGCGGCGGCGCCTGCGGCGCGCGCTCGAACGTCGGGACGTGCTCCACCGTCTCCTCGTGCGGAGTGACGGGCGGTTCCTCCACAGGCGGCTGCGGCGGGGCTTCCCCCGCCGGCTCGCGCTCTGCTTGCCGCTGTGCAGCCTCGGTCGCGCGGAAGAGCTCCGCGAGCGGGCCCTCACGCATGCTCGCGCGCCTTCGCGCCATTGAGCACCTCCTTCGCCAGGTCGCGGTACAGCATGGCGGCCTCGCCGGTCGGATCGTAGGCAAGTACGGACTGACCCTTCACCGGCGCCTCTGCGAAGCGGACGGTCTTCCGGATCTTGGTGTTGAAGACGAGGTCGCCGAAGTTCTCGGTCAGGATGTCGACGGCCTCTCGGGAGTGCAGCAGGCGACGGTCGAACATGGTCGGAAGGATGCCGACGATCTCGACCTTCGGGTTGAGGTTCTCGCGCACCATCGCAAGCGTGTTCTCGAGCTGGACGAGCCCGCGCAGCGAGAGGTACTCGGTCTGGACGGGGACGATCACGCCGTCCGCCGAGACGAACGCGTTGATCGTGAGCAGGCCGAGCGAGGGCGGCGTGTCCATCAGGATGTAGTCGTAGCGCTCGCGGATCGAGACGATCGCCTTCTCGAGCGCGCGCTCGCGGCCGATCATCGACGCCAGGGCGAGCTCCGCACCGGCGAGGTCGATCGACGAGACGGCGAGGTCGATCTCGCGCTCCTGGATCACCTCCTCGATCGGAAGCTTGTGGACCAGGACGTCGTACATCGAGCGGTCGATCTCGTCCGGGTTGAGGCCCTGGCTCATCGTCAGGTTGCCCTGCGGGTCGAGGTCGACGCAGAGCACCCGGAGCCCCTGCTCTTTGAACGCCACGGCCAGGTTGAGGGTGGACGTCGTCTTCGCCACCCCGCCCTTCTGGTTGGCGAATACGATCACCCGTGCCAAGGTCGGTCCTTTCGCGGCTTTTGCCCGCGTGTTGGGTCGTGGAAGCAGCCTTGCGAGGGCCATGACCCCGCGTGTTTCGATGGTACCGAGTGCTCTCCTCTCTCTCGGCGCACGATTGCTCGCGGTCGCCGGTCAGTCGTCGAGGATCGAGATGTGGTCCGCGGCGATCATCACGCCCGCGCTCTTGAACCAGAGGCCGTTCTTGCGCGGGTAGTAGATGACGTCGTTTCGCGCGCGCGTGCCGTAGACGAGGTACGTGATGCCTTCGTCGCCCGCCTCGATCCAGTGGCAGATGCCGGTGCCCGCAGGTCGCGAGACGAGTGAGCCGCGGCGGAGCGCGTGCGTCTCGGGCTGCCCGCCGAACTCGACGCGCGCCGGCGTCGGGTCGAGGTGGAGGGTCCCACCGCCCTCCAGCACGATGAAGAACTCGTCCTCGACCGAGTGCACATGCGGGGGTGCGCCTTCGTCGCCGGGCGGAAGCCGAACGACGTTCAGGCCGGACTGGCGCGAGCCGGCCGCCTCCGCGAGGGAGAAGACCCTGCCGTCGAACGCCGGCTCGACGTCCTCCTCGCGCTTGATGCTCGGCGGTCGCTCGCTCGGCTCGACCTCGTCGGGCGCCCCCGCGTCGACCTCGCGCTGCCACGGCCAGTCGCCGCCGCCGGCGTCGACCCAGGTGCCGCCGAGCCAGCCGACCTTCGCGCGAGGCAGGTACGCGAACTGCGTGTCGTGGGAGTTGCCGAATGCGATCACGTCGAGCCCGTCGGGGCCTGCCTTGAACGTGTGCCGCTCGCGTCCGGCGAGGTGGACGATGCAGTCGCCTTCGCGCACCGCGTGCATTCGCACCTCGCCCTCTGCCCCGAGCTGCTGCCACGACCAGCCGGTGCCGCCGAGGACGTAGAAGAGCTCCTCCTCGGCGGACTCGATGTGCGCCGGGGTCGACCACATGCCCGGGTCGATCTGGATCCGGTTGACGCCGATCCGCCTCGCCTCGGTCGCCGCGGCGAAGTCGGTCCAGGCGGCGGCGAGGTGCCCGAGCTCGGCCCGCTCGGTTTCCGGTTCGTCCCAATGGGAGATCACAAGCGCATCCTCGCAAAGGACAACGGCGCTCCAGAGGTGAAGGCCGGGACGCCGGGAAATCGACGGAAAGGGGCTTTGGTGAGTCTCCTGTGGATCATCCTGATCGTCATCCTCGTGCTGGCGCTGCTCGGTTTCTTCACGCGCGGGCGCTGGTAGCGAGACGTAGGACCCGGAATCTGACCGAATAGGCCGCCCGGCGGGTTGCCGGGCGGTCGTTCTTCCGCCACTCTGAAGGGGTGGAGAGCCAGGCCGCCCTGGAGACGCTTGCGCGTGCCGACGCCAAGGGGAAGCTCCCCCGGCTCGGCGGGATGGCGCGCCCGGACGGGGTCGTGATCGTCAGCGAGCGC
This sequence comes from uncultured Actinomycetes bacterium, assembly GCA_963737405.1. Taxonomy (GTDB): domain Bacteria; phylum Actinomycetota; class Thermoleophilia; order Gaiellales; family Gaiellaceae; genus JACCTU01. The sequence goes on from CAVTSL010000012.1 coordinate 321,163, forward strand.
TTCTGGGCGTTCGCGACGCTCGACGGGTCGGTGCGGGAGGGCGAAATGTCGCCCGCACCCAAGCCGCTGCGCCGGATCCCGCTCGTTCGCGGAATCGCCCGGCTCGCCGCGGCGGTGTCGCCGCTGATGGGGCGGCGCGGCGTGGCCCGGGCGCGGGAGCGGTGGTTCCTCGCGATCGCGCTGCTCGCGTCGTTCGCGTTCTTCCTGCTCCCCTCGCGGCTCGAGCTGCCGGCGGGTCTCTTGCTCTCGGCCGTGATGCTCGCGTGGATTCTGCGCGGGCGCACCCTGCGGCTGCACGGGGCCGAGCACCGTGCGATCGCCGCCGTCGAGCAGCGGAGGCTGCTCGCGACGTGGTCCGGCGCGGCGCGGCCGTCGCGGTTCGCGGCGCGATGCGGGACGAACTTCGCGGCGCTCGTGCTTCCGGTCGCGGCGGTCTTCGAGTGGATGTGGCCGTTGCCGGCGGCGATCGGCGCGCTGCTCTCGCTCGGGCTGACGATGGAGCTCTGGACGGCGGTCGAGGGGCGGACGCACCGCGTCGCGCGGGCGTTCCTCGTGCCGGGGTTGCTCCTGCAGCGGCTGACGACGCGCGAGCCCGGACTCGACGAGACGCAGCTGGCGCTCCGGGCGACCGCGTCGGTGCTCCGGCGCGAGCTGGGCTAGAACGCCCGAACGAGCGCGGTCGCTGCGGCCGCGAGGACGACCACGACGAGGAGCGGCGCCCGGAGCGCGACCGCGATCAGCGCGACGCCGACGCCGACGACCCGCGCGTCCGCGACGATGCCGTCGCCGCCTCCGAACGTCTGGGTGACCACGAGCGCAGCGAGCAGCGTCGGGGCGAGCAGCGACACGAGCGCGTCGAGGCGCTCCGGCAGCCGGCGGCTCCCGAGCAGCGCGGGTCCGAGCGCTCGGAGCGTCATCGTCCCGAGGCCGACGATCGCGACCGCGATCCAGACGCTCACCGGCGGAGCCCCACGAGGCAGCCGAGGACGGCCACCACGATCGGGACGCCCGGCGGCGCGAACGGCAAGAGGACCAGGGCGATCCCTCCGCCCGCGAGGGCGGCCATGACGGCCTGGCGTGTCCTCAGCTGCCGCGCCAGCAGCGCCAGGAACAGCGCAGGGAACGCCGCGTCGAGCCCGAGCCGTTCGGGGTCGCCGAGCGCACCGCCGCCGAGCACGCCGATCGCGGTGCCCAGCACCCAGAGCACGTAGAGCGTCAGCCCCGCGCCGAGGAGCACTCGTCGGTCGAACGTCCCGTCGGGCCGCGCGGAGACCGCCCACGACTCGTCGACGACCACCTGCGACTCGGCGACGCGCCGGAACAGCGAGCCGTGGAAGAGCGGCGCGACGGAGATGCCGATCGCCGCGTAGCGCGCGTTCAGGAGCAACGCGGCGATGATCGCAGCGACGACGCTGCCGCCCTCGTCGAGGATCGACGCGACCGCGAACTGCGCGGAGCCGCCGAAGGTCGTCGCCGACATCACGATCGGCGCGGCGACGCCCATCCCCGAGGCACGAGCGAGGACGCCGAACGAGATCGCGAACAGCGGCACCGTCACCGCGATCGGGAGGATCGCCCGAACGCCGGGAGGGAGATGGAGGCGGCTCACGTCGTCATGATGGCCTCCCGCGTTCGCTCGATTGCGGCACCGACGCGCGCGAGGGACGCTGCCGCGCGCTCGTCCCCACCCTCGGCGCCGAGCCAGCGCCGCGCCTCGACGACGAGCTCGTCGACCTCGGCGAGCACCGCGTGCGGCCCGGCCCGCTCGCGCTGCAGCACCTCGATGCGGCGAAGTCGTTCGAGAACGGCACGTGCTTCGTCCATGCAGCCGACGGTAGCCGCGAAGGTGTGCCGTGTCTGTGTCGACTCTGTGCCGACTTCGTGTCAGCTCGCGACGCGCGCGAAGTACCCGGCAGGTGCCTCGCGAAGCCCGAGCATCGTCTCGTCGAGCGCGACGACGAGCGCGACACGATCGCCGTGCATGAGCGTCTCGACGAGCGCGCGCCGCACCGAGTCGGGGCGAGGCTCCTCGATCCGCTCCCCGAGCAGGACCGACGCGCGCATCGACGCCGCCCACACCCCGTCGGCGCCGCCCAGCAGCGCCGTCAGCGCCTCGCGAAGCTGCTCCTCTCGCGAGGGGCCTGTCTGGAAGAGCGAGAGCTCCCAACGGTCGAGCGCCTCGCCGAGGTCGGGATCCTCGTCCGCGAGCGCGAGCCGCTCGAGCAGCTCGCCGGCGAGCCGCCCGCGGAACGGATCGAGCCGCGTCGCGTCCCCTATCGGCTGCGCGGCGGCGATCGGAAGCACGGGCTTGATCCCGAACGGGCGCCAGTCGAGCCGCTCGAACAGCACGGGGCCGGCTGCGATCGCGCCGCAGGTCGCAAGCCGCAGCGCCGTGACGGCGTCGCCGAGCTCGCCCGACGCGTCGGGCGAGCCCTCGCCGGCCTCGAGCTCGCACTGGAGCTCGAGCAGGCACAGCCGGTCGGTGTCCCGGCCGTACTCGGGCGGCAAGAGCCCCTGCGCCTCGGGCCAGTGCCGCGCGAACTCACCCGTGGCCGCGTGCCGCACGCGCAGGTGCCGGTCGAGCGCGAGCTCCGCCCCGAGCGAGAGCCCGATCAGCGGCGCGGCGGCCGCGTACGCGCGGCGACCGGCGAAGAGCGTCTGCTCGAACTCGGCGTACGCGCGGTCGAAGGCTCCGTCGTCCCAGTCGAACCCGCCGCACGACTCCGCGACGCGGAGGATGAGCGGCAGCAGGACGCTCCTGAAGGGCTCCTCGCCGAAGATCGCCGCCGCCGGCTCGTTGCGGAGGTCCTGGACGGCGAGCCGCGCATCCTGCCGCTGCTCGAGCGTGCGGCCGCGCGCCTCGACGAACTCGCGTACGAGCGGCCGGTACTCGTAGAGCGTCGGGCGGCCGCGCGTCGCGTGCTGCTCGAACGAGAACGGCAGCTCGGCGTCCTCCGACGCGAGCACGTGGAACGCACCGAGGCAGAAGCAGCGGAGCGAGCGATAGAGATGCGGCGCGCGAACGGCCATGGACCTTCCGCCTACGCGCTCGGGGGCCGCACTCCTCCCTGGCACGTCGGGCACCAGTAGGTCGTCCGGTTGTCGTCGCCCTGGCCGCGGGACGCGACGCGACCGCCGCAGCGAGGACAGACGTGCCGGCGGTAGACGTTCCGGGCGGACCGGCCCGACGCCAGGCCGGCGTGCATGAGGGTGGCGGCCGCGCCCACGGCGGCGCGAAGGTCGTCGTCGGAGAGGTCGCCGACGCGCGCCCACGGCGAGAGCCGCACCTCCCAGAGCGCTTCGGCCTTCCACATGTTCCCGATGCCCGCGACGAGTCGCTGGTCGAGCAGTGCGTTCCCGAGCTCGCGGCCGGAATCGGTTGCGCGCAGGTTCCGCACGATGGTGTCGAGCTGGAGCGGCTCGTCGAGCACGTCCGGCCCGAGACGGCGCACCGCGTCGCCGCCGAGCTCGAGCACCGGCCCGTTCCAGAGCACCCCTTCGCGCTCCGCCCCACGCAGCACGAGCCACGGCTTGCCGACGCGCTTCGCACCCCGACGCTCGAGCCGCCAGCGACCCGTCATCCGTAGGTGGCTGCGCAGCACGAGCCCGCCCTCGAAGCGGAGCAGGAGGTTCTTGCCGACCGCGTCGACCGATTCGAGGCGACGCCCGTTCAGCCGTTCGGCGATGCCCTTCACTGCGGCGCGCGGATGCGGGGTCTCGACCTCGAGTTGCTCGCCGACGAGGGGCTGGAGCCGTGCCGCCGCCCGTCGCAGCGCATCGCCTTCGGGCACGAACGCAGCGTAGCGATAGGTTGTCCAAGCGGACCCCGATGGCCAACGGTCTCAACATCGCCGCCCTGTCGAGACGCACGGGCGTTCCCGCCGACACCTTGCGGAAGTGGGAGCAGCGCTACGCCGTCCTGCAGCCGGAGCGCACCGAAGGCGGCCAGCGCCGCTACACGGAGCTCGACGTCGCGCGCGTCGAGTGGCTGCGCGAACGTCTCGCGGAGGGGTTCCGCATCAGCGAGGCCGCCGCGCTGCTCGGCACGGGGACGGTCGACGCGCCGAAGACGCCGGCTGACCTCCGCCGAGCGATCTACGACGCGGTCGCGCGTTCGGACGTCACCGCCCTTCGCGGGCTACTCGACCAGGTCTTCACGGTGCTGCCGCTCGAGCAGGCGCTGGTGCGTGTGGTCGAGCCGGTCCTCGCGCGTGTCGGCGACGCGTGGTCGAGCGGCGATCTCTCCGTCGCGCAGGAGCACCTCGTCAGCGCGGCGATCCGCGCACGCCTCGAGCGGCTCCTCGCAGACGCGCGCGGCGACGTTCGCGGTGTCGCGGTCCTCGCCTGCGTCCCGGGCGAGCAGCACGAGCTGGGACTGCTCATGCTCGGCACCCTCCTGCGCGCGGACGGTTGGCAGGTCGCCTATCTCGGTGCGGACGCGCCCCTCGAGGACGCGGTCGAGCTCGCCCAGCAGCTCGACGCGACGCTGCTGTGCCTCAGCGTCACGATGCGCGAGCGCGTCGGCGACCTTTCGCGGCTCGACCTCCCGGACGGCGTGACGCTTGCGATCGGCGGCGCGGCGGCGAACGACCGGGTCGCCCGCCGGCTCGGCGCGTTCCACGTGAACGACAACCTCCGGCGTTCGGTGCGCGAGCTGCGGAAGCTGACGAGGTGACGGAACGCGCTCGTTTTGCCGCCGCCGGCGCGGCGGCCGCGACCGTGTGGGCGCTCGTCGAGCCGCTCGACCGCAGACTCTTCCGCTACGAGTACTCCGACGTCGCGCTGCTCGGGACGTTCGTCACGCGCGGCCCTGCTTGGCGGGTCGTGGGGCTCACCATCCACGCGGCGAACGGCGCGCTCTTCGGCCTCGCGTACCGCGACGCGAAGCAGCGCTTCGGCATCTCGGCGCTCACGCTCGCGCTCGCCGAGCACGTCGCGCTCTTCCCACTCTCCGCCCTCGTCGACCGCTACCACCCGGCCCGCGGCACGGCGCTCGTGCCGAAGCTCATGACGCCGCGCGCGTTCGGGCAGGCGACGCTGCGCCACGCGGTGTTCGGTGCGGTGCTCGGGCGGCTCGTCTAGAAGACGCTAGGGCAGCGCGGCGAAGGCGCCGGTCTGCGTCATCAGCTGTGCGGCGAAGAGCAGCGTCACCAGCATCATCATCAGGAAAAGTCGTGTCTGCGTGGGTTCCATCCGCGTTCTCCGTGATCCGAGATCCGAGCGGGGCCGCACCGCCGTGGGCTCAGAATCGGCGCGCCGGGCGACCTTCGCATCCCCCGCTTGGGCGATACGTCAGCCGGCAGGGAGCACGCAGGCGCCGTGCCGCTCGAGCGCCCGGACGCGGTAGCGCGTGCCCCGCCTGTCGACGCGGTATCGGTCGCAGTAGCCGTCGCCGAGCTTCACCGCGCAGATGAAGACGTTCGCCGGCGGCCCCTCCCTGAAGAGAATGCGCGACCGGGAGGTGCAGTGGGCCGACTCCGCGTGCGCCGCCCGCGCGGTTGCGCGCTCTGCGCCCTTCTGCTCCGGCGGCTTCGCGCAGCCGGCGAGCACGGCGACCGCGGCGAGCGCGCCGAGCACCCTCACGGACGGAGCACGGCGCGGCGCGGCCCCGCCAGGAAGCCCGCCTCGATGAGGAGCGGCATCGCGTCCGTCTCCCCCACCGGCTCGCCGTCGAAGCGCTCGACGGCCAGCCGCTTGCGTCCGCGCCGCTTCACGTGCTCGACGAGTGCGGCGAGCGCGACGCGCATCCAGTCGTCCTCGGGATCCCGGAGCGGAACGAGGGACTTGCCGCCGCGCTCGACGTAGAGCGCGGGCTCCCCGCCGAGGAGCACGACGTGTGCGCCGGCGACTCGCGCGGCGCGACCGTTCGCGCGCTTCGGCCACGGAAGCGCCGCTCCGTACGGCTGCGCGGGATCGGCCGCTGCAAGCACGAGGGCTTCGGGCTCGTCGTCCTCGCGTGGGCGCAGCTCGCGCAGCCGCTCGACGCCGCCCGCGAGCGCGAACTGCGCGCCGCCGAGACCTTCGACGAAGTACCCGCGGCGGCAGACGCCGAGCGTCTCGAGCGCCCGCAGCTCGCCGTAGACGGCGCCGTACCCGCCCTGGATCCCCTCGGCGCGCACGCCGTCGCGCGTGACGATGCCCTGCCGCTCGAGCAGGAGCTCGGCGAGCGCGCGGCGATCCGGCTCCCCGGCGAAGAGGTTGTCGGTCAGCGACCAGCGCCCCTGCGTCGCCGTGTTCGTGTTCGCGCGCTGTCGCGAGAAGCGGCGTGCGCGAGCGCGCTGCGGCCGCGGCGCCTCGTAGCGCTTGCCGGCCCGAAGCGGCGTCCACGCGTCGTTTCGCACCTCGCCCGCCCACACGAGATCCCAGAGCGCGGGCAGCGCCTCGGCGTGCTCGAGCCCCGTCGACTCGACGAGGTCGAACCAGAACTTCGCGCCGCCGGCGAGCGCGTCGCGGATCCGCTGCGCCGTCTCGCTGTCGGGCGCGGCGGCGGCCGAAGGGCGACCGAGCACGCCGGCGTCCTCCCGGAAGAACAGCGCGACCCGGTCGAGTCCCGCGCCGACCCAGACGAGCTCGCCCGACGCGCAGAGCTGGTCGAGCTGGAGCGGCTGGTACGACGGCACGCGCCGCGGGAGCACCTCCGACTCCCACAGCGCAACCGGCAGCGGAAGCCCCTGCAGCGGGATGACCGCCTCGCGGAGCGTCGCGCGGCGGTCGATGCCGTGCCAGCTCGGGAGGAAGCGCCCGAGCGTCGCCTGCTCCGCGGGCTCGACCTCCTTCCGGAACGCGGCGAGCGACGCACGCCGCAGGCGCCGGAGGACGTCGGGGTCGCACCACTCTCGCTCCGTCCCACCGGGCCGCAGCTCGCCGCGGACGAGCTTGTCCTCGCGCTCGAGCTCGCGCAGCTGCTGCTCGACGTCACGGCCGAAGTGGTCGTTCGCCTCCCCGGTCGTGAACGGACCGCGACCCTTCGCGAACCTGTGGACGAGCTGTTGCAGAGCCGTATTCGGGTCTGACCCCTCGAGGAACGCGTCGGGCATGCCGCCGGGCGGCATCACGCCGAGCGCGTCGCGGTAGCGCCCCGCGTCCTCGGCCGCGATCAGCCGCTCCTCGCCGGCGACCCGCGCGCGGAACGCGCGGCGCTCGCGGATCAGCGTCTCGGCGAAGCCGGCGTCGTACTCGCCCTCGCGAAGATCCCCGCGCCGCCGGAGCAGGTCGTGCAGCTCGTCGGGGTTGCGGGCGTTCCCGCGCAGCTGCGTCTCGACGTCCTCGAGCGCACCCGGGTCGATGAGCTCGCGGAGCTCCTCCTGCCCGAGCAGCTCGCGCAGCAGGTCACGGTCGAGCGACAGCGCCTGCGCCCGGCGCTCGGCCGGCGGCGTGTCGTCCTCGTACATGTACGTCGCGATGTAGTCGAAGAGGAGCGACGACGAGAACGGCGACGCGCTCTGCGTCTCGACGTCGACGAGGTCGAGCTCGCGCGTCTTCAGCCCGCGCAGGATCCCCTTCAGCGCCGGCAGGTCGAACACGTCCTGCAGGCACTCCCGGTACGTCTCGAGGATGACCGGGAACGAGCCGTACTTCCGCGCGACCTGCAGCAGCGACTGCGCCTTCAGGCGCTGCTGCCAGAGGGGCGTCCGCTCGCCCGGACGGCGGCGCGGGATCAGGAGCGCGCGCGCCGCGTTCTCGCGGAAGCGCGCGCCGAAGAGCGCCGAGCCGCTGAGCTCGCCGACGACGAGCTCCTCGATGTCGTCGGGGTCGATGCGCAGCTCGTCGCTGGACGGCGCGGAGTCGGCGTCGGGAAGGTGGAGCGCGATCCCGTCGTCCGACCAGATCGACTGCACGTCGAGGTCGAGCGACTCGCGGAGCTTCGCCGCGAGCGCGAGCGCCCACGGTGCGTGCACGCGGCCGCCGAACGGCGTGAGGATGCACACGCGCCAGTCGCCGATCTCGTCGCGGAAGCGCTCGATCACGACGGTTCGATCCGACGGGACGACGCCGGTCGCCGCGGCCTGCTCGTTCAGGAACGTGAGCAGGTTGCGCGCGGCCTTGTCGTCGAGCGTGTGCTCGTCGCGGAGCCTGGCGAGCGCCTTCTCCTCGGGGAGCGAGACGATCTCGCGCGAGACCTTGCCGATCGCCGCGCCGAGCTCGTACGGGCGTCCGATGCCCTCGCCCTTCCAGAACGGCACCGCTCCCGGGACGCCCGGCGCCGGCGAGACGAGCACGCGGTCGCGCGTGATCTCCTCGATCCGCCACGACGACGCGCCGAGCAGGAACGTCTGTCCCGCGCGCGCCTCGTAGACCATCTCCTCGTCGAGCTCGCCGACGCGGCCGCCGCCGTTCACGAGGTGGACGCCGAACAACCCGCGGTCGGGGATCGTCCCCGCGTTCGTGACCGCGAGCCTGCGCGCGCCCGTGCGCCCGCGGATCACGCCGGCCGTGCGGTCCCAGACGATGCGCGGACGGAGCTCCGCGAACTCGTCGGAGGGGTAGCGCCCCGCGAGCATGTCGAGCACGTTCTCGAGCTGCGCGCGCGAGAGCTCGGCGAACGGGTACGCGCGGCGCACGAGGCGGTGCAGGTCGTCGACCGCGATCTCGTCGTCGGCCGCGATCGCGACGATCTGCTGCGCGAGCACGTCGAGCGGGTTGCGCGGGATGACGGTCTCCTCGATCGCGCCGTCGAGGATGCGACGCGCGACGACGGCGCTCTCGAGCAGGTCGGCACGGAACTTCGGGAAGATGCGCCCGCGCGACACCGCGCCGAGCTCGTGGCCCGCGCGACCGATGCGCTGCAGCCCGCGCGCGACCGACTTCGGCGACTCGACCTGGATCACGAGGTCGACCGAGCCCATGTCGATCCCGAGCTCGAGCGACGACGTCGCGACGAGGCAGGGGATGCGTCCGGCCTTCAGCTCCTCCTCGACGATCAGGCGCTGCTCGCGCGCGAGCGACCCGTGATGCGCGCGCGCGATCTCCTCGCGTTCGCCGTCCTCCTTGCCCTCGTTCGCGAGCTCGTTCAACCGCAGCGCGAGACGTTCCGCGAGCCGGCGGTTGTTGACGAAGAGGATCGTCGAGCGGTGCTGGCGGACGAGCTCGAGGATCTTCGGGTACATCGACGGCCAGATCGACTGCTGCGGCGCCTCGCCGCCCGTGCCGAGGATGTCCTGCATGTCGGCGCCCTGCCCCGGCTCGCGCATGTCCTCGAGCGGGACGACGACCTCGAGGTCGATCTCCTTGCGCGTGCCGGCGTCGACGAGCCTGATCGGCCGCGAGCCGGAGACGAAGCGGCCGATCTCGTCGAGCGGGCGCTGGGTCGCGGAGAGGCCGATCCGCTGGAACGGCGTCTCGTTCAGCTCCTCGAGCCGCTCGACCGAGAGCGCGAGGTGCGCGCCGCGCTTCGTTCCGGCGACCGCGTGCACCTCGTCGAGGATCAGCGTCTCGACGTTCCGGAGCGTCTCCCGTGCAGCGGACGTGAGCATGAGGAAGAGCGACTCCGGCGTCGTGATCAGGACGTCGGGCGGGTTCCGGATCAGCGCCTGCCGCTCCTTCTGCGGCGTGTCGCCGGTTCGGACGCCCACGCGGAGCTCCGACCGGAGGCCGGCGAGCGGCCCGCGGAGGTTCCGCTCGATGTCGTAGTTCAGCGCCTTGAGCGGCGAGACGTAGATCAGGCGGAGCCCTTCGCCCGGGCTGGCGTTCAGGCGGTCGATCCCGTACAGGAAGGCCGCGAGCGTCTTTCCCGAGCCGGTGGGCGCCTGGATCAGGACGTGCTCGCCCGAGGCGATCGCGGGCCAGCCGGCGGCCTGGGCAGGCGTCGGCTCCCGGAACGCGTTCTCGAACCAGGCGCGGGTCGTCCCACTGAACGCTGCGAGGGCGTCCACCCGAACAAGTGTACGCATTCGCGGGTGGTTGGATTCGGCGGTGGATCGGCACTTCGACGTGCTCGTGCTCGGCGGCGGGACGGCCGGCTGCGTGCTCGCCGGTCGGCTCAGCGAGGACCCGTCGCTCAGCGTCGGGCTGCTCGAGGCGGGGCCCGACTACGGGCCGTATGACGCCGGCGGCTGGCCGGACGACCTGCTCGACGCCCGCGGACTCGCGCTCGACTCGCACTGCTGGGAGACCGACCGCGAGGACCGCGCGCAGCTCCGGGCGCGCGTGATCGGCGGGTGCTCGGCGCACAACGCGTGCGTTCTCCTCCGCGGGACCGACGAGGACTACGACGAGTGGGGCGACGCCTGGCGCGCGGACGACCTGCGCCCGTACCTCGACCGCGCCGAGCAGGAGCTCGCGCTACGCACGGTGGAGCGCGACGACCTGTCGCCGTGGCACTCGGCGTTCGCCGACGCGGCGGGCGACGCGACGATCTTCCACGTCGTCAACGCGCGCGGGCCGGTCCGCTGGAACGCCGCGTTCGCCTACGTCGATCCGGCGCGCTCGCGGCCCAACCTGACGATCGTCGCGGACACCCTCGTCGACCGGATCACGTTCGCCGGCGCGCGGGCGACCGGCGTGACGACGTCGCGCGGGCCGTTCTCGGCCGACCGGGTCGTCGTTGCCGCCAGTGCGTACGGCTCGCCCGCGATCCTTCTCCGAAGCGGGCTCGGGCCGCCCGTCGGCGACGGGCTCGTGGACCACGCCGGCGTCGGCGCGAGCTGGGAGCCGACCGACGAGCTGCGAGCCGAGGTCGAGGACTGGGAGCGCACGCACGAGAGCTACATGGCGCAGATCACGATCCGCGCCGACGGCGAGATGTTCGTCTTCCCCGCGCTCGACCCCGGCTGCGAGATCAGCTCCGGGGCGTTCCTGATGAAGCCGCGCTCCCGCGGCTCCGTGCGGCTGACCTCCGCCGATCCCGCAGCACCGGTGCGCATCGACCACGGCTTCCTCTCGGACTTCGACGACCTCGAGTCGATCGCGAGCGGGCTCGAAGGGCTGCGCGAGTTCGTCGCGCGACTCGGCGTCACGGCGAGCGAGCTGCGCCCGGGCGACGTCGACCTGCGCGACTATGTCCGCGAGGAGGTGCGCGGGTTCTTCCACCCGGTTGCGACGTGCGCGATTGGTCGGGTCGTCGATCGGGACGCGCGCGTGATCGGCTACGAGAACCTCTACGTCGCCGACGCGTCGATCATCCCCACGATCCCGCGCGCGAACACGAACCTCTCGACGGCAGCGGTCGCCGAGCGGGTTGCGGAGCTGCTGCGCGGGTAACACCGCGCCGTGCACGTCCTGCGCGACGTCGAAAGCCCGCAGCTCGGGAACACACGCGACCTGGCCGTGTACCTCCCGCCGTCGCACGGAGAGCAGGGCCGAGCCTTCCCCGTCGTCTACATGCACGACGGTCAGAACGCCGCCGAGTGGCGCATCGAGGAGACGATGGACGCACTTGCGCGCGAGGGGACGGAGGCGATCGTCGTCGGCATCCCGGTCGCGAAGGAGAACCGGCGGCACGAGTACGCACAGGGAGGCGCGCGCGACTACCTCGCGTTCATCGTGGAGACGGTACGGCCGCTCGTCGAGCGGGAGTTCGCGGTCGATGAGCGGCGCGAGGCGCGCGGGCTGCTCGGCTCGTCGCTCGGCGGGGTGATCAGCCTCCACGGGCTCTACGCGTACCCGGAGACGTTCGGCTTCGCCGGCGTGATGAGCCCTGCGTTCTTCTGGAACGGCGACGATCGCTGGTTCCGGCTCGTCGAGCAGCGCGAGCCGCCGCAGGCGCGCATCTACATCGACGTCGGCGACCGGGAGCTGGCGGACGAGGAGCTGACCCGACGGTACGTCGACGGGTTCGAGCGGATGACCGAGCTGCTGCGGCGCCGCGGCTTCGAGGACGGCTCGCTCCGCGCCGTGCGCGAGCACGGCGGCGTGCACCACGAGCGAGACTGGGCGCGGCGACTGCCCGACGCCTTGCGCTTCCTGCTCGCTACCTCGCGATGAAGTAGGCGGCGAAGGCGATCACGAGCAGGACCGCGATCGCCAGCCAAACGGTGAGCGCGACCCCGAAGAGCGCCCGCGCGGGCGTCGCCTCGTCCCGCCCCTCGGCCGTCTTCCGGATCTCCTCTTTGATCGGCTCTGTCATGCACGCCGCCTACCCGTAAGCTTGCTGCGTGAACCCGGAGCGGCTCTACTTCACCGGGAACGACGACGCCGACCGGCTGATCGCGCAGGAGCCGCTCGCGCTCCTGATCGGCTTCGCCCTCGACCAGCAGGTCACCGTGCCGACGGCGTTTCTCGGGCCGCTGAAGATCAAGGAGCGCCTGGGCGGTCTCGATGCGAAGACGATCGCGGAGATGGACCCCGGCGAGCTCGACGCGACGTTCCGCGAGCGCCCGGCGGTGCACCGCTTCCCGGGCAACATGGCGAAGCGGGTCCAGGAGCTCTGCGCGACGATCGACGACGAGTACGGCGGCGAGGCGGAGCGCGTCTGGACCGAGGCGAAGGACGGAGACGACCTCCGCGCACGCATCGGCGCGCTCCCCGGCTTCGGCGACATGAAGACGAGGTCGCTCGGCGCGGTGCTCGGGAAACGCTTCGGCGTCGAGGCGGCGCAGTCGCTCATCCCGAACCACCCGACGCTCGGTGACGTCGACTCGCCGGAGGCGCTCGAGCGCTACCAGACCGCGAAGCGCGAGCACAAGGCGAAGATGCGCGCTCAGGCGTGAGCTACACCGACCGCGTGCTCGCGTACGTGACACGCGAGCGCGACGGGCGCAAGGAGCTGCTCGTCTTCGACCACCGCGACCACCCCGAGGCGGGGACGCAGGTGCCGGCCGGCCGGCTCGAGCCGGGCGAGGACCTCGAGGCCGGGCTGCTGCGGGAGCTCGCGGAGGAGGCGGGTCTCGACGCGCACATCCTCCGCAAGTTCGCGACGTTCGGGCCGGGCGAGCTGCCGCACGGGAAGGCGTACACGAACCATGCGTACGAGCTCGAGGCGCCCGGCGCGCCCGACGCGTGGGAGCACACGGTCGTCGGCGACGGCGACGACGCCGGGCTCGTCTTCCGCTACCGCTGGACGCCGCTCGACCCGGAGCCGCCCCTCTGGGGCTCCCGGGATCCGGTCCTGGACGCGCTCGTCGCACGTTCTGAGACCGAGCATCACCCGGGTGGACGAGAATGATGGAGCCGGGCGCCTCTCGGAATCACCCCCCGGGACCGCCCGGCCCCTCGTCTTAAGGAGATGCCGGACGGGCGCCCTGCTTGCTGAGTGCTTGCGTGACTGGGCTCAGTCCGCCGGGCCGCTCAGCGCGGGGCTGGGCGCACGAGGCTCATTGTCAGGAACGCGGCGTGCCGACCATCTGCCCGCGCGAGCCACGCGGGAAGCGGATAGTACCCCGCCCCGCTGATCCTCTCGACGATGAATCCGTGTGCTTCGTACAGTTCCTGCAGACCCCGGTACGCGAACACGCGCATGTGCTGCCACGAGGCGAGCGTCAGCTGTTCCCCTCGGTGAATCGCGAGTGGATTGCCGATCCCGAGCCGACGGTCGCTCACGTTCGTGAGCGAGAACGGCTGCCAACCGAACATCAGCGCACCGATGTTGTGCCAGCTGGCGAGATTCTCCGTAGAGACGACGGCGAGCCCTCCGGGACGGAGCACGCGATAACTCTCCCGCACGAAGTTATCGGTGTCACAAAGGTGCTCGATGACCTGGTTGCTGACAACGACGTCGAAGCTGCGATCGTCGAAGGGGAACCGTTGATCGAGGTCGCCGATTCGCACCTGGACGCCGCGACCAGCCGCTAGCTCGGCACGCTCCTCGATCAGCTCGAGCCCGTGTGTCTCCGCGGCGCGAGCAGCGGCGGCGAACCTGGTGGTGTTCGCGCCGTCGTCGCAGCCCAAGTCGAGCAAGATGCCTCCAGGTCTCGTTGCGAGCATCGACTCGATGTTGGCGAGGTTCTGCTCCATCGCGCGGTCGAACATGCGGACGAAGCGACCTCGAAGCGAGCCTGCGGCGCGCGGAGCGACATCGGCGGTAGTGAGCGCTCCCGGAGCCACGCGCCCTAGCGCCTCCCGGGAGCATCCGGTGTCTGGAGCCTGGCAGCGCGGGGCACGCGACGATGGGTTCGAGAGTCTCGGCGCAGGGCTGAGAACAGCCCGAGATCCGCCGTGCCTGCGAAATTCGTGGCAAAACCAGCGCGTTCGAGGTGCTCGGCGAGGCCAGAGATCTCTCGCCCCTCTCCGTGGTACTCGCCGACGATGGCGCGGACCCGCCGCAAGATTGTCTCGTCACAGGCGTAGAGACAGTCGAACTCGGCGCCCTCGCAGTCGAGCTTCAGCAGGTCGACCTCTCCGATCCCCCAACGCTCGAGGAGATCTGGGAGCGCCACGCCGTCCACCGTCTCGGCGCCGCGCGAGGACGCTGCGCCTGTGTGTGCATAGACCGAGGAGCCGTTCCGCATCAGGTACGTCCTGCCCGTTCGGTCGCTCAGAGCAGCCGGAACGACGCGCACTCGATCCGCGAGGTCGTTTGCGTGCACATTCGCTTCGAGGGTTGCGATCGACTCTCGCGCGGGCTCGACAGCAACGATCGCTGCGTCTCTGGAACGGCGTGCGAACCAGAGCGTCGCCGCGCCGACGTTCGCACCGACGTCGACGATTGTCCGCAGACGCGGCCAGTCGATGTCCGGGTGGTCGTACTCGCGCAGCACGAATACCTCGACGAAGGAAAAGAACTCGTCGAGCCTGCATTCAGCCCTCCCGCCTCCGCGAAACTTCACGCCGACCCGCTTGCGCGCCAGCGAGTCGATCCCGCCGGTCGGCGGGAGCCGCGAGGGGAGCGCGACCCACGCCAACGGCCCCAGCGTGTACCAGTTCGCGAATTCCTCCCGCAGGCGCCTCGCAAGCGTCCTCGGACTGGCCGGCTCCAGCTTGGACCTATCCTGGGTCACGCGACATTCACTCCGGCGAGCTGCAGCGCGTCGCGCCACTGATTCGCGACACGATCGGGTCCATAGCGTTCGTGAAGCCACGTTGCCTGCAGCGTCTCTCTTCGAGCTCGAAGTTCTGGAGCCTCGCCACGCGAGACCAACTCGACGATCACCGAGGGAAACTCGTCCAGGCCCGCTGCCTCGACGCCGGGCGCGTCCTCGATCCCCTCCAAGGAAACCGGTGTCGCGACGACCGGTTTGCGGTGGGCCAGGTAGTGCAGGACCTTCGTCTTCACACCTGCGCCGGCGGCGAGCGGCGCGAGACAGAGGTCGGCGCCGCCGATGACCACGTCGATGTCCGGGACGCCGCCGAGGCGGCACACGTGCGCCCTCGCGGAATGCGGAGAAGCGACCGCGTCCGTCCCGGGTCCCGCGAGGACGAGCGAACAGTCGGACGGAAGCCGAGGTGCAAGGACCTCGACGAGCCACCGCGCGGCGGCAGCGTTGTGCTTTCCGAGCAGGTTTCCGACGAAGAGCAGGACCGTGCCTCGCAGGGGCGCGCCGCAGAGCCGCTCGAGCTCCGGGCGGGCGCGGTCGAAAGCGATGCGGCGGGCAGGCGAGCAGTGGTCGACCACCGCGAGCTTCCTTCGCGACGCCGGAAAGAGCTGGCTCCACCATTCGGCCTCCG
Organism: uncultured Actinomycetes bacterium; assembly: GCA_963737405.1. GTDB lineage: Bacteria > Actinomycetota > Thermoleophilia > Gaiellales > Gaiellaceae > JACCTU01. The sequence continues at coordinate 336,703 of CAVTSL010000012.1, forward strand.
TCTCGCTGATCGCGACCACGACATCGGCCCGAGCGACCGATGAGCGTTCAATGAGCCGCCAGACGAAGCCGCGTAGACGATTCGTGGGGCTGGATTCGACCCGGAGTAGTGCAACGTCTCGCACTCGTTCGTGTCCCAGACGATCGGCGCGCGCGGTCGCGCTGCGCGAACGGCCGGAAGAAGCAGCGCGCTTTCGACGACGATCACGTCCACGCCGCGTTGATGCTCGTGTACCGCGCGCGCCAGCTCGGCCGACCACCCGAGGTGCAGTGGGCGCCGAAGCACGTGCAGCTCCTCGAGTGCCGGCAGACGTCCGCCGTCACGCTCCGAGTGACTGATCACTGTGCTGTGCACGCCGAGTCGGCTTAAGGCTTCGATCATCGCGCGGGCCCGAACGGCAAGGCCGTGATCAGGGGACAGAACCGATCCATAGGTGACGACGAGCGCGCGCGGCGCCGTCGCCGGCGGGGCGGCCGTCAGGTGCTTCAGAGGGGAAGCGGCCGCCCCGCGCGTCATCTGCCGGATGCTGTGGGTCTAGCGGCTCGGTCCCGAGACGCTGCTCAGTCCCCCGGGCACGGCCCGATCGTGTCGCCGTGTGCGAAATGCGCCGGAAGCGCGTTCGCGTTCACGCTGATCGTCACGGTCGGATTGTTCCTCGAGCCCGTGTGATGGCAGATCGTGACCTTCCCCGCGTAGCCGTACCCGGTCCCGAAGACTGATTTGCCTTCAACGGACCAGTGTTGGCAGCCCAGGCAACGCTGCCGGTCACGCTTAAGACGGCAAGAATGCCGACCAGCCTGCTTCCATCGGCTGTCACCCCCATTCGGCTTTTGACCCCAACAACTTCTGTCAGCCGAGTGTCCGAGTGTAACACCGTATCCAGCGAGCTCAAACGTAAACCCGGGCCTCAGAGCCTGAGGACGGAGGTGCGACCCGGACGGCCCTGGACGAGCTCGAACCCGCACCGGCGCAGGCCGACAACAGCGCCTCGGCCCTCGGTTCCGTCGAGCACGAGCACCCAGCGGACGTCCTCCCGGCGGATCGCTCGCGCCACGGCGCACGATCGGTACCCTCACGCCGGATCACTGCGCCGATCCGGTCGTAGCGCGACGAGACCTCCGAGAAACGGCCCGGAATTTCGAGGTTCTGGGGCACGATCAGGCGCCCTGGGAAGACGACTCGGGCGGGGTTCGCCACGAGTCGCCCCTCGCTCACGCCGAGGGGCTGGTAGAGGTGCCACGGCAGAACGAGGATCGGGTCGTCGGCTGGAACTGCGCGCCCGACGTACTCGGCTGTGCGAAACCAGTACGCCGGGTACTCGACCGGCTCAACGATCGCCGGGACGGAGCGGATCTGGCCGACCCCCGCGGGAAGAGCGCGCAAAGGACGACGGCGTATGCGACCGCCGGGCCTGCCCACGCCCGGTGCCGCCGAGCTGCGACCGCGTCGGACGCGCAGGCTGACAACACCACAACTGCCACCAGCCAGAGCGCGCTCCACTTCTGCGGCTCGCGGTAGGCGCCGACGAGCGGGAGCCGGTCCGCGAGCTCCGCGGCCGCGTCGACTCCGCCCGGCAGGGCAGTGCTCGCGCTCAGTGCGAGTCCCACGATGCCGCAGACGAACAGCCATGCCCGGTCTCGACGGAGCCAGGCCCCCGCGACTGCCGCCGCGACGATCACGGCGGCCGTGAGCGGCCACCACGTCGCGTCTTCATTCGCAAGTGGGAAGCGGCCGAGCCGTTCGCCCCGATAGCCGTAGAGCCCGACGAGGTTCGGGATCAGCCCGTAGTCGTCGCTCGAGACAGAGCGGAAGAGTGCGAAGTCCGCGCGCGTGAACTGGCGAACGGTTCCGTATCCGCCGCGCCGTCGTCGACGAAGAACGAGATGACCGGATACAGCAGCAAGAGCGCGACGAGCCCGACCGAGGCCCCGGCCCACGCGACCGCCGTAGCGGTCCCGCCAGATCCGGCGCCAAAGCGCGGCGGTAACCGCTTTCACGGCCAGCGGCCCGAGGACATGGGGGTCGAAGACCGCGACGGCCGCCGTGCAGAGTGCGAGCAGGCCGGCGGTCCACGGCCCGGGTCGCTCGTCGAGCTCCTCCCATGCAGCGATCCAGAGGAAGAGGCCCGCGGCGGCGTTCAGGACGCCCCACTGCCCCTCGACGAATCGGTCGTAGGCCCATGGGTTGAGCATGCCG
>CAVTSL010000013.1:0-145639 GCA_963737405.1 uncultured Actinomycetes bacterium
AAGGCCCATACGGGATTCGAACAGCCCTGCTAATCGGGCGTTTCTGCCTTCCGCGTGGGCACGGAGTGGGCACCGTCCGTGCGGTTACCGCCGCGCTCAGCGACCAAGAAGCGCTTTGGTTGCAAGCGCATCCGCTTCGGCGTTCCAGTTTCGCGGGACCCACGAAATCCTGATGTTGGGAAAGTCCTGGAGCAGGGAGCACGCTTCCGCGTGCAGCGGCCTGATGTGCTCCTTGCCAACCTTCGCGCGGCCGTTCACCCTGGTCGACCACGAGCTCTGAGTCAAGGAACACGCGGACGCGTTGGATTCCTCGACTGCGGGCGAGCTTGAGTCCTTCGATGAGAGCCCGATACTCGGCAACAGTGTTGATGGCGGATCCGTGCGCTCAAGCTCGCCTCGGAAGCTCCACTGCTCGATCTCGTCGTGAAGTCGCCGTGCTCGGTTGGGGGAACGACGTCCATCGCGGTCGTTCCTACCGGCTCGCGAGCGCGCGCCGGCCGCGCGGCGTCAGCGCGAAGTGCACGTCGATCAATCCGTCCGCGAGCAACTCCGCTGCGAAATCCCACGGTGGCGGCTTGCCGTCGTCGACGTAATCGGCGAGCGCGTCGAGCGCCTCTGCGGGCGCAGTGAACGTCTCGTGCGCTTCGGTCGAGTTCAGGCGAAAGCTGAGCGGCGGTGTGACCGAGGAGAAGTCCTTCTCGCCGGCGATGCGCTCAATGAGCGTGCCGTCGATCCACACTTCGAGCTCTTCGCCCTTCCCGCCGCGCACCTCGACGACGGAGCCGGCGTCTGTGACGCCGCAAAAGGCGAGCGGTCGAATCGCGGGCGGCCCGGACGGCAGGGGCGCACGGTTGTGCAGGTGCTCCAGCCATGCGGTCCGCAGCTCCTCTTCGGGCACCCATTCTTCGAGCACGCGATCGAAGCGCCGGCGCACGTCGAGGAGCCGCTCCTCGAGGCGCCGCCGCGCCGAGCTCTCGGGGGCGGCGCGCTTGTGCTCGTTCTGGAGATGGTGGTAGTGCCGGACGAGCGCCTCGAGCTCTTCCCTGGTCGGAAGCGCCTCAAGTCGGTCGCGGGGCCGCGGTTCCCTGACGTTCGCCACCTCAGAGCTCGGCGCGAACAGCTTCGAGGAGCGATTCGAGGTCCCAGTTGCCGTTGTGCCGGATTCCGTTGACGAAGAACGTCGGCGTCCCGTTCACGCCGCTGCGGATCGCCGCTCATGAAGTCCTCTCGCAAGCGCGCCGGCATACGTGCCGTTTCGCATGTCGGTGACGAACCGGTCGAGGTCGAGCCCGAGGGCGTCCGCGTAGCGAGATCAGGTCTCGCAGTCGCCAAGGCGATCTTGGTTCTCGAAGAGCGTGTCGTGCATCTGCCAGAACCGGCCTTGCGCGCCGGCAGCCTCGGCAGCCTCGGCCGCCTGGACGGCGTGCGGGTGGATCTGCGTCAGCGGAAAGTGGCGGTAAGCGAACCGCAGGTCGTCGCCGAGCGATCTCTGCGAACCTGCTTCACGATCGGATGCGCCGCGCCACAGAACGGACACTCGTAGTCGCCGTACTCGAGCAGCGTCACCGGCGCGCAGTCGCAGGCCCGATGCACATGGTCGCGCTCGCTGACCGGTACGGTCAGCCGCGGACGCTCGATGACGGCGGTCATGCCAGGACCGGCGCCGGCGCCTCGGACATGGACTCGAGCGCCGTCAGGATGCCGTCGGCGCCGGGGTTGACGCCGATCGGCGACACGTAGCTCCAGCGGATGACGCCTTCTTCGTCGAGGACGAACAGGGCCCGCTCGCTCATCCCGATCTCGTCGTCATAGACCCCGTATGCCTGCGCGACCTCGCCTTTCGGATGGAAGTCGGCGAGCAGGGGGAAGTGCAGGTTCCGGCTCTGCGCGAACGCTGCATGACACCAGGCGTGATCGATCGAGATGCCGACGAGCGTGGCCCCGAGCCGCTGGAACTCCGGCAGGATCTCGTTGTAGAGCGCCATCTGGTCGGTGCAGACCGGGCTCCAGTCGGCGGGGTAGAACGCCATGATCAGGCGGCGGCCGCGGAACTCGTCGAGCCGCACAGACTGGTCCGGCGTCGACTTGAGCTCCCATTCCGGCGCCGGAGTCCCTGCTTGAAGCGCTTCGCCGCGGGGGTTCATCTCTTTGAAGCTCGCCCTCGGCGGTCCTGCGGAAACCGTCGGATCTGCGACAGAAGCCGCGGGCTCTCAGCGCGAGAGATGTCGGCGGAGCTTTTCCGAGTCGAGCAGGCTTACGCGACGTCGCCCCGGCTTGATTGCGCCCTCGCGCGCGAGCTCGTGAAAGGCGCGCGAGACGGTCTGTCGGCTCAACGCCAGCGTCGCCGCGAGCTCCGCCTGCGTCAGCGCGACCGTCGGCTCCTTGCGCTCCGCCGACTCGTCGAGCAGAACCTGGCAGACCCGCTCGAGGGCTGACTTGCCTGACATCTCCACCAGACGCTGGTGTGCACGTTCGAGCGTGTGAGCCAGCAGGCGGAGCCAGCGGAACGCGATCTCGGGGAAGAGTTCCTCGAGCGCGCGAACCGTGTCCAGACGGAGGCGGAGCACCGTCGCGTCGTCCAGCGCCACGGCGGAGTAGCGGTAGCGACTGCCGAGGAGGATCGCGAGCTGATCGACACTCGCGCCGGCGTACAGGATCTGGACCACGGGGCGCTCGACCCGCATCTCGTGAACGAGCTCCACCTCGCCCCGCTCGATGATCATCAGCCAGCGCGGCCGTTCTCCTTCGCTGAAGAGCTTTTCTCCCCGCCCGTACGTGCGGCGGATGCCGAATTGACGAAGCGCCGTTACGTCGTCCTCCGGCAGCCCATCGAAGTCTTCCTGCGTCATCGTCGCGCGCAGCCAAGGCGCGTATCGCGGGCTGTCTGCCCGCGGCTTCCGTATGGGGCGCAACCGCCGTCGAGTGCGCGATCCCGGCACTGTCGCAGATCCGACAGTTTCTGGGACGGCGCCGGGGCTAGACACGAGGCAGGTGGGTTCGTGTCCTCACGGGCAGCGCGGGCCTGAGCTCGCGTCCCGTGGCGAGGAGATGAGCCGGATGGCCCAGCGCATTCAGAAGCTGGTGGCAGTGGGCGGTGTCGGCGGAGACGTCGGCCCGTTCGAGCAGCTGTTCGCGGAGTTGTCCGGGGACGGCACCGAGGCGATCGTGCTCGTCGGCGAGCTGAGCGGGCCGGAGAGCAAAGGCGACGCCTACCGGGCGGTCTTTCGGGCCCTCGGCGAGGCGGGTTTTCCCGCCTTCTGGGTGCCGGGGCCGACCGACGCACCGCTGCACGACTATCTCCGTGAGTCGTACAACATCGAGATCGCGTTCCCGTCGGTACGCGGCGTGCACGGCACGGTGGCGCTCGGGGACGCGCACGTCCTCTTCGCCGGAATGGGCGGTGAGGTCCTGGATGACCCGCACACGATCCGCGACGAAGACTCGGTTCTTCGCTACGCGGGCTGGGAGGCCGAGTACCGGCTGAAGGTGATCCGCGAGTTCGACGCGCCCGAGAAGGTCCTCCTGTTCACGACGCCTCCCGCCCACAAGGGACTGCACGCGCCAGGGAGCGAGGTGGTCGCCGAGCTGATCAAGACCTACAACCCGCGGTTCGCGATCGTCGCGGGCGACGAGCCCGCGCAGGAGGAGCTTGCGAAGACGGTAGTCGTCTGCCCCGGTCGGCTCGACCGAGGCTCATACGCGCTCATCGATCTCCGGGCGCGCTCCGTCGAGGCCGCAACCCTGGGTGTCCAGGCGGCGGTGTGAGCTTGACCCAACAACATCGTAGGAGGCACTGATGTCACAGGGTGTTCCTGAGCGTCGTTCGACGAGCACGCCCGAGCGGTGGGAGCCGCTGAGCGAGCTCGAGCAGATGACCCAGCGCATGCGCCGGATGCTCGACCAGACGTTCGGCGGTTTCACTTTCGCGGCGCCCTTGATCGGCGAACCGGACGGCTGGGTGCCGCGCGTGGACATCGAGGAGCAGGACGGCGCGTACGTGGTCGAGGCCGAGCTCCCCGGCGTGAAGCGCGAGGACGTGAACATCGAGCTCGTCCGCAACGAGCTCTCGATCACGGGTGAGGTCAAGGAACAGGAACGGGAAGGCACGCTGCGCCGCCACATGCGCAGGACGGGGCGGTTCGAGTACCGCGTGACCTTGCCGGACCAGGTGGACGCCGAGAAGATCGAAGCCAGACTCGACAACGGCGTCCTCACCGTACGGGTGCCGAAGTCCGAGCGCGCGGAGCGCCGGAAGATCGAGATCGGGTCGTAAGCCGGGGTTGAGTAGAGCGACGGGAGGTTGAGAATGGCAGTCGAGCACTATTGCCAGCGTCATGGGCGGCCGGCGGTCGCGTCCCGGGTACGGCTTCGGCCGGACGGGACGCAGGAGACCGAGTACCTGTGCGAGATCGATCTCGCCGAGGAGCGGATGCGCGGCGGCTTCGGACGGTCGCAGCCTCTTCGACGACTTCTTCTCCGACTTCTTCGGCCAGTCGCCCTCGGGAGGCGACCGGGGCGCGGGCGCCGCACCGACGCGGCAGGTCGAGCGCGTCGACGTCACGCAGTTCTTCAGCGACGCGACGCGGGAGCTGCTGCAGCGCGCGGCGCAGACGGCGCTGGAATGGGGCAGCCTCGACCTCGACACGCGACCACCTCCTGTACGCGGCGCTGCACGACGACGTCGTGCGCCACGTTCTCGAGCAGATCGACGCGGATCCGGACGCGATCGCCGCGCAGCTCGAGGAGGAGGCCGAGCAAGCCGAGCGAACGGACGTCGCACCCTCGCTCTCGCCGGATGCGAAGGCTGCGCTCCTCGCCGCCTACGAGGAGTCGCGCGAGCTCGGGGCGTCGTACGTCGGGCCGGAGCACGTGCTGCTCGCGCTCGCCCGCGACACCGAGAGCGAGGCGGGCCAGCTGCTCGAGCGCTTCGGCGTCATCCACACGAAGCTCCGCGGCGGAGTCATCCGCGGTGTCGAGGAAGGCGGTGCGCCGCGCGAGACGTCGAAGACCCCGAAGCTCGACGAGTTCGGCCGCGACCTGACCGCACGAGGCGCGCGAGGGCAAGCTCGACCCGGTGATCGGCCGCGCCGACGAGATCGACCAGACGATCGAGATCCTCTCGCGGCGGACGAAGAACAACCCGGCGCTGCTCGGCGAGCCGGGCGTCGGCAAGACCGCGATCGTCGAGGGGATCGCCCAGCGGATCGTCAACGACGAGGTGCCCGAGACGCTTGGCGGGGAACCGGCGTCATCGCGCTCGACCTCGCGGGGATGATCGCCGGGACGAAGTACCGCGGCGAGTTCGAGGAGCGGCTGAAGACGGTGATCGACGAGGTTCGCGGCGCTTCCGAGGACCTGATCCTCTTCATCGACGAGCTGCACACGGTCGTCGGCGCCGGCGCCGCGGAGGGCGCGATGGACGCCTCGAACATGCTCAAGCCCGCGCTCGCGCGCGGCGAGCTGCACGTGATCGGCGCGACGACGCTCGACGAGTACCGCAAGAACATCGAGAAGGACCCTGCGCTCGAGCGCCGCTTCCAGCCGGTGTTCGTGCGCGAGCCGACGGTCGAGGAGACGATCGAGATCCTCCACGGCCTGAAGGACCGCTACGAGGCGTTCCACCGCGTGCGGATCTCGGACGAGGCGATCATCGCCGCCGCCGAGCTGTCCGACCGCTACATCCGCGACCGCTTCCTGCCCGACAAGGCGATCGATCTGATCGACCAGGCGGGCGCGCGCGTGCGCCTGCGTGACGAAGACGAAGGACGACGACACCCGCTCGCTCGAGGAGGACCTGCGCCGGCTCGCGCGCGAGCGCGACCAGGCGACCGCCGCCGAGGACTACGAGCGTGCGAGCGAGGTGAAGGAGCAGGTCGAGTCGCGGCGGCAGGAGCTCGACGAGAAGCGGACGGGACGGCAGCGGGCCGCTGAGGTCACGCCCGAAGACATCGCCGAGATCGTCTCGCGCGCGACCGGCATCCCCGTCTCCCAGCTCACGACCGAGGAGCGCGAGCGGCTGATGCGGCTCGAGCAGGAGCTGCACGGTCGCATCGTCGGCCAGGACGAGGCAGTGTCAGCCGTCGCGGAGGCGGTTCGGCGGGCCCGCGCCGGGCTCGGCGACCCGAACCGGCCGGTCGGGAGCTTCCTCTTCCTCGGCCCGACGGGCGTCGGCAAGACGGAGCTCGCGCGCGCGCTCGCCGAGGCGCTGTTCGGCGACGAGAACCTGATGGTCCGCTTCGACATGAGCGAGTTCCAGGAGCGGCACACGGTGTCGCGCCTCGTCGGGGCGCCGCCGGGCTACGTCGGCTACGAGGAGGCCGGTCAGCTGACCGAGCAGGTGCGGCGGCGACCGTACTCGGTGCTGCTCTTCGACGAGATCGAGAAGGCGCACCCCGACGTCTTCAACATCCTGCTCCAGATCCTCGACGACGGCCGCCTGACCGACGCGCAAGGGCGAACGGTCGACTTCAAGCACACCGTCGTGATCATGACTTCGAACCTCGGCGCCGACCGCATCCAGGACGTACGCGCGGACCGGCGAGGCGACTTCGAGCAGCTGAAGGAGGAGCTGATGCAGATCCTGCGCGGAAGCTTCCGCCCGGAGTTCATCAACCGGATCGACGACATCATCGTCTTCCGGGCGTTGACCGACGAGCAGCTCGCGCGAGATCACGAAGCTGCTGCTCGACCGGCTCGTCCGGCGACTGCACGCGCAGGGGATCGAGGTCGTGTTCACCGACGATGCCGTCGCGCTCCTCGCCCGCGAAGGGTTCGACCCGGAGTTCGGCGCACGTCCACTGCGACGGACGATTCAGCGCCTGGTCGAGAACGAGCTCTCGCGGATGGTGCTCTCCGACGAGATCGGGCCCGGCGACCGCGTCACCGTCGACGTCCTGGAGGGCGAGCTGCACTTCGACGTCGAGACGGGCACGGCCGCCGAGTCCGATGAGCGAGAGCACGAGATCGGCGCCGAACCCGCGCGCCGCTGACAAGGCTCCGGTCGCGGACGAGGACTCCGCGACCGCGCAGCCCATCGGTCGTTCTCGGCGTAGTCGTGGCGCCGGGGCTCGCGCGCGACGTCACCGCCAAGATAGCCGCCGAGCTTGCGGACGACCTCGTCGCGCTCGACACCGGACGTGGACTGGCGGACCGAGCTGAGGGTCGACCGCCTCGTCGTTCCGCCGGCGCGGACGACCGAGATCGTCGACGCGGCGCGGCAGAAGCTGCTGGACGAGAACTGGGATCTCGCCGTCGTCGTCACCGACCTGCCCTTGCGCGTCGGCAGACGGCCGGTCTCCCGGCAGGTCAGCCCGACTCACGGCATCGCCGTAGTCTCGCTGCCGGCCCTCGGCGCACTGCATCTCACGCAACGCCTGCGCCGGACGCTCCTCGCGCTCGTTCGCGAGCTTGTCGGCAACGGCGCGAGCGAACAGAGCAACGGCGGCTCGCTCGCGCGGATACGACGGCAGTGGGGACGCGACGTGCTCCAAGAACTCGCAACCGAGACGGCGGCTCGGCCGGGAGTGCTGCGACTCCTCTTCGTGCCGACTGTCCTCTTCAGCCACCTTCGCCTGCTGCTCGGGATGGTGCGGGCAAACCGTCCGTGGCGACTCGCGGCGCGGCTCTACCGGGCCCTCGCTCGCCGCAGTCGTGGCCAGCGCGTACGGCGTCGTCACCTCGGACATCTGGCGGATCTCTGCAGCGATGGGCTCCGCCGCGCCTCGCGGTCGTGTGCGTCGCGTCGATCTCGTTCACGAGCGCGGCGGTGATCGTGGCGCACGGGCTCTGGGAACGAGCGCCCGATCGGCGTCTGCGCGACCAGGTGATCCTCTTCAACTTCGCAACCGCCGCGACCGTCGTGATCGGCATCGGCACGCTCTACATCACGCTCTTCCTGCTCATTTTCGCGTCCGCCGAGCTGCTGCTCAGCTCCGAACGTCCTCGCCTCGGGGCTCGGCCACGCCGTCGGGGTAGGCGACTACGTCACGCTCGCCTGGTTCACTGCCTCGCTCGCAACCGTCGGCGGAGCGCTCGGCGCAGGCCTCGAGTCAGACGAGGCCGTGCGCGAGGCCGCCTACGCCTCGTCGGGAAGAGCCAACGGCGAGGGCGAGGAGCGTTCGTAGCCTGCGGCGCCGAGTTTCACCAGACGGCGTGGGCTCCGAAAGGGGTCACCTCCTCCAGCCACTCGACGATTCGAGTGTAGGTAGCGAGGGCGGAGAGGCCGGGGAAGTACCCGGGCCGACTACCCGGAGCGGGCACGCGACCTCCACGCGCAGGGGCTCTCCTGCCCGAAGGTCGCCGCGGAACTCGGCGTGTCGTTCGGGACGGCGAAGGGGTGGCTGTGGCCGAACTCCCGCGCTGTTGCCCGGTGAGGCGACGTTCCGAGTGGGCACCCAGTGGGCGCCACCCGCGCTTTGGCGGCACAGGTGACGCGTCTGACCCGCGTAGCTAAGCCAAATCCGCTAGGTCAGACGCGCCGGTTAAGGCCCATACGGGATTCGAACCCGTGCCGCCGCCGTGAGAGGGCGGTGTCCTAGGCCACTAGACGAATGGGCCCCGAAGGAGGGTTCAGTGTAGCGGCACCCGGGCAGATCGAGCCCATGAGCTGGCTCGACAAGCTGTTCCGCAGGGACGGAGACGTCGAAGGCGAGCGTGCCGGCGGCGTCATCTGGGCGACCGACCACGAGCACCGCGCGAACACGCCGCGGGGCGATCGCGGTGCGCTCGAGGCCGAGGGCGTCGCGGTGAGCGGCCCCGGCGGCGCCCCGGTCGACGGGTCGACGCCCGACGAGCGGCGCGAAGAGCAGCGCTAGGAAATCCGCGCGAAGCGCTGCACGGCCGCGAGGAGCTCCTCGCTCTTCTCTGCCGCCGCCTGCTCGTCGCCCGACGCGAGCGCGCCGGCGACGCAGTGCTTGACGTGCTCGTCGAGGACCTCGAGCGCGAGGCTCTCGAGCGCCTTCGAGACCGCGCCGATCTGCGTGAGGACGTCCATGCAGTAGCGGTCGTCCTCGACCATCTTCTCGATCCCGCGGACCTGGCCCTCGATGCGGCGCAGCCGCTTGCCGAGAGCCTCCTTGTCGTAGCCGTGTTCGGTCATGTGCGCACGCTCCTGAAGCGTCGAAGTCTGAGTGAGTTGCCGACGACGAACAGCGACGAGCACGCCATCGCCGCCGCCGCGACGATCGGGCTGAGGAGCCCGGCGACCGCGAGCGGGATCGCGGCGACGTTGTAGGCGAACGCCCAGAAGAGGTTGCCCTTGATCGTCCCGAGCGTCCGCCGGGCGAGCCGGATCGCGTCCGCCGCCGCGCGCAGGTCGCTCGAGACGAGCGTGATGTCGCTCGCCTCGATCGCCACGTCGGTGCCGGTACCGATCGCGACGCCGAGGTCGGCCTGGGCAAGCGCGGGCGCGTCGTTGATCCCGTCGCCGACCATCGCGACGACGGCGCCGGACTCCTGGAGACGCCTGACCTCGTCGACCTTGCCGCCCGGGAGCACGCCGGCGACGGCCCGCTCGATCCCGACCTCATCGGCGACGCGACGTGCCGTCTCCTCGGCATCGCCCGTGAGCAGGACCGCGTCGAGCCCCAGCGCGCGCAGCTCGGCGACCGCCTCGGCGCTCGTCGGCCGCACAGAGTCCTCGACGACGACCGTACCGACGTGCTCGCCGTCGACGACGACGCCGGCGCGACCCACCTCGACGCGACGGCCCTCGACGACGCCGACCACACCGCGTCCGGGAAGGTTTCTGAACTCGTCGACGCGCGGCAGCGAGCCGAACCGCTCGCGCGCGGCGTTCGCGACCGCGAGCCCGATGGGATGCTCACTCGCGGCCTCGACGGCGCCGGCGAGGCGGAGCGCGTCCGGCGGAAGTCCGTCGACGAGCGTCATCCGGCCCTCCGTCACCGTTCCCGTCTTGTCGAGCACGACGGTCGTGATGCGGCGGGTCTGCTCGAGCACCTCGGGCCCCTTGATCAGGATCCCGAGCTGCGCCCCGCGGCCGGTGCCGACCATCAGCGCCGTCGGCGTGGCGAGCCCGAGAGCGCACGGGCACGCGATGATCAGCACGGCGACCGCCGCCTCGAACGCGCTCGAGACGTCACGTGAGAACGCCAGCCAGCCGGCCAGCGTGGCGAGCGCGAGCACGAGGACGACCGGCACGAACACGGCTGACACGCGGTCTGCGAGTCGCTGCACGTCGGCCTTGCCCGCCTGAGCGTCGGCGACCATCCGCGCGATCTGCGCGAGCATCGTCTCCGAGCCGACCCTCGTCGCGCGCACGACGAGCCGGCCGTAGGTGTTCACCGTCGCGCCCGCGACCTCGTCGCCGGCTCGAACGTCGACCGGGACGGGCTCGCCTGTGAGGAGCGAGCGGTCGACCGCCGACTCACCGTCCTCGACGACGCCGTCGGTCGCGATCTTCTCGCCGGGCCGGACGACGAACAGGTCGCCGACCGCCAGCGCGTCGACGTTGACGACGACCTCTCGTCCGTCGCGCAGGACGCGCGCCTCGCGCGCTCCGAGCTCGAGCAGCGAGCGGATCGCGGCGCCCGACCGTCTCCGCGCACTCGACTCGAGCCAGCGGCCGAGGAGGATCAACGTCGTGATCACGGCGGCGACCTCGAAGTACGTCTCGCCGACGCCGAACAGAAGCGCGACGACGGACCACGCCCAGGCGGCGAGCGTGCCGATCGAGATCAGCGTGTCCATCGTCGCCGTGCCGTGCCGTGCGTTCAGCACTGCGGCTCGGTGGAAGGGCCACCCGGACCACAGGACGACCGGGGTGGCGAGCGCGAAGGCGAGCCACTCCCAGCCGTCGAACTGGAGCGCCGGGACCATCAGGGCGACGAGCGGCACAGAGAGAACGGCCGCGACGATCAGGCGCGTGGGGCGGTCCCGTGCGCCCGCGCGAGCGCCCGACGCCGGCTGCGCGCGGTAGCCCGCCGCCTCGACGGCGCCGAGCAGCTCGTCGAGCCGGACGCGCTCCGCGTCGTACCGCACGCGGGCGGACTCGGTCGCGAGGTTCACCGCAGCATCGACGCTCTCGAGCCGGTTGAGCTTTCGCTCGACGCGAGAGACGCAGGCGGCGCACGTCATGCCCTCGATCTCGAGCGTGATCGAGGAGGTCGCGCTCACGCGGCTTCGTACCCCGCTTCCTCGATCGCCGCGCGCACGGCGAGGTCGTCGACGCCGACGCCGCGAACGACGACGAGCTTCGTCTGGAGGTCGGCCTCGACGAGGTCGACTCCCTCGACGAGCGAGACCTCGCGCTCCACCGCGGCGGTGCAGCCGCCGCAGTGCATCGCCGGGACGGTATAGGTGAGTTCTGTCATGCGCCTAGTGTACCCCCTGGGGGTATCGATTCTCCTGCTCCTGAGCGGCTCTGCCGCGGCGCGGCCGCTCCTGCGGCCGGCTCCTGAGCTGACCGTTCCCGCGGGTTGGGTCGCCGAGCGGTACGCGTCGGGGCTGACGCATCCGACCGCGATGGCCTTCGGGCCGGACGGCCGGCTGTACGTCGCGCAGGAGTCGGGCCAGATCGTCGTCGTCGGTCTCGGAAGCACGAAGCCGAGGGTCGTCGCGCGCGGCTTCAGCGAGCCGCTCGGGCTCGCGTGGAAGAGCAAGCGCCTGTTCGTCTCCTCGATGGGGCGGCTCGACAGCCTCGACCTCGTCGGGAAGCGCCTCGTCGGCCGGAAGACGCTGCTTCGACGCCTCCCGAACGGCCGCCACCAGCAGGACAACGTCGTCGTCGGACGCGACGGGAGGCTGTACATCGGCAACGGCTCGACATGCGACGCGTGCGCGGAGAAGGATCCGCGGAGCGCGACCATCCTCTCGGTCAGGCCCGACGGCCGCGACCTGAAGATCGTCGCGACGGGACTGCGGAACCCGTACGGGCTCGCGGTCCAGCCGAGGACGGGGCGCCTCTACGCGACCGTCAACGGGCGCGACGACCTGGGCGAGGAGCCGGCGGAGATGCTCGTCGCTCGTCAAGCAGGGCCGCGACTTCGGCTGGCCCGCGTGCTGGCCGAGCTTCGCCGAGAAGCGGCTGAAGGGGAGCTGTGCCGGCGTGACGCCGCCCGTCGCGTATCTCGAGCCGCGCTCGGGTGCCGGCGGGATCGCGTTCTCGCGCGACGGCCGGACCGCCTACATCGCGCTCTGGGGCCAGTACCTCGCCAAGACGCACGGTCGCACGGTCGTGCGCGTCCAGCTCGCGCAGGACGGCTCCGTCACCGGCCAGCGCGTCTTCGCGAGCGGCTTCGGCCACCCGCTCGCCGTCCTCGTCACGAGAGCCGGCGCGCTGCTCGTCTCCGACTGGGATCGCGGTCGCCTCTACAGGATCCGTCCTCGCTGAACGCCCGTAGGGGAAAGCGAGGGGGAGAGGTAAGGCGAGAGGGCCCTGCGGCCCTCTCGCCCGTTCGTACTAGACCTTCTCGGTCAGCGGTCGGCCGAGCTGCTTCTCCCACCAGTCCGACTCACGTTTGTCGAACTGTCCCTGCAGCTGGCCCACGTACGACGCGAGCTGGGTCTCCTTCTTGCCAAGCCGTTCCTCGAGCTCCGCGACTCGCAGCTCCCGCCTCTCGAGCTTCTCCTCGCGGAGCTCAAGGTCGGCCTCGACGCGCGCTTCGCGCGCCTCGACCTCAGCCTCTCGCTCGTCCATCTCGCGAATCCGGTCGGACAGCGACTCCTCGGTGTTGTTGAGCCGCTTCTCGCGCCGTTCGAGCCGCTCGCGCTGTGACGACACGAGGGTCTCGCTCGAGACGACCTCGGCCTCACGGGCGGCGAGCTCGCGCTCGCGCTCGAGCAGCAGCTGCTGCTTCGAGTCGAGCTCGGCGGCCATGCCCTCGTCGCGCTCCACGCGGCGAACGGTGGCGAGTTGGCGGTTCAGCTCGGCTTCGCGCGAGGCAAGCTGGCTCTCGCGCTCGTCGAGCGACGCGATCCGGGCATTCGTGGATTCGTCCAGTTCGCCGAACGTCTCTGCACGCGTTTCCAGCGTGCGTTCGGCAGAGCGGAGGCGTTCCTCACGTTCGTGCAGCTCGCTCTCGCGCTGCTCGACCGTTTCTTCGCGGGCGGTCATCCGCCCGTCGACCTTGGCGAGCTCGCGCTGCTTCGCAAGCAGCTGCGACTCGGTCTTCGCAAGTTCCTCGTCGCGCTCGCCGAGCCCGTTCTCGCGGACGGCGAGCGCGGCCTCGCGCGCCTCGACCTTCGAAAGCATCTCCTGCTCGCGCGACTCCATGTCCTTCTCGGCCCGCGCGATCGCACGCTCACGCTGTGCGAGCGCGGCCTCCTGCTTCGCGAGGTTCGTCACGGACTCGGTGCGCTCGCGGTCGGCGCTCGAGAGCTCCCGGAACTTCGACTGGATCTGGCGTTCGCGGTCGGAGGTCATCGCCTCGATCTCCGCGAGCTCGGTCTTCATCTCCGCGAGCCGCTTCTGCTCCTCGGCGACCGACTCGGCACGGTCGATGAGCTCCTTCTCGCGCGCGCCGAGCTCGTTCTCGCGCGACGCGATCGTCGCGGCGCGCTGGTCGAGCTCGGCGGCGCGCAGGTTCAGGCCCTGCGGCCCCGCGAGCTCGCGCTCGAGCATCGCGGCCTGCTCCGCCATCGCCGCGCGAAGGTCGCGCTCGCGCGCGAGCGCGGACGCGAGCTCGGTGCGGACGACGTCGACGTCGGGATTGGGGGAGGCCTCGTCGGCCTCCGCGACCGCGAGCGGCGGCGCCGTCTCGGCCAGCACCTCCTCGGCGACGATCTGCGGCGGCGGCTGCTCTTCTGCGGCCGCGTCGTCCTGGCGCTTCTGCAGCTGCCGGCGAAGGCCGGTGCCGAAGCCCTTCTCGGTCGGGTGATTGTCGGGCATCAGAGGATCTCCTTGAGGCTCAGAACTGCGGGCCCGAGAACCACGAGGAACATCGCCGGGAAGATGAAGAGGACCGTCGGGAACATCATCTTGATCGGCGCCTTCATCGCCTTCTCCTCGGCGGCCATCTGGCGGCGGTTCCTCGAGTCCGCGGCCTGCACCTTGAGGATCCGGCCGAGCGAGATGCCGAGCTGGTCGGCCTGGATGATCGCCCGGCTGAACGCGGCGACCTCGGGCGTGTCGACGCGTACGGCGAGCTTCTTCAGCGCATCGTGGCGGCTCTCGCCGATGCGCATCTCGCCGAGCGTGAGGGCGAACTCGTCGGCGAGCGAGCCCTCGAGGTTGTCGGTGAGCTTGTCGACGGCACCGTCGAAGCCGAGGCCCGCCTCGACGCTGACGGCGAGAAGGTCGAGCGCGTCGGGCAGCTCCGCGCGGATCTGCTCGCGGCGCCCGCGTGCCTTCATCGAGACGTAGATCCCCGGAAATGCGAACCCCGCGAAGCCGAACCCGACCGTGAAGAAGAGCGTCCCGACGAAGCTGACCGCCGATCCGAGGAGCAGTCCGAGCACCCCGAATCCGATCGCGAGCGCCGCCTTCAGGGCGAGGAACGTCGTCGGCGAGATCTTCTGGCTCATGCCCGCGGTCATGAGCTTCAGCTGGATCGACTCGACCGTCACGCGCGGGTTCACCCGCAAGCGCGAGCCGCGAGAGCCGGGTCGCCGCCGGGAAGATCACGCGCTCGCGGAACTTCAGGCGCTCCGGGCCGGTCCTGATCCGCGGACGTGCGTAGGTCGAGGCTCGCCGAAGCGCGAGCGCACGCTGGCGTGCGCCGACGCTGACGACCTCGGTGGCGAGGAAGACCGCGCCGAAGAGACAGACGACTGAGAGTGCGAGCAGCATCAGGCGGTCACCCCTTGAAGTTGACGATCTTCTTGAGGAGGAGGCTGCCGATCGCCATCATCACCAGCCCTGAGAAGATGATCTTGTGCCCCGCCGACGTGCCCCAGAGCGGGGCCATGTACGCCGGGTTGATCAGCGTGAACATGCCTGCGAGGAAGAACGGCAGCCCGATCAGCACGTACGCCGACATCCGGCCCATCGCAGTCAGTCCCTTGATCTTGCGCATGAACTGCTGACGCTCGCGGACCGCGTCGGCGACCATGTCGAAGATGCCGGCGAGCGAGCCGCCGACCTGGCGCTGGATCGTCACCGCCGTGATCACGAAGTCGAGGTTCTTCGAGCCGATGCGCTCCGACATCTCGGCGAGCGCGTCGTCCATCGGCCGGCCGAGGCTCGTCTCGGTGAGCACGCGCTTGAACTCGTCGCTCGCGGGCGGCTGGCCCTCGTCGACGACCGCCTGAAGACCCTGGCGGAAGCTGTGGCCGGCCTTCAGCGACGCGGCGATCGTGATCAGGATGTCCGGCAGCTGATCCTCGATCGCGCTCAGGCGGCGCTTGGCCTTGAACGACACGAACGCGACCGGCAGGAACGCGCCGGCGAGCATCGCGATGATGCTGACCGGAGCGGACGCCGCGGCGACCGCGGACACGAGGCCGAAGAGGAAGCCGCTCCCGACGCAGATGTAGAAGAACTCGACCGTCCTCAGTGGGAGGTCGGCGCGCTCGATCAGGCGGTGGAGCTTCTTCCAGAAGCCCATGTGCGCCAGCGACTTCTCGGTGGCCGAGAGCATCCCCGACGCTGCCGCGAAGCGCTCGCGCGGGCCCATGCGCGTGCGGCGCTTGCGGGTCTCGAGCGTGTGCGGCTCGATGCGGCGGCGAAGCCTCGTCCCGCCGGGCGTCGCGAGGACGAGCCCGACCGCGATGATCGTCATGCTGCCGACGAGCAGCGCGAGGAGCATCGTGCCGAGGTTGTTCTCGTACACGAAGCCCGGGATGAGCTTCGAGCCCGCGCCCGGCTTCACGATCGCCGACGACGCGTCACCCGGCATCCGAACCTGGGTCTCGTGCGATCCGAAGCCCGGGAACGTCGTCCGGAGCTCGACGTCGTCGCCCGGCCTCGCGGCGGAGAGATACGTGATCCGCCACGTGCGCTTGAGCTGCTCTGCGATCGCGCTGTACGCGTCGGCGACGGCCGAGCTCGAGCTCGCCGGGAAGTACGAGCCGCCGGTTGCGGCGGCCATCTCCTTCAGGGCCGTGGGCGAGAAGTCCTCGCCCTCGATCCCGATCGCGTAGAGGGACGCGCCGGCGCGCTTGGCCTGGAGGGCCGCCTTGTCGAGCGTGGTCCGGCTGGAGACGTCGTCCCCGTCGGTCAGCACGATCAGCACCCGGCCGGCGTACGGCTCGTCTGCGAGCGCGCGGGAGCCGAGCGAGACCGCGTCGTAGAGCGCGGTCCCCTGCTTCTTGTCGACGGCGAGCGACTCGAGCGCCGCGTCCGAGTCGATCGTCGCGCTCGAGAAGCCGGTCAGCCGGACAGCCTGGCGGCCGAAGGCGATCAGCATCACTCTGTCGGCCGACGGCTTCGAGGCGATGAACGATCGGGCGGCCGAGATCGCGTTCTCGAGCGCCGCCCCGTTCATCGAACGGGAGCGGTCGATCAGGAGCGCGATGCTCTTCGCGCGTCCGAGGTTCTCCGCCGCGAAGCCGACGACCGGCTCGCCGTTCTCGAGCACCGTCGGTGCAGTCGAGGACGGCGTCGGCGTGACCACCGAGTAGCGCAGGTTCGGGTAGTCGGAGGTGTCGACCCTGCCGACCTGGAGCGAATCCGCAGCGGCCGCCGGCGCTG
This sequence comes from uncultured Actinomycetes bacterium, assembly GCA_963737405.1. Classification (GTDB taxonomy): domain Bacteria; phylum Actinomycetota; class Thermoleophilia; order Gaiellales; family Gaiellaceae; genus JACCTU01. The sequence goes on from CAVTSL010000013.1 coordinate 16,589, forward strand.
CGAAGGCGAGTGCTGCGATGACGATGAGGGAGGCGGCCCGCATCGTCAGCTCCCGTAGGACGCCGCCGCGAAGGCGGGACGGTATGGATTGTCCTGCTCGAAGAAGTTCGGCTGGAGCATCACGCCGTTCGCGGCCATCTTCTCGAGGAAGTGCGGCTTGAGCCCGTTGCACGAGAGCGGGAGCAGCAGGCGCGACGTGTGTCCGGCCGCCATCGCCTCCTCGTCCGGAGCCCGCGCGATGAAGATGTCCTGCAGCGTGATCACGTCCGACTCCATCCCGAGCACCTCGGAGACGTGCGTGCACCGGCGCGAGCCGTCGACGAGGCGCGAGATCTGCACGAGCACGTCGAACGCGCTCGCGATCTGCTCGCGGATCGCCCGGTGGGGAAGCTCGACGCCGCCCGTCATCACGAGCGTCTCGAGACGGGACAGGGCGTCGCGCGGCGAGTTCGCGTGGATCGTCGTCAGCGAGCCTTCGTGGCCCGTGTTCATCGCCTGGAGCATGTCGAGGGTCTCCGCGCCGCGGACCTCGCCGACGATGATCCGGTCGGGGCGCATGCGCAGGGCGTTCCGGACGAGCTCGCGGATGCGGATCTCGCCGCTGCCCTCGATGTTCGGCGGCCGAGACTCGAGCGTGATCACGTGCTCCTGCTGGAGCTGGAGCTCCGCGGCATCCTCGATCGTGACGATGCGCTCGTCGCCCGGCACGTAGGCCGACATCGCGTTGAGCATCGTCGTCTTACCGGTACCGGTACCTCCGGAGATCAGCACGTTGAGCTTGCCCTTGACGCAGGAGGCGAGGAACTGCGCCGCCTTCGGCGTCAGGGAGCCGAACGAGATCAGGTCGTCCATCGTGTACGGATCGCGTGCGAACTTCCGGATCGTGAGCGTCGGGCCGCGCAGTGCGAGCGGCGGGATGATCGCGTTGACGCGGCTGCCGTCGGGCAGACGCGCGTCGACCATCGGCGACGCCTCGTCGACGCGACGGCCGACCTGCGACACGATCTTGTCGATGATCCGGAGCAGGTGCGCGTTGTCGACGAAGCCGGTGTTCGCGCGCTCGATCTTGCCGTTGCGCTCCACGTAGACGTGGTCGTAGGCGTTGACCATGACCTCCGTGACCGAGTCGTCGTTCAGGAGCGGCTCGAGCGGCCCGTAGCCGAGGATGTCGTCGCTGATCTCGCGGACGATCTGCCGGCGCTCCTCCCGCGTCAGCGGCGTCCGGTCGATCGCGAGCTGTTCGGTCACCGCGTGGAAGACGCGCTCCGAGAGGTCCTCGTTCGTCTCCCGCTTGAACAGCTCGGGCCCGAGCTTCGCGATCACCGAGTGGTGAATGCGGGTCTTGAGCTCTGCGTAGGGGTCGTGGGCCGGCTGCGGGGCAGGCTGCGGGGCGCTGTGGTGCTCGGCGCCCGCGAGATTGGGGAGCTCGGCGACGGACATGCCGTCGCCGCTCCCGTTCTGCTGCTTCGCGATACGGTCGTGGAGGCCCATCTGCCTACCTCGCGACCGCGAACATCTTGCGCTTCGCCGGCGCCTGGCCGGCCTGGGCGACGATCGCCTTCGACATCGACCGCACCGCGCGCGAGAAGTCGCAGCCGGCGTCGGCGACGACTGCCGGCATCCCGCGGTTGACCGCGAGCGGCACCGCGCGATCGCTCGGGACCTCGAAGTCGATCTTCACGCCGAGCGCCTGCTCGACCTCCGACTTCTTCATCCCGACCTTCGAGTTCGCCCGGTTCAGGACGTACTTGATCTTGTTCGCGGGGAACGAGAGCAGGTCGAGCGTGTGCAGGCTGAGCTTGACGTTCTTCAGCGTCGGAACGTCGAGCCCGCACAGCACGATCAGCCCGTCCGTGCGGTCGAGCGTCGCGAGCATCGGCCCATGGAAGAACGGCGAGGTGTCGACGACGATCACGTCGTACGACTCGCGCGCGACCTCCAGCAGCCGCGTGATCTTGACCTCCGTGACGAGCTCGGCGTCTTCCGGCCGAAGAGGCGCGGGGAGGACGTCGAGGCCCGATCCGTGACGGGTCGTGTAGCCGGCGAGCTTCTCGTTGTCGAGCTCGCCCGGGGCGACCACGAGGTCGTAGATCGTCTTCTCCGGCTCGACGCCGAGCATGATCGCCGCGTCGCCGAACTGGAGGTCGAGGTCGATCAGCAGCGCCCGCTTCTTGTCGTTCTTCGCGAACGACGTGGCGAGGTTCGTCGCGGTGACCGTCTTGCCGGTTCCGCCCTTCGGCGAGAAGACCGTCAGGATCTGACCGCGGCGACCGTGGCCGCCTTCCGACTGGAGCCGCCGGCCGACGTGCGCCGCCTTGCGGATCGCGAAGACGACGTTGTCGGCGAGCTGCGGGAGCAGCAGGACGTCGGCGACGTCCGAGTCGAGCGCCTGCTCGAGCAGGGCCGACGCCTCGCCCGACGCGAGGATCACGACGGGCGACTGCGTGTGCTCGCGGATCTGCGCGAGCTCGTGCTCGGGCAGCGTCGACGAGCGCGTGGCGTGGAGGACGCACTGGAGGTGACCGCCGGTCAGCGCCGGTGCGGCCTCCGCGACGTGCTCGCTCCATCCGACGAGCTCGAGGTCAGGATGCTCGTTCAGCGCGTGCTGGAGCGTCTCGAGCCCGTCGCAGGAGCCGGTGACGTAGATGCGGATGCTCATGTCAGTTACCTCCATTCCCGAGCTGGTTCGCCCGGCCGAGCTGGTTCGCCGGCAGCCCGTCGCGGACCGCCGACGGGATCGTGGTGAGGCCCTCGGGGCTGTCGGTCGCGTCGGCCGGAGCCCGGAGGTCGAGCCACCATTCGTGGTCCTCGTTGCCCGCGCTGACCAGGAAGAGCTTGTGGGCCTGCGAGTCGGTCAGCTTGAGCACGATCGTGTACGCGCCTTCCGAAGCGGAGGACGCGATCTTCGAGTCGATGCTTCCGCTCTGCGGTGCCTTCAGCACCGGGATGTCGCGGAGCAGGACGCGTGAGACGTTGATCTCGCTGCCGATCTTGAAGTTCGCGAGCACGTCGACGTGGTCGCCGGTCTTGACGATGCCCGCGAGCAGCTGGTTCGCGTGGCCGTTGACGGCCATCGCGCGCTGGTTGCCCTTGAGCTCGCCGTGGATGCCCGAGCGGCCGGTCGTGTTGAAGCGGCGCGCGCTGAGCTGCTCGCCGCCGTAGATCCACTGCGACGTCGTCTGGCCCTCCATCAGCTTCAGGTCGAGGACTGCGACCGGAGCGACGTTCTTCTGCAGGATCTCCTTCTGCTCGATCTTGCCTTCGAGGCTCGCGGTGGGCGTGCCCGGCGGGATGTCCGTCTTCGCGACGTACACCTTCACCTTCTCCTGACCCTTCTCGAGCCGGCTCTGGTAGTTCGCCACGTACAACGCGGTCAGGAAGGCAGCCAGAACCGCGAGCACGACGGCGAGGAGGATGTTTCTGAGGCGGTAGGTCATGTGAGTGGTTCCTTTTCCTCTAGTCGTGGCTCATTCGATGAGCTCGATTGAACGGACGCCGAAGTCGTCGGCGGGGTCACCCGAGTGGCCTTCGATGCCCTCCCAGACCATGCGGGTGAAGTAGCCGTGCAGGATTCCGTTGTTGCCGTGCACGTCGTAGCTGGTGATCACGAAGCCGATCCAGCCGATGACCTTGTATTCGAAGTTCGTGCCCTGCGCCGCGCGTGTTCGAGTAGACGGGGAACAGCATCTCCGTCCCGATGCGCTTCGTGAGCGCGTCGCGGACCGAGCTCGAGTTGAACTTCGCGCCCGAGTCGGAGAAGTACCAGTCGATCGGCATCCAGCCGTCGTAGCCCTTGAGCAGCCAGTCTCTCGAGGATCCCGGGGCCGGTGCCGCCGTGCGAGCCGTCGATGTTGATCAGGCGGAACGCGCCGGGGCCGACCTTCTCGAGCTCGAGCTCCGTCGGCTGGTTGAAGCACGGCTGGGGGTGGCAGCCGGCGATCAGCGGGTGCCGCTCGTCGACCGCGATCGGCGCCGCGTAGCGCGCCTCGTTCGGGCTGAACGCGCGCGCCGTCGCGTTCGCGCGGATCGTGACCGAGTTGACGCCGAACACCCTCGCGAAGAAACCAGGTGCCGGCCGCTGCAAGCGCGAACCTTGATCTGGTCGGCGTTCGGGAAGGTCACCGTCGGGCCGTTCGCGCCGTTCTTGTTCGTGTACTGGTTCGCGAAGGCCGAGGCCTGCCCGCCGTCCGGAAGGCCCTGCGCGCCGGCGAGCGCCGCCGAGTCGGCGACGGCCTGGAGGTCGCGCTGCGACCGGAACCAGGTCCCGAGGTCGATGACGAGCGCCGCCATGCCGAGCAGCGCGGCGACGAAGAAGGTCGTGAGGACGAGTGACTGGCCGCGCTCGCTGCGAAAGCGGTTCATTCCATACGCTCCGTCGTCTTGGCCTGGAGGTTCCCCGCCTTGACGGCGATCCCGAGCAGGCTGATCGAATAGGGGTAGGTGAGCGTCACGGTGACGTCGGCGCCGGGCCGGTCGAGCGGACCGACGGTCGCGACTGCGCACGTGAGCTTCGCCTGGTCGAGCGTGTTCGCGGAGGCGCGGGCCTGGTTGCAGCCTGCAGTGGAGGGATTCCCGTGCCGGCTGACCGCCGCCTTGCGCGCACCCGCGCGCGCCGCGTCGGTGACGGTCACGTAGTTGTTGTAGAGGATCCCGAACTGGATGATCCCGAACAGGAGCAGGCAGAGGATCGGCAGCACGATCGCGAGCTCGGTCATCGCCTGACCTCGCTCGCTTCGGAACTCGACTCTGTTTCGGCTCTGTTTCATGTCTCTCGCTCGGTCGGTGTGTGCGTCGTGCAGAGTGGTGGGGCTCTCCCTCGAGGGAAGGCCCCACCTGGCGTTCGGTCCTACGGCATCAGCGCGACGACGGCGTTGATCGCGTCGTCGATGCGGCCGCCCAGGGCAAGGAAGGCGCCGACGGCGGCGATCGTGATCACGCCGAGGACGACGCCGTACTCCGCCATCGTCTGACCCTCCTCGCGCGTGCGAAGGGCGTCGATCCAGGTACGAAACGTCATGTCGGATTCACCTTTCTTCCATCGATCGGTGCGCGCACCGGCGCGCTTGGAGGCCGTACCGAAGACAGTGAGGTGAGAGGGCTGCTCTGCAGCTCTTGCAAGGTCGAACTCGGCAGACGCGGTCACGCTTGTTCCTTCTCCCTCTTGGTTGTCTCGGCGTGGCCGCAACGCCTGTGTTCGTTGTTGCTGCGTGTTTCGGAGCGCCGTTCGGGCGCGGAGACCCTCGATCGAGTGAACTTGGTGCCAGGTGAAACGACGATCACTCGCAGCAAGGGAGGCGTGCCTCCGCGCCCTGTCCGGCGTGAACTACGGGAGCAGCGCCACGACGGCGTTGATCGCGTCGTCGATGCGGCCGCCCAGGGCGAGGAACGCGCCGACCGCGGCGATCGTGATCACGCCGAGGACGACACCGTACTCCGCCATCGTCTGACCCTCCTCGCGCGTGCGAAGAGCGTCGATCCAGGTCCGGAACGTCATGTGAGATTTCACCTCCCTCGAGCGCGAGGAGGACGAAGAGTGGAACTGAGGGCCAAACTGGACAAGGCGTCGGTTCGTCAACGCTGCACTTCCTTCTCGTTTGCGACGCGCCGCCACGCCTGTGTCTGTGCACCGATCATCGGCGGGGTCGACGACTTCGGCGCCCCTCGTTGGGGTGATCCGAAACGGATCCCTCGCGTGAGGGAGCGAATCTCCCCCGCGACGAGCGATATGGAGAACACGTCCGTGGCGGCCGCGGGTGCGTAACGACGATCCGCGTCAGAGGTCGGGCGGCCTCTGCGCCCAACGGAGGGAGCGAGAGAACCAATGGATGGGAAGCACCGTTTCCGGAAGCTCGCCCTCCGACTGCTGTTCTTCGCCTTGCTCGGCTGGGCCGTCGCGCTTCAGCGCGCCGTGCTGCCGCGACGGGGCTGGGACGAATGGTCGGAGGACGAAAGCGCGTGGACGCCGAAGCCGGCGGCCGTCGCGAAGGTCGTCGCCGAGCCGAAGCAGGCTCGCCGGCCGTTCAGGTCGCACCGTCTCGTGACGAGCTTCGGGCTCGTCGCGGTGTTCTTCGCCGCGGCGACGTTCACCGCCGGCGCCGGCGACATGCTGTCGAAGGCGCTCGACCCGGCCCGCTGTGCCGCGCTCATGCAGACGACCGGCGAGGACGAGAGCATCTGCGCGCAGATCGCGCAGGAGGAGGCGCTCCAGGCCGCGCAGGCAGACGCCGAGCAGGCCGCCGCCGAAGCTGCACCCGAGGCCGAGGCGGCTGCACCCGAGTCGCTCCCCGCCTCCGAGACCGCCGCGCCCGAGGCTGCCGCCTCCGACGCGATGTCGGAGTCGCAGTCCGTCGACGCCGAGGCGTCGCCCGACACGGGTCAGACCGCGGAGGCGCCCGACAGCGTCGTCGTCCGAGCAGGCTCCGGACGCGAGCGCACCCGCAGCGTCGACCGAGTCGTCGGACGAGGACCTCATCCTCGCTCCGGACACCCCCTCGGCGAAGCCCGCCAAGGGCACGAGCCGCCACTGGGTCGTGCGCCGCGCGAAGGAGCGCAAGACGGCTCCGGTGGAGCACGAGGGCGGGACCGCAACGGTCTGGCTGAACCGCGAGCTCGGCGATCCGACGCCGCCCGCGAAGCGGCTCGCGCCGAAGTTCGCGAAGAACCTCCAGCGCATCTCGGCGGTCAACGGTGTCAGCTGGGCGCTCGTGCTCGGCGTGCTCCGCGCCGAGGGTGCACGTGATCGCGTTCCGGCGACGATCAAGGAGCTGAACACGCTCGCCCGCGGTCTGGCCGCACGCGGCGCCGCCGGCAGCGAGTGGAACGCAGCGCTCGCGCTGTCGGGCCGCACCGGCTTCGCCGACCGCGCCGTGGCGCTCGCGCGCTACAACCGCGTCGTCGGGCTCTACGGGCTCGTCCACGGGCTCGAGGCCGCGAAGCCGCGGCTCACGCAGCAGCTGCTCGCGGACACGCGGGCCGACATCTACTCGGCCGGCCGCGACGACCTCGAGCAGGGCAAGATCGACGTCCGCACGGTGGTCGTGATCAGCTACCTCGCCGAGTCGTTCGGCCAGGTGACCGTGTCGAGCCTCTTCAGCGGGCATCGCAAGTACGCCCGCCCCGGAGTGGTCTCGGCGCACATCTACGGCCACGCCGTGGACATCGCCTCCGTCGGCGGGACCTCGATCGTCGGGCACCAGCAGCCGGGCAGCGTCACCGAGAAGGCGGTGCGCTCGATCCTGCTGCTCCCCGTCGAGCTCCAGCCCCGGCAGGTGATCTCGCTGCTCGGGATGGGCGGTCCGTCCTTCCCGATGGCAGACCACTACGACCACATCCACGTGGGGTTCTAGGAACACCGATGGCGCGTCCCCCGGTCACCGTGCGGGTCGACGATCGCGTCGTCTGCGAGCGCTGTCTCGTGGCCGACCGGCCGTGGGCCCGCATGCGTGGCCTGCTCGGACGCTCGGAGCTGCCGCGGGGCGAGGGGATCCTCCTTCGCCCCGCAGGCTCCATCCACACGTTCTTCATGCGCTTCCCGATCGACGCGGTCTTCGTCGACGGCGACGGCAAGGTCGTCGGCGTGGAGCGCGAGCTCGGGCCGTGGCGGACCGCACGCCGCCGCGGCGCAAAGGCGGTGCTCGAGCTCCCGGCCGGCGAGGCCGACGCGCGGGCGCTCTCGGCGGGCTCGACGCTCGCCGTGGGGGTCGCATGACCTACGGCGATGCACTCTCGTCCCTGCGCTCGACGCTCTCGAACGTGCAGCACACCGCGCGGCTCGAGTGCGACGCGCGGGTCAACGGTCTCTCGTGGGAGATCGACCGGGTCGACTCGCGGCTTCGCGAGCTCGGCGCACCCGATCTTCGCGCGGCCCGGACGCATCACGAGCTCCTCGTCACGATCGCGGTGCTGAAGGACGAGCTGTCGGAGCTCGAGCGCGGCCGCTCCGTCGCGCTCCGCTCGATCGACCGGCTACGCGCAGCGGTGCGCGACCTCCAGCCGTTCGTGCGGCAACGCGCGCTCGCCTAGCTCGTCAACGTGTTGCTGAAGCCTGCGAGGTAGCAGGCGCTTCGCGGGAAGACCGCGCGCACGAGCGTCCCCGCGGCGATCGTCGCCCGTACGTGGGCGGTCGTCACCCGCAGCTGCCCGGCAGGCCCTGCGTCGTCGAAGCGGATCGTCCTTGCACGGACGAAGCGACCGGTTCGCCGATCGAAGCGCTCGAGCGCGCCGGTGCGACCGTCGAAGTCACGCGCGGCCGTGATCGTGACGACGAAGCGACCTCGGCCGTCCGGGCGAAGGACGACGCTCGGGCGCACGCGCACGGTCAAGGTCCTGCTCGTCCGCTTGTTCCAGCGCACGCGATACGCCGTGGTGATCGGCGGGTAGACGTCGAGCTGCCACCGGCCGCCGGGGCCCGAGTGGAAGTCGGTCTCCGTCTCCCACGCGCGTCCGCACGGACGCGCTTCGAGCGCGAACGGCTCGCGCTCGCGTCCCGTCGGGATCGCACCTCCGAGCTTCGCGGGCGTCATCCAGCGAACGCTCAGAGGCTGCCCCTCGAGCGTCGGCACGGGCGCCGCGACTGCGACCGCGAGCAGGGCGGGGAGCACGCGCATCTCGCTTGATACGAGCGGCATCGCCCCTTGCATCCCCGAACGAGAAAACCCCGCCTGAGCGGGGCTTTTGTCGAGGCTGCGGGGCTAGGATTCGAACCTAGACTACTCGGTCCAGAGCCGAGCGTCCTACCGTTAGACGACCCCGCAAAGGGGTTGCCAGTGTAGCGCCTAGGTTTCGAGCCGGTACACGGGGACGAGGCTCTTCTCGGCCTCCGTGTCGATGTGCGCGACGACCTCGACGTAGGGCTCGAGCCCCGATCCGGTCAGCTTCGCCTTCAGCACTTCGTCGACCTGGAAGATCCCCGACGAGTTGTTCATGACGATCTCGATCTTCACCGGACGCTCGTCGCCGTCCTCGATCATGACGTCCTCGATCGCCGCCGCCGAGAGCGAGTGGATCGAGACGCGCCCGCGCTCGAACGGGATGCGCGAGCGTCCCTGCTCCATGTCGAGGGCGTCCGCGACGCGCACGATCCCGGCCTCGAGCGTGAGCGGCTTGCCGTACTCGCGGTGGCTCGTGATCATCTGCAGCACTTCGCTCGCGATCACGGTCTTGTCCGGCTCGTCGTAGATGCCGTCGAGCAGCTCTTGGAGCTTCGGCTCGGCGAGGAAGAGGCTGAAGTCCTCGTGCCCGTCGCGGTGCACCGCCATACCGATGCAGTGGGTGAGCGCACCGAGCGTCACGGCGACCTCGGAGTCGTCGTTCGAGTACCCGTAGTCGCGGACGAGCGACGGCTCGACGCCGTGCTTCGTCAGCTGGCGCAGGAGCTTGAGCGCGATGTTCGTGACGATCTGGATGTGCACCCACGAGTGGTCGTTGATCTCGAGCCGCGCGACCGCGTTCACGTTCGCGACGTGCCACCACGCCTTCAGCTGCGTGTCGGCGTTGACGCGCTGCACGATCGTCCGCAGCTTGCGGTTCGCGCGCGAGGGCACGTTGATCTTCATGCGGGCGACGGCCTCGGCGGGCGTCAGGCGGACTTCTCGCTCGGCCTCCTCGGAGACCGGCGACTCGATCCGGTCTTCGGTCTCGGGATCGAGGCCCATGCCTCGAACCCTAGTGCCTAGCCGGTGCCGGAGCTGTCGGTCGGCGGGAGCGCGGGGCTCGGCGTGTCGTACGCGGGCGATGCGGGCGCAGCGGGCGCTTCACGGAGCTGGACGAGCGTGAAGTACATGAGCGTCCAGGCGACCGCGACGAACGGGACGACGATCGTGTTCGAGATCACGTCGGAGACGAAGGTGTCGACGTTGTCGGGCAGCCAGGACGTCGCGATCCCGAGGATGATCCCGGCGACGATCACGGCTGCGATCGTGATCACGATCACGCCGAAGACGTTCCAGCCGTTCCCACGCACGAGCTCGCGGCTGCGGCCGAACGACTCGCCGGCCGACTTCCCCTCGAGCACGATCGCCGGGACGATCAGGCTCCAGATCGTGAGCAGGAAGAGGCCGGGGGCGATCAGCAGGACGAGCCCGACCGCGATCCCGAGGCCGGCCAGGATGCCGGCGACGATCAGCGCGGGGAGCCGTGGCTGGACGCGCTGGAACATCTCGCCGATCGAGAGGTCCTGCTTGCCGTCGCGCACGTCCTGCACGGCCTCGACGAGGGCGCCCTGCAGCCAGAACGTGCCGACGATGCTGGCGAGCCCGCTGATGATGAACCCGAGCCAGCCGAGGAGCAGGCCGAACACGAGCGCGATCGCGCCGAGGATCACGTAGACGATCAGCGCGAGCGGGATGAACGTGCGCCAGTGCGCCTTGTACATCTCCCACGCTTCGCGGACGACTGCGGTCGATTGCATCGCCGCGCGACCCTAACAGGATCCGCGGACAGAGGATCGGAGGGCTTGACGCAACAGGCACTGTGCCGCCGGGCCGCGCTGGGCGGCGCGATGCGGCGTCCTCAGTCGCGCCCGTATCCAGTCGGATACGAACGCTCCCTGCGTCCTTGCCTCGCACCACCCAGCGCACCCCGGCAACGAGGCCTGTTCCGCCAAGCCCTCCTACGCGACTTCGGCCCAGTCGCCGTACAGCGACGTGTACAGCCCCTGCTTCGCCATCAGCTCGTCATGCGTTCCCTGCTCGACGACCTTGCCGTGCTCGAGGACGACGATCAGGTCGGCGTCGCGGATCGTCGAGAGCCGGTGCGCGATGATGAACGCGGTGCGCCCGGCGAGCAGTCGGTGCAGCGCCTCCTCGATCCGCCGCTCGGTCCCGATGTCGACCGACGAGGTCGCCTCGTCGAGGATCAGGATGCGCGGGTCGGCAAGGAGCGCCCGCGCGAACGCGACGAGCTGCCGCTGCCCGAGCGAGAGGCGCGTGCCGCGCTCCTGCAGGTTCGTCTCGTAGCCGTCCTCGAGCCGCATGACGAAGTCGTGCGCGCCGACGGCCTGCGCTGCCGCGACGATCTCCTCCGGGGTCGCGTCCGGCTTGCCGAAGGCGATGTTGTCCCGGACGGTGCCGGCGAAGAGGAAGCCCTCCTGCGGGACGATCCCGAGCTGGCGGCGGAGCGACTCCTGGGTCACCTCGCGCGTGTCGATCCCGTCGATCGTGATCCGGCCCTGCTGCGGCTCGTAGAAGCGCGCGAGGAGCTTCGCGATCGTCGACTTGCCGGCGCCCGTGTGACCGACCAACGCCACCGTCGTCCCGGCAGGCACGTCGAGGTCGATCCCGTGGAGCACCTCGGGCCCCGTGCCGTAGCGGAACCGGACGTCGTCGAACGCGACGTTCCCCTCGATCGGCGGCAGCGCCCTCGCGTCGGGCCGGTCGCGCACCTCCGGCTCCTCGTCGAGCACGCCGGTGATCTTGTCGAGCGCGGCGACGGCGGCGAGGAAGGTGTTGTAGAGCTGCGAGAGCTGCTGGACCGGGTCGAAGAAGTTCGACGACGTAGAGGATGAACGCGAAGAGCGTGCCCGGCGAGGTCTGGCCGTGGAACACGAGCCAGCCGCCGAAGCCGATCACGATCGCCGTCGCGGCCGCCGAGAGGAAGTCGACGAACGGGAAGTAGAGGCCGTTCAGCACGACCGTCTGCTGGTTCGCCTCGCGGTAGTGCGCGTTCACGTCCTCGAAGCGCTGCTGGTTGCGCGGCTCGCGCGTGAACGCCTGCACGACGCGCATCCCGGCGATGTCCTCGGCGAGCGTCGCCGTGACGAGCCCGAGCCGCTCGCGCACCTGGCTGTACGCGCGGGCCGACCGCGTGCGGAACATGCGAGTCGCGATCACGAGCGCCGGGATCACCGTCACCGTCGCGAGCGCGAGCTTCCAGTCGAGGAAGAAGAGGATGATCGCGGTGCCGATCAGCGTCAGCGAGCTCTGCACGAGCGTCGTCACGCCGTCGGTGACGAGCTGGTCGAGCGCGTCGACGTCGTTCGTGAGGCGGCTGATCACGACGCCCGCGCGGTTGCGCTCGTAGAAGCCGAGCGACAGCCGCTGGAGGTGGCGGAAGAGGTCGTTGCGGAGGTCGGCGAGGATGCGCTCGCCGGTCCAGCCGGTGAAGTACGTCTGCGCCGCGCCGGTGAAGAGGCTTGCGACGCCCGCGGCGAGCATCAGTACGACCAGCAGGGTCAGGAGCTGGAGATCGCCGCCGGCGACGCCCTCGTCGATCGCGACCTTCGCGAGGTACGGCGGGATCAGGCCGGTCAGCGTCGCGAGCAGGAGCGCGACCACCGCGAGCGTCGTGCGCAGCCGGTAGCGCTTCGTGTAGCGGGCGAGGAAGCGGATCCGGCGGACCGTCGCGCGCCACGACCAGTCGCGCACCTCGCCGCCGCGCTGCACCGTCAGGTGGCTGCCTGGCTGCCACACTCTCATCTCGAGCACCGTGCGCAACCGCGGCGAGGCCGCAGAGCGACCTCGCCGCGCGCAACACCCCTGAAGCGCGACCGCTTCGCGGCCGCGGTCGTGGCGGTCTCCGACATCGTCACGCGCGCGCCTCCACTCTGTCGGCGAACTCGCGCTCGAGCAGGCCGTGCTCGTAGATCTCGCGGTAGACGAGGCTCGTCCCGAGCAGCTGATCGTGCGTCCCGCGTGCGACGACCCTGCCGTGGTCGAGCACGACGAGCTCGTCGGCGAGCGCGAGGGTGGAGAGGCGGTGCGCGATGATGATCGTCGTCCGTCCCTGCATCGCCTCGCGGAGGCCGGAGCGGATCTTCGCCTCCGTCGTCGCGTCGACGCTCGCCGTCGCATCGTCGAGGATGAGGACGCGGGGCTCGAGGAGGAGCGCGCGGGCGATCGCGATCCGCTGGCGCTGTCCGCCCGAGAGCGTGATCCCGCGCTCGCCGATCATGGTGTCGTAGCCCTCGGGCAGCCGGCGGACGAACTCGTCGGCCTGGGCGTGGCGCGCTGCGCGCTCGATCTCCTCGTCCGTCGCGTCGGGCCGCGCGAAGGCGATGTTCTCGCGCACCGTCGCGGAGAAGAGGAAGGGATCCTGGAGCACGACGCCGACTTCGCGGCGAAGCGACGTGACGCGAACGTCCCGGACGTCGACGCCGTCGACCGTGATCCGTCCGTCGGTCACGTCGTAGAAGCGGGGGACGAGCGCGGCAAGCGTCGTCTTCCCCGAGCCGGTGTGGCCGATCAGCGCGACCGTCTTCCCCGGCTCGAGCTCGAGGTCGATCCCCTCCAGCACGGGCCGACCGGCGGCGTACTCGAACGTGACGTCCTCGAAGGAGACCCGGCCCGGGCCGGCCGGCAGGTCGACGGCGCCCGGCCGGTCCTTCACGTCCTCGACCTCGTCGAGCACCTCGAAGATCCGCTCGCCCGCCGCGGTCGCCCGCTGCGCCTGGCCGATCCACATCCCGAGCATGCGGAGCGGCATCACGAGCATCAGGACGAGGAAGTTGAAGAAGAAGAAGTCCGTCAGGTTGAGCTGGCCGTTCACGACCATCCGCCCGCCGACGAGGATCACCGCGGCCTGCGCGACGAGCGGGAGGAACGAGAGCACGGGCACGTAGGTCGCGCGCTGCCGGTTCGCGTCCATGCTGCGGGAGAACACGCGCTCGGAGCGGGCTGCGAACTTCTGCTGCTCGTTCGGCTCCTGCGCGAACGACTTCACGACGTGGACACCGACGATGTTCTCCTCGGCGACCGTCGTCATGTCGGCCATCTTCTGCTGCACGTCGCGGAGCACCGGGTGCGAGACGCTCGAGTAGCGATAGGCGAGGGCGACGATGAACGGGGTGATCGCGCCCGCGACGAGCGCCAGCTTCCAGTTCACGAAGAGCATCACGCCGGTCACCGCGACGATCGTCAGCACGTGCTGGAAGAAGAAGATGAGTCCGTAGCCGAGGAAGAACCGGACGCCCTGCAGGTCGACCGTCGCCCGCGACATCAGCTGCCCGGTCTGGTGGCTGTCGTAGAAGCGGAACGAGAGTCGGAGGAACTTCGCGTACATCTGGTTCCGGAGGTCGAACTCGACGCCGAGCGCCTGGCGACCCGAGATGAGGCGCCGCCCGGCCATCACGATCGCGCGGAAGATGCCGACCACGAGGAGGGCCACGACGAGCATCCAGAGGCGGCCGCGGTCCTCCGACTCGATCACGTGGGCGAGGGCGTCGCCCGTGATGTACGCGGCGACGATCGCGGCTCCCTGCGTGGCGACCGCGAGCACGATCGAGACCGCGAGCGACCACTTGTACGGCTTCAGGAAGCCGAGGAGGCGGAAAAAGGTCGTGCGGTAGCGCGGCGTGGTGGCCATCCGTTCCAATCTAGCGACGGGCCTTGCTTTGAAAGGGGAAAGCGCCGTACCGTCCCGCACGTGAAGACGCCCGAGACGCGCTACGCCCGAAGCGGCGACGCGCACATCGCGTACCAGGTCACCGGCGACGGCCCGTTCGACCTCGTGTGGATCCCGGGCTACTTCCAGAACGTCGAGCTCTCGTGGGAGAACCGGAACCGGGCCGAGGCGACGTTGAGGGTGTCCGAGCTCGCGCGCGTTCTTCGGTTCGACAAGCGCGGGACCGGGCTCTCCGACCGCGCGGGCGGGCTGCCGCCCATCGACGTGCAGATGGACGACATCGCGGCCGTGATGGACGCCGTCGGCAGCGAGCGGGCGTTCCTCTGGGGCGTCCACGACGCGGCGCCGTTGACCATCCTGTTCGCGGCGTCGTTTCCCGCGAGAGTGCAGGGCCTCGTCCTCTGGGGTCCGAGGGTCGCGTTCACCCGCAGGCCCGACATGCCGTGGTTGCCGACGCCCGCCGAGTACGAGGCCTACGTCGGCGAGGAGGTGGAGAAGATCGCCGAGCGCCGCTGGGACGAGCACCTGCGCCTGATCGGGCCGTCGCTCACAGCCGAGGAGCGGCTGGAGTTCGGGCGCGTCCTGGGGTTGAGCACGAGCCCCGGTGACGCGGCCGCGTATCTCCGCATGCTCGGCGAGACGGACGTCCGCCACGTGCTCTCGAGCGTTCGCGTGCCGACCCTCGTCGTGCAGCGCCAGGGGTTCATGCGCGATCTCGAGACGACGAAGTACGTCGCCGAGCGCATTCCGACCGCGCGCCTGGCGTTGTTCCCGGGGCGCGACGGGCCGCCGGTGATCGGGGATCTCGAGCCGTTCGTCGAGGAGCTCGCGCGGTTCACCGAGGAGGTGCTGAAGGCGCCGCCCGAGGAGCCGGACCGCGTGCTCGCGACCGTGCTGTTCACCGACATCGTCGCGTCGACGGCACGTGCTGCGGAGCTCGGCGACGCCCGATGGCGCGAGCTCCTCGGCCAGCACCACTCACGTGTCCGCCGCGAGCTCGCACGCTACCGCGGGCGAGAGGTCGACACGGCCGGCGATGGGTTCTTCGCGACCTTCGACGGGCCGGCACGGGCGATCCGCTGCGCGTGCGCGGTGCGCGAGAGCGTTCGCGAGCTCGGAATCGACATTCGCGCGGGGCTCCACGCGGGCGAGTGCGAGCTGCTCGACGGGAAGGCGACGGGGATCGCGGTCTCGCTCGGCGCTCGCGTGGCCGCGGAGGCAGCTGCCGGCGAGGTCCTCGTGTCGAGCACCGTGAAGGATCTCGTCGCGGGGTCGGGGATCGGCTTCGCGGACCGCGGAATCGCGGAGCTGAAGGGCATCCCCGGCGAGTGGCGGATCTTCGCGGTCGAGTCGTGATGAAGCGCGACGAGCTCTTCGACGAGGACTACCTCTACTTCTACGAGGACGTCCTCGGCGACGAGCGCAGCGATCTCGCGGCGGATCTCGTCTGGCGGCTGCTCGAGCTCGAGCCGGGAATGGAGGTGCTCGACCTCGCGTGCGGGCATGGGCGGATCGCGAACCGGCTCGCGGAGCGCGGGGCTCGCGTGACCGGGCTCGACGCGACGCCGCTCTTCCTCGAGCGTGCCCGCGCCGACGCCGAGCGGCTGGGAGTGGAGGTCGAGTACGTCGAGGGCGACATGCGCGAGCTGCCGTGGGAGTCGCGCTTCGACCGGATCGTCAACTGGTTCACGGCATTCGGGTACTTCGACGACGACGAGGAGGATCGGCGCGTCCTGCGCGCCGCCCACAGCGCGCTTCGTCCGGGCGGGCGGCTGCTGATCGAGAACAACAACCTCGCCGAGCTGCTCGGACGCTGGCAGCCGTGGGTCGCCGTCGAGCGCGACGGCGACTTCATGCTCGACCGGTCCGTCTTCGATCCGGTGAGCGGACGGGCCAGGACGGAGCGCGTGATCGTTCGCGAGGGGAAGACGCGCCGCACGTCGTTCTCGGTGCGGATGTTCATCGCGGTCGAGCTTCGCGCGTGGCTGCGCGATGCCGGGTTCGCCTCGGTCGAGTCCTACGACGGCGAGGGCGAACCGCTGACCGCGCAGGGTCGGCGGATGATCACGATCGCGCGCCGATAGCGGCGAGCTCCTCGTGGATCAGCTCGACGGCCCGCGCGACGAGGGCGCGGTTCTCCGGCGAGTTGAGCCAGAGGGAGACGCCGGACGGGTGCGGGAGCGGGATCGCGACGCGGTCCTCACCGAGCTGAAAGCGCTCGCCGATCGTCCCTGCGAGCTGTCGCTTCCCGAGCATGCGTCCGATCGCGAGCCCGCCGACGGGGACGACGAGGCGCGGGCCGAGCACTCTGAGCTCCCACTCGCTCCAGAACGCGCAGAGCTCCTGCTCCTCGGGCGTGGGCACGCGGTCCCCCTTGCCGTTTCGGTGCTTGCCGGGGTAGCAGCGCGTGACGGACGCGCAATAGAAGGTGGAGTAGAAGCGCTCCTCGTCCATGCCGAGCCACGTGCGGAGCGTCTGGCCGGCGCGGCCGCGCCAGGGTCGGCGCTCGAGGCCCTCGTTCGGCCCAGGCGCCTGGCCGAACATGTACGCGGGCTGCCCGAGCCGCGGGTTGAGGACGGGTTTCGACTCGAGCGGGTAGCCGGCCTCGGCGCACGCGCGGCAGACGGCGAGGTCGCGCTGGAGCGAGGCGAGCGAGCGGTAGGACGAACGGCGTCGCGTCAAGCGGCTTCCTAGAGTAGGGCCGTGCGGCTGCCGCTCGAATCGGTGCCGAACTTCTCGGAGGGGCGCGACCGCGCCACGATCGACGCGCTCGCGGGCGCCTTGTCCGAGCACGCCGAGCTCCTCGACGTCCACTCCGATCCCGACCACAACCGGTCGGTGTTCACGCTCGTCGGCGACGAGGACGCGCTTGCGGCTGCGCTCGTCGCCGGGGTCGCCTGCGCGAAGGAGCGGATCGACCTGCGGCGCCACGAGGGGGCGCATCCGCGGATCGGCGCTGCGGACGTCGTCCCGCTCGTGCCGGTCGAGCCGTCCGACATGCCGCGTGCCGTTCGTGCGGCACGGAGAGTCGGGGAGCTGCTCGCGGAGCTCGGGCTGCCCGTGTTCCTCTACGGGGAGCTCGGCGGAGGAAACGGGCCGTCGTTCTTTCGCCGGGGCGGACCCGAGGAGCTGCAGCGGCGAGTCGACGCGGGGGAGGTGACGCCGGACTTCGGGCCTGCCGCGCTGGACCCGTCGGCAGGCGGCGTGCTCGTCGGCGCGCGCCGGCCGCTCATCGCGTTCAACGTGAACCTGCGCGGTGACCTGCAGGCCGCGCGGGAGATCGCCGGGCTCGTCCGCGAGCGGGGCGGAGGCTTTCCGGGCGTCCGGGCGCTCGGCCTCGACCTGCCGCGCGCGGGGCTCGTCCAGGTGAGCATGAACGTCGAGGACTGGGAAGCGGCCGCGCTGCACGAGATCGTCGGGCGCATCGAGTCGGAGGCGGCGGCGCGGGGCGTCGAGGTCGTCGGCTCCGAGCTCGTCGGGCTGATGCCGGCCGGCGCCGCGGTCGCCGCTGCGGGGCCTGTGCTCCGGATCGACGGGTTCGATCCGTCGCGGGTGCTCGAGCTTCGGCTGCTCGAGCGGCAGGGCTAGACTCGCCGCGTGATCCAGAGTCGCGCGCTGAGCGGCGAGGACCTCACCGTCGAGCACGTTTGGGACGTGGCGGTCGAGGGGGCGCCGGTCTCGCTCGCGGACTCGGCACGCCAGCGGATGGAGGCTGCGCGGGCTCTCGTCGAGCGCGCCGCGCACGGCTCGCAGGAGCACACGTACGGGATCAACACCGGGTTCGGTCGCTTCGTGTCGGCCTCGATTCCGGAGGAGCTCACCGAGGAGCTGCAGCTCCGTCTCCTGCGCAGTCATGCGTGCGGCGTGGGGGAGCCGTACCCGCCGGAGATCGTGCGCGCGGCGATGGTGCTTCGGGCGAACGCGCTCGCGAAGGGCTACTCGGGCGCGCGGGTCGAGACGGTGGAGCTGCTGATCGAGTGCATCAACCGCGGCGTGCTGCCGAACGTCCCGAGTCGCGGATCGGTCGGAGCGAGCGGCGACCTCGCTCCGCTCGCGCATCTCGCGCTGCCGCTCGTCGGGGAAGGGCAGGCGTGGCTCGAGGGCGAGCTGCTGCCGGGCGGCTTCGCGCTCACCCGGGTCGGGCTCGCGCCCGTCCGGCTGCAGGCGAAGGAGGGGCTCTCGCTCATCAACGGCACGCAGTTCATGGCGGCGATCGGCGCGCTCGGGCTCGTGCGGGCGTGGCGGCTCGCGCGCGCGGCCGACCTCGCGTGCGCGATGTCGCTCGAGGCGCTCCAGGGCTCGCGGGCGAGCTTCATGCCGGAGATCCAGGCGCTGCGGCCGTTGCGCGGGCAGGCTGCGTCGGCGGCGAACGTCCTGCGGTTGATCGAGCACTCCGCGATCAACGAATCGCATCGCTGGTGCGACAAGGTGCAGGACGCCTACTCGCTCCGCTGCGCGCCGCAGGTGCACGGCGCGTGCCGCGACCTGTTCGAGCACGTCGAGTACACGGTCGGCGTCGAGGTCAATGCGGCGACCGACAACCCGCTCGTGCTCGTCGAGCTCGACGAGCTCGTGTCGAACGGCAACTTCCACGGGCAGCCCGTCGCGTTCGCGCTCGACGTGCTCGCGCTCGGATTGTCCGAGCTCGCGAGCATCTCCGAGCGTCGCCTCGAGCGGCTCGTCAACCCGAGCCTCTCGGAGGGACTGCCGCCGTTCCTCACCGCCGACGGCGGCCTGAACTCCGGCTTCATGATCCCGCAGTACGTGGCGGCCGCGCTCGTGAGCGAGAACAAGGTGCTCGCGCATCCCGCGAGCGTCGACTCGATCCCGACGAGCGCCGGGCAGGAGGATCACGTCTCGATGGGGAACGCCGCCGGGCTCAAGGCGTGGCAGGTGCTCGCGAACGCGGAGCACGCCATCGCGATCGAGCTGCTCGCCGGAGCACAGGGCGTGGAGTTCCTCGCGCCGCTCGAGCCGGGGGTGGGGGTACGTGCGACGCGCGCCTTCGTGCGCACGCTGTCACCGCGGCTCGGCGACGACCGGCCGCTCGGCGGCGAGATCGAGGCGGTCGCGGCGGCGATCCGCAACGGCTCGCTCGTCGGCTCCGTCGAGGCCGAGGTCGGGGAGCTTCTCTAGTGGCTGTCGCGCGGTCGGTCGAGGAGACGGTCGAGGCGCTCTGCGGCGACCTGTCGTCGATCCGCGCGCCGCGGGGCTCGGAGCTGAACGCGCGCTCGTGGTCGACCGAGGCGCCGCTTCGCATGCTGCTGAACAACCTCGACGCCGAGGTCGCCGAGCGGCCCGAGGAGCTCGTCGTCTACGGCGGGTCCGGGCGTGCCGCGCGCTCGCACGAGGCGTTGAAGGCGCTCGTCCGCACGCTGCTCCGGTTGGGCGACGACGAGACGATGCTCGTGCAGAGCGGCAAGCCCGTCGGCGTGTTCCGGACGCATCCCGGCGCGCCGCGCGTCCTGATCGCGAACTCGCTGCTCGTTCCGCGCTGGGCGAACTGGGACGAGTTCCGCCGGCTCGAGGCGCTCGGTCTGACGATGTTCGGCCAGATGACGGCCGGCTCCTGGATCTACATCGGGACGCAGGGGATCCTCCAGGGGACGTTCCAGACGTTCGCGGCTGCGGGCGAGACGCACTACGGATCGCCCGACCTCGCTGGGCGCACGATCCTGACGGCCGGGCTCGGCGGGATGGGCGGCGCGCAGCCGCTCGCGGCGACGATGGCGGGGGCGGCGATGCTCTGCGTCGAGGTCGATCCGTCGCGGATCGAGCGGCGGCTCGAGACGCGCTATCTCGACGAGGCGACGGACTCGCTCGACGACGCGCTCGCTCGGGTGCGGACGGCGGCCTCGGAGCGTCGCGCGCTTTCCGTCGGGCTGCTCGGGAACGCGGCCGAGGTCGTGCCCGAGCTCGCTCGGCGCGGTGAAGCGTTCGATCTGGTCACGGATCAGACGGCGGCGCACGATCCGCTGACGGGGTACGTGCCCGTCGGGCTCGACGTGGACGCGGCCGCGGCGCTTCGCGCGTCTGATCCGGACGAGTACCTCCGGCGCGCACGTGTGTCGATTGTGCAACACGTCGAGGCGCTGCTCGAATTCGTCCGTCGCGGCAGCTACGTTTTCGATTATGGCAACAATCTTCGCGGGGAGGCGTATGAAGGTGGCGTAGAGGAGGCCTTCTCATACCCGGGCTTCGTCCCGGCCTATATCCGGCCGCTCTTCTGCCGCGGCGTCGGCCCGTTCCGGTGGGCGGTGCTGTCCGGCGATCCGGCAGACATCGAGGCGATCGACGAGACGCTGCGGGCGCTCTTTCCCGGCGACGCGCTGCTGCAGCGATGGCTCGAGCTCGCGCCCGGACGGGTGGCGTTCCAGGGGCTGCCCGCGCGGATCTGCTGGCTCGGCCTCGGCGACCGCGCGAGGGCCGGCTCCGCGATCAACGAGCTCGTGCGGAGCGGACGCGTGCACGCGCCGGTTGTGATCGGTCGCGATCACCTCGACTCGGGGTCCGTGGCGTCGCCGTACCGCGAAACGGAGGCGATGCTTGACGGCTCCGATGCGATCGCCGACTGGCCGATCCTCAACGCGCTCCTGAACGTCGCCTCGGGCGCGACGTGGGTGAGCGTTCACCACGGCGGCGGGGTCGGCATCGGCAACTCGATCCATGCGGGGATGGTCGTCGTCGCCGACGGGACGGACGACGCGGCCGAGCGCCTCGAGCGGGTCCTGACCGCCGATCCCGGCACGGGCGTCATGCGGCACCTCGACGCCGGCTATCCGGAGGCCGCGGCTGCCGCGGCCGAGCACGGGCTCGAGCCGCCGATGGCCGGCGGCGCCGGCAGCGGATGAGCGATCGCCCTGCGCGGCGACTGCTGATCCGCGACCTCGAGCAGCTCGTCACTCCGGCGGGTCGGTCCGCGCCCCTGCGAGGCTCCGATCTCGCGACCGTCGATGTCCTCGACGACGCGTACGCGTTGTGTGAGGACGGCACGGTGGTGTCGGTCGGGCGGATGGCCGACCTCGGGCCGCTCGCGGGCGACGTGGTCGAGCTCGACGGCCGGGGGCGCTGCGCGGTCCCGGGCCTCGTCGACTGCCACACGCACCCGTGCTTCGCAGGCGACCGCGTCGAGGAGTTCGCGCTCCGTGCTGCCGGCGCGTCGTACGAGGAGCTCCACGCCGCGGGAGGCGGGATCCTCTCGACCGTCCGCGCGACGCGTGCCGCGAGCCAGGACGACCTCGACAAGGTCGTGCGCCGTCACGCGGGCTGGATGCTCCGCCACGGCACGACCACGTTCGAGGGGAAGTCGGGCTACGGCCTCGACCTCGACACCGAGCTCGCGTCGTTGCGGGCGGTCGCGGCTGCGGGCGGGATCCCGACGTGGCTCGGCGCGCACGCGGTGCCTCCCGAGTTCGACGACGCCGACGCCTACCTCGAGTTCGCGCTGTCCGAGGTGCTCCCGCAGGCGGCGACCCTCGCCGAAGCCGCAGACGTCTTTCTCGAGCGTGGGGCGTTCGACCGGGAGCAGGCTCGCCGCTATCTCGAGGCGTGCCGCGACGCCGGCCTCGCGCTCCGCCTCCACGGCGACCAGTTCACCGAGTCCGGCGCGATCCCGCTGGCGATCGAGCTCGGCGCCAGGTCGGTCGACCACCTCGAGGCGACGGGCGACGGAGGGATCCGCGCGCTCGCTGCGTCCGACGTCGTCGGTGTGCTGCTGCCCGCGAGCGCGCTCTTCCTCGACCGCCCGATGCCGCCGGCCCGGTCGCTCGTCGACGCGGGCGCTGCCGTCGCGCTCGCGACCGACTTCAACCCCGGCAGCGCCTTCTGCGAGAGCCTCCCGCTCGTCTGCTCGCTCGCGTGCACGCAGCTCCATCTCTCGCCGGCAGAGGCGCTCTCGGCGACGACCGTCAACGCCGCACACGTGCTCGGCCGCGCAGACCGCATCGGCCGAATCGCCCCCGGCTACGCCGCCGACATCGTCCTGCTCGACGCCCCGGACTGGCGCTACCTCGCGTACCACCTCGGCGGCGACCTCGTCGACGCGGTCATCCGCGGCGGCGACCTCGTCTGGCAGCGTTCCGTGGCCGCCCGCGAGCTACCCTAGTCGCGATGCCGACGCGCAAGCAGCGACGCCGCCAGGCGAAGAGCCGCCGGCACGACTACGAGTACGTCTACGTCGACGAGGAAGGGAACGAGATCGAGGTCGACGCCGACGGGGCGAAGGCCGAGCGCACCGCGTCACGCAACGGCCGCGCGAAGCCGAACCCGCGCACCGCAAGCGGCGCCCGCGTCCAGCCGCCCTCCTGGCAACGGGTCGCCAAGCGCGGCGCGATCTTCGCCCCGCTCATGTTCATCACGGTCATGCTGACGAGCCGCGACGCCTCGCTGGTGCAGCAGATCCTGCTGACGGTCTGGCTGATGGCGATCTTCCTGCCGTTCAGCTACTTCATGGACTCGTTCATGTACCGGCGCTATCTCAAGCGCACCGGCGCCGCGCCGCCCAAGCGCTAGCGCGCGAGGTCCCCGCGGTAGTGGCCCTCACCGGGCCACGGCGCGAGCAGCAGCAGCACCCGCCCCCCGGACTCGGTCGAGATCGCGTGCCGCTCGTCGGGCTCGAACCGAAACAGCATCCCGGGACGCCCGTCCACGCGTTCGCCGTCACCCTCGACGACCACCGCGCCGTCCACGACGACGAGCCAGGCCGCCTCCTTCACCTGGTGGTCGCCGAGCTGCTGGCCGGGCAAGAGACCGATCAGCACCGCGCGCGCCTCCCCGTCGGCCGAGTGGAGCACGACGGGCGAGCGGCTTCCGTCCGGCGTCTCGATCTCGAGCAGGTTCCAGCTCTGCATGGCGAGGCGATCCTAACCCCCCGACTAGACTCAAACGCCCGATGGCGCCCGTCGTCGACACGTACCAGCTCGGTCCCGTCGGGACGAATTGCCACGTGGTCCGCGTCGACCGGGACGCCGTCGAGGCGGTCGTCGTCGACCCCGGCGGGGATGCCGCGCAGCTCCGGCTCGAGCTCGCTCGGATCGGCGCGTCGTGCGCGGCGATCCTGCTCACCCACACGCACTTCGACCACCTCGGCGCCGTCGCCGACCTCGCCGAAGGCACCGGCGCCCCCGTCTACGTCTCGCCCGACGCGAAGGGCGCGCTCGAGAGCCCGCTCGGCCCGCCGGGCCTGACGATCCGCGGGTACGACCGGGCGCTCGACGTAGCAGGCGGGGCGAACCTCGACGTCGGCGGCATCTCGTTCGAGGTGCTCGACGTCCCCGGCCACGCGCCGGGACACCTTTCCTATTACGCCGACGGCGCGCTCTTCTCCGGCGACGTCCTCTTCGCGGGCGGTGTGGGCCGGGTCGACCTTCCGGGCGGCGACTGGGACACGCTCCTCAGCTCGATCCGGCTCCTGTCCGAGCGCTATCCACCCGAGACCGTCGTCTACTCCGGCCACGGGCCTGCGACGACGCTCGGAACCGAGCTCGCGCGCAACCCGTTCCTCGCCGAGCTCCGCACCCCGCAGCAGTGAAGTACAAGGCCCCGCGCGGCACGCACGACATCCTCCCGTCGGAGCAGCCGCTCTGGCAGCTGGCGACGGGCACGCTCGCCGAGGTCGCCGAGACCTACGGCTACCGGCGCATCCAGACCCCGGTGTTCGAGGACGCCGAGCTCTTCCTGCGGACATCCGGCGAAGGCTCCGACGTCGTGCAGAAGGAGATGTACCTGTTCGAGGACCGCAGCGAGCGCAAGCTCGCGCTTCGACCCGAGGGAACGGCGCCGATCTGCCGCGCCTATCTCGAGCACGGCATGCACCGCGAGCCGCAGCCCGTGAAGCTCTACACGCAGGCAACCATGTACCGGTACGCCGCACCGCAGAAGGGGCGGTACCGCGAGCACTGGCAGCAGTCGGTCGAGGCGATCGGCTCCGACGACCCCGCCGTCGACGCAGAGGTGATCCAGCTCTACACCGAGGTGCTCAGGCGGCTCGGCGTCACGCAGTGGGAGCTCCAGCTCAACTCGATCGGCGACCGCAACTGCCGGCCCGCGTACGTCGAGCGCCTCGAGCGGTGGCTCGACGAGCACGACGACGCGCTCGACGACGATGCCCGCCAGAAGCGCGCGACGAGCCCGCTCCGCGTCTTCGACGTGAAGGACCCCAAGGTGCGCGCGGCGCTCGCGGACGCTCCCAAGATCGGCGACTCGCTCTGCGACGAGTGCAGGGCGCACTTCGCGGCCGTGCTCGAGTACCTCGACGCCTACGGCGTGCCGTACACCCTCGAGCCGACACTCGTGCGCGGGCTCGACTACTACACGCGGACGACCTTCGAGTTCCTCGGGCCCGAGGAAGGCTCGCAATCGACGATCTGCGCCGGCGGCCGCTACGACGGCCTGATCGAGCAGATCGGCGGGCCGCCGACGCCGGGCATCGGCTTCGGCGCCGGGGTCGAGCGCCTGCTCGACGCGCTTCGCAACGAGAGCATCACCGCCGAGCCGCCCCAGCTCGAGCTCTTCTTCCTGATCGAGCCCGAGGCCGACCGTGCGGCAGCGCTCGTGGAGCTGGCGAAGCTGCGCGCGGCGGGTGTCTCCTGCGACACCGACTACGCCGGCCGCTCGATGAAGGGACAGCGGACCCAGCTCGCGCGGTCCGGTGCCCGCGGGTTCGTCCACGTGCGCACGGACGGCGCGACGATCAAGTACGGCGACGACGAGCACGACGTTCCCGTCGACGCGGTCGCGGCTACGGTGCTCGGATGAACGAGTGGCGCGACCTCCGCTGCGGTGAGGTGACCGCAGAACGAGTCGGCGAACGCCTGACGCTCGCAGGCTGGGCCGCGCGCCGGCGCGACCACGGCGGGCTCGTCTTCATCGATCTGCGCGACCACACGGGACTGATCCAGCTCGTGATCAACCCCGAGCGTGCGCCCGAAGCCGCGGCGGTCGCGCACGAGGTACGGAACGAGTTCGTGCTGCGCGCACGCGGCGAGGTCGTCCGCCGGGCACCGGAGGCGGTCAACCCGAACCTCCCGACGGGCGAGGTCGAGGTGCAGGTCGACGAGCTCGAGATCATCAGCCGCTCCGAGCCGCTGCCGTTCCAGCTCGACGAGGAGAACGTCGACGAGGGCACGCGGCTCCGCTACCGCTACCTCGACCTGCGCCGCGACCGGATGCAGCGCAACCTCCGACTGTCCGCCACCGTCGTGGCGGCGATCCGCCGTTTCATGGACGCTCAGGGGTTCGTCGACGTGTGGACGCCGAACCTCACGAAGGCGACGCCCGAAGGCGCGCGCGACTTCCTCGTGCCGGTCCGACTGCAGCCCGGAACGTTCTTCGCGCTCCCGCAGTCGCCGCAGCTCTTCAAGCAGATCCTGATGGTCTCCGGCTTCGACCGCTACTACCAGATCGCGGTCTGCTTCCGGGACGAGGATCTCCGCGCCGACCGGCAGTTCGAGTTTCGCCAGCTCGACCTCGAGCTCGCGTTCCCGACGCGCGACGACGTCTTCCGAACGCTCGAGGGCGCGGTCACGGCGACGTTCGAGGCCCTCGAGCGGACGCCGCCTGCGACACCGTTCCGGCAGATCCCGTACGAGGAGGCGATGCTGAAGTACGGGAGCGACAAACCCGACCTTCGCTTCGGGCTCGAGATCGAGGACGCGACGGAGCTCACGCGCGGCTCGGGCTTCGGGGTGTTCGCGAACGCGCCGATCGTCCGTTTCCTGCGTGTGCCGCGCGAGTTCTCGCGGGCCGACCTGCAACGCCTCGAGACGGTCGCGAAGGAGTGGGGCGCGAAGGGCCTCGCCTACCTCGTCTTCGGGGAGAACCGCGAGGTCCGCTCACCGATCGCGAAGTTCCTCTCCGAGGAGGAAGTCGATGCGCTTCGCGGCGAGCCGGGCACGACGCTCCTCTTCGTCGCCGACAGCAAGCCCGTCGTCGAGCGCGTCCTCGGCGCGCTCCGCTCGCAGCTCGGCGTCGAGCTCGACCTGGTCGACCGCTCGCGCGACGAGTTCGCCTGGATCGTCGACTTCCCGCTCTTCGAGTGGAAGGAGGACGAGGGGCGCTGGACGTTCTCGCACCACCCGTTCACCGGCATGAAGCCCGGCCACGAGGACCTGATCGAGACGGACCCCGGCCGCGCGGTCAGCCTCGCCTACGACCTCGTCTGGAACGGCTGGGAGCTCGGCTCCGGCTCGATCCGGATCCATCGACCCGACATCCAGCAGCGCGTGCTCCGCGCCCTCGGCCTGTCGGACGAGGAGATCGAGGAGAAGTTCGGCTTCCTCCTCGAGGTGATGCGGATGGGGCCGCCGCCCCACGGCGGCTTCGCCCTCGGGATCGAGCGGTTCGTCGCGCTCCTCGCAGGCGAGTCGAACATCCGCGAGATCGTCGCCTTCCCGAAGACGGCCAGCGGGTCCGAGCCGATGACCGGGGCACCGACGACGATCCCCGACAGCGTGCTCGCCGAGCTGGGAATTCGGACCGTCACGCCGAATTAAGCCTCGAGGCCGCACAGGCCGATGGAGTGGTCATACTTGCAGGGCCGTCGTCGGCGGCCGTAGAAGGAGAGCCGAGAGCACCCATGTCCACACCGCAGGAACCCGGTCAATCGGCCGCGCCGTCGCTGACGGCGTTGCCGCGCCTCGAAGATCTGCCGCAGGCGTCCGGCGGCGGCTACGACGCCGAGCGCGTGCGCGACGCGTTCGACGCCTTCCGCCGGCACTCGGCGCAGCTCCAGGCGCAGCTGCGCGTGCTCCAGGCCGCGGGGCGAACCGCGCCCGTCGAGCCGACCGGCCACGCCGTGCGGATGGACGCCCTGCACCTGATCCGCTCTGCAGCCGAGTTCGCCGACACGCTCGAGCGCGACGCCCAGCAGGCGTCCGCGAACCAGCTCGCACGGACGGAGGAGGAGGTGCGCGGGAAGCAGCGCGAGCTCCAGGAGCGCGAGGCACAGGTCGAGCGCTACCGCCAGGAGTCCGAGCGGCAGCGGGCCGAGATCCTGAACACCGCCCGGAACGAGTCGCGCGAGCTCCTTCAGACCTCGCAGCGCGACGCCACGCAGGAGCTCCGCGAGGCCGAAGCCCGCGCGGCACGCCTGCTCGAGCAGGCGCGCCACCAGGCGACCGAGCTGACGAACTCCGCGAGGGCCGAGGTCGAGCAGACGCTCGAGTGGGCCCGCGCCCAGGCGGCCGCGATCATGGCCCGCGCCCAGCAGGGCGTCGAGCAGCTGCTGGCATCGGCGGGGCTCGGCGAGGATCAGATCTCCCGGGTCGCCGACGCGATCGTGCGCTCCAACGAGCAGTCCGGCGAGGGAACACGGCAGCCGGGGTCGATGCCGGCCAGCCCTTCCGCCGCGATCGCGCAGCCGCCGGTCTCCGCCGCGCCGCCGGAAGCGGAGCATGCCTCCGAGACGCCCGCGGACGAGGGCGAGCCGGAAGAGCATCAGGAGTAGCGCGCCGTGAGACGGCGCGTGTTCGGGCCGCAGTTCATCATCGAGGCGCTGTTCCTCGCCGCGGTCGCGCTCGTGGCCGGCTTCGCCGGGCTCGACCCCGTGGCGATCGTGCTCCTGATGGCGGTCGCGTTCCTCCTCGTGGTGGCCTTCGACCTTTTCGTCTCCCGCGCCGCGCGGGCCCGTCGAGACGCGCCGGACGTGAACGAGCCGGAGCCGGTTCCCCTCGAGCCGACCCACGTCCACGTGCTTCGGACCGAGCCCGAGCTCGATCCGCAACCCGTGCTCGTCGGGATCGAAGAGGCGCCGCCGGCGCCGGAGCCCGAGCCAGACCCACCCCCGGCGCCCGAGCCGATCACGCCCGCGGAAGAGATGTTGGAACCGGAGCCCGCGCCCGAGCCCGAGCCGCCGAAGCTCGAGGTGGTGCCAGACCCCGAACCGGAACCCGAGCCCGAGCCGGAGCCGGAGCCGGAGCCGGAGCCAGAGCCGCAGCGGGTCGTCGCCCTCCCGATCGCTGCCGCGCCGCGCGAGTGGAACGTCTGGGAGCTCGAGCGCCTCGTGCGCGAGCGCGGCGAGACCCACGACGACGAGCGCTCGTTCCTCCTCGTCTACCTCCGCGACTTCGCGACGGCGGAGGGAACGCTTCCCGTCGACTTCGACGGGCTCGTCCGAGAGTCGTTCGGCGAGCTGCTCGGAGCCGGCCGGTGATGTCGCACGGCCTCGCACGCCGCGGGCTGGCGCTCGCGGCGGTGGCGCTGCTCGGAGGCGTGCTCGCGTTCGCCGCAGCCTCGTGGGACCGAAACAGCGGGACGGCTGCCCCGCAGCCCGCGGAGCAGGTCCCGGTCCCGGGCGCCGGCTGGTACGACGCCCTCGCCGCGCCGTACCCGGCGTCGTCGAAGCGAGAGCGCACCGCCTGCGGCCAGAAACTCGGCCCGAAGATGCTCGGTGTGGCGCACCCGGTGCTCCCGTGCGGCGTGAAGCTCTTCATCGCGTACGGCGACAAGGTCTTCCTGACGCAGGTCGTGGACCGCGGGCCGGCGGTCCCCGGACGCGACTTCGACGTCACCCGGCCGCTCGCAGCGCGGCTCGGGCTGAAGGGCACGCAGCAGATCCGCTGGCGCTACGCCCGGTAGACCGAGCGTTCGCCTCAAAAGGCTCCGCCGCCCGCCCACGAACCATTGAGAACCTCGGTTCTCAGGTGGGTGCTTAGTCGGCGCCTGACGCTTTCGCGCTCGCTACCGAACGTCGGCTCCCTTGGTGATGCTGTTGGTTCAACAGTTGGCCCGCAGGCGGGGGCGAAGCCGGGCCACCTTAGCGGAGCTCATCGGTCACGCGGGAGGCGAGGCGCTACGGTGACCGGATGATCGAGCTGATCGGAGATTCGTCGCGCGGCGGGGAGTGGGCGCTGGTCCGGCTCGTGGTCGAAGGGGACGTCATCGTCGATGCCGACGCGCCGGGGCTCGAGCGGCCGCTCGTCGGGCTGACGCTCCTCGAGGCCGCGGCGGTTCCCGGCGAGACGCTCGCGGCCGACGCGCTCGCGAACGCGATCGGCCCGGTCGTGCGCGCCGATCCGTCGGAGCGCCGCGTCGCCGTCGCGATGAGCGGCGGCGTCGACAGCGCCGTCGCGCTGGTCTCCGCGGGTCCGGATGCCGTCGGGGTGACGCTCCGGCTCTGGCTCGACCCCGACGGCCCCGACGCGGAGCGCGCATGTTGCTCGCCCGATGCCGTGATCGCGGCGCGCAGAACGTGCCACGCGCTCGGGCTCCCGCACGTGACGCTCGACCTTCGTGAGGAGTTCCGGCGGGCGATCGTCGAGCCCTTCGTCCGGGGGTATGAGCGAGGCGAGACGCCGAACCCCTGCATCCGCTGCAACGGGAGCTTCCGCTTCGCGGAGCTGCTCGCGTTCGCGGAACGCGTGGGCGCCGCGCGGCTCGCGACCGGCCACTACGCGCGGATCGTCGAGCACCGCGGCCGCACACTGCTCGCGCGCGGAACCGACCCGGCGAAGGATCAGTCGTACATGCTCGGACGGCTCGACCCGTCGTTCCTCTCGCGTCTCGCGTTCCCGCTGGGCGCGCAGACGAAGGACGAGACCCGCGACCAGGCGAGGCGCGCCGGTCTCGCAGCGGCCGCCCGGCCCGAGAGCCAGGAAGCGTGCTTCCTCGCCGGCGGCGACTACCGGTCGTTCCTCGAGCGGCGCGGCCTGAACGGCGAGGGCGCGGTCGTCGACGAGCACGGGAACGAGCTCGGCCGGCACCACGGCATCTGGCGCTTCACGCCGGGGCAGCGGAAGGGGCTCGGCGTCTCGGCACCGGTGCCGCTCTACGCGCTCCGGACCGACTCGGCGACCGGCACCCTCGTCGTCGGGCCGCGCGAGTCGCTCGCGACGACGACCGTCGAGGCGCGCGGCAGGCTGTTCGTCGACGTCGATCGCGTCGAGGCGAAGCTCCGCTACCGCTCGCCCGGGATCGCCGCGACCGTCGCCCCGATCGAGGGCGGATTCCGGCTCGAGCTGGACGAACCGGCGTTCGCCGTCGC
Organism: uncultured Actinomycetes bacterium; assembly: GCA_963737405.1. Taxonomy (GTDB): domain Bacteria; phylum Actinomycetota; class Thermoleophilia; order Gaiellales; family Gaiellaceae; genus JACCTU01. The sequence continues at coordinate 46,905 of CAVTSL010000013.1, forward strand.
CGCCGGACAGGCCGCCGTCCTCTACGAGGACGACGTCGTGGTGGGGTCAGGCGTGATCGCACCCGCTCCGGACGCCTAAGATCGCGCTCGTACACGTGTCTCTCGTGCTCGCTTTCACCTGGAACGACCTCGTCGACCTCGCCCTCGCGGTCTTCCTGCTCGCGATCGGCATCTCGCTCGGCTACGCGTTCGTGCGGTTGGGCGGAACTTTCGGGCGGCTTTCTGCGTTCATCAAGGGAACCCAGGAAGAGCTCCTTCCGGTCATCAACAAGACAGGAGGGACCGTCGACCGAGTGAACGCTCAGCTCGACAAGGTCGATCTCGTCACGGACAGCGCAGTGGATGCCGCAGACAGCGTCGATACAGCAGTTCGCGCCGTGAGCTTCGCGATCCAGCGACCGGTGCAGAAGATCGCCGGCGTTGCCGCGGGGCTTTCGCACGGCGCTGCTGCGTTCCGGGTGGAGCACGATGTGCGTAGCGCCGTCGAGCGCGGCAAAGAAGCCGCCGCACGGCGCGAGCGCGAGCTCGGTGACGAGCTGGGACGCGTGGACCGGGAACGACCGTGAGCCGGGACGAGATCACTCTGCGGCTGCCGAGAGAGCGGCCCTTCTTCGGCGTGGCCCACCTCGTGATCGGAGGACTGGCCGCACGGCTGGATCTCAACCTCGAGCAGCTCGAGGATCTGCAGGTCGCGCTCGCGGAGCTCCTCGAGCAGGAGGAGACCGACCGGCAGATCACCGTCTCCGTTCGCGTCGAGGACGGCAACATCCACGCGCTGCTCGGGCCGTTCGACGAGACCCTCCAGGACCGGCTCGACCACGAGTCCGTCGACGGTGTGGGTCTTCGGCGCGTGCTCGAGACGGTCGTCGACGTCGTCGAGGTGACGCGGCGAAACGGCTCGCTGTGGGTCGAGCTGACGAAGGCGGTGCGTTGATGCCCGAGCGCAACGACCGCGAGCTGCTCCGGCGCTACCACGAGGAGGGCGACCTCCAGGCGCGCGAGCAGCTGATCGAGCAGTACATGTCGCTCGTGCGCTCGCTCGCCCGTCGCTACTCGTACCGCGGCGAGCAGCTGGACGACCTCGTCCAGATCGGCGCGATCGGGTTGATCAAGGCGATCGACCGGTTCGACCTCGAGCGCGGCGTCGAGCTGACGACGTACGCGACGCCGAACATCATCGGGGAGATCAAGCGGCACTTCCGCGACAAGGGGTGGTCGGTGCGCGTCCCGCGCGGGCTGCAGGAGCTGAACGTGCAGCTCTCGCGCCTCATCGAGCAGCTGACCGTGCAGCTCGAGCGCTCGCCGACGATCGCCGAGCTCGCGAAGGCGTCCGACTCGACCGAGGAGGAAGTGCTCGAGGCGCTCGAGAGCGGCCGCGCGTACTCGACCCTCTCCCTGTCGACCGGCGGCGGCGGCGGTGACGGCGACGACGAGCTCGATCCGCTCGAGTCGATCGGCGAGGAGGAGCACGAGTACGAGGTCTCGGAGGACCGGGCCGTGCTCGAGCCAGGCTTCCGGGCGCTCGACGAGCGCGAGCGCCGCATCCTGCACCTCCGGTTCTTCGAGGGCCTGACGCAGTCGCAGATCGCGCAGCAGGTCGGGATCTCGCAGATGCACGTCTCGCGGCTGATCCGGCGCTCGCTCGAGAAGATCCGCGCCGAGATCGCCGAGGAAGAGCCGGCGGAGCCCCGCCGGGCGGCGCAGAGCTGAGCGCCCGGTAAACCGGGTCTCCCCACCCCTCGGGGTGGGGAAGTGGGCCGTTCCACCCGCCTCCCGCGGTCGAGGCTACCCGCGAAGTTGCGCCGTGTCCGTCACGGCTTCGGGGCGCCTTCGTGTCGATTCGTCCACATCGCCGCAGCCGCCGCGGCGCCGGCCCGCTAGCCCGCAGGATCGAGGTAGCCACGGTGCACCGCCTCCACGTTGTTGCCGTCCGGGTCGAGCAGGTACGCCGCGTAGATTCCCGGCGCGAAGTCCTCGTAGCGCGGCCCGGGTGCGCCGTTGTCGCGGAAGCCCGCCGCCACGCCCGCGCGGTGGAACTCGTCGACCGCCTCCCGCGAGGGCGCGATGAACGACAGGTGCAGGTTCGTCGTCACCGGCCGGTCGGGGCGCACCGCGAGGTGCGCGAACATCACCCACTCGTCCGTCTCTGACACGACCGGAATACCCAGCGGGGCCGTCACGGTGCGGTAGAAGCGGACGCTCTCGGGCCAGTTCGAGCACCCGATCTGCACGTGGTCGAAGACGTTTCGGAAGAAGTCGAACGCCATGAGGCCTCCGTACACTAGGGCCATGGAGACGACCGCCGACCTGAGGGAAGGGTTCCTTTCCTACTTCGAATCGGAGGGTCACAGGCGGCATCCGTCGGGCTCGGTGATCCCGCCGCCCGACGACACCTCGACGCTCTTCGTCGTCGCGGGCATGCAGCCGCTCAAGCGCTACTTCCTCGGCCTCGACACACCGCCCGCACGGCGCCTCACGACCGCGCAGAAGGTGATGCGCGCAGGCGGGAAGCACAACGACCTCGACGACGTCGGCCGCACCGCGCGGCACGCGTCGTTCTTCGAGATGCTCGGCAACTTCTCGTTCGGCGACTACTTCAAGGACGAGGCGATCGACTTCGCCTGGGAGTTCGTCACCGAGCGCCTGCGCTTCCCTGTCGACCCGCTCTGGGCTTCGGTCTTTGCCGGCGACCCCGAGCTCGAGCTCGGCGAGGACGAGGTCGCGATCGCCGGCTGGGAACGCGTCGGGATCCCGCGCGAGCGGATCATCGGCTTCCCGCGCGCCGAGAATTTCTGGCAGGCCGCCGACACGGGGCCGTGCGGCCCGTGCTCCGAGCTCCACTACGACCGCGGCGAGCAGTACGGCTGCGGGCTCCCGACGTGCGGGCCGAACTGCGACAACTGCGACCGGTTCATCGAGTTCTGGAACCTCGTCTTCATGGAGTTCGATCTCGGCGTCGACGGCTCGCTGACGCCGCTCCCGAACCAGAACGTCGACACCGGCCTCGGGCTCGAGCGCGGTTCGATGCTGCTCCAGGGCGTCGACTCGATCTTCGACACCGACGGCTACCAGCAGATCATGGAGTGGGTGGCAGCGAACAGCGGCTCACGCTACGGCGAGAGCGAGCTGGCGACGAAGGCGCACCGCGTGATCGCCGACCACGGTCGCGCGATGACGTTCCTCGTCGCCGACGGGATCGTCCCGTCGAACGAGGGCCGCGGCTACGTGCTCCGCCGCGTGATCCGCCGCGCCGTCCAGCACGCGCGGAGGATCGGCCTGAACGAGGTCTGGCCCGTCACCGGCGTCGTGACCGAGCAGATGCACCAGTGGTACCCCGAGCTCCGCGACCACGCCGAAGAGGTCGAGCGCATCGTCCGCGCCGAGGAGGAGCGCTTCTCCGAGACCCTCGCGCGCGGACTCAAGCTGTTCGAGGAGGTCGCGAAGGGAGACGGCATCTCCGGCGAAGACGCGTTCAAGCTGCACGACACGTACGGGTTCCCGCTCGAGCTCACGAAGGAGCTCGCGGAGGAACGACGGCTCGGGGTCGACGAGGACGAGTTCGCACGCCTGATGGAGGAGCAGCGCATCCGTTCACGTCAGGGGAGCAGCGTCGAGCGCGACGTCGCGTTGCTCGAAGGGCCGAAGAGCGAGTTCGTCGGCTACGAGCGGCTCGACGTCCTCACGGCGATCGTCGCGTACGCCGACCGCGGCGACGGCACCTTCGACGCGAAGCTCGAGCAGTCGCCGTTCTATCCCGAGGGCGGCGGGCAGGTCTCCGACATCGGCTACATCGAGAACGAGGAGAGCGGCGCGCGCGCCGAGCTCGTGAAGGCGACGCGTCTCGCCGACGACCAGGTTCTCACGTTCCGCGGCGAGGGGTTCGCCGAGGGCACGCGCGTTCGGGCGGTCGTGCCCTGGTCGGTTCGGTATCCGACGATTGCGAATCACACCGGCACGCATCTGCTGCACAAGGCGCTCCACGAGGTGCTCGGCGAGCACGCGAAGCAGGCCGGCTCTGCCGTGCGTCCCGACAAGCTGCGCTTCGACTTCACGCACGGCCAGGCGCTGACCGCTGAGGAGCGCGAGGAGGTCGAGCGGCGCGTGAACGCGATGGTGTTCGAGAACCTCCCGGTCAGGACGTACATCACGCCGATCGAGGAAGCCCGGCGGCTCGGCGCGATGATGCTCTTCGGCGAGAAGTACGGCAACGAGGTTCGCGTCGTCGAGATCGACGACTACTCGCGCGAGCTCTGCGGCGGCACCCACGTCCGCTCGACCGCCGAAGTCGGGCCGTTCGTGATCCTCTCCGAGGGGTCGGTGGGCTCGGGCGTCCGCCGCATCGAGGCGGTCACCGCCGGCGAGGCATGGGCGCTGCTGCGTGCGCGCGCCGAGGAAGCCGACGAGCTGCGCGTCGAGCTCGAGCGCGTCCGCAAAGACGCGAAGAAGCCGAAGGAGGCGTCCGCCGGTGCGGAGGTCGTCGACGAGCGCCGGACCGACGCAGGCGACGTGCACGTGATCGTCGTCGAGGCCAAGGGCGCGTCGGCGGACGAGCTGCTCGCGCTCTCGGACCGGCTGAAGCAGCAGCACCGGCCGGCGGCGGTCGTCCTTGGAGCCCGCGAGGACGGGAACGCGCACCTGATCCTCAACTTCGACTCGTCGCTCGAGGCGCGCGGCCTCGACGCGGGCGCGGTCGTGAAGCAGGCCGCGCCGCTGATCGGCGGCGGTGGGGGAGGCCGGCCGACGATGGCGCGGGCCGGCGGGAAGCAACCCGAACGGCTCGGCGAGGCGCTCGCCGAGGCCGAGCGGCTGATCGTCTCCGCCCTGAGTTGAAGGTGCTCGCACTGGACTACGGCGCTGCGCGCACGGGCGTGGCCGTCTCCGATCCGACGGGGACGCTCGCGCGCCCATTGACGGTCGTCGAGCGAGCAGGCACGGAGGCAGGGCTGAACCGCCTCGCCGACCTCGTCCGCGACGAAGGGGCGGAGCTCGTCGTCGTCGGCCTGCCGCTGACGCTCCGCGGGGAGCGGGGTGCCCAGGCACTCGAGACCGACCGGTTCGTCGAAGCGCTCCGCGCGGTACTGAAAGTGCCGGTGGAGGCATTCGACGAGCGCTTCACGACGGCACTCGCGGGCGGCGGCGGCAGCGCGCCGGAAGACGCGCGTGCGGCCGCCCATCTCCTGTCCTCGTACCTGACGTGGGCGAGCAGGTAATCCCGCCGGTCCGCGGCCGGCCCAGGCCGAGCCGCCGCCGCCTCCTGACCCGGCGTGCGCTGGCGCTCGTCGCGCTCCTCGCCGCGGTCGCCGGGATCGCGTGGCTCGGCGCGCAGGCGCTGGGCTCGTCGAGCGAGTCGGCGCCGCCGCCGCCCGTCCCTGCGCCGCCTCCGCCCAAGCCGCTCAAGATCGTGTTCCCCGAGGGCTTCACCGCCGAGGAGATGGCGCAGCGCATCACGGCCGTCAACAAGATCGCGCGCGAGAAGCGCAAGGTGCGGCCGAAGCTCCGCGAGGCGGAGTACCGGCGCCTGACCCGCCGCTCGAAGCTGCCGGGACAGCTCGCGGGCGATCGCAAGTCACGCCCGCTCGAAGGCTTCCTCTTCCCGGCGACGTACGAGTTCCTGCCGAAGACGACGACGAAGCAGCTCGTGAACAAGCAGCTCGTCGCGTTCAACCGGGCCTGGGGGCAGCTCGACCTCGCGTACGCGAAGTCGAAGAACCTGACGCCGTACGACGTGCTGATCATCGCGTCGATGGTCGAGAAGGAGACGCTGGCGCCCGACGAGCGCCCGAAGGTCGCGGCCGTGATCTACAACCGGCTGAAGGCGGGCATGACGCTCGGGATCGACGCCACGCTCCGCTACGGGCTCGACATCCCGGCGACCGAGTCGATCCGGAAGTCGCAGCTCGAGTCGGACAACCCCTACAACACGCGCAAGCTGAGGGGCCTGCCGCCGACACCGATCGCGAATCCCGGCCTCGCGTCGATGCAGGCTGCAGCGCACCCCGCGAAGGTGAAGTACCTGTTCTTCGCGCGGAAGCCCGACAAGGTGCACCACTTCTTCACCGCGGACGAGACCGAGTTCCTCCGCTACCTCGCGCAGCACGGCTACGGCGGATGATCACGGCGACGACTCGCCTCGTCGCACTGCTCGGACACCCCGTCGCACACTCCCTCTCGCCGAAGATGCAAAACGCGGCGTTCGCCGCGCTCGCGCTCGACTGGGCCTACGTGGCGCTGGACGTTCCGCCGGAGCAGATCGCGGACGCGGTGCAGGGGCTCGCCGCCGCCGGCTTCGCCGGCGCGAACGTCACGGCTCCTCACAAGCTCGCGGTCGCCGAGCTCGTCGGGGCGGACGTCCCCTCGGTGAACACGCTCGTCTTCCGCGACGGGCGCATCGAGGGACACTCGACGGACGCGGCGATCCTCGACGGTCTCGCAGCGGAACGGCCGGTCGTGCTCGGCGACGGCGGCGCCGCCCGCGCGTTCCTCGCCGCGCTGCCCGAGGCGCGAGCCTTCGCCCGCAAGGGCGACTGGCCGCCGGACGTCGGCGGCGCCGATCTGGTCGTGAACGCGACGTCCGCGCGCGACGAGGCTGCTCGTCGAGCTGCTCCCCGGCCAGACGCTCGTCGACCTGCCGTACCCGGACTCGGCGACGGCTCGGGCCGCGCGCGAGTCGGGCGCCCGCGTCTTCGACGGGCTCGACGTCCTGGTGGCCCAGGGCGCGCGGTCGTTCGAGCTCTGGACCGGGGTCGCCGCACCCGTCGACGTGATGCGCTCGGCCGTCGGGGCGCTTGAACCTCGAGGGCCATTGGACTAGAACCAGGTCGACCCCCGTCAAGGGGAAGGGGAGCCAGTGGCAGGAACGATCCGACCCTGCGGCCGGATCCTCGTCGTCGACGACGATCGAGGCGTACGCCTGCTCCTTCGCGACGCGCTCGTCCGGGCCGGGTTCGACGTGACTGCGGTCGCGGACGGCGACGACGCGCTCGCGGAGTTCGGTGTCCGGCGGCCCGACGTGGTCGTGCTCGACGTGAACCTGCCGAGGGTCTCTGGCTACGAGCTTTGCCGCCGGTTCAAGGAAGCGGACCCGTCGGTGCGCGTGCTCTTCCTGTCCGGTGACCGCACGGAGTGGTTCGATCGGGTCGCGGGCCTGCTGCTCGGCGGCGACGACTACGCCGTGAAGCCGTTCGACCCGAACGAGCTGGTGGCGCGCGTTCGCAGTCTGCTCCTCCAGCCCGCGCCGCCGGTGCCCGAGCGGATGGCGTCGCTGACGAGGCGCGAGCTCCAGGTGCTGCGACTGCTCGCGGGCGGCCGGAACCAGCGCGAGATCGCCGAGGAGCTCGTGATCAGCCCGAGGACGGTGGGCACCCACATCGAGCACATCCTCGAGAAGCTCGGCGTGCGAAGCCGGTCGCAGGCGATCGCGCTCGCCTACCGCGAGGAGCTCGTCTCCTCGCGGTAGGCGAAGCGGTCGGTTACTTGGGAGGCGGCGGGACCAGGCAGGTCACCGTCGTCGAGTTGCCCGACTGATCGGTGGCCGTGAACACCAGCTCCGTCGGGCCCTTGATCTGCCAGTCGATGTCGCCCGGGCCGGGCTTGATCGACGGCGAGCTTCCGGGAGCTTGCGTGTACTTCACCTTCGTCCCGCTCGGGAACGGTCCGAACGTGAAGACCGTGATCCCCACGTTGCTGACGATGTCGACTCCGAGCAGCTGGTAGAAGCCGTCCGGGTTCTGTCCGCTGTTTCCGGCGCCCGGCCCTGCCTTCGGGACGTTGCCGCCGGACGGGTTGTTCGTCTCGACGCAGCTCGCCTCCGGCGGAGTCGTGTCGACCCACAGCTTCGTCGCCGTGTCGCAGACGTTCATGCCCGCGCCGTTGACGAAGCACGCCCGCAGCGTGTCGAGCCCGAGGCTCGAGAACGCAACGACAGGCGAGTACGTGAACGGGGTCGTTCCGGCTGCGTTCGTCGTGCCGGAGCCAGTCGGCCCGGCATTCGGGCCGGTGATGACTGCGAACGCGACGGGGATCCCGGCGACGGGATCGCCGAAGTCGTCCGTGACCTTCGCCGTCACGGTGTGCGAGGCACCCGTCGTCAGCTCGTTCGTGTCGGTCGGCGGCGTCAGGTCGATGTGCGCGGCGCAGCCGCGGACGTTCACCGACGGGTTGCCGAAGGTCACCGTGTGGCCCTCGGTGTCCGTGTAGGCGACCGAGTCGTTCACCTGCTCGACGCCGCCCGGCTGCGCCGGATTGTGCGTCGCGGTGAACGTGAGTGTCACCTGCTCGGTGCGGAGCTCGGGGATCGTCCAGGTCAGGACGTTGCCGACCTGCGTCACCGTGCCCTTGCTTGCGCTGGGCGCGCTGACGGCGAAGTGGCTGTCGACCGTGTCGACCACGCTCACGTTCGTCGCCGCGGGGACGACGATCGCTGCGCCGATCGCCTCGAAGATCTCCTGGAGATCGCCGGGCCCTGGCGCGAGGAAGACGTGATCTGCGTCGGGATCGGTGGCCCAGTTCTGCAGCTGCGCGGCGTTCACCGTTCCGAGGCCGATCGCGAAGATGACCGTCCCGGCTGCGCGGGCGGCGGTCGCCGCGGCGATGCCGTTGTTGGCGGCGGGATTGCTCTGCCCGTCGGTGAAGATGATCATCTCTTTCGAGTTCTCGGGCACCGACCCCGCGAGTTGCGCCTGGCCGGTCGAGATCGCGGCGGTGTGGTTCGTGTTGCCGGATGCGACCAGTGCGTCGATCGCCGTCTTGAGCGCCGTCGCGTTCGTCGTCAGCGCCACGTCCACCGTTGCTGCGTCGGAGAAGCTGACGACACCGACTCGGCTGCCGTTGGCGATCACGCCGTCGAGTGTGCCGTCGGTCGCCGCGTCGATGATGTCGACGAAGCTCTTGGCGCCCGCCTTGAGCGCGGTGAGCGGTGCGCCGGTCATGCTCCCCGAGCGATCGAGGACGAGGACGATGTCCTCGGGATCACCGGCGAGACCTGTCTCCGCGTCCAGTGTCAGCGTGACCTGCAGAGAACCGTTGCACTGGATGTCGGTCGCGCTGAGCGTCTTCGTGCCGGTAACGGTCCCGGCCTGGGCGAGCGCCGTCCCCGCGAACGTCGCTGCTGTTGCGCACGCGACGAGCAGGACGACGCAAGCGCGTCGTGCTGTGGCTGTCATTCGGCTACCTCCCTTTCGAGTTGCCGCAGCCGACGAGGGGCGGGCCGCGCCCCGTCAGGGACTCTAGGAGGGTGCAGCCGCGTCGCACATCGGGTGTTTGCCGTATCTGCGGACTACGCTGCGCCGATGGAGCTCCGTCTCGCGACCGCCGGCGAGTCGCACGGTCCCGCGCTCGTCGCGATCGTGTCCGGGCTCCCCGCGGGGCTCGTGCTCGAGCGCGACGCGATCGACGCGGACCTGCGGCGCCGGCAGGAGGGCTACGGCCGGAGCCCGCGCCAGCAGATCGAGCAGGACGCGGTCGAGGTGCTCGCCGGCCTGCGGCACGGGCGGACGCTCGGGACGCCGCTCGCGCTCGTCGTCCGCAACCGCGACCACGCGAACTGGGAGTGGGGGATGTCGCCGTGGCCGCCGGAGGGCGAGCCGGCGGGCAAGGGCTCGAAGCCGGTGACGCTGCCCGCGGCCGGGTCACGCCGACTACGCGGGCGCGCTGAAGTACGGGCTCGACGACGCCCGCGACGCGCTCGAGCGCGCGAGCGCCCGCCACACGGCGGTGCACGTCGCGGCCGGCGCGGTCGCGAAGGCGCTGCTCCGGACGATCGGGATCGAGGTGCGCGGGTCGGTCGTCGACGAGGAGGGGCTTCGGTCGCGGATCGACGAGGCGCGCGCCGATCGCGACACGGTCGGCGGCGTCGTCGAGGTTCGCGCGGCCGGCGTCCCGCCGGGGCTCGGCTCGTACGCGTCGAAGGAGGACCGGCTCGACGCGCGGCTCGCCGCGGCGCTGATGGGGATCCAGGCGGTCAAGGGCGTCGAGATCGGCGACGGCTTCGCGCTCGCCCGCGCGCGCGGGAGCGAGGCGCACGACGAGCTGCTGCCGGGCTTCCGCCGGGAGACGAACAGGGCGGGCGGGATCGAGGCCGGCGTCTCGAACGGCGAGGACGTCGTCGTCCGCGCCGCGATGAAGCCGCTCCCCACGCTGATGCGCCCGCTCCGCTCGGTCGACCTCGAGTCCGGCGAGGCGGGCGAGGCCCTCGTCGAGCGGAGCGACGTCGCCGCGGTCGAGGCGCTCGCCGTCGTCGCCGAGGCGGCGGTCGCGTTCGAGCTCGCCCGCGCCGCGCGCGAGAAGTTCGGCGGCGACGCGATCGACGACTTCGTCGGCGCGTACCGCGCGTACGTCGAGCGAATCCCGTGGGACCCGCGCTAGACCGGCACGTCGCCCTCGTCGGCTTCATGGGCGCGGGCAAGTCGACGCTCGGCGCGGACCTCGCGACGCGGCTCGGGCGTCCGTTCGTCGACGTCGACCGCGAGCTCGAGGCGGCGGAGGGCATGGGGATCCCCGAGCTCTTCCGCGAGGGCGAGGCGTTCTTCCGCACAAAGGAGTCGCGTCTCACCGTCGAGCGCCTGCGGCAGCGTCCCCCGGCGGTGCTCGCCCTCGGCGGCGGCGCGCTCGGCTCGGCGCAGGTGCGCGAGGCGCTGCGCGAGCACGCGCTGACGCTGCACGTCGAGGTGGAGGTCGAGGACGCGTGGGAGCGCGTCCGCGAGTCCGGCCGGCCGCTCGCGCAGGACGAGCTCGACTTTCGCGTCCTGTTCCAGAAGCGCGCGCCTGTCTACGCGGAGGCGGCCGACGCGCGCGTGCGCGACGTCGACGGCGCGATCCTCGCCGCGGCCGCGGTCCACGTCGAAGCGGGTGCGCTGGCGCGGCTCGGCGAGCTCGCGCCGCCCGGTGCGGCGGCGCTCGTCAGCGACGCGCGCGTCGCCGGCATCCACGGCGCCGACGCGCAGGTCGCGCTCGGCGGTCGCGCACTCTCCGTCCACGAGCTGCCGGAAGGCGAGGAGGCGAAGACGATCGAGGTGGTGACGCGGCTCTGGCATGTGCTCTCACTCGACCGTCGCGGTGTGCTCGTCGCGCTCGGCGGCGGCTGCACGACCGACGCTGCGGGGTTCGTCGCGGCGACGTACCTGCGCGGCGTTCCGTGGGTCGCGGTGCCGACGACGCTCGTCGGCCAGGTCGACGCGGCGATCGGCGGCAAGACGGCGATCGACCTTCCCGCGGGCAAGAACCTCGTCGGCGCGTTCCACTGGCCCGCGCGCACCGTCGTCGACCCGGCGCTCCTCACGACGCTGCCGGAGCGCGAGCGGCGCGAGGGGCTGGCAGAGGTGGTCAAGACGGGCCTGCTCGCCGGGCGACCGCTGTGGGAGCTCCCCGAGCCCGACCTCGTTCGCGCGAGCGCGGCGTTCAAGAGCGCGGTCTGCCTGCGCGACCCGCACGACCGCGGCGAGCGCAACGTCCTCAACCTCGGTCACACGTTCGCGCACGCGCTCGAGGCCGCGGCGGGCTACGAGGGCGTGACGCACGGCAGCGCCGTCGCGCTCGGCCTGCTCGCCGCGCTCCGGCTGTCGGGCCAGGACACGAAACCGGTCGAGGAGGTGCTCGCGCCGCGCCCCGTCCGCGTGAACCGCGACCGGGCGTGGGCCGCGCTCCAGCGCGACAAGAAACGCGAGGACGGTCGCGTCCGGCTCGTGCTCCTCGACGGCCCCGGCAGGCCGGTCCACGGCGTCGACCGGCCGGACGCCGAGGTGCGCGCGGCGCTCGACGAGCTGATCGCCGACTAGATTCCCCCGGAATGCAGATCGCCATCCTCAACGGGGTCAACCTCGACGTCCTCGAGCGCCGCGACCCGGAGATCTACGGCGGCCTCTCGCTGAACGACCTCGAGACGCAGATCTACGCGTGGGCGAAGGAGCTCGACTGCACCGCGCGCTGCCGTCAGACCAACAACGAAGGCGAGTACGTCGCCTGGTGCCACGACGCGCTCGACTGGGCCGGCGGCGTGATCGTCAACCCCGGCGCGTGGACGCACTACAGCTACGCGATCCGCGACGCGCTCGAGCTGGTCAAGGTCCCGATCGTCGAGGTCCACCTCTCGAACCTCGACGAACGCGAGGAGTGGCGGCGGCACTCGGTGATCGCCGAGCTCGCCTCGAGGCGGATCCTCGGCAAGGGGCCCGCTGGCTACCGTGACGCACTCACCTATCTCGTGGAGGGAACGTGAACCGGATCGACCGCCTGCGCGAGCTCCTCGAGGAGCCGCTGCTCGTCACCACGCCCGTCAACGTCCGCTATCTGACCGGGTTCGAGAGCACGAACGCGGCGCTCTTCGTCGAGGACGGTCGCACGCTGCTCTTCTCCGACTTCCGCTACGCGGAGGCCGGCCGCAAGGTCGAGGGCGTCGAGTTCGTCGAGGTGGAGCGCGCGATCATGCGCGGGATCGCGGGGCACGTGCAGGGCAGGGTCGGGTTCGAGGCGCCGCACCTCACGTATGCGAACTGGGACTTCCTGCGGAACGCGGGCCTCGACCTGGTGCCGACGAGCGGCGCCGTCGAGCAGCTGCGCGTCGTCAAGTCCGAGGCCGAGCTCGAGCTGATCAGCAGAGCCGCGGAGATCGCGAACGACGCCTACGAGCGGCTCGCGCAGGAGCAGTTCGTGGGGCGGACCGAGCGCGACGTGGCGTACGCGTTCGACCGGTTCCTGCACGAGGGCGGGGCAGACGGCCCGTCGTTCCCGACGACCGTCGCGTCCGGGGTCAACGGCGCGACGCCCCACGCGCACTCCGGCGACCGCGTGATCGAGCGCGGCGAGACGGTCGTGGTCGACGCGGGCGCGGTCGTCGGCGGCTACGCGTCCGATTGCACGCGCACGTTCGCGACCGGCCCACTGCCGGACGAGCTGAAGCGTGCGTACGACGTCGTGCTCGAAGCGCAGCTCGAGGGGCTCGACGCCGTCGCGCCGGGGACGACCGGCAAGGAGGCCGACGCCGCGGCGCGCGAGGTGATCGAGCGGAACGGGCTCGGCGAGCGCTTCGGCCACGGGCTCGGGCACGGCGTCGGCCTGCTCGTCCACGAGGCGCCGACGCTCCGGCCGGAATCCGAAGACACGCTCGCGGAGAACCAGGTCGTGACGGTCGAGCCGGGCGTCTACATCCCCGGCCTCGGCGGCATCCGGATCGAGGACCTCGTGGTCGTGCGGGACGGTGAGCCGCTCGTGCTCACCTCCTTCACGAAGGACCTCGTCACCGTCGACTAACCTCTCCGCGCGATGGCGGACGTCGTCACCACGAACCAGTTCAGGAACGGGATGCACATCGAGCTCGACGGCTCGACGTGGCGGATCGTCGAGTTCCAGCACGTGAAGCCAGGGAAGGGCGGCGCGTTCGTCCGCACGAAGGTGAAGTCGCTCGACTCTGGCGCGGTCGTCGACCGGACGTTCCGTGCCGGCGAGAAGTTCCCGCGCGTCCACACCGAGGTCAAGCAGGTGCAGTACCTCTACGACTCGGGCGAAGACGTCGTCTTCATGGACGAGGAGAGCTACGAGCAGATCCACCTCACGCGCGAGTCGGTCGCCGACGCGCTCGACTTCATCGCGCCCTCGAGCTCCGTCCAGATGCTGACCGTCGACGGGCGCCCGGCGGGCGTCCAGATGCCGGCGTCGGTCGAGCTCGCCGTGACCGAGACCGAGCCCGGCGTGAAGGGCGACACGGTCTCGAACGTGACGAAGCCGGCGACGCTCGAGACCGGCGCCGTCGTGCAGGTACCGCTTTTCGTGAACACGGGCGACACGATCAAGGTCGACCCGCGCGAGCGCCGGTACATCTCTCGCGCATAGCGCGTGATGGAGTGGTTCACGAGCTTCGACGACGCCTGGGCGGCGTTCCTCCGCCGCGTCGTTCCGCTGGAGTCGTTCTGGGACGAGTTCGCGGATGACCCGGACGCCGTCCTCGAAGGCTGGCTCATCGTCCCGCCGCCCGAGCTCAAGCGCTCGGTGCTGCAGTTCCAGGGCGGGCTGGAGGAGGTGGCCGGCTTGCGGATCGTGCCGCACCACTTCCTGCACGTCGCGCTCCCGCACGACGACGAGGTGCTCGAGCTCGAGCCCTTCGAGATCGCCGTGGCCCGCCTGAACTGCTTCCCGCGCGCGATCGTCGCGGAGGTCGAGTCCGCCGCCCTCGACGGTCTCGACGCGCCCGCGACGTTCCTCCCGCATCTCTCGCTCGCCTACGTCGAGGCGCCGATCGATCCCGGACCGGTCCGAGACGTGCTCGAGCCGCTTCGAGCGACGGAGCTCGGATCGTTCGTCGTCGACGAGATCGTCCACGTCAGAATCCCAGCCGCGAAGAGCACGGTCCTGGAGCCCTGGACCGTCACCGAGCGCACGTCCTTGCGGCGATAAGGTCCCGCTGGTGGCAAAGCTCGTCGACACCACGATCCGACTGCTCGGGCAGGAGCCGCTTGCCGGGCGCGTTCCGAACGCCGAGCTGCTCCGACTCGCCGAGATCCTCGACCGCGCCGGCTTCGCCTACCTCGAGATCTCGGGCGGCGGCGTGTTCGACAGCGCGGTGCGCCGCGGCGTCGAGAGCCCGTGGGAGCGGATCCGCTCGATCCATGCGCGGGTCAAGACGCCGCTCGGGCTCGCGCTTCGCGGTCGCTTCCTGGTCGGCTCGCGCCCCGTCGGCGGCGAGTTCGCGCGGCGCTTCGTCGCCTCCGCAGCGGAGAACGGGATCGACGTCTTCCGGCTGCACGATCCGCTGAACGACGTCTCGAACCTGCGCGAGGCGGCCGAGGCGATCGCCGAGGCAGAGCGCGAGTTCGAGGCAGGCCTCGTCTACAGCCCGGGCCCCGCCGGCGAGGTCGACACCCTGGTCGAGCAGGCGCGGAAGCTGCCCGAGCTCGGTGCCGCGCGCGTCGTCGTGCACGACCCGACCGGCTCGCTCGGCCCGCACGGCGCGGCCGAGCTGGTCGAGCGCGTCGGCGAGGCGAGCGGCCTGCCCGTCGGCGTCTACGCGCAGGGCGCGGGAGGCAACGCGATGTCCGCGGCGCTCGAGGCGATCCGCGTCGGCGCCGACCTTGCGGCCTGCGCCGTCTACCCGGTCGCGCTCGCCGTCTACCGCGTGTCGGGGGAGTCGCTCGCGCAGGCGCTCGCCGGCCTCGGCTTCGACACGGGCGTCGACGTCGCCGCGCTCTGGGAGGCGTCCGAGATCGTCGACCAGCACATCGGCGACCAGCCGGTCACGCCGCTCGCGCCCCGCGTCGCGGTGCGTTCCGCCGAGCACGGCCTGCCCGCGGGTCTCGTCGCCGGCATCGACGCGAGCCTGCGCCTCCAGAACAGCGGCGACCGCCTCGACGACGTGCTCGAAGAGCTCTCTCGAATCCGGGCGGAGGTCGGCTCGCCGCCGCTCGCCGCGCCGATCGGCCAGATCCTCGGCTCGCAGGCGCTGATCCACGTGCTCTCGGCGCAGCGCTACCTGCCGGTCGTCGACGAGCTGCGCGAGCTCGTCTTGGGCGAGTACGGCACGCCGCCCGGCCCCGTCGACCCGGCGGTCAAGCGCGCGGTCGAGCTCGTGACCGACGACACTCCGGACGAGGATCCGATCACGCTCGAGGACGTGCGGGAGCAGACCCAGGGTCTCGCCTCGAGCGAGGAGGAGCTCCTGCTCGTCGGGCTCTTCGGCGAGGAGGCCGAGGCGCTTCTCCGCTCCATCCGCGGCCGGGCGGGGGGCGACGACTCGCTCGAGTCCCGCGGGATCGAGCAGTCGCGCGCCGAGCGGATCCGCGAGATCGTGCGCGTCGTCCAGGAGTCGGGCGTCGCCGAGGTGACGATCGAGGAGAGCGGGATGCGCGTCTCCGTCCGCCGGCAGCCGGAGGCCGGCGCCGCGCCCGCCCCTGCTCCTGCGCCCGCGGGCGTCGAGGAGCTTGTTTTCGAGCCGGCGACGGCGCCGCCCGTCACGAACGGCTACGTCCGCGTCGAGGCGCCGATGGTCGGCACCTTCTACCGCGCCTCCCAGCCGGGCGCGCCGCCGTACGTCGAGGAGGGCGACGCGGTCGCCGCCGGGCAGACGCTCTGCATCCTCGAGGCGATGAAGCTGATGAACGAGATCAAGACGGAGCACGAGGGCGTCGTCCGGAAGATCCACGCCCAGAACGCCCAGCCGGTCGAGTACGGCCAGCTCCTGTTCGAGCTCGAGCCGCTCCCCGGCCGTCCTCTTGTTTAAGCGGGTCCTCGTCGCGAACCGCGGCGAGGTCGCGATGCGCGTGATCCGTGCGCTGCACGAGCTCGGCGCCGAGGCGGTCGCCGTCTACTCGACGGCCGACGCCGACTCGATGCACGTCCGGCTCGCGGACCAGGCCGTCTGCATCGGCCCCCCGGCCGCCGCGGAGAGCTACCTCCGGATCCCGAACGTCATCGCCGCGGCCGAGACGACCGGCTGCGAGGCAGTGCACCCCGGCTGGGGCTTCCTCGCGGAGAACCCGGCGTTCGTGACCGCGTGCGAGGAGAACGACCTCGTCTTCGTCGGGCCCGACGCGGAGGTGATGGCGCGGATGGGCGACAAGACGCACGCGAAGGCCGAGCTCCGCGCGGCGGGCGTCCCGCTCGTGCCGGGCACCGAGGGCTCGACGACGCTCGACGAGGCGCGCACCGTCGGTGGCGAGGTCGGCTACCCGATCATGCTCAAGGCGAGCGCAGGCGGCGGCGGCAAGGGCATGCGCCTCGTCCAGTTTCCCGACGACCTCGAGGACGCGTACGGAAGCGCCGCCGCCGAGGCCCAGGCCGCGTTCGGCGACGGGAGCCTGTACGTCGAGAAGGTGGTCAGGCCCGCGCGCCACGTCGAGATCCAGGTGCTCTGCGACACGCACGGCAACGTGCTCACGCTCGGCGAGCGCGAGTGCTCGATTCAGCGCCGCCACCAGAAGCTCGTCGAGGAGTCGCCCTCGCCGGCGCTCGATCCGGACACGCGTGAGGCGATGGAGGAGGCTGCCGAGCGCGCCTGCCGCGCGATCGGGTACCGCAACGCCGGCACGTTCGAGTTCCTGCTCGGGCCCGACCGGAGCTTCTACTTCATCGAGCTGAACTGCCGCCTCCAGGTCGAGCACCCGGTGACGGAGCTCGTGAGCGGGATCGACATCGTCCGCGAGCAGCTGCGGATCGCCGCCGGGGAACCGCTCGTCGCGACCGGTCGTGGTCCCCGCGGAGGGCACGCGATCGAGGTGCGGATCAACGCGGAGGATCCGGCGCGCGGCTTCCTGCCGGCGCCGGGGCGGATCGAGCGCTTCCGGCCGCCGCTCGGGCCGTTCGACCGCGTCGACACCTGTGTCGAGGACGGGACCGTCGTCACGCCGTACTACGACTCGCTGATCGCAAAGGTGATCGTGTGGGACGCGGACCGGCCTGCCGCGATCGCACGCGCGCTGCGCGCGCTCGGCGAGCTCGAGGTCCGGGGCGTGCCGACGACGCGCGAGGCGGCGATCGACATCCTTCGCAGCGAGGAGTTCCAGCGCGGCGACTACTCGACGACGTTCCTCGAAGAGGCGGGCGCGAGGCTGCCCGCGCTGAACGCGTGAGCGCTCACGAGCTCGCCGGTCCCGCGGGGACGATCACGATCACGCCGGGCGCGATCTCGCAGGTGGTGCTCCAGGCCGCCGAGGCGACCGACGGCGCCCGCGTCCGCCGGCCGCGTCGCGGCCTCGAGATCGTCGTGGCCGAGGGTCACGTCCGCGTGGAGCTCGAGCTCGCGGCCCGCTACGGGACGATCGTCCCTGCCGTCGCCCGCGAGGTGCAGGAACGGGTGGCCGGTGCGCTCGAGGGAATGTGCGGGCTCGTCGTGGACGGGGTCGACGTCTCGGTCGAAGAGCTCGACTGATGTCGACGGGCCGCCGCGCCGCCCGCCGGACCGCGCTCTTCCTCCTCTACCAGTGGGACGTGACGAAGCAGCCGCTCGCGTCGCTCTACGAGGGCGACGTCGACGCGTACGCGCGCGAGCTCTCCGAGGCCGTGGTCGAGCGGGCCGACGAGCTCGACAGCCGGATCACTGCCGCGGCGGAGGGCTGGACGGCGGACCGGCTCGGCGCGGTCGAGCGGAACGTCCTGCGCATCGCGATCCAGGAGCTCGACAGCGGCGACGTGCCGGAGCCCGTGGCGATCGACGAGGCCGTCGGCCTCGCGAAGCGCTACGCGAGCGACGAGGCGGGCCGGCTCGTCAACGGGATCCTCGGCCGGATCCAGCGCGAACGCGCCGCCTGACGTGGTTACGCTCTGACGGTGAGCGCGGAGGAGAGCCTGCAGCGGGCGGAGACCCTGCTCGATCGCCTCGAGGAGGCCCGCGCCCGGCTCGAGGCGACGGAGGATCCCGAGGCGGCGCTCGCGATCCTCGGCGAGCTCTCCGAGATCGCGCGCGAGGTGGAGGCGGAGATCCAGCGCGCGAAGCGCGAGGCCGAAGCAGACGCCGATGCGGAGCGCTGACGAGCTCCGCGCGCTCGTCGAGGACGCGCTCCTCGAGCTGACGCCGAGCGGCCCGGCCGGCCTCGTCGAGGCGTTCCGGTACTCGGTCGACGGCGGCGGCAAGCGCGTGCGGCCGGTGCTGACGCTCGCGGTCGGCGAGGCGCTCGGCGCGGAACCGGAGACGCTGCTGCCGGCGGCGTGCGCGGTCGAGCTCGTCCACTCGTTCTCGCTCGTCCACGACGACCTGCCGGCGCTCGACGACGACGACACGCGGCGCGGGCGCCCGAGCACGTGGGCGCACTTCGGCGAGGACGTCGCGGTGCTGACCGGCGACGCGCTGCTCGTCGAGGCGTTCCGCCTCGCGCTCGGGTACGACACGCCCGCCGTCTCTCGTGTGCTCGCCGACGCGACACTCGGGATGATCGGCGGCCAGTACCTCGACGTGACCGGCTCCGCCGAGGACCTCGCGACGCTGAACCGGCAGAAGACGGGCCGCCTGTTCGAGGCGTCCGTGCTCGTCGCGCTGGCGGTCTGCGGCTCGGAGCCACAAACCTGGCCCCGCTTCGCGCAGGAGGTCGGCGCGCTCTTCCAGTTCGTCGACGACCTGCTCGACGGAGACGGCTTCGTGCTCGCGCACGGGGCGGAGGAGACCCGGCGCCGCGCGGACGAGGCGGCCGAGCGCGCGCTCGCAGCGCTCGCCGAGCTCGACGTCGACACGAGCGTGCTGCGCGGTCTGGTCGACGGCCTCGCCGCCCGAACGACCTAGGAGGGCTCTCCGTCCGGCCGGGCCCTCACCATCGGGCCATGATCGCGATCGACCAGGCGCTCCTGATCGAGCTCGACACGCACCCGAGTGCGACCCCCGAAGACCTGGAGCACGCGCTTCGCGGCGAGGCACCGCTCGCCGCGATCGCGCGCTGGCTCCGGGCCCACGAGGGCTGGCTCGTCGTGCACGAGGCGGCGGGCTGGCGGCTGTCGGCGCAGGGCGAGGGCTTCCTCGCCGCGCTGGACTAGGAGGGTTTAGCGAAGGAGGCGCTGTGCCGTCGGGCCGCGCTGGACGCCCCGACGCCGCGTCCTCAGTCGCGTCGATAGCTACGGCTATCGACGCTCCCTGCGTCCTTGCGTCGGAACGACCATCGCACCCCGACAACGAGGCCCCCTCCGCCAAACCCTCCACGCCCGGCAGAGCCGCCCACCCGCGCCACTACGCTTCTCCGCGTGAAGAAGCGCCTCGACGTGCTGCTCGTCGAGCGCGGCCTCGCCGAGTCCCGCTCCCAGGCGCAGGCGCTCGTGATGGCCGGGCTCGTCCAGGGCTTCGACAAGCCGGGCACGCAGGTCGAGGAGGACGCCGACCTCCACCTCGAGCGGCCGCCGCGGTTCGTCTCGCGTGGCGGGGAGAAGCTGGCGCACGCCCTCGACGTGCTCGCGCTGGACGTCCGGGGGCGCGACGCGCTCGACGTCGGCGCGTCGACCGGCGGCTTCACGGACGTGCTCCTCCAGCGAGGCGCGAGGCGCGTGATCGCGCTCGACGTCGGCTACGGCCAGCTGCACCCGCGCCTCCGCGACGACGAGCGCGTGACGGTGCTCGAGCGGACGAACGTGCGCGAGGTTCGCGAGCTGCCGTTCGCGCCGGATCTCGTGGTCGCGGACGTCTCGTTCATCTCCATGCGGACGGCGCTCCCGCCGGCTCTCGCCCTCGCGCAGCCGGACTGGGAGGCCGTCGTGCTCGTCAAGCCGCAGTTCGAGGCGGGTCGCGAGGACGTCGGCCGGGGCGGGGTCGTGCGGGACCCCGAGACCCACCGCCGGGTGCTGCACGAGGTGTCCGAGGCCGCGCTCGGTTGGGGGGCCGAGACGCTCGCGGTCGTAGACTCGGGCCTGCCCGGACCGAAGGGAAACCGTGAGTTCTTCCTCCACCTCGCCCGGCGCGAGCACCCCGAGCGCGCCCCGGAGCTCGACCGCTGGATCGCCGATGCCGTCGGTTAGGAAGGTCGCGCTCGTCACGCACGGCAAGCCCGAGACGATCGGGGACGCCGTAGCGCGCTTCAAGCGCGCCGTCGAGTCGGCCGGCGCGGAGGTCGTGGAGGATGGAGACGCCGACCTCCTCGTCGTCCTCGGCGGCGACGGCACGATGCTCCGCGCGCTCAGGCACAGCCTCGAGACCGGCGTCCCGGTGCTCGGTGTCAACTTCGGCCGCGTGGGCTTCCTGACCGCGATCGACGACTCCGAGCTCGACTCGGGGCTCGCGCGCGCCTTCGCCGGCGAGTTCGAGGTCGTCGAGCTGCCGACGCTCGAGATCGAGCTCGGGGACGTGACCCACACGGTCGTGAACGACTGCGTCGCGACGAGTTCGAAGCTCGGCCGGATGGTGATGGTGGGCTGGTCCGTCGGCGGCGAGGACCTCGGGACACTGTCGTGCGACGGCGTGATCGTCTCCACGCCCTCGGGCTCGACCGCGTACAACCTTTCGAACGGCGGCCCGGTGCTCGTCTGGGGGCTCGACGCGATGGTGGTGACGTTCATCGCGCCGCACTCGCTTCACGCGCGCCCGCTCGTCGTGCCGCGCTCCTCCGACGTCGTCGTCGAGAACAAGACGATCGACGTCCCGCTGACCGTGCTCGGCGACGGCCACGAGATCGCCAGCCTCGGCTACGGCGACCATGTTGCCGTGCGGCTCGGGACTCGGCGCTCGCGGCTCGCGACGGTGCCCGAGGCGACCTTCTTCACCCGCTACCGCGACACCTTTGCTTCGTAGGCTCCGGATCGAGAACCTCGTCCTGATCCGCGAGGCCGAGCTCGAGCTCGCGGACGGTCTCAACGCGATCACCGGGGAGACCGGCGCGGGGAAGACGATCCTCAGCCAGGCGGTCGGGCTGCTGCTCGGCGCGAAGGGCGACGCAGCGGCGGTCGGCCCCGACGCAGCAGAGGCGTACGTCGAGGCCGAGCTGGAGCTGCCCGACGGCCTGCTCGACGAGGAGGGCTTCGAGGCGCTCGCCGAGCTCCGTCCCGAGGACGAGGACGGGCTCGTGCTCGCGCGGCGGATCTTCGGCGACGGCCGCACGCGCGCATACGCGTGGGGGCGGAGCGTGGCGCGCGAGGACGTGGCTGCTCTGGCCGAGCGGCTGATCGCGATGTCGGGCCAGTTCGAGCAGCGGCGGCTCGCGCGGCCGTCGTACCAGCTCGACGTGCTCGATTCGTTCGTCGGCGAGGAGCAGCTGCGACGGCGAGCCGACCTGCGTCGCGCCTGGCGCGAGCTGCTCGCCGCTCGGCGCCGGCACGAGGAGCTCAGCGCGAACGCAGCGGACGCCGCGGCCCGCGTCGAGGAGCTGCGGGCGCTCACCGCCGACACCGAGGGCCTCGAGCCGGGCGCGGAGGACGAGCTCAGGCGCGAGCGGGAGCGGCTCCGCCACGTGACCGAGCTCGCGGAGGGCGTCGGAGCGGCGATCGAGGCGCTCGCGCCCGACGAGGGCGACGGCGCGGGCGGGCTCGTCGGAAGCGCCGAGCGCGCGCTCGCACCGCTCGAGCAGCTCGCTCCGGAGCTCGAGGCCGCCGCGGCCGACCTTCGCGACGTCGACGTGCGGCTCCGAGAGACCGCGCTGGAGCTCCGATCCTTCCTGGCGTCGCTCGAGGCGGAGCCCGACCGGCTCGAGCAGGTCGAGGCGGAGCTCGACCGGATCGCGGAGACGAAGCGGCGCTTCCGCTGCGCGACGTTCGACGAGCTGCTCGCCCGGGCGGCAGAGGCGCGGGCGGAGCTCGAGGCGCTCGCCGACGGCGTCGACCCGGTCACCGCGGCGTCCGAGGCGCTCGGCGTCGCCGAGGCGAAGGTCAAGGCGGGTGCGAACGAGCTCTCGCTGGCGCGCCGGGAGGCGACGGCGTCGTTCGCGGAGGCCGTCGCCGCGGAGCTCGAGAGCGTCGGCTTCGGCGAGGGCGAGTTCGCGGCGGAGCTCTCCGAGCGCGACCCCGGCCCTGCGGGCGCCGACGAGGTCCGCTTCCTGATCCGCCCGAACCCCGGGCTGCCGTTCGCGCCGGCTGCGGACACCGCGTCGGGCGGCGAGCTC
The DNA here is from genome assembly GCA_963737405.1 of uncultured Actinomycetes bacterium. Lineage (GTDB taxonomy): Bacteria > Actinomycetota > Thermoleophilia > Gaiellales > Gaiellaceae > JACCTU01. The sequence continues at coordinate 69,386 of CAVTSL010000013.1, forward strand.
TCGCGGATCGCGCTCGCGATCGCGGCGGTCGCGGGCGGCGAGACGATGGTCTTCGACGAGATCGACGCGGGCGTCGGCGGCCGCACGGCGCACGCCGTCGGCGAGACGTTGCGCCGTCTGGCCGAGCGGGCACAGGTGGTCACGATCACGCACCTGCCGCAGATCGCGAGCCTCGCCGACCGGCACTTCCGGGTCGAGAAGGTCCCGGGCGACCCGACGCACACGCGCATCGAGCTGCTCGACGAGGGCGAGCGGCGCGAGGAGCTCCAGCGGATGCTCGGGGGCGAGGAGTTCCTGGAGGCGGTGCGGTGAACCCGGTCGAGTTCACCGGCACGGCGAAGCTCGACCGCAAGACGAAGGACCTCGTGCGCCGGCTCGACGCCCGCGACATCGCGATCATCCACCACGCCGACCTCGACCGCGTTTCCGCGGAGGAGCTCGTCGCGAGCGGCGTCCGCGTCGTGGTGAACTGCGCGGAGTCGCAGACGGGGCGCTTTCCGAACCCCGGTCCGCTCGCCCTCGTCCGCGGCGGCGTCAAGCTCGTGGACGCTCCGGGCTCGGAGCTCTTCGACCAGGTCTCGGACGGCGACAAGCTCACCGTGCGCGGCGGCAGCGTGTTCCGCAACGGGACGTGCCTCGCCTCGGGCCGCGTGCTCGAGGCCGGCGAGCTCGACCGCGCCCTGATCGCGCAGCGGGGCCGGGTGACCGAGGCGCTCGAGGCGTTCGCCGAGAACACGATGCGCTACCTGCGCGACGAAGGCCGGCTGCTCTCGGAAGGCGTCGACTTCCCCGCGCTCTCGACCCGCATGCGCGACCGCCACGCGCTCGTCGTCGCGCGCGGTCCCGGGATGAAGCGCGACCTGCGGATGGTCCGGCCGTACATCCGCGACTTCAAGCCCGTGCTGATCGCCGTCGACGGCGGCGCCGACGCGTTGCTCGAGGCGGGGCTCAAGCCCGACGTGATCGTCGGCGACATGGACTCCGTGTCCGACCGGGCGCTGCAAAGCGGCGCCGAGATCCTCGTGCACGCGTACCGGGACGGGATCGCGCCGGGCTCTGCACGGTGCGAGCGGCTGGGCGTGCGCTACCAGGTCGTCTCGATGCCCGGGATCAGCGAGGACATCGCGCTGCTGCTCGCGTTCGAGAAGGGCGCCGAGCTGATCGTCGCCGTCGGCACGCACTTCAACCTGATCGAGTTCCTCGAGCGCGACCGCGCCGGCATGTCGTCGACCTTCGTCACGCGGCTGAAGGTGGGGGAGATCCTCGTCGACGCGAAGGGCGTCTCGCGCCTCTTCTCGCGGCGCGTCGGCCTGTGGCCCTTCGTCCTGTTCGCCGTCGCCGGCCTGACCGCTGTCGTCGTCGCGGTGCTCGTCTCGCCGACGCTCCGCCACCTGATCGAGCTGATCGGGATCAGGCTCCGCGACCTCGTTTCATGAACCCGTCCCGGGGCGATTCCTCGTCGCAGGGGCGTGATGGGCGAGTGCGGGCCAAGGACGCAGGGAGCGGTCGTATCCGCAGGGATACGGACGCGACTGAGGACGCGGGCACGCGCCGCACAGCACGCCACTGCGGCACAGCGCTTCGCTCCGGGACGGGTTCGTAAATGCCGACCGTTCGCGCGTCGCGCGAGCTGCTCGCGCCGATCGAGGACGTCTGGGCGTTCGTCGCAGAGCCGCACAACCTTCCGAACTGGTGGCCTCGCCTCGGCGGCGTCCACCCCGACCGCCGCGGCCTCGCCCCGGGCGCGCGCTGGCAGGTGACCGGTGAGAACAAGCCGTCGATCCTCCGACGCCCGGAGGCCGTCGGCTACCTGATCGTGCTCGCCGTCGAGCCGCGGCAGCGGATCGCGTTCCAGCTGACCGGCGACCGCCTGGAGGTCGAGCTCACGCTCGAGCCGGCGGCGCAGCGCAGGACGAAGGCGTCGCTTCGGGTCCAGGGGCCCTGGCTCATCGGCCTCTCCCGGGCGCTGCCGCGGCATGCGCTCCACCGGCTCTACTCCCTGGTCCAGACGGGCGCGGCCTAGACTCGGGGCCGGTGTTCGACCTCCGGTACCACGTCGCCTCGCTCGCGGCGGTCTTCATCGCGCTCGTGCTCGGAATCCTCGTCGGCGTCGGGATCTCAGGCCGCGGGCTGATCAAGGAGAGCGAGCGCGGCGTCCTCCAGGCCCAGATCGACGATCTGCGGAACCAGCGCGACGCGGCGCAGCGGCAGGTCGCCGAGCAGAACGCGCTCCAGGAGTACGAGCGCGAGACGTATCCGGTCGTGATGCGGAACCGCCTCGCGGACCGGCGGGTCGGCGTCGTCTACATCGGCTCCGCCGAGGGCGACGTGGCGGCGGGTGTCCGGGAGACGCTCGCGCGCGCGGGCGCGCCGGCGCCGCGGGTGCGCGCCCTCAAGGTGCCGATCGCGACCGGCGACCTCCTGCGGGCGGCCGCGCGGGTGCCGGACGGCCCGAAGACCGTGGAGGATCTCGGCCGTGCGCTCGCCGCGGAGCTCGTCGGCGAGGGCGAGACGCCGCTCTGGGATGCAGTCGGCCCGTCGCTCGTCGAGGAGCGCGAGGGGTCGGGCTTCTCCGCCCTCGACGCGGTCGTCGTCGCGCGGACGGTCGAGCCGCAGGGCGGCCAGACGGCGCGCTTCCTCTCCGGGTTCTACTCCGGGCTCGCCGGCGCCGGGCTCCCGGTCGTCGGCGTCGAGACGGTCGACGACGAGCCCTCCGCCGTCCCGATCTTCCGCCGGCACGGGTTCTCGACCGTCGACAACGTCGAGACCCCCACCGGACGCGTCGCGCTGGCGGTGCTCCTCCAGGGCAACGAGAGCCCCGGCGCCTACGGCGTCAAGGACGGCGTCGACGCCGTGCTCCCGAACGTCGAGCCGGTCGTCCCGCCTCAGGGGTGAGGGAGCCGCTGACGATCCTCGTCGCGGCGCGTGACGAGGAGGACACGATCGCGGAGACGGTCCGCGGACTGCGCGCGCACTTCCCGATGGCCGAGGTCCTCGTCGCGGACGACGGCTCGCGCGACCGGACGGCCGACCTCGCCGAGGAGGCGGGTGCGACCGTGCTGCGCCTTCACCGGCGGGGGAAAGGCCAGGCGCTCTCGGCGGCCGAGCGGGCGGCGCCCCCGGGACGCCTGCTGCTCAGCGACGCGGACCTCCGCGGCGACCTCCGTCCGCTCCTCGCCGGCGACGCGGACCTCAACGTCGCGGTGTTCCGGCGCCGGGTCGGCGGCGGCTTCGGGCTGGCGAAGGGCGCAGCGCAGCGCCTGATCCGGTTCCTGTCCGGGTTCGAGGCGACGGAACCGCTGTCGGGGCAGCGCGCGCTCTCGTCGCGTGCGCGCCGCGCCGTCTTCCCGCTCGCGCCGGGGTTCGGCTGCGAGACGCGGATGACGATCGACGCCGCGCGCGCCGGGCTGGACGTGCGCGAGGTCGACCTCGACCTCTCCCACCGCGCGACCGTCCGCGACGCGCGTGGGTTCGCCCATCGCGCGCGGCAGCTCGCCGACCTCCTGCTCGGCGTCGGGCCCCTCGCCGTCAACTTCCGCGGCGCGCGGCTCCCGCTCGTCGGCTGGCTCGTCGGCGTCCGCGGTGACCCGGCGGTGGCGGCCGTGGCGGCGATCGGGCTCGCCGACGATCTCTGGAGCGGGCCGGAGCGTGGCTTCCGCGCGCACCTCGGTTCGGGCCGCACGACCGGCGTGCTGAAGCTCGTCGGGATCCCGCTCGTCGGGCTGCTCGCGACGCGCAGGCTCTCGGGCGCCCTGCTCGTGGGTCTCGCGGCGAACGCACTGAACCAGCTCGACACGCGGCCGGGCCGCGCGCTCAAGGCCTATCTCCTCGCAGCGGTGCCGCTCCGCGCCCCGGTCGGGATGGCCGTCCTCCTACTCCCCTACGATCTCCGCGAGATGGGGATGCTCGGGGACGCCGGGTCGAATGCGCTGGGCGCGATGCTAGGCTTGAGTTCCGTGAGTCGTTTCACGGGACGAGGCCGTTGGGTTGCGATCGGCGCCCTTGCCGGCCTTACCGTCGTCGGCGAGCGACGATCCCTCGGTTCCCTGATCGAATCGACGCCCGGGCTCCGCGAGCTCGACGCACTCGGAAGGCGGCCCTGAGATGAGCACGCGCCCGACGAAGTACGTCTTCGTCACGGGCGGCGTCGTCTCCGGCCTCGGCAAGGGCATCGTCGCCGCGTCGCTCGGCCGCCTGCTGAAGGCGCGCGGCCTGACCGTGCAGGCGCAGAAGTTCGATCCGTACCTGAACGTCGATCCGGGAACGATGTCGCCGTTCCAGCACGGCGAGGTCTTCGTCACCGAGGACGGCGCCGAGACCGACCTCGACATCGGGCACTACGAGCGGTTCGTCGACGAGAACCTCTCGCGCAACTCGTCGCACACCGCCGGCGGCGTCTGGGACACCGTCCTGCGCAAGGAGCGCAAGGGCGAGTTCCTCGGCGCGACGGTGCAGGTGATCCCGCACATCACGAACGAGATCAAGGCGCGGATCAAGCGGATCACCGAGACCGAGCCGGTCGACGTGATGATCTCCGAGATCGGCGGCACCGTCGGCGACATCGAGTCGCTCCCGTTCCTCGAGGCGATCCGCCAGTTCCGGCGCGAGGTCGGCGCGGAGAACGTCTGCTACGTCCACGTGACGCTCGTACCGTTCATCGACGCGGCCGGCGAGCTGAAGACGAAGCCGACGCAGCACTCCGTCAACGAGCTGCGCCGCATCGGTATCCATCCCGACGTCATCGTCTGCCGCTCGCGCGAGGAGATCTCCGAGGACATCCGCGACAAGATCGCGCTCTTCGCAGACGTCGACCCGCGCGCCGTGATCCCGAACCCCGACGTCCCCGACGTCTACCTCGTGCCGCAGGCGCTCCAGCGCGAGGGCCTCGACCAGCTCGTCGCCGAGCGGCTCGGGCTCGAGGCTCCCGTTGCAGACCTCGGCGAGTGGCTCGAGCTCGAGGAGCGGATCGAGGCGCTCGACCGGACGGTGACGATCGCGCTCGTCGGCAAGTACGTGAAGCTGCGCGACGCGTACCTCTCGGTGCACGAGGCGCTCAAGCACGCCGGCGTGCACCACGGCGCGCGCATCAACGTGCGCTGGGTCGACGCGGAGAACATGTCGTACGACGAGGCGGTCGCGTCGCTCGACGAGGTCGACGGCGTGCTCGTGCCGGGCGGCTTCGGGTCGCGCGGGTGGGAGGGGAAGATCCTCGCCTGCCGCGTCGCGCGCGAGCGCGCGATTCCCTACCTCGGCATCTGCCTCGGGCATGCACGTCGCGGTCAGCGAGTTCTCGCGGCACGTGCTCGGCCTCGAGGGCGCGAACTCGACCGAGATGGATCCCGAGACGCCGCACCCCGTGATCGACCTGCTCCCGGAGCAGAAGCAGGTCGAGGATCTCGGCGGGACGATGCGGCTCGGCGCGCAGGCCGTCGAGCTCGTGGAGGGCACGCAGGCGCGCGAGGCGTACGGCGAGCCGGTCATCCACGAGCGGCACCGGCACCGCTACGAGGTGAACAACCACTACCGGCCGCGGCTCGTCGAGGCCGGCCTCGCCGTGTCGGGGACGTTCCAGGAAGGGCGGCTCGTCGAGATCGTCGAGCTCGTCGACCATCCCTGGTTCGTCGCGAGCCAGTTCCACCCGGAGTTCAAGTCGCGCCCGACCCGGCCGGCCCCGCTCTTCCGCGAGTTCGTCGGTGCGGCGCTCGCGCGCTCGCGCGAACGCATGGGCGTCGGCGCCGCCGTCTCCTAGAGCGTGGCCGGAGCCCACGCGGACATCGACGAGACAGTCGACGAGCAGCCGTCGAAGGCGGTGAGCCTCTTCCTCGAGCTCGCGGCGATCCCGTCGCCGCCGGGCGAGGAGCGCGCGGTCGCGGACCGGGTCGTCCGCGAGCTCCGCGCGCTCGGGCTCGACGGTCGAGGAGGACGACACCGGCGCAGCGACCGGATCGCAGATCGGGAACCTCTACTGCAGCCTCGCCGCGACGAACGGCGGCGGCACACCGCTCTTCTTCTGCGCCCACCTCGACACGGTGCCCCCGCAGGGGGCGATCGAGCCGGCGGTCGAGGACGGCGTCGTCCGGAACGCGGCGGGAACGATCCTCGGCGCCGACAACAAGGCGGCGGTCGTCGCGATGGTCGAGGCCGTCCGGCGCGTCGTCGAGGAAGAGCGCGAGCACGCGGGGATCGAGCTCCTGCTGACGCCGAAGGAAGAGGTGGGGCTCGTCGGTGCGAAGGCGTTCGACGAGTCTCGGCTGCTGGCGCGCGTGGGCTACGTCTACGACATGGCGGCGCCGATCGGGACCGTGATCATGGCCGCGCCCGTCGTCGCGCAAGCTCGACGTGCGCTTCCACGGGCGCGCGGCACATTCCGGGATGTACCCGGAGGAGGGACGGTCGGCGATCGCGGCCGCGGCGCGTGCGATCGCGGACTTCCGGCTCGGCCGGCTCGACGACGAGACGACGGCGAACGTGGGGCAGATCGAGGGCGGCAGCGCGCGCAACATCGTCCCGGAGTGGTGCTCGTTCCGCGCCGAGGCTCGTTCGCTCGACGAGCGGAAGCTCGCGGACGTCGTCGAGGAGATGCTCGAGGCGGCGACGTTCGCCGCGAGCCTCGCGGAGTGCGACGTCGAGACGGAGGTCAACCAGGACTACACGGGCTACCGCTTCCGGCGGGACGACGAGGTCGTTCGCCTGGCGCTCAAGGCGTTCGAGCGAACGGGTCACGAGGTTCGCTTCGACACGACGGGCGGCGCCGCGGACGCGAACGTCTTCAACGAGCGCGGCCTGCACTGTCTCAACCTCGCGAACGGGATGATGGACATCCACACGCCCGACGAGCACATCGCGGTGCGCGATCTCGACGCGATGGTCGACGTCACGCTCGCGCTGATCGATGCCGCTCGGGCTTAGGCGCGGCCGCGTCACCGCGATTCTCGAGCGGCACGAGGGCTTCGTCCGCCTCGAGGTCGACGGCGACCCGTGCGTCGCGTACCCGCGGCTGACCGGGCCCGTCGCCCTCGACGACGACGTGCTCGTCAACTCGCAGGCGCGGTCGCTGTCGCTCGGATCGGGCGGCTTCGACGTGCTGCACGCGAACCTGACGCGCGGGCTCGGGCTCGCCGCGGCCGAGGGCGCGCACGTGATGAAGCTGCCGTACACGCCGGTCCAGGCGGCGTGGCCGCACGCGGAGGAGTCGGGCGTGCTCGCAGAGACGCTCGACGGGATGCCGGTCGTGTGCTGCTCGCTGCACAGCCAGGTCGCGCCGGTGTGCGCGGCGCTGAGCGGGGCGCGTGTCGCGTACGTGCAGGTGCCGGGCGGCGCGCTTCCGGTCTCGCTGTCCGACTCGGTGCGCGAGCTGAAGGTGCGTGGGCTCATCGGTGTCGCCGTCGCGGCCGGCGCCTGCTTCGACGGCGACGTCGAGTGCGTCGGGATTCCGTCCGGGCTCGCCTGGGCGCGTGCGCAGGGGTTCGAGGCGGTTGTCTGCGCGATCGGCCCGGGCGTGGTCGGGACGGGGTCGCGGCTCGGCCACGGTGGGCTTGCGGCGGCCGATGCCGCGAACGCGGCGTCCGCGCTCGGCGGGACGCCGATCGTCGCCGTACGCGTCTCGGAGGGCGACGAGCGCGAGCGCCACCGCGGCGTCTCGCACCACACGCGGAGTGCGCTCGAGCTCTGTCTCGGCAGCGTCCGAGTCGCGTGGCCGCGCGGGCTCGGACCCGCCGGAGTGGCTGAGCGATCGCGACGACGTGGACGTCGAGGACTGGCGAAACGCGTGCGCCGGCCTCACGCTGGATCACATGGGCCGAAGCGCCGACGACGACCCGCAGTTCTTCGCCGCGGCGTTCGCCGCGGGCCGCCTGGCGCGCGGGCTGATCGCCTGAGCACGAGTACAGTGCCGCGCCATGGAGGAGCGGCGCCTCGGGCCGGTCGTCGGGCTCGGAACATGGAGGACGTTCGACGGCGACCTCGAGACAGCGCGCGCTGTCGTCGACGCGGCGTTCACCGCGGGCGTACGGCTCTTCGACACGTCGCCCATGTACGGCGCTGCGGAGCGGACCCTCGGCGCGGCGATCGGGCCACGCCGCGACGACGCGATCGTCGCGACGAAGATCTGGACGCCTGACTCAGACCAAGCGCGCCGCCAGTACGCCGACCAGCTCGCGTGGTTCGGCGGCCGGGTCGAGGTCGAGCAGGTGCACAACCTCGTCGCATGGGAGGAGCATCTCCCGTGGCTCGAGCAGGAGCGCGATGCCGGACGGATCGGACGCATCGGCGTCACGCACTACTCCTCGAGTGCGTTCGCCGAGCTCGCGCGCGCGCTCCGGACGCGTCGCTTCGACACGGTCCAGTTGCCGTACAACCCGCTCGACCGCGCGTGCGAGCGGGAGTTGCTTCCGCTCGCTGCCGAGCTCGGCATCCCGGTGATCGTGATGGAGCCTCTCGGCGCCGGAAGGCTCGTCGCGCGACCGCCGGCTCCCGACGCGCTCGAGCCGCTTCGAGCGTTCGGCGTCGAGACGTGGGCGCAGGCGCTGCTCAAGTGGGTGCTCTCGGACGAGCGCGTCGACGTCGCGATCCCGGCAACCACGAGGCCGGAGCGCGTTCGCGAGAACGCGGCCGCCGGCACGCCGCCGTGGTTCGGGCCCGACGAGCGTCGCTACGTCGAAGAACTCGTGTCGTAGGCCGCTGCTCTTCCGTCAGTGCGTCCGACACGGGTATCGTTCCGCCGCTCGTGAAGATCGGCGTCGCAAAGGAGATCAAGCCGGACGAATACCGCGTGGCGCTCACGCCGGCAGGCGCACGCGAGCTCGCCCAGCGCGGCCACGACGTGACGATCGAGGCCGGCGCAGGTGTCGGGAGCGCGTTCTCCGACGACGCGTATCGAGCCGCCGGCGCACGGATCGCGTCGGTCGACGACGTGTGGGGCGAGTCGGAGCTCCTGCTCAAGGTGAAGGAGCCGATCGAGCCGGAGTACGGGCGACTCAGAGAAGGCCTCGTGCTCTTCACGTACCTCCACATCGCCGCGGACGAGCCGCTCACCCGCGCGCTCGTCGACAGCGGGATCACGGCGGTCGCGTACGAGACCGTCGAGACCGACGATCGCCGCCTGCCGCTGCTCGCGCCGATGAGCGAGATCGCGGGCAGGCTGGCGGCGCAGGCGGGCGCGTACTTCCTCGAGATGCCGCAGGGCGGTCGCGGGCTCCTGCTGAGCGGCGTGCCGGGAGTCGCGCGCGGCAGCGTCGTCGTCATCGGCGGCGGCATGGTCGGGTACAACGCCGCGCTCATCGCGCTCGGGCTCGGCGCGAACGTGACGATCCTCGAGCGCTCGATCGACCGCATGCGGCAGCTCGAGGAGATCCTCGGGGCGAGCGTCAGCCTCCTCATGTCGTCGGCGCTCCAGATCGAGGAGTCGGTCGCCGACGCGGACGTCGTGATCGGCGCGGTGCTCATCCCGGGCGCCGTCGCGCCGAAGCTCGTCACGCGCGAGATGGTCGCCGGGATGAAGGAAGGCTCCGTGATCGCCGACGTCGCGATCGACCAGGGTGGCTGCGTCGAGACCGCGCGGCCGACGACGCACAGCGACCCGGTCTACACGGTGGACGGCGTCACGCACTACTGCGTCGCGAACATGCCGGGCGCCGTGCCCGTCACGTCGACGAAGGCGCTCACGAACGCGACCCTGCCGTACGTCGAGGCGATCGCCGACCACGGGCTCCGCGAGGCGATCGCGCGCGACCGGGCGCTCGCGCGCGGGGTCAACGTGCTGGACGGCAAGGTGACGTACGAGGCGGTTGCCGACGCGCACGGGCTCGCGTACACGCCGCTCGAGGACGTCCTTCCGTTGTCGCCGGTCTAGGTGTCGGCCGGCGCCGGCTGGTCCGGCTTAGGCTTCTCGGCGGGTGAGACCTTGACGACGACCCAGGTCACTCCAGCCGCCAGCGCGATCACCGAGGCGGCGAAGATGATGATCCCGATGATCCCGAGAACGGTGTCCATCCGGGGCCTAGAATAGCCGCATGGCCCGCGCGTGCGTCATCGTGCTGGACGCGGTCGGGGCCGGCGCCCTCCCCGACGCAGCGGAGTACGGCGAAGACGATGTCATCGCCGACACGCTCGGCAACGTGTCACGGGCGGTCGGCGGTCTCGATCTGCCGAACCTCGAGGCCCTCGGCCTCGGGAACATCGAGCCGCTCGAGGGGTGCCCGCCGCAGGCCGGAGCGCCGGCGATCGCGGGCCGCCTCGTCGAGCGCTCGAAGGGCAAGGACACGACGACGGGTCACTGGGAGATGATGGGCGTGCTCACGCCGCAGCCGTTCCCGACGTATCCGCACGGCTTCCCGCACGACGTGATCGACCCGTTCATGCACCGCACCGGTCGAGGCGTCCTCGGCAACAAGGCGGCCTCGGGCACCGAGATCATCCAGGAGCTCGGCGAGGAGCATCAGCGCACGGGCAAGTGGATCGTCTACACGTCGGCCGACTCGGTCTTCCAGATCGCCGCGCACGAGGACACGATCCCGCTCGACGAGCTCTACCAGGGATGCAAGATCGCGCGGGAGATCCTCACGGGGAAGCACCGCGTCGGGCGCGTGATCGCGCGGCCGTTCACCGGCGAGCCCGGCAACTACACGCGCACGCCGAACCGGCACGACTTCTCGGTCGAGCCGAAGACGCCGAACTACCTGACGCTGCTCCAGGACGCCGGCGTGACCGTGCACGGCGTCGGCAAGATCGGCGACATCTTCGCCGGCGTCGGGATCGACGAGTCGCATCCGACGAAGTCGAACATCGACGGCATCAACGAGACGATCCGGCTTCTGCGCGAGAGCGACGACGGCACGTTCGTCTTCGTCAATCTCGTCGAGACCGACCAGCTCTGGGGGCACCGGAACGATCCCGTGAACTTCCACCGCTGCCTGCAGGACTTCGACCGCCGGCTGACGGACATCCTCGACGCGCTCCGTTCGGGCGACTTGCTCGTCATGACGTCCGACCACGGCTGCGACCCGACGACGCCGAGCACCGACCACGATCGCGAGCACGCGCTCCTGCTCGCGTACGCGGAGGGACGGAACGCCAACGGTCACATCCACGAGGGCGGCGAGTTCGCCGACGTGGGGGCGACGGTGAACGCCTGGCTCGGCGGCAAGTCTCCCGGTCGCGGGATCCCCGGCCGCTCGATCTACGCGGAGTGATCCGACCGGCCGAGCTGATCGAGCGGAAGCGCGACGGCGGTGAGTTGACCGCCGACGAGATGCGCGAGCTCGTGCTGGGGTACGGCTCCGGCGAGGTTCCGGACTACCAGATGGCCGCGTTCTGCATGGCCGTCTTCTTCCGCGGGCTGACGCCGGCCGAGACGTTCGCGATGACCGACGCGATGGTGCAGAGCGGCGACACGCTCGACATGCACGGCGCGCTCGGCCGGACCGTCGTCGACAAGCACTCGACCGGGGGCGTCGGCGACAAGACCTCGATCGCGGTCGCCCCGCTCGTCGCGGCCTGCGGCGTGCCGTTCGGGAAGATGAGCGGCCGCGGGCTCGGTCACACGGGCGGGACGCTCGACAAGCTCGAGTCGATCCCGGGGTTCCGGGTCGAGCTCTCGGAGGACGAGTTCGTGGCGCAGGTGCGCGACGTGGGGATCGCGATCATCGGGCAGACGGGAGACCTCGTGCCCGCCGACAAGGGTCTCTACGCGCTCCGCGACGTGACCGCGACCGTCGACAACATCCAGCTGATCGCGGCGAGCATCATGTCGAAGAAGATCGCCGCCGGCGCCGACGCGATCGTGCTCGACGTGAAGGTCGGCGACGGCGCCTTCATGAAGACGCTCGAGGACGCGCGCACCCTCGCCGCGACCATGCTCGAGCTCGGCGAGCGCGGCGGCCGCCGCGTCGCGTGCCTGCTCACGGACATGGACCAGCCGCTCGGGCGCGCGGTCGGGAACGCGCTCGAGCTGCTCGAGGCGCGCGCGACGCTCCGCGGCGACGGTCCGCCGGACTTCACCGAGCTCGTGCTCACGGCGACGGCGCAGCTGCTCGCGTTCTCCGACCTCGGCGTCGACGTGGCAGAGGGCCGGAGCCGCGCCGAGGCAGCGATCCAGGACGGGTCGGCGCTCGAGACGTACGACCGGTGGGTCCGTGCGCAGGGCGGCGACCCGAGCGAGGACGCGCTCCCGCGGGCACCCGTCGTCAGGACGCTCGAGGCGCCCCAGGCGGGATACGTCAGCGCGCTGCGCGCGCTCCCCGTCGGGATCGCCGCGCTCGAGCTCGGCGCCGGCCGCGCCCGGAAGGACGACGCGATCGACCACGCGGTCGGTGTCGTCTGCCTGCGCAAGCGCGGCGACAGGATCGAGCGCGGCGAGCCGCTCGCGGAGATCCACGCACGCACCGACGAGGCGGCGGACGCCGCGGCCGACCGCGTGCTCGCGGCCTACGAGCTCGGCGAGAGCCCGCCCGAGGAGCGCCCGATCGTGCTCGACCTCGTGGTCTGATCGGCCCCGGCTAGCCTGGCCACGTGCCCGAGCTGCCCGAGGTCGAGACCGTTCGGACGAGCCTCGAGCCCGTGCTCGTCGGGCGGACGTTCGAGCAGGTCGCGATCGACGACCCACGGCTGACCCGGCCGTTCGACCCGCAGGTGGTCGCGCGAGAGCTCGAAGGCGAGCGCGTCGCCTCGGTCGAGCGTCGCGGCAAGTATCTGGTTGTTCGGTTCGAGAGCGGGCGTGTGCTCCTGGTTCACCTCCGGATGACGGGGAGCTTCCGGCACGTGCCTGCGGGAGCCCCGGCAGACGGCCCGCACACGCGTGCTGTTGTCAGGCTAGACGACGGATCGGACGTCGCGTACCGCGACGTCCGGCGCTTCGGCACGTGGCTCCTCGTCGAACCGTCCGAGCTGGACAGCTACCTCGCCGCGCGGCTCGGCGCAGGAGCCGCTCGCGCGCGGCTTCGGCCCGGCAACGCTCGCCGCCCGGCTCGCGAACCGCCGCGCCCCGCTGAAGGCGGCGCTCCTCGACCAGCGGACGCTCGCAGGCCTCGGCAACATCTACGTCGACGAGGCGCTCTGGCGCGCGCGGCTCCACCCGCTGCGACCGGCGAACAGCCTCGACCGCGACGAGCTCCGCGCGCTCCACCGCGGCATCCGCTCGGCCCTCGAGATGGGAATCGCGCGCCAGGGCGCGACCCTCCGCGACTACGCACAGCCCGACGGGAGGAGCGGGTCGATGCAGCACGAGTTCAAGGTCTACGGCCGCGAGGGCGAGCCCTGCGACCGCTGCGGCACGCCGATCGAGAAGACGCGGGCCGGCGGTCGCGGCACGTGGTACTGCCCCGCCTGCCAGCAGCGGCGCGAGCAGCCGACCTAGGCCGCGCGCTCGAGCAGCCTGTTCAGCCGCCCGTCGCGATCGAGGCGCCAGAGCTCGGTGTACCCGCCGATCGGCTCGCCGTCGACGAGGATCTGCGGCACCGTCCAACCACCCGTCCGGTCCAGGAGCTTCTGGCGGAACCCGACCTCGTCGTCGAGGGCGATCTCCTCGTAGCCGAGCCCGCGAGAGTCGAGCAGCGCCTTCGCGCGCACGCAGAACCCGCACCAGCGCGTCGTGTAGATCTGGATCCTCTGCATCGGGGGTGCAACGGAGAAGTGCCCCGAAAGGTTCCGGCCTCGCTTCTAGACTGGGTTCGTGGCAGGAAGGACGTACCGGACAGAGGCCGTCGTGCTCCGCTCGATCCGGCTCGGCGAGGCCGATCGCGTGCTGCACCTCTACACCCTCGAGCGGGGTCGGATCGGCGCGGTCGCGAAGGGGATCCGCCGGACGAAGTCGCGCTTCGGCGCCCGGCTCGAGCCGCTGTCGCACGCCGAGCTGATGCTGCACCAGGGCGCGGGTGAGCTCCAGACGGTGACGGGCGTCGAGCTGATCCGGCCGCACCACGCGACCCGCGAGGACGGCTACCGGCTGTCCGTCGGCCTCGTCGGCGCCGAGGCGATGCTGCGCCTCTTCGGCGAGCCGGAGGCGAACCCGCGGGCCTTCGAGGCCGTGACGAAGTTCCTCGACCTGCTCGACGAGCTGCCGACGCGCGCACCGGCGCGCCCGGCGCTCGACCCGCTCGCGCTCTCGTTCCAGCTCAAGCTGCTCTGGCTCTCGGGCTACCTGCCGCACCTGACGAGCTGCGCGAACTGCGGGGGTGTCGAGGAGCTCGTCGGCTACTCACCGCGCGCAGGCGGCGCGGTCTGCCGAACGTGCGGCGAGGGCTCGATCGCGCTCTCGCCGGCCGGGCGGGCGGGGATCGAGCGGCTGCTGAGCACGCCGCTCGCGGACGCCGGCGACGCGGGCCTGACCGAGCGGGCGACGCGCGAGGCGCTCGCCGTGATCACGGCGTCGTACGAGTTCCACGGCGGCTTCCGGCTGCGGACCCTTCGCAGCGCGTAGGCCCGACTAGGCCCAGGGAAGGCGGTCCCAGTAGGAGGGCCGCTCTCGCCGTGACGGCTCGAACCCGACGTACGCCTGGTCCGGGTCGGGCGTCTCCTCCTTCGCGCTCGCGCCGTAGCGCGCCGCGAGCTCCGACACCGGGTAGAGCACCTTCCACGGCTCCGACCGCCCGCCGGCCATCAGGATCACGCACGGCCCGTCGCCGGCGCCGACGAAGATGTGCTCCGTGCCGGCGGGAGAGTGGAAGAAGTCCCACGGCAGGAGGATGCGCTCCTCACCCTCGACGAGCAGCCGGCACTCACCGGACAGCACGAGAAACGCCTCCTGCTGATTCTCCTGGTGGTACAGGCCGTTCGGCTCGCCCGGCTCGAGGACGTGGAGCCTGATGCCGAACTGCGGGAACTCGACCATCGGGCTCTCGAAGCTGCACTCCGCCCCGGACGGCCGCTTCTCGCCGTTCTCGGACGTCAACCACGTGGCGTCCCGCACGTTGAGGACGAACCATCCGTCGCTCGTCGGTGAGAGGCCTGAGCCGGAGTCCTCGAGCTTCGCCTCGGGCACGCCGCGAGTCTACAAATCAGGCCAATCGCTCGGCGAGGTACCGCAGCGCGATCGGGTAGCGCCACACGATCCCGCCGTGCCTGCCCTCGAAGAGCTCGAAGAAGACGTCGTCCACGCCGGCTCGCTCGAGCTCGCGGCGAAACGCCTCGGCGCCGAGGTCGAGGAAGTACTCGTCGCTCTTGCCCGCGTCGATGTAGATCGCGCGCATGCCGCGCAGCGCGTCCGCGTGTGCCTCGACCATCCGCACGGGGTCCCAGCGAAGCCACCGCTCCCAGACCTCGGGGATCAGCTTGCCCGTGTCGTCGAGCGGGAGGCGCACCGTGCCGTCGTCGTCCGCCGAGTACGCAGCCGCCATGCCCCACGTGTTGACGAGCACGAAGTCGCCGGACTTCGTGACGAGCGGCCGCGCGAGGAAGTCGTTCCAGAACTTCTCGTAGTCGCCGTCGTACTTGTCGCGAAGGAGCCGTGCCGTCTCGGGGAAGTCCTTCGCGTAGCACGCCTCGAAGAGCGCGTCGCCCGCGTGCGTCGCGAACCCGCCGAAGAGATCGGGCCGGAGCATCGGCGTCACCATCGCGCCGTAGCCGCCCGACGACTTGCCCTGGATCCCGCGATGGGCCGCCTCGGCCATCGTGCGGTAGCGCTCGTCGACGAACGGCACGAGCTCGTCGCAGAGATAGGTGTGGTAGTTCCCGATCGCGGGGGAGTCGAGGAACTGCGACCCGCCGAGCTTCGTCCAGGCGTCGACCCACACGACGATCGCCGGCGGGACGTCGCCGGACGCGAAGACGTCGTCGGCGAGCTCGGGGAACGTCTTCGCGCCGAACGCGGAGCGGTTCCTCCACATGTCGAGCTGGCCGGTGTAGCCCTGGATGACGTAGATCGACGGGTAGCGCCGGTCGGGCTCGTCGTCGTAGCCGGGCGGGACGTAGACCCAGAGCGGCCGCTCGTGCGGGTCGCCGAGCGGGTTGCCGCGAAGCGCCTCGCTCGTGACGACGTGCTCGTCGAAGCGGCCGGCCTGCGTGTAGCTCCAGGGCGCGGTCACGACTTCGGCGTCTTCCAGGCCTGTCGCAGCGCGTCGGCGACCCAGGCGCGGACGCCGGAGATCGGCAGCCGCTCCTGCGCGAGCGAGTCGCGGTCGCGGACCGTCACGGTCTCGTCCTCGAGCGTCTGGTCGTCGATCGTGAACGCCCACG
The DNA here is from genome assembly GCA_963737405.1 of uncultured Actinomycetes bacterium. Classification (GTDB taxonomy): domain Bacteria; phylum Actinomycetota; class Thermoleophilia; order Gaiellales; family Gaiellaceae; genus JACCTU01. The sequence continues at coordinate 85,553 of CAVTSL010000013.1, forward strand.
GCGTCCCGATCTCGTCCTGGCGTCGGTAGCGCCGGCCGATCGCGCCGCTGTCGTCGTACTCGGCCTGCACCTCGACGCGCAGGTCGTCGAAGAGCGCGCGTGCCTTCGACACCATCTCCTCGCGCTTGCCGATGAGCGGGAGCACCGCGGCCTTGACCGGGGCGAGCGCGGGGTGGAGGCGGAGCACGGTCCGCTCGCCGTCGCCGACGAGCTCCTCGTCGTACGCGTCGATCATGAAGGTGAGCATCGCGCGGTTGAGCCCGAGTGCCGGCTCGACCACGTGCGGCACGAACCGCTCGCCCGTGCCGGGGTCGACCCACTCGAGCTTCGTGCCCGAGTGCTCGGTGTGCTGCCGCAGGTCGAAGTCGCCGCGGTTCGCGACACCCTCGAGCTCCGACCAGCCGATCGGAAACAGGTACTCGATGTCGCTCGTCGCGCTCGAGTAGTGCGAGAGCTCCTCGGCGTCGTGCGGGCGGATCCGGAGGTGGCTCTCACGAACGCCGTAGCGCCGGTGCCAGTCGTAGCGCTCCTGCACCCAGTAGCGGTACCACTCGTCCGCCGAGTCGGGCGGGACGAAGAACTCCATCTCCATCTGCTCGAACTCGAGCGTGCGGAAGATGAAGTTGCCGGGCGTGATCTCGTTGCGGAACGACTTGCCGACCTGCGCGATGCCGAACGGCGGCTTGCGTCGCGCGAGCTGCGCGACGTTCTTGAAGTTGACGAAGATCCCCTGCGCCGTCTCCGGGCGCAGGAAGACGTCCGTGCCCGTCTCCTCGACCGCGCCGACGCGCGTCTTGAACATCAGGTTGAACTGGCGCGCCTCGGTGAGGTCGCAGTCGGGAGTCTCGCCCGGGCGCTTGCTCGGCTTCTTGCCGCACTGCGCCTCGTCGAGGTGGTCGGCGCGGAACCGCAGCTTGCAGGTCCGGCAGTCGACGAGCGGGTCGGTGAAGCCCTGCACGTGGCCGGACGCCTCCCACACGCGCGGGTGAAGGATGATCGACGAGTCGAGCGCGACGATGTCCTCGCGCTCGCGGATCATCGACTCGAGCCAGCGCGCGCGGACGTTCTCCTTCAGAAGGACGCCGTAGTGCCCGTAGTCGTACGCGGAGCCGAGGCCGCCGTAGATCTCCGACGACGGAAACACGAAGCCGCGGCGCCGCGCGAGCGACACGATCTTCTCCATCGTCACCACGTCGGTTGCCACGAGCAGGAGAGCTTAAATGGATCGGGGGCGACTCCGTAGGAGCCGCCCCCGATTCTTGCGACGAGGAGGAGTGGTGAGACTCCACAGAGTCAAGCGCGCGAACCTGAGAACTGCGTGAGGACGGATTACGAGGCCGGTGAGAGCTTGACGAGGAAGCGGGCGCCGCCGTCCGAGGCGTTTTCCGCGCTCACCGAGCCGCCGTGCTCCTCCACGACCTGCCGCACGATCGCGAGGCCGAGCCCCGAGCCGGGCACGCCGCGCGCCGACGGCGCGCGGTAGAAGCGGTCGAAGACGCGTGGGAGGTCGTCCGCGTCGATCCCGGGCCCGTGGTCGCGGACGCGGAGCTCGCCGCCGCGCAGGTCGACCTCGACCGTCCCGTCGCGGCGGGCTCCACTTCGCGGCGTTGTCGAGCAGGTTCGCGACCGCGCGCTCGAGGCGGCTCGACACGCCGTTCACCGTCGTCGGCTCGAGGCGCGCGTCGAAGCGAACGCCGTTCGCGCTCTTGCGCGTCCGCTCGAGCGCCGTCTCGACCACCTCGTCGAACTGCAGCGGCTCCGGGGTCACGTGCTCGGTGCGCGAGAGGTCGAGCAGGTCGGCGAGGAGCTCGCTCAGCTCCTCCGCCTGCAAGCGGATCTCGGCGATCATCCGGGTCCGTTCCGCCTCGGGCAGGTCGTGCGCGCGCTGGAGGACCTCGACGTTCGTGCGGAGGCTCGTGAGCGGCGTGCGCAGCTCGTGCGACGCGTCGGCGACGAGCTGCGTCTGCGCGCGGAGCGACTCGTCGAGCGTCCCGAGCATCGAGTTGAAGCTGGCGGCGAGGCGGCCGAGCTCGTCGCGTCCGGGCGCGTTGATCCGCTCGCTCAGGTCGCGGGTCTTGGTGACGCGCTCCGCCGTCTCGGTGAGGCGCCGGACCGGCGCGACCGCCGTGCGCGCGATGAGGACGCCGAGGAACGCCGCGAGCGCGATCCCGCCGAGCGAGATCGCTATCAGGTATCCGGCGAGCCGGTCGAGCGTCTGGTCGACCTCGTCGAGCGGGCGCGCGATCTGCACGGCGATTCCCGGCGCGTACTGCGTCGTGAGGATCCGCACGTGCGTCCCGCGGACGGTCGCGTCCTCGAAGAACGGGCCGCGCGTGCCGTCCGCGACGCGGCGTGCGCCGCGCGACGGGAGCGGGATCTTCGCGTCCGGCCGGCGGATGACGCTTCCGCCCGCGGTCACGAGCTGCGCGTAGCCGCCCGCGCCGCCGAGGAGCGGCGCGGTGAACTCGAACTCCGTCAGGGGCTGGCCCTCGGGAACCTGCACCGCGCGCGCCCGTGCGCGGAGCGCGTCGTCGATCGAGCCGAGCAGCTGCGAGCGGACGAGGGTGTACGACACGAGCGAAGCGACCGCGATCGCCGCGGCGACCGCGGCGGCCGACGCGAGTCCGAGACGTGTGCGGAAAGGTCACGGCTCGCGCAGAACGTAACCGACGCCGCGCACGGTGTGGATCAGGCGCGGCTCGCTCTCCGCCTCGAGCTTCCGGCGGAGGTAGCTCACGTAGACCTCGAGCGCGTTCGAGCGCGGCCCGAAGTCGTAGTCCCAGACACGGTCGAAGATCACGGAGCGCGTCAGGACCTGGCGCGGGTTGCGGAGAAACAGCTCGAGGAGGAGGAACTCCGTGCGCGTCAGGTCGATCCGGCGCTCGCCGCGGCGCACCTCGCGCGTGCCGGTGTCCATCGAGACGTCCGAGAAGCGGAGCGTTCCCTCGTCGTTGGCGCCGACGCGCCTGAGCAGCGCGCGCAGCCGCGCGTGCAGCTCTTCGAGCGCGAACGGCTTGACGAGGTAGTCGTCAGCTCCCGCGTCGAGCCCGGCGACGCGATCGCCGACCGCATCGCGCGCCGTGAGCATCAGCACCGGTGTCTCGTCGTGGGCGGCGCGGAGCCGCCGGCACACCTCGAGCCCGTCCACGTTCGGCATCAGCACGTCGAGCACGACAGCGTCGGTCGAGTGCTGCGCGAGACGCTGCAGCGCCTCGGCGCCGTCCGAGGCCAGCTCGACGTCGTAGCCCTCGAGCCTGAGCGCACGCTCGAGCGCCGTGCGGACGGCGGGCTCGTCGTCGACCACGAGGACGCGCATGCACGAAGTGTTCCTATGGAACCTGAGCGTGCGCTGAGAGGGGCTTAACGCGATCGCAACGACGCTCTCAGGGGCATCTCAGCACACAGCGGTTCGATGGAGGCCGACACTGAACCAGGAGGATCGATGTTCCGAAAATTCCTCGTCTTCTTCCTCACGCTCACGGCGGCCGCCGCAATCGGCGCCGGGGTGGGCATCGGGGTCTGGGAGGCGACAGACGCAGATCAGGCCGCCGCTCCCGCGGCGCAGGCCTCGCCGACGGCGCCGGTCGCGTCGACGACCGGCAGGTCGGTCAACTCGATCTACGAGAGCGTGAAGAACGGCGTCGTGCAGGTGAGCACGCGCACGGCCGCGCAGCAGACGCCCTTCGGCCAGCAGGGCGGCGGCGGCGCGACCGGCAGCGGCTTCGTGATCGACACCGAGGGCCACATCATCACGAACCAGCACGTCGTCGACGGCGCGCAGAGCGTCACCGTCACGTTCGCGAACGGCGACGAGCGTCGCGCGCGACGGTCGTCGGCTGCTGATGCGTCGGCCGACGTCGCGGTGCTCAAGCTGAACGACGTCCCGAGCGACCTGCACCCGCTCCACGCTCGGCTCGTCCGAGGCGATGAAGATCGGCGATCCGGTCGTCGCGATCGGCAGCCCGTTCGGGCTCCAGGGAACCGTCACCACGGGCATCGTCAGCGCACTCAACCGCGAGCTGACCGCGCCGGACGGCTTCACGATCGACGGCGCGATCCAGACCGACGCCGCGATCAACCCCGGCAACAGCGGCGGCCCGCTCCTCGACGGCAACGGCCGCGTGATCGGGATCAACTCGCAGATCGCGACGCAGTCCGGCGGCAACGAGGGCATCGGCTACGCGGTGCCGATCGAGTCCGCCCGGAAGGTCGCGGACGCGCTCATCGCCGGCAAGACGGTCGAGCGCCCGTTCCTCGGCGTCAGCCTCGCCGACGCCGACAACGGCGCGCGCATCGCGCAGGTCACGGCCGGCACCGCCGCCGCGAAGGCCGGGCTCAAGGCCGGCGACGTCGTCACGAAGGTCGGGCGACACCGAGGTGCACTCGGGCGACGACCTCCGCCGCGCAGTCGCGGACCAGCAGCCGGGCGACAAGCTCGAGCTCACCGTCAGCGCAACGGCGCGACGAAGACGGTCACCGTCACGCTCGGCACGCGTCCCTCGCAGAGCAACTAGGCCGCTCCGTCACAATGGCCGCGTGGTCGTCACGCCCGTCGAGCTCCACATCGTTTCGGACTCCACGGGGGAGACGGCCACGCGGCTCGTGCACGCGCTCGAGGCGCAGTTCCCCGACCAGTCGTTCGAGGAGATCCGCCACCCGCGAGTCGAGTCGGTCGAGGATCTCGAGACGGCGGTCGGGCTCGCGCGCGGTCGCCCCGCGGTCGTCTTCTACACGCTCGTCAAGCCGGAGCTCCGCGACGCAATGCGGCGCGCGTGCCGGCGGGCGCGCGTCCACTACTGCGACCTGCTCGGCCAGCCGATCGACGCCGTCTCGCGCGTGACCGGCGCCGAGGCGCAGGGCCGCGCCGGCGCGCGCGCGCCGCTCGACGCCGGCTACTTCCGCCGGATCGAGGCGATCGAGTTCGCGGTCCGCTTCGACGACGGGATCGGCGGCGGCCTCGACGAGGCCGACGTCGTGCTCGTCGGCGTCTCGCGCACGTCGAAGACGCCGCTCTCGATGTACCTCGGGAACATGGGCTACAAGACGGCGAACGTCCCGATCGTCGCCGGCATCGAGCCGCCGGACGACCTCTTCAGGATCAACCCCGTGAAGGTCGTCGGACTGACGATCCATGCCGACCGGCTCGCGGACATCCGCCAGGCGCGTGCGCGCAACTTCGCGGGGCGAGCGCCGCACTACTCCGAGCTCGCGAAGATCTACGAGGAGCTCGAGCAGGCCGAGGCGATCCACCGGCGGCTCGGCTGCCCGGTGATCGACGTCTCCGAGCTCTCGATCGAGGAGACGGCGCAGCGCGTGATCAGGACGGTCGAGCAGCGACGGCGCGACGCGCAGCCGGTGACGTCGTGAGCAGGGACCTGAGCGAGAAGGGCTCGGTGCCGCTCCGCTACTGGGCGATGTGGTGGGCGGCGCTGACGGTCGCGGTCGTCGCCTTCTACATCGTGCTGACGCCGATCTGGATGGGGATCAGGGTCGCCGGCTGGCTGGCCGCGGCGCCGGGTGCCGCGTGGGCAAGTAGCGATGAGCCTAGAGCTCGACCCGCGCTTCGAGCGGCGTCTCCGAGCCGGGCTCGACCCGGTACGCGCGCTTGCCGGGAACCGCGGTGACGACGTCCACGAGCTCGGTTCCCTCGAAGTGCAGCGCGACGGCGTCCTCCGCGGCCCAGCCCGCCGGGAACCCGTCGTCGACGAGCCCGCGGTAGCGCGGGCGGCGCAGCTCCTCGCCGTCGTAGTGCGGGCACGCGCTCCCGGGGAGGAACCCGAGCCCGTCGCGCATGCCTACGAGCTGCGGGCCGAACGAGTCGGTCACGCCCGCCTCGAACCAGCAGATCATCCCCGCGCTCGAGCCGCACAGCACGATGCCGGACTCCCACGCCTCGCGCAGCACCTCGTCCATGCCGTGGACGCGCCAGACCGCGAGCATGTTCGCGGTGTTCCCGCCGCCGACGTAGATCACGTCCTGCGCGAGGAGGAAGCCACGGAGGTCCTCGGGCGGCCACGGAAAGAACGAGAGGTGGGTCGCGTCCGCCTTCTGCCCGTACGTCGAGTAGAAGGCGATCACGTAGCTCGGATCCTCGGCGCTCGCGGTCGGGACGAAGCATGCACGGCGCCCGCGCGCGACCGAGAGCACGTAGTCGTCGAGCGCGCTGCCGAGGCCTGCGCCGCCGATCGCAACGATGTGTCGTCCCGCCACCTTGTGGGAGTATTGACGCCCCGTGGCCAGCTACGTCTACTCCTTCGACGAGCCGGCTCCCGGCGGCCGCGAGCTCCTCGGGGGCAAGGGCATCGGGCTCGCCGAGATGACGCAGCTCGGGATCCCCGTGCCCGCCGGGTTCACGATCACGACGGATGCCTGCCGCGCCTACATGGCCGAGGGCGACGTCCCCGCCGGGCTCGAGGACGAGGTCGCCGAGCACGTCGCGAAGCTCGAGGAGCGCGCGGGCAAGCGGTTCGGCGACCCCGAGGACCCGCTGCTCGTCTCGGTGCGCTCCGGGGCCGCGGTCTCGATGCCCGGGATGATGGACACGATCCTCAACCTCGGCCTGAACGACGTCGCCGTCGAGGGGCTCGCGCGGACGACGGGCAACCCGCGCTTCGCGCGCGACTCGTACCGGCGCCTGATCCAGATGTACGGCGAGGTCGTGGACGGCGTCGACGCGCACCGGCTCGAGCAGGCGCTCACCGACCTCAAGGGGAAGCGCGGCGTCGCGCAGGACACCGACCTCGGCGCCGACGACCTCGCGGAGCTGATCGAGACCTTCAAGCGGATCTACCGCGAGAGCACGGGCGACGACTTCCCGCAGGACGCGCGCGAGCAGCTGCGACGCGCGGTGCGCGCCGTGTTCGACTCGTGGGACACGCCGCGCGCGCAGGTCTACCGCCGCGCACACGGCATCCCGGACGACCTCGGCACCGCCGTGAACGTCGTGCAGATGGTCTTCGGCAACAAGGGCGACGACTGCGGCACCGGCGTCTGCTTCACGCGCGACCCGTCGACCGGCGAGCAGGGGATCTACGGCGAGTTCCTCGCGAACGCGCAGGGCGAGGACGTCGTCGCGGGGATCCGCACTCCCGAGCCGCTCGAGGCGATGCGCCCGCGGCTCCCGCAGGCCTACGAGCAGCTGCTCGAGACGATGCGGCGGCTCGAGGAGCACTACCGCGACATGCAGGACATCGAGTTCACCGTCGAGGACGGTCGGCTGTTCCTGCTGCAGACGCGCGCGGCGAAGCGCACCGCGGCGGCAGCGCTCAAGGCGGCCGTCGAGATGGTCGACGAGGGGCTCATCACGCGCGAGGACGCGGTCGCGCGGATCGACCCGGCGCAGCTCGACCAGCTCCTGCACCCGATGATCGACCCGACTGCGACCTACGAGGTCGCGGCGACCGGCCTGAACGCGAGCCCGGGCGCGGCGAGCGGGAAGATCGTCTTCGACGCGGACACCGCGGCCGCGCGCGGCGAGCACGAGCCGGTGATCCTCGTCCGCTGGGAGACGACGCCCGACGACATCCACGGGATGATCGCCGCGAAGGGGATCCTCACCGTGCACGGCGGGATGACCTCGCACGCCGCGGTCGTCGCGCGGGGGATGGGCAAGCCGTGCGTCGCCGGGTGCGAGGGCCTGTCGATCGACGTGAAGGCCCGCACGGCGACGATCGGCGACTCGACGCTGAACGAGGGCGACGAGCTCACGATCGACGGCGGCACGGGCCGGGTGATCGTCGGGCCGGTACGTCTCGTCCCGCCGCAGATCAACGAGGACTTCCAGACCGTGCTCGGCTGGGCCGACGGCATCCGCAGGCTGAAGGTGCGTGCGAACGCCGACACGCCGGAGGACGCAGCACGCGCGCGCGAGTTCGGCGCGCAGGGCATCGGCCTCTGCCGCACCGAGCACATGTTCTTCGGCGACGAGCGCTTGCCCGTCGTCCAGCAGATGATCCTGGCGCGCGACGAGGACGGCCGGCGGAGCGCGCTCGACCGGCTCCTGCCGATGCAGCAGTCCGACTTCGAGGGGATCTTCGAGGCGATGTCGGGGCTCCCGGTGACGATCCGCCTGCTCGATCCGCCGCTGCACGAGTTCCTGCCGCCGCTCGACGAGGCCGAGGACGAGGAGCTCCGCACCCGCATCAAGCAGCTGCAGGAGTCGAACCCGATGCTCGGAACGCGCGGCTGCCGGCTCGGCCTGCAGTGGCCGGAGATCTACGAGATGCAGGTGCGCGCGATCGTGCGCGCGGCGCGTGCGGTCCACGACCGCACGGGGAACGCGCCGCTCGTCGAGATCATGCATCCGCTCGTCGGCTTCGCGGAGGAGCTCCGCAGGCTGCGCGAGCTGACCGACGCCGTCGCGGCGGAGGAGAGCGACGTCGACTACCTGTGCGGCACGATGATCGAGCTGCCGCGCGCGTGCATCCGCGCCGACGAGATCGCGGAGCACGCCGACTTCTTCTCGTTCGGCACGAACGACCTGACGCAGACGGCGCTCGGCTTCTCGCGCGACGACGCGGAGGGCAAGTTCCTGACGCACTATCTGCACGACGGCGTGCTCGAGCACAACCCGTTCGAGACGCTCGACCAGAGCGGGGTCGGCGACCTGATGCGCATCGCCGTCGAGCGGGGCCGCTCGACGAAGACGGACCTGAAGCTCGGGATCTGCGGCGAGCACGGCGGCGAGCCCGCATCCGTCGCGTTCTGCCACTCGCTCGGGCTCGACTACGTCTCGTGCTCGCCGTTCAGGGTCCCGCTCGCCCGGCTCGCGGCCGCGCAGGCCGCGCTCAGCGAGCAGGGCGCCGCGTACGTGGCGGCGGGCGGATGAGCGAGGCCGCCGCCCGGCGCTGGCGCGAGACCTGGCTGCGTGCGTGGCCCGAGCAGGACGTCGAGGCGATCCGCGGGCTCTACGCCGACGACGCCGTCTTTCGCTCGCACCCGTTCCGCGACACGCACGACGGCGCCGAGGGCGTGGCGGAGTACGCTCGCTGGGCGTTCGCGGACGAGGAGGCGCCGGCCGAGGTCTGGTTCGGCGAGCCCTTCGTCGCGGGCGACCGGGCGACCTGCGAGTACTGGGCCGTCGCCCGCTCCGAAGGCCGTGACCAGACGATCGCCGGCGTCTCGGTGCTCCGGTTCGGGCCGGACGGGCTCGTCGCCACACAGCGCGACTACTGGGCGGTCGAGGACGGCCGGCGCGAGCCGCCCGAGGGCTGGGGGCGCTAGCCTGCGGGTGTGAAGGTGCTGCTGGTCGGGGTCGCCGCGCTGCTCGCCGCCGCACCCACGACGCGTGCGCCGATCCGGGTCGACGGCGTCGCGACGATCCGCCCGGTGAGCCTCGCGAGCGACTGCGTCCGTGCGGACGCGGCCGACGCGAAGGTCGTCGAGTGCACCGGCAACGGGTCGTTCGCGGGCAAGCCGAGAGCGGCGAACGCGGTGTACACGTGGCACTGGCACCTGTTCCACGGCGGTGACGAGCCGCAGACGGCCCACGGCGACGAGGACGGCATCCTCGTGCTGCGGCTCGGCACTCGCGGCACGCTGCGGCTCACGACCGACGGGTCGAAGAGCCCAGGAGCGAGCTCCGGCACCTGGCGTTACCGGTCGGGGACGAAGCAGTTCGCCGGACGGCGTGGCTCGGGCACGTACCGCTTCACGACGGTGGTCGGCGGCGAAGGCTGGCGCTCCGCCCGCGTCGTCGTGCGCGGCGTGCTGCGCTAGGCGCCGAGCGGCACGATCAACCGGCGGTACGCCGCGCGAGCGCGAGGCTTCGTCGCGATGTCGAACACACCGCCTCGCTGGCCGTTGAACCAGGCGAGCAGCTCGAGCCTTCCGTGCGTGCGCGCGAACTGCGCCATCCGTTGGATGAACGACGGGTCGTCGATGCCCCAGAGGCCCCACTCGGCGAACGCGTACGGCTTCGAGGGGTGCGCCTTGTACAGGCGCTCGGCCGCGGCCCACTCGGCCTTGCCTCGGATGAAGTAGAGATCGTTGCCGACGACGTCGACGTAGCGGTCGCCCGGGTAGTACGCCTGCGCCGAGTTCCCGGGAAGGTCGGGACTGCCGTAGCCCTGCGGGTTCCACATCACCTTGACGCGCGGCAGTGGGTTCTCCGGGAGGTCGCGCGCGATCGGCGGCAGCTTGAGCGCCGCGAGCCGGGCGTTGATCGTCGCCGCGGGACCCCCGTGGACGATCAGGTAGATGCGCGCGAACGCCTTCCTGAACGCGGCGGTCGAGTACGCGGCTCCCTTCGACCGGCCGCTCTTCGTGTACGCGCAGTAGGCGTTCCAGTGACCGTTCATCTCCGGGAGCGGACGGACGTAGGCGGGCCGCGCCCAGCGCGAGAGCGACGCGTTGAGCGCGAAGAGGTAGTCGTCGCCGCGACCCTGCGCGATCGCGAGCGGCGTGATCGGCCCCTCGACGAGCGCGATCATCGGGCTCCCGCCGAGCCGCTGCAGCACCTGGTCGAACGACGACTGTCCCCAGCCGAAGAGCGCGTGCCCGACCTGCGTCTGCTGTCCCGTCAGCTGCTGGAACCGCGCCTGCCCGCCGAAGAGGCCGAGCAGCGGCCGCGCCTGCGCGGCAGGGGCGAGGACGAGCGCGAGGACGACGGCGACCAGCGCGCGCATGCGGGCAGGGTAGCCCGGATCAGACGTAGGCGGCGACGGCCCAGTAGGAGAGCGCGACGCTGCCGAGCGCGATCGCGAGCACGCCGACCACGCCCACGAGCCCCGGCCGACCGTACGCCGCGTGCGACGTCCCGAGGCGCGACAGTGCGAGCGCCGCGAGCGCCCCGGCGACGAGACCGCCGAGATGTCCCCCCACGGAGATGCCGCTGATCACGAACGAGAGAACGAGGTTGAGCACGATGATCGAGAGCGCCGCGCCGCCGAGCACGAAGTGCCGCTGCCGCTCGAAGACGAGCGCTGCGCCGAGGATCCCGAAGAGCGCGCCCGACGCGCCGACCGTCGGCGTCGCGAGCGACGTGCCGAACAGCTCGTACTTCCCGAAGAGGAGCGCGCCGGCCGCACCGCCGAGAGCTCCCGCGGCGTAGATGAGCGCGAAGCGCCAGCGCCCGATCGCCTCCTCGACCGGCGCGCCGACCCACCAGAGAAAAAGCATGTTGAACCCGAGGTGGAGGATGCTCGCGTGCAGGAACGCGGACGTCACGAGCCGCCACCACTCGCCCTGCGCGACGCCGACGAGGTGCCCGTCCTGGATGCCGATGCCGATCAGGGCGCCCTTGTCGAAGATCTCGCCGCCCGGCGAGCCGAGCGTTCCACCACCTGTCGCGAGCATCAGCACGTAGACGCCGACGTTGATCGCGATCAGGATCTTCGTGAGGAGCGCCCCCTGGCCCTCGACGCCGAACCGCCGGGCCGAGCTCGCCACGCGCGCCGCCCCGGTGCGGACGCCCGCGTGCTCCGCGCACTTGATCCCGACCGGGCGTGTAGACCATGCAGTCGGGGCACAGCCCGCGGCCGCAGTCCGCACACGAGACGCCCGTCTCGCGGTTCGGGTGCCGGTAGCACGTCATCCGGGGCGCGGTGGCCACGGCCGACTAGCGTATCGGCGTGCGTGTGCACGTCGCGTTTACCCCGTCGGAGGCGGTGCCGGCTCCGATCGGGGTCGTCGTCGACGTGCTCCGGGCGACGTCGACCATCGCGCAGGCGCTCGCGAGCGGCTGGCCGAGGGTCCTGTGCGCGCCCGGGATCGAGGAGGCGATCGCGGTGCGGGAGCAGCTGGGGGAGGGCCTCCTCGGCGGCGAGCGCGACGCGCAGAAGATCGAGGGCTTCGACGTCGGCGCGTCCCCGCGCGAGTTCGTCCAGGGCGGCGACGTTCCGCTCGTCTTCTCGACGACGAACGGGACGCGCGCGATCCTCACCGCGGCCTCGAGCTGCGAGACGGTGTTCCTCGGCAGCCTCCTCAACCTCGACGCCGTCGCCGCGGCCGCACGCGAGAGCGGGGAGGACGTGCTCGTCCTCTGCGCCGGGTTCAAGGACTCGTTCGCGCTCGACGACGCGTACTGCGCCGGACGGATCGTCGAGCTCGTCGGCGGCGAGCGAACGGACGCGTCGAAGGCGAGCGAGCTGATCGCGCGCGCGTTCACGAACGCGTACGAGGGGCTCACCGCGCGCACGTACGGCCCGCCCGGGCTCGAGGAGGACATCCGGTTCTGCGCGCGCGAGAACGTGCTCGACGTCGTGCCGCGGTTCGACCGCATGGTCGGGCCTGCAGCCGAGATCACGCTCTAGACTCCGTGCCAGCGGGCTAGCAGCCAGTCCTTGACGACCTCGTTCTGGCGAGGCACGGCTGCTAGCCCGAACCGACGATGACGGCACGCGTCCCCGACCCGAACGACGTCTCCGCGTACGACGCTGCGCTCGACGAGATCACCGTCGGCGGAGCGCAGCCGCTCGCCGCGCCGATCGAGGTGCGCGACTACGACCCCGAGTGGCCGCGCCTGTACGAGCGCGAGGAAGCGCGGATCCGGTCGATCCTCGGCGAACGCGTGCGCCGGATCGAGCACGTCGGGTCGACGTCGGTTCCCGGGCTGCCCGCGAAGCCGCAGATCGACATCGTGCTCGAGGTGCCGAACTCGTCCGACGAGCCGTCGTATGCCGACGACCTGGAGGCGGGCGGCTACCCGCTGAGGATCCGCGAGCGCGACTGGTACGAGCACCGCGTCTTCAAGGGGCCGGACACGAACGTCAACCTCCACGTCTTCACCGAAGGCTGCGAGGAGGTCGACCGGATGATCCGCTTCCGCGACTGGCTGCGTGAGAACGACGCGGACAGGACGCTCTATGCCGAGGCGAAGCGCGAGCTCGCCGCGCGCGACTGGAAGTACGTGCAGCAGTACGCCGACGCCAAGACGGAGGTCGTGCACGAGATCATGGAGCGCGCGGCGCGATGACGCTCCCGCAGCTCTCCGACGCCGTCTTCATCACCGACGGCGGGCTCGAGACGACGCTCATCTTCCGCGACGGCTTCGACCTGCCGCACTTCGCCGCCTTCACTCTGCTCCGCGACGAGCCCGGCCGCTCAGGGCTCCGCGCGTACTACGAGCCGTACGTCCGCGTTGCGAGGGAGCACGGAGTCGGCGTCGTCCTCGACACGCCGACGTGGCGCGCGAACCCCGACTGGGGCCCGCCGCTCGGATACTCGGCGGAGGAGCTCGACGACGCGAACCGGCACGCGGTCGCGCTCGTCGACGAGCTGCGCGCCGACGACGCGAACGTCGTCATCAGCGGCTGCATCGGCCCGCGCGGCGACGGCTATGTCGTGGACGACCCGATGACGGCGGACGAGGCGGAGCAGTACCACGCCCGGCAGGTCGGCGTCTTCGCGGACACCGCGGCAGATCTCGTCACCGCGCTGACGATGACGTACCCGGAGGAGGCCGTCGGCATCGCGCGCGCGGCGGCCGCCGTCGACAGGCCCGCTGTCATCTCGTTCACCGTGGAGACGGACGGTCGCCTTCCGACCGGCCAGCCGCTCCGGGAGGCGATCGAGCAGACCGACGCGGAGACGGGCGGAACGGTCGCCTACTTCATGGTCAACTGCGCGCACCCGATGCACTTCGACGGTGTGCTCGCAGCCGACGAGCCATGGGTGGGGCGCGTTCGCGGGCTCCGCCCGAACGCCTCGACGAGGAGCCACGCCGAGCTCGACGAGGCGGAGGACCTCGACGCAGGCGATCCCGTCGACCTCGGCGCACGGCTCGGAGAGCTGCGAAGGCGGCTCCCGGGGCTCAACGTCGTCGGCGGCTGCTGCGGCACCGACGAACGTCACGTCGGTGAGATGTGCCGGGCGGTCCTCGCCGCCCGCTCAGCCTGAGGCGACCGACTCGAGAAGGTCCCTTGACAGGCGAACGTCTGTTCGTGTAGAACATACGTTCCCATGATCGCCTGCCTCGCCATCCCCGGCTTCCCGCTTCGGGCCGCGCTTCGTTCCCGGCCCTCGCTCGCGGCCGCTCCTGCGGCGCTCGCACCGCCGGCCGGAGAGGAGCCGCTCGTCGGGCCCGTGACGGCGCCGGCGGAGGCGCAGGGGGTCAAGCCGGGGATGCGGATGGGGGAGGCGCTCGCGATGTGCCCGGGGCTCGTCCTCGTCGAGGAGGACCCGTCGGCGGCCGAGCAGGCGTGGGAGGGGATCCTGCGCAGGCTCGAGGACGCCGGCTTCTCGGTCGAGAGCGCGGAGCCGGGCTGCGCCTACTTCGAGACGCGCGGGGTCGAGCGGCTCTACGGCGGCCTCGAGGCCGCGCTCCGGAGGGCGCTCGCCTCGGTCGGCTCGGGCTGGGACGCGCGGGTCGGCGCGGCTTCGCGGCGCTTCGCGGCGCTCGCGGCGGCGAACGTCGCGCGCCCGGGCCAGGCGCTCGTCGTCTCCGACGCACACACGCGTGAGTTCCTCGCGCCGCTGCCGCTCTCGCTGCTCCCGCTCGACGAGCGCCGGCAGCTGGAGCTGCGCGAGCTGGGCGTGAAACGACTCGGTGAGCTTGCCGAGCTCCCAAAGGCCGCCGTCGCCGAACGATTGGGGCCGGACGGCCGGCGTGCCTGGAGCTTGGCGAGAGGGGGCGCGGTGGGGCGGGTGCTGGGGCGGCGCCCGCCCGCCGAGCTCTTCGAGGAGCTCGAGTTCCCCGAGGCGGTCGGGAACGAGCTCACCCTGCGGCGCGCGTTCGGCGTGCTGCTCGACCGGCTGCTCGAACGAAGGGAGCGCGATGGACGGTTCGTCCGCAAGGCGGCGATGTCCGCACGGCTCGTCGGTGGGGGATCGTGGCGGCGGACGGTCACCATGCGCGACCCCACGGCGGACCGCGACCGCCTGCGGCACGCGCTCGGGCCGAAGCTCGGGGAGCTGCCCGCGCCGGTCGTCTCGCTCCGGCTCGAGCTGGTCGAGCTGACGGAATCGCAGGGGCAGCAGCTCGAGCTCGTCCAGGCGGCGGGAGCCGAGCTCCAGACCCGCTTGAGCGAAGGCCTGCGCCAGGTGCGAGCCAGCACCGGCTCGGGCTCGGTTGCATCGGTGGTCGAAGTGGCACCGTGGTCGCGGATCCCGGAAGCACGCGCGCTGTTCGTACCTCGCGACGACTGAACGAGCCGCAGTCGGCGCTCGTCGAGGCGCGCTTCGACGGAACGCCGCGGCTCGTCAACCGTCAAGGAGTCGCGGTCGTGCGCGAGGAGTGGCGCGTCGTCGACCGCTGGTGGACCGACGAGCCGGTGCAGCGGCGCTACTTCGAGCTCGTGCTCGAGTCAGGCCAGAACGTCGTCGTGTTCCGCGACGAGGAGCGGGGCGGATGGTTCAGCCAGCGCGGTGTGTGACGCTAGGACGGAACCGCGAAGGCGAGCGCTGTCGCGAGGACGAGCAGCGTGATCATGATGGAAGCGAGCAGACCCACGGGCGCTCCTTGTTCGTCGGGAAGACCGTCAGACCTTCAACGCAGAGCGCGCTCTGCGAGTTGCGGCCATTCCCGCGCGTGCGCCTGGGGGACGACGACCCACTCCTTCATCGGACGGTCCCGCTCGCCCGGGTCGAACAGGTGCGCTCCCTCGAGCGCGAGCGCCCGCTCCCGCTCGGCCTCGTCGGTCAGCTTGAAGACCATCTCGTCCTTCCAGAAGCCGACCCAGAGCTTGCCGCCGCGCTTGAGCGCCGGCATGCCCATCATCTGCGACAGGGTCACGTCGCCGTTCTGCGCGACGAGGTCGTCGGCGATCTCGTCGAAACGCTCTCTCGCGTCCATCTAGCTCACCTCCGCCTCGTAGACGTCGAAGGACTCGTGAAAGCGACGTCCGTCCTCGCCCGCCGCCTGCCGGCGCAGGTACTCGTCGAACCCGAGCCCCGGCGCGTGGATGTTCACGAACCGCGCTCGCCCGTTTCCCGCGTTCCGGAACGTGTGCGCGACGCCGGGCGTCGCCGCGACCCACGTGCCTGCAGGCGCTGCGGACGTCTCGCCGTCGAGCTCGAACTCGAGCTCGCCCTCGAGGACGTAGAAGCCGTCGGTGTGCTCCCGGTGGACATGGGTGCCGGGGCCGACGTAGCCGGGCGCGGCGTCGAACAGGAAGACGCACAGCTCGGGGCGTGCGGCGAGGATCAGCACGCGGCGCCGCTCGTCCTCGAGCAGCTCACCCTCGCCGGCGCGGCGAACGAGCGCGTCGGAGCGAGGAAGCCCACCGTCGGCCGGAGGGTCGTGCGAGTCGTACTCCTCGGACGCGATCCGTCGTCCCTCCTGCCGGGCGATCCGGTTCCGCACCCAGTACCGGCCGGGCGTGTGGATGTTGAGGACGCGCCCGTCCCCGGGCCGGAAGCCGTGGACGAGAAGCGGCGGGGCCAGCGCGTAGTCGCCGGGCTCGAGCGTCACCTCTTCACCGGAGCGGTCGAACGTGAACGCGCCGTCGAGCACGAAGAACGAGTCCACGTGCTCGCGGTGCACGTGCGGCTCCACGTTCATCGTCGCGTCCATCACCGACACGAAGAGCTCGTCGAGCAGCGCCTTGTCGCCGGGCCCGGAGGAACCACGCTCACGACCGAAGAGCCTATTCGTGAGCTACGTCGAGCTGCACGCGCACTCGTCGTACTCGTTCCTCGACGGCGCGTCGCTCCCGGAGGAGCTGGCGCTGCGGGCGGCCGAGCTCGGCTACGAGGCGCTCGCGGTCACCGACCACGACGGGATCTACGGATCGCTCGAGTTCGCGCACGCGGCGAAGGCGTTCGGCGTCCGCGCGATCACCGGCGCCGAGGTGACGCTCGAGGGCGGCGCGCACGTGACGCTCCTCGTCGAGGACGCACGCGGCTACGCGAACCTCTGCCGCCTTCTCACGGCGGCGCACGCGAAGACGAGACCGAGGCCGCAGGATCCGCCGCTCGATCCCGCGCTCCCCTTGGCGCTCCTCGAGGAGCACAACGACGGCCTCGTCTGCCTCTCGGGCTGCGCGCGGCACGGGCTCGGCGTCGTCGACCCGAACGCGGCCGCGCGGCTCGCGCGCGCGTTCGGGCGCGAGCGCTTCTTCGTCGAGCTGCAGCGTCCGTTCGAGCGCGGCGACGTGCGCCGGAACGCACGCGCTGCGCGAGCTCGCCGAGACGCTCGGGGTGGAGACCGTCGCGACCGGCGACGTGCACGCGCATCACCTGCGCCGGACGCAGCTCCAGGACGTCCTCGTCGCGATCCGCGAGTGCACCTCGCTCGACGGCTGCGAGCGCGAGCGGCGCGGCAACCACGAGGCGGTGCTGCTCTCGGCCGACGAGGTGCTCGAGCGCTTCCCCGACGACCGTGACGCCGTCGAGCGCGCCGGCGAGCTGGCCGACCGCCTGCGCTTCGACCTCACCGCCGACCTCGGCTACAGCTATCCCGACTTCGCCGACGGCGAGCCCGCGAGCGTGAAGCTGAGGCGCGTCTGCGACGCCGCCTTCGCCCACCGCTACAGGGCAAGGGACAGACGGTTACTAGCGCCCGGCTCGCGCGCGGCTCGACGAAGAGCTGGCGCTGATCGACGCGCCTCGGGCTCGACGGCTTCTTCCTGCTCCACCACGAGGTGCTCGAGCTCGCCGCCGACTGCGCGCGCGAGGTCCGCGGCAGCGACTCGCCTCGCCACGTGCTCCCCCCGGGACGCGGGCGCGGAAGCTCCGTCGGCTCGCTCGTCTGCTACCTGACCGGCCTCTCGCACGTCGACCCGGTCGAGCGCAGGCCTCTCGCTCGGCCGCTTCCTGAACGACGAGATGCGCGGCGTCCCCGACATCGACCTCGACTTCCCGCGCGACATCCGCGAGAAGCTGATCGTCCGCGTCACCGAGCGCTACGGGCGCGAGCACGCCGCGCTCGTCGCGAGCTTCGCGACGTACCGCTCGCGCGGCGCGATCCGCGACGTCGGCAAGGCGCTCGGCCTCCCGCACGCCGAGCTCGAGCGGCTCGCGAAGCTCACGGAGGGCTGGAACGCGAGAAAGGTCGCGCGAGGAGCTCGCGACGCTCCCCGACGCGAAGCGGAAGCTGCTCTCGCCGCGCTGGCGCGCGTTCGTCGAGTGCTGCTCCGAGATCGCCGGCCTGCCGCGCCACATCTCGCAGCACCCCGGCGGGATGATCATCTCGTCGCGTCCGCTGATCGAGCTCGTCCCGGTGCAGCCCGCGGCGATGGAGGGTCGGCAGCTCTGCCAGTGGGACAAGGACTCCTGCTCCGACGCGGGCTTCATGAAGATCGACCTGCTCGGCCTCGGGATGCTCTCGCGCCGTCGAGGAGTGCGTCGAGCGAGATCGCGCGCTTCCACGGCGAGCCGATCGACCTCTCGCGCATCGACCTCGAGGACCAGGCGGTCTACGACGACATCCAGCGCGCGGACACCGTCGGCATGTTCCAGATCGAGAGCCGCGCGCAGATGCAGAGCCTCCTGCGCACGCGACCCGAGAACCTCGACGACCTGACGGTGCAGGTCGCGCTCGTGCGGCCCGGGCCGATCCAGGGCAAGGCGGTGCACCCGTACGTCGAGCAACCGCGAGCTCCTGCGCGAGAACCCGAGCCTACAAGCCGACGTTCGACCATCCGCTGCTCGAGGAGCCGCTCGGCGAGACGTCGGCGCGATCGTCTTCCAGGAGCAGGTGCTGCACGTGGCGATGGCGCTCGCCGGCTTCAGCGTGGGGGAGGCGGAAGGCCTGCGCCGCGCGATGAGCCGCAAGCGCTCGCGAGGAGGCGATCGAGGCGTTCCGCGCGCGCTTCGTCGAGGGCGCGCTCGCGCAACGGCGTCGACCGCGCGACGGCCGACGCGGTCTACGACAAGCTCACCGGCTTCTCCGGCTTCGGCTTCCCGAAGTCGCACGCCGCCGCGTTCGGCGCTGCTCGCCTACCAGTCGGCGTGGCTGCGCCACTACTACCCGACGGAGTTCCTCTGCGCGCTCCTGAACGCGCAGCCGATGGGCTTCTACCCGCCGTCGACGCTCGTGCGCGACGCGCAGCGCAAGGGCGTCGAGGTGCGGTCGCCCGACGTGAACCGCTCGCTCGCGAAGTGCTCGAACGAGGACGGCGCGGTGCGGATGGGGATCGAGTACGTCACGCACGTCGGCGAGGACGACGCCGCGCTTGTCGTCTCCGAGCGCGAGCGGAACGGGCCGTACCGGGACGTGCGCGACCTGGCACAGCGGACCGAGCTCGGTCGCGACGAGCTCGAGGCGCTCGTGGCCTCGGGCGCGTGCGACTGCCTCGGCGAGAGCAGGCGCTCGCTCCTCTGGGAGCTCGGCCTCGTCCCGCGCGCGCAGACGGTTCCCGGCTCGGGCGGCGAGGAGCACCAGCTCGCGCTCCCGCTCGACCCGACGGTCGGCACGCCCGAGCTCGCGCGGCAGTCCGCGTGGGAGCGGATGCTCGCCGACTACCGGCTGACGAGCGTCTCGGTCGGCGTCCATCCGCTCCAGCTGCTCCGACCGCACCTTCCCGACGGGACGCTCTCGTCGCGCGTGCTCCGCGAGCAGGAGCACAGGACGCGCGTCGCGATCGCCGGCATGGCGATCGCGCGCCAGCGCCCGTCGACCGCCAAGGGAATCGTCTTCATGCTGCTCGAGGACGAGTTCGGGCAGGTGAACCTGATCGTCCCGCCGCAGGTCTACGACCGTCATCGCGCGATCGTGCGCGGCGAGCCGCTGATCCTTGCCCACGGCCGCTTCGAGAAGATCGAGCGGAACCAGAACGTCCTCGTCGACCGGCTCGAGACGCTCGGCCCGCTCGCGCGTCGCGTCTCCGGCGAGCTCGGCGTGAACGACTCGCTGCCCGGACGCGCACCACTTCGGGCACCGCTAGTCGTCCTCTTCGGGCTCCTCCTCGAGCTCGAGCGCGAACTGCGGGAACCGGCGCAGCACCGCGAGGTCGAACGCGGCCGCGTACTCCTCCGCCGCGTCGTCGTCGAGCGTCTCCGAGTACGTCTCGCGCACCTCGACGAGTCGATCCGTTCCCTCGGCGAGCACCTCCTGGAGGTCGCCGAAGCGCTCCTCGGCCTCCTCGCGGGCGGCTGCCCGGTAGTCCGCCTCCGCGTCCTCG
This sequence comes from uncultured Actinomycetes bacterium, assembly GCA_963737405.1. Lineage (GTDB taxonomy): Bacteria > Actinomycetota > Thermoleophilia > Gaiellales > Gaiellaceae > JACCTU01. The sequence goes on from CAVTSL010000013.1 coordinate 105,553, forward strand.
ACGCGGTCGAGGAGCTCGGCGTTGTCCTGCTCGAACAGATCGAGCTGGCGGTCGATCAGCTCGCCGAAGCGCCGCTTGAAGATCACGTGAGCTCCCGGTACAGGTCGAGGTGGGCGCGGGCAGAGGCCTGCCAGGTCAGCGTCTCGCGTGCGCGGCGCGCACCCTCGCGCGCCTCCGCGAGCGCGGCCGAGTCGGAGAGCAGCTCCCGCGCCGCCTCCGTGAGCGCGTCCACGTCGCCTGCGGGCACCGCGCGGCCTGCGCCGAAACGCTTCACCGGCTCGGCGATGCCGTTCACGTCGTAGACGACCGCGGGAACCCCGGCGCCGAGCGCCTTCGCGAGCGCTGCGCTCTGGTCGAGCTCCGGCCGGTACGGGAAGAGCGCGACGGTGCCCTCGGAGAGCGCGCGGTCGACCTCGCGCTCCGGCAGGTAGCCGAGCCGCCACTCGACTCGCTCGACGCCGTCACGGTCGATCGGCTCGACCGGATCGCCGGCGACGAGCAGGCGTGCGTCGCCGATCCTGCGCACGACCTCGAGCGCGTCGGGCAGGCCCTTGTAGGGGCGGATCACCCCGAAGAAGAGCAGCGTCCGCCCGTCGTCCGCGCGCTCGACGTGGGTCGCGTCGATCGGGAGCGGGATCACCCGCGCGTCGACGCCGAGCTCGGCGAGCGTCTCGCGACCGCGCTCGCTGTGCACGACCACGCGGTCGAAACGCGCCAGTAGGCGCCGCCAGAGATCGCGCTTGGAGGCGGTGCGCCGCGGGAGCAGGTCGTGCGCAGTGAACACCGCGGGAGCGCGGAGGCGGAGCAGGCGCTCGTCGGCCTGCGGCGCCGCGAGCCACTGGACGTGAACGACGTCGGCGCGACGCCGACTCAGGCGAAGCATCCCGAGCGGATGCTCTGCGGCCTTGAGCGGCACGCGCAGTCGCGAGCGGCGGAAGACGCGCGAGCTGAGCGGGTAGAAGAGCTCGCTCCGCCGGTACCCCTCGGGCTCCGGAAGGTCGGCGAAACGGAAGCGCGACGTGACGAGCTCGACGTCCGCACCCTCGGCCGCGAGCGCCGAGGCGAGCTCGTGGTCGTAGTACGGCGTGTACGCCGGGGGGTCGGCGAGGACGACGCGCACGCTGAATACGCTAGCCGCGTGCTCATCAGGAGCTGGAACCTCTTTCACGGGCGGACGCTTCCGGCGAGCAAGAGACGTCGGTTTCGGCCCATGGTCGAGCGGATCACCGAGGACAGGCCGGCGATCGTCGCGCTGCAGGAGCTCGGCGCGGGGACGCTCGGGCGCCTCGCCGACTGGTCCGGATACCGGGCCTACGGCGACGTCTCCGCGCGACCGCGCCTGCCGCATCCGCTCGGCACCGTGATCACCGACCTCAACCCGAACCTGCTGCGCTCGGCCGTCGAGGGGCAGGCGATCGCGCTGCTCGTCGATCCCGAGCTCCGTGTCGACGACCACCGGTCGATCGTGCTCAACAGCGGGCGCTACCGCTCGCGGATCGCCGCCGAGCTCGAGCTCGGGCTCCACGCGCGGCTCTGGTGGGCGCGCGAGCGGCGCGTCTGCCAGGCGCTCCGCGTTCGCTTCCCAGATGACCGCACCGCGGTGGTCGCCAACTACCACGCGACGAGCTACCACGATCGCCGGCTCGCCGACGCCGAGCTTCGGCGGGCCGCATCGTTCGCCGTCGGCCTCGCCGATCGCGACGATGCGGTCGTGCTCGCAGGCGACTTCAACCTGACGGTCGTGACGTCCCCGACGCTCCGCGAGCTGTCGACGCCGGCCTGGGGCTTCTCGCCCGCCGGCCCGGGTCTCGACCATGTTCTCGTTCGCGGGCTCGAGGTCACGCATGCCGAGCGGCACTGGCCCGAAGACCTCCGCCGGCACGAGGGCGTCCTCTTGTCGGATCATGCGCCCGTGGAGCTGGAGGTCGCATGACGTTCGAAGAGGCTCGGGGCCAGTTCCCGGTGCTCGAGCGCTTCGCGTACCTGAACGCCGGGACGTTCGGGCCGATGGCGCGCCCGGTCTTCGACGCGATCGCGCTCGAGCAGCGCAGGGCGCTCGAGGACGGTCGCATCAATCGCGCCGTGTTCGAGCGCTTCATGGAGCAGCGGCCGCTCGTTCGGGCGGAGTTCGCAAAGGTGCTCGGCGTTCCGGTCGAGAACATCGCGCTCACCACGTCGACGACAGAGAGCTGCAACGTGGTGCTCAACGGGCTCGAGCTACGAGCGGGTGACGAGATCGTCACGACGGACTCCGAGCACTTCGGCCTGATCGGCGCGATCGTCGTCAGCCCGGCCACGGTCCGCGTGGCGCACGTCCGCGACCGGCCCGCCGGCGAGGCCCTGGACACGATCCTCGCCGAGGTCGGTCCTCGAACGAAGCTGATCGCGCTCTCGGACATCCTGTGGATCACCGGCCATCGGATCCCGTGGCGAGAGCTGCGCGAGCGAACCGGTCTCCCGGTGCTCGTCGACGGCGCGCAGTCGGTCGGCGCCGTCCCGGTCGACGCGACCGAGGCGGACTTCTACACCGCTTCCGGCCAGAAGTGGCTCTGCGGCCCCGACCTCACCGGCGCGCTCTACGTCCGCGACCCCGATCGGCTGCGCCTCGCGCAGCCGAGCTACCTGTCGCAGCGCGAGTACGACCTCACGCGGCGACCTTCGAGCCCCGCGAGGGAGCCGACCGGTTCGACACGCACTTCACGCCGCTCTCGACGACTGCCGGGCTGGTCGCGGCGTTCGCGATCCACCCGGAGTGGCGCTTCGAGCGCGCCGCCGACACCGCAGCGCGCGCACGCGAGCGGCTCGCCGAGCGCGTCGACGTGGTGACCGAGCCCGGCCACTCGACGCTCATCTCGTTCCGCTCGGACGACCCGGAGGGCACGGTCAAGCGGCTCGCGGAGAACGGCGTCATCGTCCGCGACCTGCCCGGCACCGGGCTCGTGCGGGTGTCGTGCGGCTGGTGGACGAGCGACGAGGATCTCGACCGCTTGCTCCAGGCGCTCTAGAGCGGCGCGAAGAGGTCGATCACGTTGCCGTCGGGATCGCGCACCTGCGCGTAGCGCATGCCCCAGAACGCGTCCCACGGCTCCTTGTGCGCCGCGTGGCCGGCGCCGGTCAGCTCGCCGAACACGCGGTCGACGTCCGCCGGCGAGTCGCACGCGAACCCGAGGCCGACCGCCGTGCCGCTCGGCCGCTGCCACTCGGGCTCGAACGAGCGAATCACCTCTTCGGAGTCGAGCATGAACCGGAGGCCGCCCCGAAGCGGCGCCTCGACGTGTCCCTCCGACTCCGAGCCGTCCGGGAACTCGAGGCCGAGCATCCGATAGAAGGCGAGCGAGCGCGCCATGTCGGAGACGACGACCCCGAGCGCGTCGAAGCGAGCGGTCATGCCGCGTCCGCCTGCGTGCGCAGCCCGAGCTCGGGCGCGATCGGCCGCATCGCCTCGATCACGAAGCGGATGTGCTCGTCGAGGTCCACGCCGAGCTCCTCCGCGCCCTTGTAGACGTCGTCGCGATTGACGCCCGACGCGAACGAGGGCTGCTTGAGCTTCTTCCGCACGGACTTCGGCTCCAAGGTCTCGATCCCGTCCGGTCGAACGAGTCCACAGGCATGGACGAACCCCGAGAGCTCGTCGCAGGCGAAGAGCGTCTTCTTGAGCGGCGTGTCGCGCGGCATCGACAGGTGCTCAGCGTGCGAGAGCACGGCCTCGATCAGCTCCTCCGGGTACCCCTGCTCGCGCAGGATCGGCGCGCCGTCCTGCGGATGCTCGTCGAGCGTCGGGTGGATCTCGTAGTCGAAGTCGTGGAGCAGCGCCGTCGCCCGCCAGAACGCCTCGTCCTCGCCGAACTTCACCGCGTAGGCGCCGACGCCGGCCTCGACCGCGAGGGCGTGCCGCCTGAGCGGCTCGCTCTTCGTGTACTCGGTCAGCGTCTCCCAGGCACGTTCGCGAGTGACCTCCACGGGGGAGCTATCGTACCCCGCTTCCGATGGCCTCTACGCTCACACAGCCCGTGACGGAGTCGTTCGTGATCGAAGGCGGACGGCCGCTGAACGGTCGCGTCAGCGTCGCGGGGAACAAGAACGGCGCGCTGCCGATCCTCGCCGCGACGCTGCTCGCGGGCGAGCCGGTCACGTTGTCGAACGTGCCGCGGATCCGCGACGTCGAGACGATGGTCGAGCTGCTCGAGGATCTCGGCGCGGACACGGAGTGGCTCGGGGCGCACGAGGTGCGGATCGACACGCGCGCGGTCGAGAAGACCGACGTCGACATCGCGCTCGCCTCGCGCATCCGCGCGTCGTTCCTCGTCGCCGGCCCGCTGATCGCGCGCTTCGGCCGCGCCGTGCTGCCGCCGCCTGGCGGCGACGTGATCGGGCGCCGCCGGCTCGACGTCCACGTGCACGCGCTCGAGCGGCTCGGCGCCGTCGCGACGATCGACCGCGCCTTCGAGTTCCGCGCCGACCGCCTGCAGGGCACGCACGTGTTTCTCGACGAGGCGAGCGTGATGGGAACGGAGAACGCCGTGATGGCCGCCGTGCTCGCCGAGGGGGAGACGGTGATCGGGAACGCGGCGTGCGAGCCGCATGTGCAGGACCTCTGCCGGTTCCTCGTCTCGCTCGGCGCGCAGATCGAGGGGATCGAGTCGAACGTCTTGCGCGTCCGAGGTGTCGAGCGGCTCGGCGGCGGCGAGTACCGCATCGCGCCCGAGCACATCGAGGTCGCGAGCTTCATCGGGCTCGCCGCGGTCACCGGCGGCGATCTCTGGATCGACGACGCGCAGCCGAAGGACCTCATCGCGATCCTGCCGCACTTCGCGCGGCTCGGCGTCCAGGTCGAGATCGAGGGCACGAGCGTCCACATTCCGCCGGGTCAAGAGCTCCTGATCCGGGACGACCTCGGCGACCAGATCCCGAAGATCGAGGACGGCCCGTGGCCCGCGTTTCCGGCCGACCTCACGTCGATCGCGCTCGCCGTTGCGACGAAGGCGAAGGGGACGATCCTGATCTTCGAGAAGATGTTCGAGAACCGACTGTTCTTCGTCGACAAGCTCGTCAGCATGGGCGCACGGATCATCCTCTGCGACCCGCACCGGGCGGTCGTGACCGGCCCGGCGCGACTGTACGGGCAGCGGATGGCGAGCCCCGATATCCGCGCCGGGATGGCGATGCTGATCGCGAGCCTCTGCGCGGAGGGGACGTCGACGATCGGGAACGTCGGCGAGATCGACCGCGGCTACGAGCGGATCGACGAGCGTCTCGCGTCACTCGGCGCGCGCATCGAGCGCATCACCGATTAGCCGGCGCGTCGCGACGGGCGCGTCGCGGCACTGCGATAGCCTCTTTCGGATGGCGGCGATCGAGCGCGAAGGTGAGGCGCGGACCGGCGTCCGCGTCACCGTGGACGGGACCGGCACGGCGACGGTGGGCACGGGGCTGCCCGTGCTCGACCACCTGCTCGGACTGCTCGCGGTGCACGGCAGCTTCGACGTCGTGCTCGAGGTCGAGCCCGGCTCGGCCGCGCTCGAGGCGTCCTCGGCCGGGCACGCACTCGGCCGTGCGCTCGCGGAGCCGCTGCGCAACGGCCGGCGAATCGGCTCGGCCGTGGTTCCGGCCGACGAGGCGCTCGCGCACGTCTCGCTCGAGGCATCCGGCCGGCCGCTCCTCGTTTCGAACGTCGATCTCTCGGCGGCGCGTGTCGCCGGCCACGAGACGGACATCGTCGCCCGCTTCCTCGAGGGCCTCGCCGAGGGTGCCGAGCTGACGCTGCACGTGCGCCTGCTCGAGGGGCGCGACACGCAGCACGTTCTCGACGCGATCTTCAAGGCGCTCGGCCTCGCCCTCGCCCAGGCGTGCCGTGCGCGTAGCCGAAAGGAGTAGGTGGATGGCCGAGAAGTCCGTTGTTCGCACCGACGCCGCGCCCGCACCGTTCCAGGGCGCGCCGTACTCGCAGGCGGTTCGGTACGGCGATCTCGTGTTCGTCGCCGGGCAGGTCGCGCTCCGGCCGGATCACGACGAGATCGTCGGCGAGACGATCGAGGAGCAGACCGAGCAGGCGTGCGAGAACCTCAAGGCGATCCTCGAGGCGGCGGGCAGCAGCTTCGACAAGGTGCTGAACACGACGATCTACCTCACCGACTTCGGCGACTTCCCGAAGCTGAACGAGGTCTACGGCCGCTACGTCGGGGCCAGCCCGCCGGCCCGGGCGACGGTGCAGATCGCCGGGCTGCCGATGGGCGCGCGAGTGGAGATCGCGGTGGTCGCGCACGTCTGAGCAGGTCACGGCGTTCGTCCACTCACTCGGCCTCGACGCGTACCTCGTCGGGGGTGCCGTCCGGGACGAGCTGCTCGGTCGTGTCGCGAAGGACCAGGACTTCGTCGTTCCGGGCGTGGGCTACGACGAGCTGCGCGACGCGCTTGCTCCCCACGGGCGCGTCGAGGACCTGGAGGTCGCCGGCCAGCGCGTCGGGCTGAGGCTCTATCCGCGCGACGGCGAGCTGCGCGCGCTCGCGCCGGCGGGCATCGAGTTCGCGCCGCCGAGAACCGAGCGCTCCACGGGGCCCGGCCGCCACGACTTCGAGATCGTGGCGTCGCCCGAGATCTCGCTGGAGGAGGACATGGGGCGCCGCGACTTCACGATCAACGCGATCGCGAAGCGGCTCTCGACGGGGGAGCTGCTCGATCCGTACGGCGGCGAGCGCGACCTGCGTGCGGGGGTCCTGCGCACGGTGTCGCCGCAGAGCTTCCGTGAGGACCCGCTCCGGCTCGTCCGCGGTCTCCGCTTCGTCTCGCAGCACGACCTCGAGCCCGACGAGGACACGCTGCGGCAGATGCGGGACGAGGCTCCGTCGATCCGGCTCGTGTCCGGCGAGCGGATCGGCGGTGGGCTCACGGCCGACGGGCTCGGGGAGCTCTCGAAGCTGCTGCTCGGTCCGCATCCCGCGAAGGCGTTGCGCCTCGCTCGTGACACCGGTGTGCTCGTCGAGCTGCTTCCGGAGTTCGAGCCGACGATCGGGTTCGACCAGGGAACGCCGCGACAGCCCTACACGCTGGACGAGCACATCTTCCACGTCGTGCAGGGTGCGGCCGACACAGGCATGGCGCTCGAGGTGCGGCTTGCGGCGCTCATGCACGATCTCGCGAAGCCGTCCGACGACGAGACGCACGCCGAGCTCAGCGCGCAGCTGAGCGCGCAGATCCTGCGGCGGTTTCGCTACCCGGCGCGGTTCCAGCGCCGCGTGAACGCCGTCGTGCGGCACCACTCGTTCCCGCTCGACGACGTCGACGCGCTGTTCGCTCGGCGGATGCTCGCGCAGCACGGGGAGGACGTCGCACGCGACCTCGCGCAGCTCAAGCAGACCGACCTGCGCGCAAAGAGTGCGCCGCCCGAGGAGCACGAGGCGGCGGCGCATCTCCTGCGGTTGCTCGAGGAGGAGCGTGAGCACCCCCATCGGGTCGGCGACCTCGCAGTCGACGGCGCCGATCTCCTCGAGCTCGGGCTCGCGGAGGGCCCCGAGATCGGCCGTGTGCTCCGCGAACTGCTCGCGGCGGTCGTCGACGATCCGACGCTGAACACGAGGGAGCTGCTGCTCGAGCGCGCGAGGTCCGGGTGAAGCTGCTTCGGTGGGACGCAGGCCCCGGCTACGCCGTCGCGTTCTCGACGCGGCAGGGCGGCGTCAGCGAGGGCTCGTTCGAGTCGCTGAACCTCGGGAAGCTCACGCTCGACACCGCCGAGAACGTCGAGGAGAACCGACGCCGTCTCTGTGCCGCAGTCGGCGTCGAGGCGGAGCGGCTCACGTTCAACCGCCAGCAGCATTCGGCGCGCGTGCACCAGGCGGTCGAGGGGCGTCGGGGGACGCCGGGCGACGGCGTCTGGAGCGACGAGGCTGGGGTTCCGATGCTCGCGTTCACCGCCGACTGCGTCCCAGTGGCGCTCGCCGGACGGGACCGTCGTGCGCTCGCGCTGCTGCACGTCGGGTGGCGCGGGCTGCTGGCCGGGATCGTCGGCGAAGGCGTGGGCGCGTTGGGCTCGGTCGCACGCGCGGCGGTCGGTCCGTCGATCGGCCCGTGCTGCTACGAGGTGGGAGAAGAGGTCGCAGCCCCGTTTCGCGGCCGCTTCGGCGACGACGTGCTGCGCGGGCGCAACCTCGACCTCTGGACGGCCACCGAGCGGGCGCTGCTGGAGGCCGGCGTGGGGGAGGTCGACCGGTTCGACCTGTGCACCTCGTGCAATGCGGACCTCTTCTTCTCGCATCGCCGGGACGACGGTGTGACCGGCCGGCAGGGGGTGATCGGCGTTGTTGTCGGCTGAGGAGGTCCGGGCGCGCTACGACGCGATCCGCGCGGAGGCGGGCTCCGGCGTGACGGTCGTGGCGGCGACGAAGTACGTCGACTCCGACGGGCTTGTCGGTCCTGCGCGACGCCGGCGTGGAGGTCGTGGGCGAGAACCGGGCGCAGGATCTGGAGGCGAAGCACGCGCGGTACGGCGACGCGTTCCGGTGGCACTTCATCGGACATCTGCAGAGTCGCAAGGCGAGGACGGTCAACGAGACGTGCGAGCTCTGCCATTCGTTGTCCTCCGAGTCGGCCGCGCGACGGCTGACGGTGCCGGCGCTCGTCGAGGTCAACCTCTCGGGCGAGTCGTCGAAGTCGGGGATCGCTCCCGACGACCTCGAGTCGTTCCTCTCGCTCTACGGCGACGTGCGCGGCCTGATGACGATGCCGCCGGCGACCGACGACCCCGAGTCGTCGCGTCCGTACTTCAGTCGGCTGCGCGAGCTCGCCGAGCAACACGGTCTCCGCGAGCTTTCGATGGGCACCAGTCAGGACTGGCGCGTGGCCGTCGACGAAGGGGCGACGCTGATACGCGTCGGCTCGACGCTTTACCATTCCGGCTGATGGGGTTCGCGGACATCTGGAATCGGACGCTCGTCTACTTCGGGATCGCCGAGGAAGACGACTGGGACGAGGACGGCTACGTCACCGAGGAGGAGCTCGAGCGGACCTACTCCGACCGCCCGAACGTTCGCCGGCTCGCGCCGCGCAGGCGTCAGGAGCAGTTCGACGACTGGACCGACCCCGGCGAGCAGCCGGCAGCCGCAGCTGCGGCCGCGACGCCGATGCGGCCGCGCCTTCGCGGCGTCGAGGCACCCGGGTCGGTCCGGATGCACCTCGTGATCCCGAGGAGCTTCAACGACGCCCAGCAGATCGCCGACCGGTTCAAGCAGGACATCCCGGTGATCCTGAACCTCCAGAGCTCGGACCAGGAGCTCTCGAAGCGGCTGATCGACTTCGCGAGCGGGCTGACCTACGCGCTCGACGGCGGCATGCAGCGGGTGGCGGACAAGGTCTTCCTGCTCACGCCCCGGAACGTCGAGGTGAGCGCAGAGGAGCGCGCCCGCCTGCTCGAGCGCGGCGGGTTCTTCAACCAGGCCTAGGCTCGCGGCGCCTGAGCCGTCGGCCGACGAGACCCTCGTCCGGACGCCGCCAGATGCCGAGGCTGAGCTCGAAGCCGCGGAACCTGAGCCTCCAGTAGGGCCTGTACGTCGCGTCGACGGCGCGGCGGATCAGCTCCGTCATGGGGAGGCCCGTTCGCGCGGCCTCGTGGCGGAGGAGGGCGTGCTGGCGATCCGTCAGCGTGATCTGCGTCTTCCGACCCATCAGATGGCGATGTCCATCGACATCGATGGAGATGTACATCGCCATCACCCGACGATGAGTGGCGCGGCCGTGCCGATCCGTCCCCAGCTGTGCCAGGACATCCACCGATCGCGGCGAACGAGAGTGCCGATGGGCGACACTGCCAGCTCCATGCTGCTCCTCGACGCTGTCGGCGCGGTCCAGAACTTCCTGGACGTGTTCATCACCGTCTACATCCTGGTGATCCTGGCGTACATCATCACGAGCTGGATCCGGCTGCCGTACTCGCCGACGCTGAACAGGATCCAGCGGTTCCTCTACGACGTCTGCGACCCGTACCTGCGCCTCTTCCGGCGCGTGGTGCCGCCGCTCGGGCCGCTCGACCTGTCTCCGATGCTCGCGGTCATCGTGCTGCTCGTCGTCCAGCAGCTGCTGCACGCGTTGCTCGACCGACTGTAAGGAGGGCAGCCCCGTGTCACTCACCCCTGTCGAGATCAAGCACATCCGCCTCGAGCGGTCGCTCCTCGGCTACAAGCGCGAGTTCGTCGACCAGGTGCTCGAGGACGTCGCCTCGAGCTTCGAGGACGTCTGGCGCGACCGTGCCGACCTGGCCGACAAGGTCGAGCACCTCGAGCACGAGCTCGTCCGCTTCCGAGAGCTCGAGGCGCTCCTCCGCACGACGCTGGTCTCGGCGGAGCGTGCCTCTCAGGAGCTCAAGGAGCAGGCACGCAAGGAGTCGGAGCTCGTCCTCACGGAGGCGCACGCGGAGGCCCGGGCGATCGTCAGGCGCGCGCATGCCGAGCGCGAGCACCTGACGAGCGAGGCCCGGCGGATCCGCTCGCTCCTCCGCTCGGCGCTCGACTCGCTCGACGTCGAGGACGAGGCGCCCGCGGACTCCGAGGAGCGCGAAGCCGCCTAGCGGGTCGCCCCGTGGAGTCGACCCGGCTCCGTCTCCGCGTCGTCCCCGGCGCCTCCAGGAACCCCGGCATCGTCGGCCGCTACGGCCAGGGCTGGAAGATCCGCGTCGCCGCGCCACCGGAGCGCGGAGCCGCGAACCGCGCCGTGCTCGCGCTCCTGGCCGAGACGCTCGGCGTGCCCAAGGCCGCGGTTCGGCTCGTTTCCGGTCAGGGCTCGCGTGACAAGATTGTGGAGGTGGCCGGGATGGGGCAGGCCGAAACCGAAGCGAGGCTCGCCTCGGCCGAGAGAGAGGACGCATGAGCACGATCGACACCAGCCGCATGAGGGAGGCGCTCGAGACGGAGCGCGCCCGCGTCGTCGCCGCGATCGAGAACCTGAAGAACGAGAACCCCGGAACCGTCGAGGACGAGACGGGCGACGAGACGTACGACCAGCACCCTGCGGACGTCGCGACGGCCATGCACGACCGCGAGCTCGACTACGGGATCACCGAGCACGAGCAGCAGCTGCTCGAGGAGATGAACGCTGCGCTGCAGCGCATCGAGGACGGCACGTACGGCATCTGCACGAACTGCGGGAAGCAGATCTCGTACGAGAGGCTCGAAGCGCTCCCCTGGGCCCAGCTCTGCATCGACTGCGCGAAGGCGAGATGAGCGAGCCTGCCCCGAGGCCTCGACTCGACGTCCGAGTGGGGTCGTCGACCGATGGACTGACGCCGGTCTCGGTCGCCGAGCGTCCGCTCGCGGCCGGGGCGCACGAGTGGATCGGCCTCGTGGCCGTCGCCGGGGCGGCGATCCTCGCCGACCAGGTGACGAAGCGGATCGTCTCCGGGACGCTCGATCTCGGGGAGTCCAAGCACGTCATCGGTCCCCTCGACCTGCACCACGTCCAGAACTCCGGCATCGCCTTCGGACTCTTCTCGGGCGCGACGACGCTTGTGATCGTCGTCACGGCGATGGTGATCGCCTGGCTGCTCGTTGTCTTCGCGCGCTCCGGCGCGCGCCACCCGATCATGCCCGTCGGTCTCGGCCTCGTCGTGGGCGGCAGCCTGTCGAACCTCGCGGACCGGGTTCGGCTCGGGCACGTGACCGACTTCCTCGACCTCGGATTCTGGCCGGCGTTCAACCTCGCGGACACGTTCATCGTCGTCGGCGTCGCGTTGCTCCTCGCCGCAGCGGTGCTCTCCGATCGTTCGCATCCTCGTCCCCGCTGACGCCGCGGGCTCGCGGCTCGACCGCTTCCTCGCCTCCCTCGACGAGGTCGGTTCGCGCGCCGACGCCGAACGACTTCTGAGCGCGAAGGCGGTATCGGTCGACGGCGAGCGCCGCGCGAAGAGCTATCGCGTGCAGCCCGGCGAGGAGGTCGCGTTCGAGTTGCCGGAGCGCGCGGCACCGGCGGAGCAACCGCCCGCGGACCTCCGCATCGCGTACGAGGACGACCATCTCCTCGTCGTCGACAAGCCTGCCGGCGTCGTCGTGCACCCCGGCGCGGGCCACACGGGCGGCACGCTCGCGCAGGCGCTCGTCGAGCACGGGGCGGCCGGCGGCGAGGAGGATCGCCCCGGGATCGTCCACCGTCTCGACCGCGACACGTCGGGCCTCCTCGTCGTCGCGCGCTCGGAGGAGGCGCACGAACGCCTCCAGCAGCTCGTCCGCGACCGCGCGGTCGAGCGCGAGTACGTCGCGCTGGTTCGCGGCAAGCCGCGGTCGCGCGCCGGGCGGATCGAGGCGCCGATCGGCCGAGACCGCCGCGACCCGACGCGTCAGTCGCTCGACACGGACGCACCGCGCGAGGCCGTCACGCACTTCGAGCTCGAGCAGCTGCTTCCGCGACACGCGCTCCTCCTCGTCCGCCTCGAAACCGGACGCATGCACCAGATCCGGGTCCACCTCGCGGCGATCGGCCTCCCCGTCGCAGGCGACCCGACCTACGGCGTCGGCGGCGACCTCGGTCTCGACCGGCAGTTCCTCCACGCGGCGCGGCTCGCGTTCGTGCATCCGTTCACGGATGAGAGCGTCGACGTCCGCTCGCCGCTCCCCGACGACCTCCAACGAGCGCTCGCGCAGGCGAGCTAGTCCACGAGCTTCGCGCGCTTCGCCTCGTACAGCCGCTCGTCGGCGAGCCTGAACAACGCGTCCGCCGCGACCGCGTCCTGCGGATACGACGCGAGCCCGGCGCTCACGGAGAACCCCTCCGGCAAGCGCCCGCCGGCCGCCTCCTCGTCGATCAGGTCGTGCAAGCGCGCGAGGAACCGCCCGCCCGTCTCGATGTCGCTCTCGATCAGGCACACGGCGAACTCGTCACCGCCGAGGCGACCGGCGACGTCCGAAGCGCGGAGCGAATCGGTGAGGATCGACGCGACGCGTCTCAGCACCCGGTCGCCCTCGAGGTGTCCGAGCGTGTCGTTGATCTGCTTGAACTCGTCGACGTCGACGTAGACGAGCGTCAGCCCGCGCTCGTAGCGGCGTGCGCGGAAGAGCTCCTCGTCGACCGCCGCTCCGAAGGCAGCGTGGTTCAGCAGGCCGGTCAGAGCGTCGCGGCGTGCGAGGTCGGCGAGCTCCGCGGTCGCACGATCGAAGTACGCGACGACGCACTCGGCGACGAGCACGTCGAGGCTGTCGTTCAACCGCCGCTCCGCCTCGAGCACCTCCTGGCCGGTCAGCTCCGACGCCCGCTTGGAGACGAACCGCCAGAGCACGCGGCGCAGGATGAGCAGCTCGGTCACGATCTCGCGCGGCGCGAACCCGAGCGCCTCTCGCTCGCGCGCGTGATCGCGGACGAGCGCGGCGAGCGGCCCTCCGCGGCGCAGACGCGCCGGCTGCGGCTCGGCGAGCTCGCGCGACAGCTCGACGATGAACGTCGGCACGTCGCCGACCTGGCCGACCTGGCCCAGGCGCTGGAGCGACGGAACCGCATCGTCCCGGAGCCCCTCGTCGACGACCTCGAGCGCGAGCTCCCAGGACGACTCGCGGATCTCGTCCGCCAGACCGCTGAGCGTGGTCGCCACCTTCGCAGGATAAGCGGGATTCCGCCTGATCCCCGCTAGAATGGCCGCTCCACCCTTCGACCCGGCGGGGCGACTCGGGTGGCGGTGCCGGGATTGGACGGATCCCGGTTCCAGCCGAGCCCGCCGGCTGCACCGACAACGAACCGAAAGAGAGGCTACGCCACCATGTCCGTCGTCAGCATGCGAGAACTCCTGGAGGCCGGCGTGCACTTCGGCCACCAGACGAGACGCTGGAACCCCAAGATGCGCCGCTTCATCTTCACGGAGCGCGGCGGCATCTACATCATCGACCTCCAGCAGACGCAGGAGCTGCTCGAGGAAGCCCACGACTTCGCGAAGAACGTCGCGTCGCGGAACGGCACCGTGCTCTTCGTCGGAACGAAGAAGCAGGCGCAGGACGCCGTCGAGAACCACGCGAAGCGCGTCGGCATGCCGTACGTGAACCACCGCTGGCTCGGCGGGCTGCTCACGAACTGGCGCACGATCCACACCCGGATCGAGCGCCTGCACGAGCTTCGACGCCTCAACGAAGAGGGCCAGCTCGAGCTGCTTCCGCCGAAGGAGCGGATCGAGCTCCTCGGCGAGCTCGAGAAGCTCGACGCGAACCTCGGCGGCGTCGCCGACATGAAGCGCCAGCCGGACGCGATCTTCATCCTCGACCTCCGCAAGGAGCAGCTCGCCGTGAACGAGGCGCGCCGCCTGAACATCCCGGTGATCGCGCTCGTCGACACGAACTGCGATCCCGACGAGGCCGACTACGTCATCCCGGGCAACGACGACGCGATCCGCTCGTGCGAGCTCGTGACGCGCGCGATCGCGGAAGGCATCGCGGCGGGCAAGACCGGCGTCACCGAGCAGGAGCTCGCAAGCCGGCCGCAGCCGGCCGAGGCGCCTGCGGATGAGGAGACGGCTCCGGAGGCAGCGGCGGAGGAGACGACTCCGGAGGCAGCGGCGGAGGAGACGCCGAGCGAGGAGCAGGTGCCGACCGAGGTGACGACGTGACGGCGATCGCGGCCACCCTCGTCAAGGAGCTCCGCGAGATGACCGGCGCCGGGATCATGGACGCGAAGCGCGCGCTGCAGGACACCGGCGGCGACGTCGAGGCGGCGAAGCGCCTGCTCCGCGAGAAAGGCATGGCGTCCGCCGACAAGCGCGCCGGCCGCGCGACGACCGAGGGCAAGGTCGGCTACCGCGTCCAGAGCGACGGCAGCCGCGGCACGATCGTCGGCGTCGGCTGCGAGACGGAGCCCGTCTCGAACAACGACGAGTTCCTCTCGTTCGCGAAGAAGGTCCTCGAGCTCGTCGACGACCAGGGCGTCGGCGCCGAGGAGCAGCTCGAGGACGAGCGGAAGGAGCTCTCGGCGAAGCTCGGCGAGAACATCCAGGTCGTCTCGCCGGCGCGCTTCGAGCGCGTCGACACCGGGACGATCGACGGTTATGCACACCCGCCCGCGAACAAGCTCGGCGTGCTCGTCCAGCTGCGCGGCGGTTCCGACGACCTCGCTCGCAAGATCGCGATGCACATCGCGGCGTCGTCGCCGAGCTACGTCACGCGGGAGGACGTCCCGGAGGAGCTCGTTTCGACCGAGCGCGACATCTACCTCAGCTCCGACGAGGTGCAGTCGAAGCCGGAGCAGGCGCGTGAGAAGATCGTCGAAGGGATGATCAACAAGCGCTTCTTCGCGGCGCAGGTGCTCGCCGAGCAGCCCTGGATCCACGACACGGGCAAGACGGTCGGCCAGGCGCTCGCGGAGGAGAACGCCGAGGTCGTCGAGTTCGAGCGGATCTCGCTGGCGGGGTGACCACCCAGCCGCAGGAATCGCCGGCGGCCGCACCTGCGGCCGCCGCGCCGTTCCGGCGCGTGCTGCTGAAGCTGTCGGGCGAGTCGTTGATGGGGCCGCTCGAGTTCGGCGTCGACGCGCAGACCGTCGACACGATCGCGCGGGAGATCGTCGGCGTCGTCCGGGACAGCGGCGTCGAGCTCGCGATCGTCGTCGGCGCGGGCAACCTGTACCGCGGCATCGACGGCGCCGCCCAGGGCATGGAGCGCGCGACGGCCGACTACATCGGGATGCTCGCGACCGTCATGAACGCGCTGACGCTGCAGGACGCGCTCGAGCGCGCCGGCGCCGAGACGCGCGTGCTCTCGGCGATGGACGTCGCCGAGGTCGCGGAGCCGTACATCCGCCGGCGTGCGATCCGGCACCTCGAGAAGCGGCGCGTCGTCATCTTCGCGGCAGGCACCGGCAACCCGTTCTTCACGACCGACACCGCGGCCGCCCTGCGCGCGCTCGAGATCGGCGCGGAGGCGATCCTGATGTCGAAGCACGGCGCGGGCGGCGTCTACACCGCCGACCCGAACGAGGATCCCGACGCAGAGTTCATCCCGGAGCTGCGCCATCTCGAGGCGATCGAGCGCGGCCTCAAGGTGATGGACACGACCGCACTCTCGCTCTGCATGGACAACCATCTGCCGATCTACGTCTTCGGCAGCACCGAGGGGAACCTGCGCCGCGTCGTCGCGGGCGAGCGCGTGGGGACGATCATCTCGACCGGGAAGGAGGCAGGGTGACAGTCGACGAGCTGATGCAGGACGGAGTCCGCCGGATGGACCAGGCGGTGGAGCACACGCGCACGGAGTTCAACACCGTCCGCACCGGCCGCGCATCGGCGGCGCTGCTCGACCGGATCGCGATCGACTACTACGGGCAGGAGACGCCGCTCAAGCAGCTCGCGACGATCAACGTCCCCGAGCCGCGCATGCTGACGATCCAGCCGTTCGACCCGGGCTCGATGCGCCAGATCGAGAAGGCGATCCAGGAGTCCGACCTCGGCCTGACGCCGTCGAACGACGGCAAGCTGATCCGCCTCCCGATCCCGCAGTTGACCGAGGAGCGGCGGAAGGAGCTCGTCAAGGTCGTGCGGCACCTCGCGGAGGAGGGTCGGGTCGCGGTGCGAAACGTCCGGCGTGACGTCATGCACCACCTGAAGGAGAAGGTCAACAACGGTGAGCTGGGCGCCGACGAGGAGCATCGCGGCGAAGAGCGGCTGCAGAAGCTCACCGACGAGCACGTCAAGACGATCGACGAGGCTCTGAAGCACAAAGAAGCCGAGATCCTCGAGGTCTGATGGCCGCAACCGAGCTCGCCAGGGCCGTCGCGATCATCATGGACGGCAACGGCCGCTGGGCCGAGCAGCGCGGGCTTCCGGTCGCCGAGGGCCATCGCGCCGGCACACGTGCGCTGCGGCGGACGGTCGAGGCCGCGATCGACCTCGGCGTCGAGTCCCTCGCCGTCTACGCGTTCTCGACGGAGAACTGGACGCGCCCTATCGACGAGGTCACCGACCTGATGGAGATCTTCGGCGACACGATCGAGCGGGAGCTGCCCGACCTCGCGAAGGAAGGGGTCCGCGTGCGGTTCGTCGGCCGCCGGGACCGCGCACCTGAGAGTCTCCTCCGCCAGATGGAGGCGCTCGAGGCGGAGACGGCGGTGAACGACCGGCTGCGGCTCTGGATCTGCTTCGACTACGGCGGCCGGGCCGAGCTCGTCGAGGCGGCTCGGCGGATCGCCGCGAGCGGCGTCGAACCGGCGGCGGTCGACGAGGAGCTCGTGGCGGCGAACCTCTCGGAGCCCGAGATGCCCGATCCCGATCTCCTGATCCGCACCTCGGGGGAGCTCCGGATCTCGAACTTCCTCCTCTGGCAGCTCGCGTACTCCGAGCTCGCGTTCACCGAAACGCTCTGGCCGGACTTCGGCGTCGACGACCTCCGCTCGGCGCTCGAGACGTTCACGGGGCGCCGCCGCCGGTTCGGCGGCCGATGAGCTCGCTCGTGCTCCTGGGGCGTCGGTCGCGGTTCGCGGCCGGAGGGGACAGTGCTCTGCACGGCCCCGGAGAGCTGCGGAACGCGAGCGGCGCCAGGCTGCGGCGGAGCCGCCCGGCTCTGCCGGGCGGGAACCGGAGCCGGCCAGGGGCATGAGAGATCTCGCCGGGCGCATCGTCGTCGCTGTGCCGCTCCTGGTCGCGGTGCTGGCCGCTGCGTACTTCGACGGCTGGTGGCTCTTCGGCGTCGGGGCGATCGCGGCGATCCTCGGGCTCCACGAGCTCTACACGACGATCCGGCCGCTCCGGCCGCTCGTCCTCGCGGGCTTCGCGGGGGTCATCGCGGGTCTCGTCGGCGCAGAGCTCGGCGGGCCGGAGTGGCTGCTCGCCGGCCTGCTCTCGACGTTCGTGTTCGCGTTCGGGCTGTACGGAGTCGCGGAGACGCGGCAGTCGGGGACGGTGACGATCGCGTCGACGATCATGGGTGCGTTCTGGATCGGCGCGGGGATCGCCCACCTGATCCTGCTCCGCGACATCGGCGACGAGTACCTCGGCCGCCTGGCGATCTTCACGGTGCTGCTGGCGGTCTGGGCGGGCGACACGGCCGCGTACTTCGCCGGCCGGCTCTTCGGCCGCCACAAGCTCGCCGCGATCATGTCGCCCGGCAAGACGTGGGAGGGCTTCGTCGTGGGGTTCGCGGCCTCGGTGCTCGTCGTCTTCTTCGCGCTCTACCAGGATCGCGACCGGTTCCTCGAGATCTGGGAGATGCTCGTGCTCGGCGCCGTGATCGCCGTCGCCGGCACGATCGGCGACCTCTTCGAGTCGGCGGTCAAGCGCGACATGCAGGTGAAGGACAGCGGGCGGCTGCTCGGCGGCCACGGCGGGGTGCTCGACCGGATCGACTCGCTCCTGTTCGCCTCGGTCGCCGGGTACTACACCATCGTCGCCCTACACTGAGGCCGATGAAGCGCGTCGCCCTGCTGGGTGCCACCGGGTCGATCGGGCGACAGGCGATCGAGATCGTGGAGGCCAATCCCGAGCTCGAGCTCGTGGCCGCCGCCTCGGGCTCGCAGCCAATCGACGGCCTGGCGCCGCTGACGCAGGTCGGCGGCGACCTGACCGAGCTGCTCGAGCGCGCCGATCCCGACGTCGTGCTGAACGCAGTCGTCGGGTTCGCCGGCTTGCCGGCGACGCTCTGGGCGCTCGAGCGCGGCGTCACGCTCGCGCTCGCGAACAAGGAGAGCCTCGTCGCGGCAGGCGAGCTCGCCCTTTCGGCGCGCGAGCGTGGGGGAGGCCTGCTGCTCCCGGTCGACAGCGAGCACTCCGCGCTCTTCCAGTGCATCGAGGGCCGCCGCGCTGAGGAGCTGGACTCGCTCGTCCTCACCGCATCGGGCGGCCCGTTCCGCGGCAGGACGAGGGACGAGCTGGCCGAAGTCACACCGGACGAGGCGCTCGAACATCCAACTTGGCGGATGGGCCGAAAGATCACTGTGGACTCCGCAACGCTCGCGAACAAGGGGCTCGAGCTGATCGAAGCGCACTTCCTCTTCGGACTCCCGTACGAGAGGATCGACGTCGTCATCCACCCGACCTCCGTCGTCCACGGCCTCGCCCGCTTCCGGGACGGGGCGTCGCTTGCTCACCTCGGCAACCCCGACATGCGGGTGCCGATCTCGTACGCGCTGACGTATCCGGAGCGCGCGGCGACGCCGGTGCCGCAGCTCGACCTCGTCGGCACGACGCTCGAGTTCGAGGCGCCCGATCTGGAGACGTTCCCGCTCCTTCGGCTCGCGCGACAGGCAGGCGAGTCCGGCGGCACGTATCCGTGCGTCTACAACGCCGCGAACGAGGTGGCCGTGCAGGCGTTCCTCGACGGCCGCCTCTCGTTCCTCGGGATCGCCGACGCCGTCGACGAGGCGCTCACGGCTGCGGACGGCGCACCGGCCCGCGACCTCGACGAGCTGACCGAAGCCGACACGGCGGCGAGACGGGTGGTGGCGCGCGTATGAGCTGGCTGATCGCGATCCTCGGCCTCGCGTTCCTCGTGCTGATCCACGAGGCCGGCCACTTCTACTCCGCGCGTGCGCTCGGCATGCGTCCCCGCCGCTTCTACCTCGGCTTCCCGCCCGCGGTCGTGAAGGTCAACCGCGGCGGGATCGAGTACGGCGTCGGCGCGATCCCGCTCGGCGGCTACGTGAAGATCCCCGGGATGCACCGGCCGGCGCCGTCCGACCTGGACATGCACTTCGGGCCGGCGCTCCGTGAGGCGCCCGAGCTGACCGGCTCGATCGAGCGCATCAAGCGCAAGCTCGGCCGCGGCGAGTTCGACGCAGGCCCGGAGCTCGACGCGCTGGAGACGTGCCTGGAGAGCGTCGAGCTGTCTCCGGGAGCGCGGCGGAGCGCAGAGCGCGGACTGACCGAGCTGCGCGACGGTCTCGGCGGCGACGCGTACTGGCGCGCGACGACGTGGAAGCGCGTCGCTGTCATCTTCGCGGGGCCGGGAACGAACCTCGTGTTCGCGATCGTGCTGCTGACGATCGTCTTCCTGTTCGGCGTGCGCACGGCGACGCTCAGCGTGGGCGAGGTGAGCACCGGCAGCCCCGCCGACCTCGCCGGCCTTCGCACGGGCGATCGCATCGTCGCGGTCGACGGTCAGCGAGTCGACGAGTTCAACGATCTCTACGACGAGATCCAGGCGTCCGACGGCAAGCGGGTCACGCTCGGGGTCGTGCGCGGCGGGAAGCCGCGCGAGATCGCGGTGACACCGACCCACTACTTCGACGCGAACTGGGCGATCGGCTTCAGGCCGCAGGCGCGCACGGAGCGATACTCGCCGCCCGAGGCGTTCGCTCTCGCGCTCGACCGGACCTGGGAGGTGACGAAGGCGATCGGCCAAGGGTTCGGCCGGCTCGTGACCGGCTCGGGTCGGAAGGAGATCTCGAGCCCCGTGGGGATCACGCGGGTCTCGAGCCAGGCGGTCCAGACGGACTTCCGCGTCTACCTCCAGCTGCTCGCGTTCATCAGCCTGTCGCTCGCCCTGCTCAACCTCCTGCCGCTGCTGCCGCTCGACGGCGGCCACATCGCCTTCTCGCTCGTCGAGGGCATCAGGCACCGCGCCGTCGGCCGCGAGGTCTACGAGCGCGTCTCGATCATCGGAATTGCCCTGGTGTTGATGCTCTTCTTCATCGGCCTGTCGAACGACCTCGGCGGAGGGCCACCGGGCTGACCTCCGCGGCCAACCGCCTCGGGCCGTAGGCTTCCGGGGTGGTGGAACCGCTCTCAGAGCCCATCTCGCCGGAGCTGGCGCTCGTCGACCCTGTGCTGGCGGAGGCCGCCCGCGCCGCGCTGCCGGAGGAGCCCTGGAAGGCGTTCCTCCCGGCGCCCGCGCCGCCCGTGGAGGCGCCTGCGCCGCGCATTGAGGCGCCTGCGCCGCCCCCGCGCGTCGTCGTCGAGCAGCCGCCCGAACCGGCCGTTCCGCGTCGACGGCGCTCGCGACGGCTCGTGCTCACGGCCGGATTCGCCGCTGCGGCGGCAGCCGGCGTGCTCGTCGGCGGCGACTTCATCGGGCCGCGGGCCGCCGACCGGCCGACGTTCGCGCCGTCCCCCGACGCGGCGGGGACCACCGGCACGCTGACCGCCGAGGCCGAGCCGTCGCCGACGGTCGCACCGCCCGCCTCGCCCGCCGCACCGCCCGCGACGACGGCGCCCGAGCCCGAACCGAAGGCGACCCCCAAGCCGAAGCCGAAGCCGAAGCCGAAGCCTGCGACGCCCGCGAGGCCGACGAAGACGAAGGCCGCGTTCGTGCCCGCGCGCATCTTTGCGTGGGGCCCGGTCGAGGGCGCGACGAGCTACCGCGTCCGCTTCTACCGCGGCGACCGCGTCGTCCTCCAGAAGACGACGAAGACCGCCCGCATCGAGCTCCCGCGCGGGTTCGCGTTCGCGAAGGGCAGGTACCGCTGGATCGTCGAGCCGAAGACGGGCGCGAAGTACGGGAACGCCGTCGTCGACTCGAAGTTCACGATTCCCTAGAAAGCCCCCGCTACGCTTCGGACGATGGCCAGCGAGCGAGGCATCCACGTCGGCCGCGTCGCGATCGGAGGCGGCGCGCCGGTCGTCGTGCAGTCGATGACGCTCACCCCGACGCGGGACGTCGAGGCCACGACGGCGCAGATCGCCGCACTCGCCGGTGCGGGCTGCGAGGTCGTCCGCTGCGCGGTCCCGAAGACGGAGGACGCAGAGGCGCTTCGCACGATCGTTCGCCTCAGCCCGATCCCGGTGATCGCGGACATCCACTTCAACGCGAGCCTCGCGCTCAAGGCGATCGACGCGGGCGTCGCGGCCGTCCGCATCAACCCCGGCAACATCGGCGGGCCGGACCGCGTCGCCGAAGTCGTGACCGCCGCGAAGGCCGCAGGGATCCCGATGCGCATCGGTGCGAACTCGGGGTCGCTGCCGAAGCACCTGCACGAGCTCGCACAGGAGGACCAGGCAGAGGCGCTCGTCGCAGCTGCGCTCGAGGAGGTCGAGCTGCTCGAGCGACTCGACTACCGCGACTTCAAGATCTCGGTCAAGTCGACGCACGTGCCGACGATGATCCGCGCGTACCGCATGCTCGCCGCGAAGGTGCCGTACCCGCTCCACCTCGGCGTGACCGAGGCGGGGACGCCGTTCTCCGGCTCGATCCGAAGCTCGATCGGCATCGGCTCGCTCCTCGCCGACGGCATCGGCGACACGATCCGCGTCAGCCTCACCGCGGACCCGGTGAAGGAGGTCGAGGTCGCGTGGGAGATCCTGAAGGCGCTCGGCCTGCGCGAGCGGGGGCCGATCATGATCGCCTGCCCGAGCTGCGGGCGCGACAACGTCGGCGTCTGGAACCTCGCCGAGAAGGTCGAGGAGCGGCTCAAGGACTACCCGCAGCACTTCGAGGTCGCGGTGATGGGCTGCGCCGTCAACGGGCCGGGCGAGGCCGGCGACGCCGACTTCGGGATCGCAGGCGGCCGTGACACCGGGTTCCTCTACGCGCACGGCCGCGTGCTGAAGAAGGTCTCGTCGGACATCCTCGTCGACGAGCTCTTCCACGAGATCGACCAGTGGATCGACGCGGGCATGCATCGTCCGAAGCGCCTCAAGATGGCGAAGCCGGCTGCGCTCGCGATGGCCGAAGCGTCGCTCATCCCGCTCGATTAGCCTCGCGGTCGACGTGCGCGCCTCACAGCTCTTTCTTCCGACCCTGCGCGAAGCCCCCGCCGACGCGGAGGCGGTGAGCCACAAGCTGCTCGTTCGCGGCGCGTTCATCCGCCAGGTGAGCGCCGGCCTCTGGACGTTCCTGCCGCTCGGCTGGCGCGTCCACGAGAAGGTCGTGCAGATCGTGCGGGAGGAGCAGAACGCGATCGGCGCGCAGGAGATGTTCATGCCCCTGGTGACGCCGGCCGAGCTCTGGCAGGCGACGGGGCGCTACGCGATCCCGGAGCTCTGGAAGATCGAGGACCGGAGCAAGCGCCCCTTCGTGCTCGCGTTGACGCACGAGGAGACCGTGACGTTCCACGCACGTGAGCTGCAGTCGTACAAGCAGCTGCCGCAGATGCTCTACCACGTCCAGACGAAGGTGCGTGACGAGGCGCGGCCGCGCGGCGGCCTGCTGCGCGTGCGCGAGTTCGTGATGAAGGACGCCTACTCGTTCGATCGCGACGAGGAAGGTCTCGACGTCAGCTTCCGCAAGCAAAAGGGTGCGTACGATCGGACGTTCGAGCGCTGCGGGCTCGAGGTGTTCGCGGTGCAAGCGGAGTCGGGGATGATGGGCGGGAGCGAGTCGCTCGACTACCTCGCGCCGTCAGGTTCCGGCGAGAACGTGCTCGTCACGTGTGAGAACGGCGACTACGCGGCGGACCTCGAGATCGCACGTGGCGTTCCGCGCGCGCCCGAGTTCCCCGAGACGCTCGACGCACCGGCCGAGGTCGAGACGCCCGGGATCGAGACGATCGACGCGCTCGCCGAGTTCCTCGGTGTCGACCCGGCCGCCACGTCGAAGGCGATGCCGGTCGTGCGCGACGGCGCCGTCGTGCTCGCGCTCGTTCGCGGCGACGACAGGCTCGAAGAGGCGAAGCTCGCGGCCGTGCTGCAGGGCGACGTCCGTCTTGCGACGGAGGACGAGATCCGCACTGCCTTCAACGCCGACCCCGGCTCGCTCGGGCCGGTCGGCTTCGCAGGCGAGGTCGTCGCGGACGAGACGCTTCGCGACGGTCAGTTCGTCGCCGGCGCCAACCGCACCGGCTGGCACCTGCGCGGCGTCGAGCACGGCCGCGACTTCGAGGCGCGGTTCGCCGACATCCGCCAGTCGCAGGAGGGCGACGCGTGTCCGCGCTGCGGCGGCCGCCTGCGATTCCAGACGGCGATTGAGGTTGGGCACATCTTCAAGTTGGGCACCTACTATTCGGCGCCGCTGGGTGCGATGTATCTCGACGAAACAGGTAAGGAGCAGCCGATCGTGATGGGGTCATACGGAATCGGGCCGGGGCGCGTGATGGCGGCCGCGGTCGAGCAGCACCACGACGAGCACGGCATCGTCTGGCCGGAGTCGCTGGCGCCGTACGACGTTCACGTGGTCGTTCTGCCCGGCCTCGACGAGCAGGGACAGGCCGTCGCGGAGGCGTTCGAGTCGCGCGGACACACCGTCCTCCTCGACGACCGTGACCAGCGGGCGGGCGAGAAGTTCGCGGACGCCGATCTGATCGGCGCCCCGACGCGCGTGACGGTGGGGAAGAAGACGCTCGAGGACGGCGCGGTCGACGTTCGCGACCGTGCGACCGGCGACGAGCGCCGGGTCCCGATGGCCGAGCTCGGAGCGCTGCAGTAGTGGCACGCAGGCGGCGGCGCTTCTCGACCGAGTCCTTCGGGCCGACGATCGAGCAGCTGATGGACGAGACGGACACGACGTACCGCGCGCTCGCGGACCGTTCGGGGCTGTCGGCGGGCTACCTCAACCACCTCGTGCACGGCAACCGTCCGGTTCCGTCGAACGACGTCATCCAGACACTCGCCGAGGCGCTCGGCGTCGAGCCCGAGCACTTTCGCGAGTACCGACTGCGCGTGATCACCGAGCGGCTCGAGGCGATGCCGGAGATGATCGACCGGCTCTACAAGCGCTTCGGCTGAGCGGGAGCGGCGTGCCTACACTCGTCGCGTGGACCGAAGCGCGCTCGTCGCCCTCGAGTTCCCGGCGATCGCCGAGCGGGTCGCCCGCGCGACCGCGACCGAGCACGGGTCGTCGCTCGCGCTGGCGCTCGAGCCGTCGCCCGACCCGGACGAGGTCGATCGCCGCCAGGCACTGACGACCGAGGCGATCGCACTCCTCGACGCCGCCGAGGAGCCGCCGCTCCAGGGGATCCACGACGTGCGCGACGCTGCTGCGCGCGCGGCTCGAGGCGGTGTCCTCACCGCCGGCGCGCTGCGAAGCGTCGCCGACACGATCGCGGGTGCGCTCCGTGCGCGGAGCGCACTCGAGCAGCAGGACGCGCCGCTCCTCACCGAGCTCGCGACGGGGATCGAGCCGTCGCTCGGGTCGCTCGCGGAGTCGATCGGCCGCGCGGTCGAGGAGGACGGCTCGGACCTCCGCGACACGGCGTCGCCGCGACTCCGCAAGCTGCGAACGACGCTGCGAAACGAGCGCCATCGCGTCGCGGAGAAGATGCAGCAGCTCGTGCGGTCGAGCGGCCTGCGCGAGCACCTCCAGGAGGACTTCGTCACCCAGCGGGGCGGGCGGCCGGTGCTCGCGGTCAAGGCGAGTGCCAGGCGCAGCGTCCCGGGCATCGTCCACGACTCGTCCGACTCCGGGCAGACGCTGTTCGTCGAGCCGTTCGAGGTCGTCGAGCTGAACAACCATCACTCGGAGGTCGCGGGCGCCGAGCGCGAGGAGGCCGAGCGCATCCTCCGCGAGCTCTCCGAGGCGGTGGGGGAGCGCGCCGAGGCGCTCGACGCGGTTGTCGAGGCGACCGCGCAGATCGACTTGACGCTCGCGGGCGCCGCGGTGTCGCGTGCGTGGCGCGGCGCGCCGGTCGAGGTCTCGGACGAGGTGCGGCTGCTGGGAGCACGACACCCGCTGCTCGACCCCGCAACGGCGGTTCCGATCGACCTCGAGCTCGGACGTCTCCGCGCGCTCGTGATCAGCGGGCCGAACACCGGCGGCAAGACGGTCGCGCTCAAGACGCTCGGGCTCGCGGCGCTCATCCACCAATCGGGGCTTCGACCGCCGGCGGTCGAAGCGTCGCTGCCGATCTTCGACGAAGTGCTTGCGGACATCGGCGACCCGCAGTCGATCGAGATGAGCCTCTCGACGTTCTCCGGTCACGTCGCGAACCTCGTCGCGATCCTGCGCTCGGCGCGGGAGCGGTCGCTCGTGCTCGTCGACGAGCTGGCGTCGGGCACGGACCCGGTCGAGGGCTCGGCGCTCGCACAGGCTCTGCTGACGCGTCTTGCCTCGCAGGCGCGGCTGACGGTCGTGACGACGCACTATCCCGAGCTGAAGGAGTGGGCGAGCGCGACGGAGGACGTCGCCAATGCGGCGACGGGGTTCGATCCGGACACGCACGCGCCGCTCTACCGGATCACGCTCGGAAGGCCGGGGACGTCGCACGCGCTCCGCATCGCCGAGCGCCTCGGCCTCGACGGCGCGGTCGTCGAGGACGCGCGCGACCGAATCGTTCCCGAGCGCCGCCGGATCGAGGAGCTGCTCGCGCAGACGGAGGCGGCCGAGCGCGTCGCGGTCGAGGAGCGCACAGTGGCCGCGCGCGAGCGGGCAGACGCGGAGCAAGCGGTCGAGCGCGCCCGCGCGCGCGAGGCCGAGCTCGAGTCGGAGATCGCGGCGGTTCGGGCATCCGCGGCGGCCGAGCGCGAGCGGGCCGCAGCCGAGGCGGAACGCGATCTGACCGCCGCGCGTCAGGAGCTCCAGGCGCTCCGCGACGAGATCCGGGTCGCAAAGCGGCGCGAGCGCGACGTCCGACGCACGTCGGGCGGGGCGGCCGCCCGGGCCGAGCGAGACCGAGACCGCCGCCTCGGGGCTGCGTCTGCGCGCGCGGAGGAGGCGGAGCGCGCAATCCGCTCGATCGAACGGCCGCTCCCGGTCACCGGCCCGCTCGCGGAGGGCGACCCGGTGGAGGCGCCGACCCTCGGCGTGCGCGGGACGATCGCATCGATCGAAGGCGACGAGGCGGAGGTGATCGGTGTCGCTGGGCACCGCATCCGGATCCCGCTCGAGCGCCTTCGCCCCGATCCACGGGGCACGGCGAGCGAGTCGGAGACGGCTCCCGCGGTGCGTGTCGTCGCAGCGGCGCGAGGCGACGTGAGCGACGAGCTCGACGTGCGAGGGACGAGCTCGCAGGATGCGCGGGAGGCCGTGCGGTCCTTCGTCGACGACGCATCGCTGGCCGGGCTCACCACCGTCCGCGTCGTCCACGGCCGCGGCACGGGCGCCGTCCGCGCGGCGGTGCGCGACGAGCTCGATCGCCATCCGCTCGTCGAACGGCGCGAGAGCGAGTCCGCCGACGGCGCCACCGTCGCGCACCTCGTGGGCTAGGGCACGGCCTCCTCGACGACCTTCGCGGCGTAGAGCTGGTACGGAAGCTCCTCGAGCACGCGGCGCCGCGGGTCCGGGACGGTGAAGAACCGCTCGAGCGCCAGCGGCTCGACCCAGGCGAGGTTCTGATCCGCCGCGAGCGCCCTCGACACCGCACTGCGGTCGCCACCGAGCGCGACGCGCTCGACGCCGTCGTGCCACGGGCCGAGGACGCGAACGGCCTCGGACGCCGCCTCGCGGACAAGATCGCGCTCCTGGCCCTCGCGCCGGCGGCGAAAGCGCCCCGACGACGAGCCGCCTTTCTTGTGGCGCCCCTTGACGAACCGTGCTCCGACCTTCGAGACGACAAGGCGTTCGCCCTCGAACACTCCGAAGGCGTAGCCGCCGAGACGGACGAGCAGCGCGGCGACGGTGTGGTCCGCACGAAGCGCGTCGAGGAGCGGCTCGACGACGACCGCGTCGTAGACCTGCTCGTGCGCGAGCCCGAACGGCGGCGTGACGGTGAGCGTCGAGTCCGCGAGCTCGAAGCGTGCGCTGCCTGCCTCGTAGACGGAGCGCCCCGTCGACCCGTCGAGCGTCTCGAGTCGCTTGGCGAGGTTGACGCGGCCGACGTAGCGCATGCGTCACCCTACGCGCGGAAAAGGTTGCGTCCGAAGCCTCGGACGGGTTGAATTGCGGGCGCTACGCGGCTCCGGGTGCTAGGCCCGAGGTCTCGGAGCGACACAACGAAGGCCCGGCAGGTTACTGGGCAAGTTGCCACCGGGCCTTCTCTTTTTCTAGCAGTGTCGGACCTGCTCCAAACGGGTCAAAAGTGGAGCGGAGCCACGGTAGGCAGACCCGCGCGCGGTTTCCGTCGAGTCCCCTGCGCGCCGGGCCTGCCTCTCCAAGCGTGGGTCGGGCGGCGGTCCGGCGCATCCCTCTGGTGGGTTTGCCGGATCAGGTGACTTCCCGGAGCCTGCCCGTCTTGACGTCGTAGACGAAACCGCGGACGTTCTCCTTCCGCGGGATGAAGGGGCTCGCCTTGATCCTGGCGATCGACTGGCGGACGTCCCCCTCGAGGTCGTCGAAGGTCTCGGCCGACCACTGCGGCTTCAGGCCCGTCTCGCGCTCGATCTCCCGCCTGAACTCGCCGTCGTCGAACGTGAGCATCCCGCAGTCGGTGTGGTGGATCAGGATGATCTCCTCGGTCCCGAGCAACCGCTGCGAGATCGCGAGCGAGCGGATCTCGTCCTCGGTGACGACGCCGCCTGCGTTCCGGATGACGTGCGCGTCGCCCTCGTTGAGCCCGAGCAGGCCGTACGGGTTCAAGCGTGCGTCCATGCAGGCGAGAATCGCGACCCGCTTCGCCGGTGGAAGGGGAAGATCGCCTCGATCGAACTTGTCGGCGTACTCCTCCGCGTTCCGGAGGAGCTCGTCGGTGACGCTCATGCTGGCTCCCTCCTTCTGGCGTCCCTGAAGCCTCGGACTATACAAACTGAAGTAGAGGCTCGGCTCAGGCGTTGCGCACGCGATACGTGATGTGCGTGACGTTCGGCGAACCGACGACGTCGACTCGCTCGAGCGCCGCGTCGTCCGGTCCGAGATCGTCGAACAGGCGCGTGCCGCTCCCGAGCAGGAGCGGGGCGAGGTGGAGCTCGAGCTCGTCGACGAGGCCGGCGCGAATGGCCTGCTGGATCGCGCTCGCACCGCCGGCGACGTTGACGTTCTTCTCGCCTGCGGCTGCCTTCGCCTGCTCGACCGCGCTCTCGATCCCGTCCTCGACGAACGTGAACGTCGTCCCGCCCTGCTTCGGCACCGTCGCCCGCGGGTGGTGCGTCAGCACGAACACGGGCACGCGGAAGGGCGGGTCGTCTCCCCACCAGCCGTCGGGATTCGGGTCGGACTCCCACGGGCCCTCGCCGCCGCTGAACATGCGGCGACCCATCACGACGGCGCCGGTCGCCTCGACGGCCCGCGCCATGCGCTCGGAGTCGGCGTTTTGCCCGCCGCCCTCCTTGCCGTGCCGCTCGCGCCACGCCGCAAGCTCGACGGCCCAGTCGTGGAGCCGTTCGCCGCCTTCCCCGAGCGGTTGCTCGAGGGTCGCGTTCGGCCCGGCGACGAATCCGTCGAGGGACATCGTGATCTCGGCGATGACCTTGCTCATCGGAACCTCCCGTTCGTGGGAACTCTGGACCTCGGACTACCCGGAGCCGCACATCTCATCGCACCCGGCGAGAGTGGTCCTGTCCGGTCGTTCAGTTGTGGGCCGCCGCGCTTGCTGCAAGCGTTCCGAGGCCGGCGCGGGGAAGGCCGCGTCCCCGTGCCAGTGCGAGGTCGCCTGCGGAGCCGTCGAGGTTCCGCGGGCGGCCTCGCTCGCACGAGCGATGATGCGCCCGTGTCCGCCCCGGCCGAGCGCAGCGTCCGCGTCTCGACGCTCGAGCTGTTCTTCGACCTCGTCTTCGTCTTCACGATCACGCAGCTGACCGGCGTGCTCGTCGACGGACAGGACGCCGCCGCGGTCGCGCAGGTGGTGGTGATGCTGCTCCTGATCTGGTGGATGTACGACGGGTACGCGTGGCTGACGAACGCCATCGCGACCGATCGGTTCCGATTCCGTCTGCTGCTGATCGGGGGGATGGGCGGGTTCCTCGTGATCGCGCTGGCCGTGCCGAAGGCGTACGACGGGGACGGGCTCGCGTTCGGGCTCGGGTACCTCGTCGTCGTCGTGCTGCACGCCGCGATGTTCGTGCGCGGGACGTCGGTCTCGGAGGCGCGGGCGATCCTCCGCATCGCGCCGTTCAACCTCGTCGCCGTCGCGCTCGTGCTCGTCGGCGGCGGGCTCGGCGGCGACTGGCAGTGGGCGCTCTGGGCGTCCGCGGCCGTTCTCCTCTGGCTGACCCCGCGGTTCACGACCGTCGAAGGCTTCGTCGTGTCGGTCTCGCACTTCGTCGAGCGTCACGGGCTCGTCGTGATCGTCGCGCTCGGCGAGTCGGTCGTCGTGATCGGAGCAGGAGCGGCCGGGCTTCCGCTCGACGGCGGGCTCGTGCTCGTCGCGCTCCTCTCGCTCAGCCTGAGCGCCGCTCTGTGGTGGGTGTACTTCAGCGACGAGGAGGAGGTCGAGCGCGCCTTCACCGAAGCGGCGCCGGAGCGGCGCCCCGACCTCGCACTGAAGGGCTTCGGCTACTGGCACTACGGGATCCTGCTCGGCATCGTCGCCCTCGCCGCCGGGCTCAAGAAGGCGATCGGCGATCCGTACGAGCCGCTCGACGACTGGATCTCGGCGGCGCTCAGCGTCGGCACGGCGCTCTTCATCGTGTCCGAGGTCGGGTTCCGACGGACGTTCGGTCTGGCGCGGAACCGGATCCGGCTCGTCACGGCCGCGGTCGTGGTCGCGACGATCCCGCTCGGCACGGAGCTCGGCGCCGCAGCGCAGGTCGGTGCGATCGCGGCCCTCGTCGCGGCGGGGCTCGCGGCGGAGTGGCGAGCCGACCGTGCGGAGGTTCCGAGTCTCGGCGGTGACGGCTGAGGGGCCGTACACTCAGTGTGTGGGACTCGTGGTATTTGCCGTCGGGGCTGTGATGGCCGCCGCCGCTCTGTCGTGGTGGTTGTGGGTTCGCCTGCGTCCGTCTCGTCCCGGCGGAGGCCGTCGGTACTGAGGCCGGTGGGCCGCAAGTCGGCGTCTGATCGGGCGTCTTCTTGGTAGCGGCCTGAGCGGTTCCGGAGGGGTACCGGCCGGGCTGTCCGAAGGCCCGGTGCCTGCGTCTGGCGCTTGCGGCGCCGGGCCTTCGCTCGACTAGAACAGTCCCTCGCCTTGGCCCGTGAACGCGGGTCAACGTACCGCCGGCCTCCACCATGCTCGTCCCTGGTCGAGTGCGGCGAACACGAACTCGATCAGCTCCTCGCTTGCCGGAATGTCGCTCACGCCGGAGCCTAGCGCTCCGTTTTCGCCGATCCACGCCTGGCGTATCCGGCGCTCGCTCGGCGGCGTTGTAGTGGTGCGGCAGCTTTTGGAGGGGTCATGAGCGCCGTTGGGTGGGCTCGGGGTGCGGACTGACGGCGTGCCCCCGGGCCCTCCTCTTGTCGAGCTGATCCATTTGGAGCAAACCGGTCGGCCAGTAGATCCGTCCGGTGCGGCGGCGTATGTTGGCGCCGTGCGGTTGTGGTGCGAGGAGTGCCTCCTGCTGGCCGACGATCAGGCTCGCGGCTGGCGGGTCCTACGGGTTGACCTGCCCGGCGAGGACGAGGAACCGATGCTCGCGACCTACTGCCCGGACTGCGCGGAGCGGGAGCTGGGGCTCGGCCGCCGCGATCACAGGCATCGGGCCGACCCCTCGTAGTCGAGGTCCCACGTCCGCCTGCCCGGAGGGGTAACGCCGGACAAGACGCACGCGGGAACCCGGCCACGGACGCTACGCGGTTCGCGCTCGCATCACATCACTCGAACGAGGCAAGCTCCGGCGGGTCCCGTCGAGGTGTTCGAGCTTCGGATTCGGCTATGTTGGCGCGAACGGGGCGTGGCGCAGCCTGGTTAGCGCGCCAGTCTGGGGGACTGGAGGTCCCGAGTTCGAATCTCGGCGCCCCGATTGAAAAGCCGCCGCAAGAGGCGGCTTTTTGTTGTTGCCGTAGGCAACGCGGGCCCAAGTGGTCCGAACATGGTCGGTGGGAGGCCGTGGTTGCTCGTGCTCATTCGGTTGTCTCCGTGCCTGGGCTGGCAGTCAGGCTCCCGGCGCTGTGGCGTCGATTCGTGACTCGCGTTTCAGGCTGAGCTAACCGGAAAGGCGCTTGGAGATGGAAGCATCCGAGCCCGCATCAGGCATCCCGCGACAGCCGGGGTCGGACTACGAGGTCGCCGTGATCGGTGCGGGTCAGGCCGGGCTCGCGATCGGCTACTTCCTGAAGCAGCAGGGCCGAGGTTTCGTGATCCTGGAGGCGGCCGATTCGATCGGTCCCGCGTGGCGAGAGCGCTGGGAGTCGCTGACGTTGTTCACGCCTCGCCGCTACAGCGGCCTTCCCGGCCTCCCGTTCCCCGGCGATCCCGAGGGCTATCCGACGCGTGACGAGGTCATCGCGTACCTGGAGCGCTACGCGGAGACGTTCGAGCTTCCGATCGAACTGAACAGCCCGGTCCGGAGACTGTTAGCAGCCGACGCTGGGTTCGTACTCGAGAGCGACGGGAGGACGATCACGGCCGACCAGGCCGTCGTTGCGACAGGCCCCTTCCAGAAGCCGTTCGTTCCGGAGGCAGCCGAGCGCCTTGAGTCCGAGGTCCTCCAGATGCACGCGACCGGCTACCGCAACCCCCGCGGCATCCCGGACGGAACTGTCCTCGTCGTTGGTGGAGGCAACACGGGTTTCCAGATCGCGAAGGAGCTTTCGAGAACGCACCGGGTCGTTCTCGCTGTCGGCTCGAGGCAGACGCCGCTGCCGCAACGGCTGCTGGGACGCGATCTCTTCTGGTGGCTGACCACGTCGCGTCTGTTCAACACGACGATCGATTCACGGCTTGGCCGCCGGCTGAGCACTCGCGAGACGCTGATCGGCTCCAGCCCGCGCGAGCTCCGGCGCAACTACGGGGTCGACCTGAAATCCCGTGCTGTCGACGCGAATGGACGCAGAGTGCGGTTCGAGGACGGGAGCGAGCTCGAGCTCGACGCGGTCATCTGGGCGACGGGATACCGGCCCGACTACTCCTGGATCGAGCTTCCCGTCCTCAACGAGGCCGGCCGACTGCGCCACCGCCGAGGCGTGACCGACGTTCCCGGCCTCTACGTCCTCGGTTTGACCTGGCAGTACAGACGCGGCTCGGCACTGATCGGATGGGTGAAGGACGACGCGGAGTTCATCGCCGAGCAGATCACGACCTTCCAACAGACGAAGAGCCAGAAAGACGTCCGGCTAGAGCAAAGAGAGAGGGTTTGAGCATTGGCACATGACTCCCACGAGACCCGTACCGAGACGATCGACGGCCTCCCGACGGACACCGAGGGCCTCCCGCAGGCGACGAGTCCGGAGGTGGTCGAGCTCTCCAACGGCGACTCCTTCGAGCTCGAGATCGCTCCTGTCGCGAAGCGCATCGGCGACGCGACCGTGCGCATGCTCGCCTACAACGGCTCGATCCCCGGCCCGACGCTGAAGATCCCGCAGGGCGCGACTGTGACCGTCCCGGTCACGAACCGCGGCGACCTCGACGCGACCGTGCACTGGCACGGCCTCCGGCTCGAGAACCGGTTTGACGGGACGCACGACACGCAGGCACCGATCCCGGTCGGAGAGACGTTCACCTACGAGATCAGCGTTCCCGACCCCGGCGCCTACTGGTACCACCCGCACATTCGGGAGGACTACGGCCAGGAGATGGGGCTCTACGGCAACATCCTCGTCGACCCCGCCGACTCCGACTACTGGCCGCCCGCCCACCGCGAACTGCTGCTGACGCTGGACGACATCCTGATCGAGGACGGGAAGGTCGCTGCATTCAGTGAGACGGAGACCACGCACGTCGCGATGGGTCGTTTCGGCAACGTGATGCTCGTCGCCGGCGAGCCCGATCTCGAGCTGACCGCAAAGCAGGGTGAGGTAGTGCGCCTCTACCTGACGAACACGGCGAACACCCGCGTGTTCAACGTGGCCTCGCCCGGCGCTCGCATGAAGCTCGTCGGAGCCGACAGCGGGCACTACGAGCACGAGGACTTCGTCGAGGAGGCGCTCCTGGCTCCCTCCGAGCGCGTCGTCGTCGACGTCCTCTTCGACGAGCCCGGCGAGCTCACCCTCGAGCACAGAACCCCCGATCGCTCCTATCCACTCGCGAAAGTCACCGTGACCGAGAAGGCGGCTGATCCCGCCCTCGCGGAAGA
Source organism: uncultured Actinomycetes bacterium (assembly GCA_963737405.1). Lineage (GTDB taxonomy): Bacteria > Actinomycetota > Thermoleophilia > Gaiellales > Gaiellaceae > JACCTU01. The sequence goes on from CAVTSL010000013.1 coordinate 139,334, forward strand.
GTTCGACGCGCCACGGAAGAACGCGGACATGGCAGCGGAACGGCAGCGAGCCGCCGCCTACTTCACCGTGCCCCCCGACAAGACGCTCGCCTTCGTCGCGGAGATGGACATGGCGATTCCCGAGGGGACCGCGGTCATCTACGCCTGCCCGATGCATCCAGAGGTGGTCAGCGACGAGCCCGGCAAATGTCCGAAGTGCGGGATGAAGCTGCTCGCAACCGCAGCTTCCGCCGAGACCACCTACGCCTGCCCGATGCATCCCGAAGTGGTCAGCGACTCGCCCGACCGCTGCCCCAAGTGCGGGATGAAGCTCGTACCCGCGCACCTCGTCGGGTCAACCGGCCACGAGCACCATGGTCACGGCGGGCACGAGGAACACCAGGGAGGATCCGGGCATCGCAACCATGAGGGCCGCGGTCACCACGGCGACGAGCACGGCCATGCCCACGACCATGACGCGGCCCAGGGGATCGAGTGGGAAGACGACATGGTCGAGGTGAACCGGATGACGACGCCGGCGAACATGCGTTGGAAGCTCGTCGACCGCGACACGGGCGCCGAGAACGCAGGGATCGACTGGCGGTTCCGGGTCGGCGACCGGGTGAAGATCCGTCTCGTCAACGAGATGGACTCTGATCATCCGATGCCCCACCCGTTCCACGTTCACGGTGCAGGACGCTTCCTGATCCTCGCTCGCGACGGCGAAGATGAGCCGAATCTGGTCTGGAAGGACACCGTGCTCGTGCGGACCGGCGAGACCGTGGACATCTTGCTCGACGTCACGAATCCGGGAACCTGGATGGCGCACTGCCACATCGCCGAGCACCACGAGAGCGGGATGATGTTCAGCTTCAACGTGGAGTGATCTGCTCGCGCGACGCGTGCCACCGAACTGAAAGGCCCCATGAGCCAGCCACGACCCACCGATCCGATTGGATCCATTGGATGGACCGAACGCACCGGGGGAGTGCTGACCGCTCGGGAATGCCTAACACTTGCGCGGCCCCTGCTGCGGGGGGAGCTCAGCATTCTTGCCGGCCGTCTCGCGATGGTGCTCCGAATGCACTCGGGACGCCGGAGTTCCATCGATCCGGCGAGCCTGGTGCCTCCCGACTCCCCTCTCGCAAGAGATGCCGAGGTCGCCGCGCAGGACCGCTTGACACCGGCACTCCTCAACCATTCCAGTCGTGCCTACACGTGGGGCGCGGCCATCGCCGCACTTCACGGGATCACGTTCGACCGTGAGCTCCTGTACCTGGCTGCAATGTTCCACGACACCGGGATCCCGAGCCCGGTGCCCGACGTCGACTTCACGGTTCGCAGCGCCGCGTTGGCACGCGAGTTCACGGACAGCCACCACGTGCCTGCCGACATCCGCGAGCTCGTTGCAAACGCGATCGCCATGCACCACACCCCCGGCGTTGGCCTCGAATCCGGTGCCGAGGCCTACCTCCTATCTGCCGGCGCAGCCGTCGATGTGTTCGGCCTACGCAGCAACGAGATACCCGATGCAGTCCGCCAGAGCGTCATCCAGGAGTACCCGCGGTTGGGCTTCAAGCGGGAGTTCGCCGGGCTTCTCCGAGCCGAGGCCAAGCAAGTCCCTCGTGGCCGCGCCTGGTACCTGCACCGCTTCGCCCTGAGCGACCTGAGCATTCGGCTCGCGCCCTTCCGTGGTTGATGTGACGGCAACCGGCAAGGGGTACGGGCCCGCAGTCCAAAGTCTGTCGTGAACTGAAGACGCCGGCTTGCCGGCGATCGAGCCCGCGTAAGCGGGCTGCGGCCTCAGTTTTTCTCGTCGGCCTCGTGGGAACACGTGCGGCTGTGCGTACGGTGTTTTGGCTCTATGCCTGCGTGATCGCGGTCGGGCTTGCCTTCTACATCGCCGTTGGGCTGCACGGATGAACGTGCGGCGCTGGCTGTTCGAGAACTCGCTCTCGCTCTTCTTCTTGAGTCTGTTCCTGGTCACGCTCGGGGCCCAGTCACTGGCCGGCCAGCATGCGTTCAACGAAGAGCAGGTCGCTCACAAGAGCCCGCCGATCGGTTGGCTCGACTACATCACCTCGTCGGACTTCGGACGCGCGGTGATGGAGAACTGGCAGTCGGAGTTCCTCCAGTTCTTCCTCTTCATCGGCGCCACCATCTGGCTTGTCCAGAAAGGCTCGAACGAGAGCAAGCAGCTCGACGAGGTCGGTCTCGAGTCGGGTCAACAGCAGAAGGTCGGCGCACACGCCCCGCAGAACGCTCCCCGCTGGGCGAAGGTCGGAGGCTTGCGGCAGCGGATCTACGAAAACTCGCTGCTCGCGGTGATGCTCAGCATCTTCCTGCTCTCGTGGTTCGCGCAGTCGGTCACCGGCTGGCGAACCTTCAACGAGGACCAGCACGAGCACGGCGAACGATCGGTCGCGTGGACGACCTACGTCGTGAAGCCGAGCTTCTGGGAGAGCACCCTCCAGAACTGGCAATCGGAGTTCCTCGCCGTCGGCACGATGGTCGCGTTCACGATCTACCTCCGCCAACGCGGCTCGCCCGAGTCAAAGCCGGTCGGCGCACCCAACGACGAAACCTCAACCTCGGGCTGATCGCAGCTCGGTGAGCACTCGGTCCGGGCGGCGGCCTAGCCGCTGAAGAGCTGCGGGTTGCCGGCGACGGCGTAGACCGCGGCGTTGCCCGGCATTCCTGCGGGGACGATCGTGAAGGGCGGGAAGGCTGAGTTGGACGTCTGGCCGAGGATGACCGTGCTTCCGTCGAGCGGCCCGTCGACGAGGGATGTCGTCGCTGCGTCGACGATGTTCGTCCCGTAGATCGCGCCCTGGACGTGTGAGCTGACGATGTAGACGCTGTCTCCGACCGGCACCTGGCTGTCGGGTGCGCCGGTCGCGCCGTTGCCGTTCGCCACGAACGTGATCAGGTTGGTGTTCGGGTTCCAGCCGGTGGTCGTGCAGTTGTTGGAGTTCGAGGAGTCGAGCTTGCCGCAGAGCTTCGAGTTCTTGACCAGCATGGTGCCGGACATGTAGATGACGCCTTCGCCGACGTAGGAGTTCGTCAGGCCGTTGTCGATCTTCGCGCTCCCGTCGAGGTACATCGTCCCGTTGATCGTCAGCACGCGCGTCGTTGCGTTCCAGGAGAGCTCGCCGGCCCAGGTCTTGCAGGAGTACGAAGTCGGGGGTGTGAGGTTGATCAGGCCGGCGTTGTTGTTCTTGTAGGTGAGCTTGGTCGCGTCGCTGGCGCTGCCGGCGGCGACGGGGTGTCCCAGGCCCAGGTCGGATTCGGCGCCTGGCCCGACTCCGTAGGGTTGCAGGGGTAGTAGGGGCCCGGGCTCGCGTTCAAGTACCACTCGTTCCAGAGCACGCTTGGGGGCTGGACCGCGCCGGCGTTCGTGTCGAGCGTGAGCGCCCACACTTTGTCCCCTGCCGACGGGTCGCCGCCGATACAGGGCGTGTGAGCGTTCTGGCCGGCGTACTTGCAGCCTTTCGCGATGTGAGCGTCGTTCAGCTTCACCGCCGAGGTGCCGACGTAGTTCTGGGTCGAGCTCTGCGTCAGCGAGCCGCGGACGAACAGGCCGCCCGCCGCGATCCGCGCCTTGTTCTCGAGGCAGAGATTCCCGTTCACGTAGAGCGGCGAGGTCACTTCGACCTGGTTCGTCAACGTCATGTCGCAACCGCTGAACGCGACCCCGGTTCCGAGCGCTCGCGAGTAGATGTAGTTCCAGGAGGGACTGTTCAACGGCTGGCTCGGTGCCGGATAGACCGGGGCGCGGGCCGTCAGCGTGCGGTGGAGCACGCGTGAGCCGTCCGGGTTGCGAACCGTCGAGGTCGAGGTGAGCGTCCAATACGCGCTGGCCGACTGCACGGTCAAGAGACCTGTCCACTGCACGGTCCCGCCCTCGTACGCGTTCGTTCTCCAGCACGGCAATGCCGGCGCCGTGTCCGAGGCCGGGCAGTAGTCGTACTTGTTCAGCGCGTTCGTGCCCGGCTTCATCAAGACTGCGATCGCGTTGTTGATCCCCGCTTCCGCGAGCGCGAACGCGACCTTGTCGCCTTTGCTCCTGACCGCGCTGCGCGCGTTCGAGCTCGACGAATCGATCACCACCATCGCGCTGATCGTCAGAACCGCGAGGATCCCCAACGCAATCGGAAGAACCATCCCCTGCTCACCACGCAGCCGCATACCTCAGACGGTTGACGTCACACCCCGGCGTCCCCACGATCCCCCGATCGAGCCGTGGACCGCCGCATTGACCAATATGGGTCACGGCGGCAGGGCCGTCGTCCCTGGCCGTCGTCAGCCTCGAACCGTGGCCATTCGTGGCCTAAACGGCGGCGCGAGGGCTTGCGCGAGTCTGTGCCGCGCGACTTGGAACGGCTCAACCGTGCGGGTTCGGCCAAACGACGGCAACGCTCGGCAAACGGTGGAGGGAGTCTGGGGACTGGAGGCCCGAGTTCGAATCTCAGCGCCCCGGCTTGGAAAGCCCCTACGGTCGAGGGGCTTTTCTGCGTCTCAGTTGTCCACGGCCGAACGGCCCGACATGCGCCGTCGGTTTAGGGGCCTTCGCGTCGGGGACCTGGTGGATGACGCCGCCGGGTCCTGCTCGGGGTCAACGGCGGCGCGCGTGGGCATTCGAGGGCTCGAGGTCGACTTCGCCTCGGGCCCTCAATTTCACGTCGTGGCGCGTAACCGTGCGGCGAACTCGGCGCCTCGTCCTCGCCCGTAACGTCTACGCGAACCACCCCGGTCGGCTACCGAACTCGATGCTCGAACGAGGCCGATCGGACATGCGCACCACGAGCGCTCCGTGAGCCCTCATCACGAAGGCGTCACTGTCGCCCGCAATCACCAGCAGCAATCCGGTCGCCGTCACCGGCCGGCTGCGTCTGACGACGAGGCTGGAGTCACGCCTGTGCCGTCGCCGACCGCGTCACCCAGCTCTTGTTCCGCACCGTGAGCAGCGCCCACAGGTTCAGCCAGTACAGGCAGAGCTCGTAGAAGAACATGTAGAGCAGGAGCCCCGGCAGCTTCCGGCCGGCGCGGAGCGGGACGAACACGTAGCGCACGAGCATCAGGATGATCCAGCTCGGGACGATCGTCGTCACGATCAGTGTGGGGTTCGCGACCGCAGTGACGATGAGCGCGATGCGCAGGCCGAAGGAAAGAAACGGTGCGGTCAGGTCCCAGCACAGGATCTGCAGAAAGAGCAGGGGCTTCACCCGCCAGGCATACGTGAGCGTGTAGATCGACTCGCGGATGTATCCGCGCTTCCAGCGGCGCTGCTGGCGGAGGAAGCCGCGCACAGTCGCCGGCGTCTCCGTCCAGCTCAGCGCTTCGGCGACGTAGACGACGTCGTAGCCGCGCTTGAGGACGAGGTTCGTCAGGTGGCGGTCCTCCGAGTGCGTGCAGCGCTCGCCGAGAAAGCGCTGGTTCGCGAACTCGTCGATGAGCTCTCGGAGCAGGTCGGCGCGATACGCCGCGAGACAGCCGCTGCAGCAGACGACGCTGCGGATCACCGACTGCGCCTGCTTGTAGATGTTCAGGCCGATCCAGTAGTACGTGCCGACCATTCGCGTCAGCAGGTTCTGGCGCTCGTTCAGGAGCAGGACGTTTCCCGTTGAGGCGCCGATCTCGGGGTCGAACAACGGCTCCACGACGCGGACGAGCGCGTCGGGGTCGAGAATCGTGTCGCTGTCGATCGTGACGATGAACTCGACGTCGTCGTCGAGCAGGCGTGTCGTCGCGTAGTGGAGCGCCTCCCGCTTGCCACGGTTGGCGTCGAACTCGTGCAGCGTGATCCGCAGCGTCGCCGCGAGCTCGCGTAGGCGTTCCTGCACGCCGTTCGTAGAGCCGTCGTCGATCACGATCACCTGCTTGAGTCCGCGAGCCGTGACGACTGACCGGATCGCCTTCTCGACGAGCTCCGGATCCTCGTTGTAACAGGGCACGATCACGGCGATCTTCTCGCGGAAGTACGTCTGATAACGGCGCGGTTTGAGGTCGTGCACGAAGAGGAGCGCGAACAGGTACCAGGTGTAGGCGACGAGCAGGAGCAGGTATCCGAACGTGAACCGCTCCCAGAAGCGCGCGTCGGCGCCGTAACGCGACAGGAAGAGCACCGCGCTCGTGGCGGCGACGACGAAGAGCGCGCCGTAGAGCGTTGCCTGGACCCGCTGCATTGCGCGCTCAGCTTCCGTGCGCGTCGAACGGGAGGTAGAACGTGCGCTGGAGCTGCACGAGAACGCACTTGACGTCCCCGAGCTCCGCCCGAAGGTCGGGCTCCTTTGCGCCGCTCACCGTTACGAGCTCGAGCGAGCCGGA
>CAVTSL010000014.1:0-135968 GCA_963737405.1 uncultured Actinomycetes bacterium
GACGGCTGGCCGCTCACGGCCGTGGTCGGAGAAGAGCTACTCGAAATCTTGAAATAGCTCAGATACAACTTGGAGCTCACCTCCTGAGCGCGCTCTGAATCCGGCCAAGCAGCGCGCGCTCCTCGCCGGAGATCTTGCCGAACCCGAGGATGCCACCGGATGCCGCCGCGATCTCTTCACAGCGGTGTACGAGAATCCTCGAGGCTCAGGGCGTGGCTCTGGCCCTCGGGGTGGTCGAGCATCGCGCGGATCAACCGGGTGGCGCGACTGAAGACGTCTTCGGAAGGCCGTTCTGCCAGCCACTGCTGCAGCTGCCCATCCGCGGCGCTGCCGGATTCCACACCGCGCTCGCGCGCGAACTGCAGGATCAGGGTGCGCTCGTCGTCGCTGACGCCGCCCTCGGCCCACGCGACCTGGACGATCGGGACGATCGGGAGCAGGCTCACGGTGTCGGGCGTGAACCCCAGCGCCTCGAGCTCCTGCAGCAGCGCGGGATCGTGAATCCCGGACGAGGCCTCGAGCGCAGCGCGCGCGGCGCTCGTTTCACTCGCCTTCCGCAGCTTCTCGACCAGCTCGCGATCCTTGCGCCGGAGGTACTCCTCCTCGCGGGAGCGCACATCGCCGGTAATTCCTTCGTTGTCTGACATCGGGATATCGTCCTGGACCGGGACTGGGTTCCAATCGGATTGCTGATCGTCTGAATCGTGATTGGACCATGGCGATCCGCTAAATTCCAAAACACTCCGCCAATAAATCACCAGTCCCAATCGAGAAACCCTCAATCAATTCCTCCTCCCAGTCCCAATCCGCAATTCAGCTGCACTCTCGAAAGCGCCAAGCCCCAGATACCGCCGAGCGTTCTCGAAGCAGATGTCTTCGACCATCTTCCCGACCAACGCCTGGTCGTTCGGAATCTCGCCGCGCTCCATGTCCGCGCCCAGCAGGTTGCAGAGCACGCGCCGGAAATACTCGTGGCGCGGGTAGGACATGAACGAGCGCGAGTCGGTCAGCATGCCGACGAAGTGCGCGAGCAGGCCGACGTTGGAGAGCGCGTTGATCTGCCACTCGATCCCTTCCTTCTGATCGAGAAACCACCAGCCGCTGCCGAACTGCATCTTGCCGGCGAGCGAGCCGTCCTGGAAGTTCCCGATCATGGTCGCCATCGGATAGTTGTCGACCGGGTTGATGTTGTAGAGGATGGTCTTCGGCAGCGCGCCTTCCTGTTCGAGCTGATCGAGATACCAGCGCCAGCGCTTCGACCTGCGGCTAGTCGCCGATCGAGTCGTAGCCGGTGTCGCGGCCGAGCGTCGCGAGCATGCGCGTGTTGACGTTGCGTCGCGCGCCGAGGTGCAGCTGCTTGGTCCAGCCCTTCGCGGCGTCGAGCCGGCCGAAGAGCAGCATCAGGTACGACGCGAACTGCTCGTGTTCGGCGCGGCGACGCGGCCTGGCCGGCGCGGGCGCGGTCGAAAATCGCCGCCGCCTCGCAATCGGTGCAGGCGCTGCGTAGCAGTACGGCAGGCCGTGGTCGGACAGCCGGCCGCCGGCGTCGTGGAAGTCCTGGTGGCGCTTCTGCAGCGCGTCGCGCGAAGTCCGTGAAGTGCCGATGTCGATGTCTGCGCGTCGCCGCGAGCCGTCGACCCAGGGGTTGAACGTGGCCGGGATCGTCCACCTGCAGCGCCCGATCCGGCCGGAACGTCGGATACACCTGGTCGGCGATGCCCGACGCGCGAATCGCCGCGTGATGGTCGAGCGGATCGGCCGGATCGTCGGTCGTGCACACCGCGCGCACGTCGAACTTCTGCAGGATGCCGTGCGCGCTGAGCTCGTCGGAGCGCAGCCGCTCGTTGGCCGCTTCCAGATCGCCGGCGCCGTCTGCTCGTCGAGCAGCTCGTCGATGCCGAAGTAGCGCTTCAGCTCGAGGTGCGTCCAGTGATACAGCGGATTGCGCAGACAGCGCGGCACGGTCGCCGCCCAGGCGAGGAATTTCTCGTACGGCGATCGCGTCGCCGGTGCAGAAGCGCTCCGCCACGCCGTTGGCGCGCATCGCCCGCCACTTGTAGTGGTCGCCCTCCAGCCAGATCTCGAACAGATTCGCGAAGCGCCGGTTGCTCGGCGACGTCGGCCGGCGGCAGATGGCAGTGGTAGTCGAGAATCGGCTGCGGGGCCGCGTAGATCGTGATACAGCTGGCGCGCCGTCGTTGCTGTGCAGCAGGAAGTCGTCGGTGATGAACGCCATGGAGGGTAGTTTAACGTTCGCCGGGGTCTAAGACCCCGGCGCTAGGGTCTAAGACTAGGCTTCCGGGTTCCGGGGCTCGGGGGTTCGACATTTTCAGGCTCGCGGGGTCGCGGCCCGCCGTGCGATCAGGACTTGAGGATCCGACTCGGCATGGCGAACCGGAATGGACCCGCGATCGGCGGGATCGATTAGGGATGAGAACGAGGGATGACACATTCCGGAACGGCAGCTCGGCAGGAACGGGCCACACGGTCTCGGCGATCGGCCTCGGCTGCATGGGCATGTCCGAGTTCTACGGGCCGGCAGACGACGAGCAGGTCGATCGCGACGATCCATCGCGCGCTCGACCTCGGCGTCAACTTCCTCGACACGGCCGACATCTACGGCCCGTTCACGAACGAGCGGCTGGTCGGGCGCGCGATCCGCGATCGCCGCGACGAGGTCGTCGCTCGCCACGAAGTTCGGCAACGTGCGCAGCGAGGACGGCGCGTTCCTCGGCATCAACGGCCGGCCCGAGTACGTGCGCGCAGGCCTGCGACGCGTCGCTGCAGCGGCTCGGCGTCGACACGATCGACCTCTACTACCAGCACCGCGTCGATCCGGAGACGCCGATCGAGGAGACCGTCGGCGCGATGGCCGAGCTCGTCAAGGCCGGCAAGGTGCGCTACCTCGGCCTGTCCGAGGCCGCGCCGGCGACGATTCGGCGCGCGCACGCCGTGCATCCCATCGCCGCGCTGCAGACCGAGTACTCGCTGTGGAGCCGCGATCCCGAGGACGAGCTCCTGGCCACCGTGCCGCGAGCTCGGCATCGGCTTCGTCGCCTACAGCCCGCTCGGCCGCGGCTTCCTGACCGGGCGGTTCGAGTCGCTCGACGACCTGGCGCCCGACGACTGGCGCCGCAAGAATCCGCGCTTCCAGGGCGAGAACTTCCAGAAGAACCTCGACCTCGTCGCGAAGGTCGAGGCGCTGGCGCGGGCAAAGGGCTGCACGCCCGCGCAGCTCGCGCTCGCCTGGCTGCTGTCGCGCAGGGCGACGACATCGTGCCGATCCCCGGCTCGACCCGGGCCGAGCGCGTCGAGGAGAACGCCGGCGCCTTCGACGTGCAGCTGTCAGCCGAGGACATCGCGTCACTCGAAGCGCTGGCGCCTTCGGTGGCAGGCGAAAGGTATCCAGAAGGGGGAATGCGGGCGGTCAACAAGTAGGCAAATGACCAAGGCTATATAACGAACGTGATATAGTGACGCTTCCCAGACCCAGGTAAGACCCATGAAAGAGCCATTCGACAGATTGCGGCAGCCCTCGACCATGTCACCAGCATCGCGGAACGCGTGCCGGACGACGTGGTCCGGTCGTCTGCGCGAGAGCTGCAGCGGACGTTCGCTGCGCGAGGCTCGGTCGAACCGGCGGTTGGACGCCTCCAGAACAGCCTGTCGCGGCTGTCACAGGACGAACTGCGTCAGGCTTCGCAGCACAAGATTGTCAGCCAGCTCGACGCCGCCATCGCCAATCAGCTCCTTCCCGAGCTGCGTCGCGTCGGCTTCGAAGTTTAGGGGGACCCGGTGAACCGGTGAACGTTCGCCGGTTCCTCCGTTCCCTCATCGACGCCCATGCGACGCTCGCCCCGTTCGCGAGCCTCGACCTCGCGCGCGCAGAGCGGCACGACGAGGTGCTCCGCATGCTCACGCTTGCGTCGATCGCGCTGCAGCTGCTGGCGCTCGCGCTCTTCGTCCGCTTCCGGCCGCGCGTGCGGGGCCGTCCGGTCCTCCGCGCCGCGCAGCTCGGCGGGCTCGCCGCGATCGTGCTCGTGCTCGCGCGGCTCCCGGTCGGCGCGGTCGCGCTCTGGTGGCAGCGGCGCTACGGGATCGCGCAGCTCGACTACGGCACGTGGCTGTTCGACCAGATCGGCCCGCTCCTCCTGCGGGTCGGGCTGCTCGGCTTCGCCGCGGCGCTCTGCTTCTGGCTCGCGGGTCGCTTCGGCCGCCGCTGGTGGCTCGCGGCGTTGCCGGTGTTCGCGGTCGCAGGAGCGGCGGTGATCCTGGCGCAACCGCTGCTCACCCCGCGGACGGAGCCGGTGCGCCGACTGGACGTCGTCCGCCAGGTCGAGCGGCTCGCGGCGCGGGAGGGACTGCCCCGACCCGAGGTGGAGGTGCTTCGGACGAAGGGCCGCACGCGTCAGCTGAACGCCGAGGCGCTCGGGATCGGACCGACGACGCGCGTGATCCTCTGGCAGACGACGCTTGGGCTACCGGCTGCGGAGCGGGCGTTCCTCGTCGCGCACGAGCTCGGCCACGTGAGGCAGCACCACCTCTGGAAGGGCCTCGCCTGGTTCGTGCTCCTGCTTGCCCCGGGCCTGGCGCTCCTCGCGCGGATCGCCCCGCTTCGCTCGCCCGAGGACGTGCCGCGGGTCCTCCTGACGGCCTTCGTCCTCCTGACGCTCGCGACGCCGATCGTGAACACGCTCTCGCGCCGCTACGAGGCCGAGGCGGACTGGATCGGCCTCGAGAACGCGCGCAACCCGCGCGCCGCCCAGCGATTCTTCGCCGACGTCGCGCAGGCCGGCGTCCGCGACCCCGAGCCGCCGCGCTGGTGGACCCTCGTCTTCGGGACGCATCCCAGCCTCGCGGAGCGCGCCGGGACGGCGGACGCGTTCAGTCGCGCTCGGTCTCCGGGAGGTTCTTGATGCCCTGCGTCGTCGCGTAGCGCGACCACGAGTCCGTCATCGCCTCGAGCAGCTCCTGCATGAACTGGGGCGCCATGTTGATCCGCGCGACGACCACACCGGGCACGTCTCCCTCCTCGACCTCGTGGTCGATCCGCGCAAACGTCACCGTGAACTCGTAGCTCGAGAAGCTGACGTTGGCGAAGTTCGAGTAGACGCCTGCCAGGTGCTCAGGGTCGAGGTGGATGTTGAGGTGTCGCTCGGAGGCCTCGTCGTCCACGCCCCTACGATACAGCCCGATGTCCGCAGCCAACGCCGTCACGAAACTCGCAGCCGAGCTCGAGCAAGCAGCCGGAGCGCCGGTCGAGCTCGAGCGCCCCGCCGACCCGTCCCACGGCGACTACGCGACGAACGTCGCGCTCCGGATGGCGCCGCAGCGCGGCCAGGCGCCGCGCGAGCTGGCGGAGGAGATCGCGCAGGCGGTCGGCGGAAGCTCCAACATCGAGCGGGCCGAGGTGGCAGGCGCGGGCTTCGTGAACATCTGGGTCACGCCCGCGTGGTACGGCGACGCACTCGCGGAGCTCCTCGAGTCTGGGCGGGACTACGGGTCCGGGTGGGCCGCGCCGCGCGAGCGCTTTCAGGTCGAGATGGTCTCGGCCAACCCGACCGGACCGATCACCGTCGCGTCCGCGCGGAACGCGGCGTACGGCGACAGCGTCGCGCGCCTGCTCGACTTCGCGGGGCACCGCGTCGAGCGCGAGTACTACTACAACGACTCCGGCGCGCAGATGGACCGGTTCCGGGCCTCGGTCGACGCAGCGCGGCGTGGGGAGGAGCCGCCCGAGGACGGCTACCACGGCGAGTACGTCAAGGAGCTCGCGTCGATCGACGGCGACCCGGTGCCGCCGATGCTCGAGCGGATCGAGGCGTCGCTCGAGCGCTTCCGCGTCCACTTCGACTCGTGGGCGAAGCAGAGCGAGCTCGAGCAGCGGCTGCCGGAGCTGCTGCCGCGGCTCGACACCTACGAGAAGGACGGCGCGATCTGGGCGCGGAGCTCCGCGTACGGCGACGACGACGACCGCGTGCTCATCCGCTCGGACGGCGGCGCGCCGACCTATCGCGCGGCCGACGTCGTCTATCTCGTCGACAAGCTCGACCGCGGGTTCGACCATGCGCTCTACGTCCTCGGCGCCGACCATCACGGCACGCGCAACTGGTACGGCGCGGTCGCACGCATGCTCGGCTACGACCCCGAGCGCGTGGAGGTGCTGCTCTACCAGCTCGTCCACCTCACGCGCGGGGGCGAGCAGACGAAGATGTCGAAGCGGCGAGGCGACGTCGTGTTCCTGGACGACTTCGTCGACGAGGTCGGGATCGACGCCGCGCGCTGGTACCTCGTGTCGCGCGGGCACGACCAGACGATCGAGATCGACGTCGACCTTGCGCGGGAGAAGTCCGAGAAGAACCCGGTCTACTACGTGCAGTACGCGCACGCGCGGATCGCGGGGATCCTGCGGAACGCCGGCGATGCGCAGCCGTCCCCCGTGCCGTCCGGCGAGCTGGCTCGCGAGGAGCGCGACCTGCTCAAGCGGCTTGCGGAGTTCCCGCGGGTCGTTGCGGAGGCCACGGACCGCCGCGCGCCGCATGCGCTGCCGACGTACGCGATCCGCGTCGCAGACGACTTCCACCGCTTCTACCATCACCACCGCGTTCTCGAAGACGGCGAGGCGGAGCCGTTCCGGCTCGGCCTCGTGATCGCGACGAAGAACGTCATCGCCCGCAGCCTCGACCTCGTCGGCGTCGAGGCTCCCGACCGGATGTAGAGGCCGGCGCGTGCGCTGGAACGTCGCCGTCGCGACGCTCGCCGCGTCGTGGGGGCTGATCGCCGTCATCGTCCGCGAGGTCGACCTCGACGCGCAGGTGCTCGTCTTCTACCGGCTCGCGTTCGCCGCGCTCACGCTGGGCGTCGCCGCGCTCGTGCTGCGGAAGCTGCCGCTGCTGCGTCTGCATCGCCACCGCAGACGCATCGTCCTGATCGGCGTCACGCTCGCGGCGCACTGGTTCCTCTACTTCGCGACGATCAAGCTGTCGTCCGTCGCGGTCGCGGTGCTGATGGCGTACCTCGCGCCGCTCGCGATCGCGACGATCGCGCCGTTCGTGCTCCCGGAGCCGCGCAGCCGGGTCGCGCTCGGCGCGCTCGTGCCTGCCGCCGGCGGCGTCGCGCTCGTGGCGCTCGGTGGCGAGCAGGGCGGCGCGGTGCGTCCCCTCGCGCTCGCGACCGGCCTCGCGACCGCGGCGACCTACGCCGCGCTCGTGCTGATGACGAAGCGGATCGCGGCGGAGGTGCCGGTGCTCACGCTGTCGTTCTGGAACTACGCCGTGGCCTCGCTCGCGATCGCGCCGCTGCTACTCAGTGCCGACCGCGTGCTTCCGACGGCCTCGGAGCTGCCGGCTGTCCTCGCGCTCGGCGTCGTGTTCACCGCGCTCTCCGGCTACCTGTACATCTGGTTCCTGCGGCACGTGACGGCGCAGGCGATCGGGATCCTCGCCTACATCGAGCCGGTCTCCGCGGCGCTGCTGGCCTGGGCGTTCCTCGACGAGGCGCTGACCTGGCAGATCGTGGTCGGCGGGCTGCTCGTGATCGCCGCCGGCGCGACCGTCGTCTTCCTGGAGCCGGCGGACGCAGCGGCGCCCGAGACCGCCCCGGTCTCGCCGGGTTAGGATCGGCGCCGTGGCGCAGGCATTCCAGAAGAGCGAGCGGGCGGGCGGGGCCGGGACGCCTCCGGACCGCAACCTCGCGCTCGAGCTCGTCCGCGTGACGGAGGCGGCCGCGATGGGTGCGGGCCGCTGGGTCGGGCGCGGCGACAAGAACGCGGCGGACAAGGCGGCCGTCGACGCGATGCGCCTGATGCTCGACACGGTGCAGATGGACGGTGTCGTCGTGATCGGCGAGGGCGAGAAGGACGAGGCGCCGATGCTCTTCAACGGCGAGTCGGTCGGGAGCGGCTTCGGGCCCGCGGTCGACGTTGCCGTCGATCCGCTCGAGGGAACGCGGCTCGCCGCGTACGGACAGCAGAACGCGATTGCCGTGATCGCCGTCGCGGAGCGCGGCACGATGTTCTTCCCGGGCGCCGCGGTCTACATGGAGAAGATCGCCGCCGGCCCCGAGGCGGCCGACGCGATCGACCTCGACGCGACGCCTGCGGAGAACGTCAAGCGGGTCGCCGAGGCGAAGGGGAAGAGCCCCCGCGACGTGACGGTGATCGTGCTCGAGCGGCCGCGACACGAGGAGCTGATCGCGGAGCTGCGCGCGGCCGACGCGCGCGTGATCCTCATCCGCGACGGCGACGTCGCTCCGGCGATCGCAGCGGCGCACGGAGGCATCGCGACCGTCGACCTGCTGATGGGCGTCGGCGGCACACCCGAGGGCGTGATCGCGGCTGCCGCGATCAAGTGCCTCGGCGGCGCGCTGCAGGGCCGGCTCTGGCCGCGCGACGACGACGAGCGCAAGCGGCTCGTCGACGCGGGCTTCGACGTCGACCGCATCCTGCGCACGGACGACCTGGTTGCGGGCGAGAACGTCTTCGTCGCCGCGACGGGCGTCACATCGGGCGCGCTGCTGAACGGCGTGCGCTACACCCGCGACGGCGTCGTGACGGAGTCGATGGTGATGCGCTCGCTCTCGGGCACGGTCCGCCGCATCGAGGCGGAGCACGCGCTCGAGAAGCTCAGTCGGTTGTCGGGGCTCGAGTACCGCTAGGAGGGCTTGGCGGAATGGGCCTCGTCGCCGGGGTGCGATGGACGTTCCGAGGCAAGGACGCAGGGAGCGTCGATAGCCGTCGCTATCGGCGCGACTGAGGACGCCGCATCGGGGCGTTCAGCGCGGCCCGGCGGCTCAGCGCCTGTTTCGCCGAGCCCTCCTAAACGTCGGCGGTCTCCATCTCGGGCGCATAGGCGCCGGTCCGGGCGGCGCCGTTCATCTTCGCCCGGTGGTAGTACGCGCGCTGTCCGGCCTCGACGTCCTTGCCGGCCCAGGCCTTGAGCGCGGGCGCCTGCAGCGCGCGCCCGTACGAGAACGAGAGCTGCCACGGGTGCGGCCCCATCGCGTTCATCGCGTTCAGGTGCGCCGTCGCGTCCTCGTCGGACTGCCCGCCGGAGAGGAAGACGATCCCCGGCACCGCGGCCGGCACGTGCCGGTAGAAGACGTCGAGCGTCCGCTCGGCGACCTCCTCGACGCTCGCGCGGTCCGGCGCGTCGTACCCCGACAGGACCATGTTCGGCTTGAGCAGCGTCCCGCCGTAGTCGATCCGCTGGTCGTGCAGCTCCGTGTAGACGGCCTGGAGCACGCGGCCCGTCGCCTTCGCCGACTCGTCGATCGTGTGCGTCCCGTCCTGGAGCACCTCCGGCTCGACGATCGGCACGATCCCGGCCTCCTGGCAGAGCGCCGCGTACCGCGCGAGCGCGTGCGCGTTCGTCCAGACGCAGTACTCGCTCGGCAGGTGCTCGCCGATCGAGTACGTCGCGCGCCACTTCGCGAAGCGCGCGCCGAGCTCGCGGTACTCCAGGAGCCGCTCGCGCAGCCCGTCGAGCCCCTCGGTGATCGTCTCCTCAGGCGCGAGCGCGAGCGTCTTGGCGCCCTTGTCGACCTTGATCCCGGGGATGACCCCCTTCGACTCGAGCAGCTTCGGGAACGGTGTGCCGTCCGCGGCGCTCTGGCGGATCGTCTCGTCGAAGAGGATGACGCCGGAGATGTACTCCTCGACTCCCTCGGTCGTGAAGAGGAGGTCGCGGTAGGCGCGGCGTGTCTCCTCGGTCGACTCGACGCCGATCGAGTCGAAGCGCTTCTTGATCGTGCCGTCGCTCTCGTCGGCGGCGAGGATCCCTCTCCCCGGCGCAACGAGCGCGCGGGCCGTGAGCTCGAGCTCCGGTGCGGTCTTCATGTCCCCTCCAGAAGTCGTCGTCGAGACGAAAGTATCGCGCTTCCAAGGAGCCCGCCCACGGTTTAGGATCCTCATTCCGAGGGGCCTCGCTGCGGCGGCGGCCCCTCTTCGCTTCGGGGCTAGAATGGCGCGACCGGGCGGGCGTAGCTCAGTTGGTAGAGCATCAGCTTCCCAAGCTGAGGGTCGTGGGTTCGAGCCCCATCGCCCGCTCTCACGAGGGCTCCGGAAGCAAGGCGGCCTCAGCGAGGCCGCCTTGGTCGGCCACATCGCAACGTCCGTAAAGCATCTGGCCGCGGACAGCTGAACCACGGCAGCACGGGTCGCTTGGTGCCGCGGACTAGGGTGGAGGGCCGGTGCCAGATCCGGTGAAGGTGACGCTGTTCAACGATGCGGCCTGCCCGTGGGGGTACTCCGCGAACCCGGCGTTCCGCGTGCTCGAGTGGCGATACGGCGCGCAGCTCGAGTGGAGGCTCGTGCTGATCGGGCTCACGGATGTGGCGCAGGAGTACGTCGACCGGGGCTATACCCCGCTGCGCTCTGCTGAGGGGTACGCGCGGCGCTTCCGCCGGTTCGGCATGCCCCTGGCACCGAACCCGCGGGCCCGGATCGTCGGTACGGGGCGCTCCTGTCGCGCGATCGCGGCGGTGCGCTTGCAGGCGCCGGGCCTGGAGTGGGCGGCCTTTCGGGCGCTGCAATTTGCGTTCTTTACGTCCACGCTGCTTCTGGACGAGGATGAGAGCATCGCGGCCGCGCTGCGTGGGGTGGAAGGGATCGACGTCGACGCCGCGATCGCGGCGATCGATACGCCGGCGGTGGAGGACGCCTACCAGCGCGATCGGGCCGAGGCCCGGAGTGCGGTCGGCTCGCCGACGCAGCTGCAGGACAAGCACGCGACCACTGACGGCCCTGTTCGGTACACGGCCCCGTCGCTCGTGTTCGAGCACGCCGGCCAGCGGCTCGAGGCCGGTGGCTGGCAGACGATCGAGGCCTACGACGTCCTTGTCGCGAACCTGATCCCGAACGGCGAGCGCCAAGGAGTTCCGGACGATCCGCTCGAGCTGCTCACCGCGTTTCCCGGAGGGCTCGTAACCCAGGAGGTCGCACAGCTCCTCATGCGCGGCAACGACGCTCCCGACCGGGTCGAGGCCGAGCTGACGATGCTGCGCCTGGTCGCCGACAAAGCGGCGACACGCACCCCGCTCGGCGACGACGCGCTCTGGAAGCCGGCATAGCTCCTGGCGCGAGCTCGGCAACCCCCGCGCGAGTCAGGCGTGACCGTTTCGGAGTGCAAGAGCGGTTGCTCGCGTGTAAGCGAATCGAGACGAAACGTAAACGCACCGCTGACCGCCGTCCGGCTACCTTCGTGCGTCCGGGGGAGGGTCAGAAAAGGGCGGAGCGGCCGCCGCCCAACTGACCCCGAGGTTCCCCCGCCCGCGGGACCTGTTCGGACGAGCAATGAAGGGCGGCCTCCAAGAGAGACCGCCCCCACTGGGCAGTGGGCGTCACCAGGAGCTGCGGCACCCCCGGTTGCGCTTCGCTCCTCACATTCGGTCGCTCGCTCCCTGTCCCTTCACTGCACGCGTTGGGACATTGGCTGTGCCGGGCTGCGCTGAGCCTTGACGCGAGGCCCCCACGCACGCCGCCCGCGAGGGGTTGATGCTCGCATCAACGCACGCGGGGACCCCTGCCACAGAGACTAGTCCGCTCAGGGATACGATGGTGCGATGTTCGCCGGCGACAGTGACCGCGATCGTGCGACGGCCGCGCTGCGGGAGCACTACGCGGGCGGCCGCCTGACGCTCGACGAGGTGTCCGAGCGCATCGGGAAGGTGCTGACGGCGCGGTCGAATGCAGATCTTCGGCGCGCGCTCTCCGGCCTGCCGGGGTCCACCGGAGGACGATCGGTCGTGCGAGTCGCGGTGCGCGGCGCCGTCCTCGTCGTCTTCACCGGCGCCTATCTCGTGTTCAGCCTGACGCTGCTGCTCGTCTTCATGCTGACCCTTCTGCTCCAGGGCGCGTCGGGCTCCGCGCTGCTCGGCTTTCTGCTGGTCTGGCTCGTTCCGACGTACTTCCTGGCGCGACTGTGGCGCCGAAGAGAGGAGCCTCGATGACGACGAAGAGTGACTTTCAACCCGAGGAGTGGGACCTGATCCTCGAAGCGCCGATGACCGCCGGCATGATCGTCATCACCGCAGCGGGCGGCGGGACCTTCCGCGAGACGTTCGCACTCGCACGCGCATACACCGATGCACGCAAGGAGCACGGCGCGAGCGAGCTGCTCGACGAGATCGTGTCGACCAGGCCGGAGTTCGACCGGCACAAGTTTGGATCGTCGGAGGAGCTGCACGAGAAGGGGCTGCAGCAGGTGAGCGACGCCGCCGCGGCGCTGCGGGCGAAGGCGACGCCCGAGGAGACGGCGGCCTACCGGGACTTCGTCCTCACGGCCGCGTCGAAGGTCGCCGCCGCGCACAAGGAGGACGGTGTCGAGGTCAGCCCGAAGGAGCAGGCGGCACTCGACGAGGTTCGCACGCGGCTCGAGACCGACGCCTGACGCGACAGAAGGGTGAGCCCCGCCGGCCGCATGGCGGGGCTCGGGTCGTCAGTCACCCCTCGCCTGGAAGCTCGTGTCGGCGAGGTCGGCCTCCCGAATCGGCGCGCCCAGCGCCCATGTCCCCGGGAGCCACAGCTACAGACCCCGTCGCGGCGCCGATCTTGCGCTCTGCCTCATGCGGATCCGGCGAAGGACTCCGGTTGCTCGTGTGCACGGGCGACGAGCCCCGGGTCGACGTTCCGCCCGGTCATGACGAGGACGACCGGGCCGTCGTAGCCGTTGCGCGCCGCGGCGAGCGCCGCCGCTGCCGAGGGCTCGACGAACACGCCGGCGTCATGGCAGACGACGAGCGCGTCGGCGATCGCGCGCTCCGACACGCGGACGATGTCGTCGACCACCGTGTTGAGGCGCGACACGGCGAGCGGGATCGCGACGCGGACCGCGAGGCCGTCCGCGACGGTGCTCCCGGCGTCGACGTCGACCGGCTCGCCCGCCTCGTGGCTCGCCGCCATCACCGGCATCTCCTCCGCGACGACGCCGACATGCCGGATGCCGTGGGCCCGCCGGCGGAGCGCCGCACCGATGCCTCCCGCGAGTGCGCCGTTGCCGATCGGCGTCACCACGGTTCCGGGCGTGACCGGAGACTGGTCGAGGATCTCGTCGGCGATCGCACCGTACGCCTCGTACTGGAGCGGTTCCGCGCCGTCCTCGAAGAACGGCAGCCCCGCGTCGGCGGCGTATGCGCGTGCGACCTCCTTGGCCTCGTCGAGGTCGGTTCCCGCGACGCGGACGTCCGCGCCGAGCTCGCCGAGCAGCGCGAGCTTGCGCTCGGCGGCGCCCGGCGGCACGAAGACGACCGCGGCGACGCCGAGCTGCCGGCAGGCCCAGGCGACTGCCGCGCCGTGGT
The DNA here is from genome assembly GCA_963737405.1 of uncultured Actinomycetes bacterium. Taxonomy (GTDB): domain Bacteria; phylum Actinomycetota; class Thermoleophilia; order Gaiellales; family Gaiellaceae; genus JACCTU01. The sequence continues at coordinate 13,294 of CAVTSL010000014.1, forward strand.
TGCCCGTCGAGGACGTGACGACCGCGCTCTGGCCGTCGCCGACGAACGCCGAGACGACGGGGAGCGTGGCTCGCCACTTGAACGCGCCGAGCTCGTGGACGTCCTCTCGCTTCAGCCAGAGGTCGTTCGACCCGGCGTAGCGTGCGAGCGCGTCGGATGCGGGCTCGAGCGGTGTCATGCGCAAAACGTTCGCACGGTCTCGAGGAGGATCGCGGCCGTCTCCGCCGCGCTGTCGAGGTCGACCCATTCGCTCTCGGCATGCGCGCCGTCGCCTGCCGGGCCGAAGACGACGGTCGGGATGCCGGCGGCGGCGAAGAGCGCAGCGTCCGTCCAGAACGGGACGCCGACGATCGCAGGCGCTTCGCCCGAGATCCGTTCGGCGCTCCCGGCCAGCGCGCCGACGATGGCAGAGCCCCGAGCGGTCTCGAGCGGTTCGCGCGCGAACGTCGTCGTCACCCGCGCGTCGCGCGCGACCGCACGGAGCTCCGCCTCCACGGATTCCACCGACTCGCCCGGCAGGGTCCTCGCTCGACCTTCACGACGCATCGCTCCGGATAGGTCGAGAGCTCCTGCCCGCCCTCGATCAGGGATGCGTGCAGCGACGCCCCGCCGAGCAGCGCGTGCTCGCCACCGTGGGAGCGCAGGCGCGCGTCGAGCTCGCCAAGCCCGACGAGCGTCGGGCCCATGCGCGCGATCGCGTCGATCCCGACGTCGTAGCGCGACCCGTGCGCCGCATGGCCGAGCGTCTCGAGCTTGAGCCACACGAACCCCTTGTGCGCGATCGCGAGCCGGAGCTCCGTCGGCTCGGCCACGATCGCGGCGTCGGCGCGAATCGTGTCGGCGACGCGCTCCGAGCCGATGCTGTGCGCCTCCTCGTCCGCGACAGCCGTGACGATCACGTCTCCCGCGAGCTCGAGCGCCGTTGCGGCGTCAGCGACGAGCATGATCGCGGCGAGGCTCGCCTTCATGTCGTAGGCGCCGCGCCCGTGGAGCCGGTTCCCGTCGAGACGCGGCGTCAGGCCTGCGTCGGGCCCGCCGAGCGCGACGGTGTCCAGGTGCGCGTTCAGCAGCAGCGACCGTCCTCCGCCACTGCCGGGCACGCGCCCGACGACGTTCACGCGTGTCGGAGCGAGCTCGTCGTAGGCGACATCGATGCCTCGCTCGTCGAGCCACGCCGCGACGAAGCGGCCGATCGCGGCTTCGCCTGCGCCACCCGGGACGAGCGTCGGGTTGACGGAGTCGATCGCGACGAGCTGCTCCAGGAGGATGCGGAGCTCGTCACGCACGATGTCGGTCCAGGAGGTCGCCGACGGTCGCGAAGCGGTAGCCGCGCGATCTGATCTCGGGGACGAGCGTCGCGAGCGCCTCCGTGGTGACCGAGCGCGGGCGCGCCGGCTCGCGGAGCGGCGACCCGTCGTGCAGCAGGACGATCGCACCGGGGTGCAGCTGCTCGAGGACGCATTCGACGATCTGCTCGGCGGGCGGCTCGTCCCAGTCCTCCGGGTCGATGCTCCAGTTCACCGTCGCGCGATAGCCGAGAGCGGCTGCAGCTGCGTCGACGAGCTCCGCGCCGCGGCCGTACGGCGGGCGAACGAGATCGGGCGCGCGCCCGGTCAGCGACGCGAGGAGCTCGTGCGTCCGGCGTAGCTCCTCACGCACGAGCGGCGTCGTCGCTCACGTCGTCGAACGAGAGATGGCTGTGGGTGTGGTTGCCGATCTCGTGGCCGTCGCGTGCCGTTCGTACGACGAGTGCGGACGTCTTGTCGTCCACCGCGGCGCCCTGCACGAAGAAGGTTGCCCGGACGTCGAGCTCGGCGAGCGCCGCGAGCACGAGCTCCGTCCACGGCCGCGAGGGGCCATCGTCGAACGTGAGCGCGACGACGTGCTCCTCGGTCGCGACGGAGCGGACGACCACGAGCGTCAGTCTCGCGCACCGGCGCAGGCGCCGCTTCGTTACGTTTGAGCGATGCCGAAGAAGCCCTCGAGCCGGAGCCACGTCGAGAAGCGGACCGAGCGAGAGCGGAACGTCGGCATCGATCCCGACGACGAGGCCGGGCGCTGGCTCGAGGAGCACGACCCGAAGCCTCCTCCGCCTGTACCGAAGTCCGCGAAGAAGTCGAAGACGCTCCACCGCTGGCGGCAGCAGCAGCAGCGCGAGGAGCGGTGACCGAGGAGCAGTCCGCAAGAACGGCGGGCGTGCGGGGTCGGTAGCCCCGGCCTCCGAGGCTCGGAGGCCAGACGGCTCCTTCGCTTCCCTGAAGGGCCGGCTAGGACAGGGGAGAGCCGGCGGTCTCCGGCGGCTCTCCCCGAAAACTCTGGCCGAACGGGCGTTGCCCGGCGCGGGCGCGCCCCGTAGCGTCTCCGGAACGCTCTCACGCATCCCCGTCGCTGAAGGCGGGGAGCCCCCACGCGGGGGAGCTCAGGAGGAAGCGGCCGGAGACGTCTGCGCCCCGGAGCTTCCTCCGTGCCCGAGCGCTTCGCGGACGGCCGGTGCGACCACGGTTCCGAACAGCTCGATCGAGCGCAGCACCTTGTCGTGCGGAAGGTCGCCGACGCTCATCTGGCCGAGGAAGCGGTCGTGGCCGAACAGCTCGTGCTGGAAGAGGATCTTCTCGACGACCTCCTGCGGGCTGCCGACGACGAGCGCGCCTCGCCTGGTCCGCAAAGCGTCGAAGTCCTGGCGCGCAATCGGGTTCCAGCCGCGCTCGCGCCCGATCGCGTTCATCATCTCCGCGTACGGCGGGAAGAACTCCTCGCCGGCCTGCTGCGACGTCTCGGCGACGTACGTGTGCGAGTTGATCCCGACCGGGAGATCCGGATGGCCGGCGGCCGCCGCCGACTGGCGGAACAGGTCGACGAAGGGGACGAAGCGCTCGGGCATCCCGCCGATGATCGCGAGCGCCATCGGCAATCCGAGCCGGCCCGCGCGCGACGCGGACTGCGGGCTGCCGCCCACGGCGACCCAGACCGGCAGCGGATCCTGCACCGGCCGCGGGTAGACGCCGAGGTCGTCGATCGGCGCGCGGTGCTTCCCCGACCACGTCACTCGCTCGGACTCGACGAGGCGGAGCAGCAGCTCGAGCTTCTCCGCGAACAGCTCGTCGTAGTCCGCGAGGTCGTAGCCGAAGAGCGGGAACGACTCGATGAACGAGCCACGGCCCGCCATGACCTCGGCGCGCCCGCCCGAGAGGAGGTCGACGGTCGCAAACTCCTGGAAGACGCGGACCGGGTCGTCGGAGCTGAGCACGGTGACCGCGCTCGTCAGGCGGATCCGCTCGGTGCGGACCGCCGCGGCACCGAGCACGACGGCCGGCGCCGAGACGACGAAGTCCGGCCGGTGGTGCTCGCCGACCCCGAAGACGTCGAGCCCGACCTGCTCGGCGAGCTCGATCTCCTCGATCAGGTCGAGGACGCGCTGCCGCGGCGAGATGTCCCCGCGGAGTTCCGCAAAGGTGTAGATGCCGAGCTCCATGCCCGGCATTCTGGCGGCCGCGTTGTCTCCTTCGTACTAGGGAAGCAGCCCGACGACGCGGGCGACCATGTCGAAGATGCGGCCCGAGAGGGTCGCGAACGCGATGATCACGATGGGTGTGATCACCGCGAGCGTGACGCCGTACTCGGTCATCGTTTGTCCGTCTTCACGGAGGAGCATGCGTACATCATCGGCGCAGACCGAGCCCCCGTCGTGCCGCAATCGAGGGATCAGCGCGGCCACGCGTCGGTGAGCTTGCGGCGCGTGGCCTCCAGGTGCTCGGGGATCACCTTGACGTCGGCGAGCACCGGCATGAAGTTCGTGTCGCCCGCCCAGCGCGGCACGACGTGCAGGTGGACGTGGTCGACGACGCCCGCGCCCGCGAACCGACCGAGGTTCCAGCCGGCGTTGTAGCCCTCGGGCGAGTAGAGCTCGGAGAGCGCCCGCATCCCCTGCGCGCCGAGCCGGTGGATCTCGCGGGCCTCGTCGTCGGTCAGCTCGCCGAAGTCGCCGACGTGGCGGTACGGGGCGACCATGAAGTGCCCCGACGCGTAGGGGAAGCGGTTCAGCAGGGCGAACGCATGGTCTCCGCGGTGGACGACGAGTGCGTCATCGCCTTCCTGGGCCACGCAGAACACGCAGCCCTCCTGCTCGTCCGCGCTCTGGATGTATTCCAGCCGCCACGGGGCCCAGAGTTGCTTCATCACGGAGCGCTTCTACCAGACGTTGACAGCCGCACGGGGACCGCGTACAAGCCAGAGAGCAGCTCCCGCCCGATCGAAAGGAACGCCATGTCGCCCAGGGGTCTCGTTCCCGCGGTCTTTGCGCTCGCACTCGCCTTTGTCGTGCCGGCGTACGCCCACACCTCCGACTTCGACACCGTGCCCGACGCGGCAGGCGACGGCGACCCGGACATCACGCGGGTCGTCACGGGCAGCAACTCGGCCGGCTCGATCACATTCGTCGTCGGCATCGGCAACCGCACGCAGCTCGCCGCGACCGAGCTCGTGCAGATCCTGATCGACTCCGACAACAACGTCGGGACAGGCCAGCAGCCGAACGGCGCCGAGTACGAGCTCGAGATGTCCGCCCAGGACGTCCACCTGCTCCGCTGGAACGGCTCGACCTTCGAGCGCGTGACGTCGCAGACGGCGTACGGCTACATCTACAACGGTTTCCGGCTGATGGTGAACAAGAGCGAGCTCGGCGGTGTGCCGAACGGCGCCTTCCGCTACTGGGTGCACACGACCTCGGGTGCGGCGAGCGACGACAGCAACGCGAGCCCGCACGCGATCTCGCAGCAGAAGGTCCAGCTGCGGATCAGCGAGTTCGCGACCCTCAAGACGGTCAAGGTCGGCAAGCAGTACGGCGCCGCGATGCGCGTCTTCCGGAGCGACCTGAACGAGAACACGAGCGACGGCCTCGTCCGTTGCGTCGCGAAGGTCGGGAAGAAGACGCTGAAGATCGCGGCCGTCTTCCCGGAGGACATCGCAGGCTGCATCGGGACCGCCCCGAAGACTGCAAAGAAGAAGACGATCAAGCTCACCCTCTCGCTGACCCTCGACGGGGCGACCGTCTCCCGGACGGTGTCGATCAAGGTCACGTAGCCGGTTGAATCGAGTCCGCCGGGGTCTATAGGTTCTCGCCGTGCTCCGATGCGAGGAGTGCCGAGCGGAGACCGCACAGGCGCGGGGTTGGCGGGCCTTCGTCTGCGCGGACCCCGAGGATCCGACCGACGAGCCCGTCGTCGCCTTCTACTGCCCGCGGTGCGCCGAGCGGGAGTTCGGCTTCGCCGCGCGCGACCGCTCCTGGGCGGGCGGCCCGCGGAGCCTGGTCGACCGGATCCACAACCCGAGCGGCCGCGAGTGCGGCTGCCCGCCGGAGTGCTGGTGCAAGCGAACACCGATCGGGCGGGTCCTCCGCTGGTACGTCCCGTCGCGGCACCACCTGACGGTGGTCGCGCGCTAGGTCTGCGTCACTTCGGCTCTCGGTCCCAGAACCAAAGGATCGGTAACCCGGTCCGGACAGGATCGCGGTACTTGCCGCAATCCCGACACTCGTAGTAGAGGTCTCCCGTCTGGACCTTCTGCATCCAACGATGTGACCGCAGGTAACAGCGCAGCCTCTTGGCCATCAGCGGCTCCTTACCAAGCCAGTCTAGATTGCTCCAGTAGTCCGCGGTCAGCCGCTTGGCTATGGGGCGCGGCTCAGAGCCAGCGCTTGAGGCGGAAGAAGCCGAGCATCCCGCCGATCGTCACCGCCATCACGGCGACGATCACCCAGAACGCCGCGTGCGTCTCCCAGCCGGGGAACTGCACGTTCATCCCGAAGATGCTCGCGATCAGCGTCAGCGGGAGCAGGATCACGCTGAAGACCGTCAGCACGCGCAGGACGTCGTTGTGGCGGTGCGCGATCACCGTCTCGTTCGTCTGCTCGAGCGCCTCGACGACCTCCTTGTAGTTGTCGAGCAGGTCCCAGATGCGCTCGGACGCGTCGACGAGGTCGTCGAAGTACAGCTCGAGGTTCTCGGGGAGGAAGCGCTCGACCGACCGCTCGAGCAGCCGGAGCGTCGGCCGCTGCGGCTTGATGATCTTGCGGTAGGAGATGATCTCCTGCTTGACGTTCGAGATGTCGCGCACGAGATCCTCGGAGCGCACCTCGTGGATGTCGTCCTCGATCTTGTCGAGCTTGTGCGCGATCTTGTCGAGGATCGGGAAGCAGTAGTCGAAGAGGTCGTCGAGCACCTCGTAGAGCAGGCGGCCCGAGCCCTTCGAAAAGAGCTCCTCGCGGAACTCCTCGTCCTCGGCGCACCGGTTGAAGAGCCGGTCGACCGGGAGCAGCGAGACGTTCGGCATCGTGACGAGGTAGTCGTGGCCGAGCGCGATGTCGAGCTCCGCCGCATTCAGCCGCTGCACCGCGCTGTCGTACCAGGGGAAGTGCAGGACGGTGAAGATGTAGTCCGTGTGGACGTCCACCTTCGGCCGCTGGCGCTTGGAGAGGATGTCCTCGACGTCGAGCGGGTGCCAGCCGTAGCGGTCCGCGAGCTCGAGCGCCGTCTCCGCGTCGAGCGCGGTGACGTGAAGCCAGGTGAGACCCTGCGCGCTGAGCTCAGCGACGCGTGGCCGCGCGGCGATCTCCGCGATACCGGCACGGCTGCGGCGCCTGATGCGAGGCAGGCTGGGCATCGGTACTGAGCGGATCTTCCGTACGCGCGGTCATGACGCGGTGATTCTACCCGCCTGCCCGTTCTCCTAGACCTGCCGGCGCCGGCTCGAGGCTCGCCATGGACGAGCCCGGGCTCGTGCTCGGCACGAGGGATCCGTCGCAGCGGCTGCGGCACGAGCCGCTCGAGCGCGAGCGCTCCCGCCGACGCTGCGACGAGGACGAGGGCGGCGAGCGGCCAGAGCGCGAACGGCGCGCGCGCGAGGATCAGGCCGCCGACCGCGGGGCCGACGGTTCCGCCCAGTCCCCACGACATCGAGTGGAGCGCGAAGTACCGGCCGCGCAGACGATCGCTACCGAGCTCGCCGACGAGCGCCTGGTGCGCCGGGCCGTGGAAGCACTCGCCGACGCCGAAGACGATCACGAAGAAGGTGACGAGGACGAACGCGGTGGTCGCCTCGAACCAGTAGCCGGTCGCGTCGATCCCGAGCCACGCGACCGCCCAGAGCAACGGCATGAGCGCGAGTGCGCGCATGCGGCGGCGTCCCTCGATCCAACGCGAGAGCGGCAGCTGCGCGACGACGATCGTGATCGTGTTGAAGAAGAAGACGACGCCGATCTGGCGCTCGTTCAGGTCTCCGTGGTCGCGGACGAACGGCGGCAGCAGGTTCAGGAGCGAGTAGCCCGCGGCGACGAAGAGGAAGTTGAGCGTCCAGAGGCCGAGGAACAGTCGGTCTCGGAGCACCTCGCGGTACGAGCCCGCCGACTCGCCTTCGCGGAGCGGCTTCGTGCCGGGGTCGTGGATGAACGCGAGCACTCCGACGTACGCGAGGAACGTCAGTCCGTCGAGGACGAAGAGGACCGTGAACGACGTCGGGTTGTCGACCGTCGCGATGAGGCCGCCGACGAGCCCGCCCAGGCCGACCCCGAGGTTCATCGTCACGCGCTGCTGCGCGAACGCCGCATGCAGCCGCTCGGGTGGAGTGAGACGCGAGATGAGCGTCGACTGGCTCGGCCAGAACGCCGCGCTCCCGATGCCCTCGATCGCGAGCAGGACGTACGCCTGCCACGGCTCGCGGACGAGCGGGAGCAGCCCGAAGCCGAACGCCTGCACGACGAGGCCGCAGGCGAGGGTGGGTCGAGCGCCCAGCCGGTCGATGATCGGTCCCATCGCGACGCCTGCTGTCAGCTGCGCCGCTGCGGAGATCGCGATCGCGATGCCGGCCGTCGCGATCCCGAACCCGCGCACGTTGTGCAGGTAGATCGCGAGGAACGGGAAGACGATCCCGTTCCCGAACGAGTTCGCGACCCCGCCGATCTGGAGGAGCCAGACGTCGCGGGGCAGCTGCGGGTCGAGCGATCGGAGGTAGCCCCGCACGGCGCGAGGCTACCTCCGTCGTACTCGGCTAGCGGTGAGCGTTGACGGCGCGCTCGATCAGCGCCGGGGCGTGCTGGAGCACCATCTGCGCGACGGCATTGTTGAGCTTGCCGGCGGCGACGGCCTTGTCGACCTTCGCCTTGAAGGCGTTGAAGATCGCGGTCTCGAGACCGTCGACGGACTTGTTCTTCGCGGTCGCGACCTGCGCGAGCGACTTGCCGGAGCGGAGCTCCTGCGCGAGCGCCTTGCGGTCGAGGCCGAGGTAGTCCGCCGCGACCTTCAGGAAGCCGCCGCGGACGTTCGCCTTGGCGGGGCGCGCCTTCGGCGCGTGGGTCACGAGCCGGTGGATCACAGCCGGCGCCGCGGCGACGAGCTTCTGCGCGCGGGCGTTGTCGAGCCTGCCGGCGGCGACGGCCTTCGCGACCTTCGCCTTGAAGGCGTTGAGGAGCGCCGTCTCGAGGCCGGCGGTGCTCTTGTTGCGGGCGTCGGCCACCTGCGCGAGCGACTTCCCGGAGCGGAGCTGCTGCAGGAGCGCCTTCCGGTCGAGGCCGAGGTAGGTCGCGGCCGCCTGGAGCAGCCCGCCGCGTGCCTTCACCGCGACTGCCGCGCGCGGCTTCTCCTTCGCGCCGGAGGCAGCAAGTGCAGCGGTGCCGCCCGTGCCGAGGGCAAGGAGCGCAACGAGGACGAGAATCGTACGACGCATCAGGTCAAGTTCCTTTCGATCGGGACGTGCGGAGGGTAGTCCCAGTCGAGTCGGATCCGTGTCAAGAGCACGTAAAGTCGCGCGTCACGACGCGAGCCGAGGACAGAGATCCACCAGCTTGCCGGTGACGTTCACCGACGTCGCGTTTCCGTCCGCGTCGAGCGCCGCACTGACGCGGCCGCTCTGATGCCAGATCCCCGGTTCTCCGGTCACCGGGTGTCCGAGCCACACTCCCTGACCGGTCACCATTGCGGCTGCCGTGCCGTCCGGGTTTGCCCGGAGTTGGAACGAGCCCGCGGCGCCGACGGTGATGGACTCGTCGGTGTCGAGATTCGTCAGGGTCAGCGTGTTGCCCGGGAAGACGGCGAGCAACCTGATCGGATTGCCGAACCGATCGGTGAAGGTCGTGGTGATCTCGTTGCCCTCGATGTGTCCGAGCACCGGGAAGGAACACTGGTCGTCGATGACCCTGTCGTCCGGGGCCGGAATGACCTCGCGGATCGGCTTGTCGGCGGTTGCGACGGGGCGCTGCCGCGAGCGCCGTGACGAGGATCGACAGAAGCAGTAGTCCGCGCCGCATGGGCACTCCTCTCCGAATGGGGCGTGCACGCGGACGCGCATGCCGGCGCGACTCCGTGCCGCAGAGACGGATGAGTCTCGTTCCGTGCTGGAGCGCGTGTCAAGGGCTCTTGCGCCCGCGGCGCCTACGAGCGAGTTCACCCACGCCGTAGCATGCCCGGGGTGCTCCGGGTCGGCTCGATCGTGCTGCGCGTCGACGATCTCCAGCGTCAGGTCGAGTTCTGGGAAGCCGCACTCGGCTACGAGCGCGGCATCGAGCGCGAGGACTTCGTCCTGCTGCGCCCGCGGGATGGCAACGGTCCGAGCCTCTCGCTCGACCAAGTTCCCTCGACGGTCCAGATCCCGCCGCGCCTCCACCTGGACCTCTACACCGAAGATCAGGCCGGGGACGTGACGCGTCTCGTTGCGCTCGGCGCGAAGGAGGTCCACTGGGACAAGCGACCGCCGGACGCCGACTACGTCATCCTCGAGGACCCCGAGGGCAACCGATTCTGCGTGGTCGACATCACGCGCTAGGCGCCGGGGCGATGCGTCTCGACGGCCCGCCCGTAGACTCCGCTCGACGCGTCGGCGTGGGAGGAGACTGACATGCGGCTCGAGATCGGCAATCGCGTCCGCTGCGCCGACGGCGAGTACGGCGAGCTGGCGGACATCGTCATCGACCCGCTCGAGAAGCGCCTGACGCATCTCGTGGTCCGACCGAAGCACGGCGACGGAGAGGCGCGGCTGGTTCCCATCCGGCTGGCGAAGGCCGGAGACGACGAGCAGCGCGAGATCGAGCTGGAGTGCACCCTGGACGAAGCGCAGGGGTTCGAGTCCGTGCACGAGGCCGCCTACCTCAGAGTCGGAGAGACCCCCGCCGAGGACCCCGACTGGGACGTCGGCGTCGAAGACTTCCTCGCGATGCCGTACTACTCCGGTGTCTACGGAGACCCGTATCCGGGCGACCTCGGCTCCCACGTGACCGTGTACTACGACCGCGTGCCCAAGGGCGAGGTCGAGGTCCGGCGGGCGAGCGCCGTCATCTCCGTGGACGGCCATTCACTGGGCGAGGTGGACGGCTTCGTGGTCGACGCGGACGAGCACATCACGCACTTCGTCCTCGAGCGCGGCCACCTCTGGGGTCGGAAGGAGGTCACCATCCCGATCGGGGCGGTCGCCAGGGTCGAGACCGACGCGGTGCACGTCGCCCTTACGAAGGACGAGGTCGGGGCCCTCCCCGCCGTTCGCGTCGGCCGACACGGCTGACGCCGTCTACGGGAGCCAGTTCGGGAACGGAGTCGGTCACGGCGTCGAGGGACCGGACGCTCGCCCACGCGAGTCCGAGCTAGGGCAAGCGCTCCTGGTGGAACCTCTCCAGGTCCTCTTCACGCCACTTCGCCTCGTAGGCCTCCGCCTCGGCGAACTCCTGCTCCGTTCGCGCCCTTGCTCGCGCGTCTTCGCTCGCGGGATGCTCGGCGGCGATGGTTCTGCGACGCGTGGCCAGGAAGCCGACGACGACCAAGGGTACGACGACCAGGGCGATGACGATCCACGGGATCACGCGGGCAGCGTACCCAGCTCAGGTCTGCAAGCGACATTCCCGAATCGCTCTTCTGCGGCGAGTAGCTTGCGCCCTCCGCTCGTTCGCGCGGTGGACAACACCCGGCCCGCTGAGGAGCGGTCTACGATCGCCGCATGGCCGAATTCGTCCCGCGCGACTTCGACGTGCCTCACCGGCTCGAGACGCCGCAGTTCGTCCTCGAGCCGCTCGGGCCCGAACACAACGAGCAGGACTACGACGCTTGGACGTCGTCGATGGACCACATCGCCGCAACGCCCGGGTGGGGCGACGGCCGCTGGCCGCGGGAGATGACGCTGGACGAGAACCGGGCGGACCTGCAGCGCCATGCCGACGACTTCCGCAACCGATCGGGGTTCACGTACACGGTGCTCGATCCGGTGAGCCGCGACGTGATCGGGTGCGTCTACATCTACCCGCTGCGCGACGGCGACGACGACGCCCGTGCGCTCTCCTGGGTACGGGCGAGTCACGCGGAGCTCGACGTTCCCGTCTGGCGCGCCGTAAGCGACTGGCTTGCGTCCGACTGGCCGTTCGGCAGCGTCGAATACGCGCCGCGCGCGTAAGGCACGACTCAGCCCCCATGGAGTGGCAGCTGCGCATCTACGAGATCGAGGACGGCGAGCTCGACGCCTGGATCGCCGAGTGGCGCGAGCACGTCGCTCCACTGCGACGGCGACTCGGCTTCCGGATCCTCGGCCCGTGGGTCGACGGGCACACCTTCGTCTGGCTGCTCGGCTTCGAGAACGGCGAAGCGTTTGCAAGCGCCGACGCGAGCTACTACTCGTCGAGTGAGCGCCGAGCCATCGACCCCGATCCGGCGCGACACATCAAGTCGGCCACCCACCGGATGCTGCACGACGTCCCCGAGTGATCGGCGCTAACGCCTACGCGCAAGGCCGCATTGCGTCGAGCCCTCTGTGCCGGTCGGACATACGTTCATGACTGACGCGGAAGCCGCTAACTCCCCGATCTCGCTCAGGACGGGGCCTCGTAGGCTGCGTCGTGAGCGGTCTCCGCGTTCACCGGAACCTGTGCGAAGTGTGTCAACCTTCGCGCGTGGGACGAGAGATCGAGGACGCCGCCCGTCCGTGCCCTATGTGCGGCGCGACGGCGTGGATTCTCCTCGACGGGATGTCGACGCTCCAGGCTTTGGAAGGCGGGCTTCAGGCGCTGGCGTTCTCATGCGATCGCTGCGGCTTCATTCGCTGGCACCGCAAAGACAAGGTCGAGCTCTTCGAGCGCGACCGCTGAAAGGCTCGATCGCCGCCCTGGGCGAGGATGCCTCTCAGACCACTGCTCCCGAGCTCTGCACCGGGTCTGCACCACCGGCACACTCGTCGCACTCACGGCACTGCTCGCCCGCGTAGCTGTGCGAAAGCCGCATGACCGCTGGCCGCTCGATGCCGCGATCTCTTCGGGCAGGTCATCGAGGTCAGGGTCTGCGGGTAGCTCGTCGCGGTTGTGCACGCTCATGCGGCCGATGATCGCAGCAGCGCAGGGGCGCTCACTTCGCGCGTGCGTAACCCGCCTTGAAGCCCTGAACGAAGTACTCGGTGTCCTCGTCTGACGCGGTAAGTGCCGACCCTTCGCGTACGGCGGCCTCGGCAAGCTGCATCTTGTTGAACAGGCGCTCCATGTCGCCCCGAGACGAAACCGCCTCGTGGTGCCCCTCCACATGCTGCTCCGCGCCGAACCCGAGGATCACATCGCGTAACCGGAACGCCGACTCCACGGTCAACGCGCCATCCGGCCCGGCGTACATGCAGTCGCCGAGGAAGAGAACCCGGTCGGGTTCGACGTACATCACGCTCGACTCGGCGCTGTGATCGCCTCCGACGTGGCGAACATGGACGCTCACACCGCCGAGGTCGATCTCCATCGAGTCGTGGAAGGTGATGTCGGCTGGTGCAACCTCGACCGTTCGCGGCGAGGGTAGCTCCGCCTTGACGTTCGCGACATGCTGTGCCGACGAAAGCCCAGCAACGACTCGCCGCTCCAGCCCCTCGTCGCTCCAGTCTCTGTCTGCCAACTCGATCAGCCGCTCGGCGGTTAGTGCGTGGGCGATCACGAGGCCACCCACCTCGACTCCGCCGAGGACGTGATCCCAGTCAGAGTGCGTGTAGACGACGGCGCTCGGCCGCACGCTGCTCTCCTTCAAGAGATCGTCGAGAAACGCGCGCGTGTGTGCGACGGACGATCCAGCATCGAGCATGATCGTGCGGCGGTCGCCCACAACCGCGCAGATCGACGGCCGGTCAGGCGGCCCCGGCGGCATCCAGTAGACATGCTCAGCGATCCTCGTCAGGGCGCTCATCGCCAGCGCCGAAGTATCTACCCGACCCGCTCGGCCGATCCGCGAGCGCCCACCGCCTGACCGATGGAGCTATGCGGGTTCCCGCGTAGCGAGGCAGCGGTTCATGCGCCCGGCAGGAATCGAACCTGCGACCTCGCGCTCCGGAGGCGCGCGCTCTATCCCCTGAGCTACGGGCGCGGGGGACGAGCCGAGAGTGTAGCCGGGGGCTGCGCGCGGCAGCCCCCGGCAAGGAATGAGCCGGTCAGACCCGGTAGTGCACGTACTGCTTCTGCATCCGCTCGATCTGGTCGGGCGTGAACTCCTCGTAACAGGCGTCGTCCGAGTAGTCCATGAAGTTGTGGATCGGGTCGAGGCCCGGATCCTTCAGGCAGCTGTCCTTCCCCTCCGGGCAGCCGGACGTCGGCACCGACATCTGCGGCGTGTCCTTCACCTTGTCGCCCTGGCCCAGGCAGCCGAAGTCGAACGGATGCCAAAGCCCGAGCCAGTGTCCCGCCTCGTGCGTCGCGGTGTGGCCGAGGTTGAACTTCGGGATGAACCCGCCCGGCACGGACCCGTAGTGGATCACGATCCCGTCGATGAACAGGAACCGCTTGGCGGTCTTCGGGAAGTACGCGAAGCCGAGGTTGCCGGCCGCGGTGCCCGTGTAGATGTTCAGCGCGTTGATGCCTCCGCGATGCAATGCCTGCTTCGCGGCGATCTCGTCCTCGAACGCGTCCATCGTGAACCACTTCGCGTTGTTCGTCCGGTCGACGCCGGCGAGCGTGAACGAGAAGCCGGTGTTCGGCCCGCCGTAGAAGCCGGCGAATGCGAGGTTGAGCACGTTCATCTGCGCGGTGATCTGCGCGTTCGTGACGTTGCCCTCGCTGCCGTTCGTGATCACGTGGAAGTAGACCGGGACCGTCGCCGTGAAGTTCGCGGGAACCTTGGGCTCCGACCCGCCCGGGATGTCGGCGTCGGCGTAGCGGTACGGCGGCTCGCGGTTGATCGTTCCTCCGGCGGCCGTGCGCTGAATCGCACGGAGCCCGCTGAAGAGATCGGCGCCGCCACAGTCGCCGCCCGTCGCCGTCGGCATCGCGGTTCCGCCCGAGGCGGGCGAGACGGTCGACGCAAACGCCGCGACGGCAACCACCAGCAGCGCCGCGAACGAACGCCGACGACTTCTCGTGCTCGTCATGTGACCTCCCCTGTGTCGTCCCTCGATCGAGAAAACGATATGACCCTATCGCTTTGTAGGGTTGAACCCATGGAGGTCAGTGCCCGCCTCGTCACCGTCCCACTCGCCGAGACGTTCACGATCGCGCGGAGCTCCCAGGACGACGTCGAGCTCTGCCAGATCGAGGTGCGCCACGAGGGACTCGTCGGCTTCGGCGAGGCGGCGCCGATCGACCGCTACGGGGAGTCGGCCGCATCCGCACGGGACTACGTCGAGGAGCACGCGGACGCGCTCGGCGACGACCCGTTCGCCTTCGACGAGATCTTCGCGCGCCTCCCGCGGCGCGAGTTCGCGGCACGGTCGGCGATCGACGCGGCGCTGCACGACCTCTGCGGAAAGGCGGCGGGCGTTCCGGTCTGGCGCCTGCTCGGGTTGCGCCGCGAGGGGCCGCCGACCTCGTGGACGGTGTGGCTCGGCGATCCGGACGACATGGCCCGCCGCGCGGAGAAGGCTGCGCCGCGCTTCAGGCGCCTCAAGCTCAAGCTCGGCGGCGGAGACGGGCTCGACGCGGAGCGCGTGCGCGCGGTTCGCAGCGTCACCGACCGGCCGCTCCAGGTCGACGTGAACGAGGCGTGGTCGCTCGGCGAGGCGCTCGAGTATCTGCCGCAGCTGGACATCGAGTACTGCGAGCAGCCGCTTCCCGCGGGCGCCCCCGACGGGCCGGAGCTGAAGCGCCGCTCGCCGGTCCCGATCTACGTCGACGAGGACTGCCACACGCTCGACGACGTCGCACGGTGCGCCGAGGGCGCGCACGGGATCAACATCAAGCTCGCGAAGTCCGGGGGGATCCGCGAGGCGGTGCGGATGGCGCACGCCGCGCGGGCGCTCGGCCTCGGGGTGATGCTCGGCTGCATGGTCGAGTCCGGGCTCTCGATCGCCGCGGGCGCGCAGATCGCGTCGCTCTGCGACCACGTCGACCTCGACGGCAACCTGCTGCTCGCGCACGACCCGTGGCCGGGTGTCGAGTTCGCGGACGGCGTGCAGCTTCCCTCGAACGAGCCGGGGCTCGGTGTCCGAGAAGCGGTACCTGATCCTCGCTGAGGGCAAGTCGCGACGACCCGCACTACGGGAAGACGGCGCGGGGAGTCCTGAAGTACGGCGAGCAGCCCGTCGTCGCGATCCTCGACTCGGGGCGCGCCGGCGAGACGCATGACGGGATCCCGATCGTCGCGACCGTCAACGACGCGCTCTGCTTCAACCCGACGACCGCCCTCGTCGGCGTCGCGACCGCCGGCGGGCGCTTTCCGCCGGCGTGGCGCGAGCTGCTGAAGAGCTGCATCGCGAAGGGGCTCGACCTCGAGAACGGCCTGCACGAGTTCGTCTCCGACGACCCCGAGCTCGCGGAGCTCGCCGCGCGCCACGGCGTGGAGCTGCGCGACCTGCGCAAGCCGCCGGAGGGGCTCAACGTCCCGACGGGCCGCAACCTCGAGCTCGACACGAAGACGGTGCTGACGGTCGGCTCCGACTGCGCGATCGGGAAGATGACGGTCTCGCTCGAGCTCGATCGCGCTGCGCGAGCGCGCGGGCTCGCGTCGCAGTTCGTGCCGACGGGCCAGACCGGGATCGCGATCGCGGGGTGGGGGATCTCCGTCGACGCGGTCGTCTCCGACTTCCTCGCCGGCGCGACCGAGCAGCTCGTCGTGGAGGGCTACGAGCGCGGCGGGACCGACCTGCTCCTCGTCGAGGGCCAGGGCTCGATCGTCCATCCCGCGTACTCCGGCGTGACGATGGGGTTGATCCACGGCAGCGCGCCGCACGCCTACGTCCTCTGCCACCTCGCGGGCACGACCGAGGTCGAGGGCTATCCAGGCCACCCGCTGCCGTCGCTTCCCGAGCTCGTCCGGCTCCACGAGGCGCTCTCGCTACCGATCCGGCCGGCGAAGGTGGCGTGCATCGCGATGAACACGCGCTTCCTCGGCGACGAGGAGGCGCGCGCGGCGATCGCGGCTGCGGAGGACGAGACCGGCCTGCCGGCGGACGATCCCGTCCGATTCGGCGCCGACAGGCTGCTCGACACGATCGTCCCGGAGCCGCGGTAGACTCCGGCGCCGGCACGGACGACGGCCGAACGAGGGCATGAGAACCATCCTTTCCATCGCTGCGGCGTCTGCGTGCGCCCTCTCACTCGTCACCGCCGCGGGCGCGGCGCCGGTCTTCGGCGTCTCGGACGACCGCGGGAAGTACGACGACGACGGGGGCGCCTGGTTCTTCTCGGAGCTGCAGGCGGCCGGGCTGGCCGCGAACAAGATGACCGTCAACTGGGACCCGGAGGAGCCGCTCACGATCAAGGAGCAGCCGTTCCTCGACCGCTCGGTCCCCGAGGCCGCGAAGCTCGGGATCCACCTCTCGTTCGGGATCCACATCGGCAAGGCGCGCGCGATCACGAGCGACCCGGACAACCTCGAGAAGTTCACGCAGTGGCTCCGCATCCTCGCCGCGACGTACCCCGACGTGAAGGAGTTCGTGATCGGCAACGAGCCGAACCTCACGCGCTTCTGGCAGCCGCAGTTCAACCGCGACGGGTCACCCGCGTCGGGCATCGCCTTCGCGAAGTTCCTGGCTGCCTCGTATGACGCGCTGAAAGAGGTGAACGAGGACATCGTCGTCGTCGGCGTCGGCCTTTCGCCGCGCGGAAACGACATGCCGAAGGCGAAGTCGAACGTCTCGACGTCGCCGGTCAAGTTCATCCACGACCTCGGGATCGGCTACCGCAAGCTCGACCGCGACAAGCCGATCATGGACGTCTTCGGCTTCCACCCGTACCCGGCGCGCGACCGCGACCCGCTCGCCAAGGGCTACAGCTGGCCGAACGCGGGCGTCGCGAACCTCGCGCGCATCAAGCAGGCGGTCTGGGACGCGTTCCACGACACGGGCCAGCCGACGTTCGAGGAGCCGTGGCTCGACCAGGAGCACCCGCTGACGTTCAAGCTCGACGAGGTCGGCTGGCAGGTCGCGATCCCGAAGCAGTCGCGGCGGGCGTACTACGGTCGCGAGAGCGTCCGGCCGACGACCGAGAAGGCGCAGGCGAAGATCTACGCCGAGCTCGTGTCGAAGGTGGCCTGCGACCCGTCCGTGCGCGAGCTCCTCTTCTTCGGGCTCGTCGACGAGCCGAACCTCGACCGCTGGCAGGCCGGGCTCGTCCGGGCCGACCGCTCGCGCCGCCCCGCGTGGGCCACCGTGCGGTCCGCGGTCGGCAAGGGCTGCCGCGGCCGGCTTCCCGTCTGGAACCACACGGAGTCGGTCGTCGGCGTCAAGGTGCGCTCGGCGAAGGGGCGGCGGATCCTCGTCCAGGCCGGGGAGGACGCGGCGGTGACCGTCGGGACCGCGAGCTTCCGGCTCCGCGCGAACCGGACGCTGGCGATCCGCGCCTCGGCCCCGGCGCGCGTGCGGCTGATCGCTGCGGTCAATCCGGAGCGCCGCACGTTCGTCTACGTGCGCTGACGCGCCCCGCTTGACACCGAACGTCTGTTCGCCTAGCATGCGAACAGATGTTCGCCCGGATCCTCGTGCTCGCGCTGCTCGTCGCCGTCGCCTGGGCGGTCGTCGCTCGGGCGTCCACCGCGGCCGGGCCCGAGCGAACCTACGTCGTCCAGTCCGGCGACACCTTGTGGTCGATCGCGAGCGCTCGATACGGGGGCGACCCGCGGAGCGGTGTCTGGAAGATCGAACGGCGCAACGGCCTCGAGGGGCGGCCGCTCGTCGCCGGCCGGCGCATTGTTCTTCCCTAGGAGGGCTTGGCGAAATAGGCGCTGTGCCGCCGGGCCGCGCTGGACGCCCCGATGCGGCGTCCTCAGTCGCGCCGATAGCGACGGCTATCGACGCTCCCTGCGTCCTTGCCTCGGAACGTCCATCGCACCCCGACGACGAGGCCCATTCCGCCAAACCCTCCTAGCGCGCCGCTTCCGGCCGAGCCCCACCACGCGCGGGTGAGCCGTAACCTCTCGCGCAATGGACCTCGACATCGTCTTCCTCGGAACCTCCGGGTCGATGCCGACCGCGCAGCGAGCGCCGAGCGCGCTCCTGATCCGGCGCGGCGGGGACAAGCTGCTCTTCGACTGCGGTGAGGGCACCCAGCGGCAGATGCTCCGCTCCTCGGTCGGCCTGATCGAGCTCGAAGAGATCTTCCTGACGCACTTCCACGCCGACCACTTCCTCGGCCTGCCCGGGATGCTGAAGACGTTCGCGCTGAGGGGCCGCGAGCTCCCGATCACGATCTACGGCCCGCCGGGCCTCTCCGACCTCTTCGGCGACCTGCGCCGGATCTTCGGGAAGCTCACCTATCCCTTCGAGCTCGTCACCGTGCGAGCCGGCGAGGTCCTCGACCGCGGCGAGTACAGGATCGAGGTCTTCGAGCCGAACCACGGCCGGAGCGCAGTCGGGTACGCGCTCGTCGAGACGCCGCGCCCGGGCCGCTTCGACGCAGACGCCGCCGAGGCGCTCGGCATCCCGATCGGCCCGGAGCGCGGCTCGCTTCAGCGTGGCGAGGCCGTGACCCTCCCGGACGGTCGCGTGATCACGCCGGACTCGGTCGTCGGCGAGCCGCGCCCCGGACGGAAGGTCGTCTACGCGGGCGACACGGCTCCGGCGCAGACGGTCGTCGACGCCGCCCGGCACGCCGACGTGCTCGTCCACGAGGCGACGTTCGCCGACGAGGAGCGCGAGCGCGCCGAGGAGACGCTCCACTCGACGGCGTCGCAAGCGGCCGAGGTCGCGCGTGAGGCAGGCGTGACGCTGCTCGTGCTCACGCACCTCTCGAACCGCTACTTCGGCCCGGAGCTCGTCGAGGAGGCGCGCGCGACCTTCCCCGAGACCGTCGTCCCTCGCGACTTCGACGTCGTCGAGGTGCCCTTCGCCGAGCGGGGCGTTCCCCGGCTCGTGAAGGGTGGAGCCTCGGGGCGCCGCGTACAATCAGTGACTCGGGAACCGGTCACGACCGTCGAGGAGCCACGATGACAGCGATGGTGCAAGTAGCGGTCGCAGGGGACGTCACGGAAGCCGAAGAGATCCAGGCGATCCTCAACGAGGCGGGAATCGAGTCGACGCTCGAGCCCGAGCTCGACGCCGACGCGATCGCCGTCCTCGTCCCCGACGGGTCGATCGAGGTCGCCCAGGACGCGATCGAGGCGATGACCGAGCCCGATGAGCTCGACGCGGGCGCCTGACTTCTCGCGGCGCGCGGCGACGTACGACGAGGTTCGCCCCGTCGACGACAACTGGTGGGAGGTCTACGCGCTCGCCGAGCGGCTCGGCGACCTGCGCGGCCGCCGCGTGCTCGACGTCGGCTGCGGGACCGGACGTCTGAGCGTCGCCCTGACCGAGCGCGCCGGCGCGAGGGTCTGGGGCGTCGACGCCTCGGCGGAGATGCTCGCGCAGGCGCGGGCGAAGGCGCCGCGCGGAGCGGCGTTCAAGCTGGCACGTGCGGAGTCGCTGCCCTTCAAGGACGGGTGGTTCGAGCGGGTGGTGCTCTGGCTCGTGATCCACCTCGTCGACCGCGAGGCGGCGCTCCGCGAGGCTCGTCGCGTGCTCGGCGGTGACGGGCGCGTCGTCGTCGCGACGTTCGACCATTCGCATTTCGACGCGTTCTGGTTGAACCGGTACCTGCCGTCGATCGAGCCGATCGACCGCGCGCGGTTCCCGACGAAGGAGCAGCTCCACCGAGAGCTGGAGGCGGCGGGCTTCGTCGACGTGAGCTCGACGCGCCTCGACCAGCGCGCGTCGCTCACGCGCGAGCAGGGGCTCGAACGCATGCGCGCGGGCCACATCTCGACGTTCGACCTGCTCGAGGACGACGAGCGTGCCCGCGGGCTCGAGCTCGCCGAGCGGGAGCTGCCGGAGCGCGTCGAGTACGAGCTGCGGTGGCTCGTCGCGACGGGAACGGCGTGAACTCGAGCATCCGGCTCGGCCGCATCGCCGGGATCGAGATCGGCGTCAACTGGACCTGGCTCGCCGTCTTCGCGCTGATCGTCTGGTCGCTGGCCACCCGCGTCTTTCCCGATGCCGTTCCCGGCCGCGCGGACTCGACGTACTACGCGATGGCGATCGTGGCCGCGATCCTGTTCTTCAGCTCGCTGCTCCTGCACGAGCTCGGGCACGCGATCGAGGCCCGGCGCGAAGGGATGCAGATCGACGGCATCACCCTCTGGCTGTTCGGCGGCGTCGCGAAGTTCAGAGGGATGTTCCCCTCGGCGGGCGCGGAGTTCCGCATCGCGATCGCGGGGCCGCTGGTCTCGCTCCTCATCGGCGCCGCGTTCATCGGGCTGGCGATCGCGTGGTCGGGGTCCGAGGAGGTCGACACGGTGCTCGAGTGGCTCGGCGAGATCAACATCCTGCTCCTCGTCTTCAACCTCCTGCCGGCCTTGCCGCTCGACGGCGGCCGGGTGCTCCGATCGGCGCTGTGGGCGTTCCGCGGCGACTTCGTGTTCGCGACGCGCGTCGCCGCGACGATCGGCCGCGCCTTCGGCGCATTGTTCGTGGCGGGCGGGCTCGCGCTCGCGTTCCTGTACCAGGGCACGAACGGGATCTGGCTGGCGCTGCTCGGCTGGTTCCTCTACACCGCAGCGTCGAGCGAGGCGCAGGCGGGCGTCGTGCACGCACGGCTCGCGGGCCTGCGCGTCGGCGACCTCATGGTGCGCCAGCCGGCGAGCGTGAGGCCCGACCAGACGATCGGCGAGCTGATGGAAGGGATGATCTGGACCGACCGGCACGAGGCGTACCCGGTCGTCGAGGGAGACCGAGCGGTGGGGCTGCTGCCGTTCCGTGCGATCGCGGACGTGCCGAGACGGGAGTGGGACGTGCGGACCGTTCGCGACTCGATGGTTCCGCTCCGCGACCTTCCGGTGCTGGGTGAGGACGAGCCGCTCGACCAGGCGATCGCGCGGCTCGGCGACGGGTCCGGACAAGCCCTCGTCGTGGACGGCGACCGGATCACCGGCCTGCTCACGGCGACGGACGTCGGCCGCGCGCTCCAGCGCCCGCGCTAGCGAACGTACTCGAGCCGCGTCGAGCCGACGAGCCCGCTCGGCGCGATCGACAGCTGGCAGACGGACGTCTCTGTGCTCGCCGGGACGGACGGGCGCCAGATCTCCTCGGGCTGAAGCGTCTTCTCGACCTGCGTCGCCCCGCTGTCCAGGCGAACCGTGACGGGCGCGCCCTTGGCGACGAACGTCGCCTCGAACGTGCCGCCGGTGCACCCGTACTTCGTGATCGACGCGTTGCTGTAGATGTCGCCGCTTCCCTGGACGCCGACGAGGACGGTCGAGAGGCGAAGCGGAGGCTCGACCTCCCAGAGCACGAGCCCTTTGTGGATGAGGCCGAACTGCTCGACGGAGGCGGTGGGCCTGCCGATGAAGGTGAACGCCGTCGAGCCGACGACGTTCGGCGGTGCATCCGACGCGAGCTCGCCGAGCGGGAACGGATCGACCTTCCGCTGTGGCATCGGTCCCGGCACGCGGCGCGTGCCCTCGAGCCAGTACACGCGCCGGATGTCGCGGTTCCAGAACACGTACTCCCACACCGCGTTCCAGTGCGGCTCGCCGTCGTAGAAGTACGAAACGTCACCGTTCGCCGACCTGTCGACCCACTGGGGGTCCTGCGTGCCGAAGAACGAGGTCTTCAGCTCTGAGGCCTCGTCTGCGACGTAGCGCGACACGGCGATCGACGAGCCGACGAAGAGCAGGCCGAGCGCGACCGGCACCGCGACCAGGAACCGCGCCGGCAGGAGCGCGAACGCGAGCACCGCCAGACCGGTGAATCCCCACACGAGCGCCTCGTAGCTCCCGAGCTCCCAGATCGGGACGAGAGAGAACGCGTCCGGAAGCGCGGCTTTGTGGACGAGCTTCCCGAGCGGGAGCGTCAGCACGAGCCCGGCCACGCCGAGCGCGACGACCGTGGAGGCGACGCGCGTCCGTGGCGCGCCGCGCGCGAGCCAGAGGCAGAGGCCGAGGAAGAGGAGCGGCGCGAGCGCGAGCAGGTCGCGCTCGGCGAGCCGCCCGACGTAGCGCGATGCGAAGAGCCCGACCTCGGCGATCAAGCCGGCGCCGAGCGCGAGGGTCACGGCGAGGTACGCGCGCGCCGCGCGTTCCGCGGGCGGCCGGAGCGCGAGCATGACCACCGCGCACGCCGGGACGACGCCCGCGAGCAGGACGACGTCGGCGGCGTGGTAGACGACGAACTTCAGCGCGTTCCCGAGGTCGTAGCTCGAGCGTCCCGCGGGCTCGTAGGCGCCGAAGCCGCCGGTCAGCATCCACACGAGCCCGAGCACGACGAGCCCGCCGATCGCGTACGCCAGCCGGCGGACAGGCTCGATGCTGCGCTCGAGCAGGGCGTAGATGACGAGCGCGAGCAAGAACGCGGGCACGAGCACGAGCGCCTGGAGGCGCGTCAGCACCGCGAGGACGATCGCGCCGACGAGCAACGCCTGGTGCCGCGGCGTCGGACGCTCGAGCGCCGATGCGGTCGCCCATGCCGCGAGCGTCATCACGGGGACGAACACGGTCTCGCTCATCAACAGGCCGGTGTACGCGAGCCCGGGGATCGTCAGCGTGAGCGCGGCCGCCCCGAGCGCCCAGGTCTCCGACATGAGCCGGCGGCCCCAGAAGAAGACCGGGACCGCGGTCAGCGACATCACCAGTGCCTGGAGCACACGCGCGAGGTCGTAGCCGAGCGAGGTGTCGAAGAGCGCGAGCGGCAGGCCGATCAGCGCGGGATGGACGAGGCTGTAGAACGGCGCGCTCTGGCCGAGGATGTCGAGGTGCCCCGTCTCCCAGAGGCTACGGCCGAGCTCCGCGTAGATCATCTCGTCGGCGGCGATCCACGGGGTCGGGACCCTGAGGCCCGCCCACGCGCGCACGATCGTGGACAGCAGGACGAGCGCGGCCAGCGCTGCGGAGGGGGGAATCCGCTTCACGGGGGCGTATCATGCTGACGACGCACCCATGGGCAACGTGACCTTCCGCAGCCGTGGCCGTTCGACGCGCATCTCGCGCGCGGCCGCCGCGCGCCCGTAGCCAGCACTTCCTCCGAGAAGCGGCCCTCGCAGCGGAGCTCGTCCGCGACGCCGGCGTCGGCCGCGGCGACCTCGTCGTCGACCTCGGCGCGGGCAGCGGTCGGCTGACCGAAGCGCTCGCGCCGGTCGCCGCACGCGTGCTCGCGGTCGAGCTCGACCCGAAGTGGGCGAGCCGGCTCGCCGGTCGGTGGCCGAACGTCGACGTCGTCGAAGGCGACGCGCTGCGGGTCGCGCTCCCCGGCGAGCCGTTTCGCGTGCTCGCGAACATCCCGTTCGACCGGACGACCGACATCCTGCGCCGGCTGCTCGACGATCCGGCCGTCCCGCTCGTGCGCGCCGACCTCGTCGTCGAGTGGGGAGTCGGGCTGAAGCGTGCGCTCCCGTGGCCGACGACGGCGAACGGCGTGCGCTGGAGCGCCTGGTATCGCTTCTCGCTCGCGCGTCGCCTTCCGCGGTCGAGCTTCGAGCCGCCGCCGACCGTCGACGCGGGGGTGCTCGTCGTCGAGCGCCGTGACGTGCCGCTCGTTCCTGCTGCGGATGCTCAGCGCTTCGCGGCGTTCGTGGCGCGCGGCTTCCGTCACGGCCTGCGCTCGGTCGGTGTTCGACGGCACGCCGAACCCCGAACGCTCGACGCGCACGAGTGGGCCGCGCTCTACCTCAGCGCGCGCGGAGGAGGCGGCCCAGCACCGGGCGCCGGCGCTTCTGCGGGCGGCGGGCGACGCGCACGGGCGCGGGCTCGGGACGCCGCCGGTACGGCTCGGTCAGATCGAAACCCCAACGCGCCACAGTGATCGATCAGACGACGACCGCGCGCCGCGGTTGGCTCCCGAAAGGGGGATCTTTCAGCGAGCCGTTAGCGAACGCTAAGCGGCCGATCCCAAGCTCCGCGTGGGCAGTCCACGAGAAAGGAGCAACGGTGATCCGCGCAGGAGACATGATCGAGAACCCGGTGACCGGCGAGCGCATCCTCTTCCGCAAGACCTCGCACGAGACGAACGGTGAGTTCGTCCTGATCGAGGCGTGGGTGAGGCCGGGCGGGACCGTCGCGGCGGCGCACGTCCATCCGAAGCAGGAGGAGCGGTTCGCGGTCCTGAGCGGCACCGTCGGCTTCCGGCGAGGGCGCGAGCGCCTCGTCAGCGGTCCCGGCGACCGCCTCACGGTGCCGGCCGGGACGTCGCACACGTTTTGGAACGCGGGCGAGGACGAGGCTCACTTCCTCTGCGAGGTGCGGCCCGCGCAGCAGTTCGAGCACCTGCTCGAGACGATGTTCTCCCTCGCGCTCGACGGCAAGACGAACCGGAAGGGCATGCCGAACCCGCTGAGGCTCGCCGTGATCGCGCACCACCACATCGACGATGTGCAACTCCCTATCGTCCCGAGGTGGATGCAGAAGACCGCGCTCGCGCTGGGAGCCCCGATCGGCCGGCTGTTCGGCTACCGGCCCGACTACGTGCTCGTCGGCGGGCCGATGCCGGCGGCCGCGTGAGCAGCCTCACCGAGTCCTGGCTCGCGTCGCGGCGGGGAGTGGACCCGCTGCAGATCGAACGGCTGCGCCGGGCGGGCGAGCTCATCGCCGTCCGCCCGGCGAACACCTCCGAGTGGCGGTATCCGTCGTGGCAGTTCGACGCCTCGGGCCGGACGAAGCCCGGCGTCGTGGAGTTCCTCGCGGCGGCGCGCAACGCGGGCTTCCGCGGCGAGGAGCTGCGCCGCCTGCTCGACCGCCGCGTCGGCCTCGTCGACGGGACCACGGTGCTCGACCTGCTGCGGAGCGGGCGCGAGGACCGCGCGCTCGCATCCGTCCGGGCACTCGGCTAGGCTCCCGCGCGACTCGACCCCTTTAACTCGGTCCAGAGAGGCCGGGAAGGAGTTGCGATGACGGCTGCACCCACGACCACGGCGGCGCCATGAGCGCGCGGGTCTCCTCCGAGAAGGAACTCCTCGACGCCCAGGCGATCGGCCGCACCCTCTCGCGGATCGCGCACGAGATCATCGAGGGCAACCCCGAGCTCGAGCGGGTCGCCCTCGTCGGCATCCACACCCGCGGCGTGCCGCTCGCGCAGCGACTCCGGCGCCTGATCGCCGAGCGCGCGCACGAGGACGTCGAGCTCGGCTCGCTCGACATCACGTTCTATCGCGACGACGTGCAGGTGCGCGGCGGCGAGGGGCCGCTCCACGCGACGCCGCTCGTCCGCGCGACGACGCTCGACTTCCCGCTCGAGGGGATGACGTGCGTGCTCGTCGACGACGTCCTCTACACCGGCCGCACGATCCGCGCCGCGATCGAGGCGCTCTTCGACTACGGCCGGCCGGCGCGCGTCCAGCTCGCCTGTCTCGTCGACCGCGGGCACCGCGAGCTCCCGATCCGACCGGACTACGTCGGCAAGAACCTCCCGACCTCGAAGGGCGAGCGGATCCAGGTGCAGCTGCTCGAGGTCGACGAGGTCGACCGTGTCCTGCTCGTCCCGACGTCCGAGGAGAACACCGATGGCTGAGATCAAGGTGATGCGCGAGGACCTCCGTCCGCCGAAGACGCCTCGGCGGCGGCATCTCGTCTCGATCGCGGACCTCACCCGCGACGACGTCGAGCGGCTGCTGGCGACCGCGCGCAGCTTCGAGCGCTCGCTCGAGCGCGAGGTGAAGAAGCTGCCCACCTTGCGCGGCCGGCTCGTCCTCAACCTCTTCTTCGAGTCGTCGACGCGGACGTCGTCGAGCTTCGAGCTCGCGGCGAAGCGTCTCTCGGCCGACACGATGTCGTTCAAGGCGTCGGGCTCGTCGGTGGACAAGGGCGAGTCGCTGAAGGACACCGCGATCACGCTCGGCGCGTACGACCCCGACGTGATCGTGATCCGCCACGCCGAGATCGGCGCGCCGCAGCTCGTCACCCGCTGGACGAACGCGCACGTCGTGAACGCGGGCGACGGCAAGCATCAGCATCCGACGCAGGCGCTGCTCGACCTCTACACGCTGCACGAGGAGTTCGGGCGGATCGACGGGCTGCACGTCGCGATCGTCGGCGACGTCCTGCACTCGCGCGTCGCACGCTCGAACATCCAGGCGCTCGCGCTGATGGGCGCGCACGTGACGCTCGTCGGCCCGCCGTCGCTCATACCGCGCGGTATCGAAGCGCTCGGCTGCGAGACCGCGACCGAGATCGGCGCGATCGAGTCCGCCGACGTCGTCTACGTCCTCCGTATGCAGAAGGAGCGCATGCTCGAGGGCGCCAACTACGTGCCCTCGCTCCGCGAGTACACCGCGCGCTGGGGAGTGACGCCCGAGCGACTGCGCCCCGGGCAGAAGGTGATGCACCCCGGGCCGATGAACCGCGGCGTCGAGATCGACCCGGTCGTCGCCGACGCGGCCGACGCGCTCATCGAGACCCAGGTGCGCGCCGGGCTGGTGACGCGGATGGCCGTGCTCTACGACCTGCTCACCCACGGCCCGGTCGCGGTGCAGGCCGCCGCGATGCACGAGGTCGCGTGATGCTGTTCGCGAAGAACGGCCACAGCGAGAGCCTGATCGTCACCGGCGCCCGCGTCCTCGACCCGGGGCAGGGCATCGACGCCGAGCTCGACGTCCGGATCGACGACGGCGTGATCTCCCAGCTCGGCACGGGGCTCGAGCGGAACGGGCACCGCGTCGTCGACGGCGCAGGGCTCGTGCTCGCGCCGGCGTTCGTCGATCCGCACGTGCACCTGCGCGTACCCGGCCGCGAGGACGAGGAGACGCTCGCCTCGGGAACGGCGGCCGCCGCGGCCGGCGGCTTCTGCGTGATCCTCGCGATGCCGAACACCGATCCGGTCGTCGACTCGGCCGCGGTGCTCGGCGCGCTGATCGAGGACGCGAAGCGCGAGGCGGAGATCCCGGTCGGCTTCCTCGGCGCGATCACGAAGGGACAGCGCGGCGCCGAGCTGACGGAGATGGCGGAGCTCGCGGATGCAGGCGCGGTCGGTTTCTCGGACGACGGGCAGCCGGTCGTCGCGCCGGGCCTGATGCGGCGCGCACTCCAGTACGGCGCGGTCACCGGACGCAAGCTCGCCCTCCATTGCGAGGAGCCGACGCTCTCGCGCGGCGGCCACATGCACGAAGGCGTGGTCTCGGCCGAGCTCGGCTTCGGTGGGTACCCGTCGATCGCGGAGTCGGTGATGGTCGAGCGCGACCTCGCACTCGCCGCGTACGAAGAGCGTCCTTTGCACCTTCTTCACCTTTCGGCGCGAGAATCGGTCGCGGCCGTGCGAGCCGCGCACGAGCGTGGGATCGACGCCACAGCGGAAGTCACACCACACCACCTCTGTCTCACCGACGAGGCGGTCCGCTCGCTGGACTCCAACGTCAAGATGAACCCACCGCTCCGAAGCCGCGAAGACCGCGCCGCGCTCATCGACGCGCTCCGCGACGGCACGATCTCGTCGATCGCGACCGACCACGCGCCGCACGCGCGGCATGAGAAAGAGGTGCCGTTCGAAGCGGCGCCGTTCGGCGTCACCGGCCTCGAGACGGCGTTCGCGGCGCTCTACACGCACCTGGTCGAGCCGGGCGTCGTCCCGCTCGAGACGATCCTCGAGCGAATGTCGACCGGGCCGGCGCGCGCGTACGGGCTCGACGAGCCGCGGATCGCGGTCGGCGCGACGGCGAACCTCGTGCTGCTCGACCTGAACGCCACGTGGCGCGTCGAGGAGAGCCGGTTTCGCTCGCGCTCCAAGAACTCGTGGCTGCTCGGCGAGACGCTCCGTGGCAAGGTGCGCGCGACGGTCGCGTCAGGGCGGACGGTGTTTGAGGGTGTATCGCGATGAGGAGCTGTGTCGCCGAGCCGCGCTGGACCCCGCGATGCCGCGTCCTCAGTCGCGGCCGTATCACTGAGGATACGCCCGCTCCCTGCGTCCTTACCTCGCGTCGCCCATCGCACCTCGGCGACGAGTCCTCACCGCGACACACCCTCCAGGCGTGACCGGCTTTCTCGCGCTCGAGGACGGGACCGTCTTCCGGGGCGACTCGGTCGCCGCAGAGGGCTTCGCGTTCGGCGAGGCGGTCTTCACGACGGCGATGACCGGCTACCAGGAGATCGTCACCGACCCGAGCTACGCCGAGCAGCTCGTCTGCTTCACGGCGCCGATGATCGGCAACTACGGCGTCGCCGACGGCCGGTCCGAGTCGCGCAAGCCGTACGCGCGCGGCGTCGTCATGCGCGAGGCACGCGGGCCGGCGTGGACGGACTGGCTCCACGAGCGCGGCATCCTCGCCCTTTCTGGCATCGACACCCGTAGCCTCGTGCTGCGGCTCCGCGAGTCCGGCTCGATGCGTGCGGCGATCGTGTCCGGCGACGAGTCGGTCGACGAGGTGCTCACGGCCATCGAAGCGCAGCCCTCGATGGCCGGCCGCGCGCTCGTCCGTGACGTTTCGACGCGGGAGCCGTACGAGTACAGCGACGTGGGGCGGGTGCGGGTCGCGGTGATCGACTACGGCTGCAAGCGCTCGATCCTCCGGCGGCTCGCGGCCGCGGGTGCCGCTGTGACCGTCTTCCCGCACGACGTGACAGCCGACGAGCTGATGAGCTACGACGGCGTGATGCTGACGAACGGCCCCGGCGACCCCGAACCGCTCGAGGACGAGGTCGCCGTCGTGCGCGACCTCCTGGGCCGCGTCCCCGTGCTCGGGATCTGCCTCGGCCACCAGCTGCTCGGGCTCGCGACCGGGCACGAGACGTACAAGCTCCGCTTCGGCCATCGCGGAGCGAACCATCCGGTTCTCGAGCGCGCAACCGGCAAGGTGCTCGTGACGAGCCAGAACCACGGCTTCGCCGTCGCGGCGAGCGACGACAAGGAGGCCACGCACGTCTCGCTCTACGACGGCACCGTCGAGGGTCTCGAGTTCCCGCAGCTCCGCGCGCGGTCGGTGCAGTTCCATCCGGAGGCCGGGCCCGGGCCGCACGACGCGTGGCCCATCATCAGCGAGTGGATCGAGGAGGTTTGGAGGTCCCCCGTCCCGTGACCTCGACCGCGCCCTGGCGGCTGCAAAGCGGCGCCATGCGGCGTCCTCAGTCGCGGCCGTACTTTTCAAGTACGCCCGCTCCCTGCGTCCTTGCCTGGCTTGCTTTTCGCTCGCCAGAGCACGGCCGATGCCACGGGAAGGAGGACCGTCTCGCCCCGGCGTCGTGATCTGAAGTCGATCTGCCTGATCGGCGCCGGCCCGATCGTGATCGGCCAGGCGTGCGAGTTCGACTACTCGGGCTCGCAGGCTCTCAAGGTCCTGCGCGAGGACGGCTTCCGCACGATCGTCGTCAACTCGAACCCGGCGACGATCATGACCGACCCCGGGTTCGCCGACCGCACGTACATCGAGCCGCTCGACGTCGAGGGTGTCGCCGACGTGCTCGGCCGCGAGCGTCCCGACGCGCTGCTCCCGACGATGGGCGGCCAGACCGCGCTCAACCTCGCCCGCGCGCTCGCGCGCGACGGGCTCCTGGACGCGCTCGGGATCGAGCTGATCGGCGCGCCGCTCGACGTGATCGAGCGCGCCGAGGACCGCGAGCTCTTCCGCGACGCGGTGCAGAGCTGCGGGCTCCGGACGCCGAAGTCGAAGATCGTCACTGCGCTCGACGATCTGGGGGGCATCGCCCTGCCGGCCGTCGTCCGCCCGGCGTTCACGCTCGGCGGCCACGGCGGCGGCTTCGCCGAGACCCAGCTCGAGCTGCGGCGCCAGGTCGAGACGGGGCTGCGCGAGTCGCCGGTGGGACAGGTGCTCGTCGAGGAGTCGATCCGCGGCTGGGACGAGTTCGAGCTCGAGGTGATGCGCGACAAGAAGGACAACGTCGTGATCGTCTGCTCGATCGAGAACCTCGACCCGATGGGCGTGCACACGGGCGACTCGGTGACGGTCGCGCCGCAGATGACGCTGTCGGACTGCGCGTACCAGGAGCTGCGCGACGCGGCCGCCGCCGTCGTGCGCGCGGTCGGCATCGAGAGCGGCGGCTCGAACATCCAGTTCGCGCGCAACCGCGAGACCGGCGACGTGCGCGTGATCGAGATGAACCCCCGCGTCTCGCGCTCGTCGGCGCTCGCCTCGAAGGCGACGGGCTATCCGATCGCGAAGGTCGCCGCAAAGCTCGCCGTCGGCTACACGCTGGACGAGATCCCGAACGACCTGACGAAGACGACACCGGCGAGCTTCGAGCCGACGCTCGACTACGTCGTCGTCAAGTTCCCGCGCTTCGCGTTCGAGAAGTTCCCCGGCGCCGACCGCACGCTCGGCACGCAGATGAAGAGCGTGGGGGAGGCGATGGGCATCGGCCGGACCTTCACGGAGGCGTTCCTGAAGGCACGCCGTTCGCGCGAGTGCGACGACGCCTGGGAGCCGGAGAACCTGCACCCGTGGTTCGAAGCCGAGCTGGAGCGCGTGCGGCTCGCGCCGCGGTCGCTCGACGAGCTCGCGGCGCCCGACTGGCTCCGGCTGAAGCGGCTCGGGCTCGCCGACTCCGATGTCGCCGCCTCGTGCGGCGTCGACGAGCCGACGGCGCGGGCGCACCGCCTCGGCCACGGCGTCGGCCCCGTCTACCGGCGGGTCGATTCATGTGCCGGCGAGGTCGAAGCGGGGTCGAACTACCTCTACTCGACCTGGGGCGAGGCCGACGAGGCACCGCCCGAGCCGGGCCGTTCGGTCGTGATCCTCGGCTCGGGCCCGAACCGGATCGGCCAGGGGATCGAGTTCGACTACTGCTGCGTGCACGCCGCGCAGACGTTCCGGGAGCTCGGCCACGAGGCGGTGATGGTCAACTGCAACCCGGAGACCGTCTCGACCGACTACGACACGTCGGACCGCCTCTACTTCGAGCCCCTGCGTGTCGAGGAGGTGCTCGCCGTCCTCGATCGGGAGCAGCCGGTCGGCGTCGTGATCCAGTTCGGCGGCCAGACGCCGCTGAAGCTCGCGCGCGCGATCGAGCACGCCGGCTACAAGATCCTCGGGACGCCGTTCGACGCCGTCGATCTCGCGGAGGACCGCGAGCGCTTCGGCGCGCTCGCCGACCGCCTCGGCGTGCAGTGCCCGGCGTGGGGGATGGCCGAGACGGCCGACGAGGCCGTCGCCGTCGCCGAACGCGTCGGGTACCCGGTGCTCGTGCGCCCCTCGTACGTCCTCGGCGGGCGGGCGATGCGGGTCTGCTACGACGAGCCCCAGGTTCGCGAGGCGCTCGCGGCGGTCGAGGGCCGGGTGCTCGTCGACCGCTTCCTGGAGAACGCGATCGAGATCGACGTCGATGCGCTCTGCGACGGCCACGACACATACGTGGGCGCGGTCATGCAGCACGTCGAGGAGGCCGGCGTCCACTCCGGCGACTCCGCCTGCGTGCTTCCCGCCCCCTCGCTGACGCCGCAGCAGGCCGCCGACGTCGACGCGTTCGTCCGGCGGCTCGGCCCGGCGCTCGGCGTCGTCGGGCTGCTCAACGTGCAGCTTGCGATCTCCGACCGCGAGGTGTTCGTGCTCGAGGTGAACCCGCGCGCGTCGCGCACCGTTCCATTCGCGAGCAAGGCGACGGGCGTCAACCTCGTCGACGCCGCGTGCAGGCTCGCCGCCGGGGCGACGATCGCGGAGCTCGGGCTGCCGCGCCGCGCGACTCCGCACGAGGTGAGCGTCAAGGCCGCCGTGCTCCCGTTCCACCGCTTCCCCGGCGCGGACCCGGTGCTCGGCCCGGAGATGCGGTCGACCGGCGAGGTGATGGCGACCGCCGAGGATCTTCCGACGGCCTTCGCGAAGGCGGAGCGCGCGGCCGGTCGTGGGCTCCCGAACGCCGGGACCGCGTTCCTCACCGTGCGCGACGCCGACAAGCAGAACGCCGTCCCCGTCGCCGCCGCGCTCGCCGGTCTCGGCTTCAGGCTCACAGCGACGTCCGGGACAGCGCAGACGCTCGCAGGCGCGGGGCTCGACGTCGAGGTCGTCGAGAAGGGGCAGCCGGTCGTCGACCTGATCCGCCGCGGTCGGGTCGACCTCGTCGTGAACACGCCGCAGGGCCGCGGCGCCCGGTCGGACGGCTACGCGATCCGCGAAGCGGCCCTCGTCGCGCGCGTCCCGTGCATCACGACGCTTTCGGGCGCATCGGCCGCCGTGCACGCGATCGCACATGCACGCACCGAGATCGCCAAGTCGCTCCAGGAGCGCATCGATGACGCGCGATCTGCTTAGCGTCGTCGCCAACGACACGGTCGGGCCGTACACGCTGCTGACGGTCGAGCGCGGATCGCTCGACGCCGGCGTGCCGGGGCAGTTCTTCATGCTCGAGGCGCCGGGGCGCGTGCTGCCGCGGCCGATGTCCGTGTGTCTGGCAGCGCCGGGGACGCTCGCGTTCCTGATCGACCCGATCGGCCCGGGCACGCGGGCGCTGTGCGCGCTGCAGCGAGGCGACGAGATCCACGTCCTCGGCCCGCTCGGGAACGGCTTCCGGCTCGACGTCGACCGCCCGCTGCTCGTCGGCGGCGGCATCGGGATCGCGCCGCTGCCGTTTCTGTCGGAGCGCCTGGGCGAACCGCCGGCCCTCCTCGGCTTCCGTTCGGAGTGGCATGCGGAGGCGGCAGCGCTCGTCCCGAACGCGGAGGTCGTGATCGAGCCGACGTTCGTGACCGAGCCGCTCGCCGAGCTCGTACCGGACTACGACGTGCTGGCCTGCGGCCCCGAGCCGATGCTCGAGGCCGTGCGCGCACTGGCGTCCGACGCGCAGCTCGCGTGGGAGGCGCCGATGGCCTGCGGCTACGGCGCGTGCTACGGGTGCGCGGTCGAGATCGACGGCGAGCTGAAGCGACTCTGCGTGGAGGGACCCGTTCTTGCTGCTGCTTAACGCCTCGGGCTGCCTCGACGCGCTCACCGCGCCCGACGTCGCGCGCTCGCTCGACGCCTTCGTGACGAAGACGATCACGCCGCTCCCGCGCGAGGGCAACCCGCCGGTCCGGATCGCGGAGACCGAGCACGGGATGCTGAACGCGATCGGCCTGGCGAATCCCGGCCGGGAGGCCTTCCTCGAGAGCGTGCTGCCCCGTCTCCGCGAGCTGGGCGTTCCGATCTGGGTCTCGGTCGGCGGCTTTTCGGCCGCCGAGTACGCCGAGACCTGTGCAGGGCTCGAGGAGGTGACGATCGAGCTGAACCTCTCCTGCCCGAACGTGGACGAGGCGCCGGAGTCTGCGGCCGAGATCGTCGCCGCCTGCCGCGCCGCGACGACGTTGCCCCTCTACGCGAAGCTCTCACCCGCCGCGTGGGACGTCGCGGAGACCGCTCGCGCGGTGGAAGGCGCCGGCGCGGACGGCCTGTCGCTCGTGAACACGATCCGCGGCCTCTCCCTCGACCCCCGCACCCTCACGCCGTCGCTCGCGCGCGGGGCGGGTGGATACTCCGGTCCCGCGCTCAAGCCGATCGCGCTCGCCGCTGTCTACGCGTGCGCGCGCGCGACGTCGATTCCCATCGTCGGGATGGGCGGCGTGCAAAGCGGACGCGACGTTCTCGACCTCCTCGCAGCCGGCGCGTCGCGTGTCGCGCTCGGCACGATCCTCTTCGCGGATCCCGACGCACCGACGCGCGTGCGTGCCGAGCTCGACGCTGAATGTTCGGCACACGGCTATGCATCGGTGCACGACATCGTCGGCGTCGCGCACGAGCGCACTTCGACAGAACATGGACAGCACTCGAGCGAAGTGGTCCGCACGCGATGAACATCCTGCAAATCACGCACTTCAAACCAGGTTGCAGCGCGCGAACATGGTGTTAGACTCCCGCGCCATGGTCTCGCCCAAGACCCAGGCGCAAGCGCCTCTGCGTTCGCTCGATCAGCGCATGGAGGCCCTCAAGCGCGCGAACGACATCCGCGTCAAGCGGGCGAGACTGAAGAAGGACCTCAAGGACGGCAACGTCCGGATCGATCAGATCCTGCGCCAGCCGCCCGAGTACGTCGAGACCGCGAAGGTGTTCGACATCCTGATGGCGGTGCCGAAGTTCGGCCGCGTGAAGGCCGCGCGCTTCCTCAACCAGGCCCGGATCAGCCAGGCGAAGACGGTCGGCGGCCTGTCGGAGCGGCAGCGGGCGGAGCTCGTTGGCCTCTTCAACCGCTAGGCGACAGCACCCCGTCATCGTGATCACCGGCACGTCGGGTGCCGGCAAGGGGACGCTCGTGCAGGAGCTCCTCCGGCGCGTGCCCGAGGTGGCGCTCGCGGTGTCCGCCACGACGCGGGAACGGCGCCCGGGCGAGCTCGACGGCGTCCACTACTGGTTCATCTCCGAGGAGGAGTTCGACCGGCGGCTCGCCGACGACGACTTCCTGGAGTACTACGCCTTCCCGTGGGGCCAGCGATCCGGGACGCTCTGGTCGGAGCTCGACCGGATCCGAGACGGCGGCAAGGCGCCGCTCCTCGAGCTGGAGCCGAACGGCGCCCTGGCGGTGAAGGGACGGGTTCCGGGGGCGATCCTCGTCTTCATCACCGCTCCTGACTTCACCGAGCTCGAGCGCCGGCTGCGGGAGCGGGCGACCGAGAGCTCGGTCGAGATCGAGGCTCGGCTGCGGCTCGCACGGCGCCAGCTGGAGCAGGCAGAGCAGTGCGACCACGTGATCGTGAACGACGAGATCGAGCGGGCCGCCGAGGAGCTCGAGGGCATCGTCCGCCGGGCGCTCGACGGTGCAGCTACCATGCCGACGTGATTCATCCTCGCATCGACGAGCTCCTGGACAACGTCGACTCGCGCTACGCGCTCGTCATCGTGTCCGCAAAGCGGGCTCGCCAGATCAACAACTACTACCAGCAGCTCGGCGAAGGCACGTTCGAGGACTTTCCGCCGCCGCTCGTCGAGTCCCGGTCGAAGAACTACTTGACCATGTCCATGGAAGAAGTGGCTCAGGGCATGATCAAGTCCCAGTACCCCAAGTAGGCGCCTAGCCGCGCCAGGGGGTGGTCGGCACAATGTGCCCGTGGCCACCGTTCTCGTGGGAGTCACCGGTGGGATCGCCGCCTACAAGGCGTGCGAGCTCGTTCGGCTGCTCGTGAAGGCGGGGCACGACGTCGTGCCGCTCGTCACCGACGGCGCCGACCGGTTCGTCCGGCGGGAGACCTTCTTCGCGCTGGCGCGCCGGCAACCGAGCGAGGACCTCTACGCCCACCTGACCCGGGCGGACCTCTACGTGATCGCCCCGCTGACGGCGAACACGCTCTCGAAGCTCGCGCACGGGAGCGCCGACAATCTCGTGACCGAGGCCGCGCTCGCGCACCGCGGGCCGCTGCTCGTCGCACCGGCCATGAACCCGCGGATGTGGGCGCACCCAGCGACGCAGGCGAACGCCGCGGCGCTTCGCGCCCGTGGCGTCGAGCTCGTCGGGCCAGACGAGGGCGAGATGGCGGAGGGCGAGTGGGGTGTGGGGCGGATGGCCGAGCCCGAGGAGATCTTCGCCGCCTGCGAGGCGACGCTCGCGAAGCGCGACCAGCTGCGCGGACGGCGCATCCTCGTGAGCGCGGGAGGGACCCGCGAGCCGCTCGACGACGTCCGCTTCATCGGCAACCGCTCGTCGGGCCGGATGGGCGTCGCGGTCGCGGAGGAAGCGCGGCGCCGCGGGGCAGACGTCACCGTCGTCGCCGCGAACCTCACCGTGCCGCCGCCGGGCGGCATCGAGCTCGTGCAGGCGCCGACGGCCGCCGACGTCGAGCGTGAGGTGCTGTCCCGCGCCGCTCTGGCCGACGTCGTCGTGATGGCCGCCGCGGTCGCGGACTACCGCCCCGCCGAGGTCGTCGCAGGCAAGCGCGGCAAGGACGCCCGGGCCTGGACCGTCGAGCTCGAGCCGACGGCGGACGTCCTCCGGACGCTCGGCGAGCGAGGGGGCGAGACCGTCCTCGTCGGGTTCGCTGCGGAATCCGGAGCGGAGGCGATCGAGCGCGCCCGCCGGAAGCTCACTGACAAGAATGTGAACCTCGTCGTCTTCAACGACGTATCACGAAGCGACATCGGGTTCGACTCCGACGACAACGAGGTGGTGCTGGTGGGGCGAGAAGGCGAGCGGCGGATCGAGAAGGCGCCGAAGCGTGTGGTGGCAGGCGCGATCCTCGACGAGGTCGCGCGGCTGCTCGAGGAGCGTGATGGACGCGATCGGTAGGCAGGCCATCCCCGTCGAGGACGCGCAGCGCACGATCAGCGCGATCGTCGAGAACCTGCAGCGCGTCGTCCACGCTCCCGAGGAGACGCTGCGGCTCGTCGTGCTCTCGCTCGTGGCCGAGGGGCACCTGATCATCGAGGACCTGCCGGGCGTCGGCAAGACGACGCTCGCGAAGGCGCTCGCCCGCTCGCTCGACGTCTCGTTCTCGCGCCTCCAGTTCACGCCGGACCTGCTCCCGTCCGACGTGACCGGCGTGAACGTCTTCAGTCAGGCGTCGAACGAGTTCGAGTTCCGTCCGGGCCCGGTCTTCGCCAACCTCCTGCTCGTCGACGAGATCAACCGCGCGTCGCCGAAGACGCAGTCCGCGCTCCTCGAGTGCATGCAGGAGCGGCAGGTGACGGTCGACGGCGTCTCGTACGAGCTCGCGCTGCCGTTCATGGTGATCGCGACGCAGAACCCGATCGAGTACGAGGGGACGTACCCGCTGCCCGAGGCGCAGCTCGACCGCTTCGCGATGCGCGTGGCGATCGGCTACCCGACGCTCGCCGAAGAGGCGCGGATGCTGAACGAGCAGACGTCGGGCACGCCGCTCGAGTCGCTCGAGGCCGTCACGAACGGGACGCAGGTGCTCGCGCTCGTCGAGGAGGCGCAGGGGATCTACGTCGAGGAGAGCGTCAACCGCTACGTCGTCGCGCTCCTCCGTCACACGCGCGCGGACTCGCGCCTGTACCTCGGCGGGAGCCCGCGGGCAGGCATCGCGCTGCTGCGGGTCGCCAAGGCGAGGGCGCTCTCGTACGGCCGCGACTTCCTCTCGCCGGAAGACGTGAAGGCCGTCGCGGAGCCCGTGCTCGCGCACCGGTTGATCGTCGCGCCCGAAGCGCGCGCGGCGGGGACGACGAGCAACGAGCTCGTCCGCGACGCGCTGGAGAAGACGCCGGTCCCGGTCTGATGCTCACGCGCCGGGGCCGCCTGCTGCTCGTGCTCGGCGGAGCGCTCTACCTCGCGGCCTGGGCGTTCGGCTCGAACGCGCTCTACCCGATCGCGCTCGGGTTCCTCGTCGTCGTCCTCGTGGCGGCGGTCAGCGTGCATCTCGCGGCACGCCCGATGGCGTATCGCCGCCGATCGTCGGGGGTCGACTACGTCGAGGGTGACGACGTCGTCGTCGACGTGGAGCTCCAGCCGCGCGGCACGCTCGGTCTCGCGTCCGCGAGCGTCGCCGAGCGTCTCGCGAAGCTCGGCGAGCAGCGAATCCCGCTGCGGCGCGAGGGCCGGCTGCTCCGCGGCCGGTACGTCCTGAAGGCAGTCCCGCGCGGGCGCTACGCGCTCGACGACGCCGAGGCGGTCGTGGAGGATCCGTTCGGGCTCGAGAGCGCACGCGTGCCGTTGCCCGAGCAAGGCGCGCTGCTCGTCCTGCCGAGGATCGTCGAGCTCGACGGGCTCTTCAGCGAGAGCGGCACGCGGACGCACGACGGCCGCCGGCTGCTGCTCCGGCGTCCCTCCGGCTTCGACGTGCACAGCGTGCGGGACTACGTGCAGGGCGAATCGCTCCGACGGGTGCACTGGAAGACGACCGCGCGTCGCGGGCGGCTGATGGTGAAGGAGCTCCAGGACGAGCCGCGCGA
The DNA here is from genome assembly GCA_963737405.1 of uncultured Actinomycetes bacterium. Lineage (GTDB taxonomy): Bacteria > Actinomycetota > Thermoleophilia > Gaiellales > Gaiellaceae > JACCTU01. The sequence goes on from CAVTSL010000014.1 coordinate 51,407, forward strand.
CGAGATCGCGATCCTGCTCGACGCAGACGCGGGCTCGGTGGCCGGCGGGAGCTTCGACGCGCAGGTCCGGGCCGCCGGCTCGCTGCTCCGCGCCCAGGCGATTCGCGACCGGCGCGCGGTGCTCGTCGTCAACTCGCTCCGCCAGGAGGTCGTGCGCGTGCAGACCGCGACCGGCGAGTGGCGGGCTGCGCTCGAGACGCTCGCCGCGCTGGAGCCGGACGGACGACTGCCGCTGGCTGCGTTCCTCGCCGACGACTCCGGCCCGGCCGCGCGCGCGTACGACCTCGCCGTCGTCACGGCCCGGCTCGAGCCCGGCCTCGTGGATCGGCTCGTGCACCGCGCGCAGGCGCTGCGCCGCGTGTCGGTCGTCTACGTCGACGCGCCGACGTTCGCGGGCGCGAAGCCCACGCGCGACGTGGCACTGCTCAGGCTCCAGGCGTCGGGCGTGCCGGTTGCGGTGCTGCGCGACGGGGACGATCTGCGGGAGGTTCTCTCACCCGCTGCCGCCGCGGGGGTGCAGCTTGCGTAGAACGGCTGCCCTCGGCCTCTTCGGACTTGCCGTGTTCATGTCGAGCTGGCTCCGGCTCGAGCGCGCGTCGCTCGGCGGACTCCTCCTCTGGGGCGTCGCCGTCGGGATCCTTCCGGCGCTGCTACCGCGCCGGAGCTGGCGTTTCGCGGCCGTGCCGGTTGCGGCGCTCGTGGGCATCCGCTTCGCGCTCGGCACCGCCTCGCCGGGCGCCGCGTGGAGTCGCGCGGTCGACGGCTTCTACCTCTACTACGACGTCGCCCTGCCCTTCGACGCGTCGAACCAGCCGAAGATGCACTCGCTCGTCGTGCTCGCGGTGCTGTTCTTCAGCCTCGCGTTTTCGCTGGCCGTCGCAGAGCGCCGGGCGTTGCTCGCGGCCGGAATCCTCGTGGCGGGGGCCGCGTGGCCCGCGACGCTGCTGACGAGCACGAACACGTTCCAGGGCGGGGCAGTCATCCTCGGAGCGGCGCTCGTCGTGCTCGCCGCGCTCTCGCCTTCGGGCGCATTCCGACAGGCGGCCGTGGCGGGTGGACTCGTCGTCGCCGCTGCGATCGGGATCGCGACCGTGCCGGCGGTCGCCAAGGGTGCGTTCCTCGGCTGGGAGACGTGGGAGCCCTCGCGCGCCGACCTGCCCGTCAGCGTGCGCTACGTCTGGGACTCGAACTACGGCGCCCTCGTCTGGCCCGCGAAGAAGACGAAGGTGCTGACGATCGAGGCGCCCCCGATCTCGCGCTACTGGCGGGCGACGACGCTCGACGTGTTCAACGGCGACTACTGGCTCGAGTCGACGCTCGAGGTGCAGCCCGACCCGGTCGACGATCCCCTGATGCCGGCGATCGCGCGGCAACCGAGCCGCCAGCTGAAGGCGAAGGTGAAGGTCGAGGCGCTGCAGGACAACCGGCTCGTCGCGGCGAGCATGCCCGTCCGCTACGAGGCGGACTTCGACCCGATCCTCTACCAGCCGAACGGCACCGCGTACGTGCCGGGCGGCGTGCCGCGCGGGTCGACGTACACCGCGTGGAGCTACGCGGCGCAGCCCTCGCCGGCTCGACTCGCGCAGTCCCGGCCGATCTATCCCTCCGCGCTCGAGCGCTATCGGGTCGTCCAGTCGCGGACCTTCACGCCGCCGACGCCGCCGTTCGGCGCGCTCGCCCGCGGCGCGGCGATGGAGAAGATCTTCAGGGACAACCCGAGCCTGAACCAGTACCGGCCGCTCTACGAGCGTGCGCTCGCGATCGCCGGCAACGCGCCGAGCCCGTACGCGGCGGTGATCGCGCTCGAGACCTCGTTCCGCGACGGTCAGAGCTACGTCTACGACCAGAGCCCGACGCACGCGCGGTGACATCCCGCCCCTCGTCGAGTTCGTCACGCGGACGCACCGCGGCTACTGCCAGCACTTCGCCGGCGCGATGACGCTGATGCTCCGCTACCTCGGCATCCCGGCACGTGTCGCGGCCGGGTTCACGAGCGGCTCGTACGACCCGGTGAAGCGGCGCTGGACCGTCGTCGACCGCGACGCACACACCTGGGTCGAGGTCTGGTTCCGCGGCTTCGGCTGGGTGCCGTTCGACCCGACGCCCGGGCGCGGGACGCTCGACGGCTCGTACAGCGCGGCGTCGCTCAACTTCGACGCCACCGTCGTGAGCGCGGCGATCGCGGCGGGGCTCGGCGGCCTCGACGCCGCCGACTTCAAGCTCGACTCGGGCTCGTTCGAGCGCGGCAGTGGGCCCGCGCGTGACACGCCGGGGCGAGACCTGCCGGGCGACGTCTCCGGCGCGTCGGACCGCGGCGGCCAGGGGAGCCTGCTGAAGCTGCTCGCGCTCGCGGCGGTCGCGCTCGCTGCCGGCATCGCGCTGCTCAAGCTTGCGATCCGGCGTGCGCGATTCCTCACGCGCGATCCGCGCAAGGTCGCCGCGGCGGTGCGTCGCGAGCTCGCCGACTACCTCGCCGACCAGGGGCTCGACGTTCGCGAGAGCGCGACGCTGGAAGAGCTCGGCGACGTGCTGCGGACCCAGGCCGCCGTCGATCCGGCGCCGTTCGTCAATGCAGTGAACACGGCGCGCTACGGACCGCCCGACGACGCCGCCGAGGCGGCGCGGCGTGCGCGCCGCGAGCTCCGCCGGATCGAGCGCGCGCTGCGGAAACGGCTCTCGGCGTGGGAGCGCGCGCGCGGGCTGGTTTCGGTCCGCTCATTGGGCCTGACGTAGTGGCCAGACCGGCACCATCCTCCGCGCGCCTGGCGCGCGATCACGCAGCGCGATGCCGCGTCCTCAGTCGCGCGCGTGCTCTTCAGCACGCGCACTCCCTGCGTCCTTGCCTCGCTTGGTGCTCGCGCCCCAGTCGCACGGCAATGCCACCAGCCTGACCACCGTGGAGGCCATCGTGATGGCCGCGGGCGAGGGCCGCCGGCTCCGCCCGATCACCGAACGCTGGCCGAAGCCCGTCCTGCCGATCGACGGCCGGCCGGTCCTGGGCACGCTCCTCCGCGACCTCGCCGCGAGCGGGCATCGAGCGCGCCGCCGTCGTCACCGGGCACCTCGCGGAGCAGGTCGAAGGCCTCGTGGGTGACGGGTCCCGCTTCGGCCTCGCAGTGCGGTTCGTCCGCCAGCCGAGCCCCGACGGCTCGGCGGACGCCGTCGCGAGGGCGCTCGAGACGACTCCCGTGCTCGTGCTCGGCGCCGACACCGTGTTCTCGCCCGGCGACGTCGCCCGCTTCCTCGAGGCGGCCGGCGGCGAGGCTGCGGTCGCGGTCCGGCGCGAGCCTCCACCTGCGCCTCCGCACCGGTTCGCCGTCGCCGCGGCGAACGGGTTCGTCACGACGATCCTCGACCGCGACCCCGCGAACCCGCTCGGAGCGGCCCCGCTCTGGCTCGTGACCGAGGCTGTCGCGGCGCACCTGAAGAAGGACGCGCCGCCCTACGAGCTGGGCAACGCCTTCCAGGCGGCGATCGACTCCGGCACGGCGGTTCGAGCGGTCGAGATCGGGAAAACGCGGGATTTGACGGACCCGCTTGACTTGATAGAGGAGAACTTCCCGTACCTGAGCCTGACGACATGAGCGAGACCTACGACCTCTTCCAGAAGGGCCGCGCACAGCTCCGCAAGGGCATGCCGGCCCAGGCAACCGTGTCGCTCGAGAAGGCGAAGAAGCGTGAGCCGGACAAGGCGTCGATCCGCGAGGCGCTCGGCATCGCCTACTTCCGCCTGCAGCGCTGGGACGAGGCAGAGGCCGAGTTCCGCGCGCTCCTCGAGCTCCAGCCGACCGAGGACTACGCGCACTACGCGCTCGGCCGCGTGCTCGAGAAGCAGGGTCGCGTCCAGGAGGCGAACGGGCACTACAAGCTCGCGAGCTCGATGAGCCCCGGCACGGCGCACTACGAGTCGCGCATCCGCGACCTCGACGAGCCCTCCGAGTAATACTCGGCCGCTTGCGAGCGGTCGTGCAGCGGGTGTCGCGGGCGCGCGTCACGCCCGGAGGCGAGATCGGCGCCGGCCTCTGCGTGCTCCTCGGCGTCGCCGCCGACGACTCGGAAGCACACGCCGACCGGATGGCGGGCAAGGTCGCTCGCCTTCGCATCTTCGAGAACGACGACGGCAGGTTCGACCGCTCGTTGCTCGACGTCGGCGGCGAGGCGCTCGTCGTCTCGCAGTTCACGCTGATCGCGGACACGACGAAGGGCAACCGTCCCTCGTTCGCCGCCGCCGCGCGCCCCGAGACCGCCGAGCCGCTCTACGTGCGCTTCTGCGAAGCGCTCGAGCGGGAGGGCGTGCAGGTGGCACGCGGAGTCTTCGGCGCGCGGATGTCGCTCGAGCTCGTGAACGACGGGCCGGTGACGATCGTGCTCGAGTGACGTCGGCTGCGCTCGCCCTCGCGCTCGCCGCCGCCTTCCTGCACGCAGGCTGGAACGTCCTGCTCGCACGCGCTCACGACGTCCAGGCAGCGACCGCGGTCGTGCTCGGCATGTCCGCCGTCGCGGTCGCGCCCATCGCCGCCTTCACCTGGGACGTCGACAGCGGCGTCATTCCGTGGGCCGTGGGATCCGCGGCGTTCGAGCTCGCGTACTTCGCGCTGCTCGCGTACGCCTACGAGCGCGCGGAGTTGAGCGTCGTGTATCCGGTGGCCCGCGGGCTCGCGCCGGTGCTCGTGCTGCTCGTCGGGATCGCGACCGCGAGCGCCGGCGAGGCGATCGGCGTCGTGCTCGTGGCGATCGGGATCGTCCTCGTCCGACGGGTGCAGCACCCGGACCGCCGCGGCGTCGCGTTCGGCGCGGTGCATCGCCGTCTGCATCGCGGGCTACACGCTGCTCGACGACCGCGGGATCGAGCACGCCGACGCGTTCGCGTACTACGAGCTCGTGGTCGGGATTCCCGGGCTCGTCTACCTCGCCGCGATCTGGAGGCGGCGCGGGGGGCAGGCGCTTCGGTCCGAGGTGCGCCCGGCGACCTTCGCGGCTGCCGCTGCGGCGACGCTCGCATACCTGTTCGTGCTGCTCGCGCTCGACCTCGCGAAGGCGGCGCCGGTCGCCGCGGTCCGCGAGACGAGCGTCGTGATCGTGGTCGTCCTCGCCGCGATCTTCCTCGACGAACGCGTCGGGCGGACGCGGCTCGCGGGGGCCGTGCTCGTCGCAGCGGGGGTCGCCTTGCTATCCTTCTGACACCACATTTCACCGGCTTGGCGAAATGGGCGCGGCGGCGCCCATTTTTTGTGAGGGGGTTGAGAAAAGCAGAGGGCTGCAAATGGCGAAGGTGCACGACAAAGAGCGGACACTCCAGCGCGACATCTCCGGTCGCGTGGAGTCGGCGCTGCCCGATGTCGAGGTACTCGCCGTCGAGCTCGCCGGGCCGGAGCGCTTCACGGTGTTCATCGACCGCGCCGGGGGCAGCGTCGACCACGCGCTCTGCGAGCGCGTGACGAACGAGCTCCGCGACTACCTCCGCGAGTACACGGTCGACGTGTCGTCGCCGGGAATCGAGCGCCCACTCCGCACGCCGCAGCACTTCCGCAACGTCGTCGGCCGGCGCGTCGTGCTCCGGACCGAGTCGCGCAAGCGGCTCCGCGGCGAGGTCGTGGACGTGAACGACAAGGCAGTGACGGTGCAAACAGACAACGAATCCGTGCAGGTCCCGTACGCGGACATCCTGCGCGGCAATCTGATCGACGAAGGGTAAAGAGATGAGCAGAGAGATCATCGAGGCGGTCCAGACGATCGAGCGCGAGAAGGGCATCGACGAGGGCACCCTCGTCCAGGCGCTCGAGGATGCGCTGCTGGCCGCCTACAAGAAGATGCCGGGTGCCGCACGGCACGCCGTCGTGGAGCTCGACGACGAAGGCGAGTTCCGCGTCTTCTCGATCGAACTGCCCGCCGACCTCGAGGAGCGACTGATCGAGGAGGCGCGCGAGCGCGCGATCGAGGAGCTCGAGCGGATCGAGGAGGAGACCGGCGAGCGCCAGCACACGCTCATCTCCGACGACGACCTCGACATCGACTGGGAGCAGGTGCCCGAGGACCTGATCCAGCGCGAGGACGTCACGCCCGAGGACTTCGGACGCATCGCCGCGCAGACCGCGAAGCAGGTGATCCTGCAGCGGATCCGCGAGGCCGAGCGCGCGATGATGTACGACGAGTACATCGACCGCGTCGGCGAGGTCGTCACGGGCATCGTGCAGCAGGCCGGCGACCGCAACAACGTGCTCGTCGACCTCGGCAAGGTCGAGTCGCTGCTGCCGCGCTCCGAGCAGGTCGACGGTGAGCGGTACGAGCAGGGCTCGCGCATCAAGGCCGTCATCACCGAGGTGCGGTCCGGGACGAAGGGCCCGCAGGTCATCCTGTCGCGCCGCGATCCGGAGCTGATCAAGACGCTGTTCGAGATCGAGGTGCCGGAGATCGCCGACGGGCTCGTCGAGATCCGCGGCGTCGCGCGCGAACCGGGCTACCGCTCGAAGATCGCCGTCGAGTCGCATGCCCAGGGCGTCGACCCGGTCGGCGCGTGCGTCGGCCCGCGCGGCTCTCGCGTCCGCATGGTCGTGTCCGAGCTCCGCGGCGAGAAGATCGACATCATCCCGTGGAACCCGGAGCCCGCGCGCTTCGTCGCGAAGGCGCTCTCGCCCGCGCGCGTGCGCGAGGTCTACCTCGACGACGAGGCGAAGGAGGCGACGGTCGTCGTGCCCGACGACCAGCTCGCGCTCGCGATCGGCAAGGAGGGCATGAACGCCCGACTCGCCGCGCGCCTCACGGGGTGGAAGGTCGACATCCAGTCGGAGCGCGAGTTCGCCGAGGCCGAGGCCGAGGCCGCGTTCGGCGGCAGCGCCGACGGGGCCGACGAGTTCTCCGGACGCTGCGCAGCGATCCTGGCGAACGGCAAGCGCTGCCCGAACGCCGCGCTGCCCGGGACCCGCTTCTGCGGCGTCCCCGCGCACCAGGCGCTCGCGCAGGTCGAGGCCGAGACGGGCACCTTCGCGGAGGGCTCGGTCCAGCCGGCGCCGCCGCAGGCAGAGGGCGAGGAGGCCGTGGACGGCGAGGGCGAGGAGGCCGCTCCGAGCGAGCAGGTCGCGGAGGCCGACGGCGACACTGCCGTGGCGGAGGCAGTCGCCGCCGGGCCCGAGGAGGAGACGCAGCCTGCCGCGTGACGCACACGCCGATCCGGACCTGCGTCGGCTGCGGTCGCAAGGCGCCGCAGCCGGAGCTCCTCCGCTTCCGCGAGGAGCGGGGCGAGCTCGTGCCGGGACCGGGCACCGGTCGCTCCGCGTACACCTGCCGGCGGCTCGCCTGCTTCGAGCGGGCGCAGGCGCGGCGGGCCTTCAATCGAACCCTGAAGCGCACGGTGCGAGTCGATCCAGCGCTCGCGCGCCTCTACACTGATCCATCGAATGGCCAACGCAAACGGACCCAACAGACCCAATAGGCCGATGAGGCCGCGCCAGGGCGCCCCGGGCGCCGGGCGGAAGCGCCGCGTCGTGATCGACAGCGGTGCCGCCCGCCCGCGCCAGGACTCGCGCCAGCGCCGCGACGACACGCCGCGCCAGCCGAAGCAGCCGCGCGAGATCGTCCAGCCGACCGGTCCCGTCACCGTCGAGTCCGGCGTCACCGTCCAGAACCTCTCGCAGGCATTGGGCGTCACGGTTCCGAAGCTGATCACGATCCTGATGGGCCTCGGCGCGCCGAAGACCGTCACGCAGTCGCTCACCGACGAGGAGCTCGAGCTGATCGCCACCGAGGTCGGCCGCGAGATCAACATCAAGCACGCGGCCGACGATGAGGAGATTCTCGAGGAGTTCGAGGACTCGCCGGAGGATCTCGTCGACCGTCCGCCGGTCGTCACGATCATGGGTCACGTCGACCACGGCAAGACGACGCTCCTCGACGCGATCCGCTCCGCGCGCGTCGTCGAGACCGAGGCCGGAGGGATCACGCAGCACATCGGCGCGTACCAGGTCGATCAGCAGGGCCGGAAGATCACCTTCATCGACACGCCGGGCCACGAGGCGTTCACCGAGATGCGCGCGCGTGGTGCGAAGGTCACCGACATCGCCGTGCTCGTCGTCGCGGCCGACGACGGCGTGATGCCGCAGACGCGCGAGTCGATCTCGCACGCGCGCGCGGCTGCAGTGCCGATCGTCGTCGCCGTGAACAAGATCGACCTTCCCGAGGCGAACATCGACCGGATCAAGTCCGATCTCGCAAGCGAGGGCCTGCAGCCCGAGGAGTGGGGTGGCACGACGCAGTTCTCCGAGGTCTCCGCCAAGCAGAAGCAGAACCTCGACGACCTCCTCGAGCGCGTGCTTCTCGTCGCGGACGCCGAGCTCGAGCTGAAGGCGAACCCCAAGGCCGAGGCCTCCGGTCCGATCATCGAGTCGCGCCTCGACGTCGGCCGCGGCCCGGTCGCGACGATGCTCGTGCAGCGCGGAACGCTTCGCGTCGGTGACGCGATCGTCGCCGGGGACGCCTGGGGCAAGGTCCGCGCGCTCTACAACTACAAGAGCGAGAAGCTGCAGGAGGCCAAGCCGGGTGACCCGGTCGAGATCCTCGGCTTCGACCATCCGCCGCCCGCGGGCGAGATCTCCCGCGTCGTCGAGAACGAGCGGCAGGCGCGCCAGCTCGCGCAGTCGCGCGGCGAGCGCCTGCGCCGCGAGCAGCTCGCGGCACGCTCGAGCCGCGGGCCCTCGCTCGAGAACCTCTTCGCAGCGATGCAGGAGGGCGCGGTCCAGGACCTCAACCTCGTGCTCAAGGGCGACGTCGTCGGCTCGGTCGAGGCTGCGGTCTCGGAGCTCTCGAAGATCCAGCACCCGGAGGTGCGCGTCAGCGTCATCCATCAGGGCGTCGGCGGGATCACCGAGGGCGACATCATGCTCGCGGCCGCCTCGAACGCGATGGTCGTCGGCTTCAACGTCCGCCCGAACGCCGAGGCGCGCGGGCTCGCCGACCGCGAGGGCGTCGAGATCCGGACGTACCGCGTCATCTACCAGCTGACCGAGGACATCGAGCAGGCCCTCGTCGGCATGCTCCGGCCGGTCGAGACCGAGGAGACGCTCGGCGAGGCCGAGGTCCGCGAGACGTTCCGCGCCTCCCGCGTCGGCACGATCGCAGGCTGCATGGTGACGAGCGGGATCATGCGGCGGAACGCGCAGGTTCGCGTGATCCGCGACGGGACGGTCGTGTACGAGACGACGATCGACTCGCTCAAGCGCTTCCAGGACGACGCGCGCGAGGTCGCCGAAGGCTTCGAGTGCGGTATCCACCTCGCGAACTACGACGACGTGAAGGTCGGCGACGTGCTCGAGGCATACGAGACGCGGCAGATCGAGCGCACCGATCTGAGTGAAGCGCCCGCGCCCGCCGCGCCGGCCGCACCGTCCGCCTCCTAGCTCCCGTCCGGCTCGAGCGGTTCGACGCTCGCTCGCACGCGTACGCTTCTGCGGTGGTCTCCGGCTACGTCGGCATCCTCTCGGTCGAGCTGCACTTTCCGGAGGCCGGCTCGCTGAAGGGCAAGCGGAAGCACGTGAAGTCGGCGAAGGCCAACCTGCAGAACCGCTTCGGCGCCTCGGTCGCGGAGGTCGATCATCACGACCTGTGGCAGCGCGCGGGGCTGACGGTCGCGTGCGTCGCACGCGGTCATCGCGAGCTCGACGCGCTGCTCGACGATGCCGTCCGCTATCTGAACGGGCAGGAGTACGAGCTCGTGTCCGTCTCGCGCGAGGTGGTGGTGCCCGGTGAGTGAACGGATGCGGCGCGTGAACGAGGCGGTGAAGGAGGTGCTCGGCGCCGCGGTCCCCGAGCTCAAGGATCCCCGCATCGGGTTCGTGACGATCACGGGCGTCGAGACGTCCCCGGACCTTCGGCATGCACGCGTGTTCGTGTCGGTCCTCGGCTCGGAGTCGAAGCGCGCGAAGAGCCTGCAGGGGCTCGAGGCCGCGCACGGAATCCTGCAGTCGCGCCTCGCGCGCGATCTCCGCATGAAGCGAACCCCACAGCTCGCGTTCGAATACGATCCGACCGTCGAGCGAGGGGTCCGGATGACACAACTGATCGATGAGCTCGCCCCAGACGACGACGATCGAAGCTGATCTCGCGAAGGCTGCGGACGCGATCCGCAGCGGCGAGCGGTTTCTCGTGACCACGCACGAGAACCCCGACGGCGACGCGCTCGGCTCGATGCTCGCGATGAAGCTCGCGCTCGACCAGCTCGGCAAGGACGCCGTGATGTACCTCGCGGGAGACGCACCACTGCCCGGGGAGTACGGGTTCATGGCCCTCGACGAGCTGCTCCGCCGGCTGCCCGAGGACGTGTCCGAGCGCGTGCTGCTCGCGGTCGACTGCGCGAACGAGTCACGGCTCGGCCCGGACCCGGAGGTGCTGCAGCAGGTGCCGCTCGTCGTCGACATCGACCACCACCACGACAACACGCGCTTCGGGGACGTCAACGTGATCGACGCGAAGGCGTCGTCGACCGGCGAGCTGCTGCGAGACCTCTTCTTCGAGCTCGACATCGAGCTGACGCCCGCGATCGCCGAGGCGCTCTACATCGCGCTCGTCACGGACACGGGCCGCTTCCAGTACACGAACACCACGCCGAAGTCGCTTCGTCTCGCCGCGGAGCTCGTCGAGGCCGGGGCGGACCTGCATCGGATCTTCCAGGGCGTCTACGAGTCCGTGCAGTTCGCGAAGCTCAAGCTGCTCGCCCGGGCGCTCGAGCGCGCGCAGGTGTACGAGGGCGGACGGCTCGTCGTCTCCTACCTGCTCCGGAACGACTTCCACGAGGTGGGCGCCGCGGAGCCGTACTCGGAGGGGATCATCGACTACCTGCGGGCGGTCGAGGGCGCCGACATGGCGGTGCTCATCCGCGAGCCGCCGCGGGCGGCGGGGCCGACGCGTCGCGTCTCGCTTCGCGCGAGTCACGACGAGCTCGACGTCTCCGCGATCGCGCGGAAGTCGGACGGCGGTGGACACCGGCAGGCGGCCGGGTTCTCGAGTGAGGCGTCGATCGAGGAGATCACCGACTTCGTTCGGCGCGAGTTCGCAGCGGCGCACAAGTCGCCGGCGTGACGAGGCGGATCCCGCGCGCGCTCGAGCCGGCGGGGATCGTGCTGATCGACAAGCCGCCGGGCATCTCGTCGTTCGCGGCGATCAACGAGCTGCGCCGGCGGACGGGGGCGCGGACAGGTCACGCCGGGACGCTGGATCCCTTCGCCACCGGCCTGCTCGTCGTGTTGTCCGGTTCGGCAACTAGACTTGCAGGATCGTTCGTCTCGCTCGACAAGCGCTACGTCACCGAGGTCGACCTCACCTCGACGACCTCGACCGGCGACCCGGAGGGGGAGGTCCTCGAGCGTCACGACGCCCCGGCGCGCGAGGAGCTCGAGGAACGGCTCGAGGCCCACCGCGGTGAGGTGGAGCTGCCGATCCCCGCCGCGTCCGCGGTGAAGATCGGCGGCGAGCGCGCGTATCGGCTCCACCGGAAGGGCGTCGCGGTCGAGATGCCCGTGCGGCGGTCGCGGATCGACGCGCTCGACGTCATCGCGTATAGCGGCGAGACCGTCACGCTCGACCTGCGCGTGGGCTCCGGCACCTATGTGCGCTCGATCGCGGCGGCGCTCGGCGGCCACTGCCGCACGCTTCGCCGCACGGAGGTCGGGCCGTTCTCCGTCGACGAGGCGGATCCCGAGCGCATCATCCCGGCAGACGACGCGCTCGCTCGGCTCGGATGACCGTCGCGCGCACGCCGGATGAGCTCGCGTCGGTGCCGCGCGCCGTCGCGGTGGGGACGTTCGACGGCGTCCACCTCGGCCACCGCCGCGTGCTCGAGGCGGCCACTGCGTCGGGGCTGACGCCCACCGTGGTCACGTTCGATCCGCACCCGCGCAAGGCCTTCGGCCAGGAGGTCGAGCTCCTGAGCACGCTGGAGCGGCGGCTCGAGCTGCTCGAGGCGGCGGGGATCCACGACGTGCTCGTGCTCCGCTTCGACCTCGAGTTCGCCCGGACGACGGCCGAAGAGTTCGCCGAGCGCTACCTGCGCAGGATCGGCGCGGAGGTGATCGCGGCGGGCTCGGCGTTCCGCTTCGGACACGAGCGGCAGGGAGATCTCGACCTGCTCCGGCGACTCGGGTTCGACGTCCGGCCGGTACCGCTCGTCGACGGCGTCTCCTCGAGCGCGATCCGGTCGCTCGTGCGCGCGGGCGAGGTCGAGCGGGCCGCCCAGATGCTCGGCCGGCCCCCCGAGGTCGACGGCATCGTCGTCCGCGGCGAGGCGCGGGGCGAGCGGCTCGGGTACCCGACGGCGAACCTCCGGATCGACGCCGATGCGCTCGTCCCGGCGTACGGGATCTACGCGGGAAGTGCGCGCGGGCACCGTGCGGCGATCTCGATCGGCGTCAATCCGCACTACGGCGGCGACGAGCTCCGGGTCGAGCCGTTCCTGCTCGACTACGACGGAGACCTCTACGGCCAGCGTCTCGTCGTCGAGCTCTGGCGACGGCTTCGGGACGAGCGCGCGTTCGAGAGCGAGAGCGAGCTCGTGGCGCAGATTGCCCGCGACGTCGAGGAGACCCGGCGGGCCGAGCGCCCGATCTAGCCTCGGAAAACCGGCGACCCACGCCGCAAGATTCGTCCCAGGGCGGGGTCTCTGTTTACATGGAAGGCAAGCCTGAAGGCCCCGCTCTTGCCGTCTACGAGAACGTCCGCTGCCTCGAATGCGGCACGGAGTACGCGAAGCCGACGCGCGGCGGGACGGCCCGGTCGAACCCCGGTTGCCCCGAGTGCGGCTACGTCGGGTGGCTCGCCGTGACGCTTCCGGTCAAGCGACGGACCGAGCCGCGCCGCTCCGACGAGGATCCGCCGCCGGCCCGTTCCGCCCAATCGCACTGACGCCGCCGAAGTAGTGGTGTCGCTCGGGCCAGCGGCGAACGGACCAGCCCTGTTCCTCGAGCTCAGCGAGGGCACTCTCGTCGACGCCCGGTTCGGCGTTCACGAGCCCGGCGACCGGGTGGGCGCGACCGCGGTCGACCGCGGCCTGCGGTTCGACGTCCTGCTCGAGGATCGCGGCCGCCACGCCGACGAGCGCGGTCCGCAGCCGCGTCCCGCCCGCCGCTCCGATCGCGAGCTCCGGACCGTCCGCGTCGACGACGAGGCTCGGCGCCATCATCGACGCCATCCGGTCGCCCGGCACGAGCTCGCCCTGAACGAGGTCGCGCTCGCCGAGCATGCTGTTCAGGTGCAGGTCCAGGCCGGGGACGTAGTCGCCCGACCCGAGGCCGAGGCTCGTCGTCACGACGCACGCGTTCCCGTCGCGGTCGACGACCGTCAGGTTCGTCGTGTCGCCGTCGACGTCGGCCGGCGCGTCGAGCGTCCGGACGAGTGCGAGCACGCGATCGCGCTCGCCGTCGGACTCGGGCAGGCGCCGAAGCGTCGTCGTGACACCCGAGAGCCCGCCGCGGGTCAGGAACGACCTCCCGCGGAACGGCACCTCCACCGGCTCGCTCCACCGCGCCTCGTACAGTCCCAGGTCGGTCCGCGTCAATGCGCCGCCGCGAGAGTCGGAGAACGCGAGCAGAAGCTCCGCGACCGTCCCGCGGTACACCGTGCCCGCACCCTCGTCCCGCACGAGCTCGAGCGCGCGGACGAGCCCGGGCTGGTCGAGCAGCTCGCCGTCGCGCAGCAACCGTCCGCCGGGCGAGTAGATGCGCGCGCCTGCATCGAGCGTCAGCACCGGCGCAAGCATCTCGAGACAGCGGACGTGCGCCGGAGGCATCGGTACGCCCGACGACGCGAGCCGGAGCGCCGGCTCGACGAGCCGGGCCCACGGCAGGCGCCCGTGCTTCCGCCAGAGCGCGTCGAGCCCTGCCGGCACGCCGGGGACGCCGCACGACGCCGCTCCGACTGCGTAGTGGACGAGCTCCTCGCCGAACGGCACCCGGAGCTCCGTCATCGCGCCGCGCGGACCCGACGGAACCACGACGAAGCAGTCGAGGTTGCGCGCGCGACCCGCGGCGGCGTCCCAGTAGATCGCATGGCCGCCGCCGAGCAGCCCGGTCATCACCGTTTCGGCGACGCACGAGGCGAGGCAAGCGGCGACCGCCGCGTCCGCCGCCGTCCCGCCGTCCTCGAGAATCTCGACGCCGGCCTCGCAGGTCGCGGGATGACCGGCGGCAACGCCCGCTCGCATCGTCCGCTACCCTATTCGCCGACCGCGGCCTCGGTCGTGCGCGCAGCTTCCGCGCGACGTACTGGGACCGCGGAGTCGTCTACGGAGGGAGAACATCGTGGCTCTCACGAAGGAAGCGAAGCAGGAACTGATCGAGAAGTTCGGCGCGGGCGCGAGCGACACCGGTTCGACGCGCGTCCAGGTCGCGATGCTCACGGAGCGGATCAACCAGCTCACGGAGCACCTGCGCACCCACTCGCACGATCACCACTCGCGGCGCGGGCTCCTGAAGCTCGTCGGCCGCCGGCGCCGGTTTCTCAACTACATGCAGCGGACCGATCTGGAGGGATACCGCGCATTGATCAAGGAGTTGGGCCTCAGAAGGTAGGCCGAACGCGAACCGGAGGGTGGAAGTTTGAGCGAGCGCCCCGGCGAGGCGCTGACTCAAACCTCCACCTTCCTCGATGGATGGAGGTACCACAGTGAGTACGTTGGCTCAGCGCGTCGCGACCGTGTCGGTCACGGTCGGCGACGCCGAGATGACGTTCGAGAGCGGAAAGCTCGCGAAGCAGGCCGATGGGTCTGTCGTCGTCCGCTCGGGCGACACGATGATCCTCGCGACCGCCGTGGGGCGGATGGAGGCGCGCGAGGGCGCGGACTTCTTCCCGCTCACGGTCGACGTCGAGGAGCGCATGTACGCCGCGGGCAAGATCCCGGGCGGCTTCTTCAAGCGCGAAGGTCGGCCGAGCGAGCGCGCGATCCTGACCGCTCGGATGATCGACCGCCCGATCCGGCCGCTCTGGCCGAAGGGCTTCAAGAACGAGGTGCAGGTGATCGCGACGGTCCTCTCGGCCGATCTCGTCAACCCGCACGACATCCTCTGCATCAACGGCGCCTCGGCGGCGTTGATGGTCTCGTCGCTGCCGTTCCTCGGGCCGGTCGGCGCCGTGCGCATCGGCCGGATCGACGGCAACCTCGTCGTCAACCCGAACCTGCGCGACATCGAGGACTCGACGACGCTCGACCTGATCGTGGTCGGGACGAAGGACGGCCTGACGATGATCGAGGCGGGCGGGGAGGAGGTCCCGGAGGACGAGATCCTCGAGGCCTTCGAGCTCGCGCACCGCGAGATCGTGAAGATCTGCGAGGCGCAGGAGGACCTGCGCCGCCAGATCGGAAAGCCGAAGTTCCTCGACGTCGACGTCACGTCGGAGCTCGAGGCGCAGGTCGCGGACCGCGTCCGCGCGAGGATCGGCGAGGCCGGTCTCCGCGAGGCGGCCGCCGTCGTCGAGGAGCTCCTCGACGAGCTTGCACCGCCG
Organism: uncultured Actinomycetes bacterium; assembly: GCA_963737405.1. Taxonomy (GTDB): domain Bacteria; phylum Actinomycetota; class Thermoleophilia; order Gaiellales; family Gaiellaceae; genus JACCTU01. The sequence goes on from CAVTSL010000014.1 coordinate 66,887, forward strand.
CTGTCGATGGACTCGACGGAGGAGGACATCACCCGGCGGACGCAGGTCAAGGCGAGCCTCCAGCTGATCCTCGACAAGATCCGGCTCGAGGCCGTCGTCGGGCCGGTGTACGAGCAGTTCGAGCACGACCTCCGCACGCTGACCGAGGCCGAGCAGGACTCGAAGGAGCTGAAGTCGGCGAAGCGCCACCTGCTCTTCGACCGGATCGAGGAGACCGTCGAGCTGCCGTTCCCGGTCGGCCCGGCGACGGTGGACGGCGACGGGCCCGTCGTCAAGGACTCGCTCACGCGCCAGTACGTCAAGCGCGCGGGCGAGGCGATCTACAAGGACCTCGTCCGCCGCAAGATCGCGGTCGAGAAGAGCCGGCCCGACGGCCGCGAACCGGAGGAGATCCGCCCGATCGAGTGCGAGGTGGGCGTGAGCCCGCGGACGCACGGCTCGGCGCTCTTCCAGCGAGGCCAGACGCAGATCATGACGCTGCTCACGCTCGGCACCGCGAAGGAGGGGCAGAAGATCGACGACCTCTCCCTCGAGGAGGAGCGTCGCTACATGCACCACTACAACTTCCCGCCGTACTCGGTCGGGGAGACGGGCTTCATGCGCGGGCCGAAGCGCCGCGACATCGGCCACGGTGCGCTCGCGCAGCGCGCGCTCGAGCCGGTCATCCCGACGTCCGACGAGTTCCCGTACACGATCCGCGTCGTCTCGGAGACGCTCGAGTCCAACGGCTCGTCGTCGATGGGCTCCGTCTGCGGCTCGACGCTCGCGCTCTACGACGCCGGCGTGCCGATCAAGGCGCCGGTCTCGGGCATCGCGATGGGCCTCGTCAAGGAGGGCGACGACTACGTGATCCTGACGGACATCCAGGGTGCGGAGGACCACCTGGGCGACATGGACTTCAAGGTCGCCGGGTCCCGCGACGGGATCACCGCGCTCCAGATGGACATCAAGATCACGGGCGTCACGCAGGAGATCATGCGCGACGCGCTCGCGCAGGCGAAGCGGGCACGTGACTTCATCCTCGACAAGATGCTCGAGGCGATCCCGGAGCCCCGGCAGGAGCTCCGTGGCCACGCACCGCGCATCTCGACGATCAAGATCAACCCGGAGTACATCGGGATGGTCATCGGCAAGGGCGGCGAGACGATCCGCGCGCTCGAGTCGGACTACGACGTCCAGATCGACATCGAGGAGGACGGCACGATCCTGATCTACGCGACCGAGGGCGACAAGGCGGAGGCCGCGATCAACGCGATCAGCGCCCTCACGAAGGACCCGGAGGTCGGCGACCAGTACACCGGGAAGGTCGTGAAGACGACCGACTTCGGTGCGTTCGTCGAGCTGAAGAAGGGCACCGACGGCCTGCTCCACGTCTCGAACGTCGGCCCGGGCCGGGTCGCGCACATCGAGGACGTGATCAGCGCGCGGCGACGTGCTCGACGTGATCGTGCAGGAGGTCGACCGCGACCGTGGCCGCATCGGGCTCAAGCTCGTCGCGAAGCACGAGAACGGGTCGCTCGTCCAGCCCGAGGAGCTGATCGAGCGCGCGAAGAACGCGCCTCCGCGCGAGCCTCGCGAGGAGCGTCCGCGCGGCGACCGTGACCGCCGTGGAGGCCGCGGCGGCGGCCGGGGCGGCCGCGACCGCGACCGCAGCCCGCGCGACTAGCGAAGACGACGGGGCGGGGCGCCTTCAGGGCGCGCGCCGCGAGCTCTGTGGATCGGATCGATCAGCCGACCGGCGTGTTCATGTCGGTCTGGAGCTGTGCCTGCGTCAGAGCGCGGTTGTAGATCCGCACATCGTCGATCAGGCCGCTGAACCACTCGCGACCAGACGTTGTTGCCGCCGATTCGGAGCGGCAGGATCGAGTTCGGCGATCGAGCCGATGACGGTGGTCGTCACGACGTCGGTCCCGTTGACGAAGAGGCGGAATGTCGTCCCGTCGTAGGTCACGGCGAGATGGGTCCACGTGTTGAGCCGTCAGCGCGCGCGGGCCCGCGCAGCTCACGGTCGCCGCCGATGAAGATGTTGGCCGACGGGCGATTCCCGGTGTTGTTCGCATAAAGCGCGTAGAGGAGCTGACCCGGCTGCTCCTTGAGCACGACCGTCCGCCAGGTTCGTCACGACGGCGGGGCGCACCCAAGCCTCGAGCGTCATGCCGATTGTGAGGTCGAGTGAGTTCGCGTCGGCGATCGACACGAGATCATTGACGCCGTCGAATGAGAGCGCTCCGCCCGCGTGCCCCTGAGTCGACCACGTCGCACCGGTGATGGTGCCGTTGTTCCCGGTTCCGGAGAGATCCGCGAGCGGTCGAGCCGGAGCCGGCGTTGAAGGAGTACGCAGCGACGAGCCCGGCCGAGGCGGGGCGGTGTTCGGGACGGTTGCGTTGGCTTCGTTGGAGTTGGTGGAGATGTTGTTGGCGGCGTCTTGGGCGGTGACGCGGTAGTAGTAGGTGCCGGGGGCGAGGCCGGGGTCGGTGTAGCTGGTGCCGGTGGGTTGGGCGATCCGGTTGGCGGTGGTGGGCGTGAAGCCTGGGGTGGTGGAGCGGTGGAGGTTGTAGTTGGTGACGCCGACGGTGTCGGTTGAGGCGTTCCAGCCGAGCCCGATCCCGCTCGGCCCGAAAGTGGCGATTAGACCGGTCGGGGCGCTCGGCGGGGTCGTGTCCGGTGGGTCGAGGTGCAGCGAGACCGCGATCGTCTTCGGCGAGCCCGCGGCGCCCGCGGCGGTGACGGTCACCGTGCCCGTGTAATCGCCCGCGAGCAGCCCGGCGCTGTTGACGCTCACCGTCAGCGTCGCCGGCGCGCCGTGCCGCTACGCCGGCGTGACGCTCAGCCACGGACTGGTCGTCGGTCGCGGTGAACGTACAGCGTCCCGCCGCCGGTGTTCGGTGACGTTGGCCGTCTTCGCCGCGGGGCTTGCCGCCGCCCGCGACGCCCGTGTAGCTCAGGCTCGTCGTCGAGACCGAGAGCGCCGGCGGTTGTGGCGGGGTCGACGCGGAGCGTCACGTCGACCGTCTTCGGCGATCCGGTGGCGCCGGCGGAGGCGATCGTGACCGCCGTGGTGTAGGTGGCGGGGGCGAGACCGACGATCGAAGGTGTGACGGTCACGCGTGCGCGGGAGCGTTGCCGGAAGCAGGGCCGACGGTCAGCCACGGGCTGGACTCGGTCGCGGTCCAGGCGAGCGTGCACGTCGCCGGTGTTCGTCGATGTCGACGGTCTGCGCGGCCGGATCCGCACCGCCCTGGGTGGCTGTGAACGACAGGCTGCTCTTGGAGACCGAGAGCACCGGCTGCGGCGGCGGGCGGCCGGCGGCGCAGGCCACCGGCGTGGTCATGTCGGCCGCGACCTCGGCCGGCGAGAGCGCGCGGTTGTAGACCCGGACGTCGTCGATGCTGCCCAGCGAACCACTCCGACCAGACGCCGTTGCCACCGAATCGCAGCGGGCCCGGCGCCGTTGACCAGCGTGCCCGAGAACGGCACGGGTCGCCGACCTGCGGCGCCGTCGACGTAGAGCCGCTGCGGTGGTCCCGTCGTAGGTCGTCGCGAGGTTGGTCCAGGTGTTCAGCGGCAGCGTCGCGGCGCCGTCGAGGATCTGCTCGCCGGGCCCGAGGGAACAGGTGGGCGCTCGGGCGGCTCGAGGTCGGTGTTGCGCGTAGAGCGCGTAGACGAGCTGGCCGGCCTGCTCCTTGAGCACCGCGGTGCGCCAGCTCCGAGCCGAGCGCGGTCGGGATTCACCCACGCCTCGAGCGTCGCCGCTGGTGGTCGAGGTCGAGCGAGGTCGCAGTCCGGCGACGGTGACGAGGTCGTTCACGCCGTCGAACGAGAGCGCGGCCCCGTACTTGCCCGCGGTCGTGCGCGTGGCGCCGCGTGATCGTGCCGGTGTTGCCGGCGCCCGACGCGTCGACGGCGGTCGCTCCGCTCGACTCGTCGAAGCCCCAGGCGCCGACCACGGCGGCCGGCGAGCAGACGGCCTCGGTGAACGTGGCGCGTGTAGGTGGCGCCGTGGCGCTGGTCGGGCGCGGTGATCGTGTGCGACTGCCGCGCCGCCGTCCGACCACGACGTGAAGTCGTAGATCTTGCCGGACGAAGGTCTGCGGCGTCGTCGCGCGATCAGCGGGACGGTCGACGCCGAGGATCACCGTGCGCGTGAACGGGCGTGGCCTGGGCCTCGCTGCCCGACCGTGAGCTGCAGCCCGGCGGGCTGCGACTCGAAGGTGAGGTCGACGGTCTGCGGGTCGAGCCGGCGTCGTGACCGTCGACGCTCAGGCGCGCCGTCGGTCGCCGTCAGCTTCAGCTCGAGGTACGACGGATACTCGTGGTCGGGCGCGGTGAAGGACCCCGACGGCGCCGGCGAAGTGCTGGATCGGGTGCGCGTGGCAGCTCGTGGGACGAGCGCTGAGCAGTGGCTGCATGATCGAGCGACCACGTGAGGCCGCCGGCCGGGAGCGCCCCGCCCTGCGGCGTCGGTCGCGTGCCCGGAGAACGCGATCACGTCGCCGACGCTCCACGTGCGTGCCGGCGCCGGGCGTGTCGATCGTGGGCGGTCGGCGGCGTGCCGGCGGTGATGGTCGACGCGTGTCGGTGGCGGTGAGCGCCGCCCTGGTCGGTCACGCGGAGGCGGACCGTGACGGTGCCGCGCGGTGTGTGTACGTCGAAGGTCGGCTGCGGTGGCCGTCGAGTCGTCGTAGGCGCCGTCGCCGTCGAGGTCCCAGGCGTAGCGTCGAGCGTGTCGCCGTCGGGGTCGCTGGAGCCGGTGCCGTCGAAGTTGACGTGCAGCGGCGCGGGCCGCTCGTGGGCGTGGCGGTCGCGACGGCGGTCGGCGCGCGGTTGCCGACGAGGGTAGGATCCGCCGGATCGTGCCGCCGCTCGAAGTCGACGTAGAACAGGTCGCCGCCGGGGCCGATCTGGAGGTTGACCGGGTCCGCCGCGCGTCGGCGACGAACGGCTGGCGCGTGGCGGGGTCGGGCACGCCGTTCGCGCCGGGGAACATCACCCAGATGCAGCGGCGCGAGTAGTCGGCGAAGAAGAGCGCGCCGTCGTACGGGCTCGGGAACGTGCCGCCGGTGGTAGAAGGCGAGCCCGAGATCGAGGAGCCGCCGACCGGGCAGTTCTCGCCGGACGACCTTCGCCGCGTGGTTGTACGTGTAGCAGCGGCGCGCGTGACGCGCTCCGGCGCCGGCCGCGTAGAGGTTCTCGCAGATGTTCAGGTTGGCGTCGTCGTAGCCGCTCTGGCGGCCGTCGCCCTCGTAGCAGGGCCAGCCGAAGTTCTCGACCGCGCGGCGGGGCTCGGCGACGCGGTTGATCTCCTCCCAGCTGCTCCAGCCGACGTCGCCGATCCAGATCTCGCTCGTCCCGGGCCGGAACGTGAAGCGGAACGGGTTGCGCAGCCCGTGCGCGACGATCCGGCGCGCGTTCGGGTCCGCGCTGCCGGCGCTGCGGGTTGTCCGGCAGCGCCGCGCCGGTGTCGGGGTTGACGCGGAGGATCGCGCCGTCGAGGCTCGTCGGGTCGGCCGTGGTGCGCAGGTCCTGGCTGCGCAGCGCGCCGCCCTCGGCGGTCGGCGGCGTCAGCGTCGCCGCCGACGCCGCCGGGCGGGTCGCCGCACGGGTTGACGCGGGTTGCCGTCCTGGCCGTAGTCGGCGAAGTCGAAGCTCGCCCCGTCGCCGCCGCTGACGTAGAGCGCGCCGTCGGGGCCGAACGCGAGGCGTGCCGATCGAGTGGCTCGGGTACTGCTGGCACCAGTCGTTGATGAGCACCTGCTCGGACGCCGCCCGGCTGCAGCTTGCGAGAGGCGGCCGCTGACGACGCAGCCGTCGCCCGTCGCGCCGGGCGGCGTCGGGCACGTCGTCGCCCCAGCGCGGCGCGGTGCCGCCGATCGGCCGCGTCGTACGTGTAGAGCGACGTAGACGAAGGGCGGACGGTGGGGAAGTGCGGGTCGAGCGCGAGGCCGAGCAGGCCGCGGTCCCAGAAGTTGTAGACGTTCGTGCGGAGGTCGGCGAACACGCGTCGGAGTCGAGTCGGTGAGCCCGTCGAACGACCTTGATCGATGCCGCTCTTCTCGCGCGACGAAGACGCGGCCGTCCGCGGCGAAGCGAACGGCGGTCGGGTTCGTGAGAGCCCGCTGAAGACGATCGTCTCGGTGAAACCGGCGGGGGCGGGACTGCGCCGTCGCGACGACGGCTGTCCTGAGGACCGGCGAGCGAGCGCGCGACGAGCAGCGCGGATCAGCGCGACGAGATCGGTCGCACAGCGAGCAGCGAGCGGTCCGTCCACGGACACGCAAGGCGCGCTACCGCAGTGCAGCACGCGCGTCGCACCAGGCACCTTCTAGTCAGCGAGCGCTTCAGCGTCACAACTGGCTGAACGGCCAGATTGTCCGCGCGGCTTACGCCGAGACGATCACGACCGGCGTCCCGACCGAGACATGGCGGAACAGCCACTCCGCGTCCGGGATCCGCATCCGGATGCAGCCGTGCGACGCCGAGTAGCCGATCGACGCGGCGTCGGGCGTGCCGTGGATGCCGACGCCCCACGCGGACAGGCCCATCCAGCGCGTGCCGAGGGGGTTGCCGGGACCGGGCGGGACCGGCTTCAGGCCCTTCGCCCAGTCGGAGTCGGGCGGGTACCACCACGGGTTGTACTGCATGGTTGCGATCGAGAACGTGCCGAGCGGCGTCGGGTAGCGCGACTGCCCCGTCGCGACGCCGAAGCGTTGGACGACGCGAGTGCCGTCGAAGAGGGTGAGCGAGTTCGAGCCGCGGCGGATCACGATCACCGGCCCGAACGCGCTCGCCGTCCGCTTCGCCGCGACGGAGCGGAACTCGAGCTGAACCGGCTCGCGCTCTGCGCTCCGCACGCTGGCCTCGATCGCGGCCGCGGCGGCCTTCACGTCGAGCCTCCGACCGGGAACCTCGTCCGCGATCAGCGGCCGCAGCTTGGCGTCGAGACCCGCGAGCTCCGCGTCCTCGGGCTTCGCGCGAAAGCGTGCGGTCGAGGTAGCGGACGTAGCGCAGCAGGTCGGGGCGGGCGGGTGCGGCGTCGACGTCGACGCTCGTGCCGGGAACGCCGTGCATCGCCGCCGCGATCGCGGCGTCCACGCCCGCGTCCACGCCGAGCTGCTCTGCCGTCGCCTTCCACGTCCGGGCGCCGAGCTGGAAGCGGACCGGCTCCGAGAGCCGCTCACGGAGGAGTCCGCGCGCCTCCTCCGAAGTGAAGCCACCGACGGGGAGACCCGCAATCGAGACACCGGCCGGGACGCGCGAGAACTGCCCGGCCGAGGGCGCCGCGACGCCCGAGAGCGCTGCTGCGACGAGCAGGATCCCCAAGAACGCTCCGAGACGGCGTAGGGCGCGCACCGTGCGGGGCATTTTGTCCCCTTTTGCCGGGATTTTCCACCCAAGGAGTACGATCGCCTCCGTGCAGAAGTACGTTCTCTCCGAGCTCGACTCCGGCGAACGGGTCATCTCCGAGCGGGTTCCCTCGGTCAGGTCGGTCTCGCTCGGCTTCTGGATCGGAGCGGGATCGCGGGACGAGACCGAGCCGAAGGCCGGTCTCTCGCACTTCATCGAGCACCTCCTCTTCAAGGGCTCCGACCGCTTCGACGCCCAGCAGATCGCCGAGACGTTCGACGCTCTCGGCGGGGAGCTGAATGCCGCCACCTCGCGCGAGCACACGGTCGTCTACGCGCGCGTGCCGGACAAGCACCTCGTGACCGCCGTCGACGTGATGAGCGACATGGTCTTCGGGCCGCGCTTCGACGAGGTCGATTCAGAGCGCGAGGTCGTCCTGGAGGAGATCGCGATGTACGAGGACACGCCGCAGGAGCTCGTGCACGACCTGTTCTCCGAAGCAGTCTTCGGCTCGCACCCCCTCGGCCGGCCGGTGATCGGCACGCGCGAGGTGATCGCGAACGTGCCCAAGCGGACGATCACGGCATACCACCGCTCGATGTACACGCCCGGCAACATCGTGATCGCGGCCGCCGGCAACCTGCAGCACGACCGGCTCGTGCGACTGCTCGAGCAGTCGCAACGGAGCGCGAACGGGAAGGGCCCGCGCGTCCGTCCGCCGCTCGTGAAGATGCCGCCTGCGGGCGTGCGCTTCCAGCGCAAGAACACGGAGCAGTACCACGTGTGCGTCGGCGCGCCCGGCATCTCGCGCTCCGACCGCCGGCGCTTCGCGGCCTCGCTGCTCGACGGGATCCTCGGCGGGTCCGCGTCGTCACGTCTCTTCCAGGAGATCCGCGAGAAGCGCGGGATGGCATACGCGGTCTACAGCTTCGGCGCGCAGTACTCCGACACCGGCCTTTTCGGCGTGTACGTCGGGACGCGCGAGGAGAACCTCGCGCCGTGCCTCGAGATCGTCGCGGAGCAGATCGCCGACGTCGCCGCAGGCAACTTCCGCCCGGGTGAGCTCGACCGCGCGAAGGAGAACCTCAAGGGGCGCATCACGCTCTCGATGGAGGCGACTTCGAACCGCATGAGCCGGCTCGGCAAGTCGCTGATCACCGACACGGAGCTGCTCTCGTTCGACCGGATCATCGCCGAGATCGACGCCGTGGAGGCCGAAGGCGTCGCCGAGCTCGCGTCGCTCATCCTCGCGCCCGAGCGCCTCTCGGCCTCCGGGATCGGCCCGAGCGAGGCGCGGTTCAAGCGGGCGCTCGGACGCCTGCACCCTGGGCTTCGCGCCCTCGCGGCGGCGTGAAGGTCGCGCTCTTCGGCGCGCGCGGCAAGGTCGGTTCCGCGCTGGCACCGGCGCTCGAGGCCGCGGGCCACGAGGTGACGCCGGTGCTGCGCGGAGAGGAGCCGGACCTCTCGGGCCACGACGCGGCGATCGACTTCACGTGGGCGGACGTGCTCGCCCCGAACGTGACGCGGTGCATCGAAGCCGGCGTGCCGTGCATCGTCGGGACGACGGGCGCCGACCTGACGTCGCTGGGCGACCTCGCGCGGAGCAGGGGCGTCGCGCTCTTCCACGCGCCGAACTTCGCGCCAGGCGCGGTGCTGATGATGCGGTTCGCGGCCGAGGCTGCGGGCGTCATGCCGCGCGCCGAGATCGTGGAGCTCCACGCGGACACCAAGCGGGACGCGCCGTCCGGGACGTCGAAGGCGACCGCGCGCCTGATCGGCGACGACGTGCCGATCCACTCGGTTCGGCTGCCGGGCCTCGTCGCGCACCAGGAGGTGATCTTCGGCGGACCGGGGGAGACGCTGACGATCCGGCACGACACGACCTCGCGGGAGGCGTTCGTTCCGGGTGTCCTGCTTGCGCTCGAGAAGCTCCCGACGCTCCCGCCGGGCCTGACGGTCGGCCTCGATGTCCTCCTCGACTAGCTCGCACCGCGTCTTCGCGGCGCTGACGCCGGCCGCCGCGCTGCTCGTCAGCGTCGGCACCGCGCTCTACGTCGCCGACGTCGACGCGGCGCTCTGGGCCTACCTGGTCGGGATCGTCCTCCTCGCCGCCGGGATCGCCGGGATCCACGGTCTGATCGCGCGCCGCTACGGCCCGCTCGGGTTCGTCGGCTTCATGGCCACGGAGCTCGCGCTCCTCGGCATCTTCCTGCCGCTCTCGGGGCTCGGCTACCTCGTCCTGATCCCTGCGGCCGCGGTGCTCGCCTGGGCGCTGATGCGCATGGAGCCGCCGCTTCGCGGCCCCGCGCTCGCGCTCGTCGCCGTCTGGCCGGCGGCCTGGCTGCTCGCACAGCTGAGCCCCGTCGCCTTCGGCGAGGCGCTCGCGATCGTCTTCGCGCTGCCGTATGCCTGGCTCGCGCTCGACGCGCGACGGCTTCCGGCCGAGGCCTAGACGCGGGGGCGAAGGACGGGGCGGGCGGCCGGCGACTGCACGCGGCGCCGGAGCGCCCCGAGCAGGGCCGTCATGCGGGAGACGCGGTGCGCCCGCATCAGCCTGGCCGTCGCCTCGCGATCCGCCTCGGCGAGAAGGTCGCGCTGGCGCTCGTGAGCGAGGTGTCCGTAGACGTAGTCGTTGTGCATTCCCGGATGATGCGACCGGCCGCTAAAGGGGTGCTTAGCGCTCCACCGAAGTAGAATCGCGACGTGCTCGGCGAGGTGCTCACAGCGGCGGTGACGCCGTTCGACTCCCGGGGGGCGGTGGACTTCGGGAAGTTCCGCGAGCTCTGCCGCTACCTGGTCGAGAACGGCTCGGACGGCGTCGTCGTCGCGGGCACGACGGGCGAGGCGCCCACGCTGTCCGACGAGGAGCGCCTGACGCTCTTCGCGACCGCCGTCGACGAGCTCGGTGGCCGGGCGACCGTCGTCGCCGGCACGGGCACGTACTCGACCGCGCACTCGATTCACCTGACGGAGAAGGCGCACGAGCTCGGGGTCGACGCGTTCCTCGTTGTCACGCCGTACTACAGCAAGCCGCCGCAGCGCGCGATCGTCGAGCACTTCAAGGCGATCGCCGACGTCACCGACAGGCCGGTCGTCGTCTACAACATCCCCGCGCGCGTCGTGATCAACATCGAGCCGGAGACGATCGCGGAGCTCGCCGAGATCCCGAACGTCGCCGCGGTCAAGCAGGCGAACGACGACCTCGCCCAGGCGAAGAGCATCGTCGGGCTCGGGCTCGACCTCTACGCCGGCGACGACAACCTCGTGCAGCCGTTCCTCGAGCTCGGCGGAGTGGGCGGCGTCTGCGTGCACACGCACGTCGTCGGGCCGCAGGTGAAGGAGCAGGTGCGCCTCGTCCGCGAGGGCGACGTCGAAGCGGCGCGGACGATCGACGTCGAGCTGGCGCCGGCCTACGACCTGCTGAAGGTCGTGACGAACCCGATCGCGATCAAGTGCGCGCTCAACCTGCTCGGCCACGACGTCGGCGGCCACCGCCTGCCGCTCGTCGACCCGACCGACGAGGAGCGGGAGGCCGTCCGCTCCTGCCTCGAGCGGCTGCGGCTGCTCGAGCCTGCGCGCGTCTAGGATCCGGGGGCGCCACGAGGGCGCATCCGGTCCGCGGGAAGGGCTGAGCCCACCTCGCAAGCTGTGTCGAATCGAGCGATCTCTTCTCCTCGCCCGGAGCCGCGGACGTCGGGCGGAACCGGAGGGAGGTCGTCGTGAACCTGGAGCAGCTCCGCAAGCGCGCGAAGGAGCTCGTGCGCGCGGCACGTGAGGGCGACGAGGAGGCCCTCGCCCGGCTCGACGGCGAGCCGATCCTCGCGCGGGCGCAGCTGGTCCTCGCGCGGGAGCACGGCTATCCGAGCTGGGCCGCGCTCGTCCATGCGCTGGAGGCGAGCGCCCACGCGTTCGTCGTCGCGGCGACGAGCGGACGCCGGGACCGGGCCGACGCGATGCTCGCGGCCCGCCCCGACATCGCGCGGGACCCGTGGGCGAAGCTCGTCCAGGGAAGAGGCTGGGACGGCGATCCGCGGACGCCCGGCGGGCCGCGGAGCTGGGCGCCGATCCTCTACGTCTGCCACTCGGTCTATGGCTCGGCCGACGCCGCCCGAGCGCTGCTCGCGCGCGGGGCCGACGCGAACGCGACGTTCGAGAACGAGTACGGCGACATGTCTGCGCTGTACGGCGCGGCAGGCGTGCTCCACGACGCCGAGCTGACCCGCGTGCTGCTCGCGGCCGGTGCGGATCCCGACGACGGCGAGTCCGTCTACCACGCGTGCGAGGCGGAGAGCCCGGAGTGCCTCCGCCTGCTGCTCGAGCACGGCGCCACGATCCTCGGAACGGCGGCGCTGCCGCACGCGTTGGACTACGACCACCCGGAGCACGTCCGGCTGCTGCTCGAGGCCGGCGCGGACCCGAACGAGTACGCGAACGTCGTGCACGCGGTGCGCCGCGGCCGCGGCCCCGACTCGATCCGGCTGCTCGCGCGGTACGGCGCCGAGCTCGACCGGCCCGACGACGACGGGCTCACGGCGTACCGGCACGCGGTGAGACGGAACAGCGAGGACGTCGCCGCGACGCTCGTCGACCTCGGAGCCCGCCCCGAGGCGGACGAGCTCGACCACGCGCTCGGCGCGATCTCACGCGGCGACCCGCCCGAGGCGCTTCCGGGCGGGCTCGACGCCGACGGCGCAGAGATCGCGATCCTCGCCGCGCTCTCCGGGCCGACCGACGCGATCGTCGACCTCGTGGGCGTCGGCTTCCGCGGCTGCGTGCACGGGTCGCCGGACGGCACGCTGCTCCATCACGCCGCGTGGGTCGGGAGCCCGTCCGTCGTCGAGCGGCTCCTCGCTCGCGGCGCGGATCCGGACGCGCGGTCGGGCGCGGAATTCGACACGCCGCTCGCGTGGGCGGTGCTCGGCTCCGGCGCATACGAGCTCCCAGGCCGGGACTACGTCGCCGTGGCCGAGCGCCTCGTCGAGGCCGGCGCGCGGATCGAGCCCAGGTTCGCCGAGGTCGCCGCAGGCCCGCTAGCCGAGTGGACGGGGCCTGAATCGACCGACCGGCCGTAGACTCAGTGGATGGAATTCGTCCGGATCATCCCGCTCGGCGGGCTCGGCGAGGTCGGCAAGAACATGACCGTCTACGAGCACGACGGTCGGGCGGTCGTCGTCGACGCCGGGCTCGCGTTCCCACGGGACGAGCACCTCGGCGTCGACCTCGTGCTCCCGGACTTCAGCTACCTCGAGAACGTGCGGGTCGAGGCGATCGTGCTCACCCACGGGCACGAGGACCACGTCGGGTCGCTGCCCTACGTGCTGCGCGAGATCCGCGTCGGGCGGGTGCTCGCGACGCGGCTCACGCTCGGGTTGATCAAGTCGAAGCTCGACGAGCACGGCCTGATGAACTCGACGGAGCTCCAGGAGATCGACCCGACGGACCCGCCGATCGAGGTCGGCCCGTTCACGCTCGACTTCATCCGCATGGCGCACTCGATCCCCGACAACGTCGCCGTCGTCCTCGAGACGCCCGGCGGACGGATCGTGCACACGAGCGACTACAAGCTCGACCACACGCCGGTCGACGGGATGCGCACCGACGTCGGGAAGCTCGCGGAGTACGGCAACCGCGGCGTCGACCTCGTGCTCGGCGACTCGACGAACGCCGAGCGCCCCGGCTTCACGCCGTCGGAGCGGATCGTCGGCGAGGCGTTCCGGCAGATCATCCCGCTGCGCACCGGCCGCGTGTTCGTCACGTCGTTCGCATCGAACGTCCACCGTGTGCAGCAGGCGATCGACGTCGCGATCCAGACCGGCCGGAAGGTCGCGATCGTCGGGCGCTCGATGCGCAAGAACGTGAACATCGCCCGGAACCTCGGCTACATGGAGGTGCCCGACGGTGTGATCGTCCGGCCGCAGGAGCTCGAGGAGCTCCGGCCCGACCAGCAGCTGATCGTCACGACCGGGAGCCAGGGCGAGCCGATGTCGGCGCTGACGCGGATCGCGTACGACGACCACCCGGCGGTTCGCGTCGAGCGCGGCGACACCGTGATCATCTCCGCGAAGCCGGTCCCGGGGAACGAGCTGCGCGTGCACGACTCGATCAACCGGCTCGCGAAGATCGGTGCTGAGGTCCTGCACCAGGAGATCGCGCCCGTCCACGTGTCGGGCCACGCGTGCGAGGAGGAGATCCGGACGGTGATCGGGCTCCTTCGCCCGCGCGCTGTGATGCCGGTGCACGGCGAGTTCCGCATGCTCGCGGCGCATGCCCGGCTCGCCCGTGAGGCCGGTGTCCCCGCGAACGCGATCGTGCTCGCGGAGAACGGCTCGATCATCGAGCTCTCGCGCGACGGCGTGCGTGAGACCGGCCGCATCGAGGCGGGGGTCACATTCGTGGACGGGCTCAGCGTGGGGGACATCAGCGACGTCGCACTCCGCGACCGGCGCCGGCTCTCCGAGGACGGCGTGCTGATCATCGTCGCGACGGTGAACGGCGACGCGTCTTCCGCGCGGCCGGAGGTGATCGCGCGCGGCTTCCCCGAGAACGATCCGGTGCTCGACGAGGCCCGCGAGGAGGCGGCGCGCGTTCTCCGCGAGCTGCTCGAGCAGAACACGGCCGAGATCAAGCTCCTCCAGGAGCACCTGCACGACGCCGTCGGCCAGCTCATCTACGACCGCGCGCGTCGGCGGCCGCTGATCCTCCCGGTGGTGGTCGAGGTTTGAGCGTCGTCGCCCGCAGGCCCGCCTGGGCCGACGTGATCCTCGAGCACGCGTACGACACGCGCCTCGCGCAGCGCGTGATCGCACAGCTCGCGGCCTCCGAGGTGTCGGGGCTCGCGTTCTGCCGGCTGCTCGAGCGCTGGGCGCGCGGCGACGCCGATCCGTGCACGCCGGGCCGTCGGGAGGCCGCGCTGCAGCGCGCCGCCGAACGCGTCGAGACCGCGCTGACGGGGCTCGAGGAGCCGCTCGGTCGCTACCTGTTCGAGCTCGAGGCCGACCGCGCCGAAGGTCGAAGCTGGTACTCCGAGCCGACGCACGCCGAGCTCCTCGACTGGCAGCCGGTGCTGAAGCGGGCGGGCGTGCACGCGTCGCCCGCGCGGGTCGCGCAGGTCTACCTCGAGCTCGCCGTGCTCGTGCGCGCGCTCGAAGGGCTGTCGAGCGCGGCGCAGTGGCGGAGCGAGATCGAGCGCTCGAACCTCTGGGCCGGCCTGTTCGACCTCCGCGAGAACCTGCTCGGGCGGGCGCTCGAGGACCTCCGCGCACTCGCGGCGTGATCGTCTTCGCGGCGATCGCGCCGCACGGGGACATCGCGATCGAGGAGGCGTGCGCGCCGGACGAGCTCGACCTCGGGCGGGCGACGCGCGAGGGGATGGGGGAGCTCCGGCGGCGCTTCGAGGCCGCAAGCCCCGACGCGACGATTCTGTTCACGCCTCACAACGCGCACGTCGAGCGGCACTTCGGGGTCGTCGTCGCGGCGGCGCTGAAGGGCGGGCTCGGCGACTTCCTCCCGGGCGGGGCCGCCGAGCTCCGGCTCGAGTGTCCCGTCGACCGAGACCTCGCGCGGGACGTGCTCGACGCCCTCGACGACGCGGGGATCCCGGCCGTCGGCGTCAGCTTCGGCGGGAACGTCGCGGAGGAGTCGATCATGCCGCTCGACTGGGGCACGTTCGTCCCGCTCTGGCACCTCGGCGGCCGGACGGAGCCGCAGGTGCCGGTCGTCGTCGTCAGCCCGGCGCGAGACCGGCCGCCGGAGGAGCACGTCCGCGCCGGGGCTGCGATCGCGGCGGCTGCTCGGGGCCGCGTGGCGGTCGTGGCAAGCGCCGACCACGGCCACGCGCACAGCGCGGACGGGCCGTACGGGTTCGACCCGGCGGCCGCCGACTTCGACGCGCGGATCGTCGAGCTCGTCGAGTCCGGACGGCTCGATCGGTTCGCCTGAGCTCGATCCGGGGCTCGTCGCCGACGCGAAGGCGGACAGCTGGTGGCAGCTCCTCCTCCTCGCGGGCGCGGTCGGCGGCCACGGCACGGTCGAGCTGCTCTCGTACGAGGCGCCGACCTACTACGGGATGCTCTGCGCCTCGATATCGTTCTGATATCCTGATAGCACGATGGCGAAAGAGCCGCTCTTCGTTCGCATCCCGGTCGCCGAGGCACGGAAGCTCGACGAGGCCTCGAGGCGCCTCGAGACGCCGAAGAGCCGCCTCGTCGCCGAGCTCGTGGCGCGCCACCTCGAGCAGCCGGTCGGGATCGACGCGCTCAAGGGTGCACCGGTGGGGCGGGCCGAGTTCGTCCCCGTGAACGAGCTCGAGGTGCTCACGCTCGAACAGCTCGGCACGCTCCTCAGCCTCGAGCCCGACGTCGTGCGCGAGCTCGCCGAGCGCGGGGAGCTCCCGGGACGCAAGCTCGGCGACGAGTGGCGCTTCTCGCGCGCCGCCGTGCTCGGCTGGCTCGCAGGGGACTAGCGGCGCGCGTCGAATCGGCGCCCATGGCGCGGAAGAAGCGCAAGAGTCCGCTGCGCCCTCGGGTTCCCGCGCGCGTCAAGAAGCGCAGGGGCCGCCGACAGCGCGGCCACCACCACCCCGAGCTCTGGGGGCTCGGGCTCGCCGCCGCGGGGTTGTTCCTCGCGACGCTCTTCTGGTTCGGGTGGGAGGGAGGTGTCGTCGGCGGCTGGATCGTCGACGGCTTCCGCGGCGCGATCGGTGCAGCGGCGTACGCGGCGCCGGCCGCGTTGATCGCGATCGGCCTGCTCATGGTCGCGCGAAGCGCCCTCGTCGACGTGCGGCCGTTCCGCACCGGGCTGACGGTGCTCACGCTCGGGCTGCTGCTCGCGCTCGGCGCAGACCACGGCGGGCTCGCCGGCGGAGCGCTCGAAGGGCTCGTCGGCACGCTGCTCGGCTCGACCGGCGCGGCGATCGTCGGCGTCACGGCGGTCGTCGTCGGCGCGCTGCTCCTCTCGGGCGCGTCGCTCGGCGCGCTCCTCCGTCAGTCGGGCCATGCAGTTCACACCGCGGCGACCGCTCGAACCCGACGCGCGAGCCGGGCCGTGACGCAAGCAGCAGACTGGTACAAGGAACCCGCCCCGGCGCGCGCTGCCGAGCCCCCCGTCGACGCGGTGCACGACTACCCCGACGTCGTCGGCGACCCCCCGCCGCTCCTCGTCCACGAGCCCGACGCGGAGACGCAGACCGAATTGCCGACCGTGTTCGAGGACACCCTCGAGTCGCACAGCGACTACGAGCTCCCGGACCGCACGCTTCTCCGCCGGTCGGCGCCCGCAAAAACCCCTGCTCAGGGCGATAATCGGATCGCCGAGGCGCTCGTCCAGACGCTCGCCAACTTCGGCGTCGACGCGACGATCGTCGGAGAGATCGCCGGGCCGCGCGTCACGCGCTACGAGCTCCGCCTCGCGCCGGGGACGAAGGTCGCGAAGGTCGCCGCGCTGAAGGACGACCTGAGCTACGCGCTCGCGACGACCGAGATCCGCATCCTCGCGCCGATCCCCGGCAAGCAGGCGGTCGGCGTCGAGGTACCGAACCTCAGCCCGAACATCGTCACGCTCGGAGACATCTTCGACGACCTGCCCGCGAGCGCCAGCCCGCTCTCGGTCTGGCTCGGCAAGGACATCTCGGGCAGCTCGGTCTGGACCGACCTCGCGCGGATGCCGCACATCCTGATCGCGGGGACGACGGGCTCGGGCAAGTCGGGCTGCATCAACACGATCCTCACGTCGATCCTCCTGCGCTCGACGCCCGACGACGTGCGGATGATCCTGATCGACCCGAAGCGGATCGAGCTCGGCTTCTACGAGTCGATCCCGCACCTGCTCACGCCGGTCGTCTCGAACCCGAAGCAGGCCTCCGCGGCGCTGATCAACGTCGTGACCGAGATGGAGCGCCGCTACGAGAAGCTGAGCATCCTCCGCGCGCGCAACCTGCCCGAGGCGAACCGCGCCCTCCGCTCGCGCGGCGAGCAGCCGCTCCCGTACCTCCTCGTCGTGATCGACGAGCTCGCCGACCTGATGATGACGAGCCCCCAGGAGGTGGAGGACGCGATCATCCGCCTCGCGCAGAAGTCGCGCGCGGTCGGGATCCACCTCGTGCTCGCGACGCAGCGCCCGTCCGTCGACGTGATCACCGGGATGATCAAGGCGAACGTCCCGTCGCGGATCGCGTTCGCCGTCTCGAGCCAGACCGACTCGCGCGTGATCCTCGACTCGAACGGGGCGGAGAGCCTCCTCGGCCAGGGCGACATGCTCTTCAAGCCGCTCGGCACGTCGCGGCTCCAGCGCGTCCAGGGCGCGTTCGTGACGGAGGAAGAGGTCACGCTCGTCGTCGAGCAGTGCCGGGCGCAGCGCGAGCAGGAGCTCGACGAGTCGCTCCTCGAGGCCCACGACGTGCAGGTCGAGGCCGACGACGGCGACGACGTGTTCGACCCCGACGAGGACCCGCTCCTCGACCGGGCGATCGAGATCGTGGTCACGGCCCAGACCGCCTCTACGAGCCTGCTCCAGCGGCGGCTCAGGGTCGGCTACACGCGGGCCGGCAGGCTGATCGACATGCTGGAGCGGCGCGGGATCATCTCGGGCTACGAGGGCTCGAAGCCGCGGCGCGTGCTGATCGGCGAGGCCGAGCTCCAGCGGGCGACCCTGGCCGAATGACCTGCTCTGCTTTAGCCGTTCTGGCCTAACCGCGAGGCTCGCGCGGAGTCTCATCTATGCACGGCGTCGGCAACGGGATAGCATCCCGCTGCCCTGACCCGGGCCAGTAACGAAAAGAGAAGTCAGGAGGAGTCTTGTTGAGCAAGAAGCGTTTCCTGCCGCTCGCGGTAGCGGTAGCGGTCATTGCCGTGCTTGCCGCCATCCTCGGCGGCACCGCTCCGGCGGCGCAGAAAGCGGCGACGGCGAAGGTCGGTCTCGTCTCCGACGTCGGCCGGTTCAACGACAAGTCGTTCAACCAGTCGGCACTCGAGGGTCTTCAGCGCTCCCAGCGCGTCCTGAAGGTGCAGACCCGCGCGGTCGAGTCACGTGCGGCGAGCGACTACATCGCCAACCTCGCGAGCCTCTCGAGGCAGGGGTACAGCCCGACGATCGGCGTCGGCTTCCTGCTCGCCGACGCGGTGAACACCGTCGCGCGACAGTTCCCGAACAGCCGGTTCGCGATCATCGACTACTCCGTGAAGGCGCCGCCGTTCACGGATGCGTCCAAGGGCGTCGCGACCCCGCGGAACGTTCGCGGTCTGACGTTCAACACGAACGAGAACAGCTACATGATCGGCTGCCTCGCGGCGCTCATGGCACGGCGCGCCGGCGGCAACACGATCAGCGCGGTCGGCGGCCTGAACATCCCGACCGTGAGCATCTTCATCGCGGCCTACCGGGCCGGCGCCCAGCGCTGCGTCCGCGGCACCCAGGTCCTGATTGCGTTCTCGCAGGACTTCGTCGCACAGGACAAGTGCAAGGAGATCGCGCTGAACCAGATCTCCCAGGGCTCCCGGGTCGTGTTCCAGGTCGCCGGTGGCTGCGGCCTCGGTGCGCTCGACGCCGCGCGTGAGCGCGGCCGCTGGGGCATCGGCGTCGACAAGGACCAGTCGAACCTCGGCGCGCACATCCTCACGAGCGCCGTGAAGCGCGTGGACACGTCCGTCTTCCTCACCTCGCAGACTGCGAAGAGCGGAAAGTTCAGGGGCGGCGTCGACGCGGTCTTCAACCTGAAGAACAAGGGCGTGGCGATCGGGAAGATCAGCCCGCGCGTCCCGAAGGCGTTCATCAAGAGGATGAACGCGCTCAGGCCGCTCATCATCAGCGGCAAGATCAAGCCTCCGAAGTCGCTCGGTCAGTAAAGAGGGCTTAACGGAGCTCGGCCGGAGGGCGGGATACGATCCCGCCCTCCGCGTTTTTCCGACCCGAGGAGGATGGATGAGAGCACGACGCTGGCTGCCGCTCCTGCTTGCGCTCGTCGCCGTCACAGCCGCCGGATGCGGCGGGGACGACAACGAGAGCGGTGGCGCGACGACGGCCGAGACCCAGGCCGAGTCGGTCACGGCCGGTCTCGTCTCGGACGTCGGCCGGTTCAACGACAAGTCCTTCAACCAGAGCGCCCTCGAGGGCCTGAACAAGGCGAAGGCTGACCTGGGCGCCGACACCCGCGCGATCGAGTCGCGCGCGGCCGGCGACTACGTGCCGAACCTGTCCTCGCTCGCGCGGCAGCACTACGACGTCACGATCGGCGTCGGGTTCCTGCTCGCGGAGGCCGTGAACAGCGTGGCGCGGAAGTTCCCCGACGAGAACTTCGCGATCATCGACTACTCGGTCAAGGCACCGCCGTTCACCGACGCGGCGAAGAACGTCGCGACGCCGACGAACGTCCAGGGCCTCACGTTCGCGACGAACGAGAACAGCTACCTGATCGGCTGCATGGCCGCGATGATGGCCAAGAAGCAGGGCGGCAAGCAGGTCATCTCCGCGGTCGGCGGCCTGAAGCTCCCGACCGTGGACATCTTCATCGCGGGCTACCAGGACGGCGCGAAGGCCTGCAACCCGGGCATCCAGGTGCTCGTCGCCTACTCGCAGGACTTCGTCGCACAGGACAAGTGCAAGGAGATCGCGCTGAACCAGATCGCGCAGGGCTCGCAGGTCGTCTTCGCAGTCGCCGGAGGCTGCGGCCTCGGCGCGCTGGACGCGGCGAAGGAGAAGGGCAAGTGGGGGATCGGCGTCGACAAGGACCAGTCGGACCTCGGGCCGCACATCCTCACGAGCGCTGTCAAGCGTGTCGACACATCGGTCTTCGACACGGTGAAGTCCGTCCAGGAGGGGTCGTTCAAGGGCGGCACCGACGCGCTCTTCAACCTCGAGAACGACGGCGTCGCGATCGGGAAGACCTCGGACAAGGTGACCCAGGACATCCTGGACAAGGTCGACGAGCTGAAGCAGCAGATCATCGACGGCCAGCTGACGCCGAAGTCCACGCTTTAGCCGTCGGGGGGTACGGGGCGGATCTTTCTCGATCCGCCCCTTCCCTCCATCTGCTTAGAATCGCCAGCAGGTGGCGTCGGAGACTCCCGTCCTCGAGATGCGCGGAATCACGAAGCGCTTCCCGGGCATCGTCGCGAACGACGCTGTCGACTTCGACCTACGCGCCGGCGAGGTACACGCCCTCCTCGGCGAGAACGGCGCGGGCAAGTCGACGCTGATGAACATCCTCTACGGCCTCTACACGCCCGACGAGGGCGAGATCTTCGTCAAGGGGAAGCCGGTGCGGATGGAGTCGCCGCGGGAGGCGATCGCCCAGGGGATCGGGATGGTCCACCAGCACTTCATGCTGATCCCGGTCATGACGGTCGCCGAGAACGTCGTGCTCGGGGAGGAGCCCCGGCACGACGGCATCCTGCTCGACTACGACAAGGCGGAGGAGCGCGTCGGCGAGCTCGCGCGAAGCTTCAAGTTCTCGATCGACCCGCGCGCGCTCGTCCAGACGCTGTCCGTCGGGACGCAGCAGCGCGTCGAGATCCTCAAGGCCCTCTACCGGAGCGCGGACATCCTGATCATGGACGAGCCGACCGCCGTCCTCACGCCGCAGGAGGCGAAGGAGCTCTTCGAGATCCTGCGCACGTTGACGCGCGAGGGGATGGCGGTCATCTTCATCACCCACAAGCTCGACGAGGTCCTCGACATCTCCGACCGGATCACCACGCTCCGCCGCGGGAAGGTGATCGAGACGGTGCCGCGGGAGGGGGCTACCGAGGCGGGCCTCGCGCGGATGATGGTCGGACGCGAGGTGCTGCTCCGCGTCGACAAGCAACCGGCGAGCCCGGGCGAGCCCGTGCTCTCGGTCGACCACCTCTCGGTGCTCGACGAACGCGGGCTCCCGGCGGTGCGCGACGTCTCGTTCCAGGTGCGCGAACGGGAGATCGTCGGGATCGCCGGCGTGGACGGCAACGGCCAGACCGAGCTGATCGACGCGCTCACCGGCCTGCGGCGAGTCGAGTCGGGCAGCGTCGTCGTCGCAGGGCACGACCTGACCGGCAGCGACGCGAGGGACCATCTCGACGAGGGCATCGGCCACATCCCGGAGGACCGGCAGCGGCGCGGCCTCGTGCTCGAGTTCAGCCTCGCGGAGAACCTGTCCCTCTACGCCTACCGCCAGCCCCCCGTCTCGCGCTTCGGCTGGCTCCGTCCGCGCCGGATGGTGGAGCGCGCCCGCGGCCTGCTCGGTGCGTACGACGTCCGCGGCGGCGGACCGCAGACGCGTGCGGCCGCGCTCTCCGGCGGCAACCAGCAGAAGGTCGTCCTGGCACGGGAGGTCGAGCGCGACCCGAAGGTGCTGATCGCGGCGCAGCCGACGCGCGGCCTGGACGTCGGCGCGATCGAGTTCGTGCACCGCAGGCTCGTCGAGGAGCGCGACGAGGGCCGCGCGATCCTGCTCGTCTCGTTCGAGCTCGAGGAGGTGCTGTCGCTCTCCGACCGCATCCTCGTCGTCTACGAGGGCGAGATCGTCGGCGAGTATCCGCCGACGGCGACGCCGGAGGAGCTCGGCCTGGCGATGATCGGCGGCACGCGGGAGGCGGCGGCGTGAGCTCCGCTCCGGAGCCCGAGACTCCCACCCCGCCGACCGGCGGCGACTACGCGCCGAGCACGGCCTCCCGCATGGCCTTCTACCAGCGGGCCGGCGGCGTGCTCACGCCGATCATCACGACGATCTTCGCGTTCCTGATCGGGGGCGCGGTCGTCGCGGCGACCGGCCACAACCCGATCTCGACCTACAAGGGCATCTTCGAGGGCACGGGGCTCAACTGGTTCTTCCCGTGGGTCGACGGTGACGCTCGAATCGCCGCCGAGTTCAACCTGCAGCAGACGCTGCTCGTCACGACGCCGCTGATCCTGACCGGGCTCGCGGTCGCGTTCGCGTTCCGGTGCGGGATGTTCAACATCGGCGGCCAGGGTCAGTACACGATGGGCGCGATCACGTCGGTCTGGGTCGGCTCGGTCTGGGCGGGCCTCCCCGGCGTGCCGCACGCGATCATCGCGATCGTCCTCGCGATGCTCGCCGGTGCGCTCTGGGCCGGGATCGCGGGCATCCTCAAGGCGACCGTCGGCGCGCACGAGGTGATCACGACGATCATGCTCAACTGGATCGCGTACTGGATCGGGACGTGGGCGTTCGGGCTCGGCGGCCCTCTGCAGAACGACGCGAACAAGTCCGTTCCGATCTCGAACGACATCGTCCCGAACGTCCATCTCCACGTCTGGTGGGGCGACGCGCAGCTCCAGGGTCTGCACATCGGGTTCTTCATCGCGATCGCGGCACTCGTCGTGTACTGGTTCGTCCTCAACCGGACGACGCTCGGCTACGAAGTGCGTGCGGTCGGCTACAACCCCGAAGCCGCACGGTACGCGGGCATCAACGTCGCGCGGAACTACTTCCTGGCGATGGCGATCGCCGGCGCGTTCGCCGGCCTCGGCGGCGCCATGGACATCCTCGGGTGGCAGTTCAGGCTCGGCTCGCTCGACGTCCAGACCTCGACCATCGGCTTCATCGGGATCGCCGTCGCGCTGCTCGGCCGGAACACGGCGGTCGGAGTGTTCTTCTCGTCGCTCCTCTTCGGCGCGCTCCTCTACGGGACCTCGACGCGAAGCCTCGATCCCGAGGTCTTCCCGCCGCAGTTGGCCGGGAACCTGACCCTGATCATCCAGGCGCTGGTCCTGCTCTTCATCGGTGCCGACGTGCTCGTGGTCTACGTCTGGAACCTCCGGCGGAAGATCCGGCGGAAGGAGACCGCGCCGCCCGCCGAGGCCCGGGTATGACCGCGCCTGCCGCCGCGGTGCGGCCGACCTGGCTCGATCGTCTGCCGCGCGGAAACCGTGCCGTTGCGTGGGTCGGCGTGCTGCTCGGGCTGTTCGCGTTCTTCGTGGCCCTGCCGCCGATCGGGGCGCGCTCACCCGTCTGGCCCCTTCTGTTCGGACTGCTCGGCCTCTTCGCGGGCGCCTGGACCGTCTCGCGGGGCGTCGGCCGCCTCGCATGGTTCGCGATCGTGCTCTCGATCCTCGGAGTCGGCCTCGGGTACACCGCGACGCTCTCCGGCGCGGCGAAGCTCGACAGCGTCGTCGTCTGGTCGGCGCTTCTCGCCGCGACCCTTCGCTACGCGACGCCGCTGACGTTCGCGGCGATCGGCGGCATGTTCAGCGAGCGCTCCGGCGTCGTGAACATCGGCCTCGAGGGGATGATGCTGATGGGCGCGTTCTTCGCGATCCTCGCGGCCGACAAGCTCAACTCGTGGTGGGCCGGCCTCGCGGCGGCGCTCGTCGCCGGCGGGTTGACCGCGCTCATCCACGCGTTCGTCTCGATCAGCCTTCGGGCCGACCAGATCGTGAGCGGCACGGCGATCAACTTCCTGGCGCTCGGCGTCACCGGGTACTTCTTCATCGACGTCTACGGCGACCAGGGCACGCCCGGAGAGGGCATCCCGCGCATCCCGGACGTGAACATCGGCTTCCTCGGCTCGATCCCCGTCGTCGGCAACTTCCTCGAGGACGTCTTCGGCCACCTGAACCTGATGGTGTGGCTGAGCTTCGTGCTGATCATCGTGTCGTACTTCGTCATGTTCCGATCGCCGATCGGGCTCCGCCTGCGCTCCGTCGGCGAGCATCCGCGCGCGGCGGACACCGTCGGCATCTCGGTCTACGCGACGCGCTACGCGGCGGTCGTCGTGTCAGGGATGCTCGCGGCGCTCGGCGGCGCGTACCTCTCGATCGGCTTCCTCGGCTCCTTCAACGAGAACATGACCGCGGGACGGGGGTTCATCGCGCTCGCCGCGCTCATCTTCGGCAACTGGAGGCCGTTCGGTGCGTTCGGGGCGGCACTCCTCTTCGGCTTCTCGAGCGCGCTCGCGCAGCGCCTGCCGGCGTACTCGGACTCCGGCGCCGTCCTCTTCCAGGCGCTTCCGTACGTGCTCACGTTGATCGCCGTCGCAGGGGTGATCGGCCGGTCGATCCCGCCCGCTGCGATCGGGCGGCCCTACGTCAAGCAGTAGGCATGAGGAACGCGCCCGCTGTGTGGTCGGTCGTGCTCGGCGTGCTCGCGGTCGCGGCGCTCCCGGCGGCGATCTGGTACGTCGACCGCGACGTCACGATCGACCTGATCTGGGCGGGCGTCGGGATCCCGGTCGCGTTCGTGCTCGGCGCGGCGGCGATGATCCTCGCTCGCGCGGGGCGGAGGCGGGCGCAGCTGACGCTCGTCCGTCGGAGCGGCTCGACGACCGCGCGGGTCGGGCGGCTGCTGGGCCTGGCGGGGATCCTGCTGGCCGGCACGGGGACGATCTCCCTGGTCGTGTACGGGATCCTCACCTGGCGCGGACGCACGTAGGCACCTCAGCGGTTCGGCGCTACGATCCGTCCTCGTGTTCGAGATCGGCAACAGCCTCAGGGAGGCCCGCGTCCGTCAGAGCCTCGACCTGACCGACGTCGAGCGGGCGACCAAGATCCGCCCGAAGTACCTTCGCGCACTCGAGGACGAGCAGTTCGAGATCCTCCCCGCGCAGACGTACGTCAAGGGGTTCCTGAGCACGTATGCGGAGTTCCTCGGGCTCGACGGGCAGCTCTACGTCGACGAGTACAACTCGCGCTACGTCACGCGCGAGGAGGAGATGCCGTTCCGGCCGCGGCGGAGCACCGTCGGGCGACGCCGGAACCGCCGAGTCGAGTCGACCGTCGTGCTCGTCGCGCTCGCCGGCATCGCGGTCGTGTTCGCGCTCGTGATCGCGGCGTGGAAGTCCGGCGACGACTCGCCCAACCGGCGCACGCCGGTCGCGGCGCCCGACCTCCGTTCGCCGGCCGAGGCGACGCTCGTCGTCCGAGCAACCCGGGGTGCGACGCGGATGGAGGTTCGTCGCGCGACGCAGCAGGGCCAGCTCGTCTGGTCGGGCACGGTCGGACACGGGCGCGAGCAGTCGTTCAAGCTCAAGGGGAAGCTCTGGATGTACGTGCAGCGTCCGCTCGCGGTCGACCTCGTCGTCGCCGGTCGCACTGCACGGGCTCCGG
The DNA here is from genome assembly GCA_963737405.1 of uncultured Actinomycetes bacterium. Lineage (GTDB taxonomy): Bacteria > Actinomycetota > Thermoleophilia > Gaiellales > Gaiellaceae > JACCTU01. The sequence continues at coordinate 92,261 of CAVTSL010000014.1, forward strand.
CGCGGCTCCTGGTCGTGGACGCCTCGGGCGTCCGGCGCGCTCCCGCGGCGCGTTGACGCGTCCGCGGGCGCTCCTCGTCGTCACCGGCAGCGAGCTCGTCCGTGGAGAGCGGACCGATCTGAACGGCCCGTACCTCGCGCGCGAGGTGCTCTCCCGCGGCGTCGAGCCGGCGCGGATCACGCTCGTCGGCGACGGCGAGGAGGAGCTCGAGGCCGCGCTCCGCGAAGGGCTCGAGGCCGACCTGCTGATCACGTCGGGCGGGCTCGGGCCGACGCACGACGACCGGACGGTCGAGCTGCTCGCGCGCGTGCTGGGACGGCCGCTCCGCGTCGACGAGGACCTCCACGGGCAGATCGAGGGCGTCTCGCGCGCGGTCGCCGAGCGGCTCCGCCGCCCGTACGCCGACTTCGAGCCGGGCGTGCGCAAGCAGGCCTCGCTCCCGGAAGGTGCGAGCTCGGTCGGCCTCGCAGGAACGGCACCCGGGCTCGTCCTGGAGCAGAACGGGACGGCGGTGGTCGTCCTGCCGGGCCCCCCGGGCGAGCTGCGCCGGCTCTGGGCCTCGGCGCTCGAGTCCGACCCTGTGCGGCGGGTGCTCGAGCGGGCGCGACCTCCCGGACGGCGCGTCCTCCGCTTCTTCGGGGCGAGCGAGTCGGCGATCGCGCGAGCGCTCGAGGAGGCGGGCGGCGAGCGGCCCGGGGTGGAGGCGACGATCTGCGCGCGCGACTTCGAGATCCACGTCGACCTCGTCGTCGATCCCGGCGCCGAGGCAGAGGCGGACGAGCTCGAGAGCGCGCTCGTCGCCCCGGTCGAGCGCTGGCTCTTCGCGCGGGACGAGCGCCCGATCGAGGAGCACGTGCTCGCACTCTGCCGCGCCCAGGGGCTCACGCTGGCGACGGCGGAGTCGTGCACGGGCGGGATGATCGCCGAGCGACTGACGAGCGTCCCGGGCTCGAGCGACGTCTTCCTGGGCGGGATCGTCGCGTACGCGAACGAGGTGAAGGTGCGCCACCTCGGCGTGCCGCCCGAGGTGCTCGAGGCGCACGGCGCCGTCTCGCCCGAGGTCGCCGCGGCGATGGCCTCGGGCGCGCGCGAGCGGCTCGGCGCCGACGTCGCGATCGCGGACACCGGCGTCGCGGGGCCCGGCGGCGGCACCGACGAGAAGCCGGTCGGGCTCGTGTACGTCGGGGTCGAGACGCCTTCCGCGGCGCGGGTGATCGACTTCAACTACCCCGCCGACCGCCAGGCCGTTCGTGCGCGGGCCGCCGTCGCGGGGCTGCACCTCGTCCGGCGGCTCTTGGCACAGAGTTGACACACGCGCGGGACACTCCTCCCGCTACCGTCGATCCGGATGCACGGCTTCGCCTCTTCTGCGCCCTCCGGCTGCCGGACGACGTCGTCGACGAGCTCGCCGCCTGGCAGCTCCGCGAGCTCCGCGGTGCCCGCGTCGTGCCGCCCGAGAACCTCCACGTCACCCTGGCCTTCCTCGGCTCGCGCCCAGCGCACGAGCTGGTGCCGATCGCCGGGGCGTTGCGCGACGCCGCACGAAGCGCCGAGCGGCCCGAGCTCGGGGTGCGCGAGTACCGCGAGACACGGAGCGTCGGCATGCTCGTCTGCGACGACCAGGGAGGCCATGCGACCGCCTTCGCCGACGATCTGTTCGGCCGGCTCGAGGCGCTCGGCGTCTACCGACGGGAGGGGAGGCCCTGGTTGCCCCACGTGACCGTGACTCGCTTCCGGGAGCGCCCACGGCTGCAGCCGCGACTGCCCGAGCTCGGGCCGTTCAGTCCGTCCGACGCGGCTGTTTACCTGTCCCGGCTGCGCCCATCCGGGGCACAGTACGAGCTCCTCGAAACGGCAGGGCTAGGAGGCTGAGAGTGGATCGCGAGCAGGCACTGGAAACCGCACTCGGGCAGATCGAGCGACAGTTCGGCAAGGGATCGGTCATGAAGATGAACGACCACGCGGCGGTGTCGATCGGCGCGATCTCGACGGGCTCGCTCGCGCTCGACCTCGCCCTCGGCATCGGCGGCCTTCCGCGCGGGCGGATCGTCGAGGTCTTCGGCCCGGAGTCGTCGGGGAAGACGACGCTCGTCTACCACGTGATCGCCGAGGCGCAGCGCCGCGGCGGCATCTGCGCCTTCATCGACGCGGAGCACTCGATGGACCCGACGTACGCGAAGCGGATCGGCGTCAACATCGACGACCTCCTCGTGTCCCAGCCCGACACCGGCGAGCAGGGGCTCGAGATCGCCGAGCTGCTCGTGCGCTCCGGGGCGCTCGACATCGTCGCCGTCGACTCGGTCGCGGCGCTCACGCCGAAGGCCGAGATCGAGGGCGAGATGGGCGACAGCCACGTCGGTCTCCAGGCACGGCTGATGAGCCAGGCGCTCCGCAAGCTCGCCGGCACGCTCAACCGCACCGACACGATCTGCCTCTTCACGAACCAGCTCCGCGAGAAGATCGGCGTCATGTTCGGCAACCCCGAGACGACGCCCGGCGGCCGCGCGCTCAAGTTCTACTCGTCGGTGCGGCTCGACATCCGCCGCATCGAGACGCTGAAGGAAGGCGTCGAGGCGTACGGCAACCGCGTGCGCGTGAAGGTCGTGAAGAACAAGGTCGCGCCGCCGTTCAAGCAGGCCGAGTTCGACATCATCTACGGCTCCGGGATCTCGTGGGAGGGCACCGTGCTCGACGCCGCCGTCGAGCGGAAGGTGATCACGAAGTCCGGCTCCTACTTCAGCTTCGACGAGGAGCGCCTCGGCCAGGGCCGCCAGAACGCCACGGCGTTCCTGCGCGAGCACCCCGACGTCACGCAGCGCATCCTGCTCTCGCTCCAGGCGCAGATCGGTCCCGAGCAGGTCGTCTCGGCGCGGCTCCTGCCGACGGCCGAGGTCGAGGCGGTCGCCGAGCCGGAGAAGGTCAAAGAGCCCGCGGCGTAGGGATGCCGGTCGTGAGCGCGCTCCGCGAGCTGCGGGGCGGCAAGGTCGCCGTCGAGCTCGACGGTGCGCGCTGGCGCACGATGCCGGCGGACGTCGTCGTCCGGTCGCGGCTCCGCGTGGGGGAGGAGCTCGAACGGGCACGGCTGCGCGAGCTCGCGCGCGAGCTCCGGCGGGCACGCGCCGTCGACACGGCGCTGCGGGCGGTCGCACGGCGCGAGCAGTCGGCGGCCGAGCTCGACCGCAGGCTCGAGCGCCGCGGTGTGACGCCCGCCCTTCGCGAGGAGACCGTCGGGCGGCTCGAGGCGGTCGGCCTCGTCGACGACGAGCGCTTCGCGCGACGGCTCGCCGAGTCCCTCGCCGAGCGAGGTCACGGCGACGAGGCGATCCGCTGGCGCCTCGAGCGCGACGGCGTCGCGGCCGAGACCGCGGCGGTAGCGCTCGGCGCGCTCGTCCCCGAGCTCGACCGTGCCCGGCTGATCGTCGCCGCTCGCGGAGCAGGGCCGCGCACGGCCCGGCAGCTCGCCCGCCGCGGCTTCGGCGAAGAGGCCGTCGAGGCGGCCCTCGGGCCGGTGATTGCGGACGCGCCCTGAGGAGCGATAGACTCCAGGGGCTTCATCCGACATTTTCCCTGCATATGCGCTTATTCCGAATTCTCCGAAACCGAGCATCCTCCGACGTTCGACCACGAGGCTCCACGAACCACCCCGAGCGAACGAGCTGACGACACAGTGACGGCGGCGCGATAGCCGCCGGCGGACGCGGCATGCTCCTGCGTCCGCGAATTCGACAAGCCGTGCGGCGACGATGCCGGGTGGGCGCCAAATCGACCCGCTCGAGGTGAGCATGCTCGTCGTCGCCGGTATCGCAATCGGGATCGTCGTCGGAGCGGTGGCGGCCGTGGTCACGATCGTGATGCTCGAGAAGAGCCGCCTCGGCGAGCTGCGGCGCCGAAGGACGCTCCTGATCAGCGAGGCCGAGCGGGAGGCCGACGCGATCCGCCGCGAGGCCCAGATCGAGACCCGTGAGCGTGAGCTGACGCTCCGCGCGCAGATCGAGGACGAGGTGCACACCCGCCGGGCGGAGATCGCGCAGACCGCGGAGCGGGTCGCGACGCTCGAGCAGGACCTCGACCGGAAGCTGACCGAGCTCTCGCGCCGCGAGCAGGGAGTCGCCGATCGCGAGACCGCGTCGAAGGAGCTCCACGAGGAGCTGAAGCGCGCGAAGGAGAAGGAGCTGAAGGAGCTGGAGCGGGTCGCCGGGATGTCGCAGGTGGACGCCCGCGCCCACCTCCTCGACCGCTCCGAGGAGCTCGTCCGCCACGAGCTCGCGCGCCGCGTCCGCCAGCTCGACGAGGAGGCACGGGCGGAGTCCAAGCGCCGCGCGCGGAACCTCGTCGCCGACGCGCTCCAACGCGTCGCCGCGAGCCACGCGGCCGAGACGACCGTCTCGATCGTCGAGCTTCCGAGCGACGACATGAAGGGCCGCATCATCGGCCGAGAGGGACGCAACATCCGCACGCTCGAGCACCTGACCGGCGTCGACTTCATCATCGACGACACGCCGCAGGCAGTCGTGCTCTCGTCCTTCGACGGCATCCGCCGCGAGATCGCGAAGCTCACGCTCCAGAAGCTGATCGAGGACGGACGGATCCACCCGGCGCGGATCGAGGAGACCTTCTACCAGTCGAAGGCCGAGCTCGACGACCTCATACAGCAGGCCGGAGAGCAGGCGGTGTTCGAGGCCAACTGCGGCACCTTCCACCCGGAGCTCGTGAAGATCCTCGGCCGCCTGCGCTACCGGACGAGCTACGGGCAGAACGTCCTCCGCCACACGCTCGAGGTCGTCCACCTCGCCGGCGTGATGGCGACCGAGCTCGAGGCCGGCGTGAAGACCGTCAAGCGGGCCGCCCTCCTCCACGACATCGGCAAGGCCATGACCCACGAGGTCGAGGGCTCGCACGCGCTCATCTCGGCGTCGCTCGCCCGGCGCTACAACGAGTCGCAGGGCGTCGTGCACGCGATCGAGGCGCACCACTACGAGGTGCAGCCGCAGACGGTCGAGGCGGTGCTCCTCATCTCGGCGGACGCGATCTCGGCGGCGCGCCCGGGTGCGCGCGGCGAGAGCCTCGAGCACTACATCAAGCGTCTCTCCGCGCTCGAGGGGCTCGCGGAGGCGCACGAGGGGGTCGAGCGCGTCTACGCCCTCCAGGCCGGCCGCGAGATCCGCGTGATCGTCAAGCCGAACGAGATCGACGACGACGCTGCGGTACTTCTCTCGCACGAGATCGCACGCGAGATCGAGGACAACCTCGAGTACCCCGGGCAGGTCAAGGTGACGGTGATCAGGGAGTCGCGCGCCATCGACGTCGCCCGTTAGCCGTCTCAGAAGCTTCGCTTCTTCGACGGTGGTGAGCGCTCGAGACCCTGGAGTCGCTAGAGCGACTACAGAGTTGCCTTTACCCCTGACTACCTCCCAAGCGACAGTACGCTGGCCCAGGCGGCGGTCTCAACTTGCGCGGGATGCCCGCATGCGGTTTTACGGAGTGCACACGAGAATGGCGAGGCGCCTGGTCGCCACGAGCGGCCCGTCAAGGTCTGGCAGGAGATCGGCCATCTCGGCCGAGCGAGTGGCGGCGACATACTCGTAGGCCTCCTCCTGGCCGTGGAACGTGACGGTTCCGAAGACATTACGCTGCTCAACTTGGTTGAAGTGACGGCGGAGAGCGCCGCCGGCACTTTCGACGGTAAAGCCGCCACCTGGAGCGCCGATCTCGCCGACGAGCTCCCACACCTCCGCGAGATTTCGTTCGCTGCTCGTCGCTGCGACAAGGCGTCCGTCTGGCCGTAGCACTCTGCGCAGCTCCTCTAAGGCCCGATCGAGGTCGGACGCGTGGTAGAGCATCCACGCTGCCACCGCGCAGTCGAAACTTCCATCGCGAAACGGCAGGTCCACAACGTCGCCGATGAGTGCCTCGACTCCGCGAGCAGCTGTGAGCTCGACCATGCGCGCGGACTGATCGAGCGCGATGACGTGCGCTGAGAGCTCGCGCGACATCCGCTCCGCGAGCTCCCCTCGTCCGCACCCGACCTCCAGCACGTCCCGTGGCTGCCGTTCGGCGACCGCGGCGAAGACGACGTCGTACGGGTCGGGTCCGGTCGCCGTCTCCTGTTTAGCCATGCGCGCGGCGTACCGCGTTTCGTCGGCGTATTCCTTCCGAACTCGTTCGGGATCGTTTAGCGAGTCCATCGCGTCGCGTAAGACGTAGCAAGAGCGGTTCACGACGTCTCAGACTCTACGGCCCTCTCAGGCTCAGAGCGGTTCCGCGTCAAGTGACATTCCCGAACACTGGCCCAGGTCTCAGTCCTAGGGCGTGAGCAGTTTCCAGTGCCCCTCGGAGACGACCTCGACGGTACCGTCGACCACTTTGACGGCGGTCTCGTCGTCGATCGCGTACGCGGGGCCTGACAAGGCGGCCGCCCATTCTTCTGCGGTGGCCATCGTGTTCCACGGCAGGTCAGGGTTGTCGAGGTGCGGGAAGATCGAGAAGTCGACGATCCCTAGGGTGCGGTCGTCTGGCGCTGACGGCCACATCACGAAGTCGTCACCGATCCGCGGGGTCATCACCATGCTTCCGGCGCTCACCCCAACCCAGACCGTCTCGGGCAGCGTCGCCAGGAGGTCCGCCAAGTCCGCTCTGCCGCATCCAGTAGCACAGGTACGTCGCATCGCCGCCCTCGACGAGCAGGACGTCCGTCTCTCGGAGCAGCGGGACCCAGCGCTCCGCGTCGAGGCTCGGCAGGGCGGTGAGCTCCAGCACTCCCATGGACTTCCAGCCCAGTCCGACCGTGGGAGTGCCAGGCTCCTGCCCGCTGATGCACCGCCACGCCTGGCGAGGGCCCGCCATGGGATGCCCGTACAACGCCGTGGGAATGCAGAGGGCGTCGCACTCGGCAATCGGCTTGCCCAGCAGCTCGACCAGTGCGTCGTGGATGCTCGCGTTCTTGATGCCAGCGGACGTAAGAAGAAGCTTCAAGTTGCCTCCCGAATTCGTTGGTGCAGGCGAGAACGTCCTGGGCTTACGGATCCGTACGCGGTACAGACGGGGTGGCCAGCGAAAACTCATCGGTTCCGGCCAGATCCAGCGTCAGTTCTTCAGGAAACACTCCAGCACCACTGGCGCACACGACTCGCCCAGGTCAGGGCTATTCCTGATTGAACCGGTGGCGCGTCTGGCCGAAGGTGCCCTTGGCGAACGCGAGCACCTTGGTGGGCTTCACCGAGAACACCAGGATCGCGTCGGCGTTTGCCTCGTGCCGGAAGCCGCCCTCGTGCGCCTCGTAATGCCAGCGGCCGTCCCACTTCGTCTCCCACGCCTCGGCGAGCCGTTTGAGGACGCTCTCCTCTATCACTTGGACGGCCTCGCCCTCGACCACGACGTCGAGTCCTCGCTCCCAGTCGTTGCAACCGGTCATCAGGATCACGTTCTGGTTGGTTCTCAGGTTCCCGGCCTTCTGCTCGCCGAAGCCGGTCGCGAAATAGATCGCGTCATCGAGCCAGACAGCGACGAGTGGCGTCACATGCGGCCGCCCGTCCGCTCGGACGGTCGCGATCCAGAACAACTCGGCGTCTTCGAGCGCCCGGCGAGTCTGGTCCCAGTCGGTCGCGACCGCGGCCCGGTCGCTGAAGCGTGCGTCGAGCTCAGTCACAGGCTGCCTCATCGAGGGCTCCTCTCGATCCGGGGTCTCAGCGGCCCCGCGCTTACGGATCCGTACGCAGTAGAGACCGGCAGCGCACCAGAAATTCATCGGGGATCTTTGCGATCCTCCCGAACACGTGGATGCTCGTCGTCGCGCCGGAAGCTGCTCCCGGATACGTAGCGAACGGAGCGCTCCGACAGAGCGCGCGGCACCGGCGCGACGATCCGCGGCGCCGAGAGGCTCGCGCGACAGGCCTAGGCGCGCTTGGCGAGGGCTGCGGAGACGCCGAGCCCGATGAAGACCGTGCCCGACGCGTAGCCGACGAGGCGGCGCTTCTCGCGCAGCCATTTCGCGAGGCTGCCGGCTGCGACCGCATAGAGACCGTCGCTGACGAAACCGAGCGCGACGAAGGTCAGCCCGAAGACGAGCACCTGCGGCCAGACTGCGCGGTCGGGGTCGACGAACTGCGGCAGGAACGCGAGGAAGAAGAGCGCGGTCTTCGGGTTCAGGACGTTCACGACGACGCCCTGGCCGAACAGGCGTCCGAGCGGCTGCTCAGGCGTCTCGAGCCGCTGGGCGGGCTCACGCGCGACGATGCGGCGGATCCCCAGATACACGAGGTACGCCGCTCCGGCGAACTTGACGACGCTGAAGGCGAGCGCCGACGAGACGATGACGGCCGAGAGGCCGACCGCGGCGGCGGCGACGTGCACGAGCGTGCCGACGTGGACGCCGCCGACCGAGACGAGCCCGGCCACGCGCCCGTGCTGCGCGCTCTGGGCCACGATGTAGAGCACCGCGGGGCCCGGGATCAAGAGCAGCGCGACCGCGGCGGCCGCGAACAGCGCGAGGGAGTGCGAATCGGGCACGGCTACCATTGTGCATCGATGCGGCGGTACCACGTCACGACGTTCGGGTGCCAGATGAACGCGCACGATTCGGAGCGCATCAAGGGCATGCTCGAGGAGCTCGGGCTCGGCGAGGCGGCCGCGCCGGAGGAGGCCGACGTCCTCGTCTTCAACACGTGCACGATCCGTGAGAAGCCGGACACGCGGCTCGCCGCGCACCTCGGCGACGCGAAGGTGCTGAAGGAGCGCGACCCCGAGCGGGTGATCGCCGTCGGCGGGTGCTACGCGGAGGCCCAGCGCGAGAGCATCTTCGCGCGCTATCCGTTCGTCGACGTCGCGTTCGGCCCGGGCTCGATCCCGCACCTCGCCGAGTGGCTCGGCGCCGGCGGCGTCGGCGTCGCTCGGTCGAGCTTCGGCACGGCCGACGAGCGCCGCTTCGCCGCGACGTTGCCGATGCACCGCGAGCGGTCGTTCCAGGCATGGGTCCAGGTGTCGATGGGGTGCAACTCGAAGTGCGCGTACTGCATCGTCCCGGCAGTCCGCGGCCGCGAGGTGAGCCGGCGCCCCGGCGAGATCGTGGCCGAGGTGAGCCGCCTCGCGCACGAGGGCGTTCGCGAGGTCACGCTCCTCGGTCAGAACGTCAACTCGTGGGGACGCGATCTCCGCCCGGAGATCGACACCGAGTTCGGCGAGCTCCTCCGCGCGTGTGACGCCGTGGACGGGATCGAGCGCATCCGCTTCACGAGCCCGCACCCGAAGGACTTCCGCGACCCGGTGATCGCGGCGATCGCGGAGTCGCGAGCGGTCTGCGAGCACATCCACCTGCCGCTCCAGTCCGGCTCGACGCGAATCCTGAAGGCGATGAGGCGCACGTACTCGAGGGAGCGCTACCTCCAACTCGTCGACCGGCTGCGTGACGCGATCCCCGATCTCGCGCTCGGCACCGACATCATCGTGGGCTTCCCGGGCGAGACCGAGGCGGACTTCGAGGAGACGCTCGACGTCGTCGAGGCAGTCGGCTACGACAGCGCGTACACCTTCGTCTACTCGCCGCGCAGCGGGACCGAGGCGGCGGCGATGCCGGACCAGGTTCCGGACGAGATCAAGCGCGAGCGGATCGAGCGCCTGGTCGAGGTCGTCCAGCGGATCGGACACGAGCGCAACCGCGGGCGGATCGGCCTCACCGAGGAGGTGCTCGTCGAGGGCACGAGCCGGACCGACGCCGCTCGCCTGCGCGGACGGACGCGCCGGAACACCACCGTGAACTTCGTCGGGGACGCCCGTGCCGGCCAGCTCGTGGGCGTCGAAATCGACGACGCGACCTCGACGACGCTCTCCGGCCGGCAGGCCGCGCTCGTCGCGGCGTAGCGATGAACCGCCACCGCCTCTGGATCGCGGCGCAGCTGCTGTTCCTCGTCGCGCTCGTGGTGTTCCTCGGCTACGCGCTCCGAGACTCGTGGGCCGACGCCGGGCCGCGGCTGCGAGACGCAGATCCGGTCGATCTCGCGATCGCGTTCGTGCTGCTCGCCGCCTACTACTGCCTGTTCGTCTTCGGCTGGCAGTGGATCCTGCGCGCGCTCTCGGTCCGCGTCTCGTACTCGGTCGCGCTCCAGTCCGAGATGGCGTCGATGCTCGCGAAGTACGTCCCGGGCGGGATCTGGACGCCTGCGGCACGCGTGCTGTGGCTGAAGAAGGCCGGAACCGACGCCGCGACGCCGGTCGTCGTCTCGTCGATCCTGCTCGAGGCCGGCCTCTCCGCCGTTTCCGGCGTGCTCGTGTTCGGCGTGGGGCTGATCATCATCGGCGACGCCGACGCGCCGCTGATCCCGCTCGCGCTCTTCGCGGCCGTCGTCACCGTGCTGCTCCATCCCCGCGTCTTCCGCTGGGTCGCCGTTCGGGCGTTCAAGCCGTTCGGCGGGATCGAGTACCCCGACCTGCCGTACCGCGTGCTCGTCGGCCTGGTCGGCTTCTACGCGTTCTCGTGGCTCGTCGGCGGTGCGGCGTTCCTCTTCTTGATCCGCGCCGTCGGCGGCGACGCCGGCGCCGACTCGATCGTCTTCCTCGGCGGCACCGCGGCCGTGGGCGCAATCGTTGCCGTGCTCTCGGTGATCGCGCCCTCGGGGCTCGGCGTCCGTGAGGCGTCGATGTACGGGCTCGTGCTCGCCGTCACGTCGAGCGGCGTGGCGCTCGGCGCGGTCGTGTTGAACCGCATCGCGATCACCGTCGTCGAGGCAGCGCTGCTCCTCGTGGGCGCGCTCCTCTATCGCCGGCGCCGCGCCCAGCTCCGCGAAGCGCACGCTGCGCCGTGACGGCAGCCGTCGTCGGCATCTTCGGTCCGACGGCGTCCGGGAAGACCGACGTCGCGGAAGCCCTCGCCGACCGCCTGCCGGGGGAGCTCGTCTCGGCCGACGCGATGCAGGCCTACCGCGGACTGCCGGTCCTGACGAACCAGTCGGAACGGCCGACCCGCCTGGTCGGGATCTGGGAGCTGACGCACGACGCCTCGGTCGCGGAGTACCAGGCGCTCGCACATGCCGAGATCGACGAGCTGCTCGCCGACGGCGAGACCCCGATCGTCGTAGGCGGCACCGGGCTCTACCTCCGCGCGGCGCTGGCCGGCCTCGAGCTTCCGCCGCCGCCGGAGCCGGGCACGCGCGAGCGCTTCGACTCGATGTACGACGAGCTCGGCCCCGAGGGCGCGCACTCGGAGCTTGCGGCCCGCGATCCCAGCGCCGCGGCGCGGATCCACCCGAACGACCGTCGGCGGGTCGTCCGTGCGCTCGAGCTCGCCGAGGCCGGGGAGTCGCTCGCCCCGACGGCCGACTCGCTCTGGGGCGAGGGCTACCGACACCCGACGCTCGTGGTCGCGCTCGACGTGCCGCGGGAGGTCCTCGCCGGGCGGATCGACGCGCGGACGCGATCGATGCTCGAGCGCGGTGTGGCGGAGGAGTCGCGTGCCGCCGTCGCTCGCCCGATCTCGCGTACGGCGTCGACGATCCACGGCCTCCGCGACTTCGCCGAGCTTCCGCTCGAGGAGGCCGTCGAGACGTACAACCGACGCGTCCGCCGGTACGCGGCGTACCAGCGCAAGTGGATGCGCCGGATTCCGGGCGTCGTCATCATCGACGCGAACCGACCCGCGACCGAGGTGGCCGATGAGATCGTCGAGCTGGCACGCGCACGGGAACGTCTACCTGGTGACGGAGCCGTGCGGGCTGACGCCTGAGCGCGTCCGCGAGCTCGTCGGGAGCGCCGACGGGATCCTCGAGGTCGCCGACGACGGGGAGGTCGTGATCTGGAACCCCGACGGGTCGCAGGCCGAGATGTCGGGCAACGGAACGAGGATCGCGGCGCGCTGGCTCGCCGACCGAACCGGTGAGGAGGTCGTGCGAGTCCGCGTCGGCGATCGCGAGGTCGTCGCGCGGATGCTCGGCGGCGACGAGGTCGAGCAGGACCTCGGGCCCGTGAAGGTCGGCACCGAGGAGCTCGTCGACGGGATCGTCGTCGTCCCGGTCGACGTCGGGAACCCACACGCGGTCGTCGTCGGCGATCCCGACGACCTGCCGACGATCGGTCCGGCCCTCGAGACGCACCCGCGCTTTCCCGACCGCACGAACGTCCAGGTCGCTCGCGTCGACGCACCCGGCGAGGTGACCGCGCGCGTCTGGGAGCGCGGCGTGGGGGAGACGACCGCGTCCGGCACGAGCGCCGTGGCCGTCGCGGCGGCGACGCACGGTGACGGCGAGGTCGTCGTGCACTTCCCCGGGCGGCGACCTGTTCGTCCGTCTCGAGGGCGGGCGCGCCTACCTGCGCGGGCCGGCAGCGCCCGTCGAAGCCGCGGACGCTGGTGACGAATCGTCACAGACTCGGCACGAAGATCCCCGCGGCCGCGCGGTACCCTGACCTCCCCTGGGTGGGTGGGGGTTAGGGATGGGACCGGCCCTCCGAGCGAGCCCGCCAAGCCTCGGCCATCCGGATGCGATCGAGCATCGTCGGGTGGTTGTCGAAGAGCAGCGTCGCCCACTCCGGCGGGGCCGGGTCGGCGTGGGCGAAGCGCGTGAAGTCCCGGAAGAGCGCCCTCGCGGCGTCCGGGTCCTCCGTCGTCTCGAGCGCGACCCAGTCCGCCTCTGCCTCGAACCGCCGCGAGACGACGTTCGTCAGCGGCTGCGCGGCGACGTTCAGCGCCACGAACACGAACAGCGCGAGCGGCACGGCCTGCGCTTCCGCGAGCGAGCCGCGCCGGCGGGTCGCGAGCGCGATCAGATACGTCCCGGGAACCGCGAAGAGCGCGTACCACCCGATGCTCTTCCAGATGTGCTCGCGCGCGTGGTGCGCGATCTCGTGCGCGAGAACGACGTGCACCTCGTCGTCGGAGAACCGCCCGTCGAGCAGCGTGTCCCAGATGAAGATGTGGCGCGACGCGTCCATCCCCGCGGCGTAGGCATTGGGTGAGTCCGTATAGCTGCTGACCTGCTCCACGCGCACCGGGATCGGCTGGGTGCCCTCCTCGCGCGCGTACCGGCGCGCCGTCGCCTGGAGCTCGCGGTCGCGCAGCGGAGCGTCGTCGAACACGAGCCACGGCAGCGAGAACGCGAAGAGCACGTAGAGCCCGACGAACGTCGGTGCGCCCGCGACCCACCAGCGGTCGCGCAGCACCTGCGCGAAGCCCATCACGATCGCGAGCGCGAGGCAGATGAACCCGAACTCGCCCGCGAGCCCGAGCCAGTAGCCGAGGAGCCACTCCACGTACCCGACCTCGGCCGCGTCGTGGCGACGCGCCCACCAGATCTCCGCGAGCCCGAACGGGATCTGCGAGATCCAGAGGATCCCGAGCCCGAGCATCCCGAGCATCATCCCGGTGCCGACCGGCCCCGCCGCCGACTCGCGGGCGAAGCGGCCGCCGTAGCGCGCGTACAGCCCGAGCACGACGAGCGCGACGACGATGGAGAGCAGCGAGTTCCAGCGGAGGAACGACTCGAACCGCTCTGCGTCGCGCAGCTCGCTCGCGCCGAAGACGTCCCGCAGGTCGAGGCGCGGCAGGCGGAGGTCGTCGGGGACCGTCGTCGGCCAGAGTGCGAGTGCGCCGGCGACGCCGCAGCCGACGAGGACGACCGGCGCTACGAGCCGGTCAAGCCCACGCATCGAAGAGCGTCGGCGCCACCGGCTCCTCGACCGGCGGGCCGCTGAACGGGTACCGGTCGGTCAGGAGCAGCGCGTACGCGTTCACCTGCGCGTTGTAGTGGAGTGCGTGCGCGCCCGCGTTCCGGAGCCCGAGCGGCATCCGGCCGAGCGCGAGCGCCGCGAACCAGCCGGCGACGCCGACGGTCAGGAGCAGGCTGTTCAGCGCGCCGTTCAGGATGAACGCCGGGAAGGCGAGCAGCAGCCGGAAGCCCGTGACCCATCGGCTCTGCCGGCCTGGAGCGTCGATCTCCACGTCGATCGGGTAGCCGCGCGCGCCGACGAAGCCCGGGAACGGGTTGCCGACGAGCCAGACGTAGGCGCCGAGGTGGGTCTGGTAGCGGACGTACGCCGCCAGGAACCGCGAGAGCGGCGCCGCAGGCCGCCCGCGCACGAGCGTCACGAGCCACTGGACGATCGCGGCGAGCGAGGCGAGAACCGCCCACAGGAAGAGCCACACGATGTGCGGAACCGCGAGGAAGATCCGGAAGAACGTCGTCAGCCGCGACCGTCGCCGATCGTCGTCGACGACGAGGCGGATCGGCAGCATCGGCGCGGGCCCTGCCCCGTCGGGAAGCGTCGGGTCGGAGCTCGGGTAGGTCGGCGTCACGAAGAGGAGGTACGCGTACACCTCGGCCGCATACCGCAACCCGTAGGCCGCGAGGTTCCGAAGGCCGAGCGGCATCGAGCCGCGGACGAGTGCGGCGAACCACCCGAGGAACGCGACGGCGCCGACGATGCCGACCGTCAAGAACGGGATGCCGACGAGGACGCTCAGCATCAGGAGTGCCGGAAGGCCCAGCAGCAGTCGGAACGCCACGCCGAGCCGTCCCTGACGGGGGGCAGGATCGAGCTCGACGTCCACCGGGTAGCCGGGCTCGCCGAGGAATCCCGGGAACGGGTTCGCGGCGATCGTGAGGTATGCGCCGAGGTGGGTCAGGTATCTGACGAACGCGACGTGGAACGACTGCAGCGGGTCCGCGGGTCGCCCGCGCACGAGCGTGATCGCCCACTGCGCGATCGCCGTGAACCCGACCCCGTACGACCAGAGCGAGAGCCAGAAGAGGTGCGGGATCGCGAGCAGCAGGCGGAACGCGACAGTCAGGCGCGATCGCCGCAGGTCCTCCCTGACGACGAGGCGCACGGGCCGTTCGCTCACGTCGCGATGCCGTGCTCGCGCAGCGCGTCGTTCAGGCTCGTCTTCGCGTCGGTCGCCTCGCTCCGCGTCCCGACGATGAGCGCGCAGGAGATGTCGTACGCACCCGCGGCGTACTCCTTCGTGCGCGTCCCCGGAATCACGACGGACACGCGGCGGCACGTAGCCGCGGTACTCGACCGGTTGGTCGCCCGTGACGTCGATGATCGGGATCGAGCCGGTGAGGACGACGTTCGCGCCGAGCACTGCACCCGCGCCGACGATGGTTCCTTCGGTGACGATGCAGCGCGAGCCGATGAACGCGCCGTCCTCGACGATCACGGGTCGCGCGCCGGGCGGCTCGAGCACGCCGCCGATCCCGACGCCGCCCGCGAGGTGGACGTCTGCTCCGATCTGCGCGCACGAGCCGACGGTCGCCCAGGTGTCGACCATCGTGCGCGGCCCGACCCAGGCGCCGATGTTGACGTAGCTCGGCATCAGGATCACGTCGCGCGAGAGGAACGAACCGAAGCGCGCAGTCGCCGGCGGCACGACGCGCACGCCGCGCTCGGCGTAGTCGCGCTTGAGCGGGATCTTGTCGTGGTAGACGAACGGCCCGACCTCGACCGGCTCCATCGTGCGGAGCCGGAAGTAGAGGAGGATCGCCTTCTTCACCCACTCGTTGACGACCCACTCGTCGCCCCGCTTCTCCGCGACGCGGATCTCGCCGCGGTCGAGCGCTGCGATCGTCTCCTCGACCACGCCCGCCCGTGACGGGTCGAGCTCCTCCCAGAGCGCGTCGATCTCGCGCTCGAGGCTCAGAGGACCTCCTCGAGGAGCGCAGCGGCCTCGGCGCACTCCTGCTCGGTCGGCACGAGCGCGAAGCGGACGTAGCCCTCGCCGGACGGCCCGAAGTAGGAGCCCGGCGCGACCACGACTCCGTGCTCGAGCAGACGCTCTGCGAACGACTCCGACGTCTCGCCGTCGGGCACCTCGACCCAGAGGTACATCGTGGCGGCGCTCCCGGCGAGCGCGACGCGCCGCCGCGCGAAGACGTCGAGGAAGAGCTGCCGCTTGCGCGCGTAGAGGGCGCGGTTTCGCTCGACGTGCTCCTCGTCGCCCCAGGCAGCGACACCGGCGCGCTGCACGAACACCTGCGGCGCGGTGCCGACGTTCGGCCGGAACTTGCGCAGCGACTCGATCACGTCCTCCGGCGCGGCGATGAACCCGCAGCGGTAGCCGGTCATCGACGACCGCTTCGAGAGCGTGTTGAAGACGACGACGTTCGAACGGTCGGCGACCTGCAGCGCGGACGAAGGCGGCTCCTCGAACCAGAGCTCCGTGTACGCCTCGTCCGAGCAGACGAGCACGTCGTGCTCGCGCGCGAGCTCCGCGAGGCGCTCGTAGAACGAGAGCGGCGCCACCGCGCCGGTCGGGTTGTTCGGGTAGCAGACCCAGACGAGTGCGGCCCGCGCCCAGGTCTCCTCGTCGATCGCGTCGAGGTCCGGGAGGAAGCCGTGGTCGGCCGGCAGCGGGAACGTCTGAACCTCCGCGCCGGCGAACAGCGCGCCGCGCTCGTAGACCGGGTAGCCGGGCTCCGGGACGAGCACGAGATCCTTCCTCGAGCCCGCGTCCAGCACGACCTGCGCGAAGAGGAAGATCGCCTCCTTCGAGCCGTAGGTCGGGATCAGCTCGCTCGCGGGATCGAGCCGGACGCCGAAACGCCGCTCGGTCCACTGCGCGACCGCCTCGCGGTACTCCGGCAGACCGACGGCGGTCGGATAGCCCGTCGCCTCGTCGAGCGCGTCGGCGAGCGCGCGCTTGATCAGCGGATCCGTCGGCTCGCGCGGGTCGCCCATGCCGAAGTCGAAGATCCGCACGCCCTCGGCGGCCTTGCGCCGCTTCGCCTCCTCGATCCGCACGAACGGGTAGACGGCCTGTGCGGCGAGGACGGGGGAGACGTGCACGCCTGGAGCCTAGGGACCCAGGAAGACGCGGAGCGCGTCGAACGAGCGCTCGAGCGCCGCGACCTCGATCTGCTCGTCCCGGGTGTGCGCGTAGCGCGTCGCGCCGGGGCCGAAGTTCACCGCGTCGAGGCCGCGCTCGGCGAACTGCGCGACGGGCGTCCACGCCTGCTTCGGCGTCAGCTCGAACCCTCCGACGTCGCGAAGGCGCTGGACGAGCGGGTTCCGCACGGCCACCGGCGCGGCCGGCGAGTGGCTGACGATCTCCACCTCGCCGCCGGCGAGCTCGCGCAGCCGCGCCTCCGCGTCGGCACGCGAGCGGTGCGGCGCGTAGCGGAAGTTCACGGTCGCGGTCACGAGGTCGGGGACGACGTTGTCGGCGCGCCCGCCGGAGATGCGCGTGAGGCTGAGCACCTCGCGGAACACGAGCCCCTCGACCTCGACGTCCTGCGGCGGCAGCGCCGCGACGCGGGCGAGCCCCTGCACTGCGAGGTCGATCGCGTTCACGCCGAGCCACGGACGCGCCGTGTGCGCGCTGCGGCCCTCGAAGCGAAGCAGCCCGTTGATGTTGCCGACGCAGCCGACCTGGACCTCGTTGTCGGTCGGCTCCATCACGACGACGAGCGCCGCCTCGTCGATCGGCCCGGCGTCGAACAGCTTCGGGAGCGGACTGTGCTCGACCGAGATCTCCTCGCGCGGAAAGAAGAGGAAGGCCGGATCGAGGCCGAGGTCCGCGACGCCGGCGGCCCAGCGCGCGAGCTCGACCATGACCGCGAGCCCGCCCTTCATGTCGCTGGCGCCGAGGCCGTGCACCCGACCGTCCTCGATGTGCCCCGGGAGGTTCTCGTTCGCCGGGACCGTGTCGAGGTGGCCGGCGAAGACGACGAGCGGCTTGCCGCTCGGCGGTCCGCGGAAGAGGAGCGTGAGATCCTCGTCGTAGACGAGCCCGAGCGGCACGGCGCCGCGAACGAGCTCCGCGAGCGCCTCCTCGTTCCGGCTCTCCGACGGCACGTCGACGAGCTCGAGCGTCCGCGCGGCGAGGTCGTGGCCCACCCGGGGATTCTGCACGGGCCGGGGCATAATCACCCTCGTGACCGCACGCCAGCCAGATCCTGCACCGGGCGCCGAGGCCGAGCGAGGGTTCGCCGTCGCGGTGCTGCCGCACGGCGCCGACGCCGAGGACGAGCTCGCGGAGCTCGGCGAGCTCGCGCGGACCGCGGGCGTCGAGACGGTCGACCAGCTCGTCCAGCACCGCTCGCAGCCGGACCGCCGGACGTACGTCGGCAAGGGCAAGCTCGAGGAGCTGAAGCGCGACTACAAGCAGTCGGGCGCCGAGGTGCTGCTCGTCGACGACGAGCTCGACCCGACACAGCAGCGGACGCTCGAGGATGCGCTCAAGGCGCGCGTCGTCGACCGCACGCAGCTGATCCTCGACATCTTCGCCCAGCACGCGGTGACCGCCGAGGGAAAGCTCCAGGTCGAGCTCGCGCAGCTCGAGTACAACCTGCCGCGGATGCGGGGGATGTGGCAGCACCTCGAGCGCCTGGGCGGCGGCGTGGGAACGAGGGGGCCCGGCGAGTCGCAGCTCGAGACCGACCGCCGGATCGCGCGGCGGCGGGCGACGCTCCTCCGCAGGCGGCTCGAAGGGCTCAGCCGGCAGCGCGCAACCCGCCGGAAGGAGCGCGAGCGGTCGCACTCGCCGACCGTGGCGCTCGCGGGCTACACGAACGTCGGCAAGTCGACGCTGCTGAACGCGCTGACCGGCGCCGACGTCTCCGTCCAGAACCGACTGTTCGAGACGCTCGACCCGACGACCCGGGCGTTCGAGCACGACGGCCGCCGCTACCTCGTCACCGACACGGTCGGGTTCATCCGCCGCCTGCCGCATCAGCTGGTCGAGGGGTTCGCCGCGACGCTCGAGGAGACGCTCGTCGCCGATCTCGTCCTGCACGTGCTCGACGCCACGGCGTCGGACGACCGGCTCGACGAGATGCACAGCTCGGTCGAGGGCGTCCTGTCCGAGATCGGCGCCTCCGAGCTGCCTCGCCTGATCGTCCTGAACAAGGTCGACGCGCTCGACCCGCTCGCACGGCGGCGCGTGACGGCGCGCTTCCCGGATGCGCTGCAGGTCTCCGCGCTCACCGGCGAGGGGCTGGCGGAGCTGCGCGCGCGCATCGCCGAGCAGTTCCAGGATCGCTTCGAACCTGTGCGGCTCCTGCTTCCGTACGACGAAGGCGCGAAGCTCGCCGAGCTCTACGACCTCGGGGCGCCGGTCGACGGCCGCGAGGACACGGAGGAGGGCGTGCTCGTCCAGGCGCGGCTGCCGAGGCGCGAGATCCGGCGCTTTGCGGAGTTCCTCGTCGCCGACGCCGACAGCCACGAGAAGGCGGTGTGATCGAGCTGCCGATCCGGCGCCTGCGTCCGGACGCACAGGTTCCGACGCAGGCGTACGAGCACGACGCCGGCATCGACCTCGCGGCGTGCGAGCGCGTCGAGCTCGGACCGGGGGAGAGGGCGCTCGTGCCGACGGGTCTCGCCGTCGCGATCCCGCCCGGGTATGCGGGCTACGTGCAGCCGCGCTCGGGCCTTGCGACGAAGCACGGGATCTCGATCGTGAACACGCCCGGCCTCGTCGACTCGGGCTACCGCGGCGAGCTGCTCGTCAACCTGCTGAACACGGACCCGCGCGAGTCGTTCGTCGTCGAGCCGGGGATGCGGATCGCGCAGCTCGTCGTGCTCGCGGTGCCGAGCGTCTCGCCGGTCGAGGTCGACGAGCTGCCCGCGAGCGAGCGCGGCGAGCGCGGGTTCGGCTCCTCGTCGTGAGGGAGCCGCGGATCCGCGTCTCGGCGCTCCTCCGCTGGGAGGGCCGGATCCTGCTCTGCCGCCACGAGAAGCCCGGCAAGGAGTACTGGCTCCTGCCCGGCGGCGGCGTGAACTCGGGCGAGAGCCTCGTCGACGCGCTCCATCGCGAGCTGCTCGAGGAGGTCGGGATCGACGAGGAGATCCCGCTGGAGGGCCCGGTCGCGATCGCGGACTCGATCCCTCCGGCCAAGAGCTTCCCCCCGAAGCACGTCGTCCACATCGTCTTCGCCGGAGACCTCTCCGGCCGCTCGCTCGAGCGCGTGACGTCCCAGGACGCGGCCGTCCGGGGTCACCGGCTCTTCCGCGTCGAGGAGCTCGACGAGGTCGTCCTCCATCCGCCGATCCAGCGCTTCCTCAGCCGCTGGCGGCCGGGCGACCCCGTCGTCTACCTCGGCGCGCTCTGGATTCCCTAGAAGCGGCCGCCGCGCGAGCGGGCGCGCTGCGCAGAGACCGCGTGCGCCTCGTGCTCGAGCTCGTCGTCGAGCGGCTCGAAGCTCGGCGCGTCCTCGCCGGTCCGGTGCGCGATCGCCTGCGCGAGCAGCCAGTCCGCGAGCCACGGGTTCCGCGGGAGCAGCGGCCCGTGGAGGTACGTGCCGAGTGCGCGGCCGACACGGCAGCCCTCGCGGCCGCTCTCGCCGTCGTTCCCGAAGCCCGCGACGACGCGCCCGAGCGCCTCGGCGTCCGCGTCGAGGTACGTGCGCCCCGCGTGGTTCTCGAAGCCGGCGATCGTGCGGCGCTCGCCCGCGTCGAGCTCCGTCTCGAGGAGGATGTCGCCGATCATCCGACGCTCTCCGGCGATCGTGTGGTGCGGGAAGAGCCCGACGCCCGGGAGCTCCTCGCCGTTCGTGAAGCGGTAGAAGCGGCCGAGCAGCTGGTACCCGCCGCAGACCGCGAGGACGGCCGCGCCGCCGGCCGCCGACTCGAGCAGCGAGTCGCGCTTCGCGACGAGGTCACGCGCGACGAGCGCCTGCTCACGGTCCTGGCCGCCGCCGATGTAGAGCAGGTCGTGCGCGCCGGGCACGAGCGGGTCGTCGACCGAGACGGCCTGCACCTCGAGCTCGTGGCCGCGCCACGCCGCCCGCCGTGCGAGCACGGCGATGTTCCCGCGGTCGGCGTAGATGTTCAGGTACTCCGGATAGAGGTGCCCGACGACGATCCTCATGCCGCGCGCTCCCAGTAGTTCGCCACGTGCCCGCGCGAAGCGACGATGCGCTGCAGCTCCAGCATCGCCGTGTAGGTGGGGAGGACGGCGAGCTCGCCGCCCGCCGGGGTGAGCTCGAGCCCGCGGTCGAGCCCGCGCTCGAGCGAGGGAACGACCTCGATCGCGTCCGGATCGAGCCCCGCGTACTTGAAGCGGAGCGCCAGCTCGGCCGCGCGATCGCCCGTCACGACGACGCGGTCGAGCGACTCGAGCAGCGGCTCGAAGTCGACGTCCCAGATCCACGAGACGTCCTTGCCGTCGGCGATCGCGTCGTTCAGGGCCACGACCGCGAGCGACGGCGCCCCGCCGGCGACGAGCGTCCGGATCACCTCGTTCGCGCCGGCCGGGTTCTTGATCAGGAGCATCAGCAGGCTGCGCTCGCCGACCCGGATCCGCTCGAAGCGGCCGAACGCCGCACCGAACCGCTCGAGCCCGCGAACGACGTCGTCGAGCCCGGCCCCGAGCGCGCGGGCGAGCGCTGCGGCGGCGAGCGCGTTGTAGACGTTGTAGAGCCCGGGCAGGGGAAGCGTCACCCGGCGTGAGCCGTCGGGCGTCACGAGCTCGAACGACGTCGAATCGAGGCCGCGGAGCTCGATCGTGCGCGCGATAACGGCGAGCGGCGGCCGCCGGTGGCCGCACCGCGGGCACTCGTACTCGCCGAGGTGCCCGACGTACGCCGCGTGGAAGATGTACGGCGCGCCGCAGCGGACGCAGTGCTTCGAGTCCGCCGCGTGCTGCAGCCCGCCGGGGCGTGCGTGGCGCCGGTCGTCGATGCCGAAGACAACGGCGTCCGGCCGCTCGCGCACGAGGTCGCCGAGCTGCGGGTCGTCGCCGTTGAGGACGAGCTGAGCGTCCGGTGGGAGCCGGTGGACGAGCTCCCGCCAGCGCTCCGCGATCAGCTCGAGCTCGCCGTAGCGGTCCAGCTGGTCGCGAAAGAGGTTGCCGAGCGCGAGCACGCGGGGCCGCACGAGCTCGGCCACCTGCGGGAGGGCGGCCTCGTCGACCTCGAAGAGCCCGAGCTCCGCGTGGTCGGCGGCCAGGAGCGTCGACGCGACGCCGGAGACGAGGTTCGCGCCGGCGGCGTTGTGCGCGAGCCGCACCCTGTCCCGCAGGATCTCGGCGGTCATCGCCGCAGTCGTCGTCTTCCCGTTCGTCGCGGAGAGGACGGCCGAGCCCTGCGGCAGGCGCGCAGCGAGCCGCGAGACCGCGCCCGGGTCGAGCTTCCAGACGAGCTTGCCCGGCAGCGTCGTACCGCCGCCCCGCCCCGCGAGGCGCGAAAGCGCGCCCGCCGCCCGCGCGGTCGCGGCGAGCGCCGGCAGGGGAAGCGAGACGCGCACGGCGCGAGCGTAGCGCCCTCACCCGATCCCTCGATCGAGCGACGCGGCCGAGGTTCACTCGACCGGGGGAACTTCCGCGGCCCTCACCCGGCCGGGGGAGGAACCGCCACCGGGCCCAACCTAGGTTGCGGCGCGGAAAGGCGGCTTTCCGACCCTTCCTACTGCGGCAATCCAACGGCCACGGCCGTCCGAGGAAAGGAACGAGTACTTCACATGCGGCACGAACGACCTTCGAATGTAGGCGAGGCCCGTTCGAGCGCGCTGTGGGGCAAGGGCTCTGGTGGCCAGTCCCGCGGTAGCGCTCTCTGGGGTCGCGGTGGGCGCGGCAAGATGGCGGTACTCCTCGCGCTCACCGTCAGCATCGTCATCCCGGCTTCCGGCATCGCCGGCGAGAAGCACGACGGTTCGGCTTCGGTTCCGGCCGACCTGCTCGCGCGGCCCAGGCGAATCCCAGCGCGACCTTCGACGTCATCGTCCAGGGTCGTCGCGAGGAGAACGAGTGACCGCACGACCGACGAGGTCAAGGACAGCGGCGGTCAGCTGAAGAAAGCGTTCCGCTCGATCAACGGCGCGGCGGCCACGGTCACCGGCAAGCAGCTCCTCAAGCTCGCCGACGACTCCCACGTCACCGTGATCACCCGCGACGACAGCATGAAGCTCTCGGCTGTCGACTGGCGGGACGTCACGAACGTCAACGAGCTCTGGGGCTCGGTGCTCCAGCCGGCGCCTCAGGCCCCGGCGATCGCGATCGTCGACTCGGGCATCGACGCGTCGAAGGTCGGCGACTTCGGCGGGCGCATCGTCGCCCGGGCGAACTTCAGCTCGCTCGAGCCGAACGTGAGCGGCGACCCGTCGGGTCACGGCACGATGGTGGCCGGTATCGCGGCCGGCGGCTCGCTCCTCTACCCCGGCGTGGCGAAGAACGCACCGCTCGTCGACGTCCGCGTCGCATCACGGGAGGGCGAGGCCAAGACGAGTGACATCCTCGCGGCGGTCGACTGGATGATCGCGAACAAGTCGCGGTACAACATCCGCGTCGCGAACTTCTCCCTCGCCGGCTCGAGCGAGTCAAGCTTCCGCTTCGACCCGATCGACAAGGCGGTCGAGAAGCTCTGGTTCAGCGGCGTCGTGGTCGTGGCGGCGGTCGGCAACAACGGCTCGGCGAACGGCCCCGTGAAGCTCGCGGCCCCGGGCAACGACCCGTTCATCATCACGGTGGGCGCGACCGACACGGAGGGCACGATCGGCCGGAGCGACGACACGCGGGCCGACTGGTCTGCATACGGCTCGACGGCGGACGGCTTCATGAAGCCGGATCTCTCCGCTCCGGGTCGCTACATCGCGGCTCCGATCCCGACGAGCTCGTACCTCTCGCTCGAGAAGCCTCTCCGGCTGCTGGGCGGCGGGTACATGTGGATGAGCGGCACGTCGTTCTCGGCGCCGATGGTCGCCGGCGCGGCGGCACAGCTGCTCGCCCGCAAGCCGTACCTCAACCCGAACCAGGTCAAGGGCGCGCTGATGCTCTCGGCCCGCAACCTCCCGTACGCGGACCCCGGCGCCGGCGTGGGCGAGCTCGACGCGGCGGCTGCCGCGGCGGTCTCCAACCCGCCCAACCCGAACGAGAACCTCTACGCGTTCGTGTCGAACGGCGACTTCAACGCCGACGCATGGGCCAGCTACGTCTCGGTCAACGCGAACTGGACGCAGTCGAACTGGGTTTCCTCGAACTGGGTCTCGTCGAACTGGGTGTCGTCCAACTGGGTGGCCTCCAACTGGGTCGCATCCAACTGGGTGTCGTCCAACTGGGTGTCGTCCAACTGGGTCGCATCCAACTGGGTCGCGTCCAACTGGGCCGAGTAACACCCCTCCGCGGGCGGCGGCTCCGGCCGCCGCCCGCGGACCCTCTCCCCCGATCGGGTGAACCGCACGGCGTCACCCGCGCGGGGGATGTAGGTCGAAAGCGACGACTCTAGGTTCCGCAAGCGGTAATGCGGCCAGGGGCTCCCTCTCATACAGCAACACGCGGCAGCGCCCTCTGGGGACGCGGCGGCCGGGACGAGCGCTCGAGCGCGCTCTGGGGACGCGGAGGCCGGAGCGCGACGCTGCTGACGATCGCCCTGGCGTTCCTGCTCCTGCCGACCGCCGGGCTCGCCGAGCGGGACATCCGCGCCGTCGTGCCCGCCGACCTCCTCGCCGAGGCGGGCGCGAACCCGAACGCGACCTTCGCCGTCATCGTGCAGGGCGACAAGGTCGCCGACCGTGTGGAGAGCGGCAAGGGGAAGCTCAAGCGCGCCTTCCGCTCGGTGAACGGCGCCGCGGCCACGGTCACCGGCGAGCAGCTGCTCGGCCTCGCGCGCGACTCCCACGTCGCCGTGATCACGCGCGACTCGGCCGTCCGGACGAGCGCGTACGAGGACAACGAGATCTGGCGCGACGCGGTCGCCGCGCGACCGCTCTGGAACGACACGTTTTCGCTCTCGGGGGCGACGCCGCCCGCGATCGCGATCGTCGACTCCGGCATCGACGCGTCGAAGGCGGACGACTTCGGCTCGCGCATCGTCGCGCGCGTCAACTTCAGCTCCCTCGAGCCGAACGCGACGGGCGACCCGTCCGGCCATGGGACGATGGTCGCGGGTGTCGCCGCCGGCGGCGCTGCCGGACACCGCGGCGTCGCGCCGAACGCGCCGCTCGTCGACGTCCGCGTCGCCGCGAGCACCGGGGAGGCCCGGACGAGCGACGTGCTCGCCGGGATCGACTGGATCCTCGCGAACAAGTCCCAGCTGAACATCCGCGTGGCGAACTTCTCGCTCGGCGGCGGCCGCGAGACGAGCTTCCAGTACGACCCGCTCGACAAGGCCGTCGAGAAGCTCTGGCTGAGCGGCGTCGTCGTCGTGGCCTCGGCCGGCAACCAGGGCTCGCCGACCGGGCCGGTCAAGCTCGGCGCACCGGCGAACGACCCGTTCGTGATCACGGTCGGGGCGCTCGACACCGACGGCACCGCCTGGCGCCTCGACGACGACCGCGCGCCGTGGTCGGCCTACGGGCGGACGGCGGACGGCTTCGCGAAGCCCGAGCTCTCGGCGCCCGGCCGCTTCATGGTCATGCCGGTGCCCTCGGGCGCCGCGATCCCGGCCCGGATGCCGGAGCGCGTCCTCGGCAACGGCTACATGTGGATGTCGGGCACGTCCTTCGCGGCCCCGGTCGTCTCGGGCGCGGCGGCGCAGCTCCTCGCCCGTCGGCCCGGACTGACGCCCGACCAGGTGAAGGGCGCGCTGATGGCCTCGGCGAACAAGCTCCGCAGCGCGGGAACGGGGATCGGCGAGGTCAACGTCGCGGGCGCCGTCGGCGTCCTGAGCCCGCCGAACCCGAACGAGGGGCTCCTCGGCTTCGTGGCGAACGGCACGTTCGACGCGGCTGCGTGGGCCCGCTACGTCTCGACCACGGCGAACTGGACGATGGCCAACTGGGTCGACGCCAACTGGGCCGAGTCGAACTGGACCGAGTCGAACTGGGTCGAATCCAACTGGGTGGAGTCGAACTGGGTCGAGTCGAACTGGTCGGAGTAACGGTAAAGCCCACACGGCTCCCGGCCGACAACTAGGGCAGGAGCGACTGTGGCTGCGACCGAAAACCAGCTCTCGAAGAGCGCCAAGATCTTCCTGGGCGTGCTGTTTGCGCTGTCCGCGATCCTGCTCGTCCCGAGCCTGGCGCAGCTCTCGCTCGACACCGAGGGCTGGCTCGTCTTCTTCATCTTCGGCGGAGCCGCGGCTGCGGCCCAGCTGTTCCCGGTCCACACGCTCAAGAACAACGCCTTCACGCCGGCGATCGTCTTCATGCTCCCGGCGGTCTTCCTGCTGCCGCCGCCGCTGATCGCGCTGATGCCGATCGTCATGCACCTGCCCGAGTGGCTGCGCGTCCGCTACCCGTGGTTCATGCAGTCGTTCAACATCGCGAACCACACGATCGACCTGTTCGCCGCGTACGCCGTCGCGAACCTCGTCCTCGACCACGCGCCGGGGACCGAGGAGCAGGTGTGGGCGATGGCCGGCGTCGCGGCGACGCTCGTCTACGTCGCCCTCAACCACTCGATCGTCGCGCTGATGCTCAGGCTCGCGCGCGGGATGCGCCTGCGCGAGACCGGGCTCCTCTCCTTCCAGAGCCTCTCGAACGAGATGGTGGTCGGCCTGCTCGGCTTCGCGCTCGTCAGCTTCTGGCAGACGAACCCCTGGCTGATCCCGATCGGGATCGCCCCGATGCTGCTGATCCACCGCTCGCTCGCCGTGCCGGCGCTCGAGGAGGAGGCGCGTGTCGATCCGAAGACCGGCCTCTTCAACGCCCGCCACTTCGCGTCCGCGTTGAGCGAGGAGCTCGGCCGCGCGACCCGCTTCGAACGGCCGCTCTCGCTGATCATGGCCGACCTCGACCTGCTCCGCGACATCAACAACACGTACGGCCACCTCGCAGGCGACGCGGTGCTGAAGGGCATCGCCCAGATCTTCCGGCAGCAGCTCCGGCACTACGACGTCCCTGCGCGCTTCGGTGGGGAGGAGTTCTCGATCCTCCTGCCGGAGACACCGCCCGAGCAGGCGCTCGAGATCGCGGAGCGCATCCGTCGCGCGGTGGCCGAGGCCGCGTTCGAGGTCGAGACCTCGAGCGAGCCGATCCGGGCGACCGTCTCGATCGGCGTCGCAGGCGTGCCGAAGGACGCGACCGACGCGAACGAGCTGATCCACCAGGCAGACCTCGCCGTCTACCGCGCCAAGCTCCAGGGACGGAACCGCGTCCTCGGCGCGAGCGAGGAGCAGATGATCCTGAACAACGACCGGCCGCGGATCCTCACGGTCGCGGACGATGCGGACCCGGTCGTGACCCTGCCGCGCGCGGTGGACGCGCTGCCCGTCGACGACCGGCGCCCGCAGGACCAGCCGAGACCCCACGCGGTCCAGGGCCCACGGTTCCTCGCGCTCTCGAAGCGCCTCGGGCTGCTCATCGCGGCCGTGAGCGCCTCCGGCATCGCGGCGGGTGTCCTCGGGCTGATCTACGGCACGACGGCGGACATCGTCGGACTGCTCGCGATCGTCACGCTCGTCGGCATCGGCCAGGCCGTCGCGCTCACCGTCAGCGACGAGATCGGCGGCAGCTCGATCTCCCTCAGCGCCGTCGGGGCGATCGCCGGCGCCGCGCTCTTCGGGCCCCGCGCCGCGCTCGCGCTCGCGGTGACCATCGCGATCGTCGACTGGAGCGCACAGCGGATCTGGACGCACCAGGTGCTGTTCAACATCGGGGCGCTCGCGCTCGCGTCGCTCTCGGCGGCGGGCGCGTTCGCCGCCGCGGGCATGCTCGAGCTCACGGGCACACCGGACAAGATCGCGATGATCGCCGCAGGCGTCCTCGCGGGGCTCGTCTACTTCCTCGTCAACATGAGCCTCGTCAGCGTCGCGCTCGCGATGGAGGGGCACGAGCGCTGGCTCGCGGTCTTCAAGGAGCGCTTCGCGTGGCTCTGGCTCCACTACCTCGTCTACGGCTTCGTCGCCGGCGTGATGGCCGTCGCGTACGGCGCGGCCGGGCTCTGGGGCCTCGGCGTCTTCGCCGTGCCGCTGCTCCTCATGCGCAAGACCCAGGAGTCCTATCTCGCGCACACGCAGCGCTCCGTCCAGAAGCTCCGCGCCGCGGCCGAGACGATCCAGACGCAGAACATCTCGCTCGAGCAGGCGAACCGGCTGATCAAGGAACGCTCGACCGCCGCGATGGAGTCGCTCTCGGCGACGGTCGACGCGCGCGACTCGTACACCGCCGGTCACTCGCGCCGCGTGCAGCAGCTCGCGCTCGCGATCGGCCGCGAGCTCGGGCTCTCGCAGGCCGAGCTGGACCTCCTCGGCCATGCCGCGCTCTTCCACGACATCGGCAAGCTCGCGATCCCGGACGCGATCCTGCTCAAGCCGGCCTCGCTCACGAGCGAGGAGTGGGCGCTGATGCAGCGCCACGCGGAGGAGGGCGCCAGGATCATCGACCGCCTCGGGTTCCTCGGCGACGCCGTCCCGGCGATCCGCCACCACCACGAGCGCTTCGACGGCACCGGCTACCCGGATCGGCTGAGTGGGGAGGAGATCCCGCTCGGCGCGCGCATCATCCACGTCGCGGACGCCCTCGACTCGATGCTGACGACGCGGATCTACCGCGCCGCCCGGCCGCCCGCGGACGCGCTCTCGGAGCTCCGGCGGGCGTCCGGCAGCCAGTTCTGCCCGCGCTGCGTCGGCCGCGCTCGAGCGGATCCTGCCGATCGAGAGCCTCGAGGACGAGCAGGGCTCGCTCCTCGCAGCCGTCTCCTAGCGCCGGGGCTGCTCGGGCGCTGTTGCGCGCCCCTCAATATGCTCTACCATTCTTGACATGGCCCGGAAGCGGGCGTTTCGTGCGCTCGACGGGATCGACCCCGAGCGGCTGGCGGCGTTCCAGGCGGGAATCCGCAAGCGCTACGGCGACGAGGAGCTCCTCGACGAGCTGCGCGCCTGTGCGGAGCGGCTCGGCCGCTCGCCGACGATGCGCGAGTTCGCGGACGACCCGCAGACGCGCGTGCACCCGCAGACGGTGATCGAGCACTTCGGCAGCTGGAACGCCGCGAAGCGCGAGGCGGGGCTCGTCCCGCGGCGCTTCGCGACCCGCGAGGAGCTCCTGCAGGTGCTGCGCGACCTCGGCGAGGAGCTCGGGCGGACGCCGACGGCGCGCGACCTCGAGGAGCGGCGCGGCCGGCTCCCGTCGAAGTCGTTGTACTGGCACACGTTCGGCTCGCTGACGACGGCGCTCCGCGAGGCGGGCTTCGACGTGCCGGTGGGGGAGGAGCGGCTCGAGCGCGCGGTCGAGCAGGGAGTGAAGCTGGCGCGGAAGCTGAAGCGGCTGCCGAAGTTCGCCGACTGGGCGGACGCGCGCAAGCGGGACGACGAGATGATGACCGAGTGGCAGGTCTACCGCATGTTCGACTCGCGGCGCGGCGTGTGGGCGACCTTCCAGTTCCTGATCGCGGAGCGCCTGCGGGAGCAGGGCGTCGCGGTCACGCCCGAGGGCCGAGTCGGCTAGGAAGGGACGACGAGCGCGGCGAGCCGCTTGAGGCAGTGCGCGCCCTCGTGCGGGGCGCGGACCGTCGGCAGCGGGTTCTCCTCGACGAACGAGGCGTCGGGGCGGAACCGCTCGCTCCACGCGACGCGCCCGTCGGCGAGCGCGAGCATCGTGCCCTCGCCGACCTCGCGCTTGTGGAGCTTGACGCCGGCGTAGCGCTCGACCGTGTCGAGCGCGAGCTTGGTCGAGGCGAAGAACGTCTCGCGATGTCCGCGGCCGACCCAGAGCGGGCGGCCCACGCCGCGGGCGAGGAAGAGCAGCCCGGGACGGCGCTCGTCGAGCCACGCGGTGGCCATCGCGCCGTAGAGCTGCTCGAGGGCCGCCGCACGGTTCTCGCTCTCCTCGGCGAGCGCGAAGATCGCCTCGGAGTCGACCGTCATCTCCGGCTCGTGCCGCCGCCAGCCGCGCTGCTCGAAGAGCTCGTCGTCGTTCGTGATGATCCCGTTGTGGATCCCGACGACCGCGCCGTGGCGAACCGGATGGTTGTTCGCCGCGATCGACGGGTGGCCCTTCGTGTAGTCCCGAACGTGGACGAGCGTCTCGACGGCGCCCGCGGGGACGCGGATCTGGTCGAGCAGCTCGCTCGCACCCGAACGCTGCTTGTGCACGACGACGGGGCCGTTCGGGAGCCGGTGGGCGTACCCCACGGCGTCGGCGCCGCGCTCGGCGATTCCGGCCAGGAGCGACTGCGCCGCAAGCGTCCGATCGACGCTCGAAGACTCGCTCAGGCTATAGCCGGCAATGCCGCACATGCTCTTCCGATCGTAGGATGGTTCCCGGCTATCACTGTTCCCACTAGACGTATCGACAGACCTAAGGGTTAGGTAAAAGTGCTGTAAGGGTCTCCATCCCTCGTTCGGGGCGACGGTCGCGTTCAAGCGCATCCCCCGAAAGGCCGATACGACGGGCATGGAGTCGAACTCCCTTCCGAGCGAGCCCGCAGAGGCGCTCGACCCGGCCGAGCCGCACCTCGAGCTGCTGCCCGCGCTCGACACGCCGGACGCGGCCGAGCCGGAGGAGCTCGACGTGCTCGACACACCGGCGCCGGTTCAGGACCCGCTCAAGCTCTACGTCCGCCAGATCGGCGACGGGCGGCTGCTGACCGCGAGGGAGGAGCGTGAGCTCGCCCGCCTCAAGGACCTGGGCGACGAGGCCGCGAAGCGCCGCCTGATCGAGTGCAACCTCCGCCTCGTGATGTCGATCACCCGCAACTACACGAAGAGCGGTGTCCCGCTCCTCGACCTGATCCAGGAGGGGAACCTCGGCCTGATCCGCGCGGTCGAGAAGTTCGACTACCGCATGGGGTACAAGCTCTCGACCTACGCGACGTGGTGGATCCGCCAGGCGATCACCCGCGCGCTCGCCGACCAGGGCCGGATCATCCGCCTGCCGGTGCACGTTGCCGACCAGGTGCGCAGGCTGATGCGCACGCGGCGGATGCTCGCGCAGAAGCTGAACCGCGAGCCGACGATCGACGAGCTCGCCGCGGCCTCCGAGCTGCCGGTGAAGAAGGTCAAGGACCTGCTCGAGCTCGTCGAGGAGCCGGTGAGCCTCGAGACGCCCGTCGGCGACGGAGAGTCGCTGTACGGCGACCTGATCGAGGACACGAAGACCGACCGGCCCGAGCTGACGACGGCCGACTCGATGCGCCACCGCGAGCTCGTCCGCGCGCTCGACAGCCTCAACCCGCGCATGCGCAAGGTGCTCGCGCTCCGCTTCGGGCTCGACGGCGAGAAGCCGCAGACGCTCGAGGAGGTCGGGTCGGGTCTCGGGATCACGCGCGAGCGCGTCCGCCAGCTCGAGTCGCGTGCGCTGCGCGAGCTGCGCTCGGTCGCGCCGGACCTCGAGCTCTACCTCTCCGAGTAGGAAGCACGACCGCGGGTACCCTCGCGGTATGAGCTTCTTCGTCGACATCCACTCGCATGTCGTCCCGTCAGGCGACGACGGAGCTCAGCGCATCATCGAAGGACGCGGCCTCTGCCGCGAGGCGGCGCGCCGCGGCACGGCGGTGCTGTACGCGACGCCGCACGTCTGGCCGCACCTCGTGCTGACCGAGGAACGCGAGCGCGAGGTGCGCGCGAACTTCGCGGAGCTGACGTCGGAGCAGCTCGGGCTCGAGCTCCGGCTCGGCTTCGAGCTGACGCCGGCGCCGCCGCTCCTCGAGCAGGACCTGCGCCGCTACGTGCTCGAGGGGACGGACGCGGTGCTGATCGAGGTGCCCTTCACGGGCGGCGAGCGGCTGCTCGTCGAGATCTGCGAGCGGATGGAGCAGCAGGGGCTGCAGCCGGTGATCGCTCACCCCGAGCGGACCGAGGCCGTGCTCGACCGGCCGTCGCTCGCGCGCGACTTCGCGGAGCGCGGCTGGCTGCTGCAGGTCAACGGGAGCTCGCTGCTCGGCCGCCACGGGGCGGAGATCGAGGCGCTCGCCTGGGATCTCGTCGACGACTCGATCGTCGCGCTCGTCGGCTCGGACGGGCACCGCGGGACGCGTCCGGCCGTGCTCGACGACGCTTATCGGGCGGTCGAGGCGCGCGTGGGGGAGACGCAGGCGCGCTCGCTCTTCGACGGTTCGGCGATCGGCGTCGCCGCCGTCCACGATGACGTCAGTGCGCTGCGCGAGCAGGCGCGAAGCGCACGGCTCTAGCGAAAAACCTCAGAACGCGACGGCTTCCATCTCGTGCAAGCGCGCGAGGTGCCTGAGCGACTCGAGCTCGATCTGGCGGACGCGCTCGCGCGTCAGGCCGAGCCGGCGGCCGATCTCCTCGAGCGTCTTCGGCTCGGCGTCGTCGAGCCCGTAGCGGAGGACGACGACCGCGCGGTCGCGCTCGGAGAGCGCGTTGAGCGCGTTCGCGAGGGCCTGGCTCCGCAGCGTGACCTCGACCTCTTCCTCCGGGAGCGGCGAGTCGCCGGCCACGAAGTCGCCGAAGACGGCGTCGTCGTCGTCGCCCACCGGCTGGTCGAGGCTCGTCGAGGCCCGCGCGGCGGCGCGCACCTCCTTCGCCTGCTGGACCGGGAGGTTCGCCTCCTCTGCGATCTCCTCGAGCGTCGGCTCGCGCCCGAGCTCCATCCAGAGCGTGCGCTCCGCGCGGTTCATCTTCTGGAGGCGCTCGACGATGTGGACGGGCATCCGGATCGTCCGGGCCTTGTCGGCGAGCGCACGCGCGACGGCCTGCCGGATCCACCACGTCGCGTAGGTCGAGAACTTGTAGCCGCGGCGCCAGTCGAACTTCTCGACGGCGCGGATCAGCCCGAGCGTGCCCTCCTGGATCAGGTCGAGGAACGGCAGTCCCTGGTTGCGGTAGTTCTTCGCGATCGAGACGACGAGGCGGAGGTTGGACTGGATCATCCGCTGCTTCGCCTCGGGGTCGCCGCGCTCGATCTTCTTCGCGAGCTCGACCTCCTGGGCGGCGGTGAGGAGCGCATGGCGGCCGGCCTCGCGCAGGAAGAGCTGGAGCGCGTCGGTCGTGCTCTCGAGCGGCGGCGGGACGTACGGCTGCGGCGGAGGCGGCGCGGGCTGCTCCTTCTTCTCCTCGCGCTCGTCGAGGAGCTCGAAGCCCCGGGCCTCCAGCTCGCGCTCGAGGCCCTCGACCTCGAGGGGGCCGAGATCGTGCGGCTCGAGGAGCTCGTGCAGCTCGACGCGCCGGATCGTGCCGCTCGTCTCGGCCGTCTCGAGCAGAGGCCGGAGATCCTCCTGGACGAGAACGGTCTCGACGACGTCGACTGCCACGCGATACGGGCTTTCCTCGCGCACGCAGACCGCAAACCACGTTCCGCAGCGTGGTTTCGGCTCTTCCCTCCGAATGCACGGTAAGCGTCGTTATGTCAAGTCGAGACACGGCGGATACCGTGTCGCCGTGAGGCTCCTCGTCCCCCTCCTGCTCGCGGCGCTCGTCCTTCCCGCCGCGGCCCGGGCCGAGCTGGTCGCGCCGGGGGTCGCGGACGGCGCTCTTGCGGTCGCGCGCGACGGATCGCCGCGCGTCGCCTGGGTCGACGGCCGCCGGCTGATGCTCGCGACCCGCGGAGACGCCTGGCGTGCAACCCCGCTCGCGACCCTCCCGAGCCTCGAGGGCCGCGTTGCCGGCGTCTCGGAGAACGCCGTCCTCGTCGAGGGCCGCCGGAGCTGGATCCGGCTCGTCGTCCGCTCCGGCAGCCGCTGGCGCGTCCTGAGCGTCAGGAACGCGCCCAAGCGGGCGCTCCTCGGCGCCTCGGGCCTCGCGATCGACGCCGCCGGCCGCCCGGCCGTCGCCTACGCGATCCAGGAGGCGAACGAGGACACATCGCTGCACCTCGTGCGGATGGGCACGAACGGGCGGCTCACCTCGACCCGGATCACGACGAAGGGCTTCCCGAAGAGCGTGGCGCCGCCCGCCGCCGCGCCGGTGCTCCTGCCCGACCGTTCGATCCGAGTGGTCGAGACGTTCTCACAACGCGGCGCGAACGCGATCCTCTGGCGGCGTGAGGGCAAGCGCTGGTGGGGCCGCGTCCTCCACGCGAGCGCGCTCGGCAGCGCCGCGCTCCCGGTCTACGCAGCGGCGGCGCCCGAGGGCGTCTATGTCGCCTGGACGATCCCGTATCCGACGTTCGGCCAGAGCAACCTCGTCCTCTCGAGCCACCTCGACCGCTCGCGCTCGACCGTCATCCACCCGAACGCGCTCGCGGCGGGCCTCGTGCTCGGTCCGGCCGGCCCGGAGGTCGCTGCCAACGAGCCAGTGCAAGGCCTCGTCGCGGGGTTCATCACAGGCGCCGTGCAGACGGAGCTCGACGGACGCATCGTCGGATATGCGGCCACGCCGTCCGGCGGGCGCCAGGTCCTCCTCGCCCGCTCCGAGGGCCTCGAATGGTTCGGGCTCCCGGCCGCGCCGGTCGTCCGCATCGTCGCCGACGCGGAAACGTGGCGCGTGCAGGGCGCATCGGCGGGCACCGTGACGATCTACGAGGAGGCCGCGGGCGCGCAGCGCCACTCGGTCTTCGAGGCGGCGGTCGGACCGGACGGCGCCTTCGCGTTCTCCCTGCCGATCGTCCCGGGCGCGACGTACCGAGCGGTCTGGGTCGATCCGGCGACCGGCGTCCCCTACGCGCGTCTCCTGCGGCCCTAGAACGTCGCCGAGCGGACGCCCGTCGCGATCAGCAGCAGCACGAGCGCCGCGACGATCAGCCGGTACACGACGAACACCGTGTAGTCGTGGCGGCGGACGTACCCGAGCAGCCACTCGATCGCGAGGAGGCCGCTCCCGGCGGCCGCGAGCGTCCCGACGAGGAACGGTCCCTCCCACCCGTTCGGCAGCGTGCCGAAGACGACGTCCGTCATCCCCTTCAGGAGCACCGCCCCGAGCACGATCGGCGCGAGGAGCAGGAACGAGAGCCGCGCGGCCTCGTCGCGCGTCAGCTTGAGGAAGCGCGCGGCCGAGATCGTGATCCCGGACCGCGAGACGCCGGGCATGAGCGCGAGCGCCTGCGCGCAGCCGATCCCGAAGGCGCTCCAGAGGCCGAGGTCGGACGCGCTGCGCGTGGTCGGCTGCCTGTCCGCCACCCAGAGCACGCCGGCGAACACGGCGAGCAGGATCGCGATCTGCCACGGCTCGCCGAGGTGGTCCGCGATGAAGCTCTCCCCCGCGGCGCCGATGAGCGCCGCCGGGATCGTCGCGACGAGGACGATCCACGCCACGCGCTCGTCTGCCGTCCGGATCCGGCGCCGCGCCAGGCTGCCGAAGAACGCGACGAGGAGCTCCCAGATGTCGCGCCGGAAGTAGGCAACGACCGCCACGAGCGTCCCGAGATGGAGCGCGACGTCGAACGTCTGGTTGAACTCGTCGTGCTGCTCGAGGTACGTCCAGTCCCCGAGCCAGGGCACGAGGATCAGGTGGCCCGACGACGAGATCGGCAGGAGCTCGGTGAAGCCCTGGACGATCCCCAGGATGAAGGCCTGCCAGTCCGGCAGCGCGCCGGCGGCATCCCCCACGCCGAGCACCGTCAAGACCGCTGCGATCGCGAGCA
Source organism: uncultured Actinomycetes bacterium (assembly GCA_963737405.1). Lineage (GTDB taxonomy): Bacteria > Actinomycetota > Thermoleophilia > Gaiellales > Gaiellaceae > JACCTU01. The sequence goes on from CAVTSL010000014.1 coordinate 127,526, forward strand.
GGATTCCGGCCGAGGTCGCGGTCGCAGCGCGCGGCATGCAGCCGAGGATCCTACGGTGTAGAGTCCCGCGACTCGTTGTCCACAGGCCTCTCCACAAATTGGAAGATTGGCTGTGGAATTGTGGATAATTGAATTATCCGCAAATTGCGGGCACGACGTTTTTCGACCTCTTGCAGCGGGCCACGGCCGCGTCTAAGTTCCCTCTTGCGCCGAGCACGGAGCGCAAGTAGGTCGAAACCGCTCCCGGTGGCAGTAGGCGGAAGCCGAAAGCCAGCGGGGACGGTGGACGAAAGCGACACCGGCTCGGCGAATACTTTCGGGGCGAGGGTTCTTCGGGACACTCGCCCCGAAAGCTTTTTCTAGGATCTTCTCGTGCACCTCAGAGCCCCGTCAGTCGACAAAGGCGTCTCTGCCTTCCTGTGGGCGCTCTTCTTCTTCGTCTACCTCTTCCTCGGGTCGCTCGCGGTCGGCGTCCACAAGGGACCGGCCTTCATCTTCTCGGCGCTCGCGGGCTTCGGGATCTTCCTCTTCGTGCGGATCCTCGGCGACGCGCCCCTGCGCCGCCCGGGCTCGTAAGCCTCCTAGGCGTCCCAGTCGGTCCGGCGTCCGCGGCGGGAGGCCGAGAGCGCTCCGACGAGCAGCCGCGCGAGGTAGCCGCCGACGATCCGCTCGAGCCGCTCGCTCGCGGTCGGGCTGCGCGGCTCTGCGTCGAGTGCAGCGCAGTGCTCCATGAGGAGCTCCGCCCCCCTGCCGGGGCTCTGCGGCTCTGCGGCGTCCACGCTCCCGGTATCGGCGGTGCCAAGGCGGCCGCTCCATCCCTCGCTTCGGGTCTAAAGGCCGAGCCGGCGGCCGTCGACGTCGCTCGACGCCAGGAACGGCTCGAGCCCGCCGTCGATCGGCTCGTTCCAGAAGACGTGGCGGACGACGCCGATCTCGGCGTCGTTGTGGAACGGCAGGTCGACGTGGCTCTGTGTGACGAGGTTCACCGACGTCCGCGTGCAGGCCGGGCACCGAACCGCCACACCCACCGCACCGTCGGTCGCGGCGAGGAGGAAGAACGAGGACGGGAACACGGGCCGCGGCCGCTCCTCGGGCAGGCAGAAGAACGTCCACGGCCACTCGCCCGCCTGGATCCGCCGTGCCGCGAGATCGCCGAGCTCGACGGACACGTCCTCGAGCCGCGCCGTCATCAGGTTGAAGAACCGCTCCCCGCCGAACCCGAGCGGCGCCCAGTCGAGCTCCTCGTGCGTGACGAGCCCGGCGTGCTCGCCGCCGCACCCGCACGCGAAGGTCACGCGGTAGACGACGGGGTGCGACGTGCCGGGGAGCGCCTCGAGCGATCGAAACGCGGACAGCGTCACCGACGTCTCGCCCCGGACCGGGCACGAGAAGCCGTACCGGCTGGTCAGCGCGTCGTACACCTGCCCACCATTCTTATCGGCGGACGGGACGGAAAACCTGACGCGTCAGTACTCGATCAGGGAGAACTGCTTGTACTTCGCGAGGCGTTCGCGGCCGCCGAGGAACGTCAGGTCGATGATGAAGCAGACGCCGGCGACCTCCCCGCCGAGCTGCTCGACGAGACCGCCGATCGCCTCGACCGTGCCGCCCGTCGCGAGCACGTCGTCATGGATCACGACGCGGGCCCCCTGCCCGATCGCGTCGGCGTTCAGCTCGAGCGCGTTCTGGCCGTACTCGAGCGCGTACGTCGCGCTCACGGTCTCCGGCGGGAGCTTTCCGGGCCGGCGCGCCGGGATGAACCCGCAGCCCGCCTCGCTCGCGACCGCGGCACCGAGGATGAAGCCGCGGGCCTCTGCGCCGAGCACGAGGTCCGGCTCCTGCTCGCGCGTCCAGGCGGCGAGGTCCGAGATCGCCTGCTCGAGTGCCGCGGGATCGCGGAGGAGCGGCGAGATGTCCTTGAAGCCGACGCCCGGCTCGGGCCAGTCCGGTACCTCGCGTATGCGTGACTTGAGGTCGATGGCCGCCATCAGCGCGCGGCGAACTCTTTCAGATCGCGCCAGAACAGGAGCGTGGCAAGCTCCTGCGCGGCGGCGCCGAGCGCCTCGAGCTCGCGGAGCCCTTCCGCGCGCCGCTCCGCGTTCCGTCCGCGGAGCGCGGGCGCGACGACGGCCTCGAGCAGGCTCGCCTCGCGGTCGGCCGCGGTGCGGAACGTCCGCAGGTGCCGCGCGCTGATCCCGTACCCCGCGAGGCGGCCGCACGCGGCGGCGATCCCCGCGTCGGTCTCGGTGTAGCGCTTCGCGCGTCCCTCGGTCCGCGGGATGAGCAGCCCGAACTCCTCGAGCTCGCGGACGAGGTCGCGGCCGATCCCGGCGCGCTCGCAGAGCTCGTCCACGTCGAGCTCGTCCTCGCGCTCGGCCAGACCGGCCGCGCGCTTGCGCTTCGCCTTGGTCGACGGCGCCGCGAGCTCCTGGCGGATCACGCGCAGCGGGAGGAACTCGTCGCGCTGCAGCTCGAGGATCCGCTGGAGCCGCTCGACGTCCTCCTCGCTGAAGAGCCGGTAGCCGCCGCGCGTCCGCCGCGGCGTGAGGAGCCCCTGGTCCTCGAGGTAGCGGATCTTCGAGATCGAGATGTCCGGGAACTCCGGCTTGAGCCGCGCGCACACGGCGCCGATCGTGAGGAGCGCCCGTCGACGGCTCGCGGCTTCGGTCGTCGTCATCCGGAGAGGTAGGTCAGCCGGTACTTGCCGATCTGGAGCTCGTCGCCGTTCTCCAGCTCGGACGCCTCGACCCGCTTCTTGTTCACGAAGGTGCCGTTCAGGCTTCCCTCGTCCTCGATCCGGAAGGCGTCGCCGTCCTTCGCGATCACCGCGTGCTTGCGCGAGACGGTGACGTCGTCGAGGAAGATCTCGCAGTCCGGTGAGCGGCCGATCGTGACCCGGTCGTGCTCGAGCGGGAAGGTCTCCCCCGCTCTGCCGCCGCCGGCGCGGACGATCAGCGCGGGGCCGTCGATCCCCTCGGGCAGGCCGAGCCCGTCCTCCTCCGCCTCCTCCGGCGTGAACGTCATCGTGGTCTCGGCCTCCTCCGGCCTGACGAGCCGGGCTCCGCAGCGCGCGCAGTAGTTGGCGGCTTCGGGGTTCTGGAAGCCGCACTCGGGGCAGTAGATGTGGCTCAAGCGGCGGGGTCCTTCGTGGACGGCGAGCCCTTCTGGGACAGGATGTCCGAGAGCGTGTCGACGTCCGCGAGGTGCGAATCGCCCGCCTCGACCGACTTCCGCAGCCTCGCCGTCCGCTCGGCGCGCAGGATGTCGATCCGCCCCTGGATCAGGCGGCGTCGGTACGAGATGTCGCTCTCCTCGCGCTCGAGCTGCTCGATCAGCTGCTTGAGCTCGTCGTCCGAGAGCGATGCGAAGTCCGGCAGCGGTTCCATGGCGCTCATTTCACCAGTCCCTTCCCCAGGGGTCAACCTCAACTTGAGAGTCGCGGTTCGGCCGGCCGTCGTGGCGAAGTTCTCGCGGCGAAAACCGAGTCCTGCAAGGACGCGGGAGCCTACGTGCTCATAAGCACGTAGGCGACTGAGGACGCGGCAGGACGACCTTCGGCGAGAGCTCGTCAGGGCGGCTGGTCGAGCCGCGTCAGGCGCTGACCGCGGATTCCTCCGCGGCCAGGATCTCCTCGACGATCGCGCGCAGCTCGCCCTCGAGCTCCCGCGACTCCTCCTCGGTGCGGCCTTCGGCGTAGATGTGCACGACCGGCTCGTCCGCATCGGGCAGCACCTGCGCCCAGCCCCGCTCGTCGAAGACCTTGATTCCGTCCGTGACGTCCACGTCTCGCCCCTCGAGCCGCTCGTGCAGCACCCGCATCACCGTGCCCTTGAGCGCCCACGGGCAGTGGATCTGCTCGTGGACGAGCGGCGACTCCGGCAGCGCCGCGACGAGCTCCGAGAGCGGCCGCTCGACCGGGGCGAGGAGCTCCAGCAGATTGGCGAGGCTCGCGACCGCGTCGTAGCCCGGAAGGAACTCCGGGAACACGTAGCCGCCGCCGACCGCGCCGGCGAAGATGAAGTCGGCGCCCGAGGCCGCCTTCGTCAGCTCGGCGAGCGACGCAGGCGTCCGCACGATCTCGAGCCCGCTTCCCTCGAGCAGCTCCTCCACGCGGTTCGTGACCGTGACGGGGAACGCGAGCTTCCCCTTCCGCCCGTTCGAGCCGATCAGCTGGAGGTAGAGCAGCAGCGCGCGGTCGAGCGGGATCTCCTGCGCCTGCTCGTCGATCAGGTAGAGGCGCTCCGCCGCGCGGTCGAAGACGACGCCGAGGTCGGCGTTGAGCGCGGCCACGAGCCGCTTCGCCTGCTCGATGAGGTCGCGCCCTTCGTAGTCGGTGTCGTCGCGGTCGGTGATGAACGCGTGCGCCGCGACCGCCTCGACCCCGAGCGGGCCGAGGACGAGCGGCAGCACGAACGACGCGGCCGAGTAGCCGTAGTCGACGACGATCCTGAAGTTGCGCGCCCTGATCGCGTCGACGTCGAGCGTCTCGAGGAGGTCCTGTGCGTAGCTCTCGCGCACGCGCGCGGGATACGTGATCGCGCCGACCTCCTTGAACCCCACGCGCCGCAGCTCGCCGCGCGAGTAGTGCTTCTCGATCTCCTTCTGGAGCGCCGGCGTCAGGGAGATGCCGGGCGGCTCGTGGAACTGGATGCGCACGACCTCCGGGTCGTTCGGGTGCGTGGTGACGTGCACGCCCGCGTCGTAGCCCTCCACCTTCAGCATGTGGCGGTTCACCGCCGCAGGCAGCACGCGCAGATCGGCGACGTTCACGCCGGCCGCGGTGAGGCCGGTGATGATCGCGCGCTTGATCATCCGGCAGGCCGCGGCCGAGTCGCGGCTCGCGACGACGCGCGAGCCCTTCTTCAGCGCCGTGCCGAGCGCGGTCGCGAGCCTGATCGCCATCTCCGGCGTCAGGTCCACGTTCACCCTGCCCGAGACGCCCCACTGGTCGAAGAGGCGCGACGAGACGCGCGACTCCCAGATCAGGCTCTCGTGGATGATCGAGCCGGACTCGACCTCCTTGTACGGATAGATCCGCACCCCCGGCTGCAGCACGCTCTCGTCGCCGATCGTCACCTCGTCGCCGACGGCAGCGCCCTCCCCGATCCTGACGTGCGACTTGATGTTGCACGAGCGCCCGACGATCGCGCCTTCGATCTGCGTGGCGCGGCCGACGTGTGTGCCGGCGTCGATCACCGAGCGCGTCGTGCGCGCGTTCTCCTGCAGCGTCACGCTCGCGTTCAGCACCGAGTACTCGCCGACGGTCGCTTCCGGTGCGATGCGGCAGTAGTTGCCGATGAACGCCGGGCCCTGCACCTGGCCGAGGTCGTGCAGGTCGACGCCTTCGCCGATCCAGACGTTCCCGCGCAGGCGGATTCCGGGCACGTTCAACCGCACGCGCTCGTCGAGGGCGTCCTCGTTCGCCTGCCGGTACTGGTCGAGGTTGCCGATGTCCTGCCAGTAGCCGTCGAAGATGTGGCCGTAGAGCGGTCGGCCCATCTCGAGGAGGAGCGGGAAGAGCTCCTTCGAGAAGTCGTACGGGCGGTCGTCGGGGATGTGCCGGAGCACCTCGGGCTCGAGCACGTAGATGCCCGTGTTGATCGTGTCCGAGAAGACCTGGCCCCACGACGGCTTCTCGAGGAACCGCTCGATGCGACCGTCCTCGTCGGTGACGACGATCCCGAACTCGAGCGGGTTGTCGACCGACTGCAGACCGATCGTGACGGCGGCGCCCTTCTCCTCGTGGGAGCGGAGCATCGCCGTGAGGTCGACGTCGCACAGCGCGTCGCCCGAGATGACGAGCACCCGCTCCTCCGCCCGCCGCGTGGCGAGGCGGACCGAGCCTGCCGTCCCGAGCGGCGTCTCTTCGACGGAGTACGAGATGTTCAGCCCGAGCGACTCGCCGTCGCCGAAGTACGAGCGGATCGCCTGCGGCAGGAACGCGACCGTGACGATGACGTCTTCCAGACCGTGCGCCTCGAGCAGCTCGAGGATGTGCTCCATGCACGGCTTGCCGACGATCGGGACCATCGGCTTCGGCTGGTTCGAGGTCAGCGGGCGCAGGCGCGTTCCCTCGCCGCCGGCCATCACGATCGCCTTCACGCGTGCACCTCCCGACGCGCCTTCACGATGTACTGCGCCGCCGCGACGAGCGCGAGCGAGACGCCGATCCAGAAGAGCCAGAGCGGCCAGTCCGTCCCCTGGCGCGTCACCATCGTGAGTGCGAGCGACGCGTACAGCACCCACGTCGCGAGCTTCCCGAGGAAGTTGACCTCGAAGTCGTACCCGCGCGGGACGACGAGCTTGTAGCCGCCGACGAGCAGCAGGTCGCGGGCGAGGATCACGACGAGCGCGACGAACGGCAGCCGGTCCTCCACCCAGAGCAGGATCACCGCCGCGTCGATCATCAGGCGGTCGGCGAGCGGGTCGGCGATCTTGCCGAACTGCGACTCGACGTGCCAGCGCCGCGCGAGGAATCCGTCGATCTGGTCGGTGATCCCCGCGACCGCGAACACGATCGCGGCGGCCCAGGAGTACCCGTGGTCGCTGTCGAGCACGAGCACGACGAAGACCGGGATCAGCAGGAGGCGCAGGATCGTGAGCGCGTTCGGCAGCTGAGCCAGCGGGCGCGAAACGGCGCTCGTAGCCATATCGGAGAGGATAGTCCTCGCCATGCGGCTGCCCGGATTCGTCAACGCGCATTCGCACGCCTTCCAGCGGGCGCTTCGCGGCAGGGCCGAGGGAGGCGACTTCTGGGCCTGGCGGGAGCTGATGCTGGCCGAGGCCGAGCGCCAGACCGTCGACTCGATCAGGGCGTCCTACGCCCGCGTCTACCGCGAGATGCGGCGGGCCGGGTACACGGCGGTCGGCGAGTTCCACTACCTCGGGCTCGAGGAGGCCGGCGCTGCCGCCGATGCCGCGGACGAGGCGGGGGTCGCCTTCGTCCTCCTCCACGTCGCGTACGCCCGGGGCGGCATCGAGCGATTCCGTCAGGGGTCCGTCACCGAGTACCTCCACGGCCTCGAGGAGCTTCGCGCCGCAGGGATCCGCGTCGCCGTCGCCCCCCACTCCGTGCGCGCATGTCCCGACGACTGGCTCGCGGAGCTCGCCGCGTACGCCGAACGGGAGTCCCTGCCGCTGCACGTGCACGCGGACGAGCAGCCGCGCGAGATCGAGGAGTGCATCGCCGAGCACGGCGTGCGGCCGATCGAGCTGCTCGCGCGCACCGGGTGCCTGGGCCCGCGCACGACCGTGGTGCACGCGACGCACGCGAACGGCGACGAGCTGGACCTCCTCGCGGAGCACGGCTCACGGATCTGCGTCTGTCCGACGACCGAGGCGAACCTCGGCGACGGCTTTCTCCCGGTCGAGCGCGTGCTGACGCGTGGGATCCCGCTCTGCATCGGCTCCGACTCGAACGTGCGGATCGACCCGCTCGAGGAGCTTCGCGAGCTCGAGGGGATCGCGCGCCGGCAGGGCGGCCGGCGGAACGTGATCCCGGTCGACGAGCTCCTCGCCGTCGGAACGACTCAGGGCGCCGCTTCGCTCGGGGTCGAATCCTGGCCGGAGATCGAGGTGGATCTCGCCCATCCGTCGCTCGACGGAGTCGAGGAGGGCGACATCGCTGCCGCCCTCCTCTTCGGGGCCTCGGCTGAGGTCTTTGCCTGAGCGATCGCCCCGGGAGTCGCCGCAGTCCTCCCGAGGCACCGCTACTGACCCCGCGTCAATGCCGATCTTGCGGCGCGGTGGTTCGGATCCGCGCAGGAAGGGGCACCCAAAGGTCGTAGGACGGACTGCGGCACAACGTGAGGGGGCCTCTGGCCGCCGGGCCGCAGGGCGTCCAAGCCCCCTCTCCTTCTACTGCTCCGTTCGAGCGCGACGCCCGTCGGCTCTGTCAGACTTCCGGGTGGGGCTCGGGGGTGCGTTCTCTCCTCGTGGGAGGAAGCCAATGCCGCTCTATGAGGTACTGCTCGACGACTGGGGCGAGATCCGTCTGACGGGCGAGCCGCTCAACGTCGGCACGCACGTCGAGATCGAGAACACGGACTGGCTCGTCGTCGGAGTCGCGAAGACGCCCGAGCACAACCTTCGTTACGTCTGCGTCCGCGGAGACGGGCGAAGGCGGGACCGCTCGAAGAAACCGTCCTCGTAGCACCCCCAAACGGACAATGCGGCGGCGCACGCTGGACCTATGGTCGGGCGCGCAGCCGCACGCGGGCGGCTACCCTGTGTTCACCCGATGGACAAGTCCCGTCCGACCAACACCACGCCCCAGTACACGCCTCCGCTCCTTCGTGAGCTCGGCGCCTTCGCACCGCTCACGCAGGCGAACGGCCTCCATCTGGGCAAGGTCGACGGCGGCCCCGACGCCTTCGGGATGATCGGCCACGGCGCGATCGTCGACTCGTCGGCCTAGACCTCACCGCTCAGCCCGAGGTTGCGG